>NZ_VFEU01000019.1 GCF_007858255.1 Pseudomonas rhodesiae | reverse complement strand
GGGGTCCGGGTGGCGAAAACGTAAGAAATACTCGTCGAATTGATTGTTTTTTGATCATTTGGCGAGTTTAAAAGTTGCGCTAGGTGGTATGCCGGGGAAATACATGGCTACTTCAGACCATCCCTAACTGTGACAAAGCTAGTGCTGCCTGCGCCGACCAATGAAATGCCGTCTAAGGCCAAACTCATTGTCTGATACCAATTCAAGCTGTCGTAATAGTCGTTTTCTGCCGGGTTGGTGAGTTCTTTGTAGGTTCGCCAAAGACCGTTGATACATTGCACGCCACTAGCTGCAGCAGCCGTGTAAGCAATATAGGTGACTGCAAGACTTGAACCTGCGCTAAGGGGAGCCGCCGCGACGCCTACCTTGGCGACGTAGATTCCAAGCACAGCACCGCCGCATGATAGAGCCATTCCCGATGCTTCTTTCCACAGTTGCGACTCACGCGGCGAGCTTGCCGCGAGTTGGGCATACTCATCGGCAGACCTCGCCGGTCCTGCCACTTCCCGCACGATCACTCGCTTGGGCCTGATACTGCACAACGGCACAAATTCGCGCAGCACCGTCACCTGTTAACCACTGCCAATATGCACCACCCCAGCCCCGACGATGGCGGGGATGGCGTCGATGGTTCGATAAAGCTCAGGCAGGTCCAGCAGGCTGGTCAATCGCTGGCGAGTCGTGGTGTGTGCATCCGGCACACCGCTTCGTATGAAGTTGCTAGGCATCCTTTCACCTGTAAGGAGACAGAAGTGAAAGAGCCTGTGGATAGTTTCCTGGAAATGATGTCAGGCCGTTCGCTGTTTTATGTAGGAACCGGCCGAGTAGTTATTTCATTGCGCGACATACGTCTCATGCAAATGTCGCCACAACAGCGCACCACTGGCCTGTTTCTCGAACACCACGGTGGCGCGGCGGTCGGTCTGGGTGCCGCTGTCGTCCACTTGATGTTCGCGATAGGTCACCGTGGCGCCGCGCGCGTGGCGGTCAATCCCGGTCATTTCGCTCAAGGTGATTTTCAAGCCAGGGCGCATGCCGCCCAGGCGGGTGAACAGTGCGTTGACCCCGGCCGCATTCACCCGTGCGCCGGTGGCTGGGGCGATCATGCTGAAATCCGGAGAGAAGCGCGCAAGCAGGTTTTCCAAGGTTGCGTCGGGCGCAACGCCGGCAAACCATTGTTCGATCTCGACGTGGGTCTGGATTACTTCTTCGAAAAATTCGCTGTAGTCGATCATTTACATACTCCCATTCAAACCAAAGCGTTTTTTCAACACGGTTTCCAATAATCCTTTGGGCAACCACGCCGCCAGCAGCGGCAACGCCCGGCTGCCATTGCCCGAGCGCAACAGGCGCGGCGGTTGCGATTGTTGCACCGCCTTGAGCACATCGGCCGCGAACACGGTTGCGGGTGTCGGTTTGTCCTGGGACGCCTGGCTGCGCGCACGAATGCCATCGCGCAACGGCCACCAGGGCGATTGTTCGTTGATCAGCAGTTCGGCCTGGGCGCCGGCGTTTTTGGCGAAGTGGGTGTCGATAGCCCCGGGTTGGACCTCCATGACGCGAACGTCAAAGGGCGCCAGTTCCATGCGCAGGGCATCGCTCAACGCATGTACGGCGGCCTTGGATGCGCAGTAAGCACCGGCGAACGGCGTGACCAGCACGCCGGAGACGCTGCCGATATTCACCACCAGGCCCTTGCGTTTGCGCAAGGCCGGGAACAGCGCCTGGGTCACGCCGACAATGGAAAATACGTTGGTTTCGAACTGGCGCTGCATGGCCTCGGTGCCGCCGTCGAGCAGCGGGCCCATGGCGCCGTAGCCGGCATTATTGATTAGAACGTCCAGCTCGCCCAGGTGTGCGGCCAGGGCTTTCAGCGCGGTGGCATCGTTGACGTCCAACTGCACGGCGTGAAAGCCGGCCTGGTTGAGGGCAATCACGTCATCCTTGCGGCGGGCGCTGGCCAGCACGTCATAGCCGGCGGCTTTGAACGCCTCGGCCAGGGCGCGGCCGATACCGCTGGAGCAACCGGTGATCAATACGTTGGGCATGGAGCAGTCCTTTATCAGTCCGCGAAGCTGCCTTGCAGATGCTCGGCACGAAATTCCAGGGTTTGCGCGCGGTAACCGGGGCGTAGCGGTGGGGTGGGCAGGCAATCGTCCCAAGTGGCGCCGGCCTGCAACTCGCCGGGGCCGCGATAGCGCGGGGCGACGTAGACGTTGTCGGCCAGGTTCACGGTGTCGCCCGGTGCGTAGGCCGCGACGCGCCAGCGCAGTTCGGTGAGTGGCACGTCGTTGCCGTTGTTCAGGGTCAGCTTCAGTGGCCGATCGGCTGGGCAGTCCTGCGGCGCGTAGGTGATGCGCAGTTCCAGGCGCGCCAATTGTGAGGCTTCGCGGTTGTCCAGCCAAACCACCCAAACGGCCACGCAACCCAGGCCCGCCAAGGCCGCGAGGGACACCGGCAGTGCTTTGGCCGGGTAGCGCAGCAGCAGGATCAGCCAGGTGATGATCAGAAGAACGCCGAAGAACATGGAGACCACCTCGAATTTGGAACCAGCATCCTAACTTAAGCGTAGGAGGGATGGGGCAGCTCCAGACACAAGAAGGCGTATCTCAGGAGACCCTCATACGGCTACAGAGCGGTGACGATCAACGCAGATCACTTCACGCGACGGTGTGGGAACCGGTTTGAATAAACTTCCACACAGTTTGTGCAAGGACGCCTGGCGGTCAAAAACGGAACCCAACGTTACCCTTTTAAAAGGTGAAGTACTTATGAAGATTTCAGACGCTGTTGCGAGCCTTTCCACCCCTCTCAGCGTATCCACACCCGCAGCGGCTTCCAGCCAGTCAGGGGACGTTGCTCAACCGGATGCCAGCGCCCTTGAGTCGCGCTCCGGACCTCGTATGCAGAACTTGGGGCTTACAAGTTTGCGACAAACCGTTCTTCAAGGCCTCGGCGATACGATTCGTTCGCACGTATTGCCATCTTTGGTGCTTCACAGCAACGACAGTTCTAGAGACAAAGCCTTTGGAGCAGCCTTGACGTTCGCTGGTGGTATGGCGAAGGTGGCTGGCAAGAAGATGGCAGGCTCGGGTGGCCTTTCCTCGAAAGTGGCGGGTTCGGCGCTGATGTGGGGCGGCAAGGCGGCGGAGAAAATCGGCAAGGACACGTATAAAAATGCTGAGCCCAAGGATCATGGCAATTACAACGCGTTTGCCCCGCGTAACTGGGCTCGTTAACCGCAGGCCCGATACCCCGCAAGGGAGTGTCTGGCTGTTTTGACGGTCATTGAACAAAAAAGCCCCCACCCAACCCACTGCGGATAGGGGACGCAATGGGTTGGGCGAGGGCTTCTTGTACGACTGTTTTACTGCGCGATAGTTTTCACCGACACGCCACGTTCTATCGGCGTCGAGCGGCCGTAGATGTCTTCGAAGCGTTCGATGTCGTCTTCGCCCAGGTAGCTGCCCGATTGCACTTCGATGATCTCCAACGGGATCTTGCCTGGGTTGCGCAGGCGATGCACCGAAGCGATCGGGATGTAGGTGGACTGGTTTTCGGTGAGCAGGAACACGTTCTCGTCACAGGTCACTTCGGCGGTGCCGCTGACCACGATCCAATGTTCGGCGCGGTGGTGGTGCATTTGCAGCGACAGGCACGCGCCCGGCTTGACCGAGATGTGCTTGACCTGGAAGCGGCCGCCCATGTCCACCGAATCGTAGGAGCCCCACGGACGATACACTTCGCAGTGGTTCTGGGTTTCGCTGCGGCCCTGTTCGTTGAGGGTGTTGACCATCTGCTTGACGCCCTGGACCTTGTCCTTGTGGGCAATCATCATCGCATCCTTGGTTTCCACCACCACGATGTTGTCCAGACCGATCACCGACACCAGTTTGCCGTTGCCATGCACCATGCAGTTGCGGCTGTCCTGGATCACCACGTCGCCCTTGCTCACGTTGCCGTTGGCGTCTTTGTCGTTGACCGCCCACAACGACGCCCAGCAACCCACGTCGCTCCAACCGGCGCTCAGCGGCACTACGCAGGCGCGTTGGGTTTTTTCCATCACGGCGTAGTCAATGGAGTTGTCCGGGCAGCAGGCGAATGTTGCGTCGTCGAAGGACACGGTGTCGGCGGTCTGCTCGCTGCGTTCCAGGGTCAGTACGCAGGTGTCGTAGATGTCCGGATCGTGTTTTTTCAGCTCTTCCAGGAACCGGCTGGCACGGAACAGGAACATGCCGCTGTTCCAGAAGTAACCGCCGCTTTTGACGAACTCGACGGCGCGTTTTTCATCGGGTTTTTCCACGAACTGTTGCACGCGGCTCACGCCTTCGGGCAGCAACGAATCGTTGGTGGACTTGATGTAGCCATAGCCGGTTTCCGGGCGGGTAGCCGGCACGCCGAACAGCACCATCTCGCCACGCTCGGCGGCTACGGTGGCCAGGGCCAGGGCACGCTGCAGGGCTTTCTGATCGTCGATCACATGGTCGGCCGGCAGCACCAGCATCAGCTCGTCGCGGCCTTCGTTGACCAGCATCATCGCGGTCAGGGCCACGGCCGGTGCGGTGTTGCGGCCAAACGGTTCCATCAGGATGCGCTGGCATTCGAGCTTACGCGCGGCCAGTTGCTCGTTGACGATAAACCGGTGGTCCTTGTTGCAGACCACGATCGGGGAGTCCATGCCTTCGAACACCAGGCGTTCCAGGGTTTGCTGGAACAGCGTGTGCTCGCCGGTCAGGGCCAGGAATTGCTTGGGGAACTGTTTACGGGAAAGCGGCCAAAGACGTGAGCCGCTACCACCGGAAAGGATTACTGGGATCATCGGTGTTTCTCCTTGAATCGATTTGGGTCAGAGCCTGTGGGAGGGGGCTTGCCCCCGAGGCGGTGTTTCAGTCGGTACATCTGTTACTGAACCACTGTCTTCGCGAGCAAGCCCGCGCCCACAGGGGGAGCGTCAATTTCAAAAGCTAATCAGCGGGTCGACACAGGGCGTTTCACCCACACTGGCGACAGACTCGAACCCGAGCCCGTGACATACAGCACCGCCGCTTCACCACGTTCCAACGCAACCGGCTTCACATCGCCGACTTTCTTGTCACCGTCATACAACGCCAGGCTCACCTTCACCGGGTTGATCTCGCGCTCGCCGCGGCCTTTGGCGGCCACCGACTTGACCACATCGGTCTTGCCATCGGCGGTTTTCAGGCTCAGGGCCTTGTCGCTGAGGTTCTGCACGCGCACCAGGGATTTCTGCTTGTTCTTGAACGGCGGTTCTTCGATCAGCTGTGGCTGACCGCTACCGCTGTTGACCAGGGTGTAGTAGTGATCGGCGGCGAGTTTGACCGGCACGGTCTGGCTGCCGACTTTGGCGCTGTAGTCACCGCCAGGCATAAAGCTGAAGTCGCTGCTGGCCAGTGGGGCCACTTCGCTCAGGTTGGTGTTGCCAACGGTGGCGCTGACTTCCTGATTGCTGGCGTTGTAGACACGCACGAAGCTCGAACCTTTTGGCGCGGTCGGGCCGTACAGGGCGGCGTCACCACCGGCGAAGGCGGACATCGATACGACGCTCAGGCCGGCAGCGATGGCCAGAGTCTTGGCGAGACGACGAGGAGTTGTAGTGAAAGTCATGTGAGTTACCTCTCTTTCAGTTTTGCGCCCGTTCGGGCGTCTCGGATTTTTCAAGGGTGTTGAGTGCCATGTTTTGTTGGCGCGAACCGGCTTGTTTAAGTTGCGCAACCCACGATGGGTCGGCATCACCGATTTCGTTGTTGACCGGCAGATAACGTTCAGGGAACTCCCAGATCAGCACCTGGGGCGGGCTGTTCTTGAAGTCGTCGCTTTTGAGGTAGCTGAGCATCGGCAGGATCGGGCCGTGGCCGTCTTCGGCATAGCTGATCACATCGCTGCCCAAGGCTTGCTTGAGGGCGCCGACGAAGTTCCAGTTGGGGTTGGCGCTGTAGCTGGTGCCCACCAGCGCCACTGGGGTTTCGCTGTCGCTGAACAGCGCGTCGTCGCCTTTGGTTTCGGCCAAGTGCGTGACGCGTTTTTGCAGCGGCTCTTTAGGCGGCATCAGGTTTTCGAACAGCGGGTCCAAAGGCAGGAACAGACGCAGGTCGCCTTTATGCGGCTCGGTTTTTTCGGCCTCGGTGACAAAGCGCTGTGGCTCGCCACTGAGCGGGGTCTGCTCGGCAATCGCCTTGGCCAGTTGCTTGGCGGCGACTTCCGCGCCGTCCGGCGTCCAGTGGGTGTCGGTGCGCAGGAACACTTGCTTGCCGCCCAGCTTGGCCTGTTGCAGCGGGCCAAGCAGGTCGGGAGCCGGGATCTTGTCGGCGGCGACACGGGCGTGGAAGTCCTGATACAGGTTGGCGTGGATGCTGGCCGGCTTCACTTCACCCAGGTGTTCTGGGTACAGGCGTACCTTGGCCGGCACGATCGCCATCACCAGTTGAATGCCCTGGGCCTTGAGCTTCTGGCGCACGCCTTCGACCAGCGCGTAGTTGCCTTCCAGGTTCTGGTCTTCGTTGACGGCGGGGTTGAACTCCTCGTCGCTGTACAGCCAGTGATCGCGGCCCAGCACCACGCCAGGACGGCCTTCGTTGAACAGCTTGTAGTCCAGCGCGGCCCACAGGTTGGTGCCCAGGCGCTTGATCGGGAACTCGTCGTCGTAGTGGGTTTCGACGGCTTTGGTCCAGCGACCGTTGAGCACAGTGGCGTCGGCGTTGGTGCTAAAGCCGAAGAAGCTGCGCAGCGACCAGGCGCCCAGTGCCAACAGCAGCACCAGGAACAGGCCGATATAGAGGACGCGTAATGAACGGGTCATGGTCGGCTCCCTCAGAATTGGAAGTAAAGGAACGGCGAGAAACTCTGCGCCGACAGTTTGAGAATCGACGCGACGAACAGCAGCAGCACCGCAGCGCGCATGGCGTAGCGTGGCCAGTCAGCGGTCCAGTAGGCCGGTTGCACGGCAGCGTCCTGGCCCACGGTGAAACCGGGCTGGTGGATGCTGCCGGGGTTGTCGCCCGGTACGGCCTTGATCAGGCTCGGGTCGGCCGGCTTGGTTTTGTCGGCGGGGCGGTTGGTGTAGAAGTCGCGCAGGCCGAAGAACGCCAACGTCGCATACGCCACCACCAGGGTTGCCACTTGCAGGCCAGTGAGGCTGGCGCGGTTGAGTTCCGACAGCGACCACTCGCCAAAGCTGAACATCGCACCGTACATACGGCCGGCGACGTGCAGGTTTTCGGCGCGGAAGATCACCCAGCCCATCACTACCAGCAGGAAGGTGAAGGCCCAGCGCAGCACATTGAAACTGCGCGGCGCGGTGTTCAGGCCGATGGCTTTTTCGATCGCCAGCCACATGCCGTGCCAGGCGCCCCACACGATGTAGGTGATGTTCGCGCCGTGCCACAGGCCACCGAGCAGCATGGTCAGGAACAGGTTGCGATAAGTAATCAGCGTGCCTTTACGGTTGCCGCCCAGGGTGATGTATAGGTAGTCACGCAGCCAGGTCGACAGGCTGATGTGCCAGCGGCGCCAGAACTCGGTGATCGACTGGCTGATATACGGCTGTTTGAAGTTTTCCATAAAGCGGAAACCCATCATCAAGCCCAGGCCGATGGCCATGTCGCTATAGCCGGAGAAGTCGAAGTACAGCTGCGCGGTATACGCCAGCGCGCCGAGCCAGGCATCCCCGGTGGTGGGGTTTTGCAGGGCGAAGCAATGGTCGGCCACCACCGCCAGGGTGTCGGCGATAAAGACTTTCTTGATAAAACCCTGCATGAACCGCGTGCAGCCCTCGGAGAACTTATCCAGGGTGTGGGTGCGGTTGTTGAACTGGTCGGCCAGGTCGCGGAAACGCAACACCGGGCCGGCGATCAGGTGCGGGAAAATCGCCACGAACGCCGCAAAGTCGATGAGGTTGCGCGTGGCCGGGGTGTCGCCACGGTACACGTCGATGATGTAGCTGATGGACTCGAAAATGTAGAACGAGATACCGATCGGCAACAGCACGTGGGTCAGGATGAACGGCTCCAGGCCCATCGACTTCATCATCACGTTGATGCTGTCGACACCGAAGTTGGCGTACTTGAAGTAGCCGAGGATGCACAGGTCGACAGCCACGCCGAGCAGCAGCCAGCGTTGGGCCGGTTTGGTGCGCACACCGGCGGCACCGACCTTGAGGCCGATCCAGTAATTCCACAGCGTCACGGCGGCGAACAGCGCCAGGAAGTCCACTCGCCACCAGGCGTAGAACACGTAGCTGGCAATCAGCAGCAGCAGATTGCGATAGCGTTGCCCGCTCAAGTAATACAAGCCGAGAAAGATCGGCAAGAACAGAAACAGGAACACATTGGACGAGAAAACCATCCCGATCTCTCCATGTTTAACCAACAGTCAAGGGCCAGAGCCCCCCCAAACCCCCCACGAAAAAACGGGGGGCGGTACTACATTCCTACTGACGAAACCGGCTCAAAAATGTGGGAGGGGGCTTGCCCCCGCTGGCGGTGAGTCAGTCACCGGATGTATCAACTGATACACCGCTATCGGGGGCAAGCCCCCTCCCACAGGTCTAACCGCGTGGCGTCAGGAGCCTTTATTGCCTTTCTCATGCGCCGGGTCGTAGACCTTGGTCAGGTCGCCGCCCAGGCGGAAGGTCTTGAACGGTTGCATGCCATGCTTGCGTTCGATCACATCCGGTGCACAGGTGTAGAGGTTGCAGAACGGTTCGAGCCAGGCGAATTTCATGGCCTGCTTCAGGTCCTTCATGTCCTGTTCCTTGCCGTTCTTCTGCTCGAAGATTTCCGGGTCTTTCACCCCGGCCAGCACCTTGTCGCCCAGGCGCTTGAGCGCGCTGTTGTTTTCCTGGCGCAGGTCCACGCCGTTGACCAGGGCGAAACTGGCGATCATCGACAGCGGCGGCAAGGCGTAGTTGTGGTACGACAGCGCGCGTTGCTGGCGCTTCAATTCGTTAGGCAGGAAACCTTGGTCGTCGACCTGGTTCACACCGACCTTGTATTCCTTCACCGCCCAATCGAACAGGTCGCGGCGGTTGGTGGCGATGGAGGTTGCCATCACCGACCAGGCGGCCCAGTAGGAGTGGTTGTTGGTCTTCTCCAGCGGCAGGTTGTCCCAGTCGCTCACTACCTGATCGGCCAGTTTGTTGAACCAGGCTTCGATCAGCTGCGACTCCTGCTGGTGGTTGGCCAGCGGGTGCGAGTCGGAGAACTTCAGGCGCACATAGGCCGAGGCCATGCTGCCCAGCGCCCATTTGCGCATGGACTTGCCGGTGTGGTTGAAGTCCTTGGACATCAGCGCATCGGCCTTGGCCCAGGACACCAGCCAGTTCAACGTGCATTCGAGCTGCTCCGGACGACCGTCGCGCATGAACTGCATCACGCGCTTGCTGGTGTCTTTTTCCAGCTTGGTAATGTCAGCGGTGCTGTCGCGGAACGCCTGCTCGGACTGCACATTCAGGGTGGCGCGTGCCTTGTCCGAACCTTCGTACTTGCTGCGAAATTGCAGCGGCCCGGTGTAGGGCGTGGGCATGGTGTCGCAGTTTTCCTTGAAGTCGCCGGTCTTGAACGCTTCGATCGGTGCGAAATAGCCCTGGGGCGGACGCAGCGGCGCGGCGGCGTTGACGGCGCCGGCGAACATCGCCAGGCCCAGCAGGGTAGGGAGCATCAGCTTTTGCATAAGTAACCTCACTTCCCGAGTTGGGCGGTCTGTTGACCACCGCTTGGGAATACGTTGCGTGTGCAAATTTTCGCTTCGACCTTCTGCGCGGCAGTGCCCTTTTCCGGGCCCTGCACTTCCACGGCCAGCAAGTTCTGCGAGGCCCAGTCTTCGTCGGTGCGCAGTTCAAAGGCGAAACGCCCGTCTGTATCGGATGTTTCGGGTTTCTCGATCTTGATGTCCTCGTGGCGCCCGTTCATGTACCAGAGGGTGGCTTGCAGGGTTTTCACCGAGGTGTCGGCGAAGCGGATGTCGACCTGATGGTTGGCGTTGCGCAGGTCTTTGTTCGAACTGTTGACCAGCAATTCGTTCTTGCCCGGTTTCAAGGTGGCGCTGGCGCTCATCTGCGCGGGCTTGCCTTCGCAGCCGTTGTCCAGCAGCGACATCATCTGGCGGTAGATGGTCTCCTGGTCGAGGCGATACAGCGGCGAGAATTCCCAGATCAGGATTTTCGGCGGGCTTTTCTGGAACTCGTCGCTGCCCAGGTATTGCAGCATCGAGCCTTCCAGGCCGCCGCCGGGGAAGGCGACGTTGAGGATGTCGGCGCCGATTTCTTCTTCCAGGAACCCGGCGAAGTTGTAGTTCTTGCCGCTATGGCTGGTACCCACCAAGGTGATCTGCGGGTTGCCGGAATCGCCGAACAGGTCGCCGTCGCCCGCTTCGCCCTTAGGCTCGGTGGTGAACTGGTCCATGTACTGGATCGCGTAACTGGTGCCACACAGTTGCCCGGCCATGTTGTGCAGGGTGCCGGTCTTGCCCATGCGCCCGGAGCGCCTGGTTTCGAATTCACGCTTGGGAATATCGGCGAATTCCGGCATTTGCTTGACCTTGGCCGCGACGATTTTCGCGGTGCGCTGGGCGCCATATGGGGTCCAGTGTTGGTCGCCACGGAAGTAGAAATCGTGGGCCGGTAGTTCGTCGGGCAACTGCTCGTTGGTCAGCGGCGACAGGTCCGGCACCACGTAACCCATCTTGGCGAAACGGCCGAGCATGGTCTTGTAGTTGGTCAGGGCCTTGTCGAAGTCGTACGAGGCTTTCTCTGCGGGATTGAGCTTGTTGCGGTTCACCAGGCCACGGGTCGGCTGGTAGACCACTACCAGTTCCACGCCTTTGCTTTTGAACGCGTCATGCAACTGCTGCATGCGCTTGTAGCCGGCCGGGGTGGTGTCGAACTCGGTGCGCAGGTCTTCCTGGGTACGGAACAGCCAGTCGCCCTGGGCTTGCACCAGGGTGGTGAAGTTCTGCTGGTAGCGTGTGGTGTAGTTCTTCGCGTCGTGGGCGGCCGGGCACAGGCTGCAGCACGGTTCGGCGGTAAAGGTCGGTGCCTTGACTTCGTCGGCGCGCACGCCCTGGCTGGCCGCGAGCAGGCCGAGGGTCAGACCCGAGAGGCTCAGCAGTTTGATCATGTGTGGGTGCATAAGGGTCATCCTCAGTCCTGCATTTCGGTCTGGCGTTCGACAGGGTCGATCAGCACGGCTTTCTGCTGGCGCACCAGCAGGTCGAGAATTTCTTCCTGGCGATCGCCGAGGACGCCGGAGAAGCTGATACCGCTGGATTTGGTCGGCGCCAGCATCGACACGCGATACAGCTCGATACTCAACGGCGAGTCGATGGACAGCGGCCCGCTGCCGTTCCCCGCCAGTTCCCCGCCGACCACGATCAGGGAAACCTTGGCGTCGAACGGGTCGAGGGCGATGTCGCGGTCGGTGTCGGTCAAGTCCTTGATGTGGCCGTAGACGCCGGTCAAACCGTTGGCCATCGCGACGTTTTCGTAGAGCTTGATGTTTACGCTGTTACGCACGCGGATGCCGTGGCGGCGGTTACTGATCACCTTGTTGCCCCACAGCAGGTTATCGCCGCTCTCATAGAGGGTGATGCCGTCGGTGTGGTTGCGGTAGATCTCGTTGTCGGCGATCAGGTTGTTGACGCTGTTACGGTCGATCACCAGGCCTGAGAGTTTGTTGTCGTAGCTGCGGTTGTTGAAGATGAAGCTGTCGTTCACTTCCCGGGAAATGATGATGCCGTGCTTCTTCTTGGTGCCGTAGACGGTGTTGTCCGCAATGATCAGGCCGTGGGAACGGTCGTGGGGGTCAATGCCGTAGACGATGTTGTCTTTGTAGGTATTGCCCTTGATCACAAAGCCGGTGGTCTCGTAGCAGTAGAAGCCGTACCACATGTCCGAGAACTCGGAATCGATGATCCAGCCGGTCGGCTCAGGGCGCTTGAGCACCTTGGCCATGTTCGGCGTGTACTGGGAAATACTCACCCCGTACGACTTACTGTTGGCGTAGCCGAAACTGGCCATTTTGCTGTTGGCGACGTAGGTCTCGGTGCCGCCCCAGGCCAGCAGGAACGGGCGGAACTCCTTGGGCGACTTGAACAGCGCCGGGCCATTGGCCTTTTCGCTCCAACCGGTGATTTTGGTGTCGCGCACAAACAGCTGGCCGTCGTTGATCAGGAACGAACCGGCTTCCTGGGACAGGCGCAGCTCTTGGGTGCGCTTGTCGATTTCGAGGATGCCCTTGCGCCCGACCACGATCGGCAACTTGGCCAGGAACACGCCCGGCGAGGTTTCGCTCAGGTACTGCTTGGGCACTTTGCCCAGCAGGTCCTTGAGGTTCATGTAGCCGTCGTCGATAAAGATCGCCTGGGGAATGCCATGCTGGCGCACCACCCATTCGGCCATCTTGTTATCGCCGCCGATAAAGTCCTTGAGCGCGTCTTCCTGCATCATGCGACGGATGCTGATTTTGCCCGGTTTGGTGCGTACGATCTTTTTTTCCATGGCCGCGGCGGTGTAGCCCGACAGGTCGGGCAGGGCCGGCTTGGCCATTTCCAGCGGCGCGGTCGGCGGGCTGGAAATGGTGTAGGTCTTGGCCTGTTGCAGTTCCTTGGCGATGGTCGGCGCCTTGGCCGTCGTATCGGCAAACGCGGTGGTACTGGCCACCAGCATTGCCGCGACGAGTAGGCTTTGAGCATTCATTGCGCAGGCTCCCATCAGAATTTCCAGATCACGTCGACAAACGCGCGATGCATGTACGAGTCGACCTGGCTGCCGTAGGCGTCACCCGGTTTGAACACACCCGCACGAAACCGCACCAACGCCGACGGCTCGTCGATCGACTGGCTGAGCGCGGCCGGCAGCAAGCCGGTCTTGAAGTACTTGGTGACCACCAGGTCCATCTCCTGACCCAGGTCTTTCTTACCGTCTTCCAGCGGCAGGGACGTGCTGGAGAGGATCGCGCCGGTCACGTCGTCGGTGTTGTTTTGCACCGCGTCGATACCGTTGCTGCCCACCGGCTTGTTGCCGTCCACGCGCCAGAACTTGTGGTACACCAGGCTGGCGTCGTAGTCCTCACGCAGTTGCCACGAACCGAACAGGCTCATGGACTGCATGTTGTTCATCTCGCCGCGAAACGCTTCGCCGAAGCGATGCACACGGGATTGGGTGCCGGTCCAGTTCGAACGGTTGCTCTGCAGGCCGTTCTGTTCGTATTCGGCGCTGGCGCGGGCATAGGCCGCACCCACTTGCCACTGCGGGTCGAGACGCAGGCGGATACCCAGGTCGGTGGCCCAGCCGTTCACGTTATCGCTGCGCTTGGCCTGGTCCGGGCGGCTGCCGTCTGCTTTGAGGGCGTTGACCGTGTCGCGGTCGCCCTGCATACCGGTGACGCTGGCCCAGTAGTTGACGGTGTTGGTGTTGCGCCAGTTGTAGGCGTCGCTGTTGGCTTCGATGCCGAGCCAGGTCAGGTCGCCGTTCTCGCGCTTATCCAACGAGTCGGTGGGCACGCCCGGTTCCGGGTAATCCAGCTTGCCGTCGTCATGGGTGTGATGGCCGCGCAGGCCGATCCACTGGCCCGGCATCCACTGGTAGGAGGCGTCGGCGTAGAAGTGCTGGCGGTCCTTGTCCTTGGGCGACAGTTCCTTGAGGTCGGTGCGGTATTCGCTGAAGCGTTCGGCGGCGCCCACATTGGCTTTGAGCAAAGTGGTGTCGAAGGTCCAGTTCAGCGCTTCGATGTTGGTGTCGCGCCATTGGCCGTCGTCGTTGCGCAGGCGCTGGCGGCCGAACTTGAGGATCTCGCCGGGGTAGGGCGTGAAGCCGCTGTAGCCAACCCAGAACTCACGCATCGCCAAGTAGTTTTTCTTGGCTTTGCGGTCGTCATTGGTGGTGGGCTGGTCTGCGTCATCGGCCGACTGTTGCAGGGTGTCGGTCTCGATAATGTCGCTGGACACCACCGCCTGGCCCATGGCGTAGGCGCTCCAGTTGCCGCTTTCGCCGTAGATCCACGGGCGCAGGTCCAGGCCGACGCCGTTGACGTCGCCGCCTTTCTGGGTGCCCAGGTCGCGGTCGTCTTCGGATTGCGCGGTGGCTTTGACTTCCAGGCCGAAATTCTTGGCTTCGGTCAGCGCGGCCAGGGTCGGGCACGACCACAGCAGGGCGAAGGTCAGGCCAATACCGGCCTTGACGAATGGGTTGAGCTTCATAGGGATTCCTCGCCGTCTTCTTCTTGCAGGGCGTGCAGTTGCAGCGTGCTTTGGGCCAGGGTGCCGCGCGCGGCCAGCTCCTGTTGCACCAGGCGTTGGCCTTGGGCGCGTTGTTCCGGAGTCAGCGGGGCTTCGAGCTGGGCGGCCAGGTCATTGGCCTCCGGCGTGTCCTGGGCCTTGGCCAACTGGCTGAAGACATAGGCATTGACGGGGTCGGGCTTGGTGCCCTTGCCTTGGGAAAACAATTGGGCGATGGCGAAATCGGCGCTGTTCTGGCCGTTGCGCGCAGCGGTCAGCAAGTGGTCCAGGGCCTTTTGCGGGTAGACCTTGCCCAGGTAGCCACGGCGATAGATCTGGCCGAGGTAGTAATCGGCGGCCACTTCTTTGCCAACGGCTTTTTCGAAATGCGCTTCGGCGGCCTTGGCATCGGCCGGCACCCACTTGCCTTCGTAGTAGAGTTTGCCGAGCAACAGTTCAGCGCGCGGCTGGTCGGCGGCGCGGCCGTTGTCCAGGTATTTCATCATTTGGTCGACGTCGCCCAGTTCGGGGAAGTCGTAGAGCAGTTGCGCCAGGCTGACCCAGGACGCGGGGTAGCCGGGGGCGATTTTTTCCAGCAGCGCCTGGGCCGTCTTTTCGTCGGTCTTGCCCAGGGAGGCATCACCCAATACGCGGGCAACGCTGTCGACCCGTTGAGCGGTGACGGTGCCACGGCTGTAGCCGGCTTCCATCTGCTTGAGCAGTTCGGCTTGTTTTTCTGGCTCGGCTTTCTTCTGGTAGACCGTAGCCAATTCGACGTAGCAAATATCGGTGGTGTTCAGCGCGGCTTTGCAGATGCGCTCCACATCATCCAGATGCTGATCGTAGGTGTTCTGGGTGCGATACAGCAGCACCTGGGCCAGGCCCGCTTCCGGATAACCCGCCGCCTGCCACTGACTGATCTGCTGCTGGGCATTCACATTGGGAAAGCTGTGAGGGTATTGCAGGTACAGCATCGCCAGTGGAATCAGGGTGTTGCCTTCGCCATTGGCAAAGGCTTTTTTCAGCAGGGTTTCGGCTTCGTGGTGCTCGGCCTCGGTGGCGCCGGGCTTGGCCACCAGCAGGCGACCCAGGCGCGCCTGGGCGCGGGGCGAAGTATCCGCTGCGGCGCGGTACGTGGCCTCGGCCTGTTTGATCTGCGCCGGGTCACGAGTGCCAACCTGGATATCGGCCAAGCCCACTTGGGCCTCGCTGTAACCCAGGTCGGCCAGCTGCTGGTAGTTCTGCTGCGCGGTGACGGTGTCGCCGCGCTTGAGCGCTTCATTGGCCAGGCGTTGGTCGGGCAGGCCGACGCAACCGGCCAGCGAGATGGCCAGGGCCAGCGCACAGTAGGCCGAGGCGAAGTGGGATTTGCGCTGTGCGGGAGATGGCTTGCCTGCGAGCGTATCGGCGCGGTCAGCCTGGTAAACCGAGTCGCCAGCATCGCGGGCAAGCCCGGCTCCCACAGGGGCCAGTGTTGTTGTCGAGATAAGGTTCACAGGCATGTCCTCGCTTACAGACCGTGAGCCATGGCTTTGTCGATCAGCCAGTTCAGCGATGGGCCGCGGTCGCTGATCACTTCCACCGGGCGGCCGGCGTAGGTGCTGTCCAGCGGGGCATCAGGCTTGATCTGCACGCGGATGTCGGAGGACAGGTCGGCGCTGTTCAGGCTGGTGCTGCTGACGATGGTGCCGGTGCGGGTCTGTTCTTCGTCGGCGACCTGGAAGCTCACCGGTGTACCTGGGCGCACGTCGGCGAACTGGCGATAAGTGAAGCGCGCTTCGACGTTGGCTTCGCTGCCGCGTGGAACCAGTTGGAAGATCACATCGCCCTTGCTGGCGTATTGGCCGTCGGCGACCAGTTGCTGCGCCACCACGCAATCGCAGGGCGAAGTCAGGGTGCCGGTCATTTGCTTGCCGAACAGCTCTTCGACTTTGGCCGGTTGCAGTTGGTCTTCGTCGAGGTGGCCTTTGAGCACATCGAGCATGCTGGTGCTGAAGGTGGCCAGTGGTGCGCCCTTGGCGGCGACCGCATCACCTTTGAGCAGGCTCTGCACGGTGCCGTCGCGCGGCATGGTCACGTTCATGCCCGGTACGCTGACCAGGCCGGCCTGGGCGTGGCTGACAAAGTACATGCTGTAGATCGACTTGAAGACGAACCCGAATGCTGCCAGGCCCACCAGGAAGATCGCCAGGCTGAAGGTCACGGCGCGCAAGCGACCGAAGGCGCTCATGTTGCTGCCGCCGTCCTTGACCTTGCGCGCCTTGGTGAAGTTGTCGCGCTGCAGAGTCGCCAGCACGTCGCCCATGGTCACGATGTCACCGGACAGGTGCGAGGTGATCAGGTGGCGCAGGGTGGAAATATCCTGGGCGTCGAGGTTCTGGAACTGGCAACCGGTGCGGCCGGTCTGGCGGTCGTAGGAGCGAATCTGCAGCTCGACGTCCATGGCCAAGCCAAGGTTATCGATGACGAATTGCAGACGACCCTTGTGCACTTCACCCACGTTCAGCGGCTGGGTGGCGGTGAACGCCAGGCCGCCGGCGGACAGGTCGATCACCCGTGCTTCGGTCTGGCTACGGTCGGTGTTGAAGAAGCGCAGCTTGGCCGGGATTTTGACCCGGGCGTGCTGACGCTGGGCTTCGGATTCGTGGACAACGTTGGCATTTACTTGGCTGTTCATGACGGTGTAATTCCTAGGTTAATTCAGGCTTGGCTGGGTCAGACCATCATCAGCAACACGGCGACGAAAATGCTGCCGGCGGAGAAGGTCATGGTCCGAGACGACCAGGTGTTGAACCAACGTTGAAAGCTGGCCAAATCGCGGGTCAGTTTGGTGTCCTGGCGGGTCCAGGACTGTTGATCAAGGCGGAAGAACACGTAGATCTTCACCAACGCGCCCATGATCTGGTTGTAATAGAGAATCAGCGGGTAGGCCGGGCCGATCTTGTGGCCGGAGCACGACAGCAGCAGGGTCAGGATCAGGCGGGTGATGCCGATCCACAGCAGGTACGCGAGGATGAATGCGCCGCCGTACTTGAAGGTGGCGATGATTGCCACGGTCAGGCCGAGCAGCGAAGTCCACATGGACACGCGCTGATCGAACAACACGATGCTGGTGAACAGACCCAGGCGACGCACACCCAGGCCCAGGGCACGGGAGTTCTGACGCAGGTTGTTGCCGTACCAGCGGAACATCAGCTTGCGGCTGGCCTTGATAAAGCTCTTTTCCGGCGGGTGTTCCACGGTGTTGATCGCGGCATCCGGCACGTAGAAGGTGTCGTAGCCCAGGCGCATCAGGCTGAACCAGCTGGACTTGTCATCACCGGTGAGGAACTTGAAGCGGCCCAAGCGCCAGTGTTGCAGCGAGTCGCTTTCCACGTCGGCGATAAAGCCCGGGTCGGTGACCACGCTGGCGCGGAATACCGACATACGACCGGTCATGGTCAGTACGCGCTTGGACAGGGCCATGGAACACATATTGATGTGGCGTTGGGCGAAGCGCAGCTTGTGCCACTCGCTCATGATGTAACCGCCGCGCACTTCGCAGAACTCGTTGGTGGTCAGGCCGCCGACGTTGCCGAACAGTTGGAACCACGGCACGGTCTTGCGCACAACGCCTTCGGCGAGCACGGTGTCGCCGTCGATCACCGCCACGACCGCGCGGTCATCCGGCAAGTGACGCGAAATAGCACGGAAACCGAAGGCCAGGCCGTCGCGCTTGCCGGTGCCAGCGATACGCACGAAGTCGAGCTTGACGTGTTCTGGTGGGTTCATCTTTTCCCACAAGCTCTTGACCAGCAGCTCATCGGACATTTCCACCAGCGAGCAAACCACCGTGGTCGGGAAACCACAGTCGATCGCTTCACGGATCACCGAGCTGTACACCTGGGCGGTGGTCAGGGCATCGATGCGAAAACTGGTGACCATCAAAAACACATGGGACGGGTCGGCGGCCTTGCCCAGCTTGCGGACTTTGCGGCGCAGGTGCGGGTAGACCACATACAGGAACAGCATGCCGCGAAAGAAATGCGTAGCACCCATCGAGTAGCGCCAGATACCGACGGCGCCAATCAGGAAAATAAAATTCTTCGACTCGGAGTCGAATGTGCTGGCTGGCAAAGCCAGAGCTAGAAGCGCTAAAAGCGCCAGAAATACTAGCCAGCCAGTAGCTTGGTTTAACCGTTGCATATTTGTGTCCGTCACGGGGGAGTAGGGCCACAAGCGGCAAGCTATAAGCTGAAAAACGATCGCTTCTAACTTGCCGCTTGCCGCTTGAAACTAGCCGCTGCCCCTTACCAACAGATGCCTTCAGTACGGCCGCTCGCGCTGGTGGCCTTGGACATGAAGCCCACCAGATCGACCACTTGCTTACCTTCCGGCGCGTTATGGGCCAGGGAGCGGAACTTCTCGTCGCGGTTGCCCAGGATGATCACGTCGGAGTTGTTGATCACATCGTCGAAGTCCGAGTTGAGCAGGGACGACACGTGAGGGATCTTGCCTTCGATGTAATCCTTGTTGGCGCCGTGAACACGCGCGTATTCGACGTTGCTGTCGTAGATGCTCAGGTCGTAGCCCTTGCCGATCAGCATCTCGGCCAGCTCGACCAGCGGGCTTTCACGCAGGTCATCGGTACCGGCCTTGAAGCTCAGGCCCAGCAGGGCGACTTTGCGTTTGTCGTGGCTGGAGACGATGTCGAAGGCGTTCTGCACCTGGGACTCGTTGCTGCGCATCAGGGAGTTGAGCAGCGGTGCTTCCACGTCCAGGGAGCCGGCGCGGTAGGTCAGGGCGCGAACATCTTTTGGCAGGCACGAGCCGCCGAAGGCGAAACCTGGGCGCATGTAGTACTGGGACAGGTTGAGGGTCTTGTCCTGGCAGACCACTTCCATCACTTCGCGACCGTCGACGCCGACCGCCTTGGCGATGTTGCCGATTTCGTTGGCGAAGGTAACTTTGGTGGCGTGCCACACGTTGCAGGTGTACTTGATCATCTCGGCCACGGCGATGTCCTTGCGGATGATCGGTGCGTCGAGTTCTTCGTACAGCGACTGCAGGACATCGCCGGAGGCTTTGTCGAACTCGCCGATAACGGTCATCGGTGGCAGGTCGTAGTCGGCGATGGCGGTGGATTCACGCAGGAATTCCGGGTTGACCGCAACACCGAAGTCGACGCCGGCTTTCTTGCCGGAGCAGTCTTCGAGGATTGGGATCACCACGTTGGCGACGGTGCCCGGCAACACGGTGCTGCGCACCACGATGGTGTGGCGGGTGGTCTTGTCACGCAGGACAAAACCGATCTCGCGGCATACCGATTCGATGTAGTTGAGTTCCAGATCGCCGTTTTTCTTGCTCGGCGTGCCGACGCAAATCATCGACAGGTCGGTATCGCGGATGGCTTCGGCGAAGTTGGTGGTGCCGCGCAGTCGACCCGTTTGGATACCCTGGCTCAACAGTTCGCCCAGACCCGGTTCAACAATTGGCGATTTGCCGGCGTTGATCAGGTCGATCTTTTCCTTGGAGATGTCCACGCCGACCACTTCGTGGCCACGGGCAGACAGGCAACCGGCACAGACTGCGCCAACGTAACCCAAACCAAATATGCTGATGCGCATCGCATTTACCTCATTGTCATTGAAGACGGTGTTAATCATGCCAATAGATGGCCGGAGTTCATGTTTGCAAGCGTCACTGTTTCCACGGAAGTTAGGCGAATAGACGCCTACTTACCGTGTACAGGCATGTTAAATAGTGAGTGACTAACTATTGCACTCAAGTTGTGCGCAACGTGGCCTTGTTATTGGGGCTTGCCCTCAAATGCAGCCGGCCTTCCTGGGAGAAGGGCCTGGCGCCAGTGCCGCAGAGCTTTGATACGGGCAATAAGCCTATAGATATCAAAGCTTTGGGATGTATCACTGACCCATTGGGGTAAGCACGACCTTGGCCTTATAGTTCGTGGCAATAATTCCTTATCGCCGCCTTTAACTAGTCAGTTGGTAATATGACCCATGAGTCGAAGTTGAATATGACAACTTCGCTACTTCCGTTGGTCGCCATGTAAGTCATCTCCTACAGAAACAGAGAATTTCGTTACCGGTGGTATGAGCGGCGCTTTAGGATGAAGTTCCTAGCCACTCATCCTGTTTCCTGAAATTTCTTGAAATATGAGGGGAGATGGCACTAGTACTATATTGATAGCACTTGCTATTTGGGCCAGTAGTTGTGGGGAGTTGGCACGCGGGGATAGTTTTGTGCCACTAGTGTTAAAAAAAACGGGTGCCACTACGAAAAAAATTGATGAATGTCGAGTGAAACTATTGATAGGTTTGTGTCGTGATATTTTTTGACGTCAAATAAATGACGATTTTCGATGTGAAGGGCGAACAGAAATGTGGAAGGGGTTTGCTCCCTATTGCTTTGTGGCAGTCAATTTATATATCGACTGATGCGCTGCCATCGGGGGCAAGCCCCCTCCCACATTTGCATTTTTTTGTCTGAGAGAGACGGGTACGGCCTTATTCCGGTGCGTGGTCGCGCAGAAACACCAGGTTGTCCGGCTTGGACTGCTCCGCATTGAAGCGGTAGCCCTGTACATCAAACCCCTTGAGCTTTTCGGGGTCATTGATGCGTTCTTCGATCACAAAACGGCTCATCATGCCGCGCGCCTTTTTTGCGTAGAAACTGATGATTTTGTACTGGCCGTTTTTCAGGTCCTTGAACTCGGTGTTGATGATCCGCGCGTTCAGGGCCGTGCGTTTGACCGCCGAAAAGTACTCGTTGGACGCCAGGTTGAGCAGCACATCGTCACCTTGGGCGGCCAGGGCTTCGTTGAGCCATTCGCTGATGCGTGTGCCCCAGAAGGCGTACAGGTCCTTGCCACGGGCGTTGGCCAGTTTGGTGCCCATTTCCAGACGATACGGCATCATCAGGTCCAGCGGGCGCAGCAAGCCATACAGGCCTGAGAGCATGCGCAGGTGGTCCTGGGCGTAGCTGAAATCGGCGTCGCTAAACGTTTCCGCGTTCAAGCCGGTATACACGTCGCCCTTGAAGGCCAGCAGGGCCTGCTTGGCGTTTTCGGGGGTGAAGGCGGGCGTCCAACTGCCAAAGCGCGCGGCATTCAGGCCGCCGATCTTGTCGGAAACGTGCATCAATTCGCTGATCTGCGCCGGGCTGAATTCGCGCAGTTGCTCGATCAGTTCCTGTGAGTGATCCAGGTACTGCGGCTGGGTGAAGCGCGAAGTGACCGGCTTTGACTCGAAATCGAGGGTTTTGGCGGGGGAAATCACCATCAGCATGAAGTTGGCTCCTGTAATCGTGGGCGCGATTCTAGGGGCTTGGGCGATTTGACTCCACCTATGATGGCGATAGGCGCGATCCGCTATGATGGCCGGTAGTTCTGGAGAGGGAGACCCTGTGTGCGAATAGCGCTTTTATTGTCCGCTTGTCTGTTGTGCCTAAGCGCCCAGGCCGCGCCGGTGGACGTGGCCAGCCTGAACCGTGGCGCCTGGCCCGAAAAGCTCAGCACGCCGGCGCTGTTCGATGTGGGCTCGCGCGCCGAAATCCTGATGTTCGCCCACAGCCTGCTGGCCAGCGAGTCCCAGGATGAAGCGGCCCTTAAACAACGCCTGGGATTGAAGATCATCAACCTGGCGGCCATCAACGACCTGCGCCGTGAGCTGTGGCAACGCTTGCTGGAGAACTACAGCGTCGCCCAGCAGAGTTGCGAGGTGGATGCGTCGTTCTGCTACCTGGTGGAAAACATGGACGACCTTCGCGAGGAGGCCGGCAAGTTCCAGATCAGCGAAAGCTCCTTCTATATAGATTGGGCCGCCCCCAGCCATGCCTTCCATGAGCGCTACCTGGACGAACTGCTGCGCAAGGCCGCGCTGTTTCCGCAGATCAGCAGTGAAGTTGCGCGGTTCGGCGACCATGAACGCAATGGCGATGAATTCAATGACCGCCTGTTCCTGCTGACCTTCGACGGCGGCCCCGCGCCCGTCAGCGGCAACACTGATTGGCTGGCCGACTATCTGCGCAAACAGAAGATGAACGGGGTGTTCTTTGTCCTCGGTAGCAGCCTGCAAACCCGCGTGGAGCGCAGCTCCGCCGCCGACGTGCAGGCGCTGTACCAAGGCCAGTGTGTGGGCATCCAGGGCTGGCAGTACCGTTCCCATAGCCATTGGGTGGACTGGCAAAGTTCGATCACCCGCAGCGCCCAGTTGGTGCAGAACCTGATGCCGGAAAACTACCTGCCGCTGTTTCGCCCACCCTATGGCCAGCGTCGCGCGGACAGCCAGGGGTTTTTTCAATCACAGGGCTTGCAGGTGGCGTTGTGGGACATCGATTCCCAGGACGAGCCAGGCAAGCTCAAGGCTGAAGAATCGGCGCAGCGCGTGCTCACGCTGATGCTGTTATGGCGCAAAGGCGTGATTGTGTTTCATGACACTCAGGACAAGGCGCGGGTGGCATTGCCGTGGTTGCTGCAGGCGACCGCACAGAGCGGCCTGGGTTGGCAGGACTGTCGCGAAGCATTTCGATGAAGTGCCCGGCCCTATTGGGTTTGCGCAGGTTTCTGGGTGATTTTGTGCGACATTTCGATGCAGGCGGACTTCCGACTTTAACGGCGCAGCTGGCACTCGGCTAGTGCTATTCGTCATCCTGAAAAATAAACTTCAAAAAAGCGTCAAAGTGCTTTTTCCTGTCACACGTTTTGCGGTATTACGAAGTCAGATCGCCGAAACCTGCAGCACAGGTGGCGTCTTCCAAGACTCCTCATGTGGGCATGCACTTGACGTCACTCAGGTGCATTCGGTGGTCGAATCGAGGCGCAGCACCGCCCAGGTATTGCGTCGACTGGCTCCCACAAAAGGTGACCGAGTATGGATGATCATGGACGTAACCCTTCTTCCGACCAGCCAATCCTTTATGTGCTTGATACGAATGTATTGATCCACGATCCAAACGCACTGCTCAATTTCGAAGAACACCACGTCGCCATCCCGATGATCGTGCTTGAGGAGCTCGACAAACTCAAAAGCGGCCACCACAGCGTTGCCGCCGAATGTCGCCAGGCCATCCGCCTGATCGACAAGACCCTGGGCGAGGCCTCGCCTGAAGATGTTGAAGTCGGTGTGCCGATCCAGCGCGGCAAGAGCGGGCCCAAGGGCTTGCTGTCGATTCTGATGAGCAAGCGCAGCGAGCCCAACAGCCTGCTGCCGGAAAACCTGAACGACAACAAAATCATCAACCAATTGATCGACCTGCACGCGCGTGACAAGGACCTGCGTCTGGTGCTGGTGACCAAAGACATCAATATGCGCCTCAAGGCTCGCGCATGTGGGATCGCGGCCGAGGACTACAGCACCGACCAACTGGTCGATGACGTTTCGATGCTATCCCGTGGGTATCACACCATGACCGGTTCGTTCTGGGACCGCGTCAGCAAGGTGGAAACCCGTCAGGACCATGGCCGCACCTGGCATCAGGTACAACTGATCGACAACCTGCCGGCGGTGCATATCAATGAATTCATTATCGACGAACAGGGCTTCGTGGGCTGGATCAAAGAAATCCAGGTCGACAAGCTGCTGATCCTCGACCTGCATCAGGAACCCCTGTTGCACCAGGAAGCCTGGGGCCTGAAACCGCGTGATATCTACCAAAGCCTGGCGCTGTATGCGCTGCTGGATCCGGATATCCATCTGGTGAACCTGACCGGTGCCGCCGGTTCCGGTAAAACCATCCTGGCCCTGGCGGCCGCCATCGAACAGACCATGGTCACCAAGCGCTATCGCCGCATCATCGCCACCCGCAGCGTGCAGGGCCTGGACCAGGAAATCGGCTTCCTGCCAGGCACCGAGGCGGAAAAAATGGAACCGTGGTTGGGGGCGATCACCGACAACCTCGAAGCCTTGCACATGGATGACGAAAACACCCATGGCAGCGTCGACTACATCCTCAGCAAAGTGCCGTTGCAGTTCAAATCCCTCAACTACATCCGAGGTCGCAGCTTCCAGCAGAGCCTGATCCTGATCGACGAATGCCAGAACCTCACGCCGCACCAGATGAAAACCATCATCACCCGTGCCGGCGCCGGTTCCAAAGTGGTGTGCCTGGGCAACCTGGCACAGATCGACACTCCTTACCTGTCCGCGACCAGTTCCGGGCTGACCTACCTGACCGAACGCTTCAAGGATTTCCCGAACGGCGTGCATATCGCGCTGCAAGGGGTGCCTCGCTCGATTCTGGCGGAATACGCAGAGTCGCATCTCTGAGTCGCAAGCTTTAAGCTACAAGCTGCAAGCGGGTCCGGTGAGCTTTTGACCTGCCGCTTGCAGCTTTTAGCTTTTTTGCTGCCTCAAGGAGGCCTCGTGCTGACTCATCTCGATTCCCAAGGTCGCGCCCATATGGTCGACGTCACCGACAAGTCCGTGACGTTCCGTGAGGCGGTGGCCGAAGCGCGGGTGCGCATGCTGCCCGAGACCCTCAAAATGATTGTCGACGGTGCCCACCCCAAGGGCGACGTGTTCGCCGTGGCCCGCATCGCCGGGATCCAGGCGGCCAAAAAGACCAGTGATCTGATTCCCCTGTGCCATCCGCTGATGCTGACGGGCGTCAAGGTCGAGCTGGCCGCTGAAGGGGAAAATACCGTACATATCGTCGCGCGCTGCAAACTCTCGGGGCAGACCGGCGTGGAGATGGAAGCGTTGACCGCCGCCAGCGTGGCCGCGCTGACCATTTACGATATGTGCAAGGCGGTGGATCGCGGCATGACCATCGAAAACATTCGCCTGCTGGAAAAACTCGGCGGCAAGAGCGGGCATTTCAAGGCAGACCAGGCATGAGCATCAACGTATTGTTTTTTGCGCGTTACGCCGAGGCGGTGGGCTTCGATTCGCTGGAGATGGAAGGCGAGTTTGCCACCGTGGATGCCGTGCGCCTGGCCTTGGCCAGCGACCCCGAGTTCGCCGTACTTAACGAGGCGAGCCTGATGTGTGCGCGCAACGAGGAGTTGTGTGATCTGGACGAACCGGTCTTGGCCGGTGATGACGTGGCGTTTTTTCCGCCCGTAACCGGAGGCTGAACGTGGCCATTCGTGTGCAGGTGGAGGCCTTTGATCCGGGTGCGCAAGTCAATGCCATGCACGCCGCGAATGTGGGCGTGGGCGCGGTGGTGAGCTTTGTTGGCTACGTGCGCGACTTCAACGATGGTCGCGATGTGTCTGGTATGTTCCTCGAACATTATCCGGGCATGACCGAAAAGGCCCTGGCCAAGATCACCACCGAAGCCGAGCAGCGCTGGCCATTGCTCAAGCTGGAAGTGCTGCACCGCGTCGGCGCCCTGGAACCGGGCGAGCCGATTGTGTTCGTCGCGGCCGCCAGTGCCCATCGCCAGGCGGCGTTCGACGCCTGTGCGTTTGTGATGGACTATCTGAAGACCCGTGCGCCGTTCTGGAAGAAGGAAAACACACCGGAAGGTGCGCGCTGGGTGGAAGGGCGAGACAGCGACCACACTGCGGCGGATCGCTGGAAGTAGTACGGTCAAAAATCAGCTGAAATTAAATGTGGGAGGGGGCAAGCCCCCTCCCACATTTTTATCGCATTCCAGCTTACGGGCGTTTGCGCTCTACGGCCCGCAATAGATGCGTCGGCGGTGTCTCGCAGCTGATCTTGCGCCCCAGCAGCGCTTCGATCGACGGCAACTGATACGAGTCATCTTCCCCGGCAAAGCTGATCGACACACCCGCCGCTCCGGCGCGGCCAGTACGGCCGATGCGGTGTACATAGTCGTCCGGCACTTCCGGCAGAGTGAAGTTGATCACATGGCTGATGCCGTCGATGTGAATCCCGCGGCCTGCCACGTCGGTGGCCACCAGCACGCGAATCTTGCCTTCGCGGAAACCTTCCAGGGTCTTGATGCGCTTGTGCTGAGGCACGTCGCCGGACAGTTGCGCGGCGTTCACGCCGTCACGCACCAGGCGTTCTTCGATGCGGCGCACTTCGTCCTTGCGGTTGGCGAACACCATCACCCGCTCCCAACCGTTGTCGTTGACCAGGTTGTAGAGCAGTTTGTATTTGTCGGCACCGGCCACGGCATAGATGTGCTGCTCGACGTTTTCGCTGGCGACGTTTTCTGCTTCGATCTCCACGATCGATGGGTCGGTGGTCCATTGCTTGGCAAGGTTCATCACGTCTTCGGTGAAGGTCGCGGAGAACAGCAGGGTCTGACGCTCGCTTTTCGGCGGGGTCTGGCGAATGATCTGGCGTACCTGTGGGATAAAGCCCATGTCGAGCATGCGGTCGGCTTCGTCCAGCACCATCACTTCGACCATGTCCAAGTGCACATCGCCGCGCTGGTTGAAGTCCAGCAGGCGACCCGGGGTGGCAACCAGGATGTCGCAGTGGCGGGCTTCGAGGTGCTTGAGCTGCTTGTCGAAGTCCATGCCGCCTACGAACGTCATGACGTTGAGGCCGGTGTACTTGGTCAGGTCGGCGGCGTCCTTGGCGATCTGTACCACCAACTCGCGGGTTGGCGCGATGATCAGCGCGCGCGGTTCGCCCATGTAACGTTCTTTGGGCGGTGGTGTTTGCAGCAGTTGGGTAATGATCGAGATCAGGAACGCGGCGGTCTTGCCGGTGCCGGTCTGCGCGCGGCCGATGGCGTCTTTGCCGGCCAGGGTAAAGCCCAGCACCTGCGCCTGGATCGGCGTGCAGTACGGGAAGCCCAGGTCCTGGATGGCGTGCATCAGTTCCGGAGCCAGCTTGAAGTCATGGAAGCGGGTCTTGCCTTCCTGGGGCTCGACGACGAAGTCTTCGAGTTTCCATGGGGTGACCGGCGGTTTGGGTGCGCGTTGACGGCGCGGTGCTTTGGCTTGCGGGGCTGGCGCGGCCTCAGCCGGTGCAGTCTGTTCGGGCGCGGTCACCGATGGCTTCCTGGGCGGGGCCACAGGTGCGGTCCGGCCGGGCTGTTGACCGTCATTGCGGCTGCCGGGCGTCGGGACAGGGGCGCTGGGAACAGGCGCGAGCGGCTCAGCCTCGCTTTTGCCGAACATCTTCTTGAGTGCTTTGAGCACGGTGATCTCATTAATTGGTTAAGGAATATACGCCGGCCAGTGTAATGCAAGATTCGGGCGCGGCGTAGTGCGTCTGTCATACGGCTACATAAAGCCAGGGTTTCAGCGCAGACGTTCGCTCAGCCACTGGCCGATGCGCTCTATCTCTTGAGGTAACACTTCGTGTCCCATTGGGTATTCCTGCCATGTCACGGTGACACCATGGTGCTTCAAGTACTCCATTGCTGTACGACCCATGGCGTTCTGCACCACGTCGTCGTACTGGCCGTGCAGGCAAAGGGTCGGGATGCGCTGTTGACTGGCGGATAAGTCCAGCTCATCGCTGAACGTGGGGGCATAGGTGGAGAGGGCGATCACGCCACCCAGCGGTCCCTGCCACTTCAGAAAAGCGGTGTGATAAACCACGGCGCCGCCTTGGGAGAACCCCGCGAGGAAAATTCGCGACGCGTCTATCCCGGTTCTTTTTTGCGCTTCGATCAAATCCATTACGGTTTGCGCCGAGATTTCCAGCTCTTCCAGGCTGATGGAGCGGGCGGGGCTCATGGCCGTTATGTCGTACCAGCTGGGCATCTCGTAACCGCCGTTGATCGTTACCGGACGGATCGGCGCCTGGGGCAAGACGAATCGGGTGGACAGCAGATCTTCCTGTAAGGCTTCGGCTACGGGCATGAAGTCATAGCGATCGGCACCCAGGCCATGCAGCCAGATAACACAGGCGTCGGCAGGCTTGGCGGGCTGAAGAATAAGGGGGTCGGTCATGTTCGCTCCATAAACGTGCGCTCGCTCCGATTGAGTGCGTCGGAACGGTGCGCAGCGGGTTGATTTGTTAACAAGATGTCGCAACGTTGAATCTTTTACACTTGAACCTGGGCTGAAACGACTCAGCCGTCACTCTGGTACGGCGCTTGCTATGTGTAGGTCGATGTCAGAACTATCCTCGGTCGGTAACACTATCAGTGAGTGCCGCTTGGGAGATAGCCGCTGGAATTAATGCGACAGTCCCATGCTGCTTGACCCTAAAAAAAGCCAACACGGGTCAATATCGCCTCATAAGGGTGCGCTGGGATTCGAGCTCCGACACAACAAGAGCAAAACTGGAGGTTTGAATGAAGGTATTGAAATCCACCCTGGCCATCGTATGCGCGGCCGCTGTACTGGGTGTCAGCGGTTTCGCCCAAGCCGGCGCAACCCTGGACGCTGTGCAGAAGAAAGGCTTTGTACAGTGTGGCGTGAGTGACGGCTTGCCGGGTTTCTCGGTACCGGATGCCAGCGGCAAGATCCTGGGGATCGACGCTGACGTATGCCGCGCTGTGGCGGCTGCCGTCTTCGGTGACGCCACCAAGGTCAAATTCAGCCAGTTGAATGCCAAAGAGCGTTTCACCGCGCTGCAATCGGGCGAAGTCGACATTCTGTCCCGTAACACCACCATGACCAGCTCCCGCGATGCGGGCATGGGCCTGAAATTCCCGGGTTTCATTACCTACTACGATGGCATCGGCTTCCTGGTTAACAACAAGCTGGGCGTCAAAAGCGCCAAGGAACTGGACGGTGCAACCATCTGCATCCAGGCCGGTACCACCACCGAGCTGAACGTTTCCGACTACTTCCGTGGCAACGGTCTGAAATACACCCCGATCACCTTCGACACCTCCGACGAAAGCGCCAAGTCCCTCGAATCCGGGCGTTGCGACGTGCTGACCTCCGACAAGTCCCAACTGTTCGCCCAGCGCAGCAAGTTGGCCTCGCCGAAGGATTACGTGGTACTGCCGGAAACCATTTCCAAGGAGCCACTGGGCCCGGTCGTACGTAACGGCGACGACGAGTGGCTGGCCATCGTGCGCTGGGTAGGCTATGCCATGCTCAACGCGGAAGAGGCCGGTATCACTTCCAAGAACGTCGAGGCTGAAGCCAAGTCCACCAAGAACCCGGACGTAGCTCGTCTGTTGGGCGCTGACGGTGAATACGGCAAAGACCTGAAAGTGAAGAAGGACTGGGTCGTACAGATCGTCAAGCAAGTCGGTAACTACGGTGAAGTGTTCGAGCGCAACCTGGGCAAGAGCACCCCGCTGGAAATCGACCGTGGCCTGAACGCACTGTGGAACAACGGCGGCATTCAATACGCACCGCCTGTGCGCTGATCGCTGATGGTTCTGTCACCCGGTGGGCCAACCGCCGGGTGATGTTCTGTTCCATTCTTTCCGGGGCACTTCATGCAAAATCAAATCGGCGCACCCAAGCAGAAGCTCAGCTTCAGCGACCCCAAAGTGCGTGCGTGGCTCTTCCAGATCATCACGATTGTGGCGGTGGTCTCGCTGGGCTGGTACCTCTTCAACAATACCCAGACCAACCTTCAGCACCGGGGCATCACCTCGGGTTTCGACTTTCTTGAACGCAGTGCCGGCTTCGGCATCGCGCAGCATTTGATCGATTACACCGAATCGGACAGCTATGCCCGGGTCTTCGTGATCGGCCTGCTCAACACCTTGCTGGTGACGTTCATCGGCGTGATTCTGGCCACCTTGCTGGGCTTTATCATCGGCGTGGCGCGCCTGTCGTCGAACTGGATGATCAACAAACTGGCGACGGTATACGTGGAAGTTTTCCGCAACATCCCGCCGTTGTTGCAGATCCTGTTCTGGTACTTCGCGGTGTTCCTGACCATGCCAGGGCCGCGCAACAGCCATAATTTCGGCGATACCTTCTTTGTCAGTAGTCGTGGCCTGAACATGCCGGCGGCGCTGGCCGCTGACGGTTTCTGGCCGTTCGTGGCGAGCATTGTGCTGGCCATCGTGGCAATCGTGATGATGGCGCGTTGGGCCAATAAACGCTTTGAAGCCACGGGCGTGCCGTTCCATAAGTTCTGGGCGGGCCTGGCGCTGTTCATCGTGATCCCGGCACTGTGCGCGTTGATCTTCGGCGTGCCGCTGCACTGGGAAATGCCCAAGCTGCAAGGCTTCAACTTCGTCGGCGGCTGGGTATTGATCCCCGAACTGCTGGCGCTGACCCTGGCACTGACGGTGTACACGGCAGCGTTTATCGCCGAGATCGTGCGCTCGGGCATCAAGTCCGTCAGCCATGGCCAGACCGAAGCCGCTCGCTCCCTGGGCCTGCGTAACGGTCCGACGCTGCGCAAGGTCATCATCCCGCAGGCCCTGCGGGTGATCATTCCGCCGCTGACCAGCCAATACCTGAACCTGGCGAAGAACTCGTCGTTGGCCGCCGGTATCGGTTACCCGGAAATGGTTTCGCTGTTTGCCGGCACGGTGCTCAACCAGACCGGCCAGGCGATCGAAGTCATTGCCATCACCATGAGCGTGTACCTGGCGATCAGCATCAGCATTTCCCTGCTGATGAACTGGTACAACAAGCGCATTGCGCTGATCGAGCGGTGAGGAAACGCACATGAGTTCGCATACTTTCAAACCTGATATGCCGCCGCCGAGCAAAGTCTTCGGGCCAATGGCATGGATGCGCGCCAACCTGTTTTCCAGTTGGCTCAATACACTGCTGACCCTGCTGTCGATCTACCTGGTGTACCTGGTGGTGCCGCCGATCCTGCATTGGGCCATCCTGGACGCTAACTGGGTTGGCACCACCCGCGCCGACTGCACGAAGGAGGGCGCCTGTTGGGTGTTCATCCAACAGCGTTTCGGGCAGTTCATGTATGGCTACTACCCCGGTGACCTGCGCTGGCGCGTGGACCTGACCGTGTGGCTGGCCATCGTCGGCGTGGCACCGTTGTTCATCTCGCGCTTCCCGCGCAAGGCAATCTACGGGCTGAGCTTCCTGGTGCTGTACCCGATCATCGCCTTCTTCCTGCTGCATGGCGGTGTATTTGGCCTGGCCACCGTGGCCACCAGCCAATGGGGCGGCCTGATGCTGACCCTGGTGATCGCCACCGTCGGCATCGCCGGCGCCTTGCCCTTGGGTATTGTGCTGGCGTTGGGACGGCGTTCGAACATGCCGGCGATTCGTGTGGTCTGCGTGACCTTCATCGAATTCTGGCGCGGCGTGCCGCTGATTACCGTGCTGTTCATGTCCTCGGTAATGCTGCCGTTGTTCCTGCCCGAAGGCATGAACTTCGACAAGTTGCTGCGGGCGCTGATCGGCGTGATCCTGTTCCAGTCGGCCTATGTGGCCGAAGTGGTGCGTGGCGGTTTGCAGGCCATCCCTAAAGGCCAGTACGAAGCGGCCGCAGCGATGGGCCTGGGCTACTGGCGCAGCATGGGGCTGGTGATTCTGCCGCAAGCCCTGAAGATGGTGATTCCGGGGATCGTCAACACCTTCATCGCGCTGTTCAAGGACACCAGCCTGGTGATCATCATCGGCCTGTTCGACCTGCTCAACAGCGTCAAGCAAGCCGCCGCCGACCCTAAATGGCTGGGCATGGCCACTGAAGGCTACGTGTTCGCCGCCCTGGTGTTCTGGATTTTCTGTTTTGGTATGTCGCGCTATTCCATGCACCTGGAACGCAAGCTCGACACAGGCCACAAGCGTTAGGAGTTCTTTTGATGAGCGAAGCAATCAAACAGCCTGTGGGCCCTGAAGGCATTATCCAGATGCAGGGCGTCAACAAGTGGTACGGCCAGTTCCATGTGTTGAAAGACATCAACCTCAACGTCAAGCAGGGCGAGCGTATCGTGCTGTGCGGGCCGTCGGGTTCCGGCAAGTCCACCACCATCCGCTGCCTCAACCGCCTGGAAGAACACCAGCAGGGCCGCATCGTGGTCGATGGCGTGGAGCTGACCAACGACCTCAAGCAGATCGAAGCAATCCGCCGCGAAGTCGGCATGGTGTTCCAGCACTTCAACCTGTTCCCGCACCTGACCATCCTGCAGAACTGCACGCTGGCGCCGATGTGGGTGCGCAAGATGCCCAAGCGCAAGGCCGAAGAAATCGCCATGCACTACCTGGAGCGCGTGCGCATCCCGGAGCAGGCCCACAAGTTTCCGGGGCAACTGTCCGGCGGCCAGCAACAGCGTGTGGCGATTGCCCGGGCACTGTGCATGAAACCGAAAATCATGCTGTTCGATGAGCCGACTTCGGCACTGGACCCAGAGATGGTGAAAGAAGTACTCGACACCATGATCGGCCTGGCCGAAGACGGCATGACCATGCTCTGCGTAACCCACGAAATGGGCTTTGCCCGCACCGTGGCCAACCGCGTGATCTTCATGGACAAAGGCGAAATCGTGGAACAAGCGGCACCGAATGACTTCTTCGACAACCCGCAGAATGATCGGACCAAGTTGTTCTTGAGCCAGATTCTGCATTGATCCTGCGGTAATGCTTGAAGATAAACCCGGCCTTGGCGCCGGGTTTATTTTTGCCTGTCGACCGTGTCAGGACGCCTGAGCTGAAAGCTGTTGCGCGTCTTTGGCGATGAGCAGCCGGTTAAGATCTTCGCCAACGTTGAGCGTCTCTATCTCCGCCAACAGGTGGGGATGTTTATCCAACAAGCGCATCAGGATGAGTAATGGCTCAGGTGGAAACACCTCGGCCCTTTCGTACCGGGAAAATGCGTTGTGGCCGCGGCCAATCAACAGCCTCACAGCCTCCTTTTGGGTCAGATGTAATTTGCGCCGAATTCGCTTTATTTCGGCGGCAATGACTTTTCGCGCATCGACCAACAGTTGATCACTGGCAGTGGAATAACGCTCTGCACTGTCGGTGTCCATATCGAACTCCCTTTCATGGCAGACCTGGCATTCCCAGCCGGCGATATCAGGAATCTTGCGCAGCATGCCGCGGGTATTGATCGTGAAGGTGCGACCTTCGAAATGCTGCATGCCTTCAGCAGCGCCGCAGTTCACGCATTGTCGGGTTTTCATAAAGCTTTCTCCTTGAAGGAGATTACCGGCGGCCCACCGCTTGGACGGTAGGTCACTTTGATGTAAATCTCCGTGCCGTAAATCTTGATCAGATAGACGTCCTGCCATATCCGATGGTCTGCGTATGTCGTCATTGACTTGTACAACATTCGAGCTTCCAGAGCGCAAACGGCAAGTCGCATCTGACCGAGGCTCAACTCCAGCTGCCGCCCTCCCTCTCGGGCGCTGGCGGTGAAAGCGCGCGCACCTAGCCGGATGACCTCTTCCTTGACTTGAGCCAAATCGTAATGAGGTGTGTGCTTTTCCATAAGACACCTAAGTTGATAATTACCCTTTAAGGGTAATTTTACCAATCGAAAATTTTGCTTCGTTTTCCGCCCATTCACCCTAGTGCGTTGCCTTTGTAGGTGAGTCCTAATAGGCTGTAGGAAAATTCATCCTATGATTGGACGAAAGCGCAAAATCCATGACAGACATCGCCCCACTGATTAAACGCTCGCTGGTCGACCAGGCTCTTGAACAGTTGCGCCTGCGCATCGCTCAGGGCGTATGGGCTGTCGGCGAGCGCTTGCCCACCGAGCCGGAGTTGTCCGCCGAGCTGGGGATCAGCCGCAATACCGTGCGTGAAGCCATGCGGGTGCTGGCGTTTTCCGGGTTGATTGAGATCCGCCAGGGAGACGGCAGTTATCTGCGCTCGATGACTGATCCCTTGGGGGCGATGCGTGCGTTGTCCCACTGCACCTTGGCGCAGGCGCAGGAGACCCGGCAGATCCTCGAAGTGGAGGCCATTGGTCTTGCGGCGCAACGCCGTACCGAGCAAGACCTTCAGGGGTTGCATCAAGCCCTGCGCACCAGCGCCGCGCTGTATCACGGTGACCTGGAGGCCTATATCCACGCCGACCTGGTGTTCCACACCCGTCTGGTGGATGCCGCCCACAACCCGGCGTTGAGCGAGTTGTACCAGTATTTTTCCGCCATCGTCGGCGCCCAGTTGCGCCAGACCCTCAGTGTTTCACCACGCCGCCAGGCGGTGTTCGACCTGCACAGCGCCTTGCTTGAAGCGGTGGAGCAGCAAGACCCGGAACGCGCCAAATCCCTCTGCCGACAGTTGATCCATGAACCCTGAAGCCCAACGCACACCCGAACTCGAAGAACTGCTGATCGATGCCGAGGCCGATGACGACGAGGTCCAGCACACCCCGCCGCAGGTCAGCCGCCCGTGGCTGTTGCTGCTGGGCCTGGTGCTGGTGGCGTTGAACCTGCGCCCGGCGTTGTCGAGCATGGCGCCGTTGCTCAGCGATGTGTCGGCCAGCCTGGGCTTGTCGGCGGCCAAGGCCGGTTTGCTGACCACTTTGCCCGTGCTGTGCCTGGGGCTGTTTGCGCCATTGGCGCCGATTCTGGCGCGGCGATTCGGCGCCGAGCGCGTGGTGCTGGGGATCGTGCTGACACTGGCCGGTGGCATCATTCTGCGCAGTGCATTCGGTGAGGTCGGGCTGTTTGCCGGCAGCCTGATTGCCGGGGCGAGCATCGGCATTATCGGCGTGTTGCTGCCGGGCATCGTCAAGCGTGATTTCGCTCGCCAGGCCGGGGCCATGACCGGCGTGTACACCATGGCGTTGTGCCTGGGCGCCGCGCTGGCGGCGGGGGCGACAGTGCCGCTGAGCCATGTGTTCGGCGACCGCTGGAGCATGGGCCTGGGCTTCTGGATGGTGCCGGCGGTGGTGGCGGCGTTGGTGTGGTGGCCGCAGGTCGGGCAACGACACGGCGCCCATCGCGTCGCGTATCAGGTCAAAGGCTTGCTACGCGATCCGTTGGCCTGGCAGGTGACCTTGTACATGGGCCTGCAATCGTCCTTGGCGTACATCGTGTTTGGCTGGCTGCCGTCGATTCTGATCAGCCGCGGCCTCAGCGCAACCGAGGCCGGGCTGGCGCTGTCCGGCTCGATTATCCTGCAATTGATCAGTTCGCTGGCCGCGCCCTGGTTGGCCACTCGTGGTCGCGACCAGCGCCTGGCGATCGTGGTGGTGATGCTGCTGACCCTCGGCGGGTTGTTCGGTTGCCTCTATGCGCCGCTGGACGGTCTGTGGGGCTGGGCGATCCTGCTCGGCCTGGGCCAGGGCGGCACCTTCAGCCTGGCGTTGACCTTGATTGTGCTGCGCTCGCGGGATGCCCACGTCGCCGCGAACCTGTCGAGCATGGCTCAGGGTTTCGGCTATACCCTGGCGTCCCTCGGCCCGTTTGCGGTCGGCCTGGTGCACGACTGGACCGGCGGCTGGAGCGCTATCGGCTGGATTTTCGCGGTGATCGGCCTGGGCGCGATCATTGCCGGCCTGGGCGCAGGGCGTGCGCGTTATGTGCAGGTCACCAGCGAGAAACGCTAGAGATAGATCACTTCCAGAGTCGCCGAGCCGTCGAGCAGGGTGTCGGTGCTCAGGTCCAGGTTCTGCCGTGCGTCGATCACCGCTTGGACCTTGACCGTGCTGATCAGCTCCTGGATCGCCGAAGGCCCGGCGGTGCTGCCCTGCCTGGCGGTAAAGCCCAGGTAGCTATTGGCGCCGATATCGATGGGGTTGAGGTTGGCGGTGCGCCAGGCCAGGCCGCCGGTGGTGGACTCGGTGCCGTACACCGTCACGGTGCTGTCCACCAGCGTGTTGCGGGGGTCGAAGGTCATCGAGTAAAGCCCAAGCCGGTTGCCGCTGTTGTCCAGTCCTAGCCCGTAGTAAATCTCGCTGTTGACCGTTGCGGTGCCCTCGCGATTGTCGCGCATGCGCAGCGCAAAACGACTTGGCGCCGTGCAGGCGATGCTCACTTGCAGGTGTTTGGTCGGCAGCCGCGTGCTGGTCTCCAGGTTCAGATCCTGCTGGGACATCTTGCCGTAGTCGATCAGCCCGCCGCCGGACAACTGAGGGTCGCAGGCGGTGGGCGTGACCACGCCTTTGACCGTCAGATCGACGCTGGAGGCGGCCTGGGTGTGGGCCGTGGCGGTCAATAACAGCAGGCTGTAAAAAACGATGGGATAAGCGTTCATGGCGTCAATTCCAGAAGTTAGAGGTAGATGATTTCGAGGGTGCCGGAGCCGTTGATCTGCACCACCTGACGCAGATCCAGGGATTGGGTCGGCGCCAGGTAAGCCTTGATGCGTAACGTGCCGCTCAGGTGCTGGATCGCTACCGGGCCTTGGGTGCTGCCCGCCAGGTGGGTGAAGCCCATATAGCTGTTGGCGGCGATGGGGATCTGCCGCGCACTGGCGCTGCTCCAGGCGGCGCCGTTGCTGGTGGAGTCGGTGCGATACAGCGCGCCGTAGGCATCGGCGGAAAAGTCCTCCGGGTCGATGTTTACGTAGAAGCGGCCGATCTTGTTCTGGCTGCCGTCGCGGTCCAGGCCGTAGGCGGTCTCGTCGGTGCCGCCGGTGGCCGAGCCTTCACGGTTGTCGTGCATGCGCAAGGCGAAGGGCACGGGCGCGTCGCAACTGACGGTCATTTGCAGGGTGCGGGTGGGCAACGGGGTTTCGTTTGTGACGCTCAGGTCCTTGGCCAGCAAGGTGCCGTAATCCACCAGGCCGCCGTTGGACAACTGCGGCGTGCACGCCACCGGCGCGAAGTGCGCGCGCAGGGTCAGTTCACGGTAACGACCGCTGCGCTGGGCCTCGAACGTCCCGTTGACCTCCCAGGTGGTGGCGTCCCGCACGTAGGTTGCGGCCCTGTCCGCCCAGGCGCTGAGGCTCAGTTGCAGGGAAAAGTTTTTGCCCTGTACCACCGCGCCGCCTTGCACGGGTGCCACCAGGTGGCCAGTGCGCCATGTCAAGCGCGGGCCAACCACGGCTGGCGGTTGCCCGGCCACGGGCATCAAGCCCAACTCCACCGACCGACCATCCACTACGCCGTCACTGAGTTCGAGCGCGTAGCTGCCGTGTTCGGTGAATTGCAGACGTTCGGCACTGGCGGCGAGGGCGCGATAGAACACACTCAGGTCCTGCGCTTGCGGGCACGCAAGGGTCAGGCGCAAGCGGCGCTCGCCGAGCAGGCGCTGGGGTGCGCTGTCGGTTTGCGCCAGGCGGTTCATCAGGCCCAGGTCCAGCAGCGATTCGCTGAGGGTCAACTGGCACTCGTCGTTGGCCAACGCGTTGGCTGTGGCGCCGACAATGAGCAGCGATGCGGCCGTCAACTGCCGCAGCAGGCGAATAGGGGGCATGGTTACGGTCCTCATGATGGGGTACAGCGCGCGAGTGCGGTTTCGAAATACACCTCGGGATCGCCCTCATCCGGCAGCTCGAACTGCAAGCGACAACGGCTCAAACCGGGGGCACTGACCCACAGGCTGGACGAGGCCAGCACATTGGGCAGAAATACCTGGCCGCCGTCCTGAACCAAGGTCACGAACTCGCCGTTGGCGGTGCTGACACTGGCGCCGCGAGGCAGCAACACGCCCTGTTCAGTGCGGGCGGTGAGCAGCACGCGACGGGTCAGGCTCACGCCGAACTCCACGCGGTCCACGGCGCCGCGTCCAGCCGCGAGCATCGCCAGGCCGTTATTGATATCGGCATTGCGCGGCAGCGAACGGGTTTGCACTTCCACCGGGCTGCGGCCATAGGGGCTGATCTGGGGGACCACGGCCTGGCCTTGCCAGTCGGTCCAGACCGGGCCGCTGGGGGTGCTGAGCTTGATGCCGCTGATGTCGCCCACCGAAACCAAGGCAAAGGTGTCACGCACCGGATAGGGTGACAACGTGACCCCGCCGCCATGCACCACCACGCCACCGCGAGCGCTGCCCTGATAGCTCGAACGCTCGGCATCGGAGCGGCTGTAACTGACGTCCAACTGGCTGTAGCGGGGCAGGGCCGAAAGGCCGAGGGTGGTTTCCACTTGTTGGTCGCGGGTGTCGTGTTCGGCGCTGACGCGGTAGCTCAGTTGGTCGTCGATCTGCTCGTTCACCCCCACGCCGGTACGGTGCTCGCCCCCTGAATTGCGCACCCAGGCCCGCACGCGCCGGTTATCCCCCAAGGGCAGGCTGACGTTGAAGTAGAACGCGTTGTCCTGCTGTTGGCGCCCGCCCATCTGCCACTCGGCACTGGCCGATAACGATACGCCGCTGACGCTGGTGCCCCAGGACACCAAGCCCCGGCTGCTGCTGTCGCCGTCGAAGTTGCTGGAGCGCGACACCCCGGCACTGAATGCACCCAGCCACGGATGCGCCCAGCCCAGGCTGGCGCTTTGTTGGTCGCGATAGCGCGAGCGGCGCTGCTGGGTGGTTTCGGCCTCGTAGGTGGCCTCCTCCAGTTCGCGATAACCCGGCGTGCGCCAGGCGTTGGCCACGCTGAACGACCATTGATCGTTCAGGCGCTGGGACCACGACAGGTCGGTCTGCACCCCGCGCACCTGATCCCGTGCATGCGTGTCGGCCACTTGGCTGGCCAGTTGTACCTGGCTGTCCAACCCCGGCAACCAGCCCAGGCTCACACCGGCGGCGCGGTATTCACTGGCGGCCAGCACGCCGCTGCCCAGCGACAGTTGCGGGTGTACGGCACCGGTCCAACCGGCGCTGACCACCCAGGGATCGTCTCCCTGGGCATCGCCGATGTTGCGCACGCGCCCCGCCGACACCGAGTAACCCGGCGCCGGCAACCCCAGGCCAAGCATGGCGGCCGGAACGGTAAAGCGCCGTTCGCCACCGTTGCTTTCCTTGACCGTCACCTCGACGTCGGAGCGCGAGTTCAGGCGCCGCACGCCCGTCAAGGAAAACGGCCCGGCGGGAACTACCGTGGAGTGAATCAACGTGCCGTTCTGGCGCACTTCGACTTGGGCCGGGCTGTTGGCGATACCGTCGATGGTCGCGCCCTGACTCTGCTCTTGCAGCGCCTGCTCGGTCAGGACCTGCACGCCGGTGATCTGCGCGCCGGGCAATACCGGGTTGTACAGATTGACCTGCCCCGCCTGCAGCACCGCCTGGTGGCTGGCAAAGGTGCGCTGGGCATAGGCCTCCAGGTGCGTACTGCGCGAGAGGCCGTCCTGCCAGGTCTGCACCTGACGGCTGCGTACGATCCAGTCGCCGGCATTGAAGCCGACTTCGGTGTTGGCCGAGCCGAAGCGGCTGTCGCTGTCGCCGAAGCGGTTATAGAACCCGGTCAGGTCGTAATTGAGCAGGCCGGCCACGCCACCGGTTTCATAGCCCGAGACATCCTGTTGTAGCGGGCGCAGCGCCTCGGTCGGCACCACCAACGCCACCGTAAGCGTGGCTGGGTCCGGTTCCACCAGGCTTTGGGGATACTGTGCGAGAAAGTCGTGGCAGGGACCGTTGTCGTCAGGTAGGCGCAGGTTGGCGGCGTCCAACAAGGCACGGTCGAAGCACAAGGCACCTTGTTGATCGAAGTTGACGTCAAGCCGACCGCGGTGCTGGCCGTTGACCCGCAGGCTGACGGCATGCCGCCCTGCGGCAAAGCGCGGAGCTTCCAGCAGCAGGCTGGCCAGGTGCGGGTCAATCCCGCGTTGCCGCAGGGTGGTGGCATCGAAGCCTTGGCGTGCATCGGCGCTGGCGGCCAAGGGTGCCAGCGTACAGGCCAGCAGCAGCGTGATAGTGACGGGCACAGTGGCGCCGTCACGGTAACTCAATACTGTTTTCACAAAGGGCACTCGAATGATGGACGCTGGAGCGTCCTGGTGACGGTCATCGAGCCGTCACTTCGATGCAGGCGGTAACCGCCTGGGGTTGTTCGTCAGGTAATCGGTGCTTCGTAGGCCGCCACGGCAAAGCCGTACACCGTGGCCGGTTGCAGCCGGACCTTGGTGGCCGGACCACCGCTGGCCGGCACACTCAGGGTTTCCCCCGGCAGCACATAGGTGCGCGGCAACATCGCCTTGCCGTCGCCGGGCAGCAGCCGCAGCTCCTGGGCCAGGCGCACCACATAAGGGCTGGTATTGCGCACCTGCAACGTATTGCCGTGCTGTGACCACGTCAGCTCAGTCCAAGGTGTGCGATTGGGCGCCAAGCCCTTGGGATGAATGATCACCGGCAGGTTCTGGCGCACCGTCACACCCACCCGGGCATGCCCGGCTTGCGTGGCGGGGCGGCCCTGGGGCATGCCTTCGAAAATCGCGCGTTTGAGGCGCTGGGTGAGCAGCGGTTGCTGGCTTTGCAGGATGAAGCGCACCAGTTGCGATTTGGACGGCTCCACCCGCGACAGCGGCGGCGTGACCACCAGCAAGGGTTCGGTGTCTTCGGGGATGTCTTGCAACGTGACATGCAGCAGCGCCAGTTGGCTGTCGGTGTTGGTGACCGACACGGCGGCTTCGCCCTCGGCTTCGTGAACGATCACCACGGAGGTGTCCGGGACCATGCCGTCAGCCCGTGCGCCCGTGCCGCCGAGCAGCAGCGCCAGGGCCATAAGGCAGGTTGCGGGGTTGAGCACTGTGGTCATGAGAGGGTTTCCATAGAAGTCAGAGGTAGCGCAGGTCCAACACCACGGAGCCATCGAGCGGCACTGCCTGATCCAGGGTCAGGTACTGGGTCGCGTTGATGGACGTGTCGATCTGGAGTTGGGCGCTTAACTGGCCGATGAAATCGGGCTGGCGATCCCCAACCGGGGCAAAGCCGATATAGGTTTTGGGCCAGGCTTCGGACGCCGGGCGCCAGGTTTCGCCGCTGTCATCGGAGGCCAGCACTTGCAAGGCTTGGGCGTCCCCCACCGGGTTGCGATATGACAGGGCCACCGAGCCCAGGCGCTCGGCCGGGGCATGGATATTTCGGCCCAGGCCATAGAGCACATCAGGGTCCAGGGAGGATTGCGCTCGGTTGTCGAGCCCCACCAGGGCGAACAGCATCGGCCGGCCGCACTGCACATGCAGTTGCAGTACGCGACTGGGCAGCTCGGTGACCACGTCGTCGCTGAGGGTATGGGAAAGAATTTTGCCGTGGTCGATCACGCCTTCGTCGGACAGCGTCACCAGGCAGGCGTCCGGGGTCAGCCGACCGGTCACGGTGACGTCCACCTTCGATGCGGCGTGGGCCGCAGCGGCGCTGGTCAGCCAAAACACGATCACCGCAGTGCAGGGGTAGGTGTTCATCGATTGCGCCATTGGCCGAGGCAAGCTCGGCAGATCCGAAAAAAAGCCCATGCCGCACGCGTCAGCCAGGCATGGGCACCCAGGGTTACAGGTACTTCACTTCAAGCGTGGCGGAGCCGTCGATGGTGACCTCGTTGCTCAGGTCCAGGCCATCGGTACGGGCGATCACGGTTTGCACTTCCAGATCCGTGACCAGTTCCTTGACCGAGGCCGGCTGGCTAGGGTCGGCCATGGTAGCGATCGAAACGTACAGGCCGGCGTCCCAGGCGTTATCGCCGTACCAGGTATTGCCGCCATCGCCGGAGACAATCGACTGCATCTGCGCGCCATCGGCGACCGGGTTGCGCACGGTCAGCAGAAACCAACCCAGTTTCTGCGTGCCGTTTATCAGGCCCAGGCCGTAATTGGCGGGAGAGGCCGATGAGCCGGCACGGTTGTCGACGGAATGCAGGGCAAATTGAATCGGTGCATCGCAGACGACCGCCATGGTCATGGTGTGGGTGCCGATCAGCGTTGGGTTGTCCGGGCGCAGGTCCTTGGCGGAAATCTTGCCGTGATCGATGACGCCGCCCCGGGTCAGGCTCGGCGTGCAGGCGCTGGGTACGATCAGGCCCTTGACGGTCAAGTCGACCGTGGACGCCGCATAAGTGGCGGCAGAGCCGAGCAACAACAGGCCGGTGGCGAGGGGAGTGAGCAGGCTTTTCATCGGGAGCGAGTTCCTTTCGAGTCAATGGGCAGTTAGAGGTAGTTGAGTTGTACGGTGACGTGACCGTCGATGGGCACCTCATCGATCAGCGTCAACTCGTCTGCGGGGGCAACCCGCGTGAATAATCTGAGATCGGCGTTAAAGTCCTTCACCGCAATGGGCGCCAGTTGGCCGGAATCGCTGGCGACCGCACTTTTGAATGCGTAGCTCAGGATGTCGCTGGGGCTCCAGGTCACACCGTCGCTGGATATCACCATCCTCACCACGGCGCCATCGGCCACGGGGTTGCGCACGCGGAAGGCCACGCCGCCGAGTTTTTCGTCATGGGGCGTCATGCCCAGGCCATGCCAGTGTCTGGGGCTGGCGGAAGTACCGGCGCGGTTGTCGATGGTATTTAAGGTAAAAAACGTCGGCCCCTCACACATCACGCTCAGGTGCAGGGACTGGCCCGGCAAAGAGGTGTAGTGATCCGAGTTAAGGTCCTTGGCGGTCATTTTTCCGAAGTCGATTTCGCTGCCGCCGGACATCAATGGCGCACACGCGCTGGGGGTGATGCTGCCCTTGACGGCGAGGTCGGTGGAGCTGGCGGCGAACGCCGGCGGTACACACAGCAGTGTCAGCAGGAGCCGGTAAGCAAAGGCTTTCATGGGCACAGAGTCCTTTCGGGAGAGGTCAACGCAGTGTTGAGTGGGTTACAGGTACTTCAGCTCCAGCGTGGCGGAGCCGTCCAATGCCACGTCGTTGGTCAGAGTCAGGTCGTTTGCCGGGGCAATCGCGGTGTTGAAGACGAACTCTGCGGCGGCATTTTGCAGGGGATGGGGGAGCCAGCCGATTTGGGCGTCGAGGCTGCCGAAAGCCACCAGCATGCCGGGGATGATCGCCTCGTCCTCATCCACGGGCGACCATCGGTCCGTCGTGTACTGCCCCAACAACGTCGACGGAATATCCGCCACAGGATTGCGCAGCGACAGGAAATAACGGCCCAGTTTCTCCGTGGTGCCGTCCACCAGCCCCAAGCCATAAGCCCCGGAGCGGGTCGAGGTGCCTACCCGGTTGTCGACGGGGTGGATGGCAAAGAGCGTCGGCGCTTCGCAACTCACCGTCAGTTGCAGGGTTTTGACTTCCAGCACGGTGTGGTTGTCGGGGGTCAGGTCCTTAGCCGAGATTTTTCCAAAGTCCACGGCCCCAGGCAGGCTGGGCGTGCAGGCGCTGGGGGTGATGGTGCCCTTGACGGTCAGCTCCACGGAGCTGGCTGCAAACGCGGATGAGGCACTGGCGAGCAAGAGGGCGGCACCCACCAGGTTTAACGACGTGTTCATTTCAGGTTGTTCCAATACAAAGTCGGTGGTTGGCAAGCATGTCGGTTTCCAGGCGCCGCGGTGCGGTCGTCCGTTCCCAGTGATCGGGGTGGGGTGCAATCTAGCGACGGGGCACAGGAGGGGGAATACAACTATTACGAGAATGATCGAGCGGCGGACGTGTGTCGGATGCTTGTCGGAATAGGTTTGTCGAATATGTAGGAAAGTTGGTTTTTTCGTAGTTTTTGCATCGTCATGACGCCACCCATGGAGATAGCGTGACGTCGCGATAAGTAGTCATGTGAGTGTTTCGACTCTGTTTGCCTGGCTGCTACGTCAGCGCTGTCGGTTTGTTGCGAATGCCGCGCGCTGCAAAAACGACCGCAACCATGAGGTGACCATGGAGACTGACGTATCTTCGGACGCAGTGCTTTCCCGTGAATTGACACCTTCGACCGAGCCGCCCCGCCATTGGCGGCACCTGAAGGTCCTGGTGGTGGAAGACCATGCGACATACCGCGTCTTGATGGGGTGGCTATTGAAAAAACTCGGCTTGGGCCACCAACTGGCAAAAGACGGGCAGCACGGTTTGGCGGCCCTGGCCGAGACCCCGTTCGACCTGGTGATAAGCGATTGCCAGATGCCGCAGATGGACGGCTACACCATGAGCCGCGCGATTCGCCTGCGCGAACATGCCAACGCACAGCGGCGGGTGCCGATCATTGCCCTGACCGGCAACCTGGTGCATGACGACCCACAGCGTTGTCGAGAAGCTGGCATGGACGCCTGGCTGGTCAAGCCGTTGACCCTTGAACAACTGCATGGGGTGTTGGCGTGCTGGTTACCGGGGCCGTCCGATGTGGTGCCGGTGCTGCCCAAGACCACGGGCTGGCCGACCCGTGCGGGTCTGATCGAAGCCTTCGGGGATGCGCGGGTTGTCGACCAGATGCTCGTCAGCCTGCTGCGCGAAGCGCGGGAAGACACCCTGATGCTCGACCATGCACGCAAAATCCGCGACGCGTCGTTGACCGCCGAAAGCCTGCACCGCCTGGTGGGTAGCCTGGCTTTTCTGGGCATGGCCGAGCTGGAGCTACGCGGCATGAGCCTGATCGAGCGGGTGCATGCCGAGGGCGTGGTGTTGAATGAGGCGCACCTGGACGCCTTCCAGGCCGACCTACGTGCTTACCTCACTTACTTGGGCTCATTGTGATGCCCGCAGACATTTGTAGGGAAAGGGAAGGCTGTGTTGAGGGTAATAGCTGTAGGTATTTTCTTTTTATTTTGTAGGCCCAAAAGCGGCGGCTATCAAACATTGATCGTGAGGAAAAACGCCGAGACTTCTGCGGTTGTTGAGGGATGGCGGCGGGGGTATTTTGCGCGGAATCTAGTGGCCATCATCTGTGGGTATTTATGCTTCGCGTAATCATTGCTGACGATCATCCCATCGTACGCATCGGGCAGAGAGTGGTGATCGAGGCGAATGGACGGTGCAAAGTGGTGGGCGAGGCCGACGGTCCCGATCAACTGCTGCGTGTGCTGGCGACCACACCCTGCGATGTGCTGGTGACCGATTTCGCCATGCCTGGTGGCCAGCAGGCGGACGGCTACGGTTTGTTGAGCCTGCTGCACCGCCAGTACCCGACGTTGCCGGTGATCCTGGTGACCATGTTTGCCAATATCGCCACGTTGCGAGCCTCCTTTGCCCACGGCGCGCGGGCTATCGTGGCCAAAAGTGCGTCGGCCAAGGAGCTGCCGCTGGCGATCAAGACCGTAAGCGCGGGCCAGACCTTTGTCAGTGAATGCCTGCGGGCCCAGCTGGTGGAAGCCGGGCCGGGTGACCAATCGCGACAGCCGCAATTGTCCGAAAAAGAGCGTGAGGTGGTACGCATGCTGGCCAGCGGCATGACCGTCAGCCAGATCGCGGCGCGGGTCAATCGCAGTGTGTCCACCATCAGCAAGCAGAAGAGCACTGCCATGAACCGGCTGTGCATTTCCACCGACGTAGACCTCTTCGCCTATGCCCGCAGTTGCGGCATGGTGCCCTGAGGCGGGCTATTGGCGCGGTGAATGTCAGTAGCCTTGGCGGCGCGGGCGGCTTATCGTGCGGCTATCTTTTTTGCCGTCGACGGAGCCTGCCCATGAGTGATGCCCACAACGCCCTGATCACCGAGTTCTATCGCGCGTTCCAACGCCTGGACGCCGACGCCATGAGCGCCTGCTACAGCGACGACGTGATCTTCAGCGACCCGGCGTTCGGTGAGCTGCGCGGTCGGGACGTCGGCGATATGTGGCGCATGCTCACCACCCGCGCCAAGGACTTCTCGCTGACCTTCGACCAAGTGCGCAGCGACGACACCCGCGGCAGCGCCCATTGGGTGGCGACCTACCTGTTCAGCGCCACCGGCAACACAGTGGTCAATGATATCCAGGCGCGTTTTGTGTTCCGTGACGGCAAGATCTGCGAGCACCACGACCACTTCGATCTGTGGCGTTGGTCGCGTCAGGCCCTGGGCACCAAAGGTCTGTTGCTGGGCTGGACGCCGCTGGTGAAAAACGCCGTACGCGCCCAGGCACGCAAAGGTCTCAAGGCATTCCAGGCCAGTCGTTGATAAGCTGGGCGCTCTTCTGGTTGACCGACTCGATCCGTGACGACTCTCACCGACCCCAAACCCTGGTTCGTTTACCTGGTGCGCGCCGCCAACGGCGCGCTGTATTGCGGCATCAGCAATGACCCGATGCGCCGCTTCGCTCAGCATCAAAGCGGCAAGGGCGCGCGGTTTTTCCAGTCCAGCCCGGCGGTGGCGCTGGTGTACACCGAGCAATGTGCAAGCAAAGGCGACGCCTTGCGTCAGGAACGGCTGATCAAAAAACTCAAGAAGAGCGCCAAGGAGTGCCTGGCCGCCAGTGGTGCATAGATTCGACTGATGGGTTCCCATCACGGCATCGCCACCCATTGCGCGCTAAGCTGGCAGCTCAACCTGACAACTGGACCCTGGCATGTCTGAGCTCATTCTTCACCACTACCCCACCTCACCCTTTGCAGAAAAAGCTCGGCTGCTGCTGGGCTTCAAAGGCCTGTCCTGGCAGTCCGTGCTGATCTCGCCGGTGATGCCCAAACCGGACCTGACCGCGCTCACCGGCGGCTACCGCAAGACTCCGGTGTTGCAGATCGGCGCCGATATCTACTGTGACACCGCGCTGATCGCCCGACGCCTGGAGCAGGAAAAAGCCGCGCCGGCGCTGTTCCCCCTCGGCCAGGAAATGATCACCCAGACCTTCGCCACCTGGGCCGACAGCGTGGTGTTCGCTCACGCGGTGAGCCTGGTGTTCCAGCCGGAATCGGTGGCGGTGCGCTTCGGCAAATTGCCGCCGGAAGCGATCAAAGCTTTTATGGCCGACCGCGCCGCGTTGTTCAGCGGCGGTTCGGCGAGCAAGCTGAGCGCCGACGTGGCCAAGCATCAATGGCCAGCTATCATGACGCGCCTGGAGCAACAGTTGCAGCGCGAGGCGGGGGATTTTCTGTTTGGCGAGCCGTCGATTGCCGACTTCTCCCTGGCCCATTCGCTGTGGTTCCTCAAAGCCACGCCAGTCACAGCACCCCTGGTGGACGCCTACCCGGCAGTGTCCGCATGGCTGGGGCGCGTGCTCGGTTTCGGCCACGGCACGCCCAGCCAGATGACCGCCGAACAAGCGCTGGAGATCGCGCGCAGCTCCACCCCGGCGGCGTTGCCGGACGAAGCGTTTGAAGACTTGAACGGCTTCCATCCGGGCCAGGCGGTGACCATCAGCGCGATCGACTACGGCGTCGACCCAGTGGCCGGCGAGCTGCTGTTTGCCGGGCGCGAGGAGCTGATCCTGCGCCGTAGCGACGAGCGCGCAGGCACTGTGCATGTGCACTTCCCGCGCTTCGGTTTCCGTATCCAGGCGCAGTGAATGAAATTATTTATCCACAACAGGTGAGGTAAACCATCCGCCCATCCGTGTAGTGCTTGAAACTGCGATCAATTCGCATTAACAGCGTTTTCTACACGGGTTCTCACAGCATGAAGTCGATGGCGGGCGGTTGGGTAAAACAGTGGCTGGGAGCCTCGGTACTGGCGGTATCAGCGGTGGCTTTGCTGCCGTTGAGCGTGGCGCGGGCGCAGGAGCAGCAAAGCGCGCAGTTCGACTTTGCCCTGGCGGCCAAACCGTTGCCCCAGGCGCTCAGCGATTTCAGCCGTGTCACCGGAATCAGTGTGATCTACACCGATGAAGCGCCCTATGGCTTCAGCGCCCCGGCAGTGCGCGGGCAGATGAGCGCGACCCAGGCCCTGCAACGCCTGTTGGGCAACACCGGCATGACCTTCCGCCAGATCAACGCCCGCACCCTGGCCCTGGAACCCGTACCCACCGAAGGCGCACTCAACCTGGGCGCCACCACCATCAGCGGCATTGGCCAACTTGACGACAGCACCAGCTACCAGCCGCCGCCCACCAGCTCGGTGATGCGCTCGCGCGGTCTATTGCTGGAAACCCCGCAAACCGTCAACGTGGTGCCGGCCCAGGCGCTGCGCGATCAGACCCCGCGCAACCTGGATGACGCCCTGGCCAATATCAGCGGTATCACCCAAGCCAACACCCTGGCCAGCACCCAGGACGCGGTGATGTTGCGCGGCTTTGGCGACAACCGTAACGGCTCGATCATGCGCGACGGCATGCCGGTGGTGCAGGGCCGCGCGTTGAACGCCACTGCCGAGCGGGTTGAAGTGCTCAAGGGCCCGTCGTCGCTGCTGTATGGCATCCAGGACCCGGGCGGCGTGGTGAACATCGTCAGCAAAAAGCCTGAATTGACCCCATCCACCGCCCTGACCGTGCGCGGTTCCACCTTCGGCGACGGCAAGAACGGCAGCGGCGGCAACCTCGACACCACCGGGCCGTTGGGCGATTCAGGGCTGGCCTACCGGTTGATCGTTGATCACGAAGATGAAGACTACTGGCGCAACTTCGGCACTCACCGCGAATCGCTGGTGGCGCCGTCCCTGGCGTGGTACGGCGATTCCACTCAACTGCTGTTCGCTTATGAGCATCGTGAGTTTCTCTCACCGTTCGACCGGGGCACGGCCATCGATCCCAAGACCAACCATCCGTTGGATATCCCGGCGACCCGCCGCCTGGACGAGCCGTTCAACAATATGGAAGGCCGCTCCGACCTGTACCGCTTCGAAGCCGATCACGATCTGAACGACGATTGGAAAGCTCACTTCGGCTACAGCTGGAACCGTGAAACCTACGACGCCAGCCAGGTACGCGTCAGCGCGGTGAATGCCAATGGCACCCTGACCCGCCGAATGGACGGCACCCAGGGCGCAATTACCACCGACCGGTTCGCCACCGCCAGCCTCGAAGGCAAGGTCAGCGTGCTGGGCATGCAACATGACCTGGTGTTCGGCCTGGATGACGAGTACCGCAAAATCTACCGCGCCGACCTGATCCGCCAGGCCTCGCGGGGCACGTTCAACTACAACAATCCGGTATACGGCAACGAAGTGGCGGGCAGCACCGTCAGCGCCGCCGACAGCGCCCAGACCGACCTGCTGCGCAGCGACTCGCTGTTCTTCCAGGATTCGATTCACCTGACCGACCAATGGATTTTCGTAGCCGGTGCGCGCTACCAGATGTACGACCAATACGCCGGCAAAGGCGTGCCGTTCAAAGCCAACACCGATGGCAACGGCCAGGCCTGGGTGCCGCGTGCCGGGCTGGTGTATCGCTATACCGATCAACTGTCGTTCTATGGCAGTTACACCGAGTCGTTCAAACCCAACTCCACCATCGCCGCCTTGGCCGATGGCAGTACGCTCACCGGCGATCTTACGCCCGAGCAGGCCAAGTCCTGGGAACTGGGGGCCAAGCTCGACATTCCCGGGCGCATCACCGCCAGCGCGGCGTTGTTCACCATCGACAAGCGCAATGTGCTGGTCTCGATGGTTTCCGGCCCGAACACGATCTACAGCATCGCCGGCCAGGTGCGTTCCCGTGGCCTGGAACTGGACGCCACTGGCCAGTTGAGCGACCAATGGAGCGTGATCGGCAGCTATGCCTACACCGACGCTGAGGACATCAAGGACAACGACCCGACCCTGGAAGGCAACCGCTTGCAGAACGTCGCCAAACACACCGGCTCGCTGGCGCTGGCCTACGACTTCGGCAGCCTGTTCGGTGGCGATCAACTGCGCATTGGCGCAGGCGCGCGCTACGTGGGCGAGCGGGCAGGGGACGCCGCCAACGACTTCACATTGCCGGGCTACACCGTGGCCGATGCTTTCGCCACCTACGACACCAAACTCGACGGGCAGAAGGTCAAGTTCCAGCTCAACGTGAAAAACCTGTTCGACCGCACCTACTACACCTCGGCGGCCAGCCGCTTCTTTGTATCGCTGGGGGACGCACGGCAGGTGTCGGTGTCGAGCACGCTGGAATTCTAAGGCTGGTGGTGGGCGCGTTGGCTGCGACAATTCCATGTCCCCCAGCAGCTTGCTCCACCGGCCCGCTCGCCACGGGCAGGTGGAGCTGTTAGCGTTGCCGCCACTGAAGATTTTGCGGAATTCGACACTGATGCATGTTGGACGATGGCTACCCCTGCTGTGCTTGAGCGTTTTCATGGGCGGTTGCGCGAGCGTTTCGCCAACCTCCACCCCGGCCATCCTTGACCATCTGATGGCCGACCCGGCCTTCAATGGCGCCACGGTCTCCTTGATGGTGCGCGACGCCCGCAGCGGCAGCACCCTCTACCAGCACAACCCGCGCACGCGCCTGGTGCCGGCCTCCAACCTCAAGTTGTTGACCACTGCGGCGGCGATGGATGTGCTGGGGCCGCAATACCGGTTTTCCATCCAGGTACTGAGCACCGGCAGCCGCCAGGGCGAGCGGCTGGCGGGCAATCTGTACGTGCGCGGCTTGGGCGATCCCACCGTGCAGTTCGCCGATTACCAGGCGCTGGCGGCACAGTTGGCCAGCGATGGCGTGCGAGAAGTGCAGGGCGATCTGGTGTTCGACGACACCTGGTTCGATGCCGAGCGCCTGGGCGTCGATTGGGCCCAGGATGACGAAAGCACCTACTACGGTGCGCAGATCTCCGCGTTGACGGTGTCGCCCAACACGGATTTCGACGCGGGTACATTGATCGTCACCGCGAAAGCGCCCGTGGCCGTCGGCCAACCGGTGAGCGTTACCGTGAGCCCGGCCACCGACTACGTGCAACTGAGCAATCGCGCCATCAGCGGCCCCGGCAACACGTACGGCATTACCCGCCAGCACGGCACCAACCTGCTGCAACTGAGCGGTGCGCTGGCCCCCGGCAAGCAGAGCCGGCAGTGGGTGAGTGTGTGGGAGCCGACCCAACTGGTGGCGAACCTGTTTGAACAGGCGCTGGCTCAGCAGGGCATCAAGGTGCAGGGCCGGCGCGTGATCGGTGGCGCTACGCCCGCGACGGCCGCATTGTTGGCCGAACATCAGTCGGCGCCGTTGCAGGAGTTGATCACGCCGCTGCTCAAACTCTCGAACAACAATATGTCCGAGGCCCTGCTCAAGGCCATGGGCCGCAAGACTGCGAATGCGGGCACCGCCGCGGCCGGCGTGGCGGCAGTGGCGGGCTTTATGACACGCCAGGGGCTGGACCCGGCCAGCCTGAGCCAGGTGGACGGTTCGGGCTTGTCGCGGCGCAATCTGGTGTCGTCCCTGACCTTCACCGAGCTGCTGCTGGCCAGCGCCAGACAACCCTGGTTCGACGCTTGGTATAACGCACTGCCGATTGCCGGCAATGCGGACCGCATGGTGGGTGGCAGCCTGCGCTATCGCCTGCGCGGGACGGCGGCGCAAAACAACCTGCATGCCAAGACCGGCTCCATGGCCGGCGTGTCGTCATTGAGTGGCTATATCACCGACGCCGACGGCCGGCGCCTGGTGTTCTCGATGGTCAGCAACAACTACCTGGGCAACGCCGCGCCGGTGCGCGCCGTGGAAAATCGCGTGGCCCAGGCCCTGGCCCAGTGGCGGGACTAGTTCAGGGCTGGTAGCCCATGCGCCAGCTTACGGCCCGGGTCGCCGCCAGTAATTGCTGGGCCGCCGGGCCGTCTTCATCGGCGTGGAACAGCGAGGTAGGGCCAACCACGGTCATTACCGCCGCCACCTGGCCGATGGCGTTGAACACCGGTGCCGACAAGGCGTCCACCCCCGGCATCAGCAAACCATGCACAAAGTGCAGGCCACGCTGGCGGATCTGTTCGCAGGCCGTGGCGTAGGCTTGATCGTCCGCCAGGGCGTGGGCGATGCCCGCCTCGATCTCCTGCTGGCGCAGCTCCACGGTTTCCCGCGAGGGTAGGTACGCACTGAACACCAGCCCGGTGGACGAACTGAGCAGCGGCAACACCGAGCCCAGTTGTGTCACCACCGTCACCGCGCGCACCGCCGGCTCGATCTGCACCACGGTCGCGCCCTGATTGCCCCACACCGCCAGAAAGCAGGTCTCGTTCAGTTGGTCGCGCAGTTCCGCCAGGGGCAGCGCGCCGACTTTCAGCACGTCCATGCTGCCCAACGCAGCCAGGCCCACGCGCAACGCTTCGCGGCCCAGGCCGTAATGGTTGGTGGCGGCGTTTTGTTCGGCGAACCCCGACGCGATCAATGCTTGCAGGTAGCGATGCACTTTGCTCGCCGGCATCTGCACATGCTCGGCCAGGCGCGACAGCGAAGTGGCCGGGGATAGTTCGGCCAGGGCCTTGAGAATATCGGTGCCCACTTCGGCCGAACGGACTTTTTGTTTACCGGTGTCGCGGGGCTTTTCCATGGAGGGGCGGGGTTCCGAAAGATGAATGGGCGTCTTTATAGCTTGACGCTCGATAGTGATCAAATTACGTTATGCGTAACTGGATTACGATAAAAACAACTTCCGCTCAGAGGACGATCCATGACCCTCGAATACCTGTCGGGCTTCGGCAATGAATTCGCCAGCGAAGCCCTGCCCGGCGCCTTGCCGGTCGGCCAGAACTCCCCGCAAAAAGCACCCTACGGCCTGTACACCGAACTGTTCTCCGGCACTGCGTTCACCATGACCCGCAGCGAAGCCCGACGTACCTGGTTGTACCGCATCCAGCCGTCGGCCAATCACCCAGCGTTCGCCAAATTGGAACGGCAATTGGCCGGCGGTCCGTTGGGTGCGGTGACGCCCAACCGGCTGCGCTGGAACCCACTGGATATGCCTAGCGAACCGACCGATTTTATTGATGGTCTGGTCGCAATGGTCGCCAATTCGGCGTCGGATAAACCCTCGGGTATCAGCATCCACCACTATCGCGCCAATCGCTCCATGGAGCGGGTGTTCTTCAACGCCGACGGCGAATGGTTAATCGTCCCCGAGCAGGGGCGCCTGCGTCTCGTCACTGAACTGGGCGTGCTGGAAGTGGAACCGCTGGAAATCGTGGTGCTGCCCCGTGGCCTTAAATTCCGCGTCGAACTGCTGGACGCCCAGGCCCGCGGCTACATCGCCGAGAACCACGGCGCGCCGCTGCGCCTGCCGGACCTGGGGCCCATTGGCAGCAACGGTCTGGCTAATCCACGGGACTTCCTCAGCCCCGTCGCCCATTACGAAGACTTGCGGCAACCGACGACGTTGGTGCAGAAGTTTCTCGGCGAACTGTGGGCCTGCGAGCTCGACCATTCACCGCTGAACGTGGTGGCCTGGCACGGCAACAACGTGCCGTACAAATACGACCTGCGCCGCTTCAACACCATCGGCACCGTCAGTTTCGATCACCCGGACCCGTCGATTTTCACCGTGTTGACCTCGCCCACCAGCGTAAACGGCCTGGCCAACCTCGACTTCGTGATTTTCCCGCCGCGCTGGATGGTGGCCGAGAACACCTTCCGTCCGCCGTGGTTCCACCGCAACCTGATGAACGAATACATGGGCTTGATCCAAGGCGCCTACGACGCCAAGGCCGAGGGTTTCCTGCCCGGCGGTGCGTCGCTGCACAGCTGCATGAGCGCCCACGGCCCGGATGGCGAAACCTGCACCAAGGCCATCAATGTGGAACTGGCGCCGCACAAGATCGATAACACCATGGCGTTCATGTTCGAGACCAGCCAAGTGCTGCGTCCCACCCAGTTCGCCCTGGACTGTCCGCACCTGCAACCTGCTTACGACGCGTGCTGGGCCTCGCTGCCCGTCACCTTCAACCCGAATCGGAGATAACCCATGACTCAGCCCACCCCTGCCCGTAGTTGGGTAGCGTCCGCCAACGGTCACGCGGATTTCCCGCTGCAGAACCTGCCGCTGGGCATCTTCAGTCGCAATGATGAGCCCCCGCGCAGCGGCGTGGCGATTGGGGATTTCATCCTGGATCTTCACGCAGCATTGGACGCATTCGACGGCGAGGCCCGTCGTGCCGTGGAGGCGACTGCCGGCGGTCAACTGAACGGGTTGTTCGCCCTGGGCCGCGGCCCACGCGTGGCCCTGCGCGAGCGCCTGCTGGAGCTGCTGGCCGAGGGCAGCCCGCTGCAAGCCCGCGAGGCGCAGGTGCTGCACCGCGCGGCTGATTGCCAACTGCACCTGCCAGCCAAAATCGGCGACTACACCGACTTCTACGTTGGTATCGAACACGCGCAGAACGTCGGCAAGCTATTCCGCCCCGACAACCCGTTGCTGCCCAACTACAAGTATGTGCCGATCGGCTATCACGGCCGCGCCTCCACCGTGCGCCCCTCGGGCGTGGCTGTGCGTCGCCCCAAAGGCCAGACCCTGCCTGCCGGCCAATCCGAACCCACCTTCGGCCCCTGTGCGCGGTTGGACTACGAGTTGGAACTGGGCATCTGGATCGGCCCGGGCAACGCCATGGGCGAAGCGATCGCCATCGGTGACGCGGCCGAACATATCGCCGGTTTCTGCCTGCTCAACGACTGGTCGGCGCGGGATATCCAAGCGTGGGAATACCAGCCGCTGGGGCCGTTCCTGTCCAAGAGCTTTATTACCACCGTCTCGCCCTGGGTGGTCACGGCTGAAGCGTTGGCGCCGTTCCGCAAGGCTCAACCGGCACGCCCCGAAGGCGATCCGCAGCCGCTGCCGTACTTGCTGGATCAACGCGATCAGGCCGGCGGTGCTTTGGATATCGAACTGGAAGTGCTGCTGACCACGGCCGCCATGCGCGAACAAAACCTGCCGGCCCATCGCCTGGCCCTGAGCAACAGCCTGCATATGTACTGGACCGCCGCGCAGTTGGTGGCCCATCACAGCGTTAACGGTTGCCAACTGCAGCCTGGCGATCTGTTCGGTTCGGGCACCTTGTCCGGGCCGCAAGCCAGCCAACTCGGCAGCCTGTTGGAGATCACCGAGGGCGGTAAAAAAGTGATCGAGCTGCCGTCCGGCGAAGTGCGTAAATTCCTCGAAGACGGCGACGAAATCATTCTGCGTGCGCGCTGCAACCGTGAAGGCTATGCCTCCATCGGTTTTGGCGAATGCCGTGGCACTGTGGTCGCAGCGCGCTGAGGAGGGCGGGGGATGGAACTCTATACCTATTACCGCTCTACTTCGTCGTATCGCGTACGCATCGCTTTGGCGCTCAAGGGGCTGGCGTTCACGGCGGTGCCGGTCAACCTGCTGGTGCCGGCAGGGGGCGCCAACCGCCAGCCGGCGTACCTGGCCATCAACCCGCAGGGGCGCGTGCCGGCCCTGCGCACTGACGACGGCGACCTGTTGATCCAGTCGCCGGCGATCATCGAATACCTCGACGAACGTTATCCACAGATGCCGCTGCTGAGCCAAGACCTGGCGACCCGCGCCCACGAGCGTGCGGTGGCATCGATCATCGGTTGTGACATCCACCCGTTGCACAACTCCAGCACTCAGAACCTGTTGCGCCAGTGGGGGCATGACGACACGCAGGTGCTGGCGTGGGTCGGGCACTGGATCAGCCAGGGCCTCGGCGCGGTGGAGCAACTGATCGGTGATCAAGGGTTTTGTTTTGGCGACCAGCCAGGCATGGCCGATGTGTTTTTGATCCCACAGTTGTACGCAGCCGAGCGGTTCAAAGTGTCGCTGGCCGATTACCCGCGTATCGGCCGTGTTGCGGCCTTGGCCAGGCAGCATCCGGCGTTTATTCAAGCCCATCCCGCCAATCAACCGGATACCCCTGAGGCCCCGTAAATCCGCTGTGCGACACCCATAAAAATAAAACAGGTACCTTGCGATGCACACTCAGATTGCCAGCTTTCGCGCGGCGCTCGACGCCCGTCCGGTGTCGCGCTTCCAGTGGTTGATCCTCTTGTTGCTGGCGTTGCTGCTGGTGACCGATGGCTACGATGCCCAAGTGCTGGGCTACGTAGTGCCGGCGCTGGCCGCGGACTGGGGGCTGGAAAAAGCCGCGTTCGGCCCGGTATTCAGTGCCAACTTGCTGGGGTTGACCCTTGGCTCACTGCTGGTGACGCCACTGGCGGACCGCTTTGGCGTACGCCGGATTCTGTTGGCCTGCGTGCTGATCTACGCCAGCCTCACGGTGCTGATGGTGTTCGCCGACTCGCTGACGACGCTGATGGCCGCACGGTTTATCTGCGGGATCGGCATGGGTGGGGCGATGCCCAGTGCCATGGCCTTGATGTCGGACTATTCGCCACCGCGCCTGCGCACCCTGATGGTGACCTTGGCCGCGTGCGGCTTTTCGTTTGGTGGCGCGGCGGGTGGGTTTGTGGCTGCAGGATTTATTGAGCATTACGGGTGGGAGGCGGTGTTCCTGGCAGGCGGTGTTACGCCGCTGCTGCTGTTTCCGTTTCTGGTGTGGCTGCTACCCGAATCCTTGCCGCGATTATTGCGGGACGCGCCGCCTTACTGGCGTCTGCAGCGGGTCACGGCGCGCCTGTTGCCCGACTGGCAACCGCCGCTGGCAAGCACCGCCGATGACCAGCAGGCGCGGGGCAGCCAATTGACGGTGGTTGAGTTGTTTCGCAACGGTTACGCCCGCCCGACCTTGCTGATCTGGGCAACCTTTTTCGTCAGCCTGATCCTGCTGTATTTCATGATCAGCTGGCTGCCGTCGTTGCTGTTGGAAAGTGGCCTGGCACTCAAGCAGGCGAACCTGGTGACGTCGATGTTCCTGTTTGCCGGCACCTTGGGTGCCATCGGCATGGCCTGGTTTGCCGACCGCCTGAAAAATAAAGTCCGCCTGCTGTGCGGCGTGTTGTTCGCGGCCGGGCTGTGCACCGTGCTGTTGGGCTTGAACCACGATAATCCGCGCTACTTGGTGGCGTGCGTGTTTGCCGCCGGCTTCTGCATCATCGGTGGGCAACTGACGTTGAATGCCTTCGCCAGCAACTTCTACCCGGCCCACGTGCGCGCCACCGGCACGGGCTGGGCACTGGGAGTGGGGCGCTTCGGCTCGATCCTCGGGCCGTTGCTGGGCAGTCTGCTGCTGGCAATGCAGGTACCGGTGCAGCAGATTTTTTTCTTCTGCGCGATTCCGGCGGTGATGGCCGCGTTGTTGATCATCCAGGTGCGCTCGCCACAAAAAACCTCGCGCCTTAACTAGAAGCCAACGTGTTGGTCAATGCACCACCGTGTTGGGCGGCAGATGCCCCAACCGCTCGGTCAGGCGCAGGCGTTGGATCGGGTCTTCGCTGAGCAGCAGCGCATGCTCCAGATCGAAGCGTTCGGCGTTGGGGCAGTCCAGGCGTTGATACAGGCTGGCCCGTGCCAGGTAATCGGCGGCGCTGGCATTGCCCAGTTCCAGCACGCGCTCGGCGTCGATCAGCGCCGCCAGTGGATCGTCACTGGCCAAGTGCAATTGGCGCAGGTTGCGCGACAAGCGTTGGAGCATCGAGCGCGGTTCGGCGGTATGCAGGTGTTCGGCCTGCAACTTGAGGTTGGGGCCATATTGGCGTTGCAGCAGTTCGCGGCAATCGTTGGTGTAGAGGCGCCGACCGCCGCAGGGGTCCAACAAGTGATCAGCGCCGGGGACGCGTAGCAGGAAGTGCCCTGGGAAGTTCACGCCGACCATGGGAATGTGCAGGCGCCGCGCCAGTTCCATGGCAATCAAGCCCATGGCCAGAGGCTGCCCGCGTTTGCGCAGCAGGACTTTATCCAACAGCGCGGCGGCGGGGCGCAGGGGCGTGAAGTCATCCTGGGCAAACCCCAGATCGTTCATGCGCCGCAGCAGCGGTTGGCCCAGTTCATCCGCCGGCAGCACGGGCATGCCTGCGCTTACCTGTTGTTGCAGCAACCCCAGTTCTTGCAGGATCTGCAACGGTTGCACCGTCGCGTCATGTTCGGCGGCAATCCACAGCGCGGCCTCGAACAGTGCAGGGGGCGAGCGTTCCAGGCAGGCGAAAAAGGCTTGGCGGGGCTTCATTGCATTCTCCGGCGGATGCCCCCGTTTTAGCCTTGCTGGGAATTTTCGTCCAGTGACTTAAGAAAGATCCTGCGCGCTTATGTCGCAGAACCTACAAAATCGGACGACTTATTCCAGCGCACTTCGGCAGTTTTCTGCTGCAAGCCTATACTTGGCGACACAAGAAGTGATTCGGGAGCTCGACGATGTTTGCTCTCATGCACCGCACCCGCCTTGAATCGCTGCACCTGAGCATCGACCCGGTGACAGGCTTGAAGGCGGTCATAGCTATTCACAACAGCCGCCTGGGGCCCGCCCTGGGCGGCTGTCGTTACCTTGCCTACCCCGACGACGAAACGGCCGTGGCCGATGCCGCGCGCCTGGCCCAAGGCATGAGCTATAAAGCCGCCCTGGCCGGGTTGCCGGTAGGGGGTGGGACCGCGGTAATCCTGCGGCCCGCCCATGTGGAAAGCCGCGCGGCGCTGTTCGAAGCCTTTGGGCGCTGCGTGGAACAACTGGATGGCCGCTACATCACGGCCATCGACAGCGGCACCTCGGTGGCCGACATGGATTGCATCGCTCAACAAACCCGTTTCGTCACCAGCACCACCGCCGCCGGCGACCCTGCGCTCCACGCCGCCATGGGCGTGTTTACCGGCATCCGCGCCACGGCCATGGCGCGCTTGGGCAGCGACAACCTCGAAAGCCTGCGGGTGGCCATACAAGGCCTGGGCAACGTCGGCTACGCCCTCGCCGAACAGCTGCACGCCGCCGGCGCCGAATTGCTGGTGAGCGATATCGACCATGGCAAGGTGCAACTGGCCATGGAGCAGTTCGGCGCACACCCCATCGCCAACGACGCCTTGCTCAGCACCCCCTGCGACATTCTTGCGCCCTGCGGCCTGGGTGCGGTGTTCAACCGTACCAGCGTGGGCCAACTGCGTTGCGCCGCCGTGGCTGGTTCCGCCAGCGCCCAACTGACCAACCTGCAAGTGGCCGATCAGTTGGAGGGGCGCGGCATTCTTTATGCGCCCGACTATGTGATCAATTCCGGCGGCCTGATCTACGTCGCGCTCAAACACAGCGGCGCCGAGCTGCCCACCATCACCGCGCACCTGTCGAACATTGGCTCACGCCTGACCGAAATCTATGCCCATGCCCAAGCCGAAAAACGCTCGCCCGCACGGGTAGCGGACGAACTGGCCGAGCGCCTGCTCTACCAATGAGCGGCGATTAAAAAGGCCCTGAATCAATGATTCAGGGCCTGTTCAATTCGGGCTTTATTCCGCCGGCGGGTTGAGCAACTCGGACAACGCGTCCGGCTGACTCTTGAATGCCTTGGCAAATACATCGCGGTTCTTCGCCATGTAGATCCCGGCTTCCTCGACCTGCTGCTCGCTCAAGGACGGCACGGCTTTTTGCAACACTTCTGCCAGCAACTCAGCGAGTTCAAGCATTTTGTCATGACGGTCAGCTTCGGCTTTATCCATGATTTATCTGACCTCAAAGTGCCTAGATAGCGGGGGGATGAGAGCTCCGCAGCCCCGCGTCCCGTCAGACCTGCGACGTAAGGTCTTGATTAGTCCAGTCAACTGGTTTACGTTAAAAATGTGCCAATGTAGCACCGTAGGTTGTTAGATAGTTGGCAGACGACGGAGTTATCCGCGGCCCAGCATCTGTACCTTTAAGACATAAACTAATGTCAAGGTGCGGATATATGGGCGGCAAAAATATATTTATACGTTTTTTGTTTGAAATTCTCACCGGTTATCAATTGCTGTCCGTGCTAGTTGATTATAAGTCAACTAGCTGTCTTAAGTTAAGATCAAACTACTCGATTGGGGATGGCTTATTAAAGTCGCTTTGGTCGCAGGCTGATAAAATTCATTCGAAGACAACTTCTGCAACTGATGCTGAAGGAGATGTCTCATGCCTGGACTAACTAGAAGAACTAAATCAGTTAGGACTGTAGGGTTAGAGTACAAGGTTCTTAAGTTTTCACATCAACACGTAGCTAGGTACCAGTTGGTGGCAGTAGAAACGTTTGTACCTTGTCTTAGCGCTAGTCTGTACGAAGTAGCGTATTCAATGGGTAATCGTCGCTATAAGGCGAGTATTCGTACAGTGCTCTACCACGTTGCCTTTTTATTCACATGGGGAAACATAACTGGGCTCGATATCGAGCGCATGCTGCTTGAGGGGAAAGGACTAGATTTTAGATGTGTAAGAAAATTTGCCAATTGGCTTGAGAAGATTATATCGCCGCCGGTTGATGGGACCCAGATAAACAAATATGTTTGTAAGATCTTACAAAGCTGCAGCACTTTCTCAATTTGGTTTGTTGAGAACTATACACCTTTGTTTGCTACCGGTATTGACGTCAATGTTAGCTATATTCGTTTAATTGAAAGCCATAAGAAAGTTTGGTCTAGTGTAATGGTGAGCGGCAGAAAAGAGCTAATCGCGCATGACCTGACGGACGATGAATTGAAAAAAATAGAGGGGTTTTTAGTAGGGCAGCTTTCAAGTGCGAACGTGACTCGCGGCTTGAATCTAAGAAACTACATCATGTGGCGCTTAGTTAGAAGGTTTGGATTAAGGCTAGGCGAGTTGTTAGCATTACGCCTAGTGGATATTGATCTGACTGGTTTATATCCTTTTTTGGAAATTATCCGCATAGAGGATAGAGGGGCAGATTATTCTGATCCGCGAGCTCCCAATAATCCACTTGTTAAAACTTTTGGTAGGCGGCTTTATTTTAGTCCTGGTGATGAGGGGATGATTAGAGCCATTGAGGAGTATGTAGATACATATAGAGTTAAAAGAAAAATAAAAGGAGGGTTTACAGCTTATCTAGACCACGAATTCCTGTTGATCTCTCACGGTAACGCCTCGCTGGGTAATCCACTATCCTGTTCAGCGGCAAATAAAGTCGCTTGCATGATTAGCAATGAGTGTGTCAAAGCTTTTCATTGGCATCTCGTACGCCACGCTGTGTTCAATAGGCTTTACGAAGCTGCAAGTTTGCTAGAGAACAATTCTACGGAAATAGATCACGTAGTTTACATGGGAGGATGGAGTAGTCCTGACTCATTAAAAGGTTATGCTCGGCGCGCGATTCGGGATAAGGCAAGAAGGGAGTTGATGAGGTTAAATTTTGAGGGGTAAGCAATGGGTATTGAAGTCAATGATTCTGGTGAATTTGAAGATGAAGTCGGGCGGCTATACGTAAGATGTAATGCTGATCCGAGTAGTCCATTTTTCATTGATGTGACGACAGATTATGTTGAAGCGGTGTGGAGAAGGGCTAGATATTCTATTGATCTAAGCAGATACCAGCTCCCAGTAGTAATTATTGAGGTGGTCAAAAAGTACCTAGTGCACAAGCTTGAGTCGGTTTGCCCTAGAATCCTGAGCTCAGTGCACGCGGGGATCTCTTGCTTGGAAAGGCACTGGCAACCTTCATGGAAGGACTTTTCAGATATGTCTCTCGGGAAATTGTTGAGCGTTATGACATCATCCCATGCGGAGGCGACCGAGTTTCGAAGGTTCTACATTTACGCTGCTTTTCAGGGGTTGGCAGGTGCGGACGAGATTCATGCATTGGAGTTAGAGGCTATAAGGCTTAAAAAGCCTCACCCAACTTTAAGGATACTGGAATGGCACGAGACGCGCGGGGCGCTAACAAGCTCCGAAATTGAAGTGGTTCGAAAAGCAATGATCATTTCTGCAGAGGGGGAATCCACGGCGGATTTCACCTCAAGGCTGTTTACTTGGATCTCGTTCGAAACATTAAAGAGACCTATCCAGTTGCATGAAATGTTCCGTGATGCATTGTGGGTACCCGATTCGATGGCAGAAGGGGGCCAATATTTCCTTAGAATGCCTAAGGCAAAATATCAAACAGGACAGGCGTCAGAGCTTTGGCCCATAACTACTCAACTTGCTAATGCCATTCTCGAGTACTCCTCATCTCCTAAGGTTAAGGCGTTACAGGAAAGGACTGGGAGGTTGTTAGTGAGTTCAAGGGAGGGAGAATCATCAAATTTTGGACGGGCGATAACTGGCTGGTGTAGCAGATTAAAGCTGATCAGTCCGCGTACGAATAGGCCTCTAATCTTGACACCCTATAGAATCCGACATAGCGGAGCTACACAGATGGCCGCCCAAGGCGCGTCTAGGGACGAGATACAATATGTACTTGAGCATGACTCCGTGCATGCAGCTGATGCTTACATTGACTGTTTGGCTTCTGAGTTTTGCCCGTTGTTGGAGCGAGCAAACAGAAAATTAGGTGGGATATTCTCAGAGTTAAATGGTTTATTTTTCGCCGGTCAGCTTGGGCATAAGAGTTCGGGGATGCCTATATTGATACCGGTCGTAAATCAGCCAGCTATAGTAGGGGAATGTGGCAAGTCCGGATCTTGTGGGCATCATCCATTTTTTAATTGTTACAATGGTTGTAGGTATTTCATTGCCTGGCGCAACGCAGACCATAAAAAATCTTTAGATTACCTAGAGTCTGAATTAGAAAGATGGGGTAGAGCTGAGGGTGGAAAGGAAAGGAGTAAGATACTGAAAGAGCTGGAGCGCGTATACCAAGCGGTTAACGATGTTATGGCTAGGATCAATAGTGGGGAATGACGAAGATGGATATTCACTCAAAGTTGCGTGGTCATGGCCTCCCAGAGCCTTTGATAAATTTGGCAGCATCACTTGTTGAGGGGTTAAAGCCTTCAGTCGATTTTTTTTGTGATGAATGGAATATTCTCGACTGGGTTGAACGCCCTGGAAATCTGTCGCAATACAATTTGAGATTTTGCCGTATTAGAAATGACGAGCTTAGATTAGTTGCTAAAGTGTATATAGCAGCAAAGCGAGTCCAAGCGGGTGTAACCGCTGATGGTGCATTCGCCTCCATCGAGGCATTAGTTAGGCTTGATTTGGAAATGGGTAGTAAAGAAATCTCACGATTGAATCTATTGGATTTTAAAGCGGTTGAAAGGACCTACGCAGAGCGCGGGGTGACCGGGAAGATTTCAACTTTAACAACACTTCAGGGCTTTGCTAAATGGATGCAGAAGCGAATTGGTTTAAGGGTAATCTATGATGCTCCAAAAGGCAGATGTAAGTATGGCCGGCATGGAAGTGAAGAGGGAAGAGAGCGAAAGTTCCTACCTACAGAGGTGATTAGAGATTTATTCGGATTGGCCACTCATCCAGAACTTTCTTTTCGGGATAGATTTTATATTAGTGCGCTAGTGATTAACGCAGCTGTGGGCGGTAGAATCAATGAGCTGGCATGTCTTCCTGTAGATTGCTTGATACAGCAAGAGGGGAAATGGGTTATAAAAATATTTCCCGAAAAGGGAGGGCGATTGTACTTCCGACCATTTCCGCAAGATTTATACCCAGCAGTACGCGCAGCGGTAGAATTTATCACTGAACATACTGCGGAAGGGCGTCGTATTGTTAAGAAAATGAGATTGAATCCAGGGGTGAATTGGAAGGAAGTAAAAAAAACGCCTATTAGTTTGAAATATTATGCGCGTAAGTTTGTCGCGAAATGGGTGAGCGAATTCGATTTGTATACGCCGCGAGGGGTTTATTATCAATCTACAGGGCAATTTGTAGATGTAATTCAGTTGGTTGGACGCCTCGGGCGTGTGTCTGAGGTCGCGGCATTTCTGGGTGCCTCTACACGAACAGTTGTCAAGTTGCTTCAATGTCAGAAAGCTATGAATTCTAAGATATTTATGTATGAGAAAGCTTGGAATGAATATTTGCCTTTGACTTCAAATGTATATAAGTGGCGAAGCAGGTTGAGGCGCCACCCTCATGCTATATCGTTGCAGCGTCTTGAGGCATTTTGTGAAGTTACCTTCAATCCATCATGGATGCGTGAGATTGTTGACGATATCCTTGATGAGGCTTTGTTGTGTCAGCTTGAGAATAAAACTTTTCCATTTCAGCCTGATTTTGAGTTCGAATTAAACTTTGCTCGAAAAATTCTGCCTACGATCCAAAAGAATGGTGTGGCAATTCTAGAGCCGGAAAATTCATTATTCATTATCCCGCGGAATTTGTTGACATTTTCTAATGCTAAGAGTGATAGGGAATTTAGGAAGGTTTCGGTTGGTATGTTTCAAGGGTGGCTTGATGGTACATCAAGAACTGAAGAGTCATTATTTAAGAAATTTAATGTCCTCGATCCTCGTACCGGTGAAGTGGCTGAGTTTTACTGGCATGATATTAGGCATTGGCTCAATACTGTCTATAAGCAGGGAGGTTTATCTGATGTTCAGGTGAACCTGATCCTAGGACGTTCAGACCTCACGCAGGCTCAGGTTTATGATCATACACCAGCTTTAAGCAGATCATTGATTCTGCAGGATATGATTGAAAGTGTTAGGCAAGATAGAGCTGTGGGGGTTATTCAAACAACTTTCAATAAACTTAGAATTGAAAATCGTCAAGCCGCAGAGGAATATCTTTCAGCAGCCATTCGTGTGGTTAATCCAATGCCACATGGAGCGTGCGCTCACAACCTTGCGTTGAAACCATGCCAGCACAGTCTGTCATGTTTGGCGAAGGGGACAAATGGCAAGCCTTGCGAGGATTTAATAGTGAACGTTCAAGATGATGCGCAGCGTCTGGAAATTGAAAGATTGAGCCGAGACGCTAACTTAATAAAGAATCATATCTTAACTGCTGGAGGGGAGTTGAGTCCGCAATACCAACATTTCAAAAATATTGAACTGTCGGCTGATTTTCTGTTGAATGAGATTTTTAAAAAGAATTAATATATCGGGGGGCTTATGCAGCTCAGAGGTGAGCGTCTAAAGGGGTATCTCAATTCTAAGATTTTGGAATTGATAAGTGTTCGCCAAAAAGAAATTGGAGGATATGTTTATAGCCAAAAAGAATTTTCTAAATACGCAGGAGTTTCTAGAGAGACAATCAGGAAATATCAATCTGAAATTGACGCTTGCTTGCGGTCTTGTCTAGTTTCAAAGATTAATCATGATGGCGATGCTAAATACAGGAATCTTCAAGAAAAGAATCATAAGCTTCAGCGTGAAGTTGTTATGGTGCGGACTATGTATGAAGCGATTCGAGTTCAATACATTGACCTTATCGAGGCAATGCTAAGTCACTCGATTGATATTAGTATCTTGATGGTAAAACCTGTTGGCCCCGGAGAGCTAGATCGTACTGGTGGGAATTGCGTTTTATGTGGTGGATCTCTAGATTCCACTGTCTGATTGGTAGTTTTCCAATCGGCAACCCAGAGCGATTTTTGCGATTAATGGCTGGATTGTTGGCTTTCGTTGCCCCGTTCCGCCACGACCGTCCTATCAGTACTCTGAGTGGATTGCGTATCACTAAATTTCTCGTGGTCTGGTCTCCTTGACTCCGGGTCAATGGGTGGTGCTTGTTGGTTTGACATGCTTATTGCGAAGATAAGTGCTGTTGGAATTAAAATTTAACTGTCAATGTAGTAGGCGCTGGATAATCAGTCGAGCTGTTTCCAAGGCTAGGCGGTTGGTCGCTTACCGCTTCTCAAGAACATAGCCCACGCCTCGGAGCGTGTGGATAAGCTTCGTCTCGAAAGGATCATCGATCTTGGCTCTGAGCCTTCGAATCGACACCTCTACAACGTTTGTATCGCAGTCAAAGTTCATGTCCCAAACCTGTGAGATGATCTGCGTACGGCTCAGTACCACCCCCGTGTTGCGCATCAGGTAGTGCAACAGTGCAAACTCTTTTGTAGTCAAATCGATGCGCTGGCCATCCCTGAAGGCTCTGTGACGGCTCTGGTCGAGTTCGAGGTCAGCTACACGAATTATCTCGACGGATGCAGGGTGGTCAGACCTGCGCATCAAGGCGCGGACCCGGGCCAGCAGTTCTGGGAACTCAAATGGCTTGATTAGGTAGTCATCTGCACCGTTCTCCAGGCCCCGAACCTTATCTGCTAGGCGACTTCTAGCCGTCAGCATCATGATACGAGAAGGGCAGTTTTTACGTCGCAACAGTTCAAGCACCTGCCACCCATCCATCTCCGGCAGATTGATATCAAGGATGATCAACTCATATTCGTGCTGCTTGGCCAGGAATAATCCATCTGAACCGGTATGGACGCAATCTACAACATAACCGCATTCAGTAAGGCCTTGACGCACATACTCCGCAGTTTTTACTTCATCCTCAATTACCAGAATTCGCATGGGATTTTGTCTCGACATCACTGAGCAATTAACCGCGCACGCGCGCCGACGTTATTGAAATGAATGGTAAATCAAAAAGAGTTGTCTGGGGGCTAAATTACGGATTTGTAATTTCTAGGTAATATATTTGATAGTCTGGCGTTATATCTTGTCGCGGTTTGGGTTTGACAGATGCGAGCCCTCTCTCCAATAGGTGATTTGACCTTATGAAGTGCTGGGTTATTCTATTCTTTGTTCTGGTTTCATTCCGTTCAGATGACGGCGAAGTTCCCCTCATTGAGGAGGCTGGACATTGGTGTAGCCATGAGCTGCATCGACATGCGATGCATGAACTCGAACAACTGCTCGAATTTTAGATAAAAAAAGGCGCCCAAAGGGCGCCAAATATTCACCTTTTACCAAAGGAGCACTTAAGCCACTCAAGGTGAATGCGTAATGCACGTTTTTCTGAGGGGCCAGTTCATGGAAAACTGATCCGATCAGAGAATTACAGAATAGAAAGCGGGTATTCAATGATCACGCGAGTTTCATCAAGGTCCGATTCGAAAGCAGTGGCACGCGTGGTAGCTTGGCGCAACCGGAAGGACAAGTCTTTAGCCGGGCCGGTTTGAACGACATATTTCACCTCGACGTCACGCTCCCAACGTTTTTGATCGGTGAGCGGATTGCCGTTGTCGTCGGTACGCATGTAGAACTGGTTGGCGTTCGAGTAGTCTGCGCCCGAACCCCTTGCGTAGCGGGTCATGAACGTCAGACCAGGAATACCGTAGCTGGTGAAGTTAAGGTCATAACGCATCATCCAGGAGCGTTCTTTCGGCGAGTTGAAGTCGCTGTACTGGATCGAGTTGTCTACGAAGATTGAGTCCGACTGACGCAGGTAATCAAAATCGTCATCGCCATTGTTGCGCTGGTGTGACAGGGCCAAGGTGTGGGCGCCGTAGCGAACACCGACCTTGGCACTCCAGATATTGTTGTCGAACTCGCCCAGTCGGCGTTTACCTTCATCCACGGCTTTGTAGTAGTTGAACCCACCAATCAGCGCGAGGTCATCGCTCAGTGGGTAGGCGAAGCTGGTACCGGCGTAGTACTGGTTCCAGACATCTTTCAACTGGCTGCCGTAGACACTCACGGTCCAATTGTCGTTGATCGAGTAGTCACCGCCGCCGTAGCCGATCCAAGGCGAGTTGACCGGGCCGCCATAGAAGGTAACGAAATTGTCGTTCAGGTTACTGGAAACCGGTTGGCTCATTGCATGCAGTCGACCACCTTGCAGGGTGAGGCCCTGGATGCTGCTGTTCTCAACGGTCACGCCGCGGAAGCTTTCTGGCAGGAGGCGCGAGTCGCCCGCTGCGACGACCGGCGTCGATGGGAATACATCACCCACTTTCACCACGGTATCGAACAAGCGGATTTTGGCCGCTCCGCCAACCTTGGTGTATTCATCACGCGCCTCACCCTTGTTATCAACGGGCAGCACGTCGAAGGAGCTACGGCCGCCGTTGCGACCGTCGCCGGTATCAAGCTTGAGGCCGATCATTGCAAAGGCATCAACACCAAAACCGACGGTACCCTGGGTAAAACCAGAGTTGAATTTGGAAATGAGCGCGTGCGCCCAGGCTTCGGAGTAGCCGTTGGTGTTGCCCTTACCACTGTTGTAAGTGGGAGCCGAACTGTCGCGATTATCACGATTGAAGTAGAAGTTGCGGTTGAGCACTGTAAGGCTGCTGCCCTCAATGAAACCTTCTGGTTTGTCTTCAGCTTGAGCAGAAATTGCATAGCTTCCAGACAGCGCAGAAACTGCCGCCAAATACAGTGGTACTTTGATTTTCATCTGATGCTCCTTTGATTTACGGCAGTTTTTATTATGTGTACCGACGCGGGTGTCTTTATATGTTCTGACCCGGCGGCGCGCCTATGAAGAGCGCCGAGCTCATATTTGCAGGCCGAAGATAACGGGAGGGTGATAGGATAATTACAATTTCGTCATCTACAGGTTATCCGGGTGCCTAGCACCGTGTGTTAGCCATCTCTCTCGGATGTAATCAAATCCTGGGTTCGACTGAATTTCTCAGTGTTTACGGGCATTACCCACTTTTCTTACGAAATTGTAATTTTCTAGCCACCCCTCTGATAGCTACCGCTCTTTAGAGTGCCATCACCTAATCCAGTGGGGCTTGGCAGCTGTTTCGGCGTTCTCGCCAAGCTTTATCGAAGTTTGTGCACGAGGACCATTAAAGTGCCCCGGTATATCCGCAATGTCTTTCCTAAGACCTCAATCTCACCCTGGAAGATAGCCGCACTCTGTGCGGTCATCTCCGGGCTGATGGCACCTGCTGCATTTGCCCAAAGCATCAGCTTGCCTCAAGCGCTTTCGACGGCGATGGATGCCAACCCTGACATGGCCGCCGCCCGTCAGGAGATTGGGATCGCAGATGGGGCACGCAAGCAGGCAGGGCTTATCCCCAACCCAACAATCTCGTACGACGTAGAAGACACCCGTCGCAGCACTAGCCAGACAACTGTGACGCTCAGCCAGACCCTGGAGCTGGGCGGAAAGCGGGGCGCACGTGTTGACGTCGCCACCTATGGCCAGACTGCTGCACAGCTGGAGTTGGACCGTCGAGTGAACGCTCTGCGCGCCGAGGTCGTTCAAGCCTTCTACGCAGCATTGCGAGCGCAGACTGGCCTAGATCTAGCCAAGCAATCTCTGGAGCTGACTGAGCGTGGTCTGCGCATTGTCGACGGCCGCGTTCGCGCAGGTAAATCCTCCCCAGTAGAGGCTACTCGTGCTCAAGTACAGTTGGCCGAAGCCAAGCTGCAGGTCAGACGCGCCGAAACGGAGAAAGCGACCGCTTACCAGCAGCTAGCTCAAATTACGGGGAGCTCGGTCACAGTATTCGATCGCCTGGATTCGCCGACCCTCTCCCCAGGTTTGCCTCCGGACGCTGAAGAGCTGTTGTCGAGGCTCGATCAAACTGCGGAAATGCGTCAGGCCGTGGTGCAGATCGACAAAAGCGATGCGTCCCTCGGCTCAGAGAAAGCTCAGCGAATCCCAGACCTCACTGTAAGCGTGGGTAGCCAGTACGACCGCTCCGTACGTGAACGGGTCAACACTGTAGGACTGTCCATGCCATTGCCGCTGTTTGATCGTAATCAGGGCAACATTCTTTCCGCTTCTCGACGCGCAGATCAAGCCCGAGACCAGCGCAACGCAGTTGAGCTGAGGCTGCGTAGCGAAACCCAAACCGCAGTAAACCAGTGGGCGACCGCCATGCAGGAGGTCGAGTCCTACGACAAGACCATTCTGCCGTCCGCACAGCAGGCTGTGGAGACCGCAACTCGCGGTTTCGAGATGGGCAAATTCGGCTTCATCGAAGTGCTGGATGCCCAGCGCACCTTGATCGTCGCTCGTGGCCAATACCTCGATTCGTTGGCAACAGCGACCAATGCGCGTGCGCAGGTGGAAAGGGTTTATGGCGATGTCGGTTCGACTGCCGGCGTTCGTTGAACGGGCCAGAAATTTTCTTCGGCGCTCGGCATAACACGTCGGTGCCTATGATCAGCAGGAGTAGCAATGGATAACAAACGCAAGATCGCCCTCGCGGTCGCCGCTGTGGCAGCCCTTGGATTTGGCAGCCTTGCCTGGAACAACAGTTCCGGAGAGCAGGCCGCCAGTACCGTCGAGCACGGCGCTAACGATGGCCATGGCGATGAGAAGACGACCGCATCAGCCGCCAAAGAGGAGGGTGATGAGGGTCATGGTGCAGAAGGCCATAGCGAAGAGGGTGGTGAGGAAGAGGGCAAGCTGACCCTGAGCGCTGAACAGATCAAGGCAGCTGGGGTAGTCCTGGAGTCTGCGGCCCCCCGTGACCTCGGCACCGTTGTGACTTTCCCGGGGGAGATTCGTTTCGACGAAGACCGGACTGCACATGTTGTCCCTCGGGTCCCTGGCGTTGTTGAAAGTGTCCAGGCCGACTTGGGCGAAGCCGTTAAGAAAGGCCAAGTCCTCGCAGTGATTGCCAGCCAACAGATTTCTGACCTGCGCAGCGAACAACAAGCCGCACAGCGACGCGTAGAGCTGGCCCGCGTTACCTTCGACCGTGAGAAGCAACTGTGGCAGGACAAGATCTCCGCCGAGCAGGATTACCTGCAGGCACGCCAAGCGCTGCAAGAAGCAGAGATATCTCTGGCCAATGCCAAGCAGAAGGTCGGTGCCATCGGCGCTTCGGTCAATTCCGTAGGCGGCAATCGTTACGAGCTTCGGGCACCCTTTGACGCCGTGGTGGTAGAGAAGCACCTGACCATGGGTGAAGTCGTCAGCGAGGCGACTAACGCTTTCATCTTGTCCGACCTGAATCAGGTGTGGGCCACCTTCGCTGTCCCTCCCACTGAACTGGGCAAGGTGGTGACGGGCCGTGCGGTAAAAGTTTCATCGCCCGACATGAACGTCGAGGTCGACGGCAAGGTGGGTTATGTAGGCAGCCTGCTGGGTGAGCAAAACCGTGCAGCGACCGTTCGCGTTACCTTGACCAACCCTGACGGCGCCTGGCGTCCAGGTCTGTTCGTGAACATCGCCGTCACTTCTCAGACCGATCGAGTGGCTGTGGCCGTTCCTGAAGGCGCCGTGCAGACCGTTGAAGACAAACCCTCGGTATTTGTGCGCACCAGGGAAGGCTTTGACACTCGGCCGGTAAAAACGGGCCGCCGTGACAATGGATACGTGGAAATCATCGACGGCATCCAAGCCGGCGCCCAAGTAGCAGCCAGTGGCAGCTTTACACTCAAGTCTGAGCTCGGCAAAGCGTCTGCCGAACACGGTCACTGATGCGAACTGACAGGATGATTTCTCATGTTTGAACGTATCATCAGATTCGCCATTGAGCAGCGCATCGTTGTAATGATCGCTGTTCTGATCATGGCCGGCATCGGTATCTACAGCTATCAGAAGCTGCCCATCGATGCGGTACCCGACATCACTAACGTCCAGGTGCAGATCAACGCTGCTGCGCCTGGCTATTCGCCATTGGAAACTGAACAGCGGATCACGTTTCCAGTTGAAACGGCCATGGCCGGTCTCCCGGGCCTTCAACAGACCCGTTCCTTGTCTCGCTCTGGCCTGTCTCAGGTCACCGTGATCTTCAAGGATGGCACTGACATCTTCTTTGCCCGCCAGTTGATCAACGAGCGGCTGCAAGTTGCGAAGGAGCAGTTGCCAGAGGGCGTTGAGGCTGTCATGGGTCCGGTATCCACTGGGCTTGGTGAAATTTTCTTGTGGACCGTTGAAGCTGAGGATGGTGCGGTCAAGGAAGACGGTACACCGTACACCCCAACCGACCTGCGTGTGATCCAGGACTGGATCATCAAGCCGCAGCTGCGGAACGTCCCAGGTGTGGCCGAGATCAACACCATCGGTGGTTACGCCAAGCAGTTCCTGGTCGCGCCGGATCCGAAGCGCCTAGCTACATACAAACTGACCCTCAATGATCTGGTCGCAGCGTTGGAAAGCAACAACGCCAACGTCGGCGCCGGTTACATCGAGCGTAATGGTGAGCAGCTCCTCATCCGTGCGCCAGGGCAGGTCGGTAACATCGAAGACATCGCCAACATTGTGATCACCAGTGTCGATGGCGCACCGATTCGAATCAGCAACGTCGCTGACGTTAGCATTGGCAAAGAGCTCCGGACGGGGGCTGCCACCGAGAACGGTCGCGAAGTCGTACTCGGCACCGTGTTCATGCTGATCGGTGAAAATAGCCGTACCGTGTCTCAGGCTGTTGCCGCCAAACTGGCTGACATCAACCGTACCCTTCCAGAAGGTGTGGTTGCCGTGACGGTCTACGACCGCACCAACCTGGTTGAAAAAGCTATTGCAACTGTGAAGAAGAACTTGGTGGAAGGCGCGATTCTAGTAATCGCCATTTTGTTCCTGTTCCTCGGTAACATCCGTGCTGCACTCATCACCGCGATGGTGATCCCGTTGTCCATGCTGTTCACCTTCACCGGTATGTTCAACAACAAGGTCAGCGCCAACCTAATGAGCTTAGGCGCACTCGACTTCGGAATCATCGTCGACGGTGCCGTGGTAATTGTAGAAAACGCGATCCGTCGACTGGCTCATGCGCAACACAAGCATGGCCGTATGCTCACCAAAGCTGAGCGCTTCCATGAGGTCTTCGCTGCTGCGGGTGAAGCTCGCCGGCCACTGATCTTCGGTCAGTTGATCATCATGGTGGTGTACCTGCCGATCTTCGCCCTGACCGGCGTCGAGGGCAAAATGTTCCACCCCATGGCCTTCACCGTTGTGATGGCGCTGCTGGGTGCAATGATCCTCTCCGTCACCTTCGTTCCGGCAGCCATCGCCATGTTCGTCACTGGCAAGGTCAAGGAAGAGGAAGGCGTGGTGATGCGCACTGCGCGGCTGCGTTATGAGCCGATTTTGAAGTGGGTCCTTGGGCATCGGAACATCGCGTTCTCGGCCGCTGTAGTCCTGGTCGTGCTCAGTGGTGTGCTTGCAAGTCGTATGGGTAGCGAGTTCATTCCAAGCCTCAGTGAAGGTGACTTTGCGATGCAGGCCATGCGCGTGCCAGGTACGAGCCTGACCCAATCCGTAGAAATGCAGCAACGCCTTGAAAAGGCTGTGATTGAGCAGGTCCCGGAAGTAGAGCGGATGTTTGCGCGCTCGGGTACAGCCGAAATCGCATCCGACCCGATGCCGCCTAACGCCTCCGACGCCTACATCATGCTCAAGCCTCAGGATCAGTGGCCCGACCCTAAGAAGCCTCGCGATGAGCTGATTGCTGAAGTGCAGAAAGCCGCAGCCGGTGTCCCAGGCAGCAACTATGAGCTGTCCCAGCCCATCCAGTTGCGTTTCAACGAGCTGATCTCGGGCGTACGGAGTGACGTCGCAGTGAAGGTGTTCGGCGATGACATGGACGTGCTCAACAACACGGCCAACAAGATCGCTGCAGCGCTCAAAGCGGTACCGGGCTCTTCGGAGGTCAAGGTTGAACAGACCACCGGCCTGCCGGTGCTGACCATCAACATCGACCGCGAGAAAGCCGCACGCTACGGCCTGAACATCGCGGATGTACAGAACTCGATCGCCATCGCTGTCGGCGGTCGTACGGCCGGCACGTTGTATGAAGGCGACCGTCGCTTCGACATGGTGGTGCGCCTGCCTGAGACCGTACGTACCGACGTAGCAGGTATGTCCAGCCTTCTGATCCCTGTACCGGCCAATGCATCTCAAGGTGCCAATCAGATCGGCTTCATCCCGCTGTCGCAGGTCGCTAACCTGGACCTGCAGCTGGGTCCGAACCAGATCAGCCGCGAGAACGGCAAGCGTCTGGTGATCGTCAGCGCCAACGTCCGGGGCCGCGACCTGGGGTCGTTCGTTCAAGAGGCAACCGCTTCGCTTGATGCCAAGGTGCAGATTCCTGCTGGTTACTGGACCACCTGGGGTGGCCAGTTCGAGCAGCTCCAATCGGCGGCCAAGCGTCTGCAGATCGTGGTTCCGGTGGCCTTGCTGCTGGTCATGACCCTGCTGTTCCTGATGTTCAACAACCTGAAAGACGGCATGCTGGTGTTCACCGGTATTCCATTCGCACTCACCGGTGGCGTCGTGGCGCTGTGGCTGCGGGACATCCCGCTGTCGATCTCGGCTGGGGTTGGCTTCATTGCACTGTCCGGCGTCGCGGTACTGAACGGCCTGGTGATGATTGCCTTCATCCGCGGATTGCGAGAGGAGGGACGAACGCTTAGGCAGGCCGTCGACGAAGGCGCGTTGACCCGACTGCGACCTGTGCTGATGACAGCCCTGGTGGCGTCCCTGGGCTTCATCCCGATGGCCTTGGCAACCGGTACCGGTGCAGAGGTTCAGCGGCCACTGGCGACAGTGGTGATTGGCGGGATCCTGTCCTCCACCGCGCTGACTTTGTTGGTGCTCCCTGCCCTGTATCAATGGGCACACCGCAAGGATGAAGACGGTGATGAGGCCGAAGTGGTTAGCTGATAGCCACTAAAGAGAAGCCCACAACACACGTTGTGGGCTTTTTTGTTTTATATGAGCCAGATGCACTTACCTTTCAAAATTGTAGGTTTCTCGTCATGCCAGTGATGCCTATGCGTTGCTAAAGTTACGCCCGAGAAGATTTGAATTTGAGAGGTTATTATGAAAAAGCTAATTATTGCTGCTGCACTTGTTGTTTTCTCGATGGCTTCGCAGGCCAACACTTTCTCAGAAAGCAAGCAGCTGCAATATATCAACGACCACCAGACCGCTGTGGCGAAGTATGCCGAGAAAAATGGCAAGCCGATGCCGGAAATTCAAGATTACAAATACGGCATGAAAATCGATGTGGCGAAATTCGTGCGCCAATCTCAAGACCCCCGCACCTGCCAGGTCTACCCACGGTTGATGAGCTTCGAGGACTCCCAGGGTACGCTCAAAACGGTTCGCTACTCCATGTACTCGCAATGCATCAACAATAAGTAGTGAGCGCTTTGAATAGAATAATTAATGAATTCATAAATGCCAGGCAGAGCCTGGCATTTTTTATTTCCCCTGCGTGCCTTGTTAAGAGCGTCACTCTTAATGATCAGCCCTCGGGCAAGCCGTGAAATAGATTTCAGCTAATCAATAGCGATACCCCAGAAGGTACGAGTTATGAAAAGTTTGCTTGAACGCCCCGACGACCAAGCGGGGCACGAAGGCCACAGCCATGAGCATGGGGGCATCTTCGGCATGAACACCGAGTTGGTCTTCGCACTGATCTGTGGTGCGCTGCTCGGTGCCGGAGTTCTGGCCGGAAAGCTCGGGCTGATCGACAGGCTGCCGCTAGTTCTGTACGTATCTGCCTACGTGTTCGGTGGATGGTTCACCACCAAGGAGGCGATCAGCAATATCCGCCAGAAGCGCTTCGAAATCGACACGCTGATGCTGCTCGCCGCAGCGGGGGCCGCGAGCATTGGCGCCTGGGCAGAAGGTGCACTGCTGTTGTTCCTGTTCAGCCTGGGGCATTCACTGGAAAGCTATGCGATGGGCAGAGCCAAGAAAGCCATCGAGGCACTTTCCAAGCTCGCCCCTGCCACCGCCATCGTGCGGAGCACAAACGGCACGAAGGAGTTGCCTGTAGAACTCCTCGTGCCTGGCGACATTGTCATCGTACGCCCCAATGACCGTTTGCCGGCCGATGGCTTTGTGGTCGTAGGCTCTTCAAGCATCAACCAGGCTCCCGTGACTGGTGAGAGCGTCCCGGTGGACAAGCAACCAGTCGCTGATGCCGCTCTTGCCCGCAGCAAGCCGGATGCCGTGGATGCTGTGTCGAAAGTCTTCGCCGGCACCATCAATGGCGAAACCCTGATTGAGGTCGAAGTAACGCGTCGCTCCACGGAAAGCACCCTGGCGCGGGTCATCAAAATGGTCAGTGAAGCCGAGGTCAGAAAGTCGCCGACTCAACGCTTCACAGACCGTTTCCAAAGGGTGTTCGTCCCCTTGGTCCTGCTTCTGGTGGTAGGGCTGATGTGTGCTGGCATTTTCATCGATGAGCCATTCCGTGATTCGTTCTACCGTGCCATGGCGGTCTTGGTCGCAGCCAGCCCGTGTGCGCTTGCGATTGCTACACCCAGCGCCATTCTTTCCGGCATCGCCAGGGCTGCCAGAGGCGGGGTACTGATCAAGGGCGGTGCTCCGCTCGAAGAACTCGGTTCTTTGAATGCCATGGCCTTCGACAAAACCGGCACCCTGACCGAGGGGCGTCCCCGCATCACCGATGTGATACCGCTAGCCGGTACCCAGGTTCCGGACCTGCTGGCCGTCGCTATCGCAGTGGAGTCTATGAGCGACCACCCACTCGCCGCAGCTATCGTGCGCGACGGCGAGGAGATGATTGGTAGCAGGGGCAAATACCAGGCCAGGAACCTGAAAAACCTGGTTGGCCGCGGCGTACGCGCTGAGCTGGATGATCAGTTCGTCTGGATTGGCAAAGTCGAGATGTTCGGTGCCGACGCCATTCCGGCCCTTAGCAAAGCCGCCCTAGAGGCAGCAGAGCGCCTGCGCCAGTCGGGCCGCACTACCATGGTGGTGCGCCGTGCTGACAAGGATCTGGGGGTGATCGGCTTGTTGGACACCCCCCGAGAAGGAGCGAAAGAGGCACTCCAGAAACTCAGGGAAATGGGCATCGACCGCATGATCATGATTTCCGGGGACCACAACCGCGTCGCCGAAGCAGTGGGCAGGCAAGTCGGCCTGGACGAAGCGTGGGGAGATCTGATGCCAGACGACAAGGTACAGGCGATCAAGAACCTTCGCCTCAGCTCCCAAGTCGCCATGGTGGGCGACGGCGTGAATGATGCGCCTGCCATGGCCCATTCGAGCGTAGGCATCGCAATGGGGGCGGCAGGCTCCGATGTCGCCTTGGAAACGGCCGATATCGCGCTGATGGCAGACGACATCCGGCAGCTTCCCTTTGCGGTCGGCCTCAGTCGTCACACCCGCTCGATCATTCGCCAGAACCTGTTCGTCAGCCTCGGAATCGTGGCCATCCTGGTTCCCTCCACCATCATGGGCTTGAGCATCGGCGCTGCCGTTGCCATTCATGAGGGTTCCACGCTCCTTGTCGTGTTCAATGCCCTTCGCCTGTTGGCTTATCGTAAAGACGCCTGATCATTGAACGAAGCGCACAAAAAAGCCGGGAGTGCACTGAGCGCTCCCGGCTTTTTTGTGTCACCTGATTGGGGAATCAGAACACGTATTGTAGGCGAGTGATGAAGGCGTTGCCTTTGTCGTCGCCGACAGTGTTTTCGTTGTTGTCTGTGCGCACGTTGATGTAGTTGGCACTGACTTTCACCGCCTCGTTGACGTACCAGTTCACGCCGACCGTGTGGCTCTTGGCCTTGCGTTCATCGGATTGGTCCGCGGTGGCAACCAGATTGCCATCCTCGACCTTGATATCGTCGAAGCGGTAGAAAACTTCCCAGGCGCCCAGATCTTTGTTCTGTGGCTTGATGGTGTCGAATTTCGCGCCGTCGAGCTTATAAATTCGCGGTTCGCCGGTCAGCGTGTACGCCATCTGTGCGTAGTAACCCGAAGCCTTCATGTCATTGGCGGACTGATCAGCCTTCAGCTTGCGGCGAAGGTACTCAGCTTGAACGGAGAATGGACCCGTGGCCCAGGCGCCTTCAACGCCCCAGACCGAATCGTTGTCCCAAAGGCCTTCTTGCGCAGCAGCACCACCGAACAGCATGCGATTGCCGTTGGTTCCCGCATCGCCGCCGCCGTTGGTGTCTACACCGCGAACGCCCAGGCGCGAGCGTATACGGGTGTCGACGGCGCTGTCCTTGAGGTCGCGATAGGCATACTGGGCACCGACATGCAGGACATTACCGTCAGAGTGCAGCGGTGCGAAAACACCACGCACGTTGTAGCGCTTGGTGCTGTCACCGTCGGAGTCGTTGTTGGTTTCGCTGAAAACGCTACCCGACAGGTAGGCCATGTCAGCGATGGTGCTGGTCGCCTGAACACCCATGCCGGCGTTGTCGTTGATCCAGTCGGCTACGTCGTAGGAGAGGTTTCGCTCCATGGCAGTTGTCCACTTCGAGCTGGTTGCCTTCTCAAGACCGAAATCGGTGTAGAAGCGGCCGAAACGCAGCTGGACTGGGGCGAAGCCGGTGTACGTCAGGCTGGCCTCATCAAAGTAGCCATCGGAGTCGTTACCAGTGTTGCGGGACAGGTCATAGTTGACCTGGTATTTCCAGTCTCGGTACAGAGTGCCGCCGAACTCGATGTAGGCGCGACGGAAGTAGGCCGCATCTGCGGTATCGCCGTTCTTGGTGAAGACACCGTCGAATCGGCCATAGTCGGCCTGAACGCGACCGCCCAATTTGAAGCTGAATTCCTTGTCGGTGGTAGAAAGTTCAAGACCGCCCTTGGTTTTTAGAACTAGGTCAGCTCCGTCGGTAGTGACTGTTCCGGAAAATGCTTGCGAGGAAAATGTGCCTACTATTGCAGCGACCAACAGCTTTTCCCGCATGTTCGAAGAACGGATCATTGCTTGCCTCTCGTGTGTTAAGTGCTAGCAGCCGACAGATTGTTTCGCCCTGTGCCGGCCGTTATTGAATCGCCCCTAGTTTCGTAGACACCTCCAAGCCTTAAAATGAGGCCCATTAGGAGGTGCCATGAGCAACCAGCGTTATCCCGAAGAATTCAAAATCCAGGCGGTCAAGCAAGTGACCGAAAAGCAGCTTCCTGTCTCGGAGGTGGCTGCACGATTGGGTGTGTCTGTGCACAGCCTCTATGCCTGGGTTAGGCGCTACACCAAGCCTCAGGAACAGCGCGTTGAGGAGGATGATCAGAGCGCTGAGGTTCGTCGTCTACGTGCCGAGCTGAAACGGGTGACGGAGGAGCGAGACATCTTAAAAAAGGCCGCCGCGTACTTTGCCAAGGAGTGCGGCTGAAGTACGCCTTTATTAAGCAGCAAGCGGGTCATTACGCGATTCGACGGCTTTGCCTGACGCTCAAGGTTCATCCCAGCGGCTACTACGCGTGGCTATCAGAACCAAAATCTGCGCGAGCCAAGGACGATCAGCGACTGCTTGGATTGATCAAACACTCCTGGCTGGAAAGCGGTGGCGTTTATGGCTATCGAAAGATCCATGATGACCTGCGAGAGGTTGGTGAGAGCTGTGGCCGTCACCGGGTGGCTAGGTTGATGCGCCTTGAAGGTTTACGTTCTCAGACTGGGTATCGACGGAGGCCTGGAAAATACGGCGGTAAGCCAGCCGTTGCCTCACCGAACTTACTGAAGCGCCAATTCGATGTCAGAGAACCCAACAAAGTTTGGGTCACAGACATTACCTACATCCGAACATATGAAGGCTGGCTGTATTTGGCCGTGGTGCTCGATCTGTTTTCACGCCAGATCATTGGTTGGTCAATGAAGTCGCAGATGACCAGCGACGTAGCCATTGATGCACTGCTGATGGCGGTTTGGAGACGTAAGCCGAAGCAAGAGGTGATGATCCACTCGGATCAAGGCAGTCAGTACAGCAGCTCAGACTGGCGAAGCTTCTTGAAAGCTAACAACCTGGTAGCCAGCATGAGTCGTCGAGGTAATTGCCACGACAACGCTGTGGCGGAGAGCTTTTTCCAGTTGCTGAAGCGGGAACGGATCAAGCGTAAAATCTACACTACACGCCAGGATGCTCGAGATGATGTGTTCGATTACATCGAGATGTTTTACAACCCAAAACGACGCCACAGTTTCAACAATCAGCTGTCACCGGTAGAGTTTGAAAAGCGTTACGCAGCGAGCCTTGAGAGTGTCTAGAAAGCCCGGGGCGATTCAGCTTGCACACAAAAAAGCCCGTCAATTGACGGGCTTATGCATGTCTGCGCTGGTTAAGCAGCAGCCATTACAGGTTCTTTAAACTGGGCTTCGGGAAAGTGAAGGTGGAACCACGTGAAGTTCTCTTCGGTTACTTCCACGCTCGCCGAGCCCTGATGCAAGCTCATAATCGACTGAACGATGGCTAAGCCTAGACCGGTACCGCCCTCACTCCGTGCTCGGCTCTTGTCCACTCGATAGAAACGTTCAAACAAATGCGCATGGTGTTCCCTCGCGATCCCCCGGCCCGGGTTGCCGACACTCAATGTCGTACCGCTCGTACCGTGTTGCACCTTCACGTAGACCGTGCGGCCGCGTGGGCAGTAGCGAATAGCATTTGACACCAGGTTCGAGACGGCCCGTTGAATCATGAGACGATTACCGCGCACTACGTCCTCATTGCCAGAGATTTGCAGCTGGATCTCGCCTTCTTCTGCCGAAATGCTGAAGAGATCGCATACACGCTCAACCTCGTCGACCAGCGACACGGGTTCAAACTCCACCATGGATGCTGGGTGACTGACCTGAGCCAGGAACAGCATGTCGGAAACCATCCGGCTCATGCGGTCCAGCTCTTCTGTGCACGATTCCAGCACTTCCCGGTACTCTTGAAGCGATCGTTCTCTGGTCAAGGCAACCTGGGCCTTACCCATCAGGTTGGAAAGCGGTGCACGCAACTCGTGAGCAAGATCGTCAGAGAATTGAGAAAGCTGCTGCACACCGTCATCTAGGCGAGCCAGCATGATGTTAATGCCGTCAGCGAGCTCTTTAAGCTCTGAGGGCATTCCATCCGTTGGCAGGCGATGGTCCAGGCTCTCGGTGGAGATTTTCGAGGCAACTTTCAAGAACTTGGTCAGAGGTAGCAGTCCGCGGCGCACGGTCCACCAAGCGATGGCCAAGATCAATGCGAGGATGACGGGCGACATCATCAGGGCCCAGGTCAGCAATGCATCGAGCAGGGCCTCACTGGATGACTGGTCCATGGTCATGTAGACGCTGACTTCGGTTCCATCGGCTAAGCGCATGATACGAGAAGCGCTCAACAGTGGGCGGTCCTGGGTATCACGCCATTCATGCTCTTTAGGCTGCGCAGCCGGCTGGAACTTGTGCACCTCCAGATTGACCTGCTTTGAGCCTATCGAGAGCAAAGGTACCTGCTTTGTTGATGTATCGAATATGCTCACGTACAGGTTGTTATGGCCCATGACCAAATCAACTAGCTGGTGCGCATCCGCGTTGACGCCGGAGATATCGTTGATAGTGGACAGGTTGTGAGCCATGCCTGCCATCTTCACTTCTAGGTCTGCTCTGGCATTTCTTTCCAGCGCTTGACCCACCATCAAGTAGCCAAAGGTCGCGAACAGAAGCAGTAATGCTGCGCTCATCAACCCGACTTTGAACCCTAGCTTTGCAGCCAGGCTGAACGGACTCATGCGCGTTCCTCGAAAACGTACCCAACGCCACGAAGCGTATGAATGAGCTTGGTTTCAAACGGGTCATCGATCTTTGAGCGCAATCGCCGGATCGCAACATCGATGACGTTGGTGTCGCAGTCAAAATTCATGTCCCAGACCAGAGAGATGATCTGGGAACGAGTCAGCGCTTCACCCGTCCTGCTCATGAGCAGGTGCAGGAGCGCAAATTCTTTTGTGGTGAGATCGATGCGTGTGCCACCACGGAAAACTCGATGGCGCACGGAGTCGAGTTCCAGATCGGCAATCTTCAGCGAGCTCTTCTCGACGAGTTCATCGCCACGTCTCTGGAGAGAACGGATGCGAGCAAGCAGCTCGGGAAACTCGAAGGGCTTCACCAAGTAGTCATCCGCGCCGCCATCCAATCCCTTGAGCTTGTCGTTGATGCGACCACGGGCTGTGAGCATGATGATGCGGACCCGGCTGGATTTCCTGATGGTTTCCAGCAGATCCCATCCGTCGATACCTGGGAGGTTCACATCGAGGAGAACCAACGAATAGACATTGACGTTGAATAGGTGAAGGGCATCAACACCGTTGTGCACAATGTCTACGACATACCCGCTTTCGGATAGGCCCTGCTGAAGATATTCCGCAGTTTTAATTTCGTCTTCGACAACTAGAACGCGCATGACTTATCTCAAGGTGTGAAGAAGGAATTGGCCAATCCGCCAAGAGGTTTGCAGGCTGTTTAAAGGTTCGGCTGAGTGCATGGCATGCGGTAGTCGCTACCTCTGTCCATACGCCGTGGTCACCTGAGGACGCTTGAATCTTAACGCGAAGAAGCTGGCCGTGGCGAAATCCTACAAATTTGTAATGTAGCCGTAAGATTGCTGACAGTCATACCGGCATACCCTTTGAGCTTAGCGGATTCAGCGGCCTTCAGCCGGTTGAGCACTCAGTAGCTGGCATGTGAATTCGGTCGTAAAAGGCGGCATTTCTGCCAAGCCGTTCTGTTTTGCCAGGAAAATTCCTTGGGGAGCTACCAAGAGCTCGTTGCCAACCACCGATCAGTGGCATCGCAGGATGCGCTGCGCTGCGCGCGGCTATGATTTCTTGATCCGTCGAAAGTGCAGATAATTACTTTACAATCTATTACATGTCCAAATTGTAATTTCACAATCATCTTGTCGTTAGCCGCCTTTGCTAGTTTTAGTACAGCACACAGGCAGCGCTGCTTTGGAGTCGTCTCATCCGGAGCAGCATGGCGGGAGTAACGAAACCCTGCTCACGCCAATGCATTCACCTTGGAACCATACGCTCCTTTGGTAAGGTGAATTTTAGCGCCCGCCGTGGGCGCTTTTTTATTAATGGACTTCTCATGAAAACCACTAGATCTGCAATTGCCGTATTCATGCTCTTCTCTGTGCTGTCGACAGATGCTCTAAGTAGCGTGCAGATCAATGAGGATCTTGAGCAGTCTGCTCGGCAGGCTACAGAGCGCTATGCACAGAGCGTGAAGAAGCCCATGCCAGAGCTTGAAGACTACACCTATGGCATGAATCTGGACGTTGGGAAGTTGGTGTACGTGTCGCCCAACGTGCGGTACTGCGGCAACGTGAAAAGCATGATGGCCTACGAGGACTCGAAGGGCGAATTGCACATGGTTCGCTACCTGGTGAAAGGCGAGTGCGTTAATAGTCGGTGAGCGGCCACCCACTTGCTGCCCCCGGCGCTTAGCTCACAGCAACTCGATGCCAAAACGACGTAGCAGCAGAGCAAAGCCCCCAAAACTTACCATGGTGATGATGATGCTGATGATAAGCGTCGGCCAAAAGTCCAGTTTGGGCAGCAGCACCGGAAAAGTGATAAACATTGGCAGGGTTGGAAGGACGTACCAGAACGTATACCAGGCATGATTAGCTATCTTTTCCATACTCTGGTTTTCCAAGTACAGCCAGATCAGCGTCATGACCGTGACCAGAGGCAGAGCGGCAACTAGGCCACCCAGCTTGTCGCTACGTTTTGCCAGCTCTGATACTAGAATCACTATTCCGGCAGTGACTAAGTACTTCGTGATGATCCAAGCCATTGCTGAACCTCCTACGGGCACTCGAGAGAGTCTGTCGGAATCTTCCCAAGGCGCTCACGAAGTGCTCCTGCCGTTTTGACGCCTATCATTCCCGATCTTTCCTTTACAACACCACTCTCTCTGTTTGAAGAGTGGTGCGTTGACCAGGTGGTTACCAACCGATCAGTGCGACGGTAACGGCATGCTCTGGTGGAAAGCTGCGCGCTCGATCTGAATGGTGCAGTGGTGGATTTCGAACGCATCGCTGACCGCTTCCACGACGCCCGCCAGCACGGCATCTCCATCTGCTGTGTCACCCACTACTACGTGCGAAGTCATCACGTTGCTGCCGCTACTGACGGCCCAAACGTGCAAATCGTGTACATCAGTGACGCCATCAACGTTGCGGATGGTGGTCTCGATTGCCGCGACGTCAAGCCCCCTTGGGACACCCTCCATGAGGATGCCCAGGCTCTCGCGAAGCAGCTGCCATGTCCGCGGCAGTACCCAGAGGCCGATTGCAACAGCGACAATCGTGTCGACCCAGGTCCAGCCAGTGAAGCGGATAATGAGAGCCGCGATGATTACGCCCAACGATCCGAGCATGTCGCTCCAAACTTCGAGGTAAGCCCCTTTGACATTGAGGCTCTCGTTGCTGGCAGATGCCAGAAGACGCATCGAAATAAGGTTGATGATCAGGCCAGCGATCGCGATCCACATCATCGCGCCAGTGGCGATCTCCGTCGGCATGAAGAAGCGTTGGTAGGCTTCGTACAAGATGTACATTGCCACCAGGAAGAGCAGGACTGCGTTGAGCGTGGAGGCCAGGATCTCCAACCGCGCATAGCCAAAGGTTCGTTTTTGATCCGCCGGCCGCTTGGCTATCTGGAGCGCAATCAGCGATATCGCCAAGGCGGCGGTGTCAGTGAACATGTGAGATGCATCCGACAGCAGCGCCAAGCTGCCGGTTATCCATGCACCGATTACTTCAGCAATCATAAAGCTGCCAGTCAGGGCCAATGCCATGACTAGCTTCTTCTGATGTCCCTCACGTACTGCTGCACTGCCATGATCATGATTCGATCCCACGTATTTCTCCTTGCGCAGGGGGGTGGTCGCGTTGGCTTACCAGGGTGGCCAGGCGCTAAGGCGTGGCTTGGCCGCACTGGCTGCAGAATTTCGCTCCTGACGTCAGCGAGGAGCCGCAGGCCTTGCAGCCACTCGATAGTGGTGTTCCGCAGTTTAGACAAAAGCGCGCAGATGGGGCGTTAGCGGTCCGGCACTGCCTGCAAGGCTGCAGATCAGTGATTGGGGCTTGGGATATTGCCCGCCCACTGTCAATTACCCGGTCATTGCCGTCGCAGCTCTGCTGCTGGTCATAGCGGTCATGCCGATCGCTCCCGTGCCCACCACTGTGGTGCTTACCACCGCCGTGGTTTCCCCGGCCGTGGTGGCCGCCCAAGATGTTCTTGAAAAAGCTCATGGTGTTCGTCCCTCATTGATAAGTGACATAAGCACGGGCAAAAGTTAAGGAAGTGTTCTGCTCGCGAGAAAGACTTCTAAATTGAAGTAAAAGTTCAAAATGAGCGTACGACAAAACAAGCCCATTTTGTTTATGAAATTTAATTTAATTCGCTGGGTGGCACTAACCACACAGCAGTCGAACGTGTCCGATTTTTTATCATAGCCTGGTCGATCACAATCAAAAAAGCCATTGCTGCGATTCTGACAGCATTGTAATCACGAGGTCATCGTGTCGTTATCGTGTTCCGGAAATAATGCGCCTAGCGAGAGTTTACTTCTCATTCAATTCTTTTGCCTCAAACATCCTAAGCGCCCTTAAGCCATAGGGCTCGGGGTCTCTGGCGCTCCGCACGCCCACCTTCGCACAGTATCTGTCGATGGTTTGCCTGGTAGCTACCGAGGATTCCATAGCCATGCGTCATGGATCAGCAGCCTCCTAGAGTTTGATAATGACACCTTCGAAATCCATTGTTCACACCCTGTTCAGTAGATTGATCTTTGCTATTCGCAGTACTCGACAAAAAGGCATCAGCACCAATCTGCTCATCGGGCTGGTAACTCTTTGGTTGTTGCTATTTACGAACGCTGAGCTTTGGCGTGTTCTTACGCGGCTGATTTTCAATGCCGATGAAGTTAATTGGCTGCTCGCGAGTAGCCTGCCAGTTGTTGTGTTTGCTTGGGTGTTTACCATACTCAGTCTGCTGTCATGGGCACGGCTCGCCAAACCGCTACTGTGCCTGATCCTGATCAGTGCGGCTTTCGCCAGCTACTTCATGAATGCTTACGGCATCGTCATTGATTACACCATGTTCACCAACGTCGTGGAGACCGACGTCAGTGAGGTCTCCGAGCTACTGAACTGGAAGCTCGGCCTCTGGGTGGCAATGGTAGGGGGATTGCCCGTTTACCTGATCAGTCAGGTGCCGCTCCGACGTAAGCCCTGGATCAAAGCGTTGGCCAGTAGACTCATTGTCCTTTCGCTTGCCCTAGTCACCCTTGCCGGCATTGTGCTGAGCCAATACCAGTCTTATGCGTCCTTGCTGCGCAACAACCGGGAGATTCGGCTCATTCTGGTTCCCACCAACCTGTTTGCGGCCAGTCATGGCTACCTGAAACGTCAGTTGGCCACGCCGAAAGAACTGACCACCATCGGTACCGATGCAGTAGTGAAAAGGCAGGGAGCAGCTCGCAAACCCAAGCTGCTGGTGCTGGCAGTGGGGGAGACAGCACGCTCTGCCAACTTCTCCCTCAATGGCTACTCCCGTGATACGAATCCGGAACTGAAAAAACGCAATGTCATAAGCTTCTCAAATGTGAGTTCCTGCGGCACCGCCACCGCGGTATCACTGCCGTGCATGTTCCTGGACGTCGGCAAGGATGAGTACAAGGACGGCTTGGCCAAGAGCCGAGAAGGGCTACTCGATGTGCTTCAGCGCGCAGGCATCAGCGTAATGTGGACTGACAACAATTCGGGCTGTAAAGGGGTCTGTGACCGGGTGCCTAACCACAAGGCTACCCAACATGCGGATGCTCAGCTGTGCACCAGCGACGAGTGCAAGGACGGGGTGCTGCTCTCGGAAATGGAGGACTTCATCAACCGTCAGGAAGGCGATGCTGTCCTGGTGCTCCACTACAAAGGCAGCCACGGCCCAGCCTACTACAAGCGATATCCCTCGCAGTTCAAGAAATTCGAGCCGGTCTGCGAGACCAATGAGCTCGACAAATGTAAGCAGCAGGAGGTGATCAATGCCTACGACAACTCGATCCTCTACACCGACTACGTAACGGCCGGGCTGATCGACATCCTGGCTGCGAACACCAAATTCGACACTGCGCTCATGTACGTCTCGGATCATGGGGAGTCACTGGGAGAGGGTGGCCTCTACCTACATGGGCTGCCCTATGCGATGGCCCCGGACGAGCAAACCAAGGTGCCAATGGTGCTCTGGATGTCTGACTCTATCGCGAAGAGCGAACGGCTGAATATGGGCTGCTTGAAAGCCCAGACAAACTCGCCATTGAGCCATGACAACCTGTTCCACACGGTGCTCGGGATGATGAGCGTCCAGACATCCTCGTATCGCTCAGCCCTAGACTTCACTGCCCCTTGCAAGCCCTTGGCCGGAAGCACGTACTCCGGCCTCTGAATGCTCGAAGTGCGATTGAAATACTCGCTCGTATCAGCTGCAATATTCAATTGGAGAGCAGAAAAGTCAGTTGAATCTGGTTGCCCAGGTTTTGCTCGCTGTGAATGTCGACCTTGCCACCGCAGTGTTCCACGATCCGTTTGTACCGCGAGCGATGCGCCTGCAGTGTACGTTCAAGCAATTCGGGCCAATCAAGCGCATTGACCAGTGTTGAGACCTAGGCTGGCATCTCGGTTGCTGCCGTTCTAGTCATGGGTAACCTGGGTCGCAGCAGGTGGCGACTGAGCGTAATCGACCTATGAAGCGGCCGGTCGACAACGACCGCTGTGGGTCGAAAGCTGCCTTAGGGCTGGGCGTCTGCATCACTAATTGGCTTTAGCACTATGCTCCCGCCTATCAGCTGTATGCTCAGGGAATCACCGATTTTGAGACCCATGCGTTCGAGGATATCGTCCGGGAGGTCAGTGATGACATCCCCAGTACCATCACCTGGTTCTTGGCATTTCAAGGTTGTCCGCACGGATTCATTCATAAGGGGCGGCTCCTTATGAGCTGATGGGGAAGCCTCCATCCTACGCCCACTTGCCCCCTACTGGCAGCATTCGACCCACTGCGAAGGCTGGATGTTGGAGCCAGCACCGGCAAGCTCTGCTTTCGCAAGTATGAAGGAGTTTAGTGATAATCCTGCTTCCGGCTGGCGGCGATGGCGCTGACAACTCAGCTTAGGGCCGTGTCTGCTTGAGGTCGCAAGCAGCCAGTCGCTAATGACCGCGCTATCGAACCACTGAGCACCATCCGAGACAGAGCTTTGTTTACCGCGGAGCGTGAGCCCGTTCGCTCGAATACCTTCCTAACAAAGGGGCTTCCCCTTAGGCATACGCTTGATGCGGTTCGAGTTAGATCCTGCGATAGACACAGCTAATCCTATGTCAGACGAGATGTAGACAGGTCCTCTGGCATGGAACCCAACGGCGTTAAGTGTAGACACCGTGTTCAATTCGTCCTAGGAGTGTCACAACTTGCTGGTAGCCCGATCGAGTCACCAAGGTGCTGCAAGGTGACTGATGCCTTAGCCCGATTGCTGGCTTGTACAGCCATTGCGCGGCAAGCACTCGACTGCCAAGCACCAGCGTTGCCAGATGCACGATTTCTTCGCACCTGCCCTTGAAGCTTCGGTGGTCGATGCTCCAGCACCCCTGCGGCGAGCATGGGCACAGCGCTAATATCTGAGGATCCTTCATTTGCAAACCTCAAAGGTGAAAGCCTATCTCTCAACCGGCAATTCGGCCAACAGGTTCCATTCCTTTGCCGGCATGTGCTGCTATGTCGAGAAACCTTCCTTGCGTCTGTACCCGCCTTCGCAAAAGCCTTCGGGCGTCGTCTTCATTTTCCGACTTTATACGCCACTTATCAGTCTTTACCTTCCGTCGGCCCTTCATTGCCTCTCCTCTTCCACGTAGGTAGCGCCCAAGATCAAACCAGCCGCAGGGTCAGATCGCGCAGACTTTGGTTGCATCCGATCGGACATCTCAGTCCATGCTGAAGGGGGACAGGCGCCCCTCCTCATCGGTCCGATGGCGTCACGCTTAGCTCCTCACGAACGCGCTCAATGATTGAATCCAGAGTGGCATCCTTGTCCATAAAAAGGTAGCACTGGGTCAAGATCGTCAAAGGATGAACATTCATGACAGAGGCGAGCCCATGCACCATTTCGAGGGTAGGGCCCTTTCCTCCGGCTTCCAGTTGACTAAGGTAGGTTTGGCTACTGTGGCCGCCGAACTCTTCTTGGCTGAGGCTACGAGATTTCCTCAGCAACCTCATGGCCTTACCAAATGTAGTGGTCTAATGAAACCGGACACCCATTTAGGCGAGAATGCTCGCCAGATCGAGGTGCCAGATGACCAAACAACGCCGTTCCTTTTCCGCTGAATTCAAACGCGAGGCTGCTGACCTCGTGCTC
>NZ_VFEU01000018.1 GCF_007858255.1 Pseudomonas rhodesiae | reverse complement strand
CATCCCGAACTCAGCAGTGAAACGATGCATCGCCGATGGTAGTGTGGGGTTTCCCCATGTGAGAGTAGGTCATCGTCAAGATTAAATTCCGAAACCCCAATTGCGAAAGCAGTTGGGGTTTTGTTTTATGTAGAAGTCCACGAATTTTCACCGGAACGATGCTCAAGGTCGATCTGGTACACAGAATTTCTTGACGACCATAGAGCATTGGAACCACCTGATCCCATCCCGAACTCAGCAGTGAAACGATGCATCGCCGATGGTAGTGTGGGGTTTCCCCATGTGAGAGTAGGTCATCGTCAAGATTAAATTCCAAAGCCCCTGTCTGCTAACGCAGGCAGGGGTTTTGTCGTTTATAGGGAATTAATAGGCGTCAAATCAAAGATTCGCCATTGAAGGGTGTCATAGGCTGGTTTAATGATTTTTGGTAGTTCGGATTTACCGCCTGTCGGTTTAACACTCAAAAAGAGGATGTTTCCCACAAAACCTTAAGATTTCACTCCGTTTGGCCGAAAGCCTGATGAGCCATGCGTGCACCGAAATAGAGCGGCCCGAGAAGCCGGCTATACCGTTACATGGAATGTTCCGTTCGGCACGCTCATCCCCCTTTGGCAAAAGAAGTCGACGAAATGAATCTCAAGTTCAGCCACAAAATTCTGCTAGCTGCGTCAGGCGTCGTAGTCCTAGCCTTCGCATTATTCACGCTTTACAACGATTATCTGCAACGGAGCACGATCAAGCAGAACCTGGAGTCGTCTATCCAGCAATCCGGTGAGCTGACCGCCAGCAGCGTGCAGAACTGGCTCAGTGGCCGAATACTGGTGCTTGAAAGTCTCACGCAGAACATTGCCCATCAAGGCGATGCCGCGGATCTGCCAGGTTTGGTGGATCAACCCGCATTGACCTCAAATTTCCAGTTCACCTATGTCGGTCAAACCAACGGCGTTTTCACCCAGCGTCCTGACGCCAAAATGCCTGACGGCTACGATCCGCGTCAGCGCCCTTGGTACAAGCAAGCCGTGGCCGCCGATAAACCCATGCTTACGCCGCCGTATATGGCCGCAGTGGGCGGGCAGATTGTCACTATTGCCATGCCGGTTAAAAAGAACGGTGAATTGCTCGGCGTGGTCGGTGGTGACCTGAGCCTGCAAACCTTGGTAAAAATCATCAACTCGGTGGACTTCGGCGGTATTGGCCATGCGTTCCTGGTCAGCGGTGACGGCCAGGTTATCGTCAGCCCTGACGAAGACCAGGTGATGAAGAACCTCAAGGACATCTACCCAGGCACCAGCGTCCGTATCGAGAAGATTAATCAGGACGTTGTACTCAATGGCCAGGATCGCATTCTTTCATTCACCCCCATCACCGGGTTGCCTGGCGCGGATTGGTACATTGGTCTGTCGATCGATAAAGACAAGGCCTACGCCCCGCTAGGTAAATTCCGCACATCTGCGTTAATCGCCATGCTAATCGCGGTAGTTGCGATTGCCGTGCTGTTGAGTCTGTTGATTCAAGTATTGCTGCGCCCCCTGACCACCATGGGTGTTGCCATGCAGGATATCGCTCAAGGCGAAGGCGATCTGACGCGTCGCCTGGCAGTCACCAGCAAGGATGAGTTCGGTGAAGTTGGCAGTGCGTTCAACCGGTTCGTGGAACGTATTCATGCGTCGATTTCCGAAGTGTCTTCGGCCACACGTCAGGTGCATGACCTTTCCCAGCGCGTGATGGCGTCGTCCAATGCCTCGATCATCGGCTCCGACGAGCAGAGCGCACGCACCAACAGCGTCGCCGCGGCGATCAATGAGTTGGGGGCAGCGACTCAGGAAATCGCACGGAACGCTGCTGATGCGTCCCAGCATGCCAGTGGTGCCAGCGAGCAGGCCGACGATGGGCGCAAAGTGGTCGAACAGACCATCTTGGCCATGTCGGAGCTGTCTCAGAAAATCAGCCTATCGTGCACGCAGATCGAAACCCTGAATGCCAGCACCGACAACATTGGTCACATACTTGATGTGATCAAAGGCATTTCCCAGCAAACCAACTTGCTTGCCCTTAACGCTGCGATCGAAGCTGCGCGTGCCGGTGAGGCTGGCCGTGGGTTCGCAGTGGTGGCCGATGAGGTTCGCAACCTGGCTCACCGAACCCAGGAGTCCGCCGAAGAGATCCATAAAATGATCACTTCGCTTCAAGTGGGTTCGCGTGAAGCGGTGACGACGATGAATGCCAGTCAGGTTTCCAGCGAGGAAAGTGTTGAGGTCGCCAACCAGGCCGGCGAGCGCCTGGTCAGTGTGACGCAGCGTATTGTTGAGATCGACGGCATGAACCAGTCCGTCGCGGCGGCCACCGAAGAGCAGACCGCCGTGGTGGAGACGCTCAACGTGGACATCAACCAGATCAATCTGCTGAACCAGCAAGGTGTGGAAAACCTCAACGAAACCCTGAGGGATTGCGATGCACTGTCACAGCAGGCCAATCGTTTGAAGCAATTGGTCGACAGCTTCAAGATCTGACTCGCCGGGGCACGCCGTAGGAGCGCGCCAACTCGCTCCTACGGCTTGTCGAGTAATTTACGTACGTTGTTCAGGGCGCTGTCGGCAAAGTCCTGCACGAACGCTTCGAACCCCTTGCGCGTTGTGTCTTCGGGTTCCGCGATGATCGTCCAGGTGACCTTGGCGCTCTGGGCGCCAAGTGCCTGCACATTAATCGCTGCCCACAGTCTGGCCACGCCCAAGGTGTTGTAGATCGTGGTCCATGTCATGTGCATGGCGTCGTCATCTCGACTGTTGAGTTGTTCGACCGCACAGTTGCCGTCATGGAAAATTTTTGTACGCAAAGCGCCCACGCCCGTGCCAATCATTTCAATGCGCGACAGGGCAGGGATAAAGGCATCAAAGTTGGAAAATCGCCCCACCAGATCCCATACACGAGCGGCCTCGCAGTTGACTATGACGCCGGCAACGATTGGCACGCCGTTTGGGTTGCGAATTAACGTATCGGGTTGCAGCGCTTTCATGAAGTTGTCCTGAAACGGTTCAAAGGAAGCCTATGGTTTTGAGGTAGTTACAGCCCTTGTCCAAGAGTGCCCGGTCTTTTTCGGGATACTGCTCGCCCATGTTTTGAACACCTCTGCGTGCGTTGTCATGCAGGATCCTCGTGGTATCGCCGATGTCTTTGTCCAGACGATCGAGATAGAACCCCAGTACCCCAAACAATGCGTTGTCCGGGCTCACGGCCCGTAGCGCCTGCTGCCATTGCGTCACACAGACTCGCTCAAAGCAGTAACCCGCGCGACTGAACGCATCCAGGTATTGCTCCCAACTCAACAGCTGTGGGTTATGCAGATTGAACACGCAACTATCGGCATTAAAACCGGCACTGTGAAAGGCGATAAATCGCGCCAGGAAGTCCACAGGCATCAGATCGAAATTCAAATGCAATTGCGGTAGCAGGCCTAATTGCAGCGACCCTTTGAGCATCAACATCAGGCGATTCTTGTGCGGTTGGCAAACACCGTTGCGGCTGTTGAAACTGATGTTGCCGGGGCGATGGATATTCACCCAGGCGCCTTGCTCCACCGCTCGTCCCAACATTCGCTCAGCCACCCACTTGGACAGGTTGTAGCCGTTTTTGATGAACAGCGGCAGCGACGCGCAGGCCGGAGCCTCGAGCACATGCCCTTGGGTGTCGACGCTGCTGGAAGCCGACAGCGTCGAGACAAAGTTGAGGATTTTCTTACTGTGGGTCTCACAGAGGCGCAGGCATTCGAAGACGGGGTCGACGTTGTCCCTGGTCAGTGACGCATAGTCCATCACATGGTTGACCTGTGCGGCGTTGTGCACCAGCACACCGAAGCCATGGGCGAGTGTGACATATGCGTTTTCGTCCAATCCCAGGCGTGCTTGGCTGATATCCGCAGCGAATACCTGCACACGACTCAGGTCCAGATGCTCCAACTGATAGTCGCGTAGCGCTTGGGTAAACCGTGCCGTTGCGCATTGCCCGGGCCGCTCGCGCACCAGGCACGCCACTTGAGTCGCACCGCCGGCCAGCAGCGCCTGAACAATATGGACGCCGACGAAACTGTTGGCCCCGGTCACAATCACTTTGCGCGGATCGCCTGCGCACGCGGCGGGTAGCATCTTGATGCTCCATTCGCGTTGCGCATCTCGTACGGCTTGGCTAGAGGACGCGTCGGGCAGCTCACCGTCTTCCATCAGCGTGGCGAGGGTACGAAGGGTGGGTGCTTCGATGAAATGGCTCAAGGCGAAACTGCGGCCAAATTGTTCGCGTACACGCAGTAACAGGGCCGACAGCAAGATCGAGTGACCACCTAGATCGAAGAAGCTGTCATCGACGGATAACTCGGCGCCATCCAGCCCTAGAAGCACTCCCCACAGGTTGGCCAGGCGCGCTTGAAGCGGTGTGTGTGCCACACGGCGTCGATCTGCAATAGTGAGCCGCAACGGCTGTGCAAGCAGGGCTTGCCGATCGACTTTGCCATTGTCGGAACAAGGTAGGGCAGGCAGCTCGGCCCATGCATTCGGTTGCATGTAATCCGGAAGCCACTGGCGTGCGTGCTGTTTCAGCGCTTCGAGGGTCGAGCCGTGATCGGGCTGCGCAACAAAGGTGCAGATCCGGTCATCGCGGTCGATCGCCACGGCCACCTGACGATAGAGCCGGCTGTTGCGCAAACACTCCTCAATCTCCCGCGGCTCGACCCGAAAACCACGGATTTTTACCTGATCGTCCTGTCGTCCGCCCAGCAGAATGCCATCGGCGCTCCACTGTGCCAGGTCGCCGCTGCGGTAGGCCCGCAACGATTGGCCGCCCGGCAGCGGTAAGTCGACAAACGCGCTCGTCGTTTGCACCTGTGCATTCAGGTAACCCAGGCTGACGCCAGGGCCGACGAGGTACAACTCGCCCATCACCTGTTCATCCACAGGCTGCAGATGCTCGTCGAGAATCAGTACCTGGCTGTTAGCAATGGGGCGGCCGATATTGCGGTTGCTGTCATCCGGGGTGAATGTGCGGTGGGTTACCAGCACAGTCGCTTCGGTAGGACCATACAGGTTGTGGAACTGACACTGTCCAGCCAGGCGCTCGATGACATGGGGCTCGCACACATCGCCGCCGGTGAGCAGTTGCGTTAGGCCCAACGGTTGATCCAGCGGCAAGATGCTGAGCAGCGCAGGTGGCAGGAACGCGTGAGTGACGCATTGCCGTCGCAGCAGCGCCAGCAGTAGCTCCGGATCGCGCCGTTGCGCTTCATTCGGGATGATCAGCTCGGCGCCGGCAGTCAGGGCGGGGACGATATCGATCAGCGACGAGTCGAAACTCAGTGGCGAAAATTGCAGGACACGGGCGTGTTCATTCAGTTTCATGCACGCCCCACACCAGGCGGTGAAATGTGCCAGGTTGCCCTGGCTCAGCAACACCCCCTTGGGCTGACCCGTGGTACCCGAGGTGTAGAGCACCATGCACGGTGCATCCAGGCACGGACGCTGTCGCATCGGCAAGGGCGGGTTGCCGACGGTGCAGGGCTCGATACTGCTGACATCCAGTGCGGTAAAGCGCTCCCGCAGAGGGTGTTCGCCCGCATCCAGCAAGAGCCGGGCTCCGGCAGTCTCCAGCATGAGCTGATGACGTTGTGCAGGCTGGTCCGGACCCAACGGCAGGTAGACCGCGCCGCTGCCCAGGACAGCCAGCATGCTCGCATACAGCTCGATGGATTTATCCAGACACACACCGACCACTGCGGGGGCTTCAAACGCCTCCAGCAAAAGGTGCAAGCGCTGTTGAATCGCCGCGGCCCGACGGTGCAAGTCGCGGTAGCTCACGGCATAGCCATCGATGTTCAGCGCTGGGCGCTCGGCGAAGGCGTGCAGGCTGGCTTGCATCCGTTCCATCACCGGCACTTGCGCCTTCTGCATCAATGCGGGGTTTGCCGTGCAATTGAATCGATGCATGAACGCCAACGCATCGAGCCCCAGCAGGCTCTGTTCGGGCCAGTCATTGCCCGTGGTGCTGATCGGCACGTACGCAGGGTCCCGTGAGAATTCACTGACCTGCAGCGCGACCCAGTCCACCAGGGCGTTCGTCACCTGCTTACGCTGTCGTTCGCCGTTACCCGTAGGCTCGTCGGCGATCTCCAGCGCTCCGTGCAATCGCCTCTGGCGGTCATAAGCGCGCAGTTGCAATGCTGGCAGCCCGTACTCGGTGGCGGCGCCCACCCCCAGGCGCAGGCGGATACAGGGCGCTTCGCCGATATCGCTTGGCAGCGGCAGGCTACCGTCTTCAATCCACAGATCGACGGCTTCGTCCCCCGTCGCGTGGCCGTATTGCTCCAGCATCTGCCTGATAGCCTGCAAAGCAGCACTGGTGCCGTTCCAGCCGATGGTCAGGCGCTTCATGCCAATCTCCTATTAACCGGCATGTAGTCGTTCAGTGCCCGCGCCACGCTTGGCGTTTGCAGCAGGCCGCTGTTATGCACAAAGCCCAGGATGTTGCCCATCAAGGGGTGCTGGCGATGGATGGGGAATGCCAGTGCGTTGATGTCATCGCGCAATGCACGGCGCACGTCCGTGCTGACGTCTAGATGCTCGATCAGGTGCAGGTCGAAATGCTTTTGCAGTTGGTTGGTCAGGTAACGCGAGAGGAACGTCGGCAGCGCCTGAGCGATGGCATCGCGGTCGTTCGGGCTTGCGCTTTGCCAGTAGCTGCGTACCAGGCAGGTCCAGAACTGCGCGTGGCGCCCTTCATCGAACAGGTGGTCGGCCATCAGGCCCCGGATCGAGCCTTTGACGCTGCTGTCTTTGGAGAACGCGGCCACTTCGTGGGTGACGGTGTTTTCGGCAATGGCCACGCCAATCAGCTCCACGGCATCGCGCAAGTGAGCCGGCACCTGCGCTTGCGCCGCTGGCAGGGCCAGGCTCAGTTCAATGTGTGTCGGCAGCTCAAGTGGCTCGATGCCTGTCATGGTTACGGTCTGTTGCAGGAAATCCAGAGCGACCAGCGCGTGGTAGTCCTCGTCCACCACGACGGTCATCGCGTCGACGCGACAGGCGAGGGGAAAGGGCAGCGAGAAGCGATTCTTGGCGATGGCGCGAGCAGTCTTGTCGACGATTTCCGTTTCGAAAATCACAACGTCATTGATGAACTTATAAAAACTTTGCACCAGCACAAAGTCGCGCCACTGCGGGCAGTGCTCAGTAAAGGTGGCACTGAGTACCAGAGGCTGGCGGCACAAGGGGAAGATCAATTTGTCGTCGTTTTCCAGCAAGCGGCGTGGACGTGTGCGAATGGTTGCGCGGCGCTCCCAATCGTCGGCAAAGGCTGGGTAACCGGCCATATTCATGGCTGCACCTCCAGCAGCGAGGCTCGAACCTCATCCCAAAGCGTGATCCGGCTTTGCATGGCTGCGAGAGCGGCGTCGTGGGCTTGTTGCGGGTAAGTCGGATGGGCATCGGTCAAACGCTCAAGTAAACGCTGCGCTGCCGGCCCGTGATCCTGAGCGTCCAGCTCGATATGACGGTTGAGGTAGGCACATAAGGTTGGCGCGTGCTCTCGAATCAACGTGCCGGCGTGCAGTAGCTGCTCGAACATGCTTGGGATCACGCGTTCGCGACTATGAAGAAACACCGCTGCTACGCAGTGGGTGGGGGCGTTCAATGCGATCTGCAACGTATCGCTGACAAAGCGGGCCGCGCCGCGCGGTACTTGAGCCCTAAGCAACGCCGTATTGGCGGCCAGGCCTTGGCGTTGCAGCGCAATGAAGTGTTCGATTGAAGCGGTGCTGGCACCGACTTCATCCATGGCTTCCAGATACAGCTGGAAATGGCTGCACTGGCCCTCTTGGGGGTGTTGGTCGGATTCTTCCTCCAGCACGATCTCGTTGATCAGGCGAGCAGCCGCCGGGTCGGTAGGCGGTAGCCAGGGCAAGCGTGTACAGGTCAGGTCTTGTTGGAGGCGTTTGAGCAGGGTCATGAAGTCCCAAACCGCGTACACATGACTTTCCATGAACTTTTTTAATGTGTGAATAGAAGTTATTTCTTTGAATAATGGGTGGGCGCAAAGGCGCTCTGCTCTTTGTGCAAGTAAGGATTGATACATGCTGGATGCCTATAAGTTATTGCGTCAACTGTGACTACAGCGATGGGCTTTTTTGAACGGCAAGTAGATAAGGGGATATAAGCCAGGCGTGGCGCAATCCCTCTGTCTAAGGGCTGCGCGCCCTGAATAAGGAGCCGGGTTAATGCCGAAGATAATAGTCAGGCTAACTAATTTGGCGAGCATATAAATGTGTTAGATGTTTTTCTAAATAATATCTTTTGTCAGTAAGTCGCTTTATATAGGTGGGAAAGTTCTTTGCCGCGCGCCCTCGCCTTGAACCCGGTACTGATGTTGGCGTTCTTGGGAGGGCAGTCGTTATTGAATAACGCACGTCACGCGCTGGAGCAGCAACCCTGCCGCGCTCAAGGGGGCAGGGCGAACGTTATAGGTTATTGCGGGCCTTTCTGACTGGCGACGTCTGGGCCATTGAGGTAAGTCCTGATCACTTCCATCCCGCGCATCAAGTGATTGCGCAGGGTCAGGACGCTTTCCTGGACTTTCTTGCGTGCGACCAGATTCAGCAGTTCCCGGTGGTCTTCCTGGGACGTCTCGCCCAGCCCCATGGCTTCCAGATTGAAGCGCAGGAAACGCTCCTCTTCGTTCAACCCGTGCTCCACCAGTTTGAGCAGCCGCTGGTTAGGGGCTTTGCTGTAAAGGGTCATATGGAACAAGCGATTCAGGCGGCCTATCTCGGTGTAGTCTTTTTCTTGCTCCAGCGCACAAATCAACGCGTCAGCCTCGGCGATATCGGTGTCGGTGAGCAAAGGAATCGACAAGCGCAGCGCTTCGGATTCCAGCAACATCCGCAGCTCATAGGTTTCGGCCGAGTTGTCTTCGATCAACGGAGCGACCACGGCGCCCTTGTGAGTCACCACATGCAGCAGTGACTGGGCTTCGAGTTGGCGCAAGGCTTCGCGCACCGGCATGCGGCTTACCCCGAACAGGCTGGCCAACTCCTGCTGACGCATGGCGGTCCCGCAGGGCAGGCGCCCATCGAGGATGGCGTTGCGCAAGGTTTCTTCTATGACGGAGCGAGCAAGGTGAGCGGGAATCGGACCGCTGATCTTGATGCTGTTCAAAGGTGTAGGCTTCTGCGTCACGGTTACGCTGCCCTCCTTATTGGAATGGCTGATGGCTAATTGGATCCAAAGCACACTAGTGACTGCCCATAAGCTTGTCAAACACGCACGGTTTCGGCTTGTAAGTGGTTCAACACCACGCTCCGCGCACTCACAGCATGCCTTTATCGCGTCTTACAAACCACGTGGAAGCGACCTCAGCTTAGGCGCTCCACTGTGAGCGCTATACCGTTTCGCGGTGGTGATCCTCATCGGCCTGCTGGTGGAGAACCTGGTGTTCGATACCGTCGAACGGCTGACGGTCAAGCGCTGGGGCATGCAGCGCTGATAGATCCAGCCTGATACGATTGCGCCCAGTTCACTCCTGACCGCTTACGAGTGCTTGGCATGCAACTACCGGATATGAACCTACTGGTCGCCCTCGACGCTTTGCTCGACGAGGGCAGTGTGGTCGGCGCCGCGCGCCGCATGAACCTCAGCCCGGCGGCCATGAGCCGTACTCTCACGCGCATACGTGAAGCGGTGGGCGACCCGATCCTGGTGCGCGCCGGGCGTGGCCTGGTGCCGACTCCCAAGGCCTTGCAGTTGCAAGAGCAGGTGCGCAACGTGGTCGAGCAGGCGGCGCTGTTGTTTCGCTCGGCCGACCGAGTGGACCTGAGTACCTTGCGCCGGCGCTTCAGCGTACGAGCCAATGACTTCTTTATCGGTGTGTACGGCGGGCGGCTGTTCGACACCATGGAGCGCGTCGCACCGCTGTGCGAGCTGTGTTTCGTGCCCGAAGGCGACACCGACGACGAAGCGCTGCGCGAAGGTCGACTGGACCTGCGTGTGAGCAACACCATGCCCGCCAGCCCTGAAGTGAAAGTACAAAATCTGTTCTCCACCACTTTTGTCGGCCTGGCGCGGCAAGATCATCCCTTGTTCGATGAAGAAATCACCGCCGCCCGCTTCGCCAGCTATTCCCACATCAGCATCTCGCGGCGCGGCATCGCCCGTGGGCCGATCGATACGGCCCTCAATGCCCAGGGCCTGGAGCGCCGCGTGGCGATGATCGCACCGGGGTTTCACGGCGCAATGTTTATGCTGCCCGACTCCGACCTGCTTCTGCCGGTGCCCAAGGAAGCGCTCTACAGCGCCAACCGACTGAAGCTGCCCCTGCGCGCGTTCCCGCTGCCCATCTCCTTGCCGACACTGGTGTTGGCCCAGTCCTGGCACCCGCGCTTCGACAACGACCCGGCGCACAAATGGCTGCGCGAGACCCTGCGTGAAAGTTGCCATGCCACCTGGCTGGAAGCTCAACCCACCTGACCTCTAAATCATGCAGGGTCAAAATGTGGGAGGGGGCTTGCCCCCGATAGCGGTGTAAAGATGGAAAAAACCGTGGCTGTCACAAAGCATCGGGGGCAAGCCCCCTCCCACCTGGAGATTTTGGCCGGGTTCGGGATTGCGTTTGGCGCACTTATAAGCTGCCGATAAGTAACTTTTTGTCATGTGTTAGCCTGATTAAACTGCTCGGGTATTTCCTACGCCGAGTTACCTGTTCATGACGTCCCTCGCTGCCCCCACCCTTGCGGCCGCAGCCCAACCCACCGCCATCGCCCCGCCCGTATTCGGCCCGCGCATCATCATCGGCCTGGTCGGCGTGTTGCTGGCGGTGCTGGTGTCCGGTCTCAACGAGATGGTCACCAAGATTGCCCTCGCCGACATCCGTGGCGCGCTCGCCATCGGGTTTGATGAAGGCACCTGGCTGGTCGCCGCGTATACCGCCACCTCCGTGTCGGCCATGGCCTTTGCGCCCTGGTGCTCGGTGACTTTTTCCCTGCGGCGCTTCACCTTGTGGGCCATCGGGTTGTTCACCTTGCTTGGGGTGCTGTGCCCGTTCGCGCCGAACTACCAAAGCCTGCTGGCGCTGCGCACCCTGCAAGGCCTGGCCGGTGGCGCGCTGCCGCCGATGCTGATGACCGTGGCGCTGCGTTTTCTGCCGGCCAACGTCAAGCTGTACGGCCTGGCCGGTTACGCACTTACCGCCACTTTCGGCCCGAGCCTGGGCACGCCGCTGGCGGCGTTGTGGACCGAATACGTCGGCTGGCAATGGGCGTTCTGGCAAATCGTCGCGCCGTGCCTATTGGCGATGGCCGCCGTGGCCTACGGGTTACCGCAGGACCCGCTGCGCCTGGAGCGCTTCAAGCAATTCAACTGGCGCGGCCTGCTGCTGGGCTTCCCGGCGATCTGCATGCTGGTCATCGGTGTGCTGCAAGGCAATCGTCTGGACTGGTTCGAGTCCGGCCTGATCACCTTCCTGCTCAGTGGCGGCAGCCTGTTGCTGGTGCTGTTCCTGTTCAACGAATGGTCGCAGCCGCTGCCGTTTTTCAAGCTGCAGATGCTGGGCCTGCGCAACCTCGCGTTTGCCTTGATCGTGCTGGCGGGCGTGCTGATGGTGCTGACCTCGGTGATCCTCATCCCGTCGAGTTTTCTCGCCCAGGTGCAGGGATACCGGCCGCTGCAAACCGCACCGCTGATGCTGCTGATGGCGCTGCCGCAACTGATCGCGCTGCCGTTGGTGGCTGCTCTGTGCAACCTGCGCTGGGTCGATTGCCGCTGGGTGCTGGGGGCGGGGCTGGGCATGCTGGTGCTGTCCTGTGTGGGCAGCGCGCACCTGACCTCGGCGTGGATTCGCGACGATTTCTATGTGCTGTACCTGCTGCAAATCTTCGGACAGCCCATGGCCGTGTTGCCGTTGTTGATGCTTTCCACCGGCAGTATCCAACCGGTGGAAGGCCCATTCGCCTCGGCCTGGTTCAACACCGTCAAAGGCCTCGCCGCCGTGATCGCTACGGGTGTGCTGGATGTGCTGACCACCCGCCGGGTGCATTTTCATTCGAGCAGGCTGGTGGACGGCCTCGGTAATTCGCCCCTGGCCGACGCCGATGCCCCGGGCCTGGCGCACCGTCTGCACGAGCAGGCCGTAGTGCTCACTTCTTCGGATCTGTACTACGTCATGGCCGCGGTGGCGGCGGCGTTGATCCTGCTGATTTTCTGGATGCCCACGCGGATCTATCCGCCGCGCGCACCGACCTAGCACAAAGGAACTCCCATGAAACGCAAAGACAAAATTGCCGTGTCGGCCATCGCCGTATTCGCCGTCGGCGTGCTGGTGTACCTGGCTGCCCCTGGGCTGTTGGGCAGCCGACAGCAGACCACCAACGACGCCTTTGTCGCCGCTGACTTCACCCAGGTGGCGCCGCGCGTGGCCGGTTTTATCAAGGAGGTGCTGGTGGAAGACAACCAGCGCGTCAAAGCCGGGCAACTGCTGGCGTTGATCGACGACCGCGATTTTCGCGCTGCCGCTCAGGCCGCCGATGCCGACACACTGGTGGCCCAAGCCCAACTGAAAAACGCCACCGCGACACTGGAGCGGCAAACCTCGGTGATCGCCCAGGCTCAGGCCACGGTGGCGGCGGATCGCGCCGAAGTGGCCTTCGCCGAACACGAACTGAACCGCTACAACCATCTGGCCGGGGTCGGCGCCGGCACTGTGCAGAACGCCCAGCAAGCCAAGACCCGCATCGACCAGGCCACCGCTCGCCTGGCCAAAGCCACGGCCGTGCTGGCGGCCGAGCGCAAGCAGGTGGAAATCCTCACGGCTCTGCGTGATGCCGCCGAGGGTGGGCTTAAACGTGCCCAAGCGGCGCTGGAAATGGCCAGTTATCAGCTGTCTTACACACGCATTGTCGCGCCAGTGGATGGCATGGTCGGTGAGCGCGCGGTACGGGTGGGTGCCTACGTAACACCGGGCAGCAAGTTGCTGGCGGTGGTGCCATTGGCCGAGGCGTATGTGGTGGCCAATTTCCAGGAAACCCAGCTGTCCCACATGCATGCCGGTCAGGCCGTGCAGGTGCGCGTCGACAGCCTCGACGGTGAAGTGCTCAACGGCCACTTGGAAAGCCTGGCGCCCGCCACCGGAGTGACCTTCGCCTCGATCAAACCGGACAACGCCACCGGCAACTTCACCAAAGTCGTGCAGCGTGTTCCGGTGAAGATCGTGCTTGAGCCCAATCAGCCGCTGACCGAGCGTCTGCGGGTCGGTATGTCGGTGGAAGCCAGCGTCGATACTCAAGCCGTAGCGCCACAGCGCGAGGTGGCCCAGCAATGAGACACCTCGCCTGGCTCACCCTCGGCCTGATCAGCCTGAGCGCCTGCACCGTCGGCCCGGACTTCCAGCCCCCTCACAGCGCGCAGCCCGCGCAGTGGACCGAACCCCAAGGCCGTCAGGCTGCCAGCCATGCCGTCAGCGACCCCTTGCAGGAGCGCTGGTGGGACGTGTTCCACGACGCGCAATTGTCGGCCCTGACCCGGCGCGCCCTCAGCGACAACCTCGACTTGAAACTGGCCAGCAGCCGTCTGCAACAAAGCCGTGCGGTGCGCCAGGTAACCACTGCCGAGCGCTACCCGAGCGTCAACGCTACCGGCGCCTATCAGCGCAAACGCAACAGTGGTGAGGGCCTCAACGACCCGTCCGGCGAGAATGGCCGCGCCGCGTTCAACCAGTGGGACGCCGGGTTTTCCGCCGCCTGGGAGTTGGACTTCTGGGGCCGGGTCAAACGCGAAACCGAGGCGGCCGACGCCACGCTGCAAGTCGCGGAGAATGACCGTCGCGCCGTGCTGCTGTCAGTGCTGGCTGAAACCGCCCAGGACTACATCCAACTGCGCGGGGTGCAGAACATCCGTGCGGTCACCGAGCAAAACCTCGACGTGGCGCGACACAGTCTCAAGCTCTCGCAATTGCGCCTGGCCGACGGCGTGGCGACTGACCTGGATGTGGCCGAAGCCGCCGCCCAGGTCGCCGCCATCGAAGCACGCCTGCCCGACCTGCAACAGCGTCAGGATCAGTTGATCAACGCTTTGAGCCTGCTGATGGGCGAGCCGCCGCAAGCCCTGCATGCACAGTTGTCCAAGGCCGCTGCCGTCCCGCAAACCCAGCGCCAGGTCGCCATTGGCCTGCCGTCTGAATTGGCCGAACGTCGCCCCGATATCCGCCAGGCCGAGGCACGACTGCACGCCGCCACCGCCAGCATTGGCGTGGCCAAGGGCGATTTCTACCCGCGCATCACCTTGTCCGGCAGCCTCGGCTCCCAGGCCATGCAACTGTCGGATTTCGGTGCGTGGGGCTCACGCGCCTTTGCCTTCGGCCCACAGCTGAGCCTGCCGCTGTTCAATGGCGGACGCTTACAAGGCATGCTTGAGCTGCGCGAAGCCCAACAGCAGGAAGCGGCGATTGCCTACCAGCAGACCGTTTTGCGCGCCTGGCATGAAATCGACGATCAACTGACCCGCTACAACGCCAGCCAACTGCGCCGCGACAGCCTGGCCGAAGCCGTGCGCCAGAACCAGATCGCCCTCACCACCGCGCAACATCAGTACGTCGAAGGCGTGGTGGACTTCGTCAACGTGCTCACGGTGCAAAGCGCGCTGCTGGCGACCCAGGAGCAATGGGTGGAGAGTTCTACCGGCGTGTCCCTGGCCATGGTCGGGTTGTACAAAGCCTTGGGGGGCGGGTGGGAATCGGTATATCCGCTGCAAACGGCAGGGGGCTGATCGACAAAGAGTTTTGTCAGTGACGAAATAAGGTGTAATGATAATTGCTCTCAATAGTGTATCTGAGCTTTTCATGGACACCGCGACTGACGGCCAGCAACAGCTTCATCTTCTGTACCGCGACCATCACGGCTGGCTGCAAGGCTGGTTGCGCAAGCGCCTGGGCGATCGAGAGCACGCCGCCGATGTAGCCCAGGACACGTTCCTGCGGCTGTTGGTGTCCGGACGTTTTCCAGGTGACAAGGAAAGCCGCAGCTATCTGGCGCAGATCGCGCGCAATCTGGTGATTGACCAGTGGCGGCGCCTGCGTATCGAACGCGCCTATCTGGAGAGCATTGCCCATCTGCCGGAGCCGGAGTCGCCGTCGCTGGAAACCCGCGCACTGATCCTTGAAACCCTGATGCAGATCGACGCCATGCTCGACCGCATGCCCGACAACGTGCGCCGGGCCTTCCTGCTATCGCAATTCGAGGGGTTGAGCTACGCGCAGATCGCCGAGCGCCTGGGTGTCACCATCAGCTCGGTGCAGAAATACATGACCCGCGCCATCGTCGCCTGTTACCAGGTGGTCTACGAAGAATGAAACACGACGCACCCATCGCCCCGGCCATTGTCGAGCAAGCCAGCGAGTGGTTGATGCTGCACTGGGGCGGCGAACTGCGCGGCGAGCAACGTCACGCTTTTGCCCAGTGGCAGGCCGCCGATGAGGAACACCGTCGCGCCTGGCAGCGTTTGCAGCACTTGCAGCACACCCTCGGCGGCGTTCCTGCCGACAGTGCCCGCGCGGTGCTACGCGATACGCCGGACACCCAGCGCCGCGCCGCCCTCAAGCTGCTCGGCGCGCTCTTGATGGTCGGCGGCAGCGGCTATCTGGTGCGGCGTAGTGAACCTTGGCAAGCGGCATTCGCCGAACATCGCACGGCGACCGGTGAGATCCGCTACGTCACCCTCAGCGACGGTACGCGTCTGGACCTCAACAGCGACAGTGCAGTGGATGTGCGTTTCAGCGCCACTGAGCGACGTATTCGCCTGATCCGAGGCGAGATCCTGCTGACCAGCGGCCACGATGCACTGCGCCCGCTGATCGTGGAAACGGCGGCCGGCGATGTGCAGGCGCTGGGCACTCGCTTTGCCGTGCGCGAACTGGGCGAGGGCAGCCGTGTCGACCTGTACGAAGGCCGCGTGCGCGTAACCCCGGTGCATGGCGCAGCGGTGCAGATGAACGCCGGTGACAGCCTGTGGTTCGATCAGCGCCAGACCCTTGCGTTACCTGCGGTGGGCGCCAACGGCAGCAGTTGGACTGAGCATCGGCTGATCGCCGAACGCCAGCCGCTGGGCGAATTTGTTACGCAACTGAGTCGCTATCGTCCGGGCCTGTTGCGATGCGATCCGGCCGTGTCCGGGCTGTTACTCACCGGTGTTTTTCCGTTGAACGATACCGACGCGATCCTTGCCGCCCTGGAGCGCTCGTTGCCGGTGCACGTCCAGGCAGTTACCCGCTACTGGGTGACGATCAAGGCTCGTGTCTGAAAATATTTTCTCTGGCGCTTGTCGGTTTCCCTATCCCGTTCGGGATACCTCTTGAAAGCCAATCAAGAAGCGTTCTCACGGGGAGTCCTGCAATGCCGCACCACCCAATCCAACCCTTGGCCCGCGCCCTGCGCCATGGTCTGTTTGTCGGCCTGATGGCGACCGCGCCGATGCTGCCGACCTTGGCCTATGCCGCCGAAGCCACTGAAGAAGTGCGTACCTACGCCATCCCGGCGGGCAGTCTCGACCAGGCGTTGAACCGTTTCGCCAGTGCCTCGGGCATCTTGTTGTCGGTTGATGCCACGCTTACGGAAGGTAAGCGCAGCGCCGGTCTGCAAGGGCGTTATGCGGTGGGGGCCGGTCTGGAGCGGTTGCTGGCGGGCAGCGGCTTGGTGGCGATGCAATCCCAGGGCGGTTGGTCGTTGCAGGCGAGCGCGTCTGACGGCACGTTGCAACTTGGGGCTACCCAGATCAGCGCCCAACAAGCCGAGGAAAGCGCCTGGGGCCCGGTGGACGGCATCGTTGCCACCCGCAGCGCCTCCGGCAGCAAGACCGATTCGGCGCTGGTGGAAATCCCCCAGACCATCAACGTGATCACTGCCGCCGAGATCAAGGCGCGCGGTGCCCAGAGCGTCACCCAGGCATTGCTGTACACGCCGGGCATGAGCGCCGGCGGCTTCGCCGACCGGGTCAAGTTGTTCGATGAACCCACCTCGCGGGGCTTCTCGCCCACACCCCTGTACCTCGACGGTTTGCACCTGCCCTATGGCGGTGGCAGCACTGGCGGCGCGCTGCAAATCGAGCCCTATTCCTTGGAGCGCATTGAAGTCCTCAAAGGCCCGGCTTCGGTGCTGTACGGGCAAAACCAGCCGGGCGGTATCGTCAATATGGTCAGCAAACGCCCCAGCGAAACCCCGGTACACCAAGTGGTGCTGGAAGCCGGCACCTACGAGCATAAAAGCGCGGCCATCGACCTCAGCGGTCCGCTGGATGAGCAGGGGCAATTTCTGTATCGCCTGACCGGCCTGGCCAACGATGGGCAGGACGAGATCAACTACGTCGAGAACAAACGGCAGTTCATCGCCCCCAGCTTCACCTGGCGCCCCAACGACGACACCCATGTGACGCTGTTCGCCCAGTACCAGAAAGACGAAGGTGTGCCCGAAGCCCAAGGCCTGCCGGCGTCCGGCACCTTGTGGGCCAACCCCAACGGTAAGATCAAGCGCGATGTGTTTATCGGCGAGCCCGGCGTCAACCAATACAACCGCGAGCAGTACGTGCTGGGCTACGAGATTTCCCATCGCCTCAACGAAACCTGGACCCTCAAACAAAATGCGCGCTACGCCGAGGTGGACGACCGTTACACCGCGCCGTTGCACGGCTACCGTTTCGTCGCCAACCCGGTCACCGGTGTGCAGGATCAACGCTACCTGCAACGCTTCGGTGTGGACTGGGCGCAAAACAACAAAGTGTTTGGCGTGGACAGCATCGCTCAGGCCGAATTCGACACAGGCGCGTTGTCCCACACCCTGATCCTGGGCCTGGATTACTACCATTCCGGCTCGCTGTTCCATGGCCTGTATGACCGCAATCCGCCGATCATCGACCTGTTCAAGCCGGTCTATGGGCAGCGCCTGAATTTTGGCCAGCCATATCGTTGGGATCGCACCATCACCCAGACCGGCCTGTACGTTCAGGACCAGATCAAGTTGGATAAATGGGCGCTGGTCCTGGGCGGGCGCTATGACTGGGCCAACGTCGTGAACAAAGAGCCCTTGACCGATACGCGCTTTGCCAGCAAAGACCAGGCGTTCACCGGTCGTGCGGGGTTGGTGTACCTGTTCGATAACGGCTTGGCGCCCTTCGTCAGCTACACGGAATCCTTCCTGCCACTGGCGGGCACCGACGTAAATAAAAAGCCGTTCGAGCCGTCTACCGGCAACCAGTACGAAGTCGGCGTGAAGTACCAGCCGCCCGGCCAGAAGAGTTTTGTGCAGGTCTCGGTCTATCAGCTGGACCAGGAAAATGTGCTCACCACCAACCCGGTGGACACCACCTACAGCACCCAAAGCGGCGCCATGCGCTCACGCGGCGTGGAGCTGGAAGCCAAGGCAGCGCTCAGCGACGCTTGGGAGATCATCGCGTCGGCCTCGCGTAACGACATCAAATACACCAAGGACAACGACGGTCGCCAAGGCCGCCACCCCGCAGGCATTTCGCCGCTCACGGCGTCGATGTGGGTCAATTACACCGTGCTTGGCGACACCCCGCTGGCCGGTCTCGGCGCGGGGCTGGGTGTGCGCTACGCCCGCCAAAGCCTGGGCGACTACTACGAAGGCGCCTTCAGCGTACCCTCGTATAGCGTCTACGACGCCAGCCTGAGCTACGACCTAAGCCGCTCGCCGCTGAAACTCAAAGGCGTGAAACTGGCGCTGAATGTGCAGAACCTCACCGACAAGACCTACGTTTCGCAGTGCACCAGCGATCTGGATTGCTACTACGGGCAAGGACGGACGGCGGTGTCGAGCCTGACGTACGACTGGTAGCCAGGTGCCCTTGGAGCGGGCAAGCTCGCTCCAAGGATGTTCAAGGGTTCTGCAAAAACACCACATACCCCCGAAACCATTCATTGCTCTGCAAATACCCCGGCGCCTGCCATTCACCGCCCTGAATCAAGCCGATCTTGAACGGCAGCCCCAGCCGATTCATCCGCGGCAAATACGCGGCGTAATCCGGGATGCTGTGGCGGCCTTGATAGGTCTGCACCACCACTTCATCCACCACGCCTTTGAGCTGGGCGATGGCGGCTGGGTCGGCGTTGCTGCTCCAGTCCATCAGGCCGGTGATGCTCAGCCGCAGGTCGGCGGGCAGGCGCTGGCGCAGGTCGCGCAGAAAGTCGGCGTATTCGTGCAGGTATTGGGTGCGGGCGTCGAAGTCGATCTGGATACCTATCACCGGGTTGCCCGCGTCGCGCCAGCGTTGCACCTGGCCGAGCAGCTGGGTGTAGATCGGTTCTGGCCAGCGCAGGGTGTGGGCGCGGTATACCACCCAAACCTCGCCCTGGGTCAGGCGCGGTACGCTCATGCCCTGGGCGATCAGCTGCACGCCGCGCTGGGGGGCGCGGCGGGTAGAGTTGATCTGGCCCTGCAGGATGTAGAGGGTCTTGGCCTGTTTGAGCACCGCTTGGGACTTGACGCCGCTCCACAGCCAGAAGGCGTCATAGTCGCGGGCGTCGACGGCGCCAAAGGCCGGGCTCGCCAGCATCAGCAAGCCGAGCCACAGGTGTTTCACCAGTAGTACTGCAGCGATTTGCCCCACTGGGTGTCGGCGTAGCCGCTTTTGAGCTGGCGGAACCAGGCTTTGCGCACGGCCGGTTCAACGTCCTGCCCACCGCAGCTGTTATAGCCGGCCGGCGCGTAGCAGTTGATGGCGCGAAACAGCGCATAGGCCTTGTCCGTTTTCGGCGCCTTGGCGTCGCCAATCACCTGCTTGTAACCGTCGAGTCGCGAGAAGGTGGTTCCTTTGAAGTCCGACGCGGTGCTGCCCAGGCTGCCGGCGGCGCGTGCTTGTTCCAGCGGCATGCCGTCCAGGTTGTTGCGCAGGATGAACTCGCCGAGGCAGTTCAGGGCCTGGGGGTTCTTGGCCTCGGTTTGCAGGGTCGCGGCAGTTTGCGCGATGGCCGGGCAGGTGTAGCCGGAGGCGGCTTTTTCACCGTTCCACTGGAACAGTTTCAACGTCTGCCCTTCGCTGTAGACATAGCCCAGGCTGCTGCTCAACTTATCTTCGGGCACTGGCGTCGGCAGTTGCTTGAAGTCCTCGGCAAAGGTGGCGAACTGGCCGCGCAGCAGGTCTTTGTAGAGCAACACGAATTGCGCAGTCTGGCGCTCCACCGGATCGCTGGCCTGGGCGATCTGTTGGCGCAGCAGCTCAGGCCCGGCGACGTTGCGCAACAGGCTGTAGCGCACTTGCTTGGCGCTGATCGGCGAGTCGGCGGCAAACACCTCGGCCAACTGGCCGCTGCGCTCGTAGTTCATGGCCAGGGCCAGTTCCAGTTGATCGTGCATCAACGGCAGTTTGGCCAGTGGCAGCAGTTGCAGCCACAGCGCTTGGGCGCGTTTCCAATCTTGCTTGGCTTCCAGCGCCAGGGCGCGCAGGGTCTGTTGGCTGAAGGCGAAGTAATTCAGGCTCGACGGCACACGTTGCGGCAGCTGCTTCAACGCGGCATCCGGCTGGTGCTCGATGTACAGCGCACACACCGCCAGCAGGTAATCGTAGAGTTCGGGTTCGCTGGCAAACAATGCCTTTTGCTTCTCCAGGTCTGCGCGGGACAAGGTCGGCTGATTGCCGCCGCGCATCACCATCAGGTCGCTGACCAGTTGGATCATCGGCGTCTTCACTGGCTGGCTGTTGACCATCAACAACTTGAGGTCAGCCTCTTCCACCAGCTCATCCTCGGACACATTGCGCTGCGCGTCGCTGGCTTGCGTGAGGCTCCAGGCATACGCCTCGGCCAGTTTGCTGCCATCATCGGCCAACCAATAGACCCGCCGCAGCAGGCCGCGCGCGGAGGCGCTGTAATCGCCTTGTGGATAAGTACTCAGGTAGCTATCGAAGGCTTGCTCGGCATTGGCCAGCGCCGACTTATCCACACGCGCCAGAGTCGGCACGCCGTCGGCATCGTACGCGTCGGCCTGGGCCTGGTTCAGCGCAGTGCGGGCGGTCATGTACAGCGCGGCTTCCTTGAGCCAGGGCAGGGCGCTGCTGCGGGCGGCGCTGAAGCCGCGCTCGGCTTCGGCAAAACGGCCGCTATAAAAATCGGCGGCGGCTTGCAGGTAGGTGTACAGCTGCTGGCCGTCGGTCGATTGCAGTTGCTGTGCATTCGCCACGACCGGGCCGTCCCACTCGCAGGTGGTGAGCAGTTGCAGGCGGGCTTTGACCAGCAGCTCGCGTTCGGCGGCCGGCATATCGGCCTTGACCACTTGGCGCACAAACGCGGTGGCACTGTCGTCGTCGTTGCTGCGGCAACGGCTGCCCTCGCCCGTGACAAACGCCTCGCCGGCGGTGGTGTAGTCCTCGCGCTTGATGCCCAGGGGTTGCAGCAGGTTGTCCAGTTCGGCAGTGGACGATGTGTCTGCGCCGTCATCGGGCTCGGTGTCCGTACCGCCACCCTGCGACAAGCGATATACCGGGAACGGCACCGGGCCGAAACCCTGGGCCAGGTCATCTTCGCTCAGGGCATTGGGCGTCAGGCCCGTATTTTTTTTGTCGGCCAGCAGCAGGCGCAGGTTGACCCGGCTGTCGTTGCCGGGGCTGAGGAAAGGCTGGTTGCTACACGGGTCGAGGGTGTCGCGGGAAACACGCCAGTCGGGGTAGCACGAATCGTCGGAGCTGGCCTGGGCCTGCACGGAGAGACCGGCCAGCAGGGCCAGTGCCAGAGGTGACAAAAAACCGATGCGCATGAGGTGTCCTTGATCCTGGTGCTTGGAGGGGCGCAATCATAGCTTGATCTGACAATTGCTTTGGTGACTGCCTACACAATTTGCCGATTTGTCCGATTGGGGGTAGTGGCAATTTAATTTCGCTGACTTAGACTGCGGTCATCGTCAGGGAGTCGACCATATGAAGCAATTGCATGGATGGGCGTTGGGTTTTATCGGCATATTGGGCGTGGCTCAGCTGGCCATGGCCGAAGACCCGTTGTTGGATCATTCGCCTGCGACCACCGCCAGTGCCGACAGCGAAGCGCGGGGCGTGTTGCGTGCCCGCGACCAGGCGATGCTCGCCAGTGAGCTATCCGGGCGCATCGTCGAGTTGCCGTTCAGCGAGGGTGAGACGTTCAAAAAAGGCGACACCCTGGCGCGTTTCGATTGTTCGGCCTACCAGGCCCAATTGAACGCCGCCCAAGCCGCCAGCCGTGGTGCCGGGGAAGAACTGGCGCACAACAAACAGTTGGCGGCGCTCAATTCAGTCGGACGCTTTGAAGTGGCCCGCGCCGAAGCGCGGTTGAGTGAAGCCCAGGCCCAGTCCCAGGTCTACCAGGTACAAGTCAAACGCTGCAATGTGCTGGCGCCGTATGACGGTCAAGTGGTGCAGCGCAAAGTGCAACGCTATGAGAGCGTTTCGGCTGGCGCACCGTTGCTGGAAATCGTCGATAACCGCAGCTTGGAAATTCACCTGTTGGTGCCGTCGCGCTGGATGGGCAAGCTCAAGCCGGGACAGACGTTCAGCTTTACGCCGGATGAAACTGGCAAGTCGCTACAAGCGACGGTCAAGCGTTTGGGGGCACGCATCGATGAGGGGAGTCAGACGCTGTTGCTGGTGGCGAGCGTGCCGGATGCCGGTGGGCTGCTGTCCGGCATGAGCGGTACCGCGCGTTTCGCAGAGCCCCAGTGAACGCGCCGTTCAAAGGCAACACCGAGCAGGTGTTCGCGCGCTTCCTTGACCTGGAGCGCCAGACCCGTGCCGCGCGAACGCCGGCGCAACTGAGCTACAGCCTGGTCAATGACGGTCAGGCACTGTTCGGGTTTCGCCATGCCGCTTTATTGATTGCCGGCAAAGTCCAAGCTGTCACCGGTGTGAGCGCGGTGGAGCCGAATGCGCCGTTCGTGGCATTCGTCGAGCAGGCCGTGGCGTCGCTGTTCAAGCAGACCCGTTTGAATCAGGCACGGGTGATCGACGCCGATGAGGTAAGCGAAGCCATTCGGGCGGACTGGCAAAGCCTGTCGGCCGGTCAGGTGTTCTGGTTGCCGTTGATCGATCATCAGGGCCAAGTGTTCGGAGGGTTATGGCTGGCCCGCGACCTTCCGTGGAGTAACCCCGAACAAGTCCTGTTGTCGCAATTGGGCGATACCTACAGCCATGCCTGGCTGGCGCTGCAACCGCGCAAGCCATGGCGCTTGCGCTGGTCGCGCAAATGGCGGGTGGCGCTGGTGGCGCTGCTGTTGTTGGGCTTGCTGATACCGGTGCGCCAATCGGTACTGGCCCCGGCCGAAGTGGTGCCGCTGGGCGGGCAAGTGGTCGCCGCACCGTTGGACGGTGTGATCGCCGAGTTTCTGGTCAAACCCAACCAAACCGTCAAAAGCGGCGACCTTTTGCTGCGCTTCGAAAGCACCAGCCTCAAGGCCCAGGCCGATGTGGCCGAACGGGCCTTGGGTGTGGCCGAAGCGGAACTCAAGACCCACTCCCAGCGTTCGTTCGCCGATGCGGAATCGAGTTCGAAGATCGACCTGCTGGCCGCGCGCGTGGAACAGAAACGCGCTGAGCGCAACTACGCGGTCGAACTGCTCAAACGCAGCGAAGTGCGCGCCGAGCGCGACGGTATTGCCGTGTTTCCCGATGCCGAACGCTGGCTGGGCAAACCGGTGCAGACCGGCGAGCGGTTGATGGAAATCGCGGACCCGAATCAGGCCGAGTTGCGGATCGAATTGGCGGTGGGCGACGCGATTGCCTTGGCCCCAGGCGCGCAGGTGGCATTGTTTCTCGACAGCGATCCGCTGCATCGGCATGTGGCCTGGCTCGAACGTTCGGCCTATGAAGCGCAACCCACCGCGTCCGGTCAATTGGCCTATCGCCTGGATGCACGTTTCGATGCGACCGCGCCGCGTATCGGCCTGCGTGGCACCGCGAAGATTTTCGGCGACCGCGCCCCGCTGGCGCTGTACCTGCTGCGTCGGCCGTTGGCCGGCCTGCGTCAGAGCGTAGGTCTCTAGCATGGGCTTGCCGAGTCTGCGCGCCGATCTGCAACTATCGGCAGCGGCGCCGGATCGGGACGGTTCGCCGCAATGGACCCTGGCCGACCCGGTGCGCGGGCGCTATTTCAAAATCGGCGCGGCGGCCATGCGCATGCTGCGGCATTGGTCCCTGGGCGACCCGGAGCGGGTCCTGCAAGCGGCGAACCGTGAGCCGGGCCTGCCACTTACGCCGCAGTCCCTGGAAGAACTGCTGGGGTTTTTACGCGGCCATGACTTGATCAGCGGCCTGGATGCGCAACAACGCGACAGCTATGCGCTCAAGATCGCCGCCCAGCGCCAGAGCCTTTGGCAAATCCTGCTGCATCAGTACCTGTTTTTCCGCATTCCGTTGTGGCGCCCGGATGCCTTTCTCAACCGCACCTGGCCTGTGTTGGCGCGGTTTGGCCCGAGCATGCTGCGCTACGGCATACCGCTGGTCCTGGGGCTGGGGGGGTTCCTGGTGTCGCGGGATTGGCAGCGGTTCGTTGCGACATTTCCGCATCTGTTCAGCCTTGGCGGGGCGCTGGCGTTTGGGGTGGCCTTGTTCTTTGCCAAGTTGTGCCATGAGTTCGGCCATGCGTTTATGGCCAAGCGCGCTGGTTGTCGCGTGCAGAGCATGGGTGTGGCGTTCATGGTGCTGTTGCCGATGTTTTATACCGACGTGAGCGATGCCTGGAGGGTCAATGATCGGCGTGCCCGTTTGCTGATCGGTGCCGGCGGCGTGCTGGCGGAATTGCTGCTGGCGTGCGTTGCCTTGCTGACCTGGTCGCTGCTGCCGGACGGGCCGGCGCGCACGGCGGCGTTCATGCTGGCCAGCGCCACGTGGATCACCACGTTGATCATCAACCTCAATCCGTTTATGCGTTTCGATGGCTACTTCCTGCTCAGCGATTTCTGGGCGGTGGATAACCTTCAGGGTCGCGCGTTCGCGCTGTGTCGCTGGCATCTGCGTGAAGTGTTGTTCGGCTATGGCCTGGCCGCGCCGGAGCCGTGGTCGCCGCCGATGCGCCGTCGTTTGTTGCTATGGGGCTACGGTGCCTGGTTATGGCGCGCGGCGTTGTTTTTCGGCATCGCCCTGGCGGTGTATCACCTGTTTTTCAAGGTGTTGGGCATTTTCCTGATGATGGTGGAATTGATGTGGTTCATCGTGATGCCCATCGTCAAAGAATGGCGGCAATGGTGGAGCCGCCGCGAACAGGCCCATGGCCCAAGGGTATGGCTGACCGGTCTGGTGTTGCTGACGCTGCTGCTGGCGCTGTGGCTGCCATGGCGCAGCGCCGTGGAAGTGCCGGCAATGTTCGAGGCCGGGCGTGCCAGTGCCTTGCATGCACCGGTGGCGGCGCGGGTGCGGCAGGTCAATGTGCACGACGGCCAAACGGTGGCTCAGGGCGATGTATTGATTGAGCTGGAATCGTCGGATATGGCCTCGCGTCTGCTCATCGTGCGCCGGGAAATCGAGATCCAGCAGTTGCAGATGCGTCGCCAGGCCGGGCGCAGTGAAACCGCCGCGGATGCCGGCATCATCGAACAACAATTGGCCGAAGCGGTGGCCGAGTACCGGGGGTTGGTTGCCCAGCGCGAGCGCCTGTTGCTGCGCGCGCCCCATGCCGGTCAGGTACGCGACCTGCTGCCGCAACTCACCATGGGCCGTTGGTTGGCGCCCACACAAGTGCTGGCGCGGGTGGTGCAGACCGATTCGCGGCTGCGCGGCTACCTGACCGAGGCCGAGCTGTGGCGCGTCGCGCCTGGCGCCAAGGGACGGTTTATCGCTGACGATCCGATGCACGCCTCCATTGCCGTGCAATTGGATGAAATCGACACCAACGGTGTGGCCTTCATTGAGCAGCAAGCCTTGACCTCCGACCACCACGGACCAATTGCCGTACGCCGGGATTCGCAACAACGGGCGCAGCCCGTGCAGGCGCACTATGGCGTGCGCTTGAGTGCCATTGACGATACCGCCGCGCCGCTGCAACCGCTGCGGGGTGCGGTGGTTCTGCAGGGGCAGGGTGAGTCGGTATTGGGCGCGGCTTGGCGACGGTTGGCGGCGCTGGGTGTCAGGGAAAGCGGCTTTTAAGGAATCGATATGGATGCAGTCACGGCTGAAGGATTGGTGGTGCGGCCCTCAAGGGTCAGCGATGCTGGGTTTTTGCAAGCGCTCTATCAGGCGGCGCGCCCGGATCTGCAATGGGTCGACGGTGAGCCCGAGCAACGGCAGCAGATGATCGCGCAGCAATTCCAGGTGCAGGAGCGAGGGCTGGGCGAGCATTTTCCCGATGCCATGCATTACGTGGTGGAAAAGCTCGGCACCGCTATCGGCGCCTTGAGCACGGATTTTGGCGCCCATGAAATCCGGGTCCTGTACCTGGCCTTTATCCCCCAAGCTCGTGGGCGCGGGTATGGTCGGGCGGTTCTGCACGGGGTGCAGAAGGCTGCGCAACAGATCCGCTGCCCGGTGTGGACTGTGGTCTGGGCCAGCAACCCCCATGCGCGTCAGCACTATCTGGCGCTGGGCTTCGAGGTGCAGGAGCAGAACCCGGGGGCAGAGCGGTTGGTCTGGTATCCGAAAAGTCTCTGAGCGGCCGCCAACCGCTCGGGTTCAATTGAACGTGATGCAGAAATAACCCCGCGACGGGTCCCGTCCCGCGGCCGGTACGCGGGATACGAAAACGCCTTCCAGCCTTCCCAGTTCAGGGATGTCCAGATCGCACAGTCCGTCCACGAAGGCCGTGTCTTCCAGGCTGTTGAGTTGCACATTGAACGGCATGCGCTCGGTGTTGGGCATTTTAGCTTTGGGGGTTTCTTCCAAGTGCTCAATGCGCACTTCCAGACGGTGACCGTCCGGCAGGATCAGGCTTCGGGTCTGACCCAGCAGCGCTTGAAAATGGTGGCTATGAACCTTTTGCAGCATATCGACACTCCACAAGGCCAGAGGGCCGCAGCCCTCTGGCGGATCATCAGTCGTGGGGAGGGAAAATCCCTTCAAGAGCAATGCTGAAGTTGACGGCCAGGTATGGGTTCATGACCGCCATCGGTGTGCCGCCTCCAGAAGGCGACACCGTGCCGCTGACGGTGGTGGTCACGCCTTGCAGCGGCACTGGCGAGGCACCCAACTGATCTGAATAGATCGCCGCCGAGCCCGGCCCGGTACCCGAGGTGCCAATGAATGAGTTGGTGGATGTCGGCGCGTTTACGGGATTGCTGGCCGGGTTGGCCAATTGCAGGGTGGTCGAGGCGGTGACGCCCGTGAGCGTATGGGTGTGTGCAGGCAAGTTGGACAGTGTTGCGCTGACGTTCTCGCTGCCAGCCGTGTCGCCGATGGTCCTCTGTGTCAGGCCCAGCCCGGTGCCCATCCCTAAAGGCAGGCGCCCTTGCAGGTTGGGGAGCATAAAGGTGGACTGGCCGTTGCCTCCGAAGTTGATCCCCAGCAATGCAAACAGCGCCGAATATTGGGAAATGCTGATCGTCTGCCCATTGCACAGCGCCCAGCCTCGGGGTGCGAAATTAAAGGCGAACGGTTGGATAGTGCCCATGAATACTTCCATAACTTCCTCATCCCTCAGGTCATTGGTCTGACGCCACCTGGCAGGTACAAGCAAGCCGTCCGCGATCAGCCCGACGCCTTCATTCCCTGGCCTGGTTACGCATGGCTGAGCGTAGACGGGATCATTTGATTCTGTCGAAACCAAGACATCGAAAAGTAGGTTTGGTTGGCTTAATCCATTCAGTTCTCGATCAGGCAATACCATCCATCTCTTTTTCTCATTCAGGGTGGGTTGATATCAAAGTACTACTAGGCGGAGTATTTTTCCTCGGCTACGCTTGGCCTCACAAAAAGGACTTTATGACTGGTGAAGGGATTGCCGCAGTTTCATTTTATTTCCGGTCTTCCGCGCTCAGGCTCGACCCTGCTTTCTGCGATTTTGCTGCAGAACCCGCGGTTTCATGCCGGTATGACCAGCCCGGTCGGTTCGCTCTTTAGCAGTGTGCTGCAGCAGTGCAGCGCCGGCAGCGAATTTGGCTCGGTGATCGATACCAACCTGCGCCGCCGGCTGCTGCGCGGCCTGTTCGATTCCTATTACGCCGATAAGGCCGACAAGCCCGTTATTTTCGATACCAACCGGCATTGGTGCGCGCGCTTGCCGGCCTTGCAGGATCTGTTTCCCCAGGCCAAGACCATCGCCTGTGTGCGCAATGTCGCCTGGGTGCTCGACAGTCTGGAGCGCCTCTACCGCGCCAATCCGTTCGAGAACACCAAGCTGTTCAACGACGATGATGAGCGCAACACCGTCTACAGCCGCTGCGAAACCCTGGCCCAGCGCAATCGCCTGGTGGGGTTTGCCTGGACCGCGCTCAAAGAAGCGTATTACGGCGACAACGCCGAGTCCTTGCTGATCGTTGACTATGACTTGCTGACCCAAGCCCCGGAGCGCGTGATGCGGTTGGTATATGCGTTCATCGACGAGCCTTGGTTCGAACACGATTTCAATCACCTGACCTACGACGCCCCGGCCTTCGACCAGGCGTTGGGCGTTGCCGGCCTGCACAAGGTCAAGCCCAGGGTGGCCCCCCAGTCGCGGCGCACGCTGTTGCCGCCGGACCTGTTTGAAAAGTTTGCCCAGTTGTCGTTCTGGCGTGATGGTTCTGCCAGTGCGGCCAATGTCATTCGTATGAAAAGCGACGCCGCGATCGGCTGATTGCGGTTTTTTTATTGGCGTGTGGTAGCAGTTCGAGTTCGGGTGATCGTCATGTGGTGGAGCAAAGGCAAATCGCGGGTAACCGAGGCTTCTAAGGCCCTGGCATCGCCAATGATCATGTCCCTGGAACCGCGAATGCTGTTCGACGGTGCGGTGGCGGCGACCGTGGCCGAGGTGGCGCAGCCGGACGCGCATGCGCCGGCCGAAGCGGCCAAGCCCCCCACTGCGGAAGAGCCCGCCGACAGCCATGCGCCTCAGGGCCAGGTCGATGCCACCCAGGCTGCGGTGCCCGGCAAGAGCGTGGTGTTCGTCGATTCCCGGGTCAAGGATTCCGCCAGCCTGCTCGAAGGCGTGGCGCCGGGCACCCAAGTGGTGCAACTGGACGGCGGCAAGGACGGTCTGCAGCAAATTGCCGATTACCTGGATTCACACCAGGGTATCAGCTCCGTCCAGATCATCGCCCACGGTAATGCCGGTGATTTGTGGCTGGGCAACAGCTATCTCTCGGCCGATAACGTACAGGCGCGCAGCGAAGTGCTGGCGCAGATCGGTCAGGACATGAACGCCGGAGGGGATATCCTCATCTACGGCTGCTATACCGCCGAAGGCGAGCGTGGATTGAGCCTGGTGGATTCGCTGGCGCAGTTGACCGGCCGCGACGTAGCCGCCTCCAATGACCGCACGGGCCTGGGCGGCGATTGGGATCTGGAAATTGCCACCGGCACCATCGAAAGCACCAGCGCGCTGTCGAGCAAGGCCATGAGTGAGTACCAATGGGGCCTGGCCACCTGGACCGCAACCAACAATCAAAACGCGGGCGTGGGCTCCCTACGCAGCGCCCTGGCTTCCGCGCAGAACGGCGACATCGTCACCTTCAATAACAGCATGACCGTTGCGCTGACCCAGGTGCTGGTGGTCAATAAGAACATCACGATCGATGGAGACATCAATAACGACAACGTTGCCGATGTCACCCTGGATGGGCAGTTCCGAACCCAAATCATCAACGTGACGGCCGGCACCACGGCCACCCTCGACGGCTTGGTGATTACCCGCGGCGTGGTGTCTGGCAACGGCGGTAACGGTGGTGACGATGCGCTGGTGGCCAAGGGGGGCGGGATCAACAACGCCGGCACCCTGACCCTGCGTAACGTCACGGTCACCGCCAACGTGGCGGCGGGCGGTGGTGGGGGTGGGGGTGTGACACCTGAATATGCCGGCGGCGGTGGTGGCGGTGGTGGCGCCCTCGGCGGCGGGATCGGCGGTCGTGGTGGCGACACACTCAACTCCTCAGGCTCCAACGGCTCAGCCAACCAGGGCGGTGCCGGTGGCGGTTTCTTCAATATCGGTGGCCGTGGTGGCAGCACGACCGGCGGTGCCGGCGGCGCCGTCTATGCGGGCTACAGCACCGGCTCCTCCGGCGGCACGGCCTCCAGCGCCGGGCTGTCCATCGGCGGCGGTGGCGGCGGTGATGGCTATAACGATATCGGTGGTGCCGGAGGTGGTGCGGTTGGTGGTATCTATAACGACACGGGCGCCACCCTGCGGGTCATCGGCAATTCGGTCATCTCCAATAACATTGGCGCGGGCGGCGGTGGCGGTGGCGGCGGTGCGGGCGGCGGTTATACCCAAAATGGCGGCGCCGGTGGGGTCGGGGTCGGGGCTATCTGGAACAAGGGCGCGATCCTTTTCACCGCCGCCAATTTCGCGGCGTTGAGTGGCAATGTCGGTGGCAGTGGCACGGGGGGCACGAGCGCAGGCACTGCCGGTGTCTCCCCGGCGTCGGTGAGCAACGTCTACAACGATGGCGGCACCCTCGTCACCAACTATGTACCGGACGAGACGCCGCCAACCGCTACAGTCGTGGTGGCAAACACCAACCTGAACTCCGGCGCTACGTCGTTGGTGACCATCACCTTCTCCGAGGCGGTGACAGGGCTGACCGCAGCCGACCTGACCGTGCAGAACGGCACCGTTGGCCTGTTGACCAGCGGCGATGGTGGCATCACCTGGACCGGCACGCTGACCGCAGCCAGCAATATTGCCGATACCACCAACATCATCACTTTGAACAACACCGGTGTGGCGGACCTGGCCGGTAACGCCGGCGTCGGTACCACCGATTCGAACAATTACGTGATCAACGATACCGTGGCGCCCACGGCGTCCATCGTCGTGGCCGACACGGCCCTCAGAAGCGGCGAAACCTCGTTGGTCACCATCACGTTTTCCGAGGCCGTCACCGGGTTTACCACAGCGGATTTGACCGTGGCCAACGGCACGCTCAGCGGGCTGAGCAGCAGTGACGGCGGTATCACCTGGACCGCGACCCTGACGCCGGACACCGCGATCAGCGATACCAGCAATCTGGTCGTCCTGAACAATGCCGGTGTCACGGACTTGAGTGGCAATGCCGGCGTCGGCACTACCAATTCCAACAACTACGCGATCGACACGGTACTGCCGACCGCCACGATCGTGGTGACCGACACGGCATTGAGCATCGGTGAAACGTCCCAGGTGACGATCACCTTCAACGAAGCCGTGAGCGGTTTCACCGTCGCCGATCTGACGGTGGCCAACGGCGTACTGAGCGGGCTGAGCAGCAGCGACGGGGGCATCACTTGGACCGCCACGCTGACCCCTAGCGCTAGCGCCACGGATGCCACCAACCTCATCACCCTGAACAATACCGGCGTGAGCGATCTCGCTGGCAACATAGGCACAGGTACCACTGACTCCAACAATTACGCCATCGACACCCTGCGCCCGACGGCCACCATCGTGGTTGCCGACAACGCGCTGTCCATCGGCGAAACGTCCCAGGTGACGATCACCTTCAGCGAAGCCGTGAGCGGTTTCACCCTGGCTGATCTGGCTGTCGCCAATGGTGCCCTGAGCGGACTGAGCAGCAGCGATGGCGGTATCACCTGGACCGCCACGTTGACCCCTAGCGCCAGCACCACGGATGCCACCAACCTGATTGTCCTGGCCAACACCGGCGTGCTCGATCTGGCCGGCAACTCTGGCAGCGGTACCACCAGTTCCAACAACTATGCCGTCGACACCGCGCGCCCAACCGCCACGATCGTCGTCTCTGATAACGGCTTGAGGATCGGCGAAACTTCCCTGGTGACCATTACCTTCAGCGAAGCGGTGAGCGGTTTTACCAGTGCCGATCTGACGGTCGCCAACGGCACCCTGACCGGGCTGAGCAGCGGTGACGGCGGCATCACCTGGACCGCGACTCTTACCCCGAACGCCAGCATCAGCGACAGCACTAATCTGATCACTCTGGATAACACTGGTGTGTCTGATGCCGCCGGTAACGCCGGTAGCGGCACCACCGACTCCAACAACTATGCCATCGATACCGTGCGCCCCACCGCCACCGTGGTCATCGCCGACAGCGCTGTTGCTTTGGGCGAAACCTCGGTGGTGACCATCACCTTCAGCGAGGCGGTGACTGGCTTTACGCTGGCGGACCTGACAGTTACCAACGGCAGCCTGAGCGGGCTGAGCACCAGCGACAACATCACTTATACCGCGACCTTCACCCCGAGCGTGGGCGTGAGCGATACCAGCAACCTGATCACCTTGGATAACACTGGCGTGACGGACGGCGCCGGTAATGCCGGCAGTGGTACCACCGATTCCAACAACTACACCGTCGACACGCTGCGCCCCACCGCGACCATCGTGGTCGCTGACACCGCACTGAGCGTCGGCGAAACCTCGCTGGTGACCATCACCTTCAGTGAGGCGGTCACTGGGTTCGACAATTCTGACCTGAGTGTGGCCAACGGCACCCTCAGCGCCGTCAGCAGCAGCGATGGCGGTATCACCTGGACCGCTACGTTCACCCCGAACCTGGGCGTCAGCGACACCTCCAACGTCATCGTGCTGAACAACACCGGTGTCTCGGATGCTGCGGGCAATACCGGCAGCGGCACGACCAACTCCAATAACTACCAGATCGACACCAACGTCCCGACCGCGACTATCGTGGTTGCCGATACTACGCTGGGGATCGGCCAGACGAGCCTGGTGACCATCACCTTCAATTCGGCAGTGAGCGGTTTCGATAACGCCGACCTGACGATCAACAACGGCACCCTGAGCACTGTCAGCAGCAGCGACGGCGGCGTGACCTGGACAGCGACGTTTACCCCGAGCGCGAGCATTTCCGATAGCAGCAACGTGATCACGTTGGACAATACCGGCTTGATCAACGGCGCCGGCAATGCCGGCGTCGGCACCACCGACTCCAACAACTACGTGGTCGATACGGTGCGCCCTACCGCGACCATCGTGGTGGCCGATACAGCCTTGGCCGTCGGCGAAACCTCACTGGTGACGATCACCTTCAGCGAGGCCATCGTCGGCTTCTCCAATGCTGACCTGAACGTGGCCAACGGCACTCTCAGCGGGCTGAGCAGCAATGACGGTGGCATCACTTGGACCGCGACCTTGACCCCGTCGGCAGGCGTCAGCGATACCAGCAATGTCATCACCTTGACCAACGGCGGCATCGCCGACCTGGCCGGCAACGTTGGCAGCGGCACCACCGATTCCAACAACTACGCCCTCGATACCCAGCGCCCGAGCGCTACCATCGTGCTCAGCGATTCGACATTGAGACCAGGCGAGACCGCGCAGGTGACGATCACCTTCAGCGAGGCCGTCAGTGGCTTCGACAATTCCGACCTGACCATCGTCAACGGCAGCTTGAGCGCCGTCAGCAGCAGCGATGGCGGCCTGACCTGGACCGCGACGTTTACCCCGGACCCAGGCGTCTCCGACACCACCAACCTGATCACCTTGGATAACACCGGCGTGAGCGACGCCGCCGGCAACACAGGGGCAGGCGCCACCGACTCGGCCAACTTTATGATCGAAACACGGGTGCCGACGGCGACGGTGGTGGTGGCCGACAGCGCACTCAAGGTCGGTGAGACCTCCCTGGTAACCATCACTTTCTCGGAAGCGGTCAGTGGTTTCGACAATGCCGATCTGCTGGTGAATAACGGTACTCTCAGCGCCGTCTCATCCTCCGATGGCGGTGTGACTTGGACGGCAACCTTCACCCCGAACGCGGGCATTACCGACACCAGCAACCTGATCAGCCTGGATACCAGTGGCGTGGTCAACGTCTCAGGCAATGCAGGTAGCGGTACGGTGAACTCCAACAGTTTTGCCATCGATACAGTGCGCCCTGGCGCGACGATTACCCTGGGTGACACCCGCCTGGGCATCGGCCAGACCACTGTCGTGACCATCCGCTTTACCGAGGCGGTCAGCGGTTTCGATCTGTCGGATTTGAGTGTGGCCAATGCTGTGCTGTCCGACCTCGCCAGCACTGACGGCGGCCTGACCTGGACGGCCACCTTGACGCCCACGGCGGGCGTCAGCGATGCCACTAACCTGATCCTGCTGGACGCAAGTACTGTCCAGGACCTGGCCGGCAATGTCGGGGCGGGTATTGCGATCTCCAGCAACTATGCCCTCGACGCCACCCGGCCAACCGCAACCATCGTGGTTGCCGATCCGAACCTGACAGTAGGCGAGACAACGCAGGTCGTCATCACCTTCAGCGAGGCGGTAAGTAATTTCGACCTGTCGGACCTGAGTGTCACCAATGGGGAGTTGACCAATCTGGTCAGCAGCGACGGTGGTCTGACCTGGACCGCGACGTTCACGCCGACCGCCAACCTTACCGATCCGAGCAACTTTATCGCCCTGGACACCGCCAACCTCACTGACCTGGCGGGCAACGCCGGGGTAAGCGTGGCCGTGTCCAACAACTATGCGATCGATACCGTGGTACCCAACGATGTGAAACCGCCGCCGGACTTCCTCACCGCAGACCCTGTGACGGTGGTTGCGCCATCCGAGGTGCCGTTACAACCGGTCGTCATTGCGTCACCCAGGGGCGATCTCGGCTCGCCGCTGGGCTTCCCGCCGCTGTTCGAGCAGCGGGACGTTGGCGGTGACCTCAAACCGATCGGCAGTATTTTCATCAGCCGGGGCCAGTTGGCACCGAGCTATATCGCCCAGGTGTTCGGCAACGACACCGCCGGCGATGGCTCGGGCCAAGGTTTCCTGGGGTTTGGTGGGGGCGATGGTGGGGTATTCGGCAGCAGCACGTTGTCGGGCGTGTTCAACCGCGACGCCGGTTCCGAGGACCATTCCTTGAACACTTTCGGCAGCCAATCAATGCAGAGTCGAGACCTTACCCAAGGGCTGCGCGGCCTGTTCGGCGCGCCGACGCTGGGTCAGCAACTGCAACACCTCAAAGACACCGAGCAGCGTCAGGTCGATAACCTGGCGATGGCTTTACGACAGGCCGGCATCAGCGAAGTGCAGGCTTGAAAACTTCAAGAAAAGAACCGCAGTCAGGGGCAAGTCAGGGATGAATAGAGGTCAGAAGTTATTCGGAATGAGTCTGCTGGCGTTGGTTGTCAGCGGTTGCGCAGTCACCAGTGACCCCATCGAGCGCAGCGTCAGCGAGCAACGCGCGCGCAGCGATCTACATGGCATGTACAAGGATCAGGAACCGTTGAGCGGCCCGCTGACCCTGCACGAGGCCATGGCCCGTGCGGTCAAGTACAACCTCGAAGGCCGTTTGAAGGTGATGGAAGAGGCGCTGGCCAAGCGTCAATCCGACCTGTCCAGTTTCGACATGCTGCCGCGCATGGCCCTATCCGCTGGCTATGCCGGGCGTAACAACACCAACGCCTCCAGCAGCCAGAGTGTGCTCACCGGCACCCAGTCCCTGGAACCCTCGACCTCCCAGGACCGCGACCGTCGCGTGGCCGACCTGACCATGGTGTGGAACGTGCTCGACTTCGGCGTGAGTTACATCAGCGCCAAGCAGCAGGGCGATCAGCGCCTGATCATCCAGGAACGTCGACGCAAGGTGGTCAACACCATCGTGCAGGACGTGCGTTCCGCCTACTGGCGCGCGGTGGCCGCCGAGCGTCTGCTGACCCAGATCGACAGCCTCATGACCCGTGTCGACCAGGCCCAGGCCAATAGCCAGAGCATGAGCGAACAGCGTATCGGCGACCCGGTCCAGGCGCTCGGCTATCAGCGTGCGTTGATCGAAGCCACGCGCCAGTTGCAAGAGCAGCGCCGCGCCCTGTCGTTGGCCAAGACCGAGCTGTCGACCCTGATCAATCTGCCCATGGGCACCGAGCTGAAACTGGCCACGCCCGATGACTACAGCGTTCCTCAGCTCAAGGTGAACCTGGCCAGCCTGGAGCAGGAAGCCCTGGCCAACCGCCCGGAACTGCGCGAGCAGGATTACCAGACCCGCATCAGCGCCGCCGAAACCCGTAAAGCCATGCTGCGCTTGCTGCCGGGGCTGGAGTTTTCGGCCGGCGGGCATTACGACAGCAACTCGTTTCTAGTGGACAACCGCTGGGCCGACTACGGCGCCAAGGTCACCTGGAACCTGTTCAATGTGATCTCCGCCCCGGCGGCCATCGACGTGGCCAAGGCCGGTGAAGAAGTCGCCACCGCCCGGCGCCAGGCGATGTCGATTGCCGTGCTCGCGCAACTCTATGTGGCCAACGCCAACTATCAGGACGCGGTGCGCCAGTTCAAAACCAGCGAACAACTTGCCGATATCGACGGGCAAATCCTCGGTCAATTGCGCAACCGTCATGAGGCCGCCGGGATCGGTGAGCTGGACCTGATCCAGGGCGAACTCAACACCTTGCAGGCCGACCTGCGCCGCGACCTGGCCTACGCCGATCTGCGCAACGCCTACGGGCAGATCTTCGCCAGCGCCGGTCTCGACCCGCTGCCGGAGCAACTGGACTCCGACCGCGTGCAAAGCATCGCCAGCGCCCTGGCCAGCCGCGAGTCGGCTTGGGCGGCGGGCAATATCGCTGCACCAGTGCCCCGTGCCGTCGCTCAATAACCTGGTAGCGCCGACGGCGAGCATCACGCGCCGTCACCGCGAAGCGCGCAATGGGCATCGCGGCGTGGCGATCCTGCTCACCGGCCTGCCGGCGTCGGGTAAGTCCACCTTGGCCCAGGGCCTGCAAGCCGCCTTGTTCGAACAGGGCCGACAGACCCTGGTACTCGACGGCGATACCCTGCGCGGCGGCCTCAATCGAGACCTGGGTTTTTCCGATAAGGACCGCCTGGAAAACATCCGTCGCGCCAGCGAACTGGCGGCTCTGCTGGTGGACAACGGGCAGATTGTGATCCTGGCAATGATTGCGCCGCTGACGGACCTGCGCGCGGTGTTTGCCGAACGCCTCGGTGACGATTATCGCGAAGTGTGGTGCAGTGCCTCACTGGCAGTGTGCGAAAGCCGCGACCCCAAGGGGCACTACGCCCGTGCGCGTAACGGCGAGTTGCCGGGGTTTACCGGCATCGGCTCCCCCTATGAACCGCCGCCCCTGGCATCGCTGGTGTTGGACACCGGCGTGCTGTCGGTGCAGCAGGGCGTCGAGCGATTACTGGCCTGGCTGGTGCCTGAACTAGACTCTGGGTATTCATCTTCTCAGGAGCCCACCATGGAATCGCCCGTGCACAGCTTGCCGTCGCTGTTCAAACAGCTTGGACTGCCGGATGACCCGGTCAGTATTAATCAGTTTGTGACCGCCCACTCACCACTCAAGCCGGATTTGAAGTTGGCAGAGGCGTTTTTCTGGACAGACAGCCAGAAAGCATTTTTGCGTGAGGAAATCTTGGACGATGCGGATTGGACGGAGGTGGTGGATGAGTTGAATCTGATGTTGCGGGATGGCCGAGGGGTGTAAAAAAATCTTTTGAAAATTGTGTTTTCGTAAAAAAAAGGTGAGCAGTAGAAAAATCTGGGCGCTAATCGCCTGGGTTATTTTTTCTTGGGGGATTCACCTTGGCGAGAGTCGGATATGCCCATCACTCGAATCGGCAGCGCCACCTGGATGGCGAGGCCGCATAACAATCCTGAAGCTGACACCGATCCAAATGTGGGAGGGGGCTTGCCCCCGATTACGGTGTGCCAGTAACAGCTTGTTTGCCTGATCCACTGCTATCGGGCGCGCGCCCCCTCTCACCTGTGTCATGCACTCACCCTCCATCCATCGCTAAATTGTTTCAAAACTTGACGCAATTCGATCCCTTCGCCATATTGATAGTTAGCAAACTAACTGTATGCGAACTATCCAGTGCCTCAATCCCTCGAACAACTCCAGATGAACCTCAGCAGCAGCATGGTGGTGGGCGCCCGTCATTGGCGCAAAATCTGCCAGAGCACGCTGGTGAGCTACGGTATTTCCGAAGCCTGCGCCGTGCCGTTGTTGATGATCGGCCGTTTGGGCGACGGTGTGCATCAGGTCAAGGTCGCCCATGCGTCGGGGATGGAAAGCCCGTCCCTGGTGCGCCTGCTCGACCAGCTGTGCAACGGCGGCTATGTGTGCCGCACCGAAGACGTCCACGACCGCCGCGCCAAGGCCTTGAGCCTCACCGAACGTGGTCGCGAACTGGTGCAGGCGGTGGAGGCGCAACTGGTGCGCCTGCGCAAAGATGTGCTGGCGGATATCGCGCCCGCCGATATGGAGGCGGCCCTGCGGGTGTTGCGCGCCTTTGAGGCGGCGACGCTTTGAACGGATTTTTCACCGGTTTCCCGCCCGCCCGCGACTGGTTCTACGGCGTACGCACCTTCGCGGCGTCGATGATCGCCCTGTATATCGCCATGCTGATGCAGATGCCCCGTCCGTATTGGGCAATGGCCACGGTGTATATCGTTTCCAGCCCGTTTGTCGGCCCCACCAGTTCCAAAGCGCTGTACCGCGCCATCGGCACCTTGATGGGGGCGGCGGCGGCGGTGTTTTTTGTGCCGATGTTCGTGCAATCGCCGTACATCCTGGTGGTGGTGATCGCGCTGTGGACGGGCACCTTGCTGTTTCTGTCCATGCACCTGCGCACGGCCAACAACTACGCGCTGATGCTGGCCGGCTACACCTTGCCGTTGATTGCCCTGCCGGTAGTGGATAACCCACTGGCCGTGTGGGACGTGGCCGAAGCGCGTACCGAAGAAATCTTCCTCGGCATTGTGGTGGCCGCCGTGGTCGGCGCGATGTTCTGGCCACGACGCCTGGCGCCGGTGTTCGACGGTTCGGTGGCCAAGTGGTTTGCCGATGCGCAGGTCTACAGCCAGCGGTTCCTGACGCGCACGGTGCAGCCTGACGAAATCAGCACGTTGCGCGGCGGCATGGTCGCCACCTTCAACACCCTGGAATTGATGATCGGCCAGTTGCCCCACGAAGGCGCGCGTCCACAGACGGTGCGCAATACCAAAGAACTGCGCGGGCGCATGATCCACCTGCTGCCGGTGGTGGAGGAGCTGGATGACGCGCTGTACGCCGTCGAACAGCGCGCGCCGCAGTTTCTCGAACGCCTCAAGCCGCTGCTGGACGCCACCGCCCAGTGGCTGCAAAGCAGTGCCGAAAATCCGTCCCTGGACAGTTGGTGTGCCCTGCGTGACCAGATCGAAGCCCAACAGCCCAAGGGCGACGCGCTGGATGATCGCCACACCTTGCTGTTTTCCAACGCGCTGTACCGCCTCGGCGAATGGGTCGACCTGTGGCAGGACTGCCGCAGCCTGCAAACCGCCATCCACTGCGAGAGCCAGGACACCTGGCGCGCCGTCTATCGCCACTGGCGCTTGGGCCGGCTCACGCCGTTCCTCGACCGTGGCCTGATGTTCTACTCGGCGTTTTCCACCGTCACCGCGATTATCGTCGCCTCGGTGCTGTGGATTCTGCTGGGCTGGACCGACGGCGGCAGCGCGGTGATCCTGGCCGCCGTCGCGTGCAGTTTCTTCGCCTCGATGGACGACCCCGCGCCGCAGATCTACCGGTTCTTTTTCTGGACGGCGATGTCGGTGCTGTTTGCCAGCCTCTATCTGTTTTTGGTGCTGCCCAACCTGCACGACTTTCCGATGCTGGTGCTGGCGTTCGCGGTGCCGTTTATCTGCATCGGCACGCTGACCGTGCAGCCGCGCTTCTACCTGGGCATGCTGCTGACGCTGGTTAACACCTCGTCGTTCATCAGCATCCAGGGCGCCTACGACGCCGACTTCCTCAACTTCGCCAACGTCAACCTGGCCGGGCCCGTGGGACTGCTTTTCGCATTTGTGTGGACGCTGATTGCGCGCCCGTTCGGCGCCGAACTGGCGGCCAAGCGCCTGACGCGCTTCAGTTGGCACGACATCGTCGGCCTGACCGAGCCGGCGACCCTGGCCGAGCACCGGCACCTGGCCGTGCAGATGCTCGACCGTTTGATGCAGCACCTGCCGCGTCTGGCCCTGACCAATCAGGACACCGGCATTGCCCTGCGCGATTTGCGCGTGGCGCTCAACCTGTTGGACCTGCTGGCCTACTCGCCGCGCATCCTCGGCGTGCCGCGTGTGCTGCTCAACCAAGTGGTGGAGGGTGTGGGCGGTTACTTCAAGGCGTGCCTGAAAGCGGGTGAACGCTTGCCCGCGCCAAGCGGTCTGCTGATGACCCTCGATCGCACGCGCCGCGCCCTTAACGGCCAGGGCCTGCAAGGCGAAGACGACACCCGCCTGCATTTGCTGCATGCGCTGGCCGGCCTGCGTCTGGCGTTGTTGCCCGGCGTGGAATTCATTGGCGGCACGGAGATGCAAGCGCCGCTACCCGATGGAGCGCCTTTATGATCGGTGATCTGGATATCAGCGGGGTGTTCCTGCCCACGCTGCTGGTGCTGATGGGCATTACGTACGTGCTATTTCTGGTGGTGCATGGGTTGTTGACCCGTCTCCACTTCTATCGCCTGGTCTGGCACCGGGCATTGTTCAATGTGGGGCTCTACGCGCTGTTGCTGGGCGCGGTGGACTCACTCAGTCGATACCTGATGACATGAAAAAACCGTTTTTGACTATTGGCCGTGTGGTCCTGACGCTGCTGATCGTGAGTTTTGCGGTCGTGGTGGTGTGGCGCATGGTCATGTACTACATGTTTGCGCCGTGGACCCGTGACGGCCATATCCGTGCCGACATCGTGCAGATCGCCCCGGACGTGTCCGGGCTGATCCAGCGCGTGGACGTGCACGACAACCAACTGGTGAGCAAAGGCCAGGTGCTGTTTGCCGTCGACCAGGACCGCTTCAAGCTGGCCCTGCGTCAGGCCCAGGCCGCCGTGGCCGACCGCCAGGAAACCCTGGCCCAGGCCCAGCGCGAATATAAGCGCAACCGTGGCCTGGGCAACCTGGTGCCCAGCGAGCAATTGGAAGAAAGCCAGTCTCGCGTGGCCCGCGCCCAATCGGCCCTGGCCGAAGCCCAGGTAACGGTGGACTCGGCGCAGCTCAACCTCGACCGCTCGGTAATTCGCAGCCCCGTGGACGGCTACGTCAACGACCGCGCGCCGCGCACTCAGGAGTTCGTCACCGCTGGGCGCCCGGTGCTGTCGGTGGTGGACAGCAACTCGTTCCATATCGACGGTTATTTCGAAGAGACCAAGCTCGACGGCATCCACGTCGGCATGGGGGTGGACATCCGCGTGATCGGCGACAACGCCCGCTTGCATGGGCACGTGCAAAGCATCGTCGCCGGCATCGAAGACCGCGACCGCAGCAGCGGCTCCAACCTGTTGCCCAACGTCAACCCGGCGTTTAGCTGGGTGCGCCTGGCCCAGCGCATTCCGGTGCGCATTGCCTTTGATGAGGTGCCGGCGGACTTTCGCATGATCGCCGGACGTACCGCCACGGTGTCGATCATTGACGACTCGACCAAGGCCGGAGCCCGGCCATGAAACAGTTGTTAGCCATCGTTGCCCTGGGTTCTTTGCTGTCGGCCTGTCAGATGGTCGGCCCGGATTACCAGGTGCCGGACACCGCCGCGGTCAAGCGCGGCGATCTGCAAGGGCAACTGCCGTCCGATGGCAAGAACGTGGTGTCGGCGCCGGTGCCGACGGATTGGTGGAAGCTCTACAACGACCCGCGTCTGGATGAACTGGTGCGCCAGGCCATGGCCTCCAACACCGACCTGCGGGTGGCTGCGGCCAACCTGCAACGCGCGCGCTATCAAGTGCAGCAGGCCGAATCCGCCGGCGGTTGGAGTGCCGGCGCCAAGGCCGAGGCCCAACGCTTGCAGGAATCCGGCGAAGCCTTCCTGCTGTCGGAAAAAGTCCCGGTGGGTAACATCGGCAGCGTGGGCATCACCACGTCGTATCAATTCGACCTGTTCGGCACCTTGCAACGCGGCATCGAAAGCGCCCAGGCCAGCGCCGACGCCACCCAGGCCGCCGCCGACATCGCGCGCATCACCCTGGTGGCCGACGTGGTGCGCTCCTACACGCAAATCTGTGCGGCGAATGAAGAACTGGCGATTGCCAACCGTTCCCTGGAACTGCAAGCGCAAAGCACCACGCTGACCCAGCGCCTACGCGATGCCGGCCGGGGCGATGAAACCCAGGTGACGCGCTCGCAAACCCAATACAAATCCCTGCGCGCCGAGATGCCGCGCTACCAGGCGGCGCGTCAGGCGGGGCTCTATCGCTTGTCGATGCTGCTGGCCAAACCCCTGGAGCAACTGCCGGCGGGCACCGGTGATTGCGCCGAGTTGCCGCACATCGCCCAATTGCTGCCGGTGGGCGACGGTGCCACATTGCTCAAGCGCCGCCCCGACGTGCGCCAGGCCGAACGCCAACTGGCCGCCGCCACCGCGCGCATCGGCGTGGCTACCGGCGCCCTGTACCCGGACATCGCCATCGGCGCCAGCGTCGGCACCGTGGGCCTGCTCGATAACCTCGGCCAACCGGCGACCAACCGCTGGGGCTTTGGCCCGATGATCAGTTGGACCGTGCCGACCAACGGCGCCCGCGCGCGTATCCATGAAGCCGAAGCCGCCACCCAGGGGGCGTTGGCGCATTTCGATGGGGTGGTGCTCAACGCGATCCGCGAAACCCAGACCGGCCTGGCCCAGTACACCGCCGTGCTGCAGCGCCGCGACGCATTGGCCGAGGCCGAGCAATCGGCGCAGCAGGCAGCGGACCAGACCCACCGCTTCTTCCAGGCCGGTCGCGCCTCGTTCCTGGCCGACCTGCAGGCCACGCGCACTTACACCGAGATGCGTGCTCAACTGGCGGCGGCCAACACTCAGGTCGCCATGAGCCAGATCGACCTGTTCCTGGCCCTGGGCGGCGGCTGGGAAAGCGGACGAACGCAAGCGTCGGCGTCCAGCAAACCCTGAGCGAATAGCTATGCTTTGACAGGCGGGCGCCGTGGCTTTCGAGCCAGGCGCACGCCTGACACTGCTCGCGTTTGCTCATGGGGATTCCAATAATGAAAAACCCTTATGCTCCCGCTTTCTGGTGCGTGCTCTTCGCACTGGTGCTGTTATCGGCCGCGTATTTCTATGGCGTCATGCTTTCCCACCAACTCGACAAGGCCATGGTGTTTCTCGACAGCGCCTGCCTGGTGATCGGCACTTTGTCCATCGGCGTGGTGGCCTGGGCGTCCTACCAGAATCAACGCATCAAGAAAAAACTCCTCGAACAAGGCAAGACCCGCGTGGCCATCTGGGACACCAAGGTCGCACTGCGCCGCGTCGAAACCGTATTCGACCGCTATTTCTGGGGCAGCTACTGGCAGCCGGGGCGCACCTTCCAGGAAGTGATGGGCGACCTGACGGGCACGCCGTTGGAAAAAAGCCTCGAAACCCTGAAAAAACAGTGCGTGGTGCTCGACAAGCAGGTCGCCGAAGGTCGGCATTGGCTCAATAACGCGCGGGAATTGTCCGACGTCGCCACGCAGATGGCCCGCGAGCGCTACCAGCTGGACTTCTGCGACCCCAAGGCCGACACCCCCGGCAACGCCGTGATCCACCGCGAGTTCGAGGTGCTGGTGTACACCTGGACGGCACGCTTGAAGAGCTTCGATCACCAGCTCGATGAAATCGAATTGGAGTATTCGTGAACCAGTAGCGATCTGATGCCTCTGAAAGGTTGCGCCGTTTAAGGCCGCCAGTGCTAATCTTCCCCCCGTTTTCGGCGGGCTTGAGCCAACCCTTGCAGGGTTCAAGGAAGACAGCCCACTTCTCACAGGATTTGATCAGGTCACTTCATGAATAAGCCAGCAGTCGTTCTTTTGGGTTTTGTTGTCGCCGTGGGCGTCGTCAGTGCAGGCGGCGCCTGGTACACCGGTAAGCAGTTGGAGCCGGTGTTGCAGACCGCGATCCAAAACGCCAACAAGGAACTGCAAACCTCCATGGCCGGCGTCGACGGCAGCGTCGCCCTGGAACTGGTGTCCCTGGAGCGCGGTGTGTTCAGCAGCACCGCGCACTACCGCTTGAAGGCGCAAGGTCCGGTGTTCGGCGAAGAAAACCCGAACCCGGAGCTGCTGTTCGTCGACCATATCGAACACGGCCCGTTGCCGTTCTCGCGTCTGGTCACGCTTAAATGGCTGCCGGTCATGGCCACCAGTCACTACGAGCTGGAAAAGAACGCCACCACCGAGAAGTGGTTCGCTGCCGCCAAAGACGCTTCGCCGCTCAAGGGCGTGGCCAATATCGGCTATACCCGCGCGGTCAACGGCAATGTCGAACTGCTGCCCCTGGAGTTCAAGGACGATAAGTCCTCGGTGAGCTTCTCCGGCGCCAACCTGAATTTCGATGGCACCGCCGAAGGCCAGAAAGTCAAAGCCGACGGTTTTATGAACAGCCTCAAGGTCGCCGCCGTGGACGCCCAGGGCGCGCCGTTCGAAGCCGAACTGGCCGGCCTGACCGTGGCCAGCAACCTGGCCAAGTCCACCTTCGGTTTCTACACCGGGCAGAACACCGTGGAGCTGACGGACGCCAAGTTCACCGTCGGCGTGCAGAAAGACGTGATCTCGCTCAAAGGCTTTGAGCAGAAAGACTCCAGCGAAACCACAGACAACAACCTGGCCGGCCGCGTCGACTACAAAATCGACGAGATCGGCTACAAGGGCAAACCCGTCGGCTCGGCCGCCATGGCGCTGAGTATGAAAAACGTCGACGTCCCGGCCATGCTGGTGCTGACCAAGCTCTACCAAGACAAGATGCAGCCGGTGCAAGCCGCGGCCGCCGCTGGCGAGCCCGTGCCTGAACTGCAATTGACCGAAGCCGAGCAGACCCTGGCCGAAGCCAACGTCAACCAACTGTTGGCCGCCAAGCCGCAACTGGCGGTGGAAAACCTGTCGCTGAAAACCACCCATGGCGAAAGCAAGTTCAGCCTGGTGGTGGACCTGGCCAAACCGGCGTCGATGGAATTGCCGCCGGTTGAACTGGGCAAGCAGATGGTGTCGCTGCTGGACGCCAACCTGACCCTGTCCAAGCCAATGATCGCCGATGTGTCCGCCCTGCAAGCCCAGGCCGGCGGCCTGACCGACCCGAAAGCCATCGAGCAGCAAGCGCAGATGGCCGCCGAGATGGTCAGCGGTATGGCCGTGGGTACACAACTGGCGACCCTGGTGGGCAGCGATGTGGTGTCCAAACTGCACTACGCCAACAATGAAGTGACCTTCAACGGCCAGAAGATGACCGTCGAGCAGTTCATCGGCTTTGTGATGTCCAAAGTCGGCGCGGTCAGCGGCGCGCAATAATCGCCTCACGTGTGGCAAGGGCGCTTGCTCCCTTGCCACAAGCGGCGCTGCTTCGCGGGCCGCGCGTAAATCCCCCTTCTTCATCCAATTCTGAACAATTGTTCTGATTTGCGCTTTTACCCACCGCCCTCGGCGATAGTGACCACAGGAAAGCTAGGCCGGGTCATGAGACGTCGGCACCCTGAAGCGAATTGCTCAGGACCACCTATCGTTACAGCTTTCCCTGTAAGGAAGCTCACGATATGTTGCCAAACCCACCACTCAGTGCATCAGGCCGGTTGCGACTGCTTATCGGGGTCGCCTTGTGCAGCCAATTGCTGATGCCTGCTTTTGCCCTGGCCGATCCGGCCTATGACGCGCTGATTATTCAGGCGCGCAACGGCAACTTCACCCCCGCCCTTACGCAATTGCGCCAGTTGTCCGCCGAGCGCCAGACGCCTGGCCAGGTCAGCGATCACCTGGTGATTGCCGGTTGGGCCGGCCAGGACGCCGAAGTGCTGCAGGTCTACGAGGCCCAGGGCAAGCATCGCAACCTCAGCACCCAAGCGCTGGCCACGGTGGCGCGCACCTATCGAAATCAGAAACAGTGGGCCCAGGCCGAGGCGGTGTACCGTCAGGCGTTGCTGCGCGAACCGAACAACATCGACCTGCAACTGGGCCTGGCCCTTACCCAGGCCGATGGCGGCAAGGCTAACGAAGCGGTGCAGAGTACCCGTGCATTGGTGGCCGCCAAGCCTGACGACCCCAACCGCCGCATGGCCCTGGGTTATGCGCTGACCCGTGCCGGCTTGAATTACGACGCGCTGTTCGAATTCGATCAGGCGTTTATGCGTGCCGGCGATAAGCCGGAAGTTGCCCGCGAATACATCATCGCTCTGCAAAAGGCCCGCTTGCCGGAAGCCGCGCTGCGTCTGTCGGCCCAGCGTCCGGGCCTGCTGGATGCGGTTACCCAACGCCGCCTGGAAGGCGATCTGGCCGCCGAGCGTGTGCGCATGGCCGAGTTCGCCACCCGCAGTGAACAAGAGCGCTACGTGATCGCCGACCGTGCGCTGCAGGCGTACGACAACCTGCTCGCACGCTGGACCCCCGACGCCAGCGCCCACGATGACGTGGTGCGCTGGCGCATCGACCGCCTGGGCGCTCTCAAGGCTCGGGCGCGCACGGCGGATGTGGTGCGCGAATACGAAACCTTGACTCGCGAAGGCGTGCAATTGCCCACCTACGCGGTGCGTTGGGTGGCGGCGTCCTACCTGGACCAACGCCAGCCGGAAAAGGCCGAGCCGCTGTACCGTCAGGCCCTGAGCGCCGCCGATGCCGAACCGGATGATCGCGTCGAAGACACCACCGCCTTGTTTTATGCCCTGCAAGAGAGCGATCAGGGCGAACAAGCCCGCGAAGTCGCTAGCAGCCTCGCCAACAGCCAAAAACCTCGGGTCGAACTCAAGGGCCTGCCGATTGGCAACCCCAACGATTCATGGATGGACGCCCAGCAACTGGCCGCTCAGTCCGGCGTCTACGGCGGCGACCTGCCGGGCAGCGAAGCCAGCCTGGAAGCGTTGGTGGCCAAGGCCCCAGGCAACGTCGGCTTGCGCCTGGCCCAGGCCGACATGTACCGCGCCCGCGACCTGCCGCGCCGCGCCGAAGGCATTCTGAAAGAAACCGAAGCCCAGGCCCCGCGCGACATCGGCCTGGAAGTGTCCCAGGCTTACACCGCCATGGACCTGCAGGAGTGGCGCCAGCTCGACGTGCTCACCGACGACGTGGTCGCGCGCAACCCCGACAGTCGCCAGGTGCAGCGCCTCAACCGCTTGCGCAATGTGCACGACATGGCCGAATTGCGCGTTGAAGCCTACACCGGCAAAAGCTACGGCGGCGGCAACAACAGCGATGCCGGCGCAGTGGCCGGCAGCCGTGACTGGGGCATCGAGAGCGTGATCTACACCCCGCCCATCGACGAAGACTGGCGCCTGTTCGCCGGTGCTGGTTACGCCACCGCCGACTTTGAAGAAGGCACCGGCCACCACCGTTGGCAGCGCGTCGGCGTGGAGCGACGCACCCGTGACCTGACCCTGGAAGCCGAGGTGTCCAACCACTCCTACGGCTTTGGTTCCAAACAGGGCGCCCGCGTAGCGTTTGCCTATGACCTCAACGATCACTGGCAATACGGCGGCAGCCTCGACTACCTCGCCGCCACCACGCCGTTGCGCGCGTTGAATGCCGACATCACCGCCAATGGCGGCAGCGGGTTTATCCGCTGGCGCGCCAATGAAAGCCGCGAGTGGAAGTTGTCCGTCAGCCCCTCCCACTTCAGTGACGGCAACGACCGCGTCGAAGCCCTGCTCGCCGGCCGCGAGGGCCTCTACAGCTCGCCGAAGGTGCAAGTGGACCTGGGCCTGGAAGTCGCCACCAGCCGCAACAGCAAGGAAGACACGGTGTACTTCAACCCGAAGTCGGACTTCAGCGTGTTGCCCACCGTCAACGTCAACCATGTGCTCTACCACCGCTACGAGACCCAGTGGAGTCAGCAGTTCCAAGTCGGTGCGGGTACGTACAGCCAGCGTGATTATTCCACCGGCGGCGTCGGCCTGATCGGCTATGGCCAACGCTTTCGCTGGAACGATGTACTGGAAGTCGGCGCCAACCTGAGCCTGATCAGCCGACCTTACGACGGTGATCGCGAACGCGATCTGCGCCTGCTCGTCGACCTCACTTACCGTTTCTAAAAGAGCCTGACCATGACTGTTCTCAGCCGTTGCTTGTTGCTCCTGGGTGTATTGCTGGCCAGCGCCTGCGCCCAGCAACCCGCGCCCTTCACTCCACCCGCCGAGCGGCCGACCCCAGCCAACGAAGCGGCGTGGCCGAAGAACCATTTCCTGGGGATCGCCTACCACGACGTGTCCGACCGCGACCCCGATCAGGCCGTGGTGGCGGTGCGTACCGAGCGGTTGATCGAACAATTGGCCTGGCTGCGCGAGAACGGTTACCAGGCGGTCAGCGTCGATCAGATTCTCGCCGCACGCCGTGGCGGCCCGGCGTTGCCACCCAAGGCGATCATGCTGAGTTTCGACGACGGCTATTCGAGCTTCTATACCCGGGTGATGCCGATTCTGCGCGCCTACCGCTGGCCGGCGTTGCTGGCACCGGTGGGCTACTGGATCGATACGCCGCTGAACAAACCGGTGGACTTCGCCGGCATGCCACGTCCTCGGGGTGAGTTCCTCACCTGGGAGCAGATTCGCGAGGTGTCGCAATCGGGCCTGGTAGAAATCGCCGCCCACACCGATGCCAACCACAAAGGCATCCTGGCCAACCCCCAGGGCAACCTGGAACCGGCCGCGACCACCCGTCGCTATGATCCGGCGACCAATCGCTACGAAACCGAAGCGCAGTTCCAGGCGCGCATGCGTGCCGACGTGGCGGCGATCTCCAACAAAATTCGCAGCGTCACCGGCAAGGCACCACGGGTGTGGGTCTGGCCGTATGGCGCGGCCGACGGCACGTCGCTGGCGGTGGTGGGCGAGCAGGGTTACCAGATGGCCCTGACCCTTGAAGACGGCCTCGATAACCTCGGCGACCTGATGAACAGCCCGCGCTTCCTGGTTGCCTCCGATCCGGACGGCGAGCACTTCGCCAACAGCATCGTGGCCGTGCAGGCCAAGGCGCCGCTGCGCGTGCTGCATGTGGACCTGGACAACGTCTACGACCCGGACCCCGCCCAGCAGGCGCGCAACCTCGACCAACTGGTACAGCGCGTGGTGGACATGGGCGCCGGCACGGTGTTCCTGCAAGCCTTTGCCGACCCCAAGGGTGACGGCCTGGTGCACTCGCTGTACTTCCCTAACCGTCACTTGCCGATGCGTGCCGACCTGTTCAACCGCGTCGCCTGGCAGCTGCATACCCGTGCCCATGCCAGCGTATATGCCTGGATGCCGGTGCTCAGTTTTGCCCTCGACGCCAAGCTGCCGCGCGTGACCCGTTGGGATCCCAAGACCGGCAAGATCGGCCTCGATCCCGACCAGTACCAACGCCTGTCACCGTTCGATCCCGCCGTGCGCAAGGCTATCGGCGAAATCTACGAAGACTTGGCGCGGGTAGGGCCGATCGACGGCATCCTTTATCACGACGATGCGGTGTTCAACGATTTCGAAGACGCCAGCCCCGCCGCATTGAAAACCTACGCAGCCAACGGTTTGCCCGACAGCATTGCGGCCCTGCGCGCCGACCCTGCGGTGATGCAACGCTGGACGCGTTTCAAGAGCCGCTACCTGATCGACTTCACCCATGAGCTGACCGCCAAGGTGCGCGCCATCCGCGGGCCACAGGTGCTGACCGCGCGCAATATCTTCGCTGAGCCGATGCTCAACCCGCCGAGCGAAGCCTGGTTCGCGCAGAATCTGGATGATTTCCTCCAGGCTTACGACTGGACCGCGCCGATGGCCATGCCCCTGATGGAAGGTCAGCAGGTGAACACTTCTAACGCCTGGCTGGAGAAACTGGTCGCCACCGTCAAGAAGCGCCCCGGTGCCCTGGAGCGCACGGTGTTCGAGTTGCAAGCCAAGGATTGGCGCACCAAAGAGGCCACCGATATCAACGGTGCGCAAATGGCTGAATGGATGGGTGTGCTTAAACGCCAGGGGGTCACGAGTTTTGGTTACTACCCGGACAACTTCCTGGAAAACTCCCCGGACCTGAACACCGTGCGTCCGGCCCTTTCCAACCAATGGAACCCTTGACCATGTTCGACAGAATCCTGGCTTTATTCGTACTGGCGCTGGTGTTGGGCGTGCCCCTGGGCCTGATCTTTCTGGTCACCGGGCAGTTCCTGATGGACTTCGTGTTCTTCTACCCGCTGTTTATGTCGGCGCTGTGGATTGCCGGCGGCCTGTACTTCTGGCTGCACTGGGAGCGCCACTGGCCTTGGGAGGAAGACACCCCGGCGCCGACCCTGGCCGGCAACCCGCTGATCTCGATCATCATCCCTTGCTACAACGAAGGGGATAACGCCGCCGATACCATCCATGCGGCGCTCGGCCAGTTGTACCCGAACATTGAAGTGATCGCGGTCAACGACGGCTCCAAAGACAACACCGCGGCGGTGCTCGATGCCCTGGCGCTGGAACACCCACGCTTGCGCGTGTTGCACCTGGCGCAGAACCAGGGCAAGGCCGTTGCCCTGCGCATGGGGGCCGTGGCGTCACGCAGCGAATACCTGGTGTGCATCGACGGCGACGCGTTGCTCGACAAAAACGCGGCGGCTTATCTGGTGGCGCCAATGCTGGACAACCCACGCCTGGGCGCCGTCACCGGCAACCCACGGATTCGCACGCGGTCGACCCTGATCGGTCGCGTCCAGGTGGGTGAGTTCTCGTCGATCATCGGTTTGATCAAGCGCACCCAGCGCGTGTTCGGCCGGATCTTCACGGTGTCGGGGGTGGTGGTAGCGTTCCGTAAGAAGGCGCTGGACCGCATCGACTACTGGAGCACCGACATGATCACCGAAGACATCGACGTGAGTTGGAAGCTGCAGTTGGATCACTGGGCCATCTTCTACGAGCCGCGCGCGCTGTGCTGGATCCTGATGCCCGAAACCGTCGGCGGCCTGTGGAAGCAGCGCCTGCGCTGGGCCCAGGGCGGCGCCGAAGTGCTGTTCAAGAATATCCGCGGCATCTGGCAGTGGCGTCACCGCTATCTGTGGCCGCTGCTGTTCGAGTACTGCCTGTCCACCGGCTGGGCGTTCACCTTCCTGCTGTCGGTGATCTTTTGGGGCGTGGGCAAGTTTATTGCGCTGCCACAGGCAATCGCCGTCGACGCTCTGATGCCGCCGGCTTTTACCGGGCTGGTACTGGCGATGGTCTGCCTGCTGCAGTTCGCGGTGAGCATCATCATCGACCGCCGTTACGAGAAAGACCTGTGGAAAACCCTGTTCTGGACCGTGTGGTACCCGATGGTGTTCTGGTTGGTCAGCCTGTTTACCACGCTGGTCAGTTTCCCCAAGGTGTTGTTCAACCAACATCAGAAACGCGCGCGCTGGGTCAGCCCGGACCGTGGCATCAAACCTGTCAGTGAGGAGGCGTGATCATGCACCTGGTCAGAACTCGCCAAAGCCTGGTGATGTGGATTATCGATGTGCTGTTGACCCTGATGGCTTGGGCCGGATTGATCTGGCTGCTGGCACGCGGTATCACCTCGATGCTCGACACCCACGGTGGCCCGCGTATCGAAGCGCCGATTTTCGCAGCGCTCAACACCTTGCAGATCTACCTGTGGATCGCGTTGTTCAACGCGGTAATCCTGGTGTCCTGGGCGCGCTATCAGCAACGCAAGGGCCGTAAGTTCGCCCAACGCCGCGCACAAGCCAACGCCTTGAGCGACCAGCACCTCAGTGAGAGCTTCAAACTGGGTGCCGGCGATCTGGAGCAACTGCGCCGCCCCGGCGTACTGGTTATCCACAACGACGAAGAGGGCGGTGTGGAAGAGGTAAGGTCCCATGTCTCCCGCGACGTGGAACGCCCGGCATTGACCCTCGTCCCCGGCCAGGAAAAAGATCAAAGCGTCAGATAAACCGTGCAGTCATGACGGTGTGGTGAGCGGGCTTGCCCTAGTGAGCAGGCTCACCACGCCAACGCTGGCGGGTCCTGCTCTAGCGGCGTTGCATTGGAATACCGACAAATGGGATCCAATTCACAAAACGCCCGCGAACTTTTCCGTCTTTCTCGGTACTAACCTATCTCGGCAATAACTTGATGGCTAAATAATGGCATCTAATTAGTTGTGGTCGACTCAAATTCAAAAAGTGCAGCCACTGGTCGGAATAATTGTTCCGTTAATCTGTGCATGCTCTTTTTGATTGGTTTTTTTGGTTATTAATCAAAGAGTTGCAAACTAAATAGGTGCGATCGTGCAACCAGCTCATTAGCTTGGGCTAGCGCAAGTTCGATGTTAGTTTGCGCCCCCTTGATTTTCGATGGATCGAACATGTCTCTGTTATTACCACGGACTCGGTACTTTCTATGCACTTTCCTGCTCGTTTGCTTGAGCATGAACAGCGCCACCGCCGCCCCCACCCCCGGGGACCAGGACCTGATCCGCGACCGGCAGAATCGCCTGCTCGAAGAGCAGAGCCGTCGCCTGCAGGAACTCCAGGACCTGCCCGGCAAACAGACCAAGCCCGCCGCTCCAACGACGCCGACAGACACTCGTTGCTTCCCGATCCAAGACATCGAACTCAAGGGCGCCGACAGCCTTTCCGTCGCCGACCGCGCGCGCCTGCTCAAACCCTATTTGGGCCAGTGCCTGGGTGTGTCGCAGCTCAACGAACTGCTCAAAGTCATCACCGACTATTACATCGCCAAAGGCCGCGTCACCAGCCGTGCCTACTTGCCGCAGCAAGACCTGTCCAGCGGCCACCTGCAAGTGCTGGTGGTGGAGGGCAAGCTTGAAGCGTTGAAAAGCGCCGAGGGCAGCAGCGTCACCGACCGCGAACTGGCCATGGCCTTTCCCGGCAAGGTCGGCGAGGCGCTGAACCTGCGCGAAATCGAGCAACTGGTGGACCAACTTAACCGCTTGCCCTCCAAGCAGGCGCAGATGGAACTGACCCCAGGCCAGCAGATCGGCGGCAGTGATGTGGTGGTCAAGAACACCCCGCAAAAGCCCTGGCGTGCCAGCCTGTCGCGTAACAACGACGGCCAGAAAAGCACCGGCGAACAGCAGTGGGGCGCCGGCCTGGAATGGGACAGCCCGCTGGGCCTGGGCGACCAACTGATGCTGCGCGGCGGCCACGATGCGGTCAGCGACCACCAGAAAACCTCGAAAAACAGCATGCTGTATTACAACGTGCCGTGGGGCTGGTGGAACTTCAGCTACACCTACAGCGAAAGCGACTACCGCACCTACGGCCACACCAACGACTTCAAATTCAAGCAGGACGGCGACAACCAGAACCATCAACTGCGCGCCGAGCGGGTGATCCACCGCGACGACGTGAGCAAGACCTCGGTGAACGTCGGCCTGTCCCATCTGCGTACCAACAACTACGTCCTCGACGTGCGCACCGCGCCGAGCAGCAACCGCCTCAGCGAACTCCAGTTCGGCATCAACCACGGTCGGCGCATCGGCAATGCGTTCGTCAACCTCGACCTGGGCATGCAGAACGGCATCGGCCTGCTCGATGCCCAGTCTGAAGAAGAACGCGATCAGTTCGGCAACCGCCAGGCCAATTCGCGCTACCGCAAATACACCGCCACCGTCAGCTATCTGCAGCCGTTCACGCTGTGGGGCGAGTCGTTGAGTTTTTCCAGCCTGGCCACCGGTCAGCGCAGCGAAGACATTCTGTTCAGCCCGCAACGCGTGAGCCTGGGCGGCTCGGCCTCGGTACGCGGTTTCAAGGATCAGCAACTGACCGGCGACAGCGGCGGCTACTGGCGCAACGAGGTGCGCTGGGCGCGCCCGGTGACCCTGGATTGGATGCGCCCGGCGTTTGCCGAGTACGGCGCCAGCGTCGGCTACGACCAGGGCGTGATCAGCAACGACCGCTACAACGGCGATGTGCATGGCCGCGTGTCCAGCAACTCCCTGGAGCTGTTCGCCCGGGGCAAGCACGTCAGCACCAGCGTGACCTTTGCCCATTCTTTGGAAAGACCGGCCGTAGTGAGCGAGCGCGAAGCGCCGATCTACTTCCGTATGGACTTCTTCCTGTAATTCAACGCCCCGCCGCAATGAGAATCTGACAATGGATGTTCGCCAATTTGCCTTCCTGGCCCGCCAACCTTCCGCCGCTTTGAAGCCGCGTGACGCGTTCTTCGGCCTGCCCAAGCGCGGGCTGGCGTTGATCCTGGCCAACGCGCTGTTCTGGCAGCCGCTGCTGGCCCAGGCCGAAGGCATTGTGGTCAGCGCGCCGGGCACCACTGTTGGCGCGGCGGGCAATGGCGTGCCCGTGGTGAACATCGCCACGCCCAACGGCGCCGGCTTGTCCCATAACCAGTTCAAGGATTACAACGTCGGCCCCAACGGCGTGATCCTCAACAATGCCAGCGGCGCGGTGACCAACACCCAGTTGGGCGGCTACATCGTCGGCAACCCCAACCTCAAGGGCGGCGCGGCCAGCGTCATCCTCAACGAAGTCACCGGCAGCAACCCCAGCCAACTGCGCGGCTACACCGAAGTGGCGGGGCAGTCGGCCAAAGTCATCGTCGCCAACCCGTACGGCGTCACCTGCAGCGGCTGCGGCTTTATCAACACGCCGAACGTCACCCTCACCACCGGCAAACCGGTACTCGACGCGAACGGCCAACTGCAGCGCTACCAGGTCGACGGCGGCGCCGTGACCATCGACGGCGAAGGCTTGAACGCCAGCAATGTTGACCGCTTCGACATCATCACCCGCTCGGCCAAGATCAACGCGCAGATCAATGCGCGCGAACTGAACGTAATCGCCGGGCGCAACGATGTGGACGCCCAAAGCCTGAAAACCACACCGCGCGCCGACGACGGCAGCGCCAAGCCCGAACTGGCGATCGACTCCAGCGCGTTGGGCGGCATGTACGCCGGCGCGATCAAGCTGGTGGGCACCGAGGCGGGTGTGGGCGTAAAGCTCGACGGCACGCTGGCGGCCAGTGGTGGGGATATTCAGCTGGATGCCAACGGGCGCCTGAGCATGGCCCAGGCGGCCACCGCCGGCAACATCAAGGTCACTGCGCAGAACGTCGACCTCACCGATAAGGTCTACGCCACCGGCAACGTGCAGATCACCAGCGCCCAGGCCCTGGTCAACCAGAAGAGCGTGGCGGCCGGCCAGCGCATTGAACTCAACGCCGCGACCGTCACCAACCCCGGCATCGTCGAAGCCGGCGTCGCCTCCGACAACAGCCGCAACACCACCGGCGACCTGGTGGTCAACGCGCAAACCGTCACCACCTCCGGCAACCTGCTGGCCAGCCGCGCACTGGCGATCACCGCCGCGCAAGAGCTGACCAACCAGGGCGCGATCATCCAGGCCAAGACCGTCGACGTCAGCAGCGCCAAGTTGACCCACCAGGGCGCCACCGCGCGCCTGTTCGGCGAACAGAGCCTGGCGATCAACTCGCCGGCCATCGTCAACCTCGGCGGCCTGATTCGCTTTGGTGACGGCCAGGCCGCCACGCTCAACAGCGCTTCCCTGAACAACCAAGGCCGTATCGAGATGGCCGGCGGCAGCCTGGTACTCGCCAGTGCCGACCTGAACAACAGCGGCGGGCAAATCATCGCCGACGAGCTGACGCTCAACGCCGGCAAGCTCAATAACCAGAACGGCGTGCTGGTGGCCAAGACCGCCACCGTCAATGCCACCGAACTCGACAACAGCCTCAAGGGCCTGATCCAGGCCGACGGCGGCGCGCTCAACCTCACCGTCAGCAACGGCTTCAACAACGCCCAGGGTTTCGCCCAGGCCAGCACCGACCTGACCGTCAACGCCGGCACCCTCGGCAGCAATGCCGGCGGCGTATTGAGCGCCGACACCGGCAAGCTGACCCTCACCGCCGCGCAACAGCTCAACAACGCCCAGGGCCGCGTGCAGGCCGGGCAGGGCAATATCGAACTGCACGCCGCGAACCTGGATAACCAGAGCGGCGTGATCGTCGGCAAACAATTGCTGCTCGACGTCGCCGGTGGCGATATCGATAACCGCGCCGGACGCGTATTGGGTGACCAACTCGACGTACGCGCCTCCGGCCTCGACAACCGCAGCGCCGGCTTGCTCGCCGGTGGCGCCCAGGGCGTAAGCCTGCTGCTCAAAGGCCCGGGCCAATTGCTCAACGCCCAGGGCCGCATCCAGAGCGAAGGCCTGCTGCAACTGCGCGGCGAGCGTTTCGACAACAGTGCCGGCATCCTGCTCGGCCAAACTGTCGATGTGACGGCGCAGCGCTTCACCAACAGCAACAAAGGCGCGTTGGTCAGCGATGGCGGCGACGTGGTGCTCAACGTCAGCGACCTGTTGACTAACGTCGGCGGCCAGATCGACGCGGGCGAGCGCAGTGTGTTGGTCAAGCAACTCACTACCCTCGACAACAGCGGCGGCACCCTGCGTGGCAAGCGCCTGGACATCACCGCCCAGCACCTGAATAACAACGACGACGGCCAACTGCTGGCCGGCGCCGGGGGCTTGAGCTTCAGCGGCCAGGATGTGAGCAACCGCAAGGGCCTGATCCTCAGCGGCGGCGCCCTCACCGAGTTGCACACCACCAGCCTGGATAACCAGGGCGGCACGCTGCAAGGTGACAGCCTGACCGTCACCGCCGACAAGGTCGACAACGGCAGCGGCGGCCTGATGGCGAGCCTGGTCGGCAACCTGCAACTGACCGTCGAAGCGCTGGCCAACCGTGGCGGCAAACTGTTCGGCAAAGAACAGCTGACCGTCAGCGGCGCCACCCTCGACAACAGCGAGGGCGGCCAGGTCAGCGGCAACCTACTCAACCTGACCTCACGCGACACCCTCACCAACCAGGGCGGCCTGATCGAAGCCAACCAGGGGCTGAGCCTCAACGGTGGCAACCTGGACAACAGCGCCAACGGCCAACTGCGCGCGCTTGGCGGTGCCAGCAGCAGCCTCAACCTCAGCGGCGCGGTGAACAACCAGGGCGGCACCCTCGAATTCGGCAGCACGGCCTTCAGCCTCGACGCCACCAGCCTGAATAACCAGGCCGGCCTGTTGCAGCACGCCGGCAGCGGCCTGTTTCGCATCAACACCGCCAGCCTCAACGGCAGCCAGGGCACTATCAACGGCATGGGCACCGCCGACTGGGCGTTCGGCAAAGTCGACGGGCTCGGTCGCCTGCAACTCAACGAAGTGCTTACCTACAAAAGTGCTCAAGGCCTGGCCCTCAAGGCCGGCGACCGCATGGCCAGCGGTAAGGGCCTGGTCCTCAATGTGGCAAGCCTGGACAACGGCGGCGAACTGCTCAGCGACGGTGACCTGAGCATCACCACTGGCGACATGAGCAACAGCGGTCGCGTGTCGGCCCTGCAGACACTCACCGTGGCGGCGAACAACCTCAGCCAGAACGGCGGCCGCCTGGCGGCCAACAATACCCGCCTGACACTGGGCGGCACCCTGGACAACCTCGGTTTCCTCACTGCGCGTCAGCAACTGGATATCGCCGCGGCGCAGATCAATAACCGCGGCACCCTCGGCGCCCAGGGTGCGGTAAATCTCACTGCGGTCAATGGCATCACCAACGCGGCCGATTCGCTGCTGTTCAGCGGTGGCAACCTGACTCTGCGCGCCAATGGTTTCAGCAACCTTCATGGCGACGTCTACAGCAAAGGCGACTTGAGCTTCGCCGCGCGCGATGGCGGGCGTGCCGCGCTGTTCAGCAACCGTTCCGGCACCGTGGAAAGCGAAGGCTCGATCGGTATCAATGCGGGCTTTATCGAAAACGCCAAAGATGAATTCGAACTCGGGCAGACGCTGACCACCGGCAGCTTGAGTTGGATCTGTGGCCAGCACTGCGGCGAAAAAGATTGGTGGGAAAAAGGCATCATCACCATCTACGAGACCTACCTTGAGGCGGCGACCAAGGATTCGGCAGCGGCGCGCCTGGTAGCTGGCAAAAACATGCTGCTGCAAGGCGACAATGTGCAGAATCGCTACAGCCTGATGGCTGCCAATGGCGACCTGAGTATTGCCGCCGGTGACCTGCTTAACCAGGGTGCCGCCACGCGCACAGGGCAGCGCAAGATTGTCGTCACCACGCCAGGACGTGTCTCCGACGATTTATTTGAACGCATGCAATGGGTCGACGTTCCCGCTTTCAATGCGGCCACGGCGGCTGGGCATTTCGATAAGGCACGCTTTGAAGAGCTGAAAAACCGCTCACCCAATAGCTATCCTTTCGAGCACATAAGCGACGTCACCACCTGGACCAAAAACAGTGGCCCCGGCTACGACGCCACCCTGCAAGCCGGCGGCACGGTCAACCTCAACGTCGCCCGCACCCTGCAAAACGGCACGCTGCACAACAACACCCTGGCCCAGTTGACCGGCACCCTCGGCGACGACCAGACCGGCATCCCCGTCGGTGGCATCAACATCAACCTGAGCAAACACGCCAACGACCCGAGCGCCAAGGCCGCCGGCAGCATCCTGCCCGTAGCAGGCGCGGCCCCCGGCGGCGGCTTCGTGCCCGTGGACTACACCGGCACCGCCTTCGCCCCGGTCGACCCGACCACCTCGCCCAACTTCCAACTGCCCAAGGGCGAGTACGGCCTGTTCGTTAAAAATCCTGACCCGACCAGCCATTACCTGATCGAGACCAACCCCGAGTTCGCCTCCCTCACGGGCTTCTTCAGCTCCGACTACATGCTCGGCAAACTCGGCTTCAGCTCAGACAACGCCTGGCGCCGCCTCGGCGATGGCCAATACGAAACCCGCCTGATCCGCGACGCCGTGCTCGCCCAAACCGGCCAACGCTTCCTCGCCGGCGGCCTGTACAGCGACGCCGACCAGTTCCGCTACCTGATGGACAACGCGTTGGCCAGCAAAGATGCGCTGCGCCTGAGCCTGGGTGTCACCCTCACCAGCCAGCAAGTCGGCGCCCTGACCCACGACATCGTGTGGATGGAAAACCGCGTGGTCGACGGCCAGACCGTCCTCGTGCCCGTGCTCTACCTGGCCCAGGCCGAGTCGCGCAACGTACGCGGCAACAGCCTGATCCAGGGCCGCGACCTCAACCTGGTCACCGGCGGTGACCTGATCAACGTCGGCACCCTGCGCGCCAGCAACAACCTCTCCGCTGCGGCTGGTGGCAGCCTCTACAACGGCGGCCTGATCGAAGCCGGCAACAACCTGGCGTTGCTGGCCCAAGACAGCATCCGCAACGCCATGGCCGGTGAGATTCGCGGCAAGCAAGTCAGCCTCACGGCGCTCAAAGGCGACATCACCAACGAAACCACCGCCATCCAGGTGCGTGACGGCGCCGGCATGCGCACCCTCACCGACGGCAGCGGCGGCACCATCGTCGCCCGCGAAAACCTGGCCATGGACGCTGGCCGCGACCTCACCAACCGAGGCGCGCTGGTAGCGGGCAACGACGCCAACCTCACCGCAGGCCGCGACCTCAACCTCATCGCCGCCAGCGACACCAGCGTCAAGCACGAGATCCGCGACGGCGGCGAGAAATCCAGCATCACCACCGACGTCAAAAACCTCGCCGCCAGCGTCACCGCCGGCGGCAACCTGAACATGAAGGCCGGGCAGGACGTCAACATCATCGGCAGCACTGCCACCGCTGGCAAAGACTTCAACGTCGACGCTGGGCGTGACTTCAACGTGGCGTCGGTCAGCGATGTGCACAACGTCGAAGGCAAGGAGAAGCACGGCAAGAAGCGCATCAAGACAGCGGATGAGCAGACCACCCAAGTGGCGAGCGTGCTGACGGCGGGTGGGGATTTCACCAGCCAGGCCGGGCGTGACACGACGCTGGTGGCGAGCAGGATCAGTGCGGGAAATGAGGCTTATCTGTATAGCGGGGATAAGTTGAGTTTGTTGGCGGCTGAGAACAGCACGCACACGCTGTATGACATGAAGAAAAACAGCGGCTGGGGTTCCAAAAAGACCCAGCGCGATGAGGTAACGCGCATTACCAACGTCGGCACTGAAATCAAGACCGGCGGCGACCTGACCCTCAAGAGTGCAGGCGACCAGACCTATCAGCTTGCCAAGCTACAAAGCGGTAAAGACATCGTCCTGGACAGCGGCGGCGCGATCACTTTTGAGGCGGTCAAAGACCTGCATCAAGAGAGCCACGAAAAGAGCAACAACAACGCGTTCTGGGTTTCTTCCAAAGGTAAGGGAAATACTGACGAGACCGTCCGCCAGAGCCAGTTGATCGCCGAAGGGAACGTGGCGATCAAAGCGGTCGCTGGCTTGAAGATCGACATCAACCAAGTCAACCAGCAAACCGTCAGCCAGTCGATTGATGCAATGGTGAAGGCTGATCCGCAATTGGCGTGGATCAAGGACGCTGAGAAGCGCGGCGATGTGGACTGGAGGCAGGTTAAAGAGATTCACGACAGCTTCAAGTACAGCAATTCAGGGCTGGGGCCTGCTTCGCAGATCATTATTGCGATTGTGATGGCGGCGGTGGTTGGGCCATTGGCCGCGGGCGCGATGGGCACCGCTACTGGCGGAATGGTTGCTGCCGGAACAATGACGGCGAATACCGCAACCTTCATTAGTGCGGCATCAGGTGCAGTCGCAGCGGGAGCAGCAACTAACGCAACAGTTAGCGTCATTAATAATCGGGGCAACCTGGGCGCAGTATTCAAGGACGTGACCTCGTCAGATGCAATGAAGGGGTACGTGATTTCTGGCGTTACAGCCGGCCTGACAGCTGCTTATTTCGATGGTTGGACGGGGACCAAGACTGAGTTCGGAACAGGGAACATTACGTCTCCGCCTTTGAATACATGGACTGGGGTTGGTCAGTTTGCTGCGAGTCAAACTTTGCAGAACGGCACGTCAATGCTTGTTGGCAAGGCGTTAGGGCAAGGTGGCAGTGGCAGTGACGCACTCAAAAGCGCGTTATTCAATACGCTGGCGGCGGTCAGTTTCAATGCCGTTGGAGACTATACAAAAGGCCGGTTGACCGAAGGCTATCCGCCAAAAATCATTGTGCATGCCATGGTGGGTGGCTTGCTTGCAGAGGCAACAGGAGGCGATTTCAAAACAGGTGCTTTGGCTGCGGGCGTTAACGAAGCGGTAGTTGGGCACTTGAGCTCTCTGGTTCATGGCGATAAGACATTGCTCTCCATGAGCTCACAAGTGATTGGAGTGCTCGCAGCGGCGACGCAGAAAGACGCTGACGCTGAATCCTTGGAAAAGGGCGGCTGGGTGGCGAAAAATGCTACGCAGTACAACCATTCGCTTCACGAAATGCAGACCGTTGCACTGGATGAGCTACGTCGACGCGACCCTGAGAGCAAGGCGAAATATGACGCTGCAGCATGTGCATTGACCCACTGCAGCGCGTCTGTTCCTAAAAGTGACGAAAATTACAAAACGCTTGTTGAGTTGGAAAACAAGGGTAATGAATTTACCAAGGAAATTGCGTTACTCAAAAGCACGGGGCAATTTGATTACACCTTCAAGGATCGAATAGACGACGCGCTTAGTGCAAACAACGAGTTATTCACGAACGTCGGGTACGCCGCAAGCGCAGCAGGCGGGGCGGGAGCTGGCACTTTTTCTTACATTGGTATGGTTGGTGCCTCCCCTGCTTGTGTGAGTATTGTTGGTTGCGCTGCTCCATTCGCCCTCGGCGCGATGGGCACTGTCGCGTTTGCAGGTGCGGCTGCCTCATATGATCAGATTGGCGCACCTTACACATCTACGGAGGGCGCGCGAGTTTTAGCTTCGCTTCACCCAGAGCAATACCCCGGGGAAGCAAGCCCCCTGGGGGATCTCAGCCAGAGAGCTGCTGAGTCGCTGGCGGAGTTGGCAGTCGCGCACTATGGGGGGAAGGCGTTATCTGGAGAGCTGTCGTCGGTAATAAAGAACGGTGTTAATCCTAATGCTGCGACGAAGGGCCAACCTGTATTTGGTGGCGGCACTGATAACGAAGCGGGTACGCTGGTTGAAAGAAATGTCATAGAGGGAACGTCTAAAGGTGCAAAAGGTGGCGGTTCTAGTGGTTTCAGTGGCGGTAAACCAACTATCGTTGATGATCCATACAGCCCGAATGCTGTTACTGAAAGGTCTAGCGTAAATAGAGATTATTATGGTCGGGAAAATGCTGCCGATGAGTTTTCTGCTGGTCTTCCAGACTATGCAACGCATTCAACAGCAAAGAGCTATCAGTCAACGGCGCCAAGAGATCTGAACGAGCAGACTTTGTGGAACAGAGTGACAGAAAATCCCTCTGCGGGTCGTGATACAAAACTAGCGGGCGATAAAGACTTCCCGCGGAGTGAGGGATGGAGAAAAATGGAAGTAAGTCACCGTCTACCTAGCGGAGAAAATATAACCATCCACTACCAGTACAACTCCGTAACCGATAAAGCATACGATATGAAAATTACTACGCCGCAACAGCTGCCCCCTGTGCTGCAGCCCGGTAGAACTATTGAGTGATGTGGATATGATTATTCGAGAAATTGGGCGAGAAGAGCCTGTAGAGGTGTTTGGGATTTACTGGATAGAGAACGAGCGTTTTTACTGGGTCATTCCTTATGATGGCTACGGTGGCCTGATGGCACTCAGCGATAGAGAAGTCAATGTTGTTGACTCTTCTTTGTCAAGTGATCTCATCCTCTGCAAGGATGGGGGGGGAGGGGACATGATTCTGCATTGGGCAGCGGAAGATTTGATTGAAGAACTTGTGGAGCGTGATCCACTAGCAATGGTCGAGTTCTTAGCGCGCATAAAAGGCTGATGGTACAAAAGGGGCTGCAAGCTTCCCGGAAGGCATGAGCTTTAATCCGAGCATCAAAAACCAGCTGAGTAGTTTAGATGGATTGACCCAGAAAAGTGGGGTTAGCGGAACCCATAATCTTGATGCATTCTCTCAGGCCGTATCTTCAAATGGCATGATGCGAGTTTTATAGCAACATCCACATCCAGCTGGACGAAAATCTCGGGTGACGCTCGCGCGGTGGTCCGGGACGTCGAGTACCATTCAGGTGTGCCAATGCCCTCTAATCAGCGCACGAAACTTGCGGATGAGCTACGTCAGGTTGATCATACTTATGTTGCGCCGAGAAGTGACTATCAGGCACTGCAGCGTCAATACAATAGCCAGCGGAATAATCTTAAGCGTGAGTGGGAGTTGAATACTGGTTTGGCATGGCCAAAAACTGCGAGTGGTGTGGATTTTCAGGCGCGCCATGTGATACCACAGCAGTACGGTGGGACCTAACCAATGGTGGAATTTGCATCCGGTTCCGGGTGGAAGTGCTCAACAAGGTGGCGTCCATGCCCCAGCAAGTCCAACTACAACAGCGTTTCTGCAGCCCCCTCCGAGGCTACCATGAACATGTACGAAAATTTAGAAGCCTTTAATACGATGGGATGTGCGCTATTGGAGCGGCTTACGCCTGTTTCTTCAAGTGAAGTAAGTATGATGCGGCGGCAGTGGCCGGCGGCTCCCACCGAGTACTTTGCTTTTATGGAGGAACGGGGGCACGGTGAGATCAAGGAGGACGACTGCGCACTGCCGCTTTTGACGATTCAACCGATGCTGCTTTCTGCTGCGGTTGGCTACGTCGGTGATGATGGAATTTATAAAGACGGGCCTTATGAAGCGGGCGCGAAGGGCGAGGTGTGGCTGTTCGGCTGGGATAGCGCCGGGACTGCTTTCGGTTTCGACAGCGGAGACAACTGGCGTTTGTTGGAAATAGACAATATGCGTTGGATAACGCGACTTGACTTATCCTTTTGTCAGTTTGTCGAAGGGCTGTTGGTTTGTTATCCACAGCGGCCAGTGAGCTTTGCGAATGGAGTTTGGCGCGACTCGGGAGATGTTTCTTACAACGCTCCGGTATAGGCGCAACAGCCAGGCGAACCCAAAACAGGTGCAAAAGCCACTGCTACAACGGGAGAAGTTGTAGCTACTGAAGCCATAAGTGCAAATGCCCAAGCTGCATTGAGAGCGAAACTATCAGGACTAAAAAAGCTCAAGAGACAGCAGCGGTCACTAGAACACTGCCTGATGGCCGTATTCGTTACTACACACAAGAGGTTCCTGCAAGGACAGGAGGACCTACTCGGGGTGCTTCTTTCGCCACGGAGTTTGATCCTAAAACGGGCAGTGCGAGGCAATGGATGGAAAGCTATGGCCATGCAGGAGAAGTAATCCGTTTCCACCCGAAAAGTATTAATGGGCAGCCGGTGGATACTCAGCACTACCCTCCGACCGGAGCAGAGCTAAAGAGTTGGGGGCAGCAATGAGCATGGAAGACATAGTGGCTGACAGACTTGGAAGAGCAGTTGCTGATGGATTTGATATTTTTAAAATATCAAAAGAGGCACTTGATATTTACCAAGATCCAAACCTTTCTCTCACAAAAGATTTAGACATTGCGTTGTTGTCACTAATGGCAATGGTCGAAGGGCCAGAGTTTGAGATGACAGAAAAAGAATTTTATGATTTTTTATCTGATATTCGACAGATGTAGTTTTCAATATACCCAACTTGATCAGGCACTATCGACACCGGCCTTGCGCCGGTGTTTTGCACTCTATTTGCACCCTTTTTGCCGCCTTTCTGCACTCATCCTGTAGCCTTCTTGTACTCAAGCTGTACCCTTTTTGTAGTCCTTTTGTCTCCTTTTTGTCTACCAACCCGACGGCCTACGGTCTACCTGCTCAATACGCCCTTTTTCAGCATGAGTTTTCGCTCCTTAACAGGAGCAAAATTTCAATACACAACACGCACCCCCGTCCGGGGTAAGTGTTTACTTTTAGATCAAAGGGTTAGCCATTTTTCGTGCTGATTGGAGGTTATACATTTTTAACAATTGATAGGCCTGGTGCTCCCGGGAACAGAAAGGACTCTATTGGTGGCCTTCCTAAGGTCCCTGGAAAACAGTTAGATGAGTATCCACCGGCAATGTTTAAAGAGGGTGGGACTGGAGCGGGTGTTAGATCCATAAGCTCGAAAGATAATATGGGGGCTGGCGCACGTATAGGTAATGCATGTCGCGGACTGCCCGATGGCGAGAAAGTCAGAATTGAGGTGGTGGACTAATGGCTAGGTTTAGAGAAAGTATATATTTGTCTTATTCGCAATTTTGCGTGTTTTTGAGTTCGCTTGATCAGCCGTATAATGATTGGAGTGATCGTAGTTATGCGCAAGGATTTGCGTGGAGGTTAGGGAGTGTCTCTTTTAGAGCTTTGATTGATGAAGGGGATCATATAATTAGATTTTTCATCAACGAACAAGTGCCCGCTATAAGCGCAGCCGTGGTTCGGGCCTTTAAAGTTCCCTTCTCAGTGATAGATAGAAATATTGAGGTTGGTAGTATTTCGAGTACGGTTCCTCTAGAACTGCCTGAAGGAGATTATTCTTTTCAGGTCGAATTTATAAGACCCTCCTCAAGTGGAGTGTATGAAATAAATGTCCATTTGAATTTAGGGGGCTGCGATTTTGAGGTGTTGAGAGCAGACGCCGAAATTGACGAGCAAGGTGAGTTTGATATCGATGCGGTTCCTGCGGGATAAGAATTCGGAGAAATGGGTAGAAAAGGGACAGATTTATTTAAATTAGAGTTGAAAACCTATTAAGTAATTCTGCCCACTTTTGTTGTATTTAATTACATAGGGGGCGATTTGTGTCGGACAAACAAGTATATGAGCTAACGATTGATGATCTTGATAGCTGTAGTGTTTGGTTTTTTCCGATGGACGAAACCGTGGAGGATGAATCAACTGTACGCCCCCTCGCCGAACAGGAAACGTGCTCAGATTTTCAGATTATCGTTCGAGCTGATTTTCATGGTGAAAGTGGCGCTGTGTATCGCGGTTATTTATATTGGGACTTCAATGCCGCAATTGAATACGTAAAGCCTGTTATATTGTCTGATAAGGGAGGCGCAGTAAGTTTTTGGAGCGGTATAGTCACTCCAGCGTGGGATAGTTCGGAGTTTGCCGGTTCGATTAGATCCGAGCTGCCTATTTCTTATGCCTCAGAACCGGTTTTCGGTCTTCCTTCCATTTGCGGAAAGCTGGAGGGACTTTATTATCTTTCGGATGATCAGGTTTGCTGCGTGAAATGACGAAAAAAAGTGGACCGGTTTATTAAGTTGAATTGCTCACGCATAAAGCGGGCGACACTAAGGCCGCCCGATTTTAACTCAGTACGGATCGGCATTCAGCCTGCGACTGATGACATCCAGCAAATCACACCCATCGCGCAGCGGAATGGCCAGCAAATGGGCGAAGTCTGAAAGCACTACGGCATCGCTGCTGAGTTGTTCGCGGAAGGCCAGGTTTTCCAGCAGTTGGGTGACGGCCCGAATGCGGTGCACGGCGGCGTCGTGAAGGACTTCGAGAGGTGCCTGGGTGTCGATGATCAGCGCTGGGACGGTGCAGTCGTGGCCGGTTAGGGGCATGTATCTATTCATACTTAACACTCTGTTTTTGGTGGTTGAAGCCGCCACTCAATCGTCGCCAAACGAATGGGTGGCAGCTGTACGCAGGTTGGCGAACCGGCAACAGAGTAAACCGGCAGACCCGAAGGTCTCCCGCGCACAGCCGCCATAACGAGCACAGCTTTGCGGGTGCAAAAACACCTGCATGAAGCGGATTGCTTTTGCACTCTGTTGTCAGGTCGCCAAACCTGATCGCCGTATGGGCGACAGCCGGACTATAAGCCCCTCTCCCAAAACCGTGCAAGGCGTCACAGCGGCAGCATCTACACCATCGGCCTGGTCGAAGCCGGCAACAACCTGAGCCTGCTGGCCCAAGACAGCATCCGCAACGCCATGGCCGGTGAGATTCGCGGCAAGCAAGTCAGCCTCACCGCCCACCGAGGCGACATCACCAACGATACCACTGCTATCCAAGTGCGTGACGGCGTCGGCATGCGCACCCTCACCGACGGCAGCGGCGGCACCATCGTCGCCCGCGAAAACCTGGCCATGGACGCTGGCCGCGACCTCACCAACCGAGGCGCGCTGGTAGCGGGCAACGACGCCAACCTCACCGCAGGCCGCGACCTCAACCTCATCGCCGCCAGCGACACCAGCGTCAAGCACGAGATCCGCGACGGCGGCGAGAAATCCAGCATCACCACCGACGTCAAAAACCTCGCCGCCAGCGTCACGGCGGGCGGCAGCATCAACATGCAAGCCGGGCAAGACGTCAACATCATCGGTAGCACCGCCACCGCCGGCAAAGACCTCAACATCGCCGCCGGCCGCGACCTCAACATCGCCTCCGTCAGCGACATGCACAACGTCGATGGCAAGGAAAAGCACGGCAAGAAACGCATCAAGACCGCAGACGAGCAGACCACCCAAGTGGCCAGCGTACTGACGGCGGGTGGGGATTTTGTCAGCCAGGCCGGGCGTGACACCACGATCGTGGCGAGCAGGATCAGCGCGGGAAATGAGGCTTATCTGTATAGCGGGGATAAGTTGAGTTTGTTGGCGGCGCAGAACAGCACCTACAGCCTTTACGACATGAAGGAGAAGGGTGGCTGGGGCGCGAAGAAGACCAAGCGCGATGAGGTGACCCGCGTTACGAATGTGGGGACTGAGATCAAGACTGGTGGTGATCTGGTACTCAAAAGTGGAGGCGACCAGACCTATCAACTTGCCAAGCTTCAGAGCGGCCGTGACATCACTTTGGATAGCGGTGGCGCGATTACCTTTGAGGCGGTCAAGGATCTACATCAAGAAAGCCATGAAAAAAGCAAGAACAGCCTGGTTTGGACCAGCGCCAAAGGCAAAGGAAATACTGACGAGACGTTGCGCCAGAGCCAGCTGATTGCGCAGGGACAAGTGGTTATCAAAGCTGTAGATGGCTTGAAGATTGACGTTACGCATGTTGATCAGCAAACGGTTAGTCAGGCCATTGATGCAATGGTGAAGGCAGATCCGCAGTTGGCTTGGCTGAAAGAGGCTGAGAAACGTGGGGACGTAGATTGGCGCAGGGTTCAGGAGGTTCACGATAGCTTTAAGTACGACCACTCCAGCCTCGGTGGAGGCGCTGCGTTAGTTATTGCAATCATCGTTACATATTTCACTTGGGGAGCGGGGGCTGGCCTTGTGGGCGCCGCGTCCACGACCACAACCGGACTTGTTGCTAACTCTGTTGTCACCGCCGTGGCAGTAAAAGGTGCGACAAGTACTATAAATAATCGGGGTAATATTTCAGACATTGCCAAAGATGTTACCTCTGAAGATAGTATTAAAGGGTATGCAATTGCGGGGCTGAGTGGTGCAATTGCTAAATTCGCTGGTGTAACGGGTAGCCTTACAACTTCAGATTTAGGGCGGCAACTTGCTGTTAATTCTGCCTTAAGGACAGTCACGAACGGCGGCAGTTTTACAAAAAATGTTGGTCAAGCAGCAATCGATCTGACAGCCAGCGTTCTTTCTGGAGTGATTTATGAACATGTGGGCACAGAGTTAAGCGGTACGGGCCTAAGTACGAAAGTTGCTGTACATGCGATAGTTGGTGGGTTGATAGCAGAAGCCGCTGGAGGAGATTTTACAGCGGGTGCCATCGCGGCAGGTGCGAACAAAGCACTAATACAGACATTTGGCGCTGAAATGTTTCCTGGCGAGGCACATGACCGCGTGCTAGCGATGACCTCGCAACTAATAGGAATGACAGCGGCAGCAGAGTTAGGTGGCGATGCCAAGGATCAGGAGGTTGCTGGGTGGGTAGCACAGCAAGGTACAGTTTATAACTATCTTGAACATTCGGATGTCAAGTCTTTTGCGTCAGATATGAAAAGCTTTGGAAAAGATGGAAGATGTCAAGAGAATAAATGGAGTAACGAGCGTTATAATGAAGAAAGTATTTATAATACGGAGAATGCGCTCAGTATCACCAGTTCCATGTTAGCGAAAGATAAACTCCCGGGCGTTATTGTTGCGCTTGATGAATTGATGTCGATTGAGTGCCAAACAGCGGTATGTGAAGGGTATAAAACCGAGCTCATTAGTCGTTCTGTCCTCGTGGCAGGGCATCTGGCGAAACAGATTGCCGACTGGGGGCCGTCAATGGATCGGCTGGCTTTGTTAAGTGGAGGTGCAACTGGTGGTGGTAAGGTTGAGCCTAGGTCCCGGTTGCCGGGAGAGGTCGATCCCGCTGGATTGGTCCAGCTTGAGAAAGCGATAAAGTATTTAAAAGATACAAAAGGATCTTCTTCAGGCTTGGTGTTCGGAGAGACGAAAGTTGTAGGCACCGGCAAGCCTGCTGCAAATGATGCGAGCTTCAGTGTTCCCAAAGGGTACACGCAGGGGGCGGACGGCGTGGTGACAGGCCCCGGTGGAGGAATTTACAAAGCCACCGGAACGCTTGACAGCAGCGGCAATCAGATCTACCTGGGTGGCAACGGTAACTACTACACGCTTACAGTAGAGAGCTCAACGCGAATCGTTTCACCTAATCCGTCGCTGGAAATTGGAGTAACGGGAAGAATTGGGGAGGAAGCACTGAAATCTCTAGGGGGGCAACCTCAGGTAACCTTTCAAACAACGCAGGGCGCTCGTGTTGTTGATCAACTAGCTCCAGGTAGTATTGCTTATGAATCTAAGGTCGGATACACATCGCTTGATGCAAATACAGCGTTGCAAGTTGCTAAGGACGCTGTTGTTGAGACGCGGCTTGGTCAATGGGGTAACATGGAACTTCTTCAGAAGTCCCGTTACAGGCCGTGTTGGACCCGCAGCGGCACTAGAAAAAGCGTTGTCCGAAGCCGGTATTAAGATAAAGGTGCATTAATCATGAAGTTCACAATAGCCTATTCGCCAGTTACAACAGCATTTGTATCTATGAGCGACAAAGATAGAGATGCTTTTTATGAATGGTTCATGCTTAACAAACCTTACTGTTTGGATGAGTTGATTCACACCGTTTGGCAGACCCCTGGATATGAAGGCTGGAGTGCGGATTTCTCACCTGCGTCGCTGGGTTTGCTAGGTGAGTGGCTTTTTTTCGTAATTACTACAAAACATCCAACCCTAAAAGATGACCACGTTGAGGAGAATTTTCTGAGTGGCGTGGATAAGTTCGACGCTGACCCCCTGTCGGATCAAGAAAAGTCATTGGCTGTTATGGTTGGTATGTATTACGGAGATGTTGCCGTTAGAAATAATCCAGAGCTCAGTTGGGGTCAATTAAGAGGCAGCAAAAAAGAGGCAGATTATGGCCAGCCTGTCATATCTGGTCCAGGCTTACTACCTACAAATCCTGTAAGAGTTTCTAATGCATTCGCATGCGGGATCGCCGATGGCTCCAGAAGTGGAAGCCGACTTCGAGAGACATACGAGCACTGGATGACTTTGGTAAAGAGGTAGAATGCGTAATTGAGGTCATAGTGGATTTAAATTTTAGAGCGACATCGCGTCAGTTTCCTTTGTTTTTTTTTTGATATCTTTTGGAAAATTGTAGGGATTGAGCTCTTTAAAAATAATTTATTTTCACCTGTTTGATTTTTCTAAGCAGGTGGTTAGGAAATTGGGACATCCACGAAGAAGGTAAGGAGTACCGAGTACTTTATAAATTTTACTTGAGAAAGAGTTGTAGGTAAGGTTCTAGATGGAAATCCATTGTTGAGTCCGCACGGGCATTGGATGACGTGACCGAAAAATTTTGAGCTTTTAAAGATGAACCTGCATTTTCCAACAATAATGCAAGTTTGTCTTTCTAGAGGGAAGCTAATCAAAGCACATGGCAGTCATTACCGGATAAATTGAAGCGGTTTCCGCTTCTGGGTTTCTTGCAAGAAGGTGCGGCTGCGTATAAAGAGTTTGCTGAAATCTATCGTAAAAGAAAATTGATATTAATATTGTTGAGAAAATTATCGAGTCGTTGACAGAGCGGTTGGCTGTACTTGATTATGAAGTTTGTTTCGATGATTTAGATGGTGATTTCCAAGTGGTTTTAGGTGGCACGATTTGATTGAAAATGTCTAGGTTGTTAGTTTTATATATGCGCTCTTTAAAACTTACCTCATTTTATTGAGTTTAGGTGTTGTCAAGTAGGGCGGTTGAAAGCCGCCCACTTTTACATCCAAAAAATCACAACCATCCCGCAGCGGTATAGCCAGCAGCAGCGCGAAATCATGTAGCACAACGGCATCACTGCTGATTTCCTCTCGAAACGCCAAGTTCTCCAAAACTGCGTCACCGCGCGAATACGATAGCTGAGGGCGAAACCCTGCTAGTCACGCCGGGTCACCCGTTCTATGTTCCGGCCAAGCGCGACTTCATCCCGGTTATCGATCTTAAACCGGGAGAGCAACTTCAATCCCTGGCTGATGGCGATACGGACAACACGTCCTCTGAAGTGGAGTCGCTGGAGCTTTACTTGCCGGTGGGCCAGACCTTCAACCTGACGGTGGACGTGGGGCACACGTTCTACGTTGGGGATTTGAAGACACTTTCGGCGGAAGAAATAATTCAGAAAAAATAAAGCTAGATGGCTCCGATCTTTATAAGGCCGCGGAAGCGGATATAGACACTTGGATGCCTGTGTGGAAGAACGAAGGATGGTCGGCTAGTAAAATAGACAATACGCGAAATCAAATTCACGAATTAAACAAAAGGTTATTTGAAGAAATGGGGCTTAAATATGAATCCAAATAAATACTTAAATGTGTCGTTAATTGATGCTCTTGCGGAGTTTAGAGAAGATAAGTCGATAGTCGAGTACGTAAAGGTTGAGGGTGATGAGTTCCTAAAACTGCCGGAGTGTGGGGTCTATTTTCAGGCGGGTAGTGACGGTGTTATTGTTGCATACCGCGTTTATTATCAAGCCTCTGATGAGTATTTCCCAGCTGATGATGAAACTAAAACTGCTTGTGCGGATGTTGAAACAATTGAAGAATCAATTGCTAAATATGGTACGCCTTTGCGTAATGTGCCCTCCATTCGAATTCCCGGTAGGGCTCCCACGAGTCCGGGGTGCGAGTTCTTAGTGAGAGGGAATGCGGTAACTGTGCATTATGATATTGACAGTAAGTTGGTTAATTATGTTCATGTTAGGAGGACGTTTTGAACTGGCGGAAAAATGTCTGGGTGGTTGGGGGCGATATGAGAGGGCAGTTTTTTTGAATTCTACGGGGTCGCGTTTTTTGGAGTTCAGCAGAGTTGCTCTTTAAAAATATGATTTATTTTTGTAATCAGTTATTCTATTTAGTTGGTCTGTGATAGGCGGCGAAGCTGAAAGCTCTTATCCACTTAGGGGTTTAGATGGCTCGCCGTCCTAGGGTTTACTAATAGAAGAATAGTGGTCTGAACCCTAATTTTCCAAGAGATTTTAGGCGGCACAATTTGATTGAAGATGTCTTGATTGTTGATTTTATGTGCGCTCTTTAAAAACTTACCTATTTTTATTGACTTTCGGTGTTCTCAAGTAGGGCGGTTGAAAGCCGCCCACTTTTTATTATGAATTCTGCGAATTAAATTTCCTTCCAATTACGTCCAACAAATCACAACCATCCCGCAGCGGGGATAGGGCTCAGACCCAGAGAAATTCCGTAATGCAAACGGTACATTACATGGTCTTGAGGTCAAAAGCGGAACCGCTAGCAAGACAAGCGACCAAGAATTTATCGATTATTTTTTTAATAAGTTTGGGGAGTAAGGAAAAGGACGACTAGAGGGCAAAGTCATCGAAAGCGCTACAACTTGCTAGGTGCCATGGAGGTGGTAAATATTAAGCTCGAAGCCGAAAATAGTCCTGTAATAGTTGGTTTTAATCAGGCGCAGCTTATAAAAGAGCTAAAAAAATTAAAAAGCTACGGCCCTAGCTCGTTCGCATGCATCACTGATGATAACGGTAACTACGTGCAAGTGGCTGGAGGCAGATCTACTTGTTTTATTGAAGGTGCCGTTCGTACTGAGTGGTGAGTTTGTGCTGGATAATTTGTACTTGGCTGTTGCTGTAGAGGGAATGAGATCTAGAGCAGATATAGCCAGTCAAATTAAAGAGCTGCCGGACGGCGCCCAGATTAGATTAAATATTGACAGCTAAATTTTTATACCGGCCGATAGATTTAGGTGCATAAGGTAAAGGCACCGAGGCTCCGTACAATCCGTAATCCATCAGAAATGAGAAAATAGGGTCAGACCACGATTAGTGCACCAATGTATATAGGTGGTCTGACCCCTATTTCTGCTATTTTTCTCGCACTCAGCCATTCAGCAGGCGGCCGCCGTCAAGAACGATTTCGGAGCCGACTGTCCAGCGCGACTCGTCGGATGCCAGATACAGCACGGCTTTGGCCACCTCTTCGGAGGTACCGAATCGCCCAAGCGGAATGGTTGCCGCGATCTCTTTGTTAAGTTGCTCGCGATATGCTTGCGCAATACCGAGCTTGTCATAAAGGGGAGTCTCGACGGGACCAGGGCTCACTGCGTTGACACGGATGCCACGGCCGAGCAATTCGGTCGAGAGCGTTTTCGACATGTTCAGCAGTGCGGCCTTCGTCGCGGCATACACGGACGAGCGATTTGCGCCCGCGTGCGCGCTTACGGAAGTAGTCAACACGACGGAAGCGGGATTTGCGAAGACCGGCAACAGCGCCTGCATCAGGAAGTACGGCCCCTTGACGTTGATGTCGAAAGAGCGGTCGAACCTATCTTCCGTCCATTCCTCAATGGGCAGCCATACGGATACGCCGGCGTTGAGAAAGGCAACATCGAGTTGGCCATAGTGCTCCTTGATGGCTTGTGCCAGTTCCTTTTGTGCTGCCACGCTGGCGGAGTCGGCGCGCAGCACCGGCACTTCCGGGCCCAACTCGGCCTGAGCCTTTGCAATCGAGTCGGGGTTTACACCCGTTATGATCACGCGAGCACCCTCGGCCAGAAAGTGCTTTGCCGTTTCCAGGCCGATACCGCTGGTGCCGCCAGTGATGAGCGTACGTTTACCTTGCAAGCGTGACATTTGAATTCTCCGGTGAATGACGACCACCGCGGTCGATATGGAGAAATATGCGCTTATGCGCTGAATAGGATAAGACCGCCTATTCGCATATGATTCATGCAAATAAGGCATGAGTTGAGGTGGAGAAGTGGACCGATTTCTTTTGATGACATGCTTCGCGCGTGCTGTAGAAACCGGGAGCTTTTCGGCGGCTGGGCGGGATCTAGGGTTGGGGCAGCCCAATGTAAGCCGCTATATAGCGGCTCTGGAGGATCATTTGCAGACGCGTTTGCTCCACCGGTCTACGCGCAAGCTATCCCTGACGCCGGAGGGCGAACGCTACTATGCGGATATCCGGCGCATTCTGGATGCGGTGGATGAATCCGAATCGTCCTTCAGGAACACCATCGACCCATCGGGACTCTTGCGCGTCGCCTGTCCGACCGCGCTCGCGCATGCGTTTGTACTGCCGCATGTGCCGACGTTTTTGCAGCGCTACCCTCAATTGGTCCTGGATCTCCAACTCAATGATCGATACGTAGACCTAGTCAATGAAGGCACCGAACTCGCCATTCGTATAGGACAGCTGGAGGACAGCGCCTTGCGCGCCCGGCCTCTTGGGTGGTACGACCGGGTCTTCGTCGCCAGCAAGGACTACTTGGCTAAACGCGGAGTTCCGCAAACCCCGGATGATCTACGCGACCACGATTGCATCGTCTACACCTTACTGTCGTCCGGTGCGACCTGGCGATTCCGCGACGCGGACATTCCGATTGCCGGCAGGCTCAGGGTTAACTCCCCCGACGCTGTGAGTGCGGCGGTCGCTGCAGGCCTGGGTGTGGCGCATGGGCCCGCGTGGCTCTTTGAGGGCGGGCTCAAAAGTGGGAAATTACAGTTCATTCTCACCGACCATGCGGTTCCCCCTGTCCCCGTGCAGATGGTTTATGTCGCCAATAGACTGCTTCCCACGCGGGCTATCGTGTTCATGGATTTTATGACTGACGTTTTTTCAAAGATTCCAGCCTTGAACGGCAATACCCCTTTGCCGACTCTATAAGACAAGACGACAAAACGTGACTTCTCACGTTTGCTTGAGGGCGTTTCCATGAGCTTTAAAATCGCGCGTTTTTCGACCGTAGGATGCCGGATTGGCCAGTGGCTGTGCTTGCTGGTGATGTTTGTCAGCGCCACTGCCTTCACGCTGGTCTGGTCCTACCTAGACCGTCGTCAAGCGGGGTTGGGCACGGCAGCGGCTGGTTTTGTGTGGGGCGGTATCGGGCTGCTGTTCGCGTACGTGTTAGAACGGCCTCGTACCGTCGTCGCCACATTACGATTCATGCTGGCTCGGACCTTGGCATTGCTGGTGCTGGCGACGGGCGCGGCCTATTTGATCGGCCTGCTGTGGGTCGAGCCGCAGCAGGACTTTCTGGAGGCTCAATTAAAGGGCGCATCGTGCGGTAAATACACCGGTACCATTGAGAAAGGTTGGGAGCAAATTTGCGCCCGTTCGTATTCAATACAGACACAAACCCCTTGAAACTGGAGTAGCACGCTTGGAGAGTCTCGGCGAACACTCGCAATCGCGCTCAGCAAATCACCCATGCCAAGTTCAAGTGATCAACCTATGAACACTGGGAAGTACCCTCATCTGAAAGTGTTTTTTGCTTTCTGGTTTATGCCCTTTGCGGTCGGTTTGGTAGCCGGCCCCGTGATATTTGTCGCAATGGTGGCGCGGCTGTTCGCTAACCCACGCACACTTGGCGAGGTGCACGGGCTGGAGCTGTGGGCTGTGTTTATTTCCACACCAGTAATGGCGCAATTGATTTATCTGCTGCCAGCGCTGGGTTTTGCGTTGTTCGTGACCCTGCGCAGATTCAGGAAGGGCCGTAGCGCTTATAAAACTATTGCGCTGAGCGGTGGCACGGTTGCGTTTGTATGGCTGGCGCTGTTGACCTATTTGGTGATGCGTGACAGCGAGGTTGTCTGGTTTATAAGCAACGGCTTACCTCTGATGGCTGCGTTTTTGATCGGTGCGCTCGGCAGTGGACTGATGGCGGTGATTGCATTGCCGGAACCGTCCGGTGCGTGCGAAGTGCCGGTCCGATGAACATCGGGGTCAGATCACTGTGCTTCAAGCCTCTTCTCATGCCCGATGACTTTGCGGCTTGCAGTGGTGAGCAGGTCAAACCCGCTCCCACCTTTGGTCCGCGTTACAGCAACTTACGCTGCACCGCCTCATCCAGCGTGCTGCGCGTCAGCGCTTCAACCACTTCCCGCGTGTCCGCCTGGAACGGGATGCCGACGATCAGCACCAGGTGCATCCAGGTGCGCACCGATTCGCTTTTTTTGACGCGGCCCAGTTCCTTGCCTTCCTTGTCCTTGAACACCGTTTCCAGGGTGAAGATGTTCTTCGCCGTGCTTGGGATGATAAAGAACGTGAAGCCGGTGATGAACGCCGACACCGTGCTGTACTCTTCGTTGTTATGCAGCGTGGCATCCACGTAGATATCTGAGTCGACCTTGTCGGTGCTCACTCGGGAAAACCGGTTGGACGCACGATACGTATCGGCCACGGCTTTTTCCCACAGCACCACGGGAGCGCCGACTGCGGCGTTGCCCGGGCCGCCGTTGACGTGGTTCTGCGCCGTGGTGTGCACGTACGCCGTGGGCTTTTGCGCCGGCGCGTTGGCGGTCGGTGGCCAGGTTTGTACGGCGGGCAATTCGTGTTGCGAGTAAGACACGCAGCCGGTCAGCAGGACAGCGGCCAGTACCAGGCTGTGTTTGATCAATCCTTTCACGCGGTGCTCCTTGAAATTACGGTTTGGCCAGGTTGGCGGTGGCGGTGTCGAGCAGTTGCCCGACCAGTTTGGTCAGCTGTTGGCCGCCCATCGAAGGCGCCCAATATTGGCCGCTGTACAAGCCGACGTTGTGTTCGAACTTGATCGAGTCTGTGGCCTTGGCCAGTTCCTTGCCGTTGCGGTCGACGATCACCAGGTCGCCGGCCACGTCGAAGCTGTCCACGTAGATCGGGCCGTTGACCCAGATCCAGATGGTCAGGGTCAGCAGCGCGCCAGGCACGTAGGCCGGGTGCGGTGCGCGATGGCCCTTGAGGGACGTCATGTTGAATTTGAGCGTGACGTCCTGCTCGCCCAGGCGCACGGGGTATTCGGTGACTTGCTTGAAGTAACCGGCGGTGCGCACGTACTGAGTGATCTGGGCCGTCAGGGAGCTGCTGATCGCCGCTTTGTTGGCCTCGTTGACGTCGGCGGCGCTCACCGTCACATCGGCGATTTGCGCGCTGCGCGGGCTGCTGACAGATACCGGGTGGAGCGGGGTGGCGATAGGGCCTGTGACGGTGTAGGACACGCAGCCGGTCATCGACAGCGCGGCAAGCAGGGCCGTAGCCCGAAGGAGGGTTTTAAGCACGCAATTTCCCTATAAGTAAATAAGCCGAGTCAGTGTCTCGACGCCTTTAAGCAAAACTTGAGGCGTGTGCATTAACGCACATCGCCCGACGAAACACCTTGAGAACCCCTCTCAACTCCGTAAAATGCCGCCACTGTTTAAAGCACGATACTTTTCAGGGACGAATTCAGACATGCGCGCATTTGCCGTGTTCCTCGCCGTCTGCCTCCTGGCGGGCTGCGCCTCCAAGCCGGATTACTACATCTCGCCGGCGCCGGTGACCATTCCCAAAACCGCCACGTATTGGCTCGACACCTTCGATGTGGAGGTGGTGGGCAAGAACGAACGCTTCCTGCCCGATGACAAAGTGCGCCAGCAACTGGGCGTCGACCTGGTCGATCGGTTGCTCAGTGCCAAACGTTATGCTCCCAGCAAGGACAAAGCCGATTACCTGTTGGATGTCAGCATCGTCTACACACGCCATATACCGGACTCCAAAGGCGGCCTGTCGACATTGATCGTCGATGACAACACCATTTTGGCCAGCGTGGATTTCAGCTATCAGGTCAAGGTCAAGAAGGCGGGTAGCGAAGTCCTGCACTTCGCCAAGACCCGCGAGAACCTCGTACCCGCCGGTGTGATGGGGGAGGCGCAAAAATGGAAGACCATGGGCGGCATCCTCACCAACTCCGGCAACTCAAGCGTCGAGCGGTTTTATACCGGCGTCCTGAGTCGCGACATCGTTGATGATCTGCTCGACATCCCGTCTCGCTGACGTTGCCATTACCGATTTATCACCCCAGGAGCATTCCGTGAAAACACTCTGCAAAACCCTGCTGTCCGGCCTCACCGCCGCAGCGCTGCTGACCGTGGCCGGCTGCGCCACCGAAAGCAATCGCGCGATGCCGGTAGAGCAAGTCGCCAGCGCCAACGTCGCCTATTCCGGCGTGCGTGTGCCGATTGCCGTGGGCAAGTTCGACAACCGCTCCAGCTACATGCGCGGCATCTTCTCCGATGGCGTCGACCGTCTCGGCGGCCAGGCCAAGACCATCCTGATCACCCACTTGCAGCAGACCAACCGCTTCAGCGTGCTGGACCGCGACAACATGGGCGAAATTTCCCAGGAGGCCAAAATCAAAGGCACCGTGCAGAAGCTTAAGGGCGCGGACTATGTAGTGACCGGCGATGTAACCGAGTTCGGCCGCAAAGAAACCGGCGACCGCCAGCTGTTCGGCATCCTCGGCCGTGGCAAGACCCAAGTGGCCTACGCCAAAGTCGCGTTGAATATCGTCAACATCAACACCTCCGAAGTGGTGTATTCCACCCAGGGCGCCGGTGAGTACGCACTGTCCAACCGTGAAGTGGTCGGCTTCGGCGGCACCGCCAGCTACGACTCCACCCTCAATGGCAAGGTCCTGGACCTGGCCATGCGCGAAGCGATCAATCGCCTGGTCGACGGCATCAACGCCGGCGCCTGGAACCCGCGCAACTGATCAGCAGCACCTCAAGGAGCAGTACACGGATGAGCAAGGCAGTTAAGTCAGCGCTGATGCTGGCAGCAATCGCAACGGTCGCAGGGTGCCAGACGGCGCCCCAGCCCCTGTATCAATGGGAAAGCTACCAGCCGCAAGTTTACGAATACTTCAAGGGCGAGCCCAAGGAAGCGCAGGTCGAAGCGCTGGAGCGTGATCTGCAGAAGATCAACGCCAGTGGTCGCAAGGCGCCACCGGGTTACCACGCCCACCTGGGCATGCTGTACCTGAGCATGGGCAAGGATGACCAGATGGTGCAGGAGTTTCGCACCGAGAAGGCGCTGTTCCCCGAATCCGCCGCCTACATGGACTTTCTGCTGAAAAACGCCAAGACCGGAGTCGCGACTAAATGAGCCTGTTAAAACTCACCGGCGCCCTGCTGGCCCTGGCCTTGCTCGGCGGTTGCGCGGCCCCCAAGACCATCGATTACACGGCGTATAAACAGGCGCGGCCCAAGTCGATCCTGGTGCTGCCGCCGCTCAATGAATCGCCGGAAGTACAGGCGTCCTACAGCCTGGTGTCGCAGGTGACGTACCCGCTGGCCGAAGCCGGCTACTACGTGCTGCCGATTGCCCTGGTGGACGAAACCTTCCGCCAGAACGGCCTGACCACTGCCAACGATATCCAGGCCGTACCGCCGACCAAGCTGCATGACATCTTCGGCGCGGACGCGGCGTTGTACATCACCGTCACCGAGTACGGCACCAAGTACATGCTGATCTCCAGCGATACAGCGGTGACCGCCTCGGCCAAACTGGTAGACCTGCGCACCGGCACCACCCTGTGGACCGGCACCGCACGCGCTTCCAGCGAAGAAGGCAACAACAACAGCGGTGGTCTGATCGGCATGCTGATCACCGCGGCGGTCAAGCAGGTAATCAACAGCTCCACCGACGCCGCGCACCCGATTGCCGGCATCACCAGCGCACGCTTGCTGTCGCCGGGGCAACGGGCGGGGATTCTGTACGGCCCGCGTAATCCCAAGTACGGCACGGACTGACAATCCGGCTCTGAAACACCATCGCGCTACTGTAGAACCGGGCCCGCTGTAGTGAGCGGGCTTGCTGTGGTGAGCGGGCTTGCCCCGCGCTGGGGCGCGAAGCGGCCCCAAACCTGGCGACGAGGTTTGTCTGCTTGAGCGCGATAGCCTTATGTGGGACCGCGTCGCCCCCCAACGCGGACGGCGCGACGATTCGACAAGCCTGCTCACCAAAGCCTTAAGGAGACACCCATGCCCCGATCGCGATGTATCAGTCACTAGAGGCAGTGGCTGACACGCTGCCATCGGGAGCAAGCTCCTTCCCACACCGATTGAGATGTTTTCTAAATCGGTATTAACCCGAATCCCCCGCACCTTGCGTCTGACCTTGTGAACGCATCATTCATTCACGAGGTTCAGCCCATGTCTCACTCTCTGCTCTGGCTACGTCCTGCTGCCCAAGGCTTCGCCGTTACCCTGACGCTGGCGCTGGCCGGGTGTGGGGCGTCGTCCTCCCACGATGTGGCGCCACCGGCCGACACGGGCCCGATCTCCCGGCTTGAGGCCGACACTGTGCAAGGTGCCCTGAGCAAACCCATGCCGATCCCCGCGCCGATGTCTACAGGCCTGGCGATGCAGGAATCGAGGACGATGGACTACCGCAGCGAGCCCCGTGAGCAATACGCCAATCTGCCGGATAACCCGGTGCACCGCGTGGCTGAAACGCCGGTGTCCACTTTCAGTGTCGATGTCGACACCGGCAGCTACGCCAACGTACGACGCTTCCTCAATCAAGGCAGCCTGCCGCCCGAAGGCGCCGTACGACTGGAGGAAATGGTCAATTACTTCCCCTACCACTACGCACTGCCCACCGATGGCTCACCCTTCGGCGTGACCACCGAAGTCGCCCCTACACCCTGGAACCCCCACACCCAATTACTGCGTATCGGCATCAAGGCATCCGACCGCGCCGTGGCGCAGCTGGCGCCGGCCAACCTGGTATTTCTGGTGGATGTGTCCGGCTCCATGGACCGTCGCGAAGGTTTGCCGCTGGTGCAAAGCACCCTGAAGTTATTGGTGGATCAATTGCGCGAGCAGGACCGCGTGTCGCTGGTGGTCTACGCCGGCGACTCCCGTGTGGTGCTCAAGCCCACGTCCGGGCGCGACAAGGCCGCGATCCGCAACGCCATCGACCAGCTCACCGCCGGTGGTGCCACGGCGGGGGCGTCGGGTATCGAACTGGCTTACCAGATGGCCCGCGAAGGCTTTATCGACAACGGCATCAACCGCATCCTGCTGGCCACTGACGGCGACTTCAACGTCGGCGTCAGTGACTTCGACAGCCTCAAGCAGATGGCGGCGCAGCAGCGTAAGAGCGGCGTGTCCCTCACCACCCTGGGCTTTGGCGTGGACAACTACAACGAGCACCTGATGGAGCAACTGGCCGACGCCGGCGACGGTAACTACGCCTATATCGACACCTTGCGCGAAGCACGCAAAGTGCTGGTGGACCAGCTCAGCTCGACCCTGGCCGTGGTGGCGCGGGATGTGAAATTGCAGGTGGAATTCAACCCGGCGCGGGTCAGTGAATATCGCCTGCTCGGCTACGAAAACCGCGCCCTCAAGCGTGAGGATTTCAATAACGACAAGGTGGACGCCGGTGAGATCGGCGCCGGCCATACCGTTACCGCGCTGTACGAAATTGTGCCCAAGGGGCAGAAGGGTTGGCTGGAGCCGCTGCGCTATGCTGGCGCGCCTGTGGCCGAGGGGCAGTCCGAGGAGCTGGCCATGCTGCGCGTGCGCTACAAGCCTGCCGCAGGTGGCGATAGCCGCTTGATCGAACGGCCAATCACTGGCCAAACCACCGAGGCCAGCGACGATTTGCGCTTTGCGGCGGCAGTGGCTGCGTTCGCCCAGCAACTCAAGGGCGATGGCCGCTACACTGGCAGCATGACGTTGAAAGACACCGCCGCACTGGCCCGCTCGGCGCGGGGCGACGACCCGTTCGGCCTGCGCAACGAGTTCGTGCAACTGGTGGAGTTGGCCCAAAGCCTCAAGCCCTGATCTCGAACACAACATAGCTGTTACTGATAGACCGCGATCGGGAGCAAGCGCACTCCCACATTTGACCCGCGTTAACTTTACAAAAGGAGTTCGCCCCCTACATGGCTGTTCCAGATGACCCCTCCAGCGACGAAGCATTGCTGGCCCGTTACCGGACCGGTGATGCCGCTGCGTTCGAAGTCTTGTACGCGCGGCATCGCCAAGGTCTGTATCGTTTCCTCGTGTCCCTGAGCAACAAGGCCGAACTGGCCGAGGAAATTTATCAGGAGACCTGGCTCAGCCTGATCCGCAGCGCCAGTCAGCCACAAGGCCGGGCGAGCTTTCGCACATGGCTGTTTCAGATTGCCCGCAATCGCTTGATCGACCACTGGCGCAAGCACGGCATCCACAACCCATTGCACGACAGCTACGACGAGCACCTGCACGCCCAGCCCGACCACAGCGCAGGCCCTGAGCAGCAATTGAGCCTGAGCCGCGACCAGGCGCGCCTCGACGCGGCCCTGCAAGACTTGCCCGAAGACCAGCGTGAAGTGTTCCTGCTGCGTTTGCATGGCGACCTTGAGGTACCGCAAATCGCCGCGCTCACCCAGACCCCGCTGGAAACCGTAAAAAGCCGCTTGCGCTACGCCCAGCAGAAATTGCGTCGTCTGCTGGCCGAGGAGGTACCTGTATGACTGACTCCCGACATACCCCTGACGACGATTTGATCCAGCATTTTCGTCAACACAGCACCGGCGAGCCGCCCGCGTCTCTCGATGCCTTCATCCTCAACGCCGCCCGCCGCGAAGCCCCGGTGCCGCAACCGAGCTTTTGGCAACGCTGGCTGCACGCCTGCCAACGCCCACGCTGGCAAATGGCGTTCGCCACCGTCGCCGGCGTCGCGCTCATGGTCGGCGTGGTCATGCGCTCGCCGGTGCCGCAGCCCGAAGTGTCCACCGCGACCTTCTCCGCGCTCCACGACCAAGCTCCACCGCCGGCACCCGCCCCTGCGCCGATGGCGCGTATGGCTGTCGCACCCAAGGCCGAGAGTGCCCAGGCCGAAATCACCGGCTCGCTGGCCCAGGCGCCAGCGGCAAAACCCTTGAGCAAGCGCGCGCCGCCGGGGTTGCCGAGCCTGGAGGAGGGGTTGCAGGAAATTGTGAACCTGCGCGCAGCAGGCCAAACCCGAGCGGCGGATGAAAAACTGCTGGCGCTGCACCAGCGCTTTCCCCAGGAAGATCTGCCGGCGCGATTGGAGGCGCTGCAGCCGCGCTGAAACCAGGCTCACGAAAAAAGCCCCAGGTCTCTCAACCTGGGGCTTTTTTACGCTGTGCCCTCAGCGCCGCCCTTCCAGCGCCATGCGCACGGCCAGCCCTGCCAGCACCGTCCCCATCAACCAGCGCTGTACCAACTGCCATAGCGGTTTGGCCGCCAGAAACGAGGCGATGGAGCCCGCCGACAGGGCGATCAACGCGTTAACGCTCACACTGATCATGATCTGGGTAAACCCCAGCACGAGGGACTGCGCCAGCACACTGCCGTGGCCATCGGGCACGATGAATTGGGGCAGCAACGACAGGTATATCACTGCAACTTTCGGGTTCAGTAGGTTGGTGACAAAGCCCATCATAAACAACCTGCGCGGTCCGTCCTGAGGCAGATCGCGCAACTGAAACGCCGACCGCCCACCGGGCTTCACCGCTTGCCAGGCCAGGTACAGCAAATACAACGCGCCGCCGAGCTTGAGCGCGTCATACGCAAAGGGCACCGCCATCAGCAGAGCGGTAATACCCAGCGCCGCGCAGAGCATATAAACCACAAAACCCAACGCCACGCCGCCCAGGGAAATCAAGCCCGCGACCCGCCCTTGGCAGATCGAGCGGGAGATCAGATAGATCATGTTCGGGCCGGGCGTCAGCACCATCCCGAGGCAAATCAGACCAAACGCCAGCAGGCTCGACAGTTCGGGCATGGGGTAACTCCTGTAGGTAATGCCAGCCGTGGGCGCGCGGTCGCGGGTGGCGGGATGCGCACGATAGTAGGGCGGCCGAAGGCGGCGCGTTAGATACAGATGGCCCGACAAAACGTCATACAGGCACGCAGCGCTGAGACGGAGCGTCTCAATCGCTCAGCGCTTTCTCAGAGGTCTGATTCAGGGCGTCTCATTCGACGGTGATTGCGGCCAGCGTGGGTTGTGCCACGGATCGCTCTAAAAAACGCCTGTGCGAGGATTTTCGCGCAGCTGGCACCGGCCTTGCTCTGGCCCTCGCAACCCCCCGCGGGGTTTGTCACTCACTGCCGTTTCAAGGAGCCTTGCCATGACCCTAACGATCAATCCGCAACGCAGCATGCGTGCCGCTGTTTGGCACGGCCGTCACGATATTCGCGTCGAAGATGTTCCCCTGCCCGATGCGCCGCCCGCCGGCTGGGTGCAGATCCGCGTGCAATGGTGCGGCATTTGCGGCTCCGATCTGCATGAGTACATGGCCGGGCCGGTGTTTATCCCGGTCGATGCGCCGCACCCACTGACCGGCATCAAGGGCCAGTGCATCCTCGGTCACGAGTTCTGTGGCGAAATCGTCGAACTCGGCGCCGGCGTGCAAGGCTTCAGCGTCGGCGAACCGGTGGCGGCCGATGCCTGCCAACATTGCGGCACCTGCTACTACTGCACCCACGGCCTGTACAACATCTGTGAAAACCTGGCGTTCACCGGGCTGATGAACAACGGCGCCTTCGCCGAACTCGTCAACGTACCCGCCAACCTGCTGTACAAGCTGCCCGCCAACTTTCCCGCCGAAGCCGGTGCACTGATCGAGCCCCTCGCGGTGGGCATGCACGCCGTGAAAAAAGCCGGCAGCCTGCTGGGGCAAAACGTTGTAGTGGTCGGCGCCGGCACCATCGGCCTGTGCACCATCATGTGCGCCAAGGCGGCAGGCGCGGCCCAAGTGATCGCCCTGGAAATGTCCGGAGCCCGTAAGGCCAAAGCCAAGGAAGTGGGCGCGACCCACGTACTCGATCCCAACCAATGCGACGCCCTGGCCGAAGTACGCCGCCTCACCGGCGGGCTCGGCGCGGATGTCAGCTTCGAATGCATCGGCAACAAACACACCGCCAAACTCGCCATCGACCTGATCCGCAAAGCCGGCAAATGCGTGCTGGTGGGCATCTTCGAAGAACCCAGCGAATTCAATTTCTTCGAACTGGTGGCCACCGAGAAACAGGTACTGGGCGCGCTGGCCTATAACGGCGAATTCGCCGACGTGATCGCGTTCATTGCCGATGGACGGCTGGATATCACGCCGCTGGTGACGGGGCGCATACAGCTGGAACAGATCGTGGGGGCGGGTTTCGAGGAACTGGTTAAAAACAAGGAACACAATGTGAAGATCATTGTGTCGCCTGCTCGGGTCTGAAGCGTGGGCTGTGCCCCCACTCCTGACTCCCCAAGCCAGACTGAGGAGGGGGTGGGGGCAAGATTGTCGGTATGAAGCTAATAGTCTTCGCAGACGGCGGCCTTCAATCACGCATCCACAGGCCAAGTACCGCGACGCACCATCTCCCGGACACGATCAGCGCCGTTGGCCCGAACCAGCAACTCCATGCGTGCTTTCTCGATGTCCTCCGCGCTCCATTGATCGGTCGCCATCGTGGCTTTTTCATGGGACCAACCGTTGTCGTAGTGACGCACTACATACTGCTGCTGGTATTCCCACATCGACGTCCCGGGAATCGGCGTGACGATAAACGGGTTGGCGTAAGCCATGCCGGCGCCCATGAGGTTGACCGCGTAGTCGATGGTGCGGTCGATCAGCTCCAGGCTCTCTACAAAAGGCTTTTGCCCAGGTCCGCCGGGGGGATTGACGAACCCCAGCATGAACCCGCCGGTAACCTGAATGCCGTGCTGGTGCCTCGCCATGGGCGCGACGGCGGATGCCGGTTCGGCTGTTCAGCAACGATGGCTTTCCCAGATGACTGAGTAAGGGCCGCGTGGGCGCGACTGAAAAGCTCGGCCCGTCGCTCTTGATCCTCATGGTTCCCTGCGAAGCTATCAAGTTCATTTCCCTGTCTCCTTACCCGTCGAGATCACCCTGAGGTCGTGCGTGAGCGTGAAGTGGCGATGACCGCCCCCGTAATGATCAACACCGCGGGAATCATCAGGATCGGCTTGGCATCGCTTTGCCCCACGGCAATCAGCAGCAGCGTGGAAAACAGCGGCGCCAGATAAGACAGGGCGCCCAGCATCGATAGGTTTGCGTGCTTGGTCGCGTGGTCCCAGGCAAAAAAAGCCAGGCCCACTGGGCCCAGCCCCAGGGCAATGATTGCGGCCCACTGGCCCGGCCCAGGCCGCACCGTGGTTTCCAAAGCCAGGTGGCAGAGCCCGCCGGCCACTGCCACCAGCCCGCAGATCCCCCCGATGATGCTGCTCGGAACATGGCTGAACCGCCGGTTGAACACCGAATACATCGCCCAGACCCAGGCACACGCAAAGGCTGCGGCGTAACCGACCACCGGCATCGACGCGCTGTCACTCCGGGCCCGCAGCTGCATGATGAAGGCCGTCCCCGCCAGGCCGAGCAAGGCGCCCAGCAGCTGGCGCTTGCGCAGCGACTCGCCGGTGGCAAAGCTCGACAGCAGCACGATCAGCAGTGGCCACAGGTAGGCAATCAGGCTGGCTTCAGCCGCAGGCGCGGCCTTCAACGCAAAGAAATACAACGCGTGATAGACAAAGATCCCGGCAAAACCCGTGGCCCACACAGGCCAGGGCTGACGCCAACTGCTGAACCCTGCTGCGCCACGCATCCCCAGCACGCATAGGCTGGCCACAAACGCGACCGCGAAGCTCAAAGCCAGTAACTGAAAGGCCGGGATGCCGGCGGTCAAGGTGGTCAAAAGCGCCAGGCACGCCCACAAAAATACGGCAATCACCCCGATCAGCGTCGCACTGGCTGCGCCCTTGGCAAGGGTGATGGATGGGTTGGAAGTGCTCATGCAAGCCCCGTCTGCGGATAATCCTCAAGCGGGAACAATAGAAAGGTCGGGAGAGCGAGTATTGATCAGGCCCGCCAAAGAATTGTTCGGGACTGCTGTTTTTTCAGAGAGCGCGCCCTTGTTTACGCACCACGGCCGGCGTCAGATGGCGGGCTTTCTTCAGGGCATGGGTTAACGCACTTTGGTCGGCGTACCCGGCGCGATGCGCAATATCAATGATCGACATAGACGTTTGGCGCAGCAGGTCAATGGCCAGATTCAGGCGCAAGTTCGCGATATGCGAGAACGGCGTGGTGTTCAGGTGCTGCGCGAATAGCACATACAAGCGCCGCTCACTGGTGCCCGCATGACGCGCAATATCATGCACCGTCAGGGCGCTGCCCAAGTGCTTCTCGATGTAGGCCAACGCACGAGCGAGAATGAACTGACCGGGATCGCTCCGCGCAACCTCGGGCTGCAATAACGAACACAACAACAACCGACTCCAGGACTCCGCCATCGCGAGCGACCCGACCAACTGTGGCCCGTTGCAACTGGCATAATCGAGCAAATGCCGTATATCGGGCCTGACCGCAAAAAAGCGCTTGTCGTTGAGTGGGTCAAATGACGCAACCTTACCCTTCTGCGCCTCGCCACGCTCGGTCGAGACGTCCAGCACCAGGAAACGGTTATGGGTATTGGCCAGGAACGTATGCCGAGCCCCAGCAGAAATCACCACCCCCTGACTCGCATCGACCTTGCCACCTCGCCCGTCGACCTCAATCTCCATCGACCCGGATTGAGGGAGCACGATTTGATGGAAGTCGTGCTGGTGAAGCTCGACCTGACCAGAGTAGGAGCGTAATGAGAGGGAGAGCGATTGAGAGGTGGTGGTGCTCATCCGTGAGTCTCCGGGGGTTAGGGGGGTATCGTATGTCAGTGTTCTGGTTGGATGCCAGACTGTATGTGGGGGGAGGGATTTTGCTGGGCTTGGGGTTGTGTTTATGAGGACGTTAAGGCGTGTGATTCAAAGGTGTGACAGGGGGGACTTGCGGGGGGAAGGGCAGTGGTAAACCGTTAGGAACAAGAAAGCCCGCACTAGGCGGGCTTCTTGGGGTGTTTCGTAGACTGTCGGAGACAGGTCTAATAGCTATATGGTGCCCCGGCGTCGTTTGAACTGGGCTATGAAGTCCCAGTATTTGCTGGGGCTAGCAGACAGGTTTTCGGTTAGGCATACATGTGGGCATACACGGCCAGCTCGCCTGGCCCATTAATGCCCTATGCAATGCTGCCATCTATTTTGGGTTATTAGCTGGTGTGGCACTGGTTGGAACAGTAGTAGCAGCCGTTAATCCGGCTATCCGACCATTTTTGTTTAGCTGCGGCTACGGCGCCATGACAAGTGGGATAGGTGCCAACTTCGACCTGGTTTTCAAGGGAAGGCATGAACCGGCATCCGTTGGTCGCATCATGGACTTCATGATCACCATTCGCCTGGGCGTTCTTGTTGATGATAAATCTTGGCATTGACTGTCTCCTTGGCTGCGTCATTTTTATTTTTAACCGACCAACAGCGGTACAGCGTTCACCTGGTCATGAGGGCCAGTTTGGAACGGTAGTATGAGAGCACCTACACAGCCCCTCTAAAACCGGTGTAACGCGTGTTACTCGTGTAACGCCTATCGCTAAACGCCTGTTTTCATTGGATTTTAGGCCCGTTACACAGTTTAGAGGTCTAGCGTACATCCGATGTAACGCTGCCCCTGCGTGTAACGCAGAAAGTCAGCGCACGTCTGCTGCGAGGCAAGCGTTCTGCACCTGGCGGCTTGGAGAGTAGCTGGGGAATTGGGAAATGCCATTAAGGCGCACCCTCTATTCAACCCACGGTCTCGCAGTCGTTACAGAGTGGCATGCAGCTATTCGAATTTTCGGCGACGGAAGCTAGCCCTGGTGCCAAAAACTGGCGGGGCCCCTGGGAGTATTGAGGTGGTACGGGGCATGAAACCCGCGGGATCGAGTTAGAGGGAGGAATTGGAAGTTATTGAAATTTCAATCATTGAAATTGAAAGGATTTTGAAGAAAAAAGGCCATCGTTACAGCTTCGGTAAAGGTGGCTGTATCTGTCGTTGATAGTGAACACCTGCATGGCGTCAACCATGGTAATGGGTGTCAAATTTCGTAGGAAAGACTATAGCTAACTCGATCGCTCGGATTTCCTACCCCGTCGCTTCATGCATGCATTACGCGGCCCAGATCAGTTCTTTTAAGCTGCAGGAGAACCATCTTTCGCTGAAGGTGCCCAGTAGCAAGGGCGCTGGGAGGTCCGCCCTGAAAAGCTAGGTAACAGGCCCAATAGGAGAGGGATCACCATAACATATTGAATTTATTGGCTTAAATAAGAGTAACGCCAACTTTAAGCGTGTTCGGATGCCGTGTAACTAAGCTCGCCGGTGTAGCGTTGAATTGTCCAGATCAAAGCTGGAGTGTTTGTCCACGATAGTCAATTGACATGTCAAATAGACGAAAGTATTGGCTGAGTACCCATATATTTTTTTGTGAGAAAACGAGCGGGGTGAGATGATCCAAATGATTTATAGCTGACCTGCGCTGAAAGTATGCGTCCGGGCAACACGTCTTGCGTGATTAAACCGGCTGCCACTTATGCGGAAGCAGCTGCTCGATTTCACTCGCCCGCTGCGTCGGTAGACGCGTGAGAACATCCTTTAGATAGGCGTACGGA
>NZ_VFEU01000017.1 GCF_007858255.1 Pseudomonas rhodesiae | reverse complement strand
GGGGTCCGGGTGGCGAAAACGTAAGAAATACTCGTCGAATTGATTGTTTTTTGATCATTTGGCGAGTTTAAAAGTTGCGCTAGGTGGTATGCCGGGGAAATACATGGCTACTTCAGACCATCCCTAATGGCAGGCCATTAACGAATATCACCACATCCGGCCTACGCTTTACTTGCCCTGATACTACTACGAATTGCTGCACCGCCAGCCAGTCATTACTCGTCACGTCATCAAAGTCGATTAGTCGAACTTTGCCCGCAGTTAAAGTACCATCCTCGGCATAATATTCAACATCAACACCTTCCGTTAGCAGACGATGAAGGCGATGGTTCTCATCCAGCAGGTTGGGCATTTCAGATTGTATTACGCGACGTACAGCATCTGCCTGTGCTTCGGGAGGGAAACTAGGATTAAGTAGAGCTATTGCTGTGGTGAAACGCGTCTTAAGTACCACCTCGTCATATGATTCTCTTTCCGGCTGTTTGCTATCCGGGCCAATCAAATCATCTGATATACAGGCGTATTGCAATGCAGCTAGTTGACCAAGTAGCGCTGTTTCTAATTGGGCCTCTGATAGAAAAGCCATTAGAGTTCTCCTGCTTCTTTGGCTTGATCCGCGATCGTGACAGGCACGCCGCGCGCAGCGATCAGGGCTTCGATGTACGCATCGCGATCAAGTAGATAAAGCAGTCGGCTGATAGGTATGTTTAGAGAGAGAGACTCATTGCTAGGTAAGAGAATCTGAAGCGTTGAGTCTCCATCATCGTCTATTTCCAGCGTTAACCTTACATGTTCATCTATTAGTTGATTAAAACTTTCAAAACGTTCCCATGGCTCGCGAGAGTTGACAGGGTCGAGGTGGGTTTCTAGGTATGCCTGATGTAAAAAGGTTACGAGGGCGTCGGCCGCCAAGATCGACGAACGCCTATGATGGATTGAGAGCTTATTAAGAAAACCGTCTCGTCCATGGCTTACCGGGCCTGACTCATTGCGGAGGTCACCTAGAGCGGTAGTCAACTTGTGATGTTGCGAAACCAGCTTTAGAAATTTGTTGTTCTGATTTTCGCCAAGTTTCAAAACGCGCACTGCAGCGCCAACCCATTCCCCGAAGTCTGGTGCACTCGCTTTAGGTTTAATAGGGTGGGTTGGAGAATCAAGTTCGTCTACGATTATGCGGCAGAATACCTCGACGATTGACTTTGCACAGTCAATACATGCGTCATTGTCCTGTTCTAGGGTTCGTTCCAACGCCTCGAATGTCTGTTGCAGCATCTCTGCATCACGCCAGTGCATGCAAGCGTCGCGTATACCGGGGCACCAGTCCAAATTCATATATTGTCTTCTATAAAACGCTTGGCATCTTTAATACGAAGCTCGCCTGAAATCAGCTTTGGCAATAGCGTATCGCGAAGGGAGACGAGGGTGCGAGACTCTTCTACGCTGGAAAAAATCTCTTCAAACCACTCTAAAACCAAAGCCTCAAATTTTTTAATTATTTCGGGAGGCGGGAGCGGACGTTTAATTGCTTCAAATGTCTGCCGAGTAATAGTAGAAAAAACGGAGCCATGTGCCATCGACTTAAGTTGATCCACCATCTGCTGTGCCGTTAGGTAAACAAAATAGTCACCTATGCCCGCAACGCCTTGTAACCCGTAGCATGATTGATTGAATGTCATAGGGCATCCAGTAATCGCGAGGTTTCCAACCGTGCCCCGGGCGGAAATAATGGTTGTACCTTTCGGAACACGCCTGGCGGAGCTCTCTGTTAACCCCTGTTCTGTAATTGACTTCTCGGTTGTGATCACGAATACATCGCTAGCCGATGGTGTATCGACTACCGAAAACCAAGGTATATCACCGCCCCAATATTCTGTGATAGAGGTTTTTGGTGTTCCACCACCGATAATGGTAAACATTGAACTTAGCGGTTTTTCATCCCAACCTTCTGGCTTACCACTCGCATCGAAGCGTTTGGGAAAAATTTTCCAGATTTCAGTGGGCAAATAGGGCTCTCGGCCCTCCACTTTTGCGCGGACTGGACCGAAGTCGACGAACCAGTCGTGAAAAAGCGCACGAGCCATAGACTCTAATGTCTGATTTCTTTGGCGGATAAGTGCGATCTTGTCGTCAAAAGATCCTAGGATGTAGGCAATAGCCCGTTGTTCGGCTAGCGGAGGAATACGGGTGGTAAAACTCTCAATTCTACCTGGAGACGTGTGCTTCACAGTTGTTCCTGTAGCCGAACCGATTACCCATGATCTATATTCATGGGATCGCAGAAGATATTCGACAAATCGAGGAATAGCAGGCGCCTTATGCTTGAACTCCAAAAGCCCAACTCGCTGGTTATGAAGCCAAGTGTTGGAGTCGTCAGGGATACGACCAGCAAAACCCAAGGTGTCGGCTTCCTTGCTGAGATCCGTCATTGTAACGACAATCTGACCCGGTTTCAGTATGTAGTCGCTAAGAATCGGACCGCGGTAATACCTTCGTTTTTCGTCCTTAAATCCCCCGCCAACAGCAAAGTTTCCGGGTGTGACGAGAACGGTTTTGTGCTTCTCGTTGGTAAAATGTTCGCCTTTAAAAGCGAAGCCGTGCTTTACCTTAAATAAATCACCAAGAGAAACATCCTGCCACTCACCCGCCATATCCAAGCTCCTTCAAATTGGCTTCGATTACGGTCGTCAGTCTCGTAGCTTCCTTTTGCCATTGTCTCCACTCAGCGCTCAATCGCTGCATTTTTTCGGAGAATACTTCACTATCGATTTCCGCTGTTTGGGCACCGACGTAGCGCCCAGGCGTTAGTACATGGCCATGCTCGCGAATCTCCTCCAATGTAGAGGATTTGCAAAAACCAGGTATGTCTTGATAATTACCGGCATTTTGCTCCCCGCGCCAAGCATGATAAGTGGTTGCTATCTTCAGTGCGTCGTCATCTGTAAGTTCGCGGCGGGTACGATCCACCAGTTGTCCCATATTTCGGGCGTCTATGAATAGCACTTCGCCACGGCGATCCCTTAGATGCGATTTTCCTGCTTTGCCGTTGGATTTGTCGCGTGCTAAAAACCATAGACAGGCGGGGATTTGCGTTGAATAAAACAATTGTCCCGGCAGAGCGACCATACAGTCCACTGTATCTGCCTCAATCATGGCTTTACGGATATCTCCTTCGCCACTTTGGCCTGAACTCATCGAGCCATTGGCCAGCACCACTCCAGCGGTTCCAAACGGTGCAAGGTGATGGTATATGTGCTGAAGCCAGGCGTAATTGGCATTTCCGGCAGGTGGTATACCGAACTTCCAGCGCACGTCGTCCTTCAACCGTTCGCCACCCCAGTCGGAGATGTTAAACGGGGGGTTGGCAAGTATGAAGTCAGCTTTTATAGGCGCACCATCGTTGCCACGTTTAGCCGCAAATTCGTCTTTATGAAAGCTGCCTTCGTTATTCCACGATATGTCGGCGTCGATGCGGCGAACAGCTAAGTTCATTTTTGCTAATCGCCATGTTGTGTAGTTGCTCTCTTGGCCATAAATAGCTATATCGCCGATGCGCCCGCCATGCTCTCGCACGAACTTTTCGCTCTGAACAAACATGCCCCCTGAACCGCAGCATGGGTCGTATACTCGTCCTTGATAGGGTTCAAGCATCTCCACCAGAAGTCGGACTACTGAGCGCGGTGTATAGAACTCTCCCCCGCGCTTACCCTCGCTACCCGCAAACTGACTGAGGAAATATTCATAAACTCGTCCAAGTACGTCCTTGGACTTGTTTTCACCTTCACCCAGCGCTATTCCTGAAATGAGATCAATTAGTTCACCCAGCATTACCTTGTTGAGCGCGGGGCGAGCATATTCCTTAGGTAGAACACTTTTCAGTGATTCGTTATCTTTTTCAATTGCCCTCATAGCATCGTCGACTAAAGTACCAATCTGTGGACGTTTGGCATTTGCTTTCAGATGCGACCAGCGAGCCTCTTTTGGCACCCAAAAGATGTTATCGGCAATGTATTCGTCCTTATCTTCCGCTGCTAGTGGATCCTCTTCCAACAGTTCGGCGTGTCGGGCTTCGAAAGAATCGGAGATATACTTGAGAAATATTAGGCCCAATGCAACATGTTTGTAGTCGCTTGGTTCCATATTCCCGCGTAGCTTGTCTGCTGCTTTCCACAAGGCATCCGCATAGTCAATCTCGGGATTGGGGGCTTGGTTGGGCTGCAAATCTTTCGTTTTTGGTTGCGTAGGTTGGCCCTCGAATTTCTCAATATGCACGACCGTATCCTCAGCCGGCGCGAGTGCCACTGACCCCCCGCGGCCTCTTCCTGGATTAATGCGTTTTGTTTCAATTAGTTGTTGCTTGATACGCTGATAGGTACTTTCCGGCCAGGCCAGAGCCTCAAGCAGCCGCTGATTACCCGCACTGCCCCCAAGCGAGGCTAAAGTGGCGATGAAATGCTCGATTTGTTCTGCGGTAGATGTCACTTGCTTTTCCTATGGCTTTACGCCAGCCAGTTAGCTGCCTCACGGCTTGATACTCTGGGATCTGGCGTCGGTGGCGTGGGCGCATTTAATCAGTGTCTGACCACGTGGTCGAGCTCCCAGGTCGGTAATAGGCGAAGACGCATTCGGCGGCTATGTCTTAATTTGGTACGTACCAGGTTTCTTGGAGACGGTTTGTCTGCGTAAAGGGGGAAAATGTAAGCGACTCGTGATGGTGCGAGGTGGCGTGACCTAAGCTGACAGAAACACAGATAAGCCTTCATTCAGGATGCCGAGCTTATTTATCCGCATGCTTGTGTTCCTGCGGCTTCACATTTACGCTTTGCTTCGTCGCGGTCAATCCCGCGACCGGGTGTCGCAACCTGAATCGAAACCAAGGCGCGGTACGTGCCATATCGCACAGCCAGTACTTCGAGTGCTAGCTGCTGCTTTTCTATGGCGCACCGTGCAGGGCAGGCTTTTGCCTGGCCGGGTTCCTTGGTTTCCGGTTTGCGACCCCTGTACGGTGTGCCACCCATTCGTGTCGCAACGGTGGATGGCATTCCTTAATCAAACCAAGGAGATAAGGAAAATGGCATGTCCCCCTTTTAAGCTCGTGCGCCACCTTGGCCATCTGTTTCGTACTTCAAACTATCTCGGAGGATTCCGCGATGTTTGATCTCTCGCTTCTCATCGGCCTCCCCAAACCCAACAGTATCGATACTTCATCGCTTACCCTTGAAGATGCAGCGATTAAACTACGGCAGGCTGCAATACTTCGGCTTAATGGTGCACAGAGCATCCTGCTTCATTTTCCACAGGATGTTGAGCTGGCTGTGGAGCTGTTGGATGACGCGGCTGTGTTGTTTGACAAGGCGTTTCGATGTTTGTCCGGTATCCCAGCTCAGCGCGTCCATCAACAGGTTGGTGAGTACGTCTCTGTTCCTTCTGCTGAAGGCTGTCCCGGTCTTCGAACACCATGGGGCAATGAATTCCGCCCGATGATTGAGGACGGCGTTCGGTGCGCTGAGACCTGGCTCGATGGCTCATCATTGCCGCTGTGGTGGGCACTGGCGCAAAACCGAAAGCATCATCGTCCAGGTGATCCCCAGGAAGCATTTGAAGCAGGTTTTCTGCTGCGGCTGCAGCAGACGCTGATCATGCGACGTGAAGCCGTCACCTCTCAATCAACCAGCTTTGATGCCTGATTCTGTAATTGACGTTTGAGATTTGCTTTTTCCGCCAAACCCTCCGATCAAGCGATCTTTGATCGCGCTGATCGGAGGGTTCACTCGCTTTCTCTCGCCACCGTTGCGTTCCACCCTCCATGCTCAAATTTAATTCACACCACGCCTACTTTCACCATCAGTATTTCCCCACGATTTCCATCGAGCGCAACGTTATTCAGGGTGTGTCCGAATCTTTTCGTTGGGCATGGATGTAGGTGTGGCGACAGCGGCGACGGCGGCGACAACCCACGTATAACGTGGTCTGGGGCATGGCGACAGAAGTGGCGACAGTCGCCACTTTCTCAGCGCATTGGCTGTGACGCTTGACCACCTTTTCGAGTGGGTATAAAAATTGGTGCACGGATCGCTGTCGTTGACAGCACCTGCCCAGGTAGCCAGAACCTTTAAGGCTACGCCCCTCGCGTGGTGGTTCTTCCCCAAGTGCGATTAGCGTCCGGCGGCTCGCACGGTCACTCCCCAAAAGTGATGGATGCCTACTCGACCAATCTGCCCATTGCGGCAGACGATGGACCTACCTCGCTGCGCTGCGGCAACCTCACCTATCGGCACACTTCGCTGCGCCAGACCGCGCCCGTCTCTTTCTTCTGGAAAGAGACGGGCGCTCGTACCACTGCTGAAAGCCACGTCGTACATGGCATTGCCGCAACTTTCCTCGTGACAATAGGCCTGACAACTCCGATTCGTCGCCATCCGCAACGACACAGACACCGGTGCCGCAGCCTACGGAAGGGCTGCACCTGACTGACAGTCAGGCATGCCCCAAGTGTCCAGGTCTTTGCTTTCTCTCACCCAGGATCTCTAGGTGCCGAACTCGTCAGTCGGCACAGCCTCCACCCGCCCGCATCTTCGGATGCGTTTAAGGAGGCCAGATTCATGGGTTCATGCCCTTGCTCCCGGTCGTAAGGAGCCGCTCGTTCCGCGTCAGTGAACACCTCACAGGCCGCAGGGGCCTTGATCCCTGATAACACTCAACATCCGTGGCGGGACTACGTGAGGACAACCGGCAATGATCGAGGAGAGGGCCCATGCAGCAGTTAGATCCGAAGCTTGAACTACCACGACCACCTCGACCGTTGATTGAGTCGAACCCCGTGCCCCAGCCTTATCCCGTTCAGGCACTAGGTGGGATTCTTGGGCCTGCGGTTGAGCGCATGGCCGAGGTCATCGGCGTGCCCCAAGCACTGGCAGCGCAATCGGTGTTGGCCGCCTCGGCTCTGGCGACTCAAGGTCATGCTGGCTTACAATTCGACGGGAGAAATTATCCCCTGTCGTTGTACTTGATCACGGTGGCTGCGTCCGGTGATCGCAAGACCGCGGCAGACCGATCCGCGCTGCTGCCAGCGCGCCAATGGGAGCGTCAGCAGTGGCAACACTATCGTGAGCAGCTCTCTCGGTACCGTGCCGCACAGCGACAAGCGCAGCGTATCAATCCTGCCGATCCCGCCCCCACAAACAGCGTACCGCTCGAAGCGGAGCCTTCGGCCCCTCGGCTGATCACCACGGATCCGACTATCGAGGCCCTGATCAAGGGGCTCTGCCATGACTTGCCGAGCATGGGGCTGTTCTGTGACGAGGGCGGACAATTCCTTGGCAGCAGCACCATGAGTCGGGACAACCGTTTGAAAGCGGTCACGACCTTGTCGTCACTCTGGGACGGTAGCCCGATTGATCGTGCTCGCTCTATGGCAGGCGAAAGCCTAAGAGTCTATGACCGACGCCTGAGCCTGCACCTGATGCTGCAACCGTATTTGGCCATGCAGTTACTCAGTGACCCGTTGCTGCAGGGCCAAGGCATTCTAGGGCGCTGCTTGATGACCTGGCCCACCAGTCTAGCCGGGCAACGTAGCTACCAGGCTGTCGACTTGTCCAAAGACGCCGCCCTCAAGCGCTATCATCACCGCCTTTCGGCTCTGTTTTATCAGCCTTGGTCACTTTCCGCTGACGGAGCCTTGCAGCTGTCAAAGCTGAGCCTCAGTCCGCTGGCGCGTCGTCGCTGGATTGATTTGCATGATGCTATCGAAGCTCAGCTGGGGGAGTTTGGCGAGCTGGCCAGCGTGCGGCCCAGCGGATCAAAGGCTGCCGATAACCTGCTGCGCATCGCCGGCATTCTTGCAGTTGTGGAGGAGAGCAGCGTCGTGGAGGTCGACCATATCCAACGGGCCTCTGCCTTAGTTGGCTACTACCTCACCGAGATCCAGCGCCTGACTGAGCAGGAGCCAGTGTGTCGAGTTAAGGAGGAGGCGGACCGGCTGTTGCGCTGGCTGCAGGTCAAAGATTGGAAGCGCTTTAGTATTCGAGACTTGAACCGCAACGGTCCCCGCTTTGCCCGTAAAAGCAGTCGCCATGCCACCAAGCTTCTGGTCGAGTTGCTTGATCATCATTGGCTGATTACCGACGGCCATACCTTCGAGGTGCGCCATGTTCAATCTTGATGAAGCACTGCGCAACCACTTAGCTCAACGTCAAAAGGAGCCGAAAGCGCGGTTTGTCGCCGCGAGTGTCGCCACTTTGTCGCCACGCTCAAAGCCAGGTAGGACAATGGTTGTCGCCGCTGTCGCCGCTGTCGCCGATGTCGCCACCGTTCGTAAAACTATCACCTCAATGACTGCCGTTATCCAGTGGTTAGAAAAGGAGGGGGCGCATCTCTACGTCGTCGACAACACGCTGTGTTTTCGCCCTACTGATTGGGCCCAGTTCGCCATCGTAAGCCCACACTGGCGAGCCCTTCTACATGAGCTCGCTGCAGTCGATCAGGAACAGAAAAATGGCTCGCGTCGGTAAGCGAGCGGGGCGCAATTTCGGCTTCGGTCGCCAGCTCAGCTATGCCGGACCGCAAGCCTTGAAAGATCTGTTTGGCGATGGCCATTTTGGTACCGTCAAAGCCCATAGCGATCGCTGGCAGGCATTCGTGCAATGGTGTCGATCCGAGGAGGGACCGGGACTCAACGATGCGCGACAGATCGACCGTGAGATCCTCATGCGGTATGCCTTCCATATGCGCGAGCAAGTTGAGCAGGGCAGCGTCGGCATCGCCACCGCGCAGAACCGCCTGTCCAGCGTGAACCGCACGATGGCCGCGCTGCGCGGTGATCAGTACGTCAAAATCCCCAGTCCGAGCAAGGCGCTAGGCCTACAGCGTTCGAGCGTGCGTAGTGAGGCACCGCAAGGCCAAGATCGTGCTCAGATCGAGTTGATCGCACTCGTACTGTCAGAGCGAGGTCAGCAACGTGTGGCCGCAATTGTGCATCTGGCCCGGGATACTGGTATGCGCCTGCGTGAAGCGATCTTGGCGGACCTGCCCCGACTGCAACGTGAGGCCAGGCAACTGGACAAGATCAACATCCAGGACGGCACCAAAGGCGGTCGATCAGGCGCGTCAGCACCGCGTTGGATCGCGGTTACTGATCAAATTCGTGGCGCCTTGGATATGGCCTGGGAGGCTTCACCCAGTGGCAGTCGGAACCTGTTGGCCCCCAACGAGAGCTACAAAGTGTTTATGCAGTCAGTTGTGCGACCGGCACGGGACATCTTGCATGAGCATGGATTGAAGGGCTTTCATGAGCTACGGGCGGCTTACGCCTGTGAGCGTTATGAGCAACTGACTGGCTTGAATGCGCCCGTCAATGGAGGTCGTGTTCATCGAGAAGATCGAGAGCTTGATCAGCGTGCACGACAGCAGATCAGCCACGAATTGGGACATAACCGCATCGATGTGGTGAGTGCCTACATCGGAGGTCGGCGATGACGGCCGAGTTCGACATAGCGTTGTTCCTGGGCCCCGTGCTCAAAGGTGCACATGCCACGCAGCAGCGGCACATCAGGCAAGCAGAAAGGATGCACAAGGTGATTCGTGAACGCTGGGGTTGCGCGACTCCCTGGTCCTGGAGAGAAAAGCACGTGAGATGGTTTCTGCAGCACCACCTGCGCTGCTCAGCGCCTTCGACTGTCTATTACTATGCGCTAACAGCTAGGCTAATTAAGGTTCGGTGTATTAGTCGAAAGATTGACTAAATAAATTTGTGTATCTGTGCAGGTGAAATGATGTTTCGACCGCTATCCAGTCCGCAACAGGATACTACTCGGCTTTCCTCTAGTTCATTCGCATCGCCATCCGTAACTTTGCAAACCGTTGCCTGAGGGGAGCGATACTGACTTTTTCAATTCCTGTTACAGACGTTCTGCGGCCGTGATGTGCTTGAAGCTGTTTGCTTTGCAGAAGATTGTCGCCATTAACCGATGTCTCGCAAAGTGCCGGTGTATAGTTGATAGATATCGGGTAGCACTGGCGGCGCCACCATCAGGCACGCTCGCCATCAGTCAACGCTATCGTCAGCTACGTGGGGTTTGTAGTGCGTGGTAACCATAGTCGGCCCGCGCCTGGCGCAAAGGCACTCCCGCCTCGATAGCCGCACGGATATGCTCTTCGGCCTGGTGGACTTCTTCGGCTACCGCCAGCACTTCGATCAGTGAACCGGCTGGAATCACTACGAGGCCATCACCGTCGCCGCGCAACCAATCATCGGGCTGTACCCGCACGCCGCCCAGCGTCACGGGCGCCTGGATCGCTTCGACACGCACACGATCCTTGCCGGTGCGCATCCAGTTACCTCGGGAAAAGATCGGGTAGTTGAGTTCCAGCGCACGGTCGATATCGCGGCAGATACCGTCAATCACCGTCCCGGCCAATCGCTTACGGGCGGCGGTAGAGGTCAGCAAGTCGCCCCACACTGTGGTGTCGAGCCGCGCTTGGTTGTCGATCACCACCACTTGGCCGGCCTCAAGGTCGTCGATGTAGTCTCCCACCGAGCCGCCGTCCAGGCCAATAGGGCCGTAGCGCAGGGTCCAGGCTTTGCCTGTGAGATTGAACGTGCGATCCAGGGGCATGATGTCGGTGCACTGGCAAACGATTTTCAGGCGGTCCATCGCGTCGCTGAGGTCGGTGCAACTCAGGGCGTTGATACGGGTAAAAATAGAGGTTTGCATGATATGGCCTTCCTTGTGTCCGGTCGGTTAACGCACGATGGCGGCGTTACTGAATGCATGGATCTTGTCGACGATCTGGCGCGATGCCGACCTGATTGCCGTGGTGGTATTGCCGGCAATATGCGGCGTCAATTGCGCGCGGGGAATGCCGGTCAGTGGAGAGTCGAACCGGTCCTTTTCCAGGGCAAAGGTATCGATGGCGACCGCCTTGATATGCTTGGGAAACTGGCGCATGAAGGCTGCCAGTTGGTGTTCGTCAACGATCCCGCCGCGTGCGGTATTGATCAGGATTGAACCTTGGCGCATCTGCAGGAACTCGGCAGTGCCGAACAAGCCTCGGGTCAGCGTGGTTAGCGGGACGTGGATCGAAATGATGTGCGCCTCGGCCAGTAACTGCGCCAGGCTTGCTCGTCGTTCAAGCTCAAGGCTGTGCGCCACCGGTTCGGTGAAACGCTCCGACCCTGTGGCGATCACCTTGATGCCTAACGCCGCCGCCTTGCGTGCTACCTGCCGAGCAATGCTGCCGGTGCCCACCAGCCCAAGAATGAGTTCGGCGTATTCGGAGGTAGGTGCCAAGGTGCCTTTTGCCCAATGACCTTTGTGGGTTTCGGCGTTGTAGTAATCCAGGTCGCGAGACAGAAACAGCACTTGGGCCACGACGTATTCGGCAACAGCGGCCGCGTTGGAACCCGGCGTGTTGAGTATCGCCACGCCACACTGCTCGCACTCTAGCCGATCAATATGGTTAACCCCGGCGCCTGCCTGGGCAATGGCGCGCAGTGGTGTAGACAGCGCGGGTGAGGTGGCTGCGCGAATCAGGCTGGCGCCGAAGGGTATATTCAGGCGTGTTTTGAACACGCTATAACCCCCCGCCTGATTCACGGCGGCAATAAAGTCAGTCTCGTCGTGGCAGTTAATCTCGGCATACTGAATGCGCGTGGTGTAATGCTGCCGGATGCGGTCCTTGTCCGCGAAATAGTGCAGATTGAGGGTAACGGCCAGGCCCAGGTTAAGAAAGCGATCGACTTCCTCAAACAGCAACGGTGGCCCGGGGGCATCGAGTATCAGGGTAGTAAACGCCATTCAGCTGATCCTCTTGGAGGGTAGCGCCTGCCGATACCCAGGTTGCCCTGGATATCGGGACTGATCACCAAGTGAAATGTTGGGCGCTGGTGGGATCGACCAGACCTGCATCGGTACTGGCGGCCGCGAGGAACCCGCTGTAGAAATCATTCAGCGACGAAGACTGGATGAACTCGGGATTGCTTTTGGCGTAGATAAGAAACAACCGATAGATTCTCAGGTTCTTTTCCTTGCGGTAGACCTCTGCCTTGAGGCTAGGCCATGGGTTAAGCAAGCTGCTTTCCTTGATTTTCCATGGATCCACCCACTCGGTGCCGGTAATGGCTCTGTACACGAAGCGCTTACCTTCAATCACTTCCAAGTGCAGGCTGGCCAGCAGCTGTTCGGCCGTTCCGACTGCTTCGGTCTTCAAGGCTTCAGCCAGCGCCAGGATGTTGGTCTTCTCCGGGATGCTGCCGGTCAAGGTCAGCCAGGCGCATTTCAGGTCGGTTCGCGCGATGGCATAAGCCATACCTTTGACGTAGGTATGAAAACTCTCATCCTCATTAAACGCCGTCGACAATTGCGCTGCCGGCTCTCGCGCAAACTGCCCGACTCCGATCAGTTCGCTGTGTAACCCACCGGCCAACAGCGCACGGGTCCAGGGAATCGCACGAATGGCATCTGGCCGGGACTCGAAAACCTTGATGTTAAAGATGCGAGAAGGCGGCCGGGTGCCCTTGGCGGTGGCCCTGACCACATCGAATCGCGCCAGGTCCCGCAGCAGGGAAGGCAGGGCTGGATGCTCGAAGAATGTCGCCTGGTAGCGGCGCACCACCTCAGCCCAGCGTTGAATCCTGCCCGTAACGACCTCCTCGGACGGTTGCGGCTGGGGCTCGGCGTGCATGCGGTACAACTGGCTGAGGAAGTTGACGGACTGGTTGCGGGTCAGCAGATGAGCGCGCATCTCCGCGCACCCGGCCAGCATGAAGCGGGTTTCCGGGCCCTCCAGCGCACCGAACTCCTGCAAGGTCTCGGCGATCACTCCGTTACACCGTGCGTGTTCCCCGCCCATGATTACGTGGACAACCACCTCGACACCGTAGCGGGCCGCGATCCGCTTGTGCTGGTTGGCAATAGCCATGTTCAGTTTGTGCATGGCCTTGCCGCCTTGTTTGCCGGTGTCGCTTGGGCCAAACGTGATGTATTGGCGGTTGCCTCGCGTTGCCAGATGCTGGCGGTACAACGGGTTTTCGTACACCTCATGCACCGTCGCCAGCGTGCGCTCGGCACCCGCAAGGTCTTCGGGTTGCAGGGCGATGTCAATTCCGTCCCGCACCTGGGCCGCCTTCATCAGGAACAGCACCTCCAGCGTGCTGAGGGCCGAGGTGTATTCGGCGATCCCGTGGATTTTCATGCGGTCGCGATACCGATCGATCATTTCAAACCGCTCGAGCGCATTGCGGGCATCGTGCATGCGGATGTAGCTCGGGTCCTGCTCCATCAGCGTGATGTAATCCTGGCCAGCGTATTGCTGGGCTTTCTTGGTGTAAATCGACGCGGTGCGTTGCAGATAGCCTTGCCACAGGGCAGCGGGAGCCTGGGACTCGTCGCCTTCCAGCGCGACCTCAAGCGCGGCCTGGCGCGCACGCTCGTCCAGCTCATGATAGTGCCGGCCCTGGCCCAGGCCGATGGTTTCCAGCCACTGGCTGGAAAGAATCTCATCGACCACGCTGCTGAACATCTCAGCGTTTTCACGAAACTCGATATCCAGGTAGTGAAAGCCAAACGCATGCACCTGCAGCAGCAAGCGGTCAATGGCGGCCGGCTGGGTAAAACGGATGCTACCCAGTGCTTCGATCAGCTCGGCGGGCTGCTCGAAATGCCCGGGATGATCCTTGTCCAGGCGTGCGCGAATCTCTTCCAGGCGATGCCGTGCGCCGCCGTCCTTGATCAGGCTGTCGATATCAGCGATGTAGCGATTGCGCAGCGCGGTTTCCAGCGCCACGACCAGGGTTTCGGTGTGCTGGTTGGTGTCATAGGGGCGGCCATCCTTATCGCCGTATAACCAGGTAAACAAGGTCAGCCATTTTTCCTGCGGCGCCAGGCCCAGGGCGTGATGCACGTCGGGCAACGCGTCATACACACTGTCGGCGTAAAAAATCTGCGACTCGATATCGGTGCCATTACTGCCCGACCACACGGCGTTGTACAACTCCAGCAGGAGCTGCGCAGTGACTTGGGGCTTTTTCAGGCCACGGTCTTCGATGTGCTGCGCCAGTTTCTGCAAGACCAGCACGACGGAATGCTTGAGCTGGTCGGTCTCTTTGCACAGCAGCCCCAGGCTGATATTTACCCCCGACGGCGCTGCAATCAACTGCGAGTCGAGCGTGAGCAATTGACGGGGCAGGCTGGCTTGCGAAGCGATCTGGGTCGCCACACTCCTAACCGACAATTCGAACAGCAGTTGCTTGATCAGCAACAGCTTCCAGAAAGCCTCGACGTCTTTGCTGGAGCGGGATTCGAAGAACGCCTTGCCCAGAGCCGCCGCCAGTTTCGAATCAGCCTTGTCCAGATACGACAACGTATCGATTTCGGCGTAGATCCTCAGGCAGGCGCGAGTGTGCGGGGTTTGCGAAGCATCATCCATGTTTGCCTTGAGTGCGTGCTCCAATGCTCGCCATAGAACGTCATGCAGTAACGCGGGGTTGGTATGGCCGATTGAGGGGCGAGTTGACGTGTTTTCCAGTATGGAGTTGATCACATGATTCATGGGTTCAAGCCTCGATAATTGCACAAATCCCTTGTTTGCATTGCGCCAAACAGACACAAGCAAAATCATCAATGTCCCAGGCTTAACCCACTGCGTCACAACGAACGGAACTCACCTGTTCGGCGACAGAAAGCCCTTGTCGGTACCGAAGATCGGCAATAAGTTTGAAACAACTCGTTACATCTGTTGGCAATAAAGCACGCCCCCGTTTTCTCGGCAAAAGACCTTTTTGGAATAAATGGCATCGAAAAAATGATAGTGAGCTATTCAATATAGTTGGATGAGGTTCTAATTTCGAACGCCGATATTTTCTTAAGCTTCTGTTTTTTCGAGGAGAAAAAAGCTGAAAGAAAAAATAGCCAGAAAAGCGTTGGTGGAACGGGGGAGGTATTTTCTAGATGAATATGAAAAAAGTTTCACGATGCTAACAGCCGCTCCCCGCTCTCATACAAGAGCCTTATATGATCCAAATAAAACTATCGGAGGTTAAATACGCCAGTTGGCGCTGGAAAGCTCGTCTCGGCGGCTCCCTTGATGGTGAACGACAAGCTATTTCAGCGGTGGGGTGATCACGTGTGAAAATCGCAAGTCGTTGTTGACTGATAGATCATTCAAGCGTGAGTCCCTGAGTATGGGAATGCAGAGCCTTCCCATACTCAGGGACTTTGACTAAGGAGCGCAGGCGTGCGGGAGGTTTTGCGATAGTCGTGAATCCTGTCCCCATACTGCACCACACGGCTATACGGTTTTTCGCCGGTGCCACAAGCTCTAGGATGCTCAGCGTATCGGTACGACGTTCAAGTCTCTGGTGTAATTGATCGCGGTTGCCGAAAGGCTGCCGGTGGCCGCCTTCTGGATATGTTCACTCCACCAAGCCATCATCGGACGCCGGCGTTCGATGTAATCCGCCCGGTTGTAGGCGCTTCGAACCTCGTCCTTATCGACATGCGCCAGCGCGACTTCGATCAGTTCCGGGTCCCACCCATGCTCGTTCAGGATTGTGCTGGCCATGGAGCGCATGCCGTGGCTGACCAAGCGGTCCTGGAAGCCCATCCGTTTCAACGCCATGTTGGCTGTTTGGCTATTCGCGTGGGTGCGCGGGTTTCTATCTGACGGGAACACATATTCCCTGTGGCCGCTATGGGGCTTAAGCGTCTCCAATAACGAGAGTGCATGTTCGGTCAGCGGGATTGTGTGCGGACGACGCTTTTTCATTCGCTCTGGAGGGATAGTCCAGATGCGTTTTTCGAAGTCGATGTCTGCCCATCGGGTAGTCGCCGCTTCGGCAGGGCGGGTCATAGTGTGTAGCTGCCATTCGATCAGGCAGCGGGTCGTCCGCTTGATGCTGGCGTTCGCGATTTCCATCATGAGCTCCGGAAGCTCATCTGGTGGTAGCGCTGCCATGTTCTCTTTCTTAGGTTTCTTAAACACCGCTCGAATGCCGCTGAGGGGGTTGGCAAAGATCATTCCGGAATTGACCCCGTAGGTCATGATCTCGTTAAGGCGCTGGCTCACTCGCTTAACTGTCTCGAGGCTGCCTTTAGCTTCAATCGGATGAAGCAGCTTGATGACCATCGGCGCGTTCACTTCCGATAACGGCGTTGATTTCATGCTTGGAAAAACATGCAGTGTGAGCGAGCGCCAGATGTCTTCGGCATACGCCGGCGTGACGGAATCCTTCTTCAGCTCGAACCAGGCGGTGGCCACGTTCTCGAAGGTGTGTTCCGTTTCCGCTCGTTTGGCTTCCTGTAGCTCATTGCGCTGAGCTTTTGGATCGATGCCCTGTGCAAGCAGCTCTCTGGCCTCAACGGTTTTCTTCCTCGCTTGCGCAAGAGAAACCTCGGGATAAGAGCCGAGTGCCATGTTGATTCGATTTTTGGTGACGGGATGCCGGTAGTTGAAATTCCACTGCATCGAGCGATTGACCCTGACTCGCAGTTGGAGCCCGTCGCCATCCGTGAGGACGTAATCCTTGTCTTTCGGTTTGACCGCCTTGAGCTGGCGGTCGGAGAGGCGGGTGGTTTGAGCGCACATGAGAAGTACTCCATGACACCTTTTGGTATTCCCAAGATTAGCGCCGGGGAGCCGGGAATACCATTGGGAATACCAAACTGCCTGGAACTCAAAAAGCCTAGAAAGCCTCCCATGGCCCTGAAACCCCCGTATTTACTAGATTTCAGGCACAAAAAAAGACGTCCGTGGACGTCTTTAGTTGATCAAATGGTGGAGCCGGGGGGATTTGAACCCCCGTCCGCCAGTACTCCGCTGTCGGTACTACATGCGTAGCCGTGTCTATTAAGTTAACCCTTGGCGACCCGACGGGCAGGGTGCTTTGGGCGAGTTGTGTAAGTTTTAGCCGCTTCGTCCACAACGTACTGCACGGCGATTCTGTTCTATATGACAATCATTTTGGGTTTACAGACATCCCCTGATGATTGCTGGGCCCGAAGGCACCAGGAGTGCATGTCAGCTGCAATTAAGCAGCGAGAGCAGCACCGTATTGGTCGTCATTGGCAACTATAAGAAGTTGCAACAGTGGATTTACGAGTTCTGTTACCAACTCGGCATGCACCTAAAGTTTCGCAACCGGCGTCGAATCCTAAACGGCCCCGAGCTTGTAACTCGTTGTTTCTTAGTGAGTGACAAGCCTGTGCAGTGTACGCCAAACCGTCACGGAAGGCCAACCCGAAGGTTGGCCTTAACGCTTACTCGCCACCTTTCTCGCTGTTTTGCAGGTCTTGCAGCGTCTTGGAGGTGATCTCGATGCACTTCTTGTCATCACCTGCAGCGTGTGCTGCTTTGGCTTGAGCCACGGCCGTGTCGACTTCGCCACTTTTGCCACTGGTATCGGTGGCGAGCAGCGCTTTCCCGTTATTGATTTTGTCCAGGTTGATCTGGCACAGGTCTTTGTCACCGGCGGCGAAGGCGGGAGAGGCCAGCATCGCAGCAGTCATGAACAAGCCAGCTAGAGCGGAACGCTTCATCGGGTATCTCCTTGCGCAAAAGGGCTCGACGCTGCTGGCGTTCGACGGCTGCCAGCGACATCAGTGAGGGCCTCGATTGTCGAGGCCTATTCAGCTGACTACGCCGACGCGCAGGGGTTCTGTTTTTTTGCGGTGTTAATGGGCGCGGGCCTGGGTGACCCGGTCCACCAGGTAGACCAGCCCGTGATAATCGATGCCGCCATGTTGGCTCAGGCCGATCTCGCAGGTGCGGCTGGTGGAAATACCTTCGCTGCAAAATTGCACCGCGTCCTTGAGTGAGCGCAGTGAATGGGCATTGAGTTCCGGCGTGGTAAAGCCCTTGTCACCGGCAAAACCACAGCAATGAATGCCTTCCGGGATGATCACAGTGTTGGCGCAACGTCGGGCCAGTTCAATCAGCGCCTGGCTTTCGCCCAGGTGTTGGGTGCTGCAGGTGACGTGCACCGCGATCGGTGCTTCCTGCGGTGTGAAGTCCAGTCGATCCATCAGATGGGTGCGGATAAACCGCACCGGGTCATAGAGGTCCAAGCGGGTTTCGCCCAGGTCTTGCACCAGGCGCAGGGTGCAGGGGCTGGTGTCGCAGTAGATGGGGTCCAGGCCGCCGCGACTGGCGTGGAGCAGGGCGCCGATCAGTTCCTGGCGCTTGTGTTCGGCCTGTTCGGCGTAGCCTTTTGAAGCGAATGGCTGACCGCAGCACAGGTTGTCTTGATTCTCTGGGATAACCACTTGGTAACCGGCTTTTTCCAGTAGGCCACGGGTTTTGTCGTACAGCGACATCTGCTCTTTATCGCCGGCAGCCGGGCCCATTGCCCGCGACACGCATGCCGCCAGGTAGACCACGCGGGGCCGCTCGTCAGTTACAGGAGGGCTGAAGCGAATGGCTTTTTCCGGCTGGGGCATGGCATTGGTCCACTGAGGGATTTGCCCTTTCGACAGACGGGTTGCTGTGGCAGACAGCTTGGCCAGGCGCGGCGCGCCCAGTAGCATGCGGGCGCCATTCGCCACATGCAGGGTAAAGCGCGCTCCTTGCAACGCAGTGGAGAAATGGGTGGCCAGCCATTCGGCCGTTTTCGTACGGTCGGCGTTCCTGGCGCGCAGTTTTTTCACCAGATCGCCGGTATTGATTCCCACAGGGCAGCGCTGGGCGCAGAGGCCGGTGGCGGCGCAGGTGTCGATGCCTTGGTAGTGGTACGCCGTTTCCAGTTCGGTGGTATCGACCCCGGCGCGTTTTTTGGCTTGTATATCGCGCCAGATCACAATGCGTTGGCGCGGGCTCAGTGTCAGCCCTTTGGATGGGCAGACCGGCTCGCAGAATCCGCACTCGATGCATTTATCCACCAACTCATCGGCGGCGGGCAGCGGCTTGAGGTGCTTTAGGTGGATCTGCGGGTCTTCGCTGAGCACCACGTCCGGGTTGAGAATGCCATTGGGATCGAGCAGGCGCTTGAGTTGCCACATCAACTGATAGGCATCGCTGCCCCATTCCAGCTCGACGAATGGGGCCATATTACGCCCGGTGCCGTGTTCGGCCTTGAGCGAACCGCCGAACTCCACTGCGACCAGCTGCGCGACGTCATCCATGAACGCTTGATAGCGTGTGACTTCCTCACTGCTGTTGAAGCCTTGAGTGAACACGAAGTGCAGATTGCCTTCCAGCGCGTGTCCGAAAAGGATCGCTTCGTCGTAGTGATGTTTGTCGAACAGTTCGATCAGGCGGTTTACGCCGATAGCCAATTGCTCGACCGGGAAGGTCACGTCTTCGATGATCACCGTAGTACCGGTCTTGCGTACGGCGCCGACGGCGGGGAAGGTGTCTTTACGAATGGCCCACAGGCGGGCGTTTTCCAAGGGGTCTTCGGTGAAATCGACCTGCTTCTCCACAGGAAAACCGGCCAGGGACGCCATGATCAGTGCCAGTTGTTCCTGCAGTAGCGAGGAAGTCGCCGCGCGGGATTCGATCAGCAATGCGCAGGCATTTTCCGATAGGTGTTGTACGAACGCGGGCATGCCGGGTTTGTTCTGCACCGAACGCATGCTACGGCGGTCCAGTAGCTCTACGGCCGAGACTGGCTGAGTTTTCAGCACGGTGACGGCGTTGCAACAGGTCTCCACATCCGGGAACACAATCAATGCCGACGCCTTGTTCGGATGATCGACCACGGTGTTGTAGGTCACTGCGCTGATGAAACCCAGCGTACCCTCGGAGCCCACCAGCAGGTGGCTGAGAATTTCCAGCGGGTCGTCAAAGTCCACCAAGGCGTTAAGTGACAGGCCGGTAGTATTTTTCAGACGGTATTTGTGGCGAATTTTTGCCGCCAACTCGGTATTTGCCCGCGTCTCGCGCCCCAGTGTTGCCAGGCGCTCCAGCAGTGCGCCATGTTGCGTGCGAAAAGCGCTGACGCTGACAGGGTCTTCCGTATCCAGACGGCTACCGTCGGCCAACACCAAGCGTATGCCCGCCAGGGTGTGGTAAGTGTTCTGCGCGGTGCCGCAGCACATACCGCTGGCGTTGTTGGCAACAATGCCGCCGATCTTGCAAGCGTTGATGGATGCCGGGTCCGGACCGATCTTGCGCCCGAACGGCGCGAGCCAGGCGTTGGCCTGCGCGCCGATCACGCCGGGCTGCAAACGGATCTGCGTGCCTTGGCCACGAATTTCGCGGTCGTTCCAGTTGTCGCCCAGTACGATCAGCACCGAGTCGCTGATCGCTTGTCCGGACAGGCTGGTGCCGGCGGCGCGAAAAGTAACGGGTACATGGTCGCGCTGGGCCCATTGCAGCAGCGTCACGACTTCGTCTTCGGACTCTACACGGATCACCAGTTGTGGGATCAATCGGTAAAAGCTGGCGTCGGTTCCGAACGCGAGGGTGGACAGCGGGTCGTCGAAGCGTCGGTTTGGTGGGATCAGCTGTGCGACGTCATTAAGGAAAGCGGCAGGCAGACTCATTCGTCCTCCAGAAATGGCGGACGCCGGAATAGTTACCCGGCGTCGGTTCTTACCCTATTACGTGCAGGTCTCAGTGCACCAGCATACCGGTGAACCAATAGGCCTGTGCCAACGTGATCAAGCCAACGATGGTGGCGAAGAACAGGCTGTGCTTGAGGGTGAAGCGGAACAGGTCGGATTCCTTGCCGACCAGGCCGGTAGCGGCGCAGGCCACGGCGATCGACTGTGGCGAGATCATCTTGCCGGTAACGCCACCGCTGGTATTGGCGGCAACCAACAGCGTGTCGTTGACGCCGATCTGGTGGGCAGTGGTGGCTTGCAGCGAGCTGAACAGTGCGTTGGACGAGGTGTCGGAGCCTGTTAGGAAAACCCCCAGCCAGCCGAGGAATGGCGAGAAGAACGGGAAAGCAGCCCCTGTCCCGGCCAATACCAGCGCCATGGTCGACGACATGCCGGAGTAGTTGGTGACAAAGGCGAACGCCAGCACCATGCCGATGGACAGGATTGGCCAACGCAGTTCGTAAAACGTTTCTTTTAAAGTGGTCAGACCAGTTTTGACGTTGATCTTCAGCACCAGCATCGAGATCAGCGCGGAGAAGAAAATCGCCGTACCGGTGGCTGAAATCGGGTCCAGCTTGAACACCGCCGGGATTGCGGTGGGGTTGGCCACGATGGGGGCGACCTTGATCACCAGTTGATCCAGATGTGGAATCGCGAAGTTGAACACCCAGCTGTACATCGAGCCGCCGGCGGCAAACATGGCCTTGAACGGTTTGAGGGTCCAGATCGTCACCAACACCGTGAGGATCAGGAACGGCGACCACGCCTTGAAAATCTGCCCCAAGCTATAGGGCGATGCGACCGTGCTGCGCGGCTGGCCGAACCCACCGGCACTGGCGGTGATGACCGCGCTTGAGGTGGCGCCGGCGATCTGCGCGCCTGCGGTGCGCTTGGGTTGCCAGACTTTCAGGAACAGGGTCAGGGCAATCAGGCTGGCCAACGCCGAAGTGATGTCTGGCAGTTCCGGGCCGATGAAATTGGAGGTGAAGTACTGGGTGATCGCAAAGCTCAAGCCCGCAACCAGGGCTGCTGGCCAGGTTTCACGCACGCCGCGCAGGCCGTCCATCATGAATACCAGCCAAAACGGTACGAACAGCGACAGCAATGGCAGTTGGCGGCCAGTCATGGCGCCGATCTTGAACGCATCGATGCCCGTCACTTGCCCGGCCACGATGATGGGGATACCCAGTGCGCCAAATGCGACGGGGGCAGTGTTAGCTATCAGGCAGAGGCCGGCGGCGTAAAGCGGGTTGAAGCCCAGGCCGACCAGCAGCGCGGCGGTGATGGCCACGGGCGCGCCGAAACCGGCCGCACCTTCCAAGAAGGCGCCAAAGCAGAAGCCAATCAGCAGCACTTGCAGGCGTTGGTCGTCGGTGATCGACAGAACCGAGCTACGGATAATCTCGAATTGGCCGCTTTTAACCGTAAGTTTGTAGAGGAACACGGCCGCGACGATGATCCACGCGATAGGCCACAGGCCATAGGCGAACCCGTAACCGGCAGCGGCGAAAGCCATATCGACCGGCATCTGGAAGGCAAAAATCGCCACCAGGATCGACAGTGCCAGGGTAATGCTGCCGGCCACATGCCCTTTGAGGCGGAACACTGCCAGGGCCAGGAAGAAGAATACGATCGGGATGACTGCGGCGAGAGCGGACAAGCCGAGGCTGCCGAGCGGGCTGTAAAGCTGTTGCCAGGTTTGCATATGGGGTGGCCCCTAATTGTTGTTGGTCAGGCACTTTTTTGTCGATATGGATAATTGGTAATACCAATTTACAATCGATGTGAGCTAGGTTAAAAGCCTTCGTGGGATGTGTCAATTTGCCGCCTGCAAAACTTTGGTCGTAGTGGGATGGCTGAGGGGATCTGAGCGGCAAAAACGAAGGCACTCTGATGGGTGCTGGAACGGCGGCGATAGGCCAGAATAGAGGGCCCGGCGAGTGGTCGGGATGGTGGAGAGTGAGTTATGGCGTTTGATCAGGTGCGGCAGCGCCGTCTGTCTGACGATATTGTTGAGCAGCTTGAAGGAATGATCCTTGAGGGTACGTTGAAATCCGGCGAGCGGTTGCCGGCTGAACGTGCCTTGGCTGAGCAGTTCGGAGTCTCGCGTCCGTCGTTGCGCGAGGCTATCCAGAAGCTGGCGGCCAAAGGGTTGTTAGTCAGTCGCCAAGGGGGCGGCAACTATGTCGTCGACTCTTTGGGGTCGACTTTCAGCGATCCGCTCCTGCATCTGCTGGAGAATAATCCAGAAGCCCAGCGTGACTTGCTGGAGTTTCGCCAGACTTTGGAGGCGTCATGCGCGTATTACGCGGCGTTGCGTGCTACCGAAGTCGACCGGGAACGGCTGACTACTGCGTTTGAAGCGTTGCAGGATTGCTACACACGCGTTGATGAAGTCAGTCGGGCCGAGGAGGGGGCGGCGGATGCTCGGTTCCATCTGGCTATTGCCGAGGCCAGTCATAACGCGGTGCTGCTGCACACGATTCGAGGTTTGTTCGATCTGCTCAAGCGTAACGTGGTGACTAATATCGGTGGCATGTATCAGCAGCGTACGGAAACCCGTGACATGCTGATCAATCAGCATCGGGATTTGTACCTGGCGATTATCGAGGGGCGGGCCGAGCAGGCGAGGGAGGTGTCCACACGTCACTTGTTGTACGTGCAGGAAGTGTTGGAGGAAGTGCGTCAGGAGGTTCAGCGCGTGGCGCGTGCGGAGCGACGTAAAGGGATGTAGCCGCGGGTTTGCCCGAGGCTACATCGTACAAGGTTATTCTTCCTTGCCCTTGTTGCGTACCGCGCGATGCAGCTCGCGATTGGAGTCGCGCTCGCGTTCGGTGTCGCGCTTGTCGTATTCCTTCTTGCCCTTGCCCAGTGCGATCTCGCACTTGACCAAGTGCTTGCTCCAGTACCAGGACAGGCAGACGCAGGCATAGCCCTTCTGCTGCACGGCCGCGGCAAGCTTGTCCAGCTCGCGGGCGTTGAGCAGTAGCTTGCGGGTGCGTACCGGGTCGGCAATCACATGAGTGCTCGCGGTGGTCAGCGGGGTGATATGACTGCCCAGCAGCCATGCTTCACCATCCTTGAGCAGTACGTAACTGTCGACCAGCTGCAGTTTGCTGGCACGCAGACTCTTTACTTCCCAGCCGGCCAGGACCAGACCAGCCTCGAAACGATGTTCGATGAAGTAATCGTGTCGCGCCTTTTTATTTTGCGCGATGGTCCCTGTGGGGTGTTTCTTTTGTTTAGCCATAGGGGCGGCATTATAGGCAGTTGCGAGCCTGGCGGCTACGGTCAACCTGCGCGCTTGAGCGTGTTGGACGAATCCCGGACAATGCGGGCAGTTCTTTGGTTTTTTTCTCTCGCGGATCGGGCTGTTCCTTCGCGATGTTTGCCGCTCAGCTGTGGAAATAACGCACACATGACGACGCATATTCAACGTTCGGCGCTGCTGCCCTATCCGGCACAGGCGCTCTATGATCTGGTCAACGACGTGGCGCGTTATCCGGAATTCCTTCCGTGGTGCTCAACTGCCGAGGTGCTTGAAGGCAGTGCTGAGTACATGGTCGCCAGCGTAGGCGTGGCCAAGGGGGGGCTTAGTCAGCACTTCGTTACGCGCAATGTATTAGTGCCGGGTAAATCAATCGAAATGAATTTGCAGGAAGGCCCATTCACCCAGTTGCATGGTGTATGGATTTTCAAAGCATTGACGGACAAGGCCTGCAAAATCAGCCTAGATCTGTCGTTTGATTATGCCGGACCCATCGTACGAGCGACGCTTGGGCCGTTATTCAATCAGGCGGCCAATACCTTGGTGGATGCATTCTGTCAGCGGGCTAAGCAGCTGCATGGTTGAAATCGAAGTGGTGCACGCCGCTGTCGATCGTCAGGTCCTGGTTGCCGTGACCGTACCCTTGGGCACGAGTGTGCGCAGGGCGGTACATCTCTCGGGAGTTCTGGAGCAGTTCCCCGGTATTGATCCGGCGACTTGTCCATTAGGGATATTCGGCAGGGCGATTTCTGACGCTGATGTGCGTGCTGTACAAGCGGGCGATCGAGTTGAGATTTACCGTCCATTGTTGGCTGATCCCAAGGAAGTGCGCAGGTTGCGTGCAGCCAAGGCAGCGCTTGCCAGGCAGCAGAATACTTAGCTCCGCTAATCGGCAGATACGAAAAAGCCCGGCATGCCGGGCTTTTTTTCGTGTGCCGCACAGTTTTATTGTGGGCTGGTGTCCAACGGCTGAGGTGTCGGGACGGGAACGGTTTCCACGCCGTCGACATCCTTCTGGATTCTGTCCAGCAAGGAACCCGGCTTTGCGGGGACCTCCGACTTCTGCTTTTCGCCTTCTTGCGCGGGAGCCGTCACGTTCGTGTCGTTGTCTTTGCCCAATAAGGCTTCATCACGGCTTACGCCGGGCATGAAGTCACCGGACAGGCTGACAAGCTGGTCATTGCCATTAAAAATGACGCTGACGCGCTCCTGCTGGCGCTCACCGCCACCAGGCTGAATGCTATAGAGATAATCCCAGCGATCGGCATGGAAAGTGTCGGTCAGCAGGGGATTACCCATAATAAACCGTACTTGCCGTCGGGTCATTCCGGGGCGTAACTGGTCTATCATGTCCTGCGTGACGACATTGCCCTGCTGGATGTCGATTTTGTAAACCCCGGGGAATGAACAACCGGCGAGTGCGAGCAGTCCCACAAAGGTGAAACTGGTTAGCAAGAGCTTGGTGTTTTGCATCGGTGGGCGACTTCCACTATCTTGGCTGGGACAACGTAAACGCCGATCATACCCGTATTAAGAGAAGCTGCGAAGCAGCATCCGCGAGAAAGCTAACCATGGTTGAAAATAGCGAACTACGCAAAGCCGGTCTCAAAGTGACTCTGCCACGAGTCAAGATTCTACAAATGCTCGATTCTGCCGAGCAGCGCCACATGAGTGCTGAAGATGTTTATAAGGCGCTGATGGAGTCTAATGAGGACGTTGGCCTGGCAACGGTTTACCGTGTGCTGACCCAGTTTGAAGCCGCAGGGCTGGTGGTTCGTCATAATTTCGACGGCGGTCATGCAGTGTTCGAACTGGCTGACGGCGGTCATCACGACCATATGGTGGACCTCGATACCAATGAGGTTATTGAGTTCACCAGCCCGGCAATCGAGAAGCTTCAGCATGAAATCGCTGAAGAACATGGCTTCGATCTGGTTGACCATAATCTTGTGTTGTACATCCGTAAGAAAAAGTAAAAAACGCTACAGATGTACTTTGCAAACAGCACGAAGGCGACCCTTGGGTCGCCTTCGTGCTGTTTGCAAGAAAATTCCGGTTCACGCCTTGGCGGCTACGACCATCTTCTTCGCATGCGCCAGAGACTCTTTGGTCAGGTCTATCCCACCCAGCATGCGGGCCACTTCTTCCACGCGTTCCGACTTGTTCAATCTGGACACGGCTGTCCGTGTTGCATCGCTGCCTCTGACCTTGTGTACAAACAAATGTTGATGCCCTTGCGCCGCGACCTGCGGCAAGTGCGTCACTGTGAGTACCTGGCCTCGCTCTCCAAGGCGGCGCAACAGTTGGCCGACAATTTCCGCCGTTGGCCCGCCGATGCCGACGTCCACCTCGTCGAATACCAGCGTGGGTACTCTGGAGGTCTGTGCGGTAATCACTTGGATAGCCAGGCTGATTCGCGACAGCTCGCCCCCGGAGGCGACTTTTGCCAGCGCTTTGAGAGGTTGTCCAGGGTTGGCGCTGACCAGTAGTTCTACCTGTTCCAAGCCATGGGGCTGCAGTTCGTTGCTGGCATTGGTGCGCAGCTCGATAGTAAAGCGCCCGCCAGGCATGCCCAGGCGCTGAATTTCTTGCTCAACTGCGTCGGCAAGGTTTGTGGCCGCGTGCTGGCGTAACTCGCTCAGTTCGCGGGCCTTCTCTTGATAATGCCGGGCATAGGAGGCCAGTTCGTCGCCCAGTCTTTCAATGGATTCATCGTTGGCATTCAGGGTTTCGATTTCATCCAGCAATTTCTGCTGCATCGCCGCCAGTTCAGTGGGCTGGATTCGATGTTTGCGGGCCAGGGTATAAATAGTGTCCAGTCGTTCTTCTATTTCCTGCAAGCGCGCCGGATCGGCATCGAAGTGGTCCAGAAACCTATTCAGCTCGCCGACTGCTTCTTCAACCTGGATCTGCGCACTGGTCAGCAGGGTTGTCGCTTCGCTCAGCGAATCCGAGGCGTTATTCACGCTGGACAGACGGTTGAGGCTGGCCGTGAGCGCGTTGAGCACATTTCCGGAATCGCTTTCGCTGCATTGCTCCACCACCTGACGGCAGATACCCAGAAGGGTTTCTGCATTGGTGAGGTTCTTGTGTTCCTGTTCAAGCTGCTCCAGCTCCGTTTCGCCAAGACCCAGGCTCTCCAGCTCTTCGAGCTGATAGCTGAGTAACTGATGGCGAGCGCGTTGCTCATCGCCGGAATTGGAGAGTCGTTCCAGTTCCAGGCGTGTCTGGCGCCAGCGTTGCGCAGCAAGCTGTACTTGCCTGGATAGATCGGTGGCGCCGGCGTATTCGTCGAGCAAGCGCCGATGTGTGTCGGTTTTAAGCAGAGACTGATGTTCGTGCTGGTTGTGGATATCGATCAGCAATTCACCCAATGCTTTAAGGTCGCCAAGCGGGCAGGGCGTGCCGTTGATATAGCCGCGTGAGCGCCCTTCGGCAGTGATGACCCGTCGCAGGATGCACGGTCCTTCATGGCTAAGGTCGCGCTCAGCCAGCCAGGTTTCAGCTTCTGGAATATCCGCCAAGTCGAAAGTGGCCAGGATATCGGCCTTTTCTGCGCCTGGGCGCACTACGCCGCTGTCGGCGCGATCCCCCAGGGTCAGGCCCAGTGCGTCGAGCATGATCGACTTGCCGGCGCCGGTTTCGCCTGTGATTACGCTCATTCCACGATCCAGTTCGAGATCCAGATGTTCAACGATGGCGTAGTTGTGTACGGACAGGTGCACGAGCATGACGGCCGCTCCCAGGCTTTAGGTCTGGTTATTTATACAGTGTTTCGTCCCGGCGTGACAATCCTGATCCTTAGTTCGATTTACTTGAAAACAAGCTTTTTTTAGCGCAACTGGGAATGTATGGATGGGAATCAATCCTGGCGCTCTGATGGACTTTTGGTCTTGTCTGCGCCCTTGAACCTGGAAATTGTGGCCCCATATACCGGAACAGAAGCGCGAGTCGAGTTCGCGCATGATTTTGAAAGGAGAGAATCTATGGCTGACGAACAGACGCAGGATACGCAAACTCCAGACGCCAATCCGGCTGTCGGTGATGAGCTGGCAACTCGTGTGCAGGTGCTGGAAGAGCAATTGGCCGCTGCGCAGGATCAGTCTTTGCGTGTTGCCGCCGATCTGCAGAACGTCCGCCGCCGTGCCGAGCAGGATGTAGAAAAAGCGCATAAATTCGCGTTGGAAAAATTCGCCAGCGACCTGCTGCCGATTATCGACAGTCTGGAGCGCGGCCTTGAGCTGTCCAACCCGGATGATGAAAACATCCGTGCGATGCGCGAAGGCATTGAGCTGACCCTGAAAATGTTCCAAGACACGCTCAAGCGGTACCAGCTGGAAGCTATCGATCCGCAAGGTGGCGAGCCGTTCAATGCTGAGCATCACCAAGCCATGGCCATGCAGGAAAGCCACGACCTTGAGCCCAACAGCGTGTTGAAGGTGTTCCAGAAAGGATACCTGCTCAACGGCCGTCTGCTGCGCCCGGCAATGGTAGTGGTAAGCAAGGCGCCAGCGCCCGTTGCACCTTCTATTGATGAGCAGGCTTGAAATCCGCCGCAAGGCCCCCATTTATAAGTCAAGCGTTTAAGTGCTACCGCAGTTAGCCAAAACTGCTGCGGCAACAAAATTCAAGTTTCGGGAGAGTAAATCATGGGCAAAATTATCGGTATCGACCTGGGGACCACCAACTCGTGCGTCTCGGTCATGGAAAACGGCAAGGCCAAAGTTATTGAGAACGCCGAAGGCGCGCGTACTACGCCTTCGATTATCGCTTACGCCAATGATGGTGAGATCCTCGTCGGTCAGTCGGCCAAGCGCCAGGCGGTGACTAACCCGCATAACACTCTGTACGCGGTGAAGCGTCTGATCGGTCGTAAGTTCGACGAAGAAGTCGTGCAAAAAGACATCAAGATGGTGCCTTACAAAATCGCCAAGGCTGACAACGGTGACGCCTGGGTTGAAGTGAACGGCAACAAAATGTCCGCTCCGCAGATCTCGGCTGAAGTCTTGAAAAAGATGAAGAAGACGGCCGAAGACTATCTGGGTGAAGCGGTAACCGAAGCGGTGATCACCGTTCCGGCTTACTTCAACGACAGCCAGCGTCAGGCGACCAAAGATGCCGGCCGCATCGCGGGCCTGGACGTCAAACGTATCATTAACGAACCGACCGCTGCTGCTCTGGCTTACGGTATGGACAAGGCCAAAGGCGATCACACCGTGATCGTTTATGACCTGGGTGGCGGTACCTTCGACGTATCGGTGATCGAGATTGCCGAAGTCGATGGCGAGCACCAGTTCGAAGTGCTGGCTACCAACGGTGACACCTTCTTGGGTGGTGAGGACTTTGACATTCGTCTGATCGACTACCTCGTTGACGAATTCAAGAAAGAAAGCGGCATGAACCTTAAAGGTGATCCGCTGGCGATGCAGCGTCTGAAAGAAGCTGCCGAAAAAGCCAAGATCGAGCTGTCGTCGAGCATGTCGACTGACGTTAACCTGCCGTACATCACAGCAGATGCTACCGGTCCTAAGCACTTGAACGTGAAGATTTCTCGCGCCAAGTTGGAGGCACTGGTTGAAGACCTGGTTCAGCGCACCATCGAACCTTGCCGCATTGCATTGAAAGACGCTGGCATCGACGTTGGCTCCATCAACGACGTGATTCTGGTGGGCGGCCAGACTCGTATGCCGCTGGTGCAGCAGAAAGTCACCGAGTTCTTCGGTAAAGAAGCACGTAAAGACGTCAACCCGGACGAAGCGGTTGCCATGGGTGCTGCGATTCAGGGCGCGGTATTGGCCGGTGATGTGAAAGACGTGCTGTTGCTGGACGTCAGCCCGCTGACCCTGGGTATCGAAACCATGGGTGGCGTGATGACCGCGCTGATCGAGAAAAACACCACGATTCCTACCAAGAAATCTCAGGTGTTCTCGACTGCCGATGACAACCAGGGCGCCGTGACCATTCATGTGCTGCAAGGTGAGCGTAAACAAGCTTCTCAGAACAAGTCTCTGGGCAAGTTCGACCTGGCTGATATTCCACCAGCGCCACGTGGTGTGCCACAAATCGAAGTGACCTTCGACATCGACGCCAACGGCATTCTGCACGTAGGTGCGAAAGACAAGGCGACCGGCAAAGAGCAGAAGATCACCATCAAGGCCAACTCGGGTCTGTCTGATGAAGAAATTCAACAGATGATTCGTGATGCTGAAGCCAACGCCGAGGCGGATGCCAAGTTTGCTGAGCTGGCCGACGCTCGTAACAAAGGTGATGCTCTGGTGCACTCGACCCGCAAAATGGTCGTGGACGCTGGCGAAAAAGTATCGGCTGAAGAGAAAACTGCAATCGAAGCTGCCGTGGTTGCCCTGGAAGCCGCCGTCAAAGGCGACGACAAGGCCGCCATTGAAGCCAAGATTGAAGAGTTGTCGAAAGTCTCTGCGCCAGTGGCCCAGAAGATGTACGCAGAGCAAGCTCAGCCGGCAGACGGCGCTGCACAACAGGCAGAACCGGAAGCCAAGCATGACGACGTTGTCGATGCTGAGTTCGAAGAAGTTAAAGAAGACCAGAAGAAGTAACTTGGTCGCCCGGTTGACCGCTTTCAAGCGGTGACTGGTAGGATGTCGCCGCGCGGGAGCTTGCTCCCGCGTTGGCGTGTCTGGGGTACGCGAATTTTTACAGCATGCGACAACAGTCGGATGCTGGCGGTGTGATCGGGGATGCTCCTGCTTTCCGAGGGTTTAATACCGCGTTTTTGGCCGGGCGCCTGGCTGAAAGCAGTGATGACCAGGATCGTTGAATTGACGTGAGTTGGGTCCGGGCCTGTATTGGGGCTCAACGAGTTCGGCAAGGCTCAGGAGGGCCTGGCTGAACGTCCTTAAGAGTGCAAAGACTTATGGCAAAGCGTGACTATTACGAAGTTTTGGGTGTGGAGCGTGGTGCCAGCGAGGCGGAGCTGAAAAAGGCTTACCGTCGTCTGGCGATGAAGCACCACCCGGACCGTAATCCGGATAACAAAGAATCCGAAGAAATGTTCAAAGAGGCCAATGAGGCCTACGAATGCCTGTGTGATCCCAATAAACGTGCGGCCTACGATCAGTATGGCCATGCCGGTGTCGACCCAAGCATGGGTGGTGGTGGCGCTGGTTTTGGTGGGCAGAACTTCTCCGATATTTTCGGCGATGTGTTCAGCGACTTCTTTGGCGGCGGCCGCGGTGGTCAGCGTGGCGGTGCGCAGCGCGGCAGCGACTTGCGCTACACCCTGGAACTGAACCTGGAAGAAGCGGTTCGCGGTACCAGCGTCAATATTCGTGTGCCAACGCTGGTCAACTGCAAGCCGTGCGACGGTTCGGGCGCCAAGAAAGGCTCTTCGCCCATCACCTGCCCTACGTGCGGTGGTATTGGCCAGGTCCGTATGCAACAAGGCTTCTTCTCGGTGCAGCAGACGTGCCCGCGTTGCCATGGCCAGGGCAAGATCATCTCCGATCCATGCGATTCCTGTCATGGCGAAGGTCGTGTCGAAGAGTACAAAACCTTGTCGGTGAAAGTGCCGGCGGGTGTCGATACCGGTGATCGAATTCGTCTGTCGGGCGAAGGTGAAGCGGGTGTTCAGGGTGGGCCTACGGGTGACCTGTATGTGGTGATCAATGTGCGCGAGCACGCGATTTTCCAGCGCGACGGTAAGCATCTGTTCTGTGAAGTGCCGATCAGTTTTGTCGACGCGGCGCTGGGTGGTGAGCTGGAGATTCCGACGCTGGATGGGCGCGTCAAGCTCAAGATCCCTGAAGGCACGCAAACCGGTAAACAGTTCCGTATTCGCGGCAAAGGCGTTGCGCCGGTACGTGGTGGCGGTGCGGGTGACTTAATGTGCCGCGTGGCGGTCGAAACACCGGTCAATCTGGGGCGCCGTCAGCGTGAGCTGCTCGAAGAGTTCCGTAGCTCGCTGGAAGGCGATGATACCCATTCGCCGAAAACCACTGGTTTCTTTGAAGGCGTGAAGCGCTTCTTCGGCGATCTGTAAGGAAGTGAGTATGCGACGTATAGCCGTAATGGGCGCTGCCGGGCGCATGGGCAAGACGCTGGTTGAAGCGGTGCAGTTGCGCTCACCGGCCTCCGGGCTGACGGCGGCGATCGTTCGTCCGGGCAGCACGTTGATCGGCGCGGATGCCGGTGAGTTGGCCTCATTGGGGCGTATCGGCGTTTCGCTGTCGGGCAGCCTGGAGCAGGTGGCGGATGAATTCGATGTACTGATCGATTTCACGCTGCCCGAGGTGATGCTCAAGAATCTGGCGTTCTGTCGCAAGGCAGGCAAGGCCATGGTTATTGGCACTACGGGCTTGAGTGCCGAGCAGAAGCAGTTGTTAGTGGAGGCGGGCAAGGAGATCCCCTTGGTGTTCGCCGCCAACTTCAGCGTCGGTGTGAACCTGTCGCTCAAGCTGCTGGATATGGCGGCGCGGGTGCTGGGTGATGAAGCGGATATCGAGATTATCGAGACGCACCATCGTCATAAAATCGACGCACCCTCGGGTACCGCGCTGCGTATGGGCGAGGCTATCGCTGATGCGCTGGGTCGCGACTTGTCAAAGGTCGCGGTATACGGGCGCGAGGGGCATACCGGTGAGCGCGCGCGCGACACCATCGGTTTCGCGACTGTTCGTGGCGGGGACGTCGTTGGTGATCACACCGTGCTATTCGCGGCCGAAGGCGAGCGCCTGGAGATCACGCACAAGGCTTCCAGTCGCATGACGTTTGCCAAGGGGGCGGTCCGTGCCGCGCTCTGGCTGGAAGGGCGCGAGCCTGGCCTGTACGACATGCGAGACGTGCTGGATCTGCACTAATCAGTAGCCAAGACGGGGGCTCAGGATTATCCTGAGCCCCCGTTTTTACCCGCTAAGCGACGTCCTGTCGCATTCCCCTGCCTTCAAGGCTCATTAGCGGTGGACCCAAAAAGCCTTTTTCTGTAAGCTACAGCTTTAGTGTGTCCACTAAAAGCGCGCAGAATAATTCAGTGAACAAGCGGGGTGACGTGTCCATACGTCACTCCGCTTTTTTACAACCTGCGATCGCCCTTTCAGGCTTTATTTACGGGAGGTCTTCTTGACTAAGCCAGCCATACTCGCCCTTGCTGATGGCAGCATTTTTCGCGGCGAAGCCATTGGAGCCGACGGTCAAACCGTTGGAGAGGTAGTGTTTAACACTGCCATGACCGGCTATCAGGAAATCCTTACCGATCCTTCCTACGCCCAACAGATCGTTACCCTGACCTATCCACATATCGGCAACACCGGTACTACGCCGGAAGATGTCGAGTCTGATCGTGTCTGGTCGGCGGGGTTGGTGATTCGTGATCTGCCACTGGTTGCGAGCAACTGGCGCAACACGATGTCGCTTTCCGATTACCTCAAAGCCAACAATGTGGTGGCGATCGCTGGTATCGATACCCGTCGCCTTACGCGCATCCTGCGTGAAAAAGGCTCGCAGAACGGCTGCATCATGGTCGGCGACAATATTTCCGAAGAGGCGGCGATCGCCGCGGCACAAGGCTTCCCTGGCCTGAAGGGCATGGACCTGGCGAAGGTCGTCAGCGTCAAAGAGAAGTACGAATGGCGCTCCACGGTCTGGGATTTGAAGACAGACAGTCATGCGACCATCGATGCTGCCGAGTTGCCTTATCACGTGGTCGCTTACGACTACGGCGTCAAGTACAACATCCTGCGCATGCTGGTCGAGCGTGGCTGCCGCGTGACCGTGGTACCTGCGCAGACCCCAGCCAGCGACGTGCTGGCTCTGCAACCGGACGGCGTGTTCCTGTCCAACGGCCCGGGTGACCCTGAGCCTTGCGACTACGCCATCCAGGCCATTAAGGAAGTACTGGAAACCGAGATTCCGGTATTCGGTATCTGCCTCGGCCACCAACTGCTGGCTCTGGCCTCCGGTGCTAAAACCCTGAAAATGGGGCACGGCCACCACGGCGCCAACCACCCTGTTCAGGATCTGGACACTGGTGTCGTGATGATTACCAGCCAGAACCACGGTTTTGCGGTGGATGAAGCCACCTTGCCGGCCAACGTCCGCGCGATTCATAAGTCGCTGTTCGACGGTTCCCTGCAAGGCATCGAGCGCACCGACAAGAGCGCGTTCAGCTTCCAGGGCCACCCTGAAGCCAGCCCGGGCCCGAACGACGTAGCGCCGCTGTTCGACCGTTTCATCAATGAGATGGCCAAGCGACGCTGACTGAGCAGCCTGCGGGCGGCCCCGAAACCGGTGGCCCTCGCGGGCTCTCTAAAAGATTGTTCAAGACGGCTTGCCGACTGACCTGCGGATTTGAGTGACAAACCCATGCCAAAACGTACAGACATAAAAAGCATCCTGATTCTCGGCGCTGGCCCGATCGTGATCGGCCAGGCCTGCGAGTTCGACTACTCCGGCGCCCAGGCCTGTAAAGCCCTGCGCGAAGAGGGCTACCGCGTCATCCTGGTGAACTCCAACCCAGCCACCATCATGACCGACCCGGCGATGGCTGACGCGACCTACATCGAGCCGATCAAATGGCAGACGGTTGCCAAGATCATCGAGAAAGAGCGTCCAGACGCGCTGCTGCCGACCATGGGTGGCCAGACTGCACTGAACTGCGCTCTGGATCTGGAGCGCGAAGGCGTTCTGGAGAAGTTCGGCGTAGAGATGATCGGTGCCAATGCCGACACCATCGACAAAGCCGAAGACCGCTCACGCTTCGACAAGGCCATGAAGTCCATCGGCCTGGCCTGCCCGCGTTCCGGTATCGCCCACAGCATGGAAGAAGCCAATGCGGTCCTCGAGACCTTGGGGTTCCCATGCATCATCCGTCCGTCCTTCACCATGGGCGGCACCGGTGGTGGTATTGCCTACAACCGTGAAGAATTCGAAGAAATCTGCGCCCGTGGTCTGGACCTGTCGCCGACCAAAGAGCTGCTGATCGACGAATCCTTGATCGGTTGGAAAGAATACGAGATGGAGGTTGTTCGCGATAAGAAAGACAACTGCATCATCGTCTGCTCCATCGAAAACTTCGACCCGATGGGCGTGCACACCGGTGACTCCATCACCGTGGCGCCGGCGCAGACCCTGACCGACAAGGAATATCAGATCCTGCGTAACGCTTCCCTGGCGGTATTGCGCGAGATCGGTGTAGAAACCGGCGGTTCCAACGTTCAGTTCGGGATCTGCCCGAACACCGGCCGTATGGTCGTGATCGAAATGAACCCGCGTGTTTCCCGTTCTTCGGCATTGGCTTCTAAGGCCACGGGTTTCCCGATCGCCAAAGTCGCGGCCAAACTGGCCGTGGGTTATACCTTGGATGAACTGTCGAACGACATCACTGGCGGCAAGACCCCAGCGTCCTTCGAGCCGTCCATCGACTACGTCGTGACCAAGCTGCCGCGCTTTGCTTTTGAGAAGTTCGCCAAAGCGGATGCGCGCCTGACTACCCAGATGAAGTCCGTGGGCGAAGTGATGGCCATCGGCCGGACCTTCCAGGAATCCCTGCAGAAAGCCCTGCGTGGCCTGGAAGTCGGCGTGTGCGGCCTGGATGAGAAGCTCGATCTGAGCAACCCGGAAAGCATGAGCGTGCTCAAGCGCGAATTGACCGTGCCGGGTGCCGAGCGGATCTGGTACGTCGCTGATGCGTTCCGTGCCGGCCTGAGTGTCGAAGACATCTTCGGCATGAACATGATCGACCCGTGGTTCCTGGTGCAGATCGAAGATCTGATCAAGGAAGAAGAGAAGGTCAAGACCCTGGGTCTGGCCAGCATCGACCGCGACATGATGTTCCGCCTCAAGCGCAAGGGCTTCTCCGACCAGCGCCTGGCCAAGTTGCTGGGTGTGACCGAGAAGAACCTGCGCACTCATCGCCACAAGCTGGAGATCTTCCCGGTCTACAAGCGCGTGGATACTTGCGCGGCCGAGTTCTCCACCGATACCGCTTATCTGTACTCCACCTACGAGGAAGAGTGCGAAGCGGCGCCGTCGGGTCGCGACAAGATCATGATCCTGGGTGGCGGTCCTAACCGTATCGGCCAGGGCATCGAATTTGACTACTGCTGCGTACACGCTGCTCTCGCCCTGCGCGAAGACGGGTACGAGACCATCATGGTCAACTGCAACCCGGAAACCGTTTCCACCGATTACGATACTTCTGATCGTCTGTACTTCGAGCCGGTGACCCTGGAAGACGTGCTGGAAATCGTGCGTGTCGAGAAGCCTAAAGGCGTGATCGTTCAGTACGGCGGTCAGACTCCGCTGAAGCTGGCGCGTGCCCTGGAAGCTGCTGGTGTGCCGATTATCGGCACTAGCCCGGACGCCATCGACCGTGCCGAAGATCGTGAGCGCTTCCAGCAAATGGTTGAACGCTTGAACCTGCGTCAGCCGCCAAACGCCACCGTGCGTAGCGAAGATGAAGCGATTCGTGCGGCCAGCAAAATTGGCTATCCGTTGGTGGTGCGCCCGTCTTATGTGCTGGGCGGCCGCGCGATGGAAATCGTTTACGAAGAAGAAGAACTCAAGCGCTACCTGCGCGATGCTGTGAAAGTGTCCAACGACAGCCCGGTGCTGCTGGACCACTTCCTCAACTGCGCTATCGAAATGGACGTGGATGCGGTCTGCGATGGCACCGACGTAGTGATCGGCGCGATCATGCAGCACATCGAGCAGGCCGGTGTTCACTCCGGTGACTCTGCTTGCTCGCTGCCGCCTTACTCGCTGCCGGCGCACATTCAGGATGTAATGCGCGACCAGGTCAAGAAAATGGCTTTGGAGTTGGGCGTGGTCGGTCTGATGAACGTGCAGTTGGCCTTGCAAGGCGAAGACATCTACGTCATCGAGGTCAACCCACGAGCTTCGCGTACCGTGCCATTTGTGTCCAAGTGCATCGGCGTGTCCCTGGCCATGATCGCTGCGCGCGTGATGGCTGGTAAGACTCTGAAAGAAATCGGTTTTACCAAAGAAATCATCCCGAACTTCTACAGCGTGAAAGAGGCGGTGTTCCCATTCGCCAAATTCCCTGGCGTGGACCCGATCCTGGGCCCAGAGATGAAGTCTACCGGTGAGGTGATGGGCGTGGGCGACACGTTCGGTGAGGCATTTGCTAAAGCACAGATGGGGGCCAGCGAAATTCTGCCGACTGGCGGTACTGCGTTCATCAGTGTTCGTGATGACGACAAGCCGCTGGTTGCAGGCGTGGCGCGTGATCTGATCAACTTGGGCTTCGAAGTCGTGGCCACCGCTGGGACTGCCAAGCTGATCGAGGCTGCCGGCCTTAAGGTGCGTCGCGTGAACAAGGTAACGGAAGGTCGTCCGCATGTGGTCGACATGATCAAGAATGACGAAGTCACCTTGATCATCAACACAACTGAAGGTCGTCAGTCGATCGCGGATTCCTACTCCATTCGTCGTAACGCCCTGCAGCACAAGATTTACTGCACCACCACCATTGCTGCTGGCGAAGCTATCTGTGAAGCACTCAAGTTCGGTCCAGAAAAGACCGTTCGTCGCTTGCAGGATCTACACGCAGGATTGAAGGCATGAGCATTACCAAATACCCAATGACTGTTCAGGGCGCTCGCGCCCTGGAAGAGGAGCACGCCCACCTGACCAAGGTCGTACGTCCGAAGCTGAGCCAGGACATCGGTACGGCCCGTGAGCTGGGTGACTTGAAGGAGAACGCCGAATATCACGCCGCTCGCGAGCAGCAGGGTATGGTCGAGGCGCGGATTCGTGATATCGAAGGTCGCATGCAAAATGCTGTGATCATCGATGTGACCACTATCCCGCACACCGGCAAGGTGATTTTCGGCACCACTGTCGAAATCGCCAACGTTGAAACGGACGAAAGCGTGACTTACCACATCGTGGGTGAGGACGAGGCTGATATCAAACAGGGCAAAATCTCTGTCGGTTCGCCTATTGCACGTGCCTTGATCGCCAAGGAAGAGGGGGACGTGGTGGCCGTCAAAACGCCAAGTGGCGTGATCGAGTACGAGATTGTCGAAGTTCGTCACATCTGATACCCGGCGCCCGTTTCGTGCGGGCGCCATGCTATGGCAGCTCACTCAGATGTTGTGGGTGGGCGGCTTGTGGTTGCTTCACATTGGCGTGCTGCCGGCACTCGGTTTGATTGGTTTGGCGCCGTTGCTCATCGATGAGCTCGACGGATTGCTCAGTGCATTACTGGTGGGTTTTGCCGCAGCGTGTGTGGTGCTTCAAGCGTTGGTGCTGATCAAGGCTGAGGGCTTGGAGAGTTTGTGGAGGGATATTCGCGGCCAACTGCTGTTGATGGCGCTGTATGCATGCGCTATGTATTGCATTGTGCATCTCTGGCTGCCGGAAGCGTTGCGCTGGCGGCTATTCAGCTATCTTGTACTAGGGTTCTCGGGGCTTGTGCTGGTTGTACAGCCTGCGCCGGGATGGAGTGGCGGGGCGCGCGAAGCACGCCCTTGACCCTATTTGTCATTTGAAGCGATGAACGTTCGACAGTTGTTTGTTGACGCTGAAATTCTTGCGATACAGCAGCGCCATCTTGCCGATGACCTGAACCAGGTCTGCTTTGCCCGCCTTGCACAGTTCTGCAATGGCAGCCAGGCGTGCTTCGCGATCGAGGATATTGACCTTGATCTTGATCAGTTCGTGATCGTTGAGTGCGCGCTCGAATTCAGCTAACACACCCTCAGTCAAACCGTTGTCTGCCACAATCAGAACTGGTTTCAGATGGTGGCCAATGGATTTGTACTGTTTCTTCTGCTCTTGAGTGAGCGGCATAATCTGACCCCTGCGTCTGATCTTGTAAAAAGCGGCGGCCAGTTTACCCGAGCGAGTCCGGGACCGCCCAGTTAATCACGACCCGTTTTATTTTCGAGGTGGCCCGTGGCCCGTTCCAAAACCAGCCTTAACTGGCTAAAAGAACATTTCAACGATCCTTACGTCAAAAAGGCGCAAAAGGACGGCTACCGTTCCCGGGCCAGCTATAAGCTGCTGGAGCTGCAGGACAAGGACAAATTATTCCGGCCAGGCATGAGTGTGATCGATCTTGGGGCCGCCCCGGGGGGCTGGTCTCAGGTGGCCAGTCGTCTGATTGGTGGCCAGGGGCGATTAATCGCTTCCGACATTCTGGAGATGGATAGCATCCCGGATGTGACCTTTGTGCACGGCGACTTCACCCAGGATTCAGTGCTGGCCGAGATCCTTGAGGCTGTGGGAAATTCGCAGGTGGACCTTGTGATTTCCGATATGGCACCCAATATGAGTGGATTACCGGCAGTTGATATGCCGCGCGCCATGTTCCTGTGCGAATTGGCGTTGGACCTGGCAGGGCGTGTATTGCGTCCGGGCGGAGATTTCCTGGTCAAAGTCTTCCAGGGTGAAGGTTTTGACGAATACCACAAGAACATCCGTAAATTGTTCGACAAGGTACAGATGCGCAAACCGGACTCCTCAAGGGATCGTTCCCGCGAGCAGTATCTGTTGGCTCGAGGGTTCCGCGGAATCGAAGGCGCGGCGAGTGATGAGCGTCTTTAAGGGTTTCAACGGAGTCGATAGGTTTTTTTATATCGCTTTCGTCATGAAGCTTTACGAATATTGTGTAGTCAAAGTTTCACAAAGGGTTACAGACGGCGCCTGCCAGAGTTGTAGGTAATGTAGTAAGTTAGGTCGGTGAATATCATGCGAAGCGCGCGCCAGCAGCGGAGCTTGCTTCAGAGGGTAGTTAATTGAACGATATGGCAAAGAATCTGATCCTGTGGTTGATCATCGCGGCTGTCCTGGTGACGGTGATGAACAACTTCTCCAGCCCTAACGAGCCGCAGACCCTCAACTATTCCGACTTCATCCAGCAGGTTAAGGATGGAAAGGTCGAGCGCGTAGCGGTTGATGGCTACGTGATCACCGGCAAACGCACCGATGGCGACAGCTTCAAGACCATTCGTCCGGCAATCCAGGACAACGGTCTGATCGGTGATTTGGTGGATAACCATGTTGTCGTTGAAGGCAAACAGCCAGAGCAGCAGAGTATCTGGACACAATTACTGGTGGCCAGCTTCCCGATCCTGGTGATCATTGCTGTGTTCATGTTCTTCATGCGTCAGATGCAAGGTGGCGCGGGAGGCAAGGGTGGGCCGATGAGCTTCGGGAAGAGCAAGGCACGCCTGCTCTCCGAAGATCAGGTGAAAACCACTCTGGCCGACGTTGCCGGTTGTGATGAAGCTAAAGAGGAAGTGGGCGAGCTCGTCGAGTTCCTGCGCGATCCGGGGAAATTCCAGCGTCTTGGCGGGCGTATTCCGCGCGGTGTGCTGATGGTCGGTCCTCCGGGTACTGGTAAAACCTTGCTGGCCAAGGCGATTGCCGGTGAAGCCAAGGTGCCGTTCTTCACGATTTCCGGTTCTGATTTTGTCGAAATGTTCGTCGGTGTCGGCGCAAGCCGTGTTCGCGATATGTTCGAGCAAGCTAAGAAGCATGCGCCGTGCATCATCTTTATCGACGAAATTGACGCCGTTGGTCGTCATCGTGGTGCGGGCATGGGCGGTGGTCACGATGAGCGCGAGCAAACGCTCAACCAATTGCTCGTGGAGATGGATGGTTTCGAGATGAATGACGGCATTATCGTCATCGCCGCAACCAACCGTCCTGATGTGCTTGACCCCGCGTTGCTGCGTCCAGGTCGTTTCGACCGTCAGGTCGTAGTTGGCCTGCCGGACATTCGTGGACGCGAACAGATTCTGAAAGTTCATATGCGCAAAGTGCCGATGGGCGACGACGTTGCTCCTGCGGTGATTGCTCGTGGCACTCCAGGTTTTTCCGGTGCCGACCTTGCCAACTTGGTGAACGAGGCGTCGTTGTTTGCAGCGCGTACCGGCAAGCGCATTGTTGAAATGAAAGAATTCGAGCTGGCAAAAGACAAGATCATGATGGGCGCCGAGCGCAAATCCATGGTTATGTCCGAAAAAGAGAAGCAGAACACTGCTTACCACGAGGCTGGTCACGCTATTGTGGGCCGCGTTGTGCCTGAGCACGACCCGGTCTACAAGGTGTCGATCATTCCACGAGGCCGGGCACTTGGCGTGACGATGTTCCTGCCTGAGGAAGACCGTTACAGCCTCTCCAAGCGCGCGCTGATCAGCCAGATCTGTTCGCTGTATGGCGGGCGGATTGCTGAAGAGATGACCTTGGGTTTTGACGGTGTGACCACCGGCGCCTCCAACGACATCATGCGCGCCAGCCAGATTGCGCGAAATATGGTGACCAAGTGGGGCTTGTCCGAAAAACTCGGCCCTCTTATGTATGCCGAGGAAGATGGCGAAGTGTTCTTGGGGCGTGGTGGTGGCGGTCAAAATGCCAGTTTCTCCGGTGAGACTGCCAAGCTGATCGATTCCGAGGTGCGCAGCATCATTGATCAGTGCTACGGCACAGCCAAGCAGATTCTCACGGACAACCGCGACAAACTGGACGCCATGGCCGACGCGCTGATGAAGTACGAAACCATTGATGCCGATCAGATCGACGACATTATGGCAGGCCGTCCGCCACGTGAGCCGCGGGACTGGGAGGGGGGATCAGGCACCTCAGGTACCCCGCCCGTTGTTCAGAATGAGCGCCCTGAGACCCCGATCGGCGGCCCTGCGGCTGACCACTAAGGTTTGAAATGACTTCTGTGTTGTCCTCCACCCGGTTGCCTTGCGGCAACCGGGTTCTTGATTTGGCCCATACGCATGTCATGGGCATTCTCAATGTAACCCCCGATTCTTTTTCCGATGGCGGCCGATTCAGTCAGCAGGATGCAGCGTTGCGTCATGCCGAGGCGATGGTGGCGGCTGGTGCGACCTTGATTGATGTCGGCGGCGAATCGACTCGGCCTGGTGCTCGTATAGTTTCTCCACTCGAGGAGTTGGAGCGGGTTGCTCCCATTGTCGAGCGCATCGCACGTGAGCTGGATGTGATCATCTCCGTTGATACATCGACTCCGGCTGTCATGCGCGAAACTGCGCGCCTTGGGGCTGGATTGATCAATGATGTGCGCTCTCTACGGCGTGATGGAGCCTTGGATGCGGCTGCGGCTACAGGATTGCCGGTGTGCCTGATGCATATGCTCGGTGAGCCCGGGAATATGCAGGACGACCCCCATTACGATGATCTGGTAGGTGAAGTGACGGGTTTCCTGGCTGAGCGAATCGCTCAGTGCGCCGCAGTTGGAATAGCGCCGGAGCAGATCATCCTGGATCCGGGTTTTGGATTCGCCAAGACCTTACAACACAATCTAAGTTTGTTCAGGCACATGGAGTCCTTGCATGTCCTCGGCCGGCCCCTATTGGTGGGTGTGTCGCGCAAGAGCATGATTGGACTGGCGTTGAATCGTCCTGTTGGCGAACGTCTGTATGGCGGCCTTGCGCTGGCGGCGCTTGCCATGACCAAAGGTGCGCGGATTTTGCGCGTGCACGATGTCGCCGAGACCGTTGACGTGGTGCGTATGATTGCCGCAGTAGAATCAGCCGAATAAGAATGATGGAGCACTTATGACTAAAAAATATTTTGGCACCGACGGTATTCGTGGTCGGGTCGGCGAGTTTCCCATTACCCCTGATTTTATGCTCAAGTTGGGGTGGGCGGCAGGCATGGCGTTCCGCAGTATGGGGGCGTGCCGCATCCTGGTGGGGAAGGACACTCGAATTTCCGGTTACATGTTTGAATCAGCGCTTGAGGCTGGTTTGTCCGCTGCAGGTGCGGATGTGATGCTGTTGGGGCCAATGCCTACGCCGGCGATCGCTTATCTGACGCGCACGTTTCATGCTGAGGCCGGTATTGTGATCAGCGCTTCTCACAACCCTCACGACGACAACGGCATCAAATTCTTCTCTGGGCAGGGCACTAAACTGCCGGACGAAATCGAGTTGATGATCGAGGAGTTGCTGGATGCCCCCATGACAGTGGTCGAGTCCAGTAAGTTGGGCAAAGTGTCACGTATCAATGATGCATCCGGCCGCTACATCGAATTTTGCAAAAGCAGTGTGCCAAGCAGTACTAATTTCGCTGGCCTTAAAATCGTTGTCGATTGCGCTCACGGTGCGACTTACAAAGTGGCGCCAAGCGTATTTAAGGAGTTGGGCGCGGATGTAACAGTGCTGTCGGCCCAGCCTAACGGTTTGAACATCAACGAGAACTGCGGTTCTACTCATATGGAGCAATTGCAGGCTGCGGTTTTGGCTCAGCATGCCGATCTGGGGATTGCTTTTGATGGCGATGGTGACCGTGTGTTGATGGTGGATCACACGGGCACTGTAGTGGACGGTGATGATCTGTTATTCATCATTGCCCGCGATCTGCATGAGCGTAACAAGTTACAGGGCGGTGTCGTTGGAACGCTGATGAGCAATTTGGGCCTTGAGTTGGCTCTGGCGGAATTAGGCATTCCTTTCATTCGCGCGAATGTTGGGGACCGTTATGTGATTGCTGAGCTCCTGGAGCGAAATTGGCAGGTGGGGGGCGAGAACTCCGGGCATGTTGTCTGCTTCCAGCACACCACGACAGGTGATGCCATTATCGCTGCATTGCAGGTGTTGCTTGCGCTGCGGCGTCGTGAAGAGAGCCTCGCTCAAGCGCGTCAGGCCATGCGTAAATGCCCGCAGGTGCTACTCAATGTGCGCTTTGCCGGTGGCGAAAACCCAATCGAGCACCCCGCTGTTAAGGAAGCGTGCGAGCGCGTGACCCAAGCGATGGCTGGCCGTGGACGCGTGTTGTTGCGTAAGTCCGGGACCGAGCCTCTAGTGCGTGTCATGGTCGAAGGGGAAGATGAAATACAGGTCCGTGGCCATGCAGAAGACCTGGCGAAACTGGTAACTGAAGTTTGCGCCTGAATTCGGCTTGCCAGTGATGATGTGGTTGGGTAACATCTGCGCCCACTTTGACCGACGAGGTACAGCATGCGTCGCACTATGGTAGCTGGTAACTGGAAGATGCACGGTACCCGCGCCAGTGTCGCTGAGCTGATCAATGGCCTTCGTCACTTGGCTCTGCCTAGCGGTGTTGATGTTGCGGTTTTCCCGCCTTGCTTGCATATCACCCAAGTGGTTGATGGCTTGAAAGGTAAGTCGATTCAGGTCGGCGCGCAGAATTCTGCGGTGGAGGCCATGCAAGGTGCCTTGACTGGCGAGATTGCGCCAAGTCAGTTGGTCGATGCGGGATGTTCATTTGTGCTTGTTGGGCATTCCGAGCGTCGCCAGATGATGGGTGAGCGGGATGGCACTCTCAATCGCAAGTTCGCAGCAGCACAGGCATGTGGCCTGGTTCCCGTGTTGTGTATAGGGGAGACCCTGGAGCAGCGCGAATCCGGCGAGACCCTTGAGGTTGTCTCGCGTCAGCTTGGCAGCATCATTGAAGAGTTGGGCGTTGGTGCGTTTGCAAAGGCGGTCATTGCTTATGAGCCGGTCTGGGCCATTGGTACCGGGCTGACTGCTACACCGCAACAGGCGCAGGATGTGCATGCAGCCATCCGCGCTCAGTTGGCGGCAGAGAATTCTGAAGTCGCACAAGGTGTGCGTCTTCTATACGGCGGCAGCGTGAAGGCGGCCAATGCGGTCGAACTGTTCGGCATGCCGGATATCGATGGGGGGCTCATTGGTGGAGCTTCCCTGAATGCAGATGAGTTCGGTGCGATTTGTCGCGCCGCGGGAAACTGAAAAAATGCTGGAAACAGTCGTAGTCGTTTTTCATCTGTTGGCTGCCCTGGGTGTAGTTGCCCTGGTTTTGTTGCAACAGGGTAAAGGTGCGGATGCTGGTGCGTCTTTCGGTGCAGGTGCTTCAAATACTGTGTTCGGAAGCCAAGGTTCCTCTACCTTTCTTAGTAAGTTTACTGCTATACTTGCCGCCGGTTTCTTCATAACCAGCTTGGGGTTGGGTTACTTTGCTAAAGAGAAAGCTCATATGCTGACTCAAGTAGGTTTGCCAGATCCAGCAGTGTTAGAAGTACCTAAAGCAAAACCGGCTTCTGATGATGTCCCGGTGCTTCAAGAGCAAAAGTCGGCTACTCCAGCGACTGACGTACCTCCAGCTCAAGAGCAGAAGTAAGAAGGGTTTTAAACGCTGTATTGCCGAGGTGGTGGAATTGGTAGACACGCAACCTTGAGGTGGTTGTGCCCATAGGGTGTAGGGGTTCGAGTCCCCTTCTCGGTACCAATTATCAGGAGAGCCCGCTGTTGCGGGCTTTCTTGTAGGTGGAAGGTTACATTGACCCTGTAAGGGATCGGTCGTATACTTCCGCCCCAGCTTTGTCGCGGGGTGGAGCAGTCTGGTAGCTCGTCGGGCTCATAACCCGAAGGTCGTCGGTTCAAATCCGGCCCCCGCAACCAGTTTTAGCGGAGCCCCTTTTAAGGGGCTTTTTGTTAGCTGGACACTTTCAACGCCGCTGTTCGACGGCGTTTCAAGGATGGGCGTTTCGCCCATTTTTTTATTTTGCACAGCATGCACATACATGCACGAGGGGGTTCAGGTGTCGAGCAAGCTAGAAGAGTTGCAGGCCTTGCTGGCCCCGGTGGTCGTGGCCCTAGGCTATGAATGCTGGGGTATTGAGTTTTCGGCTCAAGGTCGCCACTCAATGTTGCGCGTTTATATCGATAAAGAGGGCGGCGTGCTGGTGGACGATTGTGCCATTGTCAGCCGTCAGATCAGTGGTGTGTTGGATGTTGAAGATCCAATTTCCGTTGAGTACACCCTCGAAGTTTCCTCGCCAGGCATGGAACGCCCACTGTTCACTCTCGAGCAGTTTGCTAAATATGTCGGTGAACAAGTGAAGATCAAGCTGCGATCTCCCTTTGAAGGGCGACGCAACTTTCAGGGCCTTCTACGCGGTGTAGAAGAGCAGGACGTCGTGGTGCAGGTAGAAGACCATGAGTTCCTGTTGCCGATCGATATGGTCGACAAGGCCAATATTATTCCCAGTTTTGACTGAGACGCGGATCCCGCGGATCCAATGGCTTGCGAAAGGCGAGGCGTACGATGAGCAAAGAAGTACTGCTGGTTGTTGAGTCGGTATCCAATGAAAAGGGCGTACCGGCAAACGTGATTTTTGAAGCGTTGGAGCTGGCTTTGGCCACTGCTACCAAAAAGCGTTTTGAAGACGAAGTTGATCTGCGTGTGGAAATTAACCGCCACACCGGTGCCTATGAGACTTTCCGTCGCTGGACGGTCGTCGAAGAAGCCGATCTTGATGATCCGGCCATCGAAACCTGGCCGAGCAAGGTTGCTGAAACGCACCCTGGCGCAAAGGTCGGTGATGTCGTCGAAGAAAAGATCGAATCGATCGAATTCGGCCGTATTGCTGCACAGACTGCTAAACAGGTCATCGTGCAGAAGGTTCGCGAAGCCGAGCGCGCTCAAGTCGTTGACGCCTATCGCGAACGCCTGGGTGAGATCATCTCCGGTACCGTTAAAAAAGTAACTCGCGACAACGTGATCGTCGACCTGGGTAACAACGCCGAAGCGTTGCTGGCCCGTGAAGACATCATCTCTCGCGAAACCTTCCGTGTCGGCGTGCGTTTGCGTGCGCTGCTCAAGGAAATCCGCACCGAGAACCGCGGCCCTCAGTTGATCCTGTCGCGTACCGCCCCGGAAATGCTGATCGAGCTGTTCCGTATCGAGGTGCCGGAAATTGCCGAAGGTCTGATCGAAGTGATGGCTGCGTCCCGTGACCCGGGTTCGCGCGCCAAAATCGCGGTCCGCTCCAAGGACAAACGTATCGACCCGCAGGGCGCTTGTATCGGTATGCGCGGTTCGCGCGTTCAGGCGGTGTCGGGTGAGTTGGGCGGTGAGCGTGTGGATATCGTCCTGTGGGACGATAACCCGGCGCAGTTCGTGATCAACGCCATGTCGCCGGCTGAAGTGGCGGCAATTATCGTTGACGAAGATGCCCATGCCATGGACATCGCCGTTGGCGCAGACAATCTGGCTCAGGCCATTGGTCGTGGTGGTCAGAACGTGCGTCTGGCCAGCCAACTGACCGGTTGGACCCTGAACGTGATGACCGAATCGGACATCCAGGCTAAGCAGCAAGCTGAAACCGGCGACATCCTGCGCAACTTCATCGAAGAGTTGGAAGTCGATGAAGAACTGGCACAGGTTCTGGTAGATGAAGGTTTCACCAGCCTGGAAGAGATTGCCTACGTACCGTTGGAAGAAATGCTCAACATCGACGGCTTTGACGAAGATATCGTCAACGAGCTTCGCGCTCGAGCCAAGGATCGCTTGTTGACTAAAGCCATCGCTACTGAGGAAAAGCTGGCAGACGCCCATCCGGCCGAAGACCTGCTCTCGCTTGAGGGTATGGACAAGGATTTGGCGATGGAACTGGCGGTGCGCGGCGTAATTACCCGCGAAGACCTGGCCGAGCAGTCTATTGACGATCTGCTCGACATCGACGGCATTGACGAAGATCGTGCCGGCAAGTTGATCATGGCCGCCCGAGCCCATTGGTTCGAGTAACTAGGCGCGGCCTGAGGAGAGAAGTGCATGACGCAAGTCACGGTGAAACAACTGGCCGATGAGGTCAAAACACCGGTAGAGCGCCTGTTGCAGCAGATGCGTGAGGCAGGTCTGCCGCACACCGCCGCCGATGAAGGTGTGAGCGATAGTGAGAAGCAGTCTTTGCTGACTCACTTGAAGAGCAGCCACAAGGCGAAAGTGGAAGAACCGCGCAAGATTACATTGCAGCGCAAAACCACCAGCACCCTGCGTGTTGCGGGTAGCAAGAGCATCAGCGTTGAAGTACGCAAGAAGAAAGTCTTCGTACAGCGCAGCCCGGAAGAAATCGAAGCCGAGCGCAAACGTGAACTGGAAGAGCGTCGCGCAGTAGAAAATGCTGCACGTCAGAAGGCTGAAGAAGAAGCCAAGCGTCGCGCCGAAGAAGAAGCGCGTCGCCAGCCTGCTGCTGCGCAACCTGCTGCCACTGAAGCGGTTGCCGCGCCAAGTGCACCTGTTGAAGCTGTGCGTGAGGCCGCTCCGGTTGCCGCTGCACCAGCCCCTGCGGCTGACCGTAAGCGTGAAGAGCCCCGTCGTCCGGACAAACCACGTGCCGACGATAACAATCGTCGCGGCGGCGGCGATGGCGAGCGTAAAAACGCTCCGCATCGTGCTTCGGTCAAAGAGAAAGCGCCTGCTCCACGCGTTGCCCCACGTACTACCGACGAAGAGAGCGATGGCTTCCGTCGCGGTGGTCGCGGCAAGGCCAAGCTGAAGAAACGCAACGCCCACGGTTTCCAGAGCCCAACCGGCCCTGTTGTGCGCGAAGTGAAGATCGGCGAGACCATCACTGTGGGCGATCTGGCCCAGCAGATGTCGGTCAAGGCTGCTGAAATTATCAAGTTCATGTTCAAGCTGGGCACTCCGGCCACCATCAACCAGGTGCTGGATCAGGAAACTGCTCAACTGGTTGCTGAAGAGCTGGGCCACAAAGTGACCCTGGTCAGCGACACCGCCCTGGAAGATTCCCTGGCCGAGTCCCTGAAGTTTGAAGGTGAAGCGGTTTCCCGTGCGCCGGTTGTGACCGTAATGGGCCACGTTGACCACGGTAAAACCTCTCTGCTCGACTACATCCGTCGTGCCAAGGTGGCTGCGGGCGAGGCCGGTGGTATCACCCAGCACATTGGTGCTTACCACGTTGAAACCGACCGTGGCATGGTGACGTTCCTTGACACCCCTGGTCACGCCGCGTTTACCGCAATGCGTGCCCGTGGTGCCAAGGCGACCGACATCGTGATCCTGGTGGTTGCGGCGGACGACGGCGTGATGCCACAAACCATCGAGGCCGTTCAGCACGCCAAGGCTGCTGGGGTTCCGTTGGTTGTAGCTGTGAACAAAATCGACAAGCCGGGCGCCGATCTTGATCGCATCCGTAGCGAACTGTCGGTTCATGGCGTGACTTCCGAAGAGTGGGGTGGTGACACTCCATTCGTACCGGTCTCCGCGAAAATGGGTACTGGCGTTGACGAACTGCTTGAAGCCGTTCTGTTGCAAGCCGAAGTTCTGGAGCTGACCGCAACACCATCGGCTCCTGGCCGCGGTGTCGTGGTCGAATCCCGCCTCGACAAGGGCCGTGGCCCGGTTGCGACGGTGCTGGTTCAAGACGGTACCCTGCGCCAAGGCGACATGGTTCTGGTCGGTTCGAACTACGGCCGTGTACGTGCCATGCTCGACGAGAACGGTAAGCCAATCAAAGAAGCCGGTCCGGCCATTCCAGTCGAGATTCTCGGCCTGGACGGTACCCCGGACGCTGGCGACGAGATGAGCGTGGTTGCCGACGAGAAGAAAGCCCGTGAAGTGGCTCTGTTCCGTCAAGGCAAGTTCCGCGAAGTCAAGCTGGCCCGTGCTCACGCCGGCAAGCTGGAAAACATCTTCGAGAACATGGGCCAGGAAGAGAAGAAGACGCTTAACATCGTCCTCAAATCTGACGTACGTGGTTCCCTCGAAGCGTTGAACGGCGCCTTGAACGGCCTGGGTAACGACGAAGTGCAAGTGCGTGTTGTCGGTGGCGGTGTCGGTGGTATCACCGAATCCGACGCCAACCTGGCACTGGCTTCCAACGCTGTACTGTTCGGCTTCAACGTGCGTGCCGATGCCGGCGCTCGCAAGATCGTCGAGCAGGAAGGCCTGGACATGCGTTACTACAACGTCATCTACGACATCATTGAAGACGTCAAGAAAGCCCTTACCGGCATGCTTGGCAGCGACGTCCGGGAGAACATCCTGGGTATCGCCGAGGTGCGTGACGTGTTCCGCTCGCCGAAATTCGGTGCGATCGCCGGTTGCATGGTTGTCGAAGGCACTGTGTACCGTAACCGCCCAATCCGTGTACTGCGTGAAGACATCGTTATCTTCGAAGGCGAGCTGGAATCCCTGCGCCGCTTCAAGGATGACGCTTCCGAAGTGCGTGCCGGCATGGAATGCGGTATCGGCGTCAAGAGCTACAACGACGTCAAGGTTGGCGACAAGATCGAAGTCTTCGAGAAGGTTCAGGTTGCTCGCAGCCTCTAACTCGCGCACTTCCGGAGCCACGCGGCGATTGGGTATGCAAATGCCCCACACCGCGTACGGACTCTAAACGCAACGCCCGGTCTGGCTCTTGTCAGGCCGGGCGTTTGCCGCTTTCAGACCCCACGGGTTTCACCGTGTGGCAGTAACAGGTAACAAGACATGGCAAAAGAATACAGCCGTACCCAGCGTATCGGCGATCAGATGCAGCGTGAGTTGGCTCAACTGATCCGTCGCGAAGTCAAAGACCCGCGCGTTGGCCTGGTCACCATCACCGCTGTTGAGGTGAGCCGTGACGTGGGTCACGCGAAGATCTTCATCACTGTAATGGGGCAGGATAACAGCGAAGAAATCGCGCAAAGCATCAAGGTGCTCAACGCTGCGGCAGGTTTCCTGCGCATGCAGTTGGCCCGAGAAATGAAGCTGCGCAGCGTTCCCCAACTGCACTTCCACTACGATGAAAGTGTCGTGCGTGGTGCGCATCTGTCGGCACTGATTGAGCGTGCCGTGGCAGAAGACAGCCAGCACCCGTCCGCACCTGAAGACGCCAAGGAGTAAGCGGTGGCTCAGGTCAAACGTATCCGTCGTAACGTCAGCGGCATCATTCTGCTCGACAAACCCATTGGCTTTACCTCCAATGCAGCGCTGCAGAAGGTCCGCTGGCTGCTTAACGCTGAGAAGGCCGGGCACACAGGTAGTCTCGATCCGCTGGCTACTGGCGTATTGCCGCTATGCTTCGGCGAGGCCACCAAGTTCTCGCAATACCTGCTCGATTCCGACAAGGGTTACGAAACCCTGATGCAACTGGGCAAGACCACCACCACAGCCGACGCCGAAGGCGATGTTCTGCAGGTTCGTGACGTGACCGTTGGTCGTGCTGATATCGAAGCTGTTTTACCCGCTTTTCGTGGAGAAATCAGCCAGATACCGCCTATGTACTCGGCGCTCAAGCGTGATGGCCAGCCCCTTTACAAGTTGGCGCGTGCGGGTGAAGTAGTGGAGCGGGAACCGCGTTCTGTTACTATTGCGCGCTTGGAATTGCTCGCCTGTGAAGGCGATACCGCGCGTTTGGCCGTGGACTGCAGCAAAGGGACCTATATCCGTACCCTGGTGGAAGATATCGGTGAAAAGCTCGGTTGCGGCGCCTACGTTGCAGAACTGCGACGCACCCAGGCCGGGCCTTTCAGTCTGGTCCAGACGGTGACGTTGGAAGAGTTGGAAGCGGTGCATGCCGAAGGCGGTAATGAAGCGGTTGATCGCTTCCTGATGCCATCGGACAGTGGGCTGCTGGATTGGCCATTGCTGCACTTCTCGGAACACAGCGCGTTCTACTGGCTCAACGGCCAGCCGGTACGCGCTCCGGATGCCCCGAAGTTCGGTATGGTGCGAGTACAGGATCACAACGGTCGCTTTATCGGTATCGGTGAAGTGAGCGAAGACGGGCGCATCGCGCCGCGTCGACTGATTCGGTCAGAATGACCGAACGAGTGTGGCTGTTAACAGGCATGGTCAACACTCATTTTTAGATACAGGGATTTGTCCCTGGCCTGTTGAAACTTCCCTTTGGGTGGTTTCCTGAAAAAAGGATTGCCTCATGGCTCTCGACGTTCAAGAAAAAGCACAAATCGTAGCTGACTATCAGCAAGCTGTTGGTGACACTGGTTCGCCAGAAGTGCAAGTTGCACTGCTGACCCACAACATCAACAAGCTGCAAGGTCACTTCAAGGCCAACGGTAAAGACCACCACTCCCGTCGTGGTCTGATCCGCATGGTAAACCAGCGCCGTAAGCTGCTGGACTACCTGAAAGGCAAAGATCTGGGTCGTTATCAGACTCTGATCGGTCGCCTGGGTCTGCGTCGCTAATAAGCGATTGCGCTAGAGGTTGGTTGTCTGCCGTGTGTCAGTGGAATCCCGCTGGCCCATGGCAGGCTCCCAGCCTCAAGTTTTATCTGGATGCACGTTTTACCCTGGACGAGCGTCGGGCCGATTCCCGGCATTGCCCAAGAATTTCGCAAGAAGACAAGTTCCCCAAGAGCCACAAAGAAGGTAGGACACCGTGAACCCGGTTATCAAAAAATTTCAGTTCGGTCAGTCGACCGTTACCCTCGAGACAGGCCGTATCGCCCGTCAAGCCTCCGGCGCAGTGCTGGTTACCGTTGATGACGACGTTACTGTATTGGTGACCGTTGTTGGCGCCAAGACCGCTGACCCTAGCAAAGGCTTCTTCCCTCTTTCCGTTCACTACCAGGAAAAGACTTACGCTGCCGGTAAGATCCCTGGCGGTTTCTTCAAGCGCGAAGGGCGTCCTTCCGAGAAAGAAACCCTGACTTCCCGACTGATCGACCGTCCGATCCGTCCGCTGTTCCCAGAAGGCTTCATGAACGAAGTGCAGGTTGTCTGCACCGTCGTGTCCACCAGCAAGAAGACCGATCCGGACATCGCTGCGATGATCGGTACTTCGGCTGCCCTGGCCATCTCCGGCATTCCTTTCGATGGCCCGATCGGCGCTGCCCGCGTTGCGTTCCACGAAAGCACCGGTTACCTGCTGAACCCGACTTACGAGCAACTGAAAGCGTCGAGCCTGGACATGGTCGTTGCCGGTACCTCGGAAGCCGTACTGATGGTTGAATCGGAAGCCAAAGAGCTGACCGAAGACCAGATGCTGGGCGCTGTGCTGTTCGCCCACGACGAATTCCAGGCCGTTATCAAAGCGGTCACCGAGCTGGCTGCCGAAGCCGCCAAGCCAACCTGGACCTGGGCTCCGCAAGCCGAAGCCACCGAACTGCTGGGCACCATCCGCTCTGAGTTCGGCGCTGCCATCTCCGACGCCTACACCATCACCGTCAAGGCCGACCGTTACGCTCGCCTGGGCGAGTTGAAGGATCAGGTCGTGGCCAAGCTGTCCGGTGAAGAAGGCCAGCCTTCCGCCAGCGACGTCAAAGCTGCATTTGGTGAAATCGAATACCGCACCGTTCGCGAAAACATCGTTAACGGCAAGCCACGTATCGACGGCCGCGATACCCGTACCGTGCGCCCGCTGAACATCGAAGTCGGCGTTCTGCCGAAAACTCACGGTTCGGCCCTGTTCACCCGTGGTGAAACTCAGGCACTGGTAGTTGCGACCCTGGGCACTGCTCGTGACGCACAACTGCTGGACACCCTGGAAGGCGAGAAAAAAGACCCCTTCATGCTGCACTACAACTTCCCTCCGTTCTCGGTGGGCGAGTGTGGTCGTATGGGCGGTGCAGGTCGTCGCGAAATCGGTCACGGCCGTCTGGCCCGTCGTTCGGTTCAGGCCATGCTGCCGGCTGCTGACGTGTTCCCGTACACCATCCGTGTCGTATCGGAAATCACTGAGTCCAACGGTTCCAGCTCCATGGCTTCCGTGTGCGGTGCCTCCCTGGCACTGATGGACGCCGGTGTGCCGATGAAGGCGCCGGTTGCCGGTATCGCCATGGGCCTGGTGAAGGAAGGCGAGAAGTTTGCCGTCCTGACCGACATCCTGGGTGACGAAGACCACTTGGGCGACATGGACTTCAAAGTAGCCGGTACCGCTAAAGGTGTTACTGCGCTGCAGATGGACATCAAGATCAAAGGCATCACCGAAGAAATCATGGAGATCGCTCTGGGCCAAGCCCTGGAAGCGCGCCTGAACATCCTCGGCCAGATGAACCAGATCATTGGTCAGTCGCGTACCGAACTGTCGGAAAACGCTCCGACCATGATCGCGATGAAGATCGACACCGACAAAATCCGTGATGTTATCGGTAAAGGCGGCGCGACCATCCGTGCGATCTGCGAAGAAACCAAGGCCTCGATCGATATCGAAGACGATGGTTCGATCAAGATCTTCGGCGAAACCAAGGAAGCTGCGGAAGCTGCACGTCAGCGCGTGCTGGGCATCACTGCAGAAGCTGAGATCGGCAAAATCTACGTAGGTAAGGTTGAGCGCATCGTCGACTTCGGCGCATTCGTCAACATCCTGCCAGGCAAGGACGGTCTGGTTCACATCTCCATGTTGAGCGACGCTCGCGTTGAGAAGGTGACCGATATCCTCAAAGAAGGCCAGGAAGTGGAAGTACTGGTACTGGACGTGGACAACCGCGGCCGTATCAAGCTGTCCATCAAGGACGTAGCAGCGGCCAAAGCCTCGGGCGTTTAATTACCCCTAGGTCTCAAGCTGAAAAAAGGACTCTTCGGAGTCCTTTTTTATGGCTACCGGAAAATGCCTAGAAATCAGACGGTTAATGAAAACCCAAAAGCCGCAACTTGCATGCAGGTGTTGAGGGCTTCATGCAATATGCACGATTCCGGAAATAGCATTGATTTGTAACTCATTGTTTTTAAAGGTTTTAATTGAAAAAATAGAATTGGCACAGTGCCTGCAATATCCCTGTTAACGCTGCAGCATTGAGGTTTACACGCTGCAGACTTTTAATAAAACAGGAGTTACTCGTATGAAGAAGTTCGCTCTCGCTACCGCAACAGCTACCGCTCTGACCCTGGCTATGGCCAACGCTGCCTTCGCCCAACCTACTCAGGCGCCGATGACCCTGGCTGCTGGCGAGATGACCAAGGCTAAAGAGTCCACTTCGGATACCTGGATCACCACCAAAGTCAAAGCTGATCTGCTGACCGAAAAAGGCATTCCAGGTTCGGACATCAAGGTTGAAACCAACAAAGGCGTGGTTTCCCTGTCTTCCGATGTAGCAATTTCGGACTCGCAGAAAGCCACTGCCGTAGCTATCACCAAGAAAATCAAAGGTGTTACCGCTGTTTCCGCTGATGGCCTGATGGCTGGCGGCGCTGCAAAGGCTGACAACATCGACAAGTCCAAAGAAGCCACTTCGGATACTTGGATCACCACCAAGGTCAAAGCTGACCTGGTAACCGAGAAAGGCATTCCTGGCACCGATATCAAGGTCGAAACCAACAAAGGTGTGGTTTCCCTGTCCTCCGCTACCCCAGTGACCGAATCGCAGAAAGCCACTGCTGTTGCGATCACCAAGAAAATCAAAGGCGTTAAAGCTGTATCGGCTGATGGTCTGAAAGCCGAGTAACGCTCAACAGTTCGTCTGAACTTAGCGGCGGCGGCGCGTGAGTTAGATATCCACTCAATGCACCTCTGAGGTTCATGCGACCGACCACACGGAAGTGGTCATTACAGGCCCCGGCACTTTGTGTCGGGGCCTGTTCTATTTTAAGGCCGACTGCGACAAGCGAGCCTACTGCACCGGGGGAGCTGGCATCGATTGTCCATAGCTATCTCGAATCGACCTGCACACACGTTCACGCAAGACCTTCTTCTTGCAACGCTTTTCGAACGGCAGGACGCACTTTAACCCGGTCATACCAGGCATGTAGGTTAGGCAAATTGTCGAAGTGAATGTCGGCTTTGTAATAACTGGCCAGCCAGGCGGCCTGCCCCCAGCCTGTCAATGCGAACAAATAGGCATCCGCCACAGTGAAGGAATCACCCATGAGGTATGGGCGAGTACTCAACTGTTCGTCAATCCAGGCGAAGCGCTTCTCCAACTTCGGCTTGGCAGTGTCTACGTATTTACCTGCGAGTGTGGCGTACAACAGCGGAATGAACCCTTTGTGAATCTCCGACGTCAGGAAACTCAGCCATTCTTGAAGTCGGTATCGATCAAGGGTGCCATTGGGGGGAACAAGCCCAATCTCCGGCCTCAGGTCACCCAAATACTGCACGATTGCTGGGCCTTCACGCAGGAGAGTGCCGTCGTCCAGCTCGATTGCGGGCACATAACCGAAGCTGTTGACCTCTAAGTAATCGGCGCCTGATTCGGTGAGGTGTTTCTTGTAATCGACTTTAATCAGCGTGGCGTCGAGACCAAGCTCATTCATGACGATATGGGGCGATAAGGAGCAAGATGCGGGGATGTAGTACAGCTTCATTTACAGACTCCAGAGCATGAGTAAGCGCTTTCAATTCCAACAGAGAGGTGGCTTCAGCTCATTCTAGATGTCAGGTATAAAATAGGAAGAACGCACTATTTTGTAGTATAGGTACAAAAAATATACCTACATCCGTCTAGGATTTTGACCATGAAAGACAATATATCTGGCTGCTCAGTCGAAGAAGCGATGCGTTTGCTCGGTGGTCGCTGGCGTCTGCTCCTTGCCTCATACCTGCTCGATGGGCCAAAGCGCTTTAATGCGCTTAGGCGGGACATCCCCGCTATTTCCCAACGGATGTTAACCCTCGATTTACGCGCTCTTGAGGAAGCAGGTCTCGTCAAACGTACAGTATTTCCCACCGTGCCCGTCACGGTTGAATATGAGCTCACACTCGACGGACGGCGGTTAGAGCCTGTGGTTGAGGTAATGAAACAGTTTGGGCTATGGGTCAAGAGTCGCCAGTGCGTTGATGGCGTCGGCCCAGCTTAACGTGCCTTAGTTAGCGGCCATTCTACGTAGGCTGCGGTAGCTGGCCGATCTCAATTACCGGCTGCGCCTGCAGCCGTTTGAGGGCTTCCTTCAAAATACGCCAAGACTGTGACTTGGCGTGAGGTAGGCATCATCGTCTTTGGCGTCTGGGCCGGGCCGGACGGACACTACTGGAACCGGCGCCCCAGTACGAGCACGGCCCCAGCCACAATGCGCCTAGATACGCCCCCTCACTACTCGGCATCCAGATGCATTGGCGTTACCACGCTACCGTCTTTTTCAGCCTGGCCTAACTGCGCATCAATGAAGTAAACCCGATCGTCTTCCAATTGCCCTTTATCCACCAAGTAGTCCTTGATGGTACTGGCACGGTCTTGACCCAATTGGCGCAACAGCACATCACTGGTGCTCCAGAACTTGATCACGCCGTCCTTAAGCTTCGCCGAACGCTCGTCTCGGCTCAGGTCTTTCCACTCCGCGGGCGGCTGCTGTTTCAAGCGGGTTCGGTAGATGCCTTCCAGCAGGGGCGCTTTCTCGCTTTCCGGTACTTGCAACAGGGAGGCCTGGGCCGGGACTTTGTCGCCCCGACGTTGCAGCATCTTGTAGTAGTTGTATTGGTATTCGCGTTCCAAGCGCTGTTCAGCCAGGAATGGCCCGTCGCTGCTGGCGGCGGCGGTGCCTTCGATTTCCAGGCGCAGGGTAGGGCGTTCTTTAAGCGCCGTGGCCAGTTTATTCAGCGCGTCTTCGGCGTCCTTGCTCAATTCGCTGGAGCCCGGTGCGAACGAGACGTTACCCAAGTCTTCGGCACCACCGCCGGTGACCAGCCCGCCAATGAATTTGAAAGGCGCCGTGGCGGCGCGAACCACCAGGTTTCGCAGGGTCTGCCAAACGATCGGCATAACGCTGAATTGGGGGTTATTGAGGTCGCCACTGACGGGCAGCTCGATGGATATCTTGCCGTCACTGTCTTTGAGCAGTGCAATGGCCAGACGAATCGGTAAATCTACCGCATCGGCACTGTCGACTTTTTCACCCAATTGCAGCTGTTCGACCACCACTTTGTTTTCAGCTTTCAGTTGGCCTTTGGTGATCACGTAATGAAGGTCGAGGTTCAGGCGGCCCTTGCGGATACGGAAACCGGCGAACTTGCCTGAGTAAGGCGTGAGGGTGGTCAGTTCGACCCGTTTGAAGCTGGTGGCGATGTCCAGCGCCGCCATCGGATCGAACGGATTGACACTGCCTTTGATCGTCACGGGCGCATAGCGGTCGACCTTACCCTTGATGTCGACGCTGGCGGGCTTGGCCTGGCGGCTGTCGATGGTACCGATCTGACCGTTGAGCTGTTGAATCGCCGTGGCGAAGTTAGGCGTGAGGCTGAAGTCGGCAAAGTTGGCCGAGCCGTCGTTGATCGCAATCTGCCCAATGCGAATGCCCAGCGGCTTGTCTTTGCTCGCAGCCGGTTTGGCCGTCGACTTGGCGCCAGTGTCCGCCGGCTGCGGAATCAGCAGGTCATCAACGTTGGTGGTGCGGTCATCGTTGATCATGAAACGGGCGTACGGCTGCAGCAGGTTGACCTTATCGATCGATAGGCTTTGGCCATGTTGGTAATTCACGCCTTCGAGTACCAGACGCTGCCACTTGAGAAAGTCGCGGGTCTTGAGCGTATCGAGAGTGTGCAGTTGGTCGACCTGAGCCCGGCCAGTGACTTGGAGTGCCAGCGGTTCGGTGCTCTTGAGGTTGACGTCCAGATTGCTGCCGAGCATGCCGCTACGCAGCTCCAGGCGTATGAAGGGGCTGATATAGGACTGGACGACACGCAGGTCGATGTCCTGGGTAGTGACTTTCAATCTGGCGCTGACCGGGTTGAGGTTGACCTCACCACTGGCCTGCAGCTTGCCCTGTTTGCCTAAGCCGCTATCGATTTTCAGGTTGAAGGGGCTGCCGTTGAGGCTGTCGAAGTTCTGCATGTCGACGTTCAGCGGGCCCAGTTCCAGTGCGACCGCAGGCTTGGCCTGACGATCAGCCAGATGCACTTGGTAGTTGCGCAGTTGCACATCCTTGAGCAGCACTTGCCATGGCTTGCTGGGCGCGGCGGGTTCTGCCTTGGGCGAATCGGCGGTGGCAGGGGCGCTGGCCGGCTCCGGTGCCTTGGCCGGTTTGCTCGGTTGGCTGGCGAACAGTTTTTGCCAGTCCAGTTGCCCGTCAGCCTCACGCGCGGCCCAGGTTTCGAGCTTATTGCTGCGGATTTTGCCGACGACCACTTGCTGTTTGGCCAGGTCCACGGTGGTGTCGCTGACGTCCAGGCGCTCCAATCGCACCAGTGGCCGGCCGTCCGGCGCCTTGATGGCAAACGGCGCGATACTGGCGGCGGTGTTGGTGAGGTTCAGTTGGGTATCTTTGGCCAGGCTGAGGGTGTATTCGGTGCTGAAATTGAGTACGCCATCTTCAAGCACCAAGGGCAGTGCGTCGCGCACATACGGCCACCAGGCTTTCATTTTGCCGTCGGTGACCTTCAGGGTGCCCTGGGACGTGATCGGCACCAGGCTGAAATTGCCTTTCCAGTCGATATGCCCGCCCTCGGGGCCGGCCGCGACCAGGGTCATGTCGGCATTGTCCTCAGGGAGGGTGCTGAGGTTCTTCAGTTCGAAGTCGAGTTTGTCGTAGAGGAATTCGATGGGCTCGCTGGGGCGCAAGTCCTCAAAGTGCAAATAGCCACCGGCCAGTTTGATGTTGTCCACACGCAGCGGGAAGGGCTTGGCGTCAGGATCAGTCGGTGTTGGCTCACTGGGTGGTAGTTTGAACAACTGCGCCAGGTTCAATTGGCCGGATTTGTCGAACAGCAATTCGGTCTTGGGCTTGTCCAGTTGCACATCGGCCAGATGCAGGGCGCGGGTCCAAAGGCTGTCGACCTGAAGGTTGGCATACAGACGCTCGAAGCCCAGCTGCTCCTTGCCCGGGTCACCTATTTTCAGGCCCCAGACCGTCAGCTCAAGGCTGAACGGGTTCAGTTCGATCCGCTCGATGCGTGCTGGCACTGTGGCGTACTCGGCCAATTGTTGGTTGGCAATGCGAAGGCCAATGCCGGGGAGGATCAAAAAGCCCAGCAAGCTGTACAAGGCCAGGGCAGTCAACAAGGCGCCGGCGGCGCGGATCAATCCTTTTGGCATGGGTGACGCCATCTATGTCGAACAAGGAGTGCCTTGGAGTATGGCACGGGTTTTCGGTTCCGAAGAGCCGGGCGTTTGGGACGAATCTTACAGCTGCAGGATCAGCGTTTTCAGGGGCGGCTGGTGATCTTGCGATGGGAAATCTGCGCCCGGAGTCATCACTTTCCAATCACGTACAGGGCGCCCGGCTTTTTCCGCGCAGCGCAGCACCTGTTCACGGCAGTCGTCCATGCTGACCTTTGCCAAGTTATTGCAGCAGATCAACACGCCGTTGTCGGCGGTAGTTAGAAGGGCGGGCTTGAGCAGGCTCTGATAGTCGCGCAACAGATCGACGGTGCCGAAGGCGCTCTTGGCCCAGGCGGGTGGGTCGAGCAATACCAGGTCGTATTGGCGCTGCTCCAGGCGCGGGTAGCTGGGCAGTTTCTGCCCGCGACGCTGAGTGATCGGCAGGCCGGCCAATTGGCGAATGGCGGGGAAGTAGTCCGATTGCACGAAGTTCATCGTTTGCAGGTGGGGGTTGAGCTGGCCATTTTCGCGCCCGACCGCCAGGTTGCCTTCGGCGAAGTCCAAGTTGCACACCTCCCGAGCACCCCCAGCGGCGGCGCTCAGGCCCACACCGCAGGTGTAAGCGAACAGGTTCAGCACGCTCTTGCCGGCGGCGTGTTCTTTGACCCAGCCACGTGTGTTGCGCAGATCGAGAAACAACAGCGGGTCCTGCCCGGCATGCCGTCCGCGCACACGGTAATTGAGGCCCCACTCGTGGCCGACCAGGTCTTGCAGAGCGGCGGGTTCGGCGCGGTACACCGAGTCTTCGCGATCGATCCGCGAGTTGCCTCGGGAGCGGTCGTTGTACACCAGCAGCAACTCCATGCCCATGTGCTGGTTGATCTGTCGATGCAGGTCCAGCAAGTCGGATGCTTGCAGTGACTGATGGAAACTCTGCACCAGCAACTGCGGGCCATAGCGGTCGATGGTCAAGCCGCCGGCGCCTTCCTGGCTGCCGTGAAACAGTCGGTAGCAATCGGTGCCTTGAGCATGCAGCTCGTGGATCAAGTCTTGGCGATGGTCGAGGGCGGCGCGCAGCGCCTGGTTCAGGGGAGACATGGAGCGCGCCTTGCTTTAGGTAAATGTGGGCAATGAGGGCGCGAAGTCTACCAGCTAAGGGATGCGGCCTACAGCAACCCCATCCGTCGATGGGCGCGCTGCACCGAACCATCGCGCATCGCCCAGCGTAGCAACGGTGCGCTGCGCTTGACCCCGGCTCGGATCATCCGGCGCTGCAGCGGGCTCTGATGCTGATCGAGCATTTCACTGGCCCAATCCGGCAGCAGGTCGATGCCGGCCTGCATCATCAAAGCGCCAAACGGCTTGGCCAAGGGGCTGGGCGCGGGCGCATTGAGCAGCAGGCGTAGCACTTCCCGGCTGCGCTCGTCGCATAGCAGTTCGGGGCGGATGCGCTCTAGATACTCAGAAATTTCCTGCCTGGAACGCGGTACGTTCTGCGCGCCCAAGCGTTCGGCGACCAGCGCAATCTCGCTGTAGTAACGGTCCTGATCGGCGCCTGAGAGGCGTGGGTTGCGATAGCGCAGATGGGCGGCGAGAAAGTTGCTCACTTCCGCCACATGCACCCACGTCAGCAGCGCCGGATCGCTCGCCGCGTAGGGGCGCCCGTCCGGGGCGTGGCCGACCACTTGCAGGTGGATGGTGCGCACTTTCTCGATCAGCCAATCAGCGTCCTTGCGTGCGCCGAAGGTGGTGCCGGAAATGAACTGCGAGGTACGTCGCAGACGTCCAAGCATGTCCTGGCGAAAGTTCGAGTGGTCCCACACCCCGGCCAGGGCCAAGGGGTGCAGGGCTTGCAGCATCAATGCGCTGATCCCGCCGATCAGCATGCTGCTGAAGTCGCCATGCACTTGCCAACTGACCGAATCCGGCCCGAACAGGCCTGGATCGCCCTTGGGGTTCTCCAGGTCCAACTGGCCCAGTGACAGCCCCGTCAGACTCATCAACTGGCTTTCGATACGGCTGCGGATAAATTCCATGGCGACGTGAGGCTTCCTATCGGTTCAAGCGTTTGTCGATCAGGCCGTCCACTACGCTGGGGTCGGCCAGGGTTGAGGTGTCGCCGAGGCTGTCCAGCTCGTTGCAGGCAATCTTGCGCAGAATTCTGCGCATGATCTTGCCGGAACGGGTTTTCGGCAGGGCCGGTGCCCATTGGAGCAGTTCCGGCTTGGCAAAGCTGCCGATTTCCTGGCTGACCAGTTCCAACAGGTGTTTTTTCAGCGCATCGCTGGGCTCCACGCCGTTCATGGGCGTGACAAATGCATAGATGCCCTGACCCTTCACATCATGGGGATAGCCCACCACCGCGGCTTCGGCCACTTGGTCGTGCAGAACCAAAGCGCTCTCCACTTCGGCAGTACCGATGCGGTGACCGGAAACGTTGATCACATCATCGATACGCCCGGTGATCCAGTAATCGCCATCCTCATCGCGGCGCGCGCCGTCGCCGGTGAAGTAATAGCCGGGGTAGGGTTTGAAATAAGTGTCGATCATGCGTTGCGGATCGCCGTAGACGCTGCGGATCTGCCCCGGCCAGCTGGCCTGGATTGCCAGCACGCCGCTGCCTGGGCCAGTGAAAGGGTGGCCGTGTTCGTCCAGCAGTACCGGCTGCACGCCAAACATCGGCTGAGTAGCGCAGCCGGGTTTGATGCGCTGGGCACTGACCAGCGGGCTGAGCATGATGCCGCCGGTTTCGGTCTGCCACCAGGTATCGACAATCGGGCAACGTTGTTCGCCCACGGCGTTGAAGTACCAGTCCCAGGCTTCCGGGTTGATGGGCTCGCCTACGCTGCCCAGCACGCGCAGGCTGGCGCGGGAAGTGCTTTCCAGCGGGCCGTGTCCCTCACGCATCAAGGCGCGTAACGCGGTGGGGGCGGTATAGAAAATATTCACCTGGTGCTTGTCGATCACTTGCCAGAAGCGCGAGCTGTCCGGGTAGCTGGGGACGCCTTCGAACATCAACGAGGTGGCGCCGTTGGCCAGCGGTCCATACACGATATAGCTGTGGCCGGTGACCCAGCCGACATCGGCGGTGCACCAGAAGACTTCGCCGTCGCGGTAGTCGAGCACGTACTTGAAGGTCATCGCCGCTTGCAGCAGGTAGCCCCCGGTGGTGTGCAGCACGCCCTTGGGTTTGCCGGTGCTGCCGGAGGTGTACAGGATGAACAGCGGGTCTTCGGCGTCCATCGGCTCGGGCGGGCAATCATCGCTGGCGGCGGCCAGGGTTTCTCGATATTTCAGGTCACGGCCGTCGCTCCAATTCACGGCCGCGCCGGTACGTTGCACAACCAGCACGGTGCTGACACGCGGGCAACTGGCCAGGGCTTTGTCGACATTGTTTTTCAGCGCCACCGGCTTGCCGCCGCGCACGCCCTCGTCGGCGGTGATCACGGTGCGGCAATCGGCATCCAGGATGCGGTCGCGCAGGGCATCCGGCGAGAAACCACCGAACACGACCGAGTGCACCGCGCCGATGCGCGTGCAGGCCAGCATGGCGTAGGCGGCTTCGGGGATCATGGGCATGTAGATGCACACCCGGTCACCTTTCTTCACGCCACGACTTTTCAGCGCGTTGGCCAGGCGGCAAACGTTCTGGTGCAGTTGGCGGTAGGTGATCTTGCTGGAGTTTGTCGGATCGTCGCCCTCCCAGATGAAGGCCGGCTGATCGGCGCGGTGCTGGAGGTGGCGATCGATGCAGTTATAGCTGACGTTCAACTGGCCGCCGGCGAACCATTGGGCGGCACCGGTGTTGATATCTGACAGTTGGACGGTATGCCATGGGGTTGTCCAGTCGAGAAAAACGCTGGCCTGCTCGGCCCAAAAAGTATCGGGTTGCTCGATGGATTGGCGGTAGAGGCGCTGATAGTCCTCTTGACTGAGTTGTGCTGCCCGGCGGACGGCATCGGCGGCGGGAAACGTGCTGATATCGAACATGAGCGGTCCTTATTCTTGTTGTCGGGACAAGGCATAAAGATGCACCCAGCGTGGGGAGGGGGCAAGGCCAACGTCCAAACGGACGTTGGCCTTGCGGGCAGTGCGATCAGCCGCGGTGACGCCCGCGGAAGTAGTTGATCAGGCCCTGGGTCGAAGCATCCTCGGCCGAGGTTTCTTCGGCACCGGTCAGGCGGTTGTACACGCCCTTGCCCAGTTCTTTACCCAGCTCCACACCCCATTGGTCGAAAGCGTTGATACCCCAGATCACGCTTTGTACGAACACTTTGTGCTCATACATGGCGACCAGAGCACCCAGGCGGCGCGGGCTGATGCGCTCGACCACCAACGTGTTGCTCGGACGGTTGCCCGGGATCACCTTATGCGGCGCCAGCTTCTGCACCTCTTCCTCGGCGATGCCCTTGTCACGCAACTCGGCTTCGGCTTCGCTGCGGGTTTTGCCGAGCATCAGCGCCTGGCTTTGGGACAGGCAGTTGGCGTACAGCCACTGATGGTGATCGGACACAGGGTTGAAGCTGACAATCGGCACGATGAAGTCGGCCGGAATCAACTGAGTCCCTTGGTGCAGCAACTGGTGGTACGCGTGTTGACCGTTGCACCCCACGCCGCCCCAGATCACCGGGCCTGTGTCGGTGGACACCGGCGTGCCGTCCTGGCGCACGCTCTTGCCGTTGGATTCCATGTCCAACTGTTGCAAGTGCTTGGTGATGTTACGCAGATAGTGGTCGTACGGCAGGATCGCATGGCTCTGCGCACCCCAGAAGTTGCCGTACCACACGCCCAAAAGGCCCAGCAGCACGGGCATGTTGGCTTCGAACGGTGCGTTCTGGAAATGCTGGTCCATGGTGTAGGCGCCGGACAGCAATTCCTTGAAGTTGGACATACCGATGGCCAGGGCGATGGGCAAGCCGATGGCCGACCACAGCGAGTAACGGCCGCCGACCCAATCCCACATCGGGAAGATGTTTTCTTCGCGGATACCGAAGGCCACGGCTGCCGCGTTGTTGCTCGACACCGCAATAAAGTGGCGATACAGCTCGGCTTCCGAGCCACCCTGGGCCAGGTACCATGCGCGTGCGGCTTGGGCGTTCTTCAAGGTTTCCAGGGTGTTGAAGGATTTCGACGAGACGATAAACAGCGTGGTCTCGGCGCGCAGCTTCATGGTCAGTTCGTGGAACTCACTGCCGTCGATGTTCGCCAGGTAATGGCAGCGTACGCCCTTATGAGCGTAGGACAGCAGGGCTTCGGAGACCAGCTCCGGGCCGAGGAACGAGCCACCGATACCGATGTTCACCACGTCGGTGATCGGTTTTTCGGTGTAGCCACGCCACAAGCCGTCATGGATGCGGCCGACCAGATCAGTGATCTGATTCAGCACTTTGTGCACGTCCGGCATGATGTTCACGCCGTTGACCGACAACTTGTCGCCCACCGGACGGCGCAGTGCCGTGTGCAGGGCCGGGCGGCCTTCGGACGAGTTGACCGGGTCGCCGGCATACAGCGAATCGATGGCGCCCTTGAGATTGACTTCCTTGGCCAGGGCCACCAGCAGGTCACGGGTTTCGCTGGTAATCAGGTTTTTCGAGTAATCGAGGAAAAGTCCGCAGCTGCTCAAGGTGAATTGGGAAAAACGCTGGGGATCGGCATTGAACGCTTCGCGCATGCTGAAATCCTGCATGGCTTGGCGGTGTTGAGTGAGCGCTTGCCAGGCGGGCAGAGCGGTAACGTCATGAGGAGTGCGGTAGTACGCCATCGCTGCGGGTTTCCTTTTATTACGGGGACTGCCTTTAGGACACTTCAAAGCCCGGAACATCCAGTCTTTTATCAAGGGCTGGGTTCCAGATAGCGCTAACCATAGCGCAGGGCGATTACATTAAACCTAGCGTGGGCATATGTCTTGGCTTTGTCTGTGCTGTAGCCGGTACTTTTTTATACCGGCACAGCGGGCGGAGCAATGGCGGAGTGTCGGCAGGGTCAGTCGAGGGTCAAGTGCAGGTTATCGATCAGGCGGGTTGCGCCCAGATAGGCGGCGACCAGAATCACCAGGTCACGGTCTTCGGCCGTGGCCGGGCGCAGATTTATGCCCTGACGCACTTCCAGGTAATCCAGGCGCAACCCGGCGGCTTCGATCTGCTCCACCTGTTCGGCGCGCAGCCTGGCGAAATCGCGATCGCCGGATTTGATCGCAGCGGCCATCTGGCTGAGGCTGCGGTACAGCACCGGCGCGATGGCACGTTGTTCATCGCTGAGGTAACCGTTGCGCGAGGACAGCGCCAGGCCGTCGTCGGCGCGTACGGTGGGTTCGCCGATGATCTGGATCGGCATGTTCAGGTCGCGCACCATGGCGCGAATCACGGCCAGTTGCTGGTAGTCCTTTTGACCAAACACCGCGATGTCCGGCTGAACCATATTGAACAGCTTGCTGACTACCGTGGCCACGCCCTCGAAGTGACCGGGGCGGCTGGCGCCACAAAGGCCTTCGGACAATTGCGGAACACTGACGCGGGTCTGGCCGGCCATGCCGTCGGGGTACATCTCTTCGACGGTCGGCGCGAACAGCAGGTTGCAGCCGGCCTGCAGGAGTTTTTCCTGGTCGGCGGCCAGGGTGCGGGGGTATTTCTCCAGGTCTTCGCCGGCCCCGAATTGCAGTGGGTTGACGAAGATACTCGCCACCACGAACTCGGCCTGCTGCGCGGCCTTGGTCACCAGCGTGGCGTGGCCGCTGTGCAGGTTGCCCATGGTGGGCACAAAGCCGATGCGTTTGCCGGCCTTGCGCGCATGGGCCACGGCCGATCGCAGTTCTCGTACGGTTTTTACGGTGTTCATGCAGAAAATCCGTGTTCGGCGCCGGGGAAGGTCACGCCTTTGACTTCGGCGACATAGGCGCTCAACGCGGCGTGGATGCTGTCCTGGCCGAGCATGAAGTTCTTGACGAACTTCGGAACCCGGCCGCTGATCGACAGCCCGAGCATGTCGTGCAGCACCAGTACCTGGCCATCGGTGGCCGAACCGGCGCCAATTCCAATCACCGGTACTTTGACGGCCTGGGTGATTTCAGCGGCCAGTTCGCTCGGCACGCATTCCAGCAGAATCATTGCGGCGCCGGCTTGCTCCAGGGCGATGGCGTCGGCACGCATCTGTCGCGCTTGGGCTTCCTGGCGGCCTTGCACTTTATAGCCGCCGAGCAGATTGACCGACTGCGGGGTGAGGCCCATGTGTGCGCATACCGGCACGCCGCGCTCAGCCAGCAGGCGGATCGACTCGGCCAGCCATACGGCGCCTTCGACCTTGACCATGTGGGCGCCAGCCTGCATCAGTTTGCCGGCGTTCAGGAAGGTTTGTTCGAGGGTGGCGTAACCCATGAATGGGAGGTCGGCGATGATGAACGCACCATCATTGCCGCGCTTGACGCTGGCGGTGTGGTACGCCAGTTCATCCGTGGTCACAGGCAGTGTGCTGTCATTCCCTTGAAGAACCATGCCCAGGGAGTCGCCCACCAGCAACACCTCGACCCCGGCCTGGCAACTGGCGTGGGCGAAAGTGGCGTCATAGCAGGTCAGCATGGCGATTTTTTCACCTTTGAGCTTGAGGCTCTGCAAGGTGGTCAGGGTAATGTCTGGCATGAAAAGGGTCCTCGTTCAGGCGCTTGGAAACAGCGAGTAACGCGCGTGAGTCTTCGTTTATACAGGCGCACTGTCTTGAGAGCAGTGCTTATAAGGCCTGGATTGCGCCCTTTAGCGCCGGGTTGGCGGCAGCGGGACGCCTATAGTCGTGAGGAGGACACGGGAAGTCAATTGGATGTGTTACCGCATTGTTACGACGGCGGTGTTACCGCTGTTACTGACGCGATTCAGCAACTGGGAGCCGTTCCAGGCCGACAAACGGGCAGGCTTCAAGCAGGGCGCTGAGGCGTCTGCCATCCGGCAATTGCAATGCGGCGGGCGCCAGTTCGGCCAACGGGTACAACACAAACGCACGCAGGTGCATCTGGTAGTGGGGCACTTTCAGGCGCGGCTGGTCGATCAGGTGATCGCCAAACAGCAGGATATCCAGGTCGAGGGTACGAGGGCCCCAGCGTTCGAGGCGTTCGCGGCCTTGGTCGTTTTCGATAGCTTGCAGCGCGTCGAGCAGGTCCAGGGGCGCCAGGTCGCTGTCCAAGGCTGCCACCGCGTTGGTGTAACGTGGTTGCCCGGGCAATAGGGAGTCACTTTGATAGAACGCGGATACCCCTGCGAGGGTAGAGCCGGGCAACCGCGCCAGCGCTTGGACAGCACTGCGCAGTTGTTGCTCCGGGGCCGCCAGGTTGCTGCCCATGCCGATGTAGATACGTTCCACGGTTACTCGCCTGCGGTGCCCGAGGTATCGGCGGCGCTACGTTTGCGCTTGGCACCGCTGCGACGACGCTTTTTCGGCCCTTCGCCGGCACCCTCGCCTTTGCTGCCCAGCTCACGGATCATCTCGCGGCGTTCGCTGTCATTGGCATCCTGGTAGTCGGTCCACCATTCGCCCAGGCCGTCGGTCTGTTCGCCGGCGCTTTCGCGCAACAGCAAGAAATCGTAGCCGGCGCGGAAGCGCGGGTTGTCCAGCAACAGATCGGCGCGTTTGCCGCTGCGGCGTGGCAGGCGTTCCTGCATGTCCCAGATCTCGCGGATCGGCAGGGTGAAACGTTTCGGAATCGCAATGCGCTGGCACTGCTCAGCGATCAACTCGTGAGCGGCTTCCTGCATGGCCGGAATCGGCGGCATGCCCCGTTCCTGCAAGCGCAGCACACGTTTTGGCAGGGCTGGCCACAACAGCGCAGCAAACAGGAAGGCCGGTGTCACCGGCTTGTTCTGCTTGATGCGCAGGTCGGTATTGATCAGCGCTTCGCTGATCAGCGTATGGGTGTAGGTCGGGTTGTATTCAAGCGCCTCGGCACTGGCCGGGAACAGCGGATCGAACAACTGCAGGTCGACGAGCATTTCGAAGGTATCGGCCGCGTAACCCGAGAGGAACAGCTTGAGCACTTCTTCGAACAGGCGCGCCGAGGGGATTTCCCGCAGCATCGGCGCCAGGTCGCGAATGGGGGCGGCGGTGTGTTTCTCGATCCCGAAGTTCAGCTTGGCGGCGAACCGCACGGCCCGCAGCATGCGTACCGGGTCTTCTTGGTAGCGCTGGGTCGGGTCGCCGATCAGGCGGATCAGGTTGTTGCGAATATCGTGCACGCCGTTGGCGTAATCGAGGATGCGCTCGCTGACCGGGTCGTAATACAAGGCGTTGATGGTGAAGTCGCGGCGCTGCGCATCTTCTTCCAGGGTGCCGTACACGTTGTCACGCAGGATACGCCCGCTTTCGTTGCGGGAAGACTGGTTGGTGTCTTCCTCTTCATCGTTTTGCGGATGCCCGGCGCGGAATGTGGCGACTTCGATGATTTCTCGGCCAAAGTGGATATGCACCAATTTGAACCGGCGACCGATGATCCGCGCATTGCGAAACTCGGCGCGCACTTGTTCGGGCGTGGCGCTGGTGGCGACGTCGAAGTCCTTGGGCGTGATGTTGAGCAGCATGTCGCGTACGCAACCACCCACCAGATAGGCCTGGTAGCCGGCGTTCTGCAACCGTTCGACAATATTCACCGCATAACGGCTGAACTGAGCGCGTTGCAGCGAATGCTGGCTGCTATTGAGCACTTCAGGCGTGCTGCGTTTGTGTTGCGTACGACGCAAGGGAGAACGGAATGACTGGAACAGCTTCTTCAGCATGGGATGCACTGTTTGAAGGAATGTTCGGCCAAAACGAAGAATGACCGCATGATGGGCCGGGATTCTAGCATTTAGTCAGGGGATGGTGTAGGAACAAGCTACAGGCATTGCGCCATAAGCTTTGGAAGGTCAAATCGCGGAAACTACAAGGGGAGCCGAAGCTCCCCCAGAAGTAGTTGCGTGCTCTATTTTTATTATTGATTTCGGGCTTCTTGTTTTTGTTGATCGCCCTCGCCATGAAGCTTCACCTTCATGACACTCCCAATCGGGAGTCAAGAGCAAACGGATTGCTTTGGTCGCTGTGTTGCTGATCTACGATCCAACCAGTTCAGGCTCTGCCTTAGGGCAGTTTTTGTTGTTCTCGGCCTGGTTGCGGGGCAAGCCCCAAATGCAACGCCTCTCCAAAAGAATCAGTTAGCTGCGCCTCCGCCGTGTTGTTTTTGTTATGCGTGAGTCGATTCGTCTTATTTTTATTGTCTTGTACAAAGCTTGTTATTGTTTTTGTACTAAGCATATAGCAGGGGGCGTGCCAACTTTTGTGCCGTCCAGCAAAACCGGGGGGTTGAAGAGGTTTCGGTTTTTTGACAGGCCAAAAAAAGCCGGGGCTTCGTTACCGTAAGCCCCGGCTTTTGTTACGCGGATTGTCCGCGGTAACAGTTTTTTCACATTTGCCGGTGTTACCGGTGGGCGCGCGCTCAGCTCTCGCTGGCCACGCCGGTCTTACGCCGAGGAATGCCCAAGCGCTGACGGCGTTCCCACAGGCACTTGCGGCTCACGCCTAATTTGCGCGCCAGCTCGGTCTCGGTCATGTGGTCCTGATGCTCCAGGACGAAATGCTGGAAGTAATCTTCCAGCGACAGATCTTCCGTCGGCTCATGGCTGGTGTTACTGGCCGCGCCCTGTTGCGGCGCCAAGCCGATGAACTCGTCGTCTTCCAGGTCGCTGAGTTCGATGTCGATGCCCAGCAGCTCAGCGGAAATTTCCGGGCTTTCCGACAGAATCACCGCGCGCTCCACGGCGTTCTCCAGCTCGCGAACGTTACCCGGCCATGAGTAATGCCGAATAGCCTGTTCGGCGTCCGGGGCAAACTTCAGGTCGGTACGGTTGATGCGCGCGCTTTGACGCTGCAGGAAGGCATTGGCGATCTCGTTGACGTCGGCGCCACGCTCGCGCAACGCTGGCAGTTTGAGAGCGATCACATGCAAGCGGTAGTACAAGTCTTCGCGGAACTGACCGATCTTGGCCAGGCTCTTGAGATCGCGGTGGGTCGCCGCGATCAGGCGCACATCCACCTTTTGCGATTGCACCGAGCCTACACGGCGAATCTCGCCTTCCTGCAGTACTCGCAGCAGCCTCGCCTGTGCTTCCAGCGGCAGCTCGCCGATTTCGTCGAGGAACAGCGTGCCGCCGTCCGCCGCTTCCACCAGCCCCGCACGTCCAGCGCTGGCGCCGGTAAAGGCGCCTTTCTCGTGGCCGAACAGCTCGGATTCAATCAGCGATTCTGGGATCGCCGCGCAGTTCACCGAAATCATCGGAGCCTTGGCGCGCTTGGAGAGGTTGTGCAGGGCGCGGGCCACCAGTTCCTTACCGGTCCCGGATTCACCCTGGATCAGTACATTGGAGTCGGTGGGGGCGACTTTGCGGATCTTGCCGTAAAGGTCCTGCATCGGTGGGCAGGAGCCGATGATGCCGATCTCGCCGTTGCTGTTGTCGACGCCGGGCTTGTCTGAGCCGTTGGCGGCCTTGCCGGCGGGGCGCTGCTCGGCGGGGGCGCTGCTGGCCGACTGGCGGTCGCGCAGGATGCGGGCTACTGCCTGGAGCATCTCGTCATGGTCGAAAGGCTTGGCGATGTAGTCCACCGCGCCCATCTTCATGGAGTCCACTGCCGAGCGCAGGCTGGCGTAGCTGGTCATGATCAGCACCGGGGTGCCTTGGCCGAGTTTGATCAACTCAGTGCCGGGCGCCCCGGGCAAGCGCAGGTCGCTGACGATCAAGTCGAACGTGGGAATGCTGAAGCGCTCCTGGGCTTCCTGCACCGAGCCGGCTTCGCTGACTTGATACTGATTGCGTTCAAGCAGGCGACGCAAGGCAGAGCGGATAATGGTTTCGTCTTCGACGATCAAAATGTGCGGCATTGATTCAATTCTCTCGACGGTCTCAGTTCACAGCGGACGTCGCTTCGACATGACGCGGCAAGGTCACCCGAATACGGGTGCCGCGTTGGCTTTCGGTGTCAGCCGGGCTGTCGATGGTGATTTGTCCATAATGCTCTTCAACGATGGAATAGACCAGTGCAAGGCCCAGACCGGTGCCTTCACCCGGATCCTTGGTAGTGAAGAAGGGTTCGAACAATCGGTCCATGATGTTCTGTGGAATGCCGCTGCCTTCATCCTCCACGATCAGGTCGATCGTGTGCTCGAAAGCCTCGCTCTTGACGCGTACCGCACTGTGGGGGGGCGAGGCGTCGCGAGCGTTGGACAACAGGTTGATCAGGACTTGGGCCAGGCGTTGCGAGTCGCCGTCGACCCAATGATCGGGATCGCACAGGTTGAAAAACTGTACTTCGAAATTGCGTCGGTTCAAGGCCAGCAGCCCGATGGCATCCTGCGCGACCTCAGCCAAGCACACCGCCTCGTCCTGATTCTGATGAGCGCCGGAATGGGCAAAGCTCATCAACGACTGCACGATGCGCGATACGCGCTTGGTCTGTTCAAGGATCTGCCCGCTGATTTCAGTGATTTCACCGTCTTCTTCCCGTTCTTCGCGCAGGTTCTGCGCCAGGCAGGCAATGCCGGTGATCGGGTTGCCGATCTCGTGGGCCACACCCGCAGCCAGGCGACCAATGCTGGCCAGGCGCTCGGAATGCACCAGTTTGTCTTCGAGCATCTGGGTTTCGGTCAAATCTTCCACGAGTAACACCAAACCGCTGTTGCCGGGGGCCAGGGGCTCGTCGATGGCGGCTTTGTGCAGGTTGAGCCAGCGGGTCTGGCCATCGAGGGCCAGGTGCTGTTTGTGCAAGTGCTCATCAGGCAGGTTGATAAAACCTTGCAGCAACTCTTTCCACGGTTCGCCCAGAGTCGTGAGGCGCGAGCCCACTACGCGCTGCGCGGCGATACCGGTCAGCTCTTCCATGGCCTTGTTCCACATCAGAATCTCTTGATCCTTGGCCAGGGAGCACACGCCCATGGGCAACTCCTGCAGGGTCTGGCGGTGGTAACGGCGTAACGCATCAAGTTCGGCGGCCAGGCCGGTGAGGCGCGAGTGGTAGTCCTCCAGGCGACTCTCGATAAAGTGAATGTCTTCGGTCACGTAGTTTTCGCCGCCGGCCTTGTAGGGCAGAAAGGTTTCGACCATGTCCTGGGAAACGCTGGGGCCCATCAGGCCGGACAGGTTGGCTTCGATGCGGTCGCGCAGGCGGCGCAGCGCATACGGGCGGCGCTCGTCAAAGGGCAAATAAAGATCGCGCAGCGCTTGCTCGACTTCCTTTTGTGCGGCCTTGGCGCCCAGGGGTTTGGCTAGTTGCGTGGCGAACTCTTGGGGCGAGGCTGCGTGCAGTTCACGGCGTTGCGGGCGGCGCACGTTGTCCACTGCGCAGGCTTCGGCGGCGCTGGTTTCCTCGGGGCTGGCGTTGGTGAACAGCGAGATCAGGGTGAACATCAAAACGTTGGCGGCCAGGGAGGCAATCGCGGCCATGTGCCAACTGGTGTCGTCCAATACGTAAATCATATTCAGCAACGGGATGTAGAAACCCTGGAGGTTGCCGACCAGTGGCAGCAGCATGGTCACGACCCACACCAGAATCCCCGCGAGCAGCCCCGCGATAAAACCACGACGATTGGCGGTCGGCCAGTACAGCACCGACAGCACCCCCGGCAAGAACTGCAAGGTGGCCACAAACGCCACGATGCCCAGGTTGGCCAGGTCTTGCCCAGCGCCGAGCATCAGGTAGAAGCCGTAGCCGGCCATGATGATGGCGACGATCAGCGCACGGCGTGTCCATTTCAGCCAGCGGTAGATATTGCCTTCCGCCGGCGGCTGGTACAGCGGCAGCACCAAATGGTTGAGCGCCATGCCCGACAGCGCCAGGGTGGTGACGATAATCAGGCCACTGGCCGCCGACAGACCGCCGACATAGGCCAGCAATGCCAGGGCCGGGCTATTGGCGGCCATGCCAATGCCGAGGGTGAAGTATTCCGGGTTGGTGGTAGCGCCCAGCTTCAGGCCGGCCCAGAGGATCAGCGGCACGGCGAGGCTCATCAACAGCAGGAACAGCGGCAGGCCCCAGCTTGCACTCACCAGCGCGCGGGGGTTGAGGTTCTCGGTGAACGTCATGTGATACATGTGCGGCATCACGATTGCCGACGCGAAGAACACCAGCAGCAATGTGCGCCACGGGCCTTCCTGCAAGGGGGTGTGCAGGGCGGCGAGGGCGGTCTGGTTCTGCAGCAGCCAAAGCTCCAACTGTTGTGGGCCATCGAACACGCCATAGAGCGCATAGAGACCGACGCCGCCAATGGCGATCAGCTTGATTACCGATTCGAAGGCTATCGCGAATACCAGCCCCTGGTGCTTTTCTCGGGTGGCGATGTGGCGTGAACCGAAGAAAATCGTGAACAGCGTGATCAGCGCGCAAAACGCCAGGGCCACGCGATGCTGCACCGGCTCATGGGTAAGGATGCTGATGGAGTCGGCCACCGCTTGGATCTGCAAGGCCAGCAAGGGCAACACGCCAATCAGCATGAACACGGTGGTCAGCGCACCGGCCCAGGTGCTGCGGAAGCGAAACGCAAACAGGTCGGCCAGGGACGACAGCTGGTAAGTCCGGGTGATTTTCAATATGGGGTACAGCAGCACCGGCGCCAGTAGGAATGCTCCGGATACGCCGAGGTAGCTGGACAGAAACCCGTAGCCATACTGATAAGCCAGGCCCACCGTGCCATAGAACGCCCAGGCGCTGGCGTAGACCCCCAGGGACAAGGTGTAGGTCAATGGATGGCGAATGATCGCCCGCGGGATCATCCCGCGCTCACTGATCCAGGCGACGCCGAACAGCGCGGCCAGGTAGGCGGCGCTGATCAGCAGCATCTGAGTGAGGCTAAAGCTCATCGGCATCTTTTTGGCTCTGCAGGATGAAGGTCACGACGATCAGGATCAGCCACAGCAGATACGGGCGATACCAGGCGCCGGTGGCGTCGATCCACCAATCCATGATGGCGGGGGAAAACAGGTAGATCCCGACGACCAACAGCAGGACCAATCGATAGATGTACATGTTGGCCTCTGAGTTAAAAACTGCCGCGATGGTAACGGATGGCTGGCAAGCTGCAAGCGCCTTCAGCTCAACTGCGCTTCTGCCAACGTAAGCGCGCGCGGGATGCGGTTGGCATCCCAATGCCGGACGCCCCAATCGAGCAGCTCGCGCGCGCTGGCGTAGAGCAGTTCGCTGCCCGGTTGTTGGCCAAGGGCACGCAAGGCTCTTAACAGCAAAGGCGTGGCTTGGTCGGGTATCAACGGCGGTGAGCGATAGGACTTGCCCAATTTGTGGCCGTCCGGCTGAACGATCAACGGTACATGCAAATAGCGCGGTTGGCGCAAGCCCAGCAGTTCTTGCAGGTACAGCTGGCGTGGCGTGGAGTCCAAAAGGTCGGCGCCGCGCACGATGTCGGTCACGCCCTGCCAGGCATCGTCCAACACCACGGCCAACTGGTAGGCGTAGAGGCCGTCGCGCCGACGGATAACAAAATCGCCGACCTGACGGCCCAAGTGCTGTCGGAAATGGCCCTGTACTCGGTCGGTAAAGTGGTATTCCAGTTCCGGAACACGCAAACGGATGGCTGCGTCGTGCGGGTCATGACCGGCGTTACGACAAAGGCCCGGGTAGATGCCGTTGTAAGGCTCCAGCTGTTTGCGTGAGCAGGTGCAGGCGTAGGCCAGGCCGTGGTTGAACAGGTCGTTCAATACTTTGGCGTAGGCATCATGCCGTTCGCTTTGTCGGACGAGTTCACCGTCCCACTCGAATCCATAGCTCTCCAAGGCATGAAGAATCGCCGCCTGGGCGCCGGGCTCTTCGCGGGGGGGATCCAGGTCTTCCATGCGCATCAGCCAGAGGCCTTGATTGGCGCGGGCGTCGAGGTAGGAGGCGAGGGCGGCGACCAGGGAGCCGAAATGCAAATGGCCGCTGGGCGTGGGGGCGAAACGCCCGATATAGGTAGAGGCTGTCATGGGCCGGATACTACTGGAAAATCGGCAAACGCCAGAAACAAAAATGGAGCGTTCGCACGCCCCATTCGGTCAGCCCGGCAGGATTATTTGCCGACCTGTTTTTCCTTGATTTCGGCCAAGGTCTTGCAGTCTACGCACAGGTCCGCGGTTGGGCGGGCTTCCAGGCGACGGATGCCGATCTCGACGCCGCAGGATTCGCACCAGCCGTATTCTTCGTCTTCGATCAGTTGCAGCGTCTTGTCGATTTTCTTGATCAGCTTGCGTTCGCGATCACGAGCGCGCAGTTCGAGGGCGAACTCTTCTTCCTGGCTGGCACGGTCGGCCGGGTCCGGGAAGTTGGCGGCTTCGTCCTTCATATGGTCAACCGTGCGGTCGACTTCCTGCATCAAGTCCTGCTTCCACTTTTGCAGGATCTTGGTGAAGTGCTGGCGCATGGGCTTGCCCATGTACTCCTCACCCTTCGTTTCGACGTAAGGTGTGAAGCCGCTGAGGCTCTGCTGCTGTTGCTTTGCTTGGGTGGACATGAATAGACCGCCTCTCACTCTTCTAATCCATTGCGCAGGATTGCAACGTCACCGACACCTGCCGGCCCTGCGGCTGCAAGCGGGCGAACTTACCAGATAGATTCAGGGTGCGCCACTCCCGGTTGTCGAAGCCCTTCGCTCAGGGGTTGCAAACTGCAGCAGCCCGCTGTGGCTGGGTATGGATCGCCTCGAATGTTGATTTTAGTCGTTTTGCTGGCGCGTGCCGGGTTCATCACGAACGACCGAGCAGGCAATAGAGCATGTTTTACCGCGAGGGTTCGGTAGAATCCTGATTTTGTCCTCACCGTTAAGGAAGGCTAATGGCCCAGCCCTACAGTGCGCGCAGTCGCGCCATCGAACCTTTTCATGTCATGGCGTTACTGGCGCGCGCCAATGAGCTGCAAGCGGCCGGCCATGATGTGATCCACCTGGAAATCGGCGAGCCGGATTTCACCACGGCCGAGCCGATCATCCAGGCCGGCCAGGCCGCGCTGGCCAATGGCAAAACCCGCTACACCGCCGCCCGTGGCCTGCCGGAGCTGCGCGAAGCCATCAGTGGGTTTTATCAGCAACGCTACGGCTTGAATGTCGATCCGGAACGCATTCTGATCACGCCCGGCGGTTCCGGTGCGTTGCTGCTGGCCAGCAGCTTGCTGGTTGATCCGGGCAAGCACTGGCTGCTGGCAGACCCCGGTTACCCATGTAACCGGCATTTTCTGCGCTTGGTCGAGGGCGCCGCGCAACTGGTGCCGGTAGGGCCGGACATGCGCTATCAACTGACGGCCGACTTGGTGGACAAGCATTGGAACCAGGACAGTGTGGGCGCCCTGGTGGCATCGCCGGCGAATCCGACCGGCACGATTCTCACCCGTGACGAACTGGCCGGGCTGTCGAGTGCAATCAAAGCGCGCGATGGCCATCTGGTGGTGGATGAGATTTATCACGGCCTCACCTACGGCACCGACGCCGCCAGTGTGCTGGAAGTCGATGATGACGCCTTCGTCTTGAATAGTTTTTCGAAGTATTTCGGGATGACCGGCTGGCGCCTGGGCTGGCTGGTGGCGCCGCCCGCAGCGGTGGGTGAGCTGGAGAAGCTGGCACAAAACCTCTACATCAGCGCGCCGAGCATGGCTCAGCATGCGGCGCTGGCGTGTTTCACTCCGCAAACATTGAGCATTCTGGAGGAGCGCCGCGCCGAGTTCGGTCGCCGTCGCGATTTCCTGCTGCCGGCGCTACGGGAGCTGGGCTTTGGCATTGAGGTCGAGCCGGAAGGGGCCTTCTATCTATACGCCGATATTCGCGCGTTTGGCGGCGATGCCTTCGCATTTTGTCGTCATTTCCTTGAAACCGAGCACGTTGCATTCACGCCCGGTCTGGATTTCGGCCGCTATCAGGCCGGCCATCATGTGCGCTTTGCCTACACGCAGAGCGTCGAACGCCTGCAGGAGGCGGTGGAGCGCATCGCCCGTGGTTTGCGGAGTTGGCAAGGCTGATGCGTTTTTATCCTCCCCTCGAAGAAGGCCGCTTGATTCGCCGTTACAAGCGTTTTCTCACCGATATCGAAACCGTTACCGGCGAGTTACTCACGATTCACTGCCCGAATACCGGTTCCATGCTCAATTGCATGGTCGAAGGCGGGCAGGTCTGGTTCAGCCGCTCCAATGACCCCAGGCGCAAGTTGCCCGGCACCTGGGAAATCGCCGAAACACCCCAAGGTCGCCTGGCCTGCGTGAATACGGCGCGCGCCAATCAATTGGTTGAGGAGGCGCTACGCGCTGGGGTGATCGCCGAGTTGGATGGCTTCACCGCGTTGAAGCGCGAAGTCCCCTATGGCCAGGAGAAAAGCCGTATCGACTTCCGTTTGGACTATCCCCATGGCGCGGCCTACGTTGAAGTTAAAAGTGTCACCTTAGGTTTCGATGATTCCAGAGTGGCGGCCTTCCCCGATGCGGTAACCCAGCGCGGAGCTAAGCATCTGCGGGAGTTGGCCTATCTGGCGCGGGATGGCGTGCGGGCGGTGCAGTTGTACTGCGTCAATCTTTCGGGGATCGATGCGGTGCGCCCGGCCGTGGAAATCGATGCGGCCTATGGCGCGGCGCTGCGCGAGGCCAAGGCGGCGGGGGTGGAGGTGCTGGCCTATGGCGTGCGTGTTACGGCCGAAGAGATTTGCGTAGATCGCCGCCTGGACGTGCTGCTCGACTAGAGGTCCACCCACAGGCCCTGTGCGTCTTCGCGGCCGGGCAGGGCGACCAGACTTCTACCGGCACAGGGTCCGGCGATGCACTCGCCGGTTTCAATCAGGAACAAGGCGCCGTGCGTCGCGCACTGGATCAGGCTGGCGCTGTCGTCGAGGAATTGGCCGGGTTGCCACTCCAGTGCAACACCGCGGTGGGGGCAACGGTTGATATAGAAGTAAGCAATGCCATCGCGGCGCACAGCCAATAACTTGCACCCGTCGATATCAAAGCCGAGGCTGGTATTGGGTGCCAGTGCGGCGGAGGAGCATAGAAACTTCATTTCAATCCTTAAGTGCCTTGACGTTCAAATGCAAACAATTATCAAATGCGGGCTTCGCTCGTTGGCTGACGGGGCGCTACGTTCGATGCCTGGCAGGGTCAATCTGTCCCCTCGAAAAGCGTTCTGAGACCCAGTCCCTGGAAGGAAACCCTGTTATGCGCCTGAGTACCAGCGCTATTGCGCTTGTTGTTGGTTTGCTCATCAACCACGGGGCACTGGCCTCTGAACTACCACAACGCTGGGTGAGTGCCGGTGGCGCTCTGTCGGAGTGGGTCGTGGCCTTGGGGGGCGAGCCAAAACTGGTGGGAGTGGACACCACCAGTCAGCATCCCGCGACACTCAAAACGTTGCCGAGTATTGGCTACCAGCGTCAATTGTCGGCCGAGGGCATTCTCAGCCTGCGTCCGCAGGTACTGGCGGGCACCGAAGAAATGGGGCCGCCGCCGGTGCTGGCGCAGATCCGCAGTGCGGGTGTGCAAGTGGAGATGTTTTCCGCACAGCCAGATTTACAGGCGCTGAAAAGCAACCTTGAGCACCTGGGGATATTACTCGGTAAGGCGGCTGAGGCGCGCGCACTGTTCGGCGATTATGAGCAGGCACTACAACGGCAGAAAAACCGCCTCGTGAAGATCCAGGCGACTCGGCAGGCGCCGGGTGTGTTGCTGCTGGTGGGCAATGCCGGTGGTAAGCCGCTCGTTGCTGGCCAGGACACGGCAGCGGACTGGATGCTGCGCCAGGCGGGTGGCCACAACCTAGCTACGCACACGGGGTATAAACCCTTTTCGGCAGAGTCGCTGGCGGGGCTGAGTCCGCAGGTGCTGGTGTTTGCGGATCGCGCATTGACAGGGGAGGCGGCGCGTGCGGCGCTGTTCAAGGAAAACCCGATTTTGGCGTCGACGCCAGCGGCCAAACAGGGCCGGGTGCTTGAAGTGGATCCCACTCTGTTGGTTGGCGGATTGGGGCCGCGTCTGCCGCAAAATCTGGAAGTATTATCGGCCGGGTTCTATCCGACTTCGTCTGAAGCTACACCATGACCACACTGGTAAAACCACGAACGTTGTTTATCGGCTTGACGCTCTTATGCGGGTTGGCCACCTGGCTGTCATTGGCTTTAGGGCCCGTCAGCCTGCCGCTGTGGGATACGCTTCGTGCGGCTTTGCGCTTGATGGGCCTACCCATCGATGCCTACGGCCTGGAGCAGGCAGAGCTGATCCTGGGGCAGATCCGGCTGCCGCGCACCTTGCTGGGCCTGGCGGTCGGCGGCGTGTTGGCGTTGTCGGGGGTGGCGATGCAGGGGCTGTTTCGTAACCCGTTGGCGGACCCGGGATTGGTGGGGGTGTCCAGCGGCGCGGCCTTGGGGGCGGCGGTGGCGATTGTCGGCTCTGCGTTCCTGGGCGGTTTGCCGGATGTGTTCGGGCCCTATGTGCTGTCGTTGTGCGCGTTTGCCGGTGGGCTGGGGGTGACTGCGTTGGTTTATCGCCTGGGGCGGCGTGATGGTCAGACCCATGTGGCCACGATGCTGCTCGCGGGCATTGCGCTAACGGCTCTCTCCGGTTCGGCAGTCGGTTTGTTTACCTATCTGGCAGATGACGCCACGTTGCGCACACTCACGTTCTGGAACCTGGGTAGCCTCAACGGTGCCAGCTATTCAAGGCTATGGCCGTTGTTGCTGGTAACTGCGGGGGTTGCGCTGTGGTTGCCGCGGCGGGCGAAGGCTTTGAATGCGTTGCTGCTTGGCGAGTCTGAAGCGAGCCACCTGGGCGTTGATGTCGAAGGGCTTAAACGTGAACTGGTGTTTTGCACCGCCCTGGGTGTAGGGGCGGCGGTGGCTGCGGCGGGGATGATCGGATTTGTCGGTTTGGTGGTGCCGCACTTGGTGCGATTGCTTGCTGGGCCTGATCATCGCGTGCTATTGCCTGCGTCGGTGTTGGCGGGCGCGAGTTTGTTGCTGTGTGCCGACCTGGTCGCACGGCTTGCCCTGGCGCCTGCTGAATTACCGATCGGCATTGTGACGGCATTTATCGGCGCGCCGTTTTTTCTGTACTTGCTATTACGAGGACGCGCCTGATGTTGCGAGTGGAAGGGGTGCAGGTCCGTCGTGACCGCAAAGTCGTATTGGCGGACATAACCCTCGATCTGCTGCCGGGCGAAGTGCTCGGCGTGCTGGGGCCCAATGGCGCCGGCAAAAGCACACTGTTGAGTACCTTGAGCGGTGAGTTGCAAGCGGATCAGGGTAATGTCTGGCTGGATCAGCAGGCTTTGAGCGCATGGAGCGGGGCACAGCGTGCTCAGCGCCTGGCAGTGTTGCCGCAAACTTCCACCCTGGATTTTGCTTTCCGTGTCGAAGAGGTGGTGGGTATGGGGCGCCTGCCCCATCAGACCGGCAAGACCTGTGATGAGCAGATTATCAATGCTGCGTTGCAGGCGGCGGATGTCGGGCACTTGAGCGGTCGCAACTATCTGGCCTTATCGGGCGGTGAGCGTCAGCGCGTGCACCTGGCACGGGTATTGGCGCAATTGTGGCCGGGTGAGGCGGGGCAGACATTGCTGCTGGATGAGCCCACATCGATGCTCGACCCCTTGCACCAACACACCATCCTGCAGGCAATACGTGCCTTTGCTGACCGCGGAGCGGCGGTGCTGGTGATCCTGCATGACCTGAACCTGGCGGCGCGTTACTGCGACAGGATGCTGCTCCTGGAGCAGGGACGTCCCTACGCCTTGGGCACGCCGACCCAGGTGCTGCAGCCTGAGATCGTCAAGGCAGTATTCGGCCTTGAAGTGTTGGTGCAGCCGCATCCGGAGCGTGGGCATCCGTTGGTCATCGCGCGCTGAAATGGGATTTCTATCAGGCAAAAAAAGACCCGGCAAAAGCCGGGTCAAATAACCGTGATTAGCCTGATGAGGAGATAATCTGAGAGTCCGAACCAAGGGCCTTTCAGTTATCGGCTGATCTCGCGACCAGTTGTGATAATCATAACGATTCTCATTTGAGAGTCAACCGCTGTTTTTGCGGTCGCCTGAAGTTTTCTCAAACGCTCGTTCGAAACGCCGAGTGGCGAGATCTAGCCAAGCTCAACTCTTCGGGCGAGACGACACCGCCTCCAACTGGCGATTCAAGGCTTCCTTGCGTTCGGCAGGAATATCGTTCCAGTGCACATCCAGCAAGGCCCCTTCGATCGCATACAACAACACTTTCGATGCCCGAAATCCGCGAGTCCTCACTGCTCGATAGGCATCGACCGCCCCCAGGCGGCGCAGGTCCGATGCACTGTGGATGCCCACTGCATGCAGCCACTGCGCTGAGGTCTTGCCGAGGTTTTTCAGGTGTTGCAGCTCATCGTTCATCAAGCCTCCTTGCGACGGCCGAACGGTGCGGTGGGTATCGTGACCAGACAGGCCTGAAAAGGAGTGTAGCGTTCAGTAGGAAAAGTGCAGTTCTTTGCTCTGATACGGCTCAAAAGCTTATAAGCCTGACGCTGTAACTTTGACGCGCGCAGTGCCAAGGCTCCGGTTACGCTGGCGCATAACCGGGGCCTGGACCTTGAAGTTCACTTGGTGCGGTAACGCAGGCGAGTGCCGAAGTTGACCGACATCAGGATCTCATCGGCGGTCAGTTCAGGCGGGAAGTAGGTGCCGGAAATCTGCGCATGGGCAAGGCTGGCGCCTTCCAGCGAGCAGCCACGCAAATCCAGGCCGCGTAGGTCGGCAGAGCGGAAATACGCGTCGGTGAAATCCACGCCGCTGGCGTTCAGGTCGCGCAGGTCCAAACCTCGGAAATCGCCTCCGCGCATATCGATGACACCTTCGGTAGGGCGCTCTTGGTTGAAGCCGCGAATATCGTCTTTGTGCAGGAGCGCGTAGAGCGGTGTATCAAGAAGCTTAGGCTTACTCATGAAAACGACTCCTGTTGGACTTATGACGCCATTATAGTGCCACTATTGTGCGGTCGCGCGTTTAAGTAGACGACGCGACCAATAAATTTTTCTTACAAGCCTGGCAGACGCTGACGAATTTGCGCGACCAGTGCATCCAGGGTTCCGCTTTGATTGGTTTCCACCCGCTTGCTCTGCAATAACTCTTCAGGCGTGAGGGGATCGCGATGGGCCTGCTGTTCCTTGATAACTGCCAGGGTCGCGTCGGACGGGTCGTTTTGTTCCGCCTGGCGTTGCGCCAACCAACTGGCAATAACCGCTTGTGGCGCATTGCAATCCAGAATCAGAAACGGCGCACCAGTGGCTTCGGCGACCTTGGCGGCAGCATCGCGTTGTTCACGTTTGAGGAACGTCGCGTCCAGCACCACCGGGAAACCGGCGCGCAGCACGATGTTGGCGATTTCATTCAGGCGTGCGTAGGTCTTGGTGCTGGCGTCGGCGGCATAGATGCCCGCCTGAGGTGTGTTTTCTACCTGCTGTTCACCGAACAGGCGTTTGCGTTCTACATCCGACCGCAGGCGCACAGCACCCAAGGCTTCCACCAGGCGCATGGCGACGTGGCTTTTGCCGACGGCCGAGACGCCGTGGGTGATCGCCAGAAAGCGCGATGGAATGGTGCTGTAGCTTTCCGCCAGATTGGCGTAGTTGCGATATTGGCGCAGGGTGGTGGCCCGTTGCACCGGGCTGGCTTCGCTCGGCATGCTGAACAGCGCGACTTTGGCGCGGACCAGGGCACGGTAGGCTTTGTAGAAATTCAACAACTCAAGGCCCTGGTAGTCGCCGGTCAGTTCCAGGTACTGACTGATGAAGCGGCGAGCCAGGGACTTGAGGCCGCGGTCTTCCAGGTCCATGGCCAGGAAACCGGTGTCGGCGTAAACGTCGGTGAAGCGAAACGGTTCGTTGAACTCAATGCAGTCGAAGATCACCACTTGCCCATCGATCAGGGTCGCGTTGCCCAGGTGGATATCACCGTGGCACTCGCGGGTGAACCCATCGAGCTTGCGCTGCGCGATTAGCGGCTTGAGGCGTTCGAAGCTGCTTTCGGCCCAGGCTTGCAAGGCTTCGAGTTGAGCCAGGTCGGCCTTGTCGCTGAGGAACGGGCGGATCTGCTCGAAGTTCTGGCGCACCGGCGCCATCACCTCGTCCGGGGTCCCGGCGGGGTGAGCTTGCGGTACATGAGGGGCGCTGAGGTGAAAATGCGCGATCTGCCGGGCCATTTCATCGATGTGCGCAGCGGTCAGTTCGCCATTGGCCTGCAAGGTGCTGAGCAGTTGGCTTTGGGGAAACTGACGCATCTTCAGCGCGTATTCGATCACAGGCCCGTCACCGCCCAGTTGTGGCGATTCGGCGGTGCCGGTGATCGGCAGTACTTCCAGGTACAAATCCTGGGTCAGGCGTTGGTTGAGGCGCAATTCCTCGTTGCAGAAATGGCCGCGATCTTCCAGGGCGGTGAAGTCCAGAAAGCCGAAGTTCATTGGTTTCTTCAATTTATAAGCATAAGGGCCGGTCAAAATGACCCAGGAGATATGGGTTTCGATGACTTGGAACGCTTCTACCGGATGGGGGTACAACGCCGGGTCTTGCAGGGCTGCGATCAGGGACTGGCTCACGGGCGATCCTTCAAAGTCTTGGGGAAATCATGTCGGGCATTATGGCCGCTGTAGGCGGTCGTGCAAACCGCTGTCCGGCTCATGTTGATCATCGATAAAGTGCGTATAATCCGCCGCCATGACTCGAACCCGATCTCCCCGCTCCCGTAAAAAAACACCTTCCCGCAGCCTGCGCCCCTGGTTGGGCTGGGCGCTCAAGCTCGGCCTTGTCGGTCTTGTAGTGCTCGCCGGCTTTGCGGTGTACCTCGACGCCGTGGTCCAAGAGAAGTTCTCTGGTAAACGTTGGACTATCCCGGCCAAGGTCTACGCCCGCCCGCTGGAGCTGTTCACTGGCCAGAAGCTGAGCAAGGATGATTTCCTCACCGAGCTCGACGCGCTCGGTTATCGCCGTGAGCCGGTCAGCAATGGCCCGGGTGCCGCCGCCGTCAGCGGTAATACGGTTGACTTGAACACTCGTGGCTTCCAATTCTATGAAGGCCTGGAAAAGCCTCAGCCGGTACGCGTGCGCTTCTCCGGCGATTATGTGGCCGAACTGTCGTCGCTCAATGGTTCCAAACTGCCTGTGGTTCGTTTGGAACCGCTTATGATCGGCGGTATTTACCCTAAAAACCTTGAAGATCGCATCCTGATCAAGCTGGATCAGGTGCCGCCTTACCTGCTGGAAACCTTGGTTGCAGTAGAGGATCGCGATTTCTACAGCCACTGGGGCGTCTCGCCCAAGTCGATTGCCCGCGCGATCTGGGTGAACACCTCTGGCGGCAAAATGACCCAGGGCGGCAGTACGCTGACGCAACAATTGGTTAAGAACTTCTACCTGACAAACGAGCGCAGCCTGACCCGTAAGCTCACCGAAGCCATGATGGCGATGCTGCTTGAACTGCATTACAGCAAGCAGGAAATCCTTGAGGCTTACCTTAATGAGGTGTTCGTCGGCCAGGATGGTCAGCGCGCAGTGCACGGTTTCGGCTTGGCCAGTCAGTTCTTCTTCGGCCAGCCGCTGTCCGAATTGAAGCTGCACCAGGTCGCGCTGCTGGTCGGCATGGTCAAGGGGCCTTCCTATTACAATCCGCGTCGCAACCCGGAGCGTGCGCTGGAGCGCCGCAACCTGGTGCTGGACGTGCTGGAGCAGCAGGGCGTTGCTAGCGCCGAACAGGTTGCCGCGGCCAAGAAAATGCCATTGGGCGTGACCTCCCGAGGCAAGTTGGCGGACAGCTCATTCCCAGGCTTTATCGATCTGGTCAAACGCCAGCTGCGTGAAGACTATCGCGACGAAGACTTGACCGAGGAGGGGCTGCGAATCTTCACCAGTTTTGACCCGATCCTGCAGATGAAGGCTGAAGCGTCGGTCAACGACACCTTCAAGCGTCTGACCGGTCGCAAAGGTTCCGACGAAGTGGAAGCCGCAATGGTGGTGACCAACCCTGAAACGGGTGAAGTGCAGGCCATGATCGGCAGTCGCCAGGCCAGCTTTGCCGGGTTCAACCGTGCCTTGGATGCTGTGCGCCCGATCGGCTCGCTGGTCAAGCCGGCGGTGTACCTGACGGCACTGGAAAAGCCGAGCAAATACACGCTCACCAGTTGGCTCTCGGACGATCCGTTGTCGGTCAAGGGCGGGGATGGTCAGGTGTGGACCCCGCAGAACTTTGATCGCCGCTCCCATGGCACGGTGTTCCTTTACCAGGGCTTGGCGCATTCCTACAACATTTCCACCTCTCGCCTCGGGCTGGAGGTGGGAGTGCCGAATGTGCTCAAGACCTTGGCGCGACTGGGCGTTACCCGTGAATTCCCAGCGTTTCCATCCATCCTGCTAGGCGCTGGCGCGATGACGCCGATGGAAGTGGCAACCATGTATCAGACCCTGGCCAACGGTGGTTTCAATACGCCGATGCGGGGCATCCGCAGTGTATTGACCGCCGAAGGGGAGCCGCTCAAGCGTTATCCTTTCCAGATTCAGCAGCGTTTCGACGCGGGTTCCATCTACCTGATCCAGAACGCCATGCAGCGCGTAATGCGCGAAGGTACTGGCAGTTCGGTCTATAAGGTGCTGCCGTCCAATCTGACGCTGGCGGGCAAGACCGGCACCAGTAACGATTCGCGGGACAGTTGGTTCGCCGGTTTTGGTCAGGATGTACTGGCCGTTGTATGGCTGGGGCGCGACGATAATGGCAAGACGCCGTTCACCGGTGCAACCGGCGCATTGCAGGTCTGGACCAGTTTTATGCGCAAGGCTGACCCGCTCCCGTTGAACATGCCACAGCCGGATAACATTGTGCAGGCCTGGATCGATCCGCACACCGGTCAGGGCTCTGATGCCAACTGCCCGGGCGCGGTGCAGATGCCGTATATTCGCGGCAGCGAACCACCACCCGGTGCAGCGTGCGGTGGCGGTGCCCCTGCTGACGCAGAATCGGTGATGGACTGGGTCAAGGGCTGGATGAACTAAGCAAAGAGGGTTTCAAGTGAACAAGTGGTGGTTTCCAGCTATTACAGCGCTGGCTTTGCTCGGCGGTTGCTCCAGCGTGCAACGCGGTTCCATTCCAGTGGTGGACTCGAGCACGGCCGTTTCCAATAGCGATCGGATCTCGGCCAATGGCGGCTTCCGCCAAACCGTGACCAAGCGTCCCGTCCAGGCCGCGGCTCAAGCGGTGCCGCAGGACTCGGGCGTGGTGGTGATGGTGCCCGGCGGCGGTGCCGCGACTTCGGCGCCGATCAGTGCCGAGCCGTGGACACCAGGGCCAAGCACTTCCGGGCCGATCGACGCCACGCCGATTCAGACGGCGCCGGTCAATCAAGGCACCTATAACATGCCGTCCTCGCCGAGCGGCATTCCGTCGTCTTCCAATGCAGGCGGCTTGTCGGCTGACGAGCAACTGGACGGGCCGGTGCTGGCTTTGTTGACCACTGCTCAGCAGCAGCAGGCGGGTGGCGACTTGAACGGCGCTTCCTCAAGCCTTGAACGCGCGCAACGTGTCGCACCCCGAGAACCTCAGGTTCTGTATCGCCTGGCGCAGGTGCGCATGGCTCAGGGCGACGCGCCGCAGGCCGAACAATTCGCGCGTCGGGGTTTGAGCCTGGCCAACGGTCGCCCAGACCTGCAAGCCAGCCTGTGGGCATTGATCGGCGACGCGCGCGCCGCGCAGGGCGATGCCGCCGGCGCCGCCCAGGCCCGCCAGAAAGCCAAGGTTAACCTCTGATGGATGGGCGTTTTCCTGCGATTGCCGAACAGTTATTGCTGATCGAGCGTGAACTGCGCGTGCAAGGCTGGTGGGAAGAGGTTCCCCCCAGCTCTGAAGCACTCAGCAGTGTTGAGCCGTTTTCGGTGGATACGCTGGATTTCCACCAGTGGCTGCAATGGATCTTTCTGGCGCGCATGAAGCACATCCTTGAGCAGGATCTGCCTTTGCCACGCGCGTCGGGCATTCTAGAAATGGCCGAGATGGTCTATGTAGACCGGCCTCAGGAAAGCCTCGGATTGCGCAACGCGCTGAAAAAGTTCGATCAATTGATCGTCGACGCTCGTTAATTGCCTGACTGCCGGCTTTTTCGGCAGTCTTGCGCATATTTCTACCGCTTGACGACATTCAGGCGAGTTTTATCCCTCCTCACGGCCCTTTCTTCTACGTTCTCATGCGCTTAGTTGGAAAAAAGCGCAATTATTGCTTGACTTGAAGGGCCTGAAACAGAAGAATCCAAAGTCCGCTGTATCGGGACTGCCAGAAGCAGGCCCGCTCAGCAGATCATGAGGCGCACATCCGCGCCGACCTGTTACACCCGCAACGCGTTACCTCGCGCTGGGTGGGAAAAGCCCGCAACACTTGGGACGATCCCAATACTTGCTCAGTCAGTGCTGACGTAGTCGGCGACCACCGTCGCTCATGCTCTGTTGAGAAGTAAACCTATTAAGACCCGTCGGTTTTCAACGGACGGTATTCTGGCGTTTTAGAGGTGAACAACGTGGAGCTTTTATCTGGTGGTGAGATGCTCGTCCGCTTTTTGCGTGACGAAGGCGTCGACTATATCTACGGGTACCCAGGTGGTGCTCTTCTGCATGTTTACGACGCGCTGTTCAAGGAACCGGCTGTTACCCACATCCTGGTTCGCCACGAACAAGCCGCGACCCATATGGCTGACGGTTATGCCCGCGCCACCGGTAAAGCCGGTGTAGTGCTGGTAACTTCCGGCCCAGGCGCAACCAATGCTATTACCGGCATTGCGACGGCCTATATGGACTCCATCCCGATGGTGATCATTTCCGGCCAGGTGCCCAGCACCATGGTGGGAACCGACGCGTTCCAGGAAACCGACATGATCGGTATTTCCCGGCCGATCGTGAAACACAGCTTCATGATCAAGCATCCGTCGGAAATCCCGGAAGTCATGAAAAAGGCCTTCTACCTCGCACAGTCCGGTCGTCCGGGCCCTGTCGTTGTCGATGTTCCGAAAGACATGACCAACCCAGCGGAAAAATTCGAATACGTCTTCCCCAAGAAAGCCAAGCTGCGTTCCTACAGCCCGGCGGTCCGTGGGCACTCAGGGCAAATCCGCAAGGCCGCAGAGATGTTGCTGGCGGCCAAGCGCCCAGTGTTGTACTCGGGCGGTGGTGTGATCCTGGGCGGCGGTTCCGCACCGCTGACCGAACTGGCCAAGCTGCTCAACTTGCCGGTGACCAACACACTGATGGGGCTCGGTGCGTTCCCGGGTACGGACCGTCAGTTCGTCGGCATGCTCGGTATGCACGGCAGCTACACCGCTAACCTCACCATGCACCACGCGGATGTCATTCTGGCGGTTGGCGCACGTTTCGATGATCGGGTTATCAACGGCGCGAGCAAGTTTTGCCCAAATGCCAAGATTATCCATATCGACATCGATCCGGCGTCCATCTCCAAGACCATCAAGGCCGACGTGCCGATCGTGGGGCCTGTAGAGAGCGTCCTGACCGAAATGGTCGCCGCGCTCAAGGATATCGGCGAGACGCCTAACAAGGAGTCGGTGGCCAGCTGGTGGAAGCAGATCGATGAGTGGCGCGGCGATCGCGGCCTGTTCCCTTACGACAAGGGTGACGGCAGCATTATCAAGCCACAAACCGTGATCGAAACCCTGTGCGAAGTGACCAAGGGCGACGCCTTTGTGACCTCCGACGTGGGCCAGCACCAGATGTTCGCCGCGCAGTACTACAAATTCGACAAGCCGAACCGCTGGATCAACTCCGGCGGCCTGGGCACCATGGGCTTTGGTTTTCCCGCCGCCATGGGGGTGAAGCTGAGTTTCCCGGACGCCGATGTTGCGTGCGTCACCGGTGAAGGCAGCATCCAGATGAACATCCAGGAACTGTCGACGTGCCTGCAGTACGGTCTGCCGGTCAAGATCGTCTGCTTGAACAACGGCGTGCTGGGCATGGTGCGTCAATGGCAGGACATGAGTTACAACAGCCGTCACTCCCATTCCTATATGGAGTCGCTGCCAGATTTCATCAAATTGGTTGAAGCCTATGGCCACGTTGGCATTCGCATCACTGATCCGAAAGATCTGAAGCCGAAGATGGAAGAGGCGTTCGCCATGAAGGATCGTCTGGTGTTCATCGATATTCAGGTGGATACCAGCGAGCACGTCTACCCGATGCAGATCAAAGACGGCTCTATGCGCGACATGTGGCTGAACAAGACGGAGCGTACGTAATCATGCGGCATATCATCTCCCTGCTTCTTGAGAACGAACCCGGCGCTCTGTCTCGTGTTGTCGGCCTGTTTTCGCAACGGAACTACAACATCGAAAGCCTGACAGTGGCGCCGACCGAAGACCCGACTCTGTCGCGTCTGACATTGACCACCGTAGGCCACGATGAGGTGATCGAGCAGATCACCAAGAACCTCAACAAGCTGATCGAAGTGGTCAAGCTGGTCGACCTATCGGAAAGCGCTCACATCGAGCGCGAGCTGATGCTGGTTAAAGTCAAGGCCACGGGCGCCCAACGTGCCGAGATCAAGCGGACTACCGACATCTATCGCGGGCAGATCGTCGATGTGAGCGCCAGCGTTTATACCGTTCAACTGACCGGCACCAGCGACAAACTGGACAGCTTCATCCAGTCGATCGGGACGGCCTCGATTCTGGAAACCGTACGCAGTGGTGTCACCGGGATTGCCCGTGGCGACAAAGTACTCAGCATCTAACCCAAATTAGCGAATGGCCTTAAGGCCTTGATATATAGAGGAACCTCATGAAAGTTTATTACGATAAAGATTGTGACCTGTCGATCATCCAGGGCAAGAAAGTCGCCATCATCGGCTACGGCTCCCAAGGTCACGCGCAAGCCTGCAACCTGAAAGACTCCGGCGTTGACGTGACTGTTGGTCTGCGCAAAGGCTCGGCCACCGTAGCCAAGGCTGAAGCTCATGGCCTGAAAGTGACTGACGTTGCTTCCGCGGTTGCTGCTGCCGACCTGGTCATGATCCTGACCCCGGACGAGTTCCAGTCCTCGCTGTACAAGAACGAAATCGAGCCGAACATCAAAAAAGGCGCCACCCTGGCCTTCTCCCATGGCTTCGCGATTCACTACAACCAGGTTGTGCCACGCGCCGACCTCGACGTGATCATGATTGCGCCGAAAGCGCCGGGTCATACCGTACGCTCCGAGTTCGTCAAAGGCGGCGGTATTCCTGACCTGATCGCGATCTACCAAGACGCATCGGGCAACGCCAAGAACGTTGCGCTGTCCTACGCTGCTGGCGTTGGTGGCGGTCGTACCGGCATCATCGAAACCACCTTTAAAGACGAAACTGAAACCGACCTGTTCGGCGAACAAGCTGTTCTGTGCGGCGGTACCGTTGAACTGGTAAAAGCTGGTTTCGAAACCCTGGTTGAAGCTGGCTATGCGCCGGAAATGGCCTACTTCGAATGCCTGCACGAACTGAAGCTGATCGTTGACCTCATGTACGAAGGCGGGATCGCCAACATGAACTACTCGATCTCCAACAACGCCGAGTACGGCGAGTATGTGACTGGTCCGGAAGTGATCAACGCCGAGTCCCGTCAGGCCATGCGCAATGCCCTGAAACGCATTCAGGACGGCGAGTACGCCAAAATGTTCATCAGCGAAGGCGCTACCGGCTACCCTTCGATGACCGCTAAGCGTCGTAATAATGCTGCTCACGGTATCGAAGTCATCGGCGAGCAACTGCGCTCCATGATGCCGTGGATCGGTGCCAACAAGATCGTCGACAAAGCTAAAAACTAAGTCGTACGCATCAAAGAAAAACGCGGCCTAGGCCGCGTTTTTTCGTTTGGCTGGCCGGTTCTGGTATAAAGCTGCATCGTTTGCTGGCGAACACTCGCCGCACGTCTTTGTCGAATTTTTCAAACTGTTGCAAGGTAAAGTCCATGAGCGAACGTCCCGAAGAGCCAAGCCAGGCTTCTGACGCCGAAAGCCTGCTGCCAATCGATGAGCATGTCGAAGAAGGGCATGACGCGGAAGGCCGCAAGGTCCGGCATCGTGGCATCTATCTTCTGCCTAACTTGTTTACCACCGCGAACCTGTTCGCCGGCTTCTACTCGATCATCAACTCCATGAGCGCCCAAAGTGCGCTGGCGGCGGGTGACGCGGCGAGTGCCAGCAAATATTTCGGTTTTGCTGCTATCGCGATTTTTGTGGCCATGGTGCTTGATGGTCTGGATGGTCGTGTAGCGCGGATGACCAATACGCAAAGTGCATTTGGTGCCGAGTACGACTCGCTGTCGGACATGGTGGCATTCGGCGTCGCCCCTGCATTGCTGGCGTTCGCCTGGGCGCTGGGTGATATGGGCAAGGTTGGCTGGATGGTTGCCTTTATCTATGTCGCGGGTGCCGCGTTGCGTCTGGCGCGTTTCAATACCCAAGTGGGTACCGCGGACAAGCGTTACTTTATCGGCTTGGCCAGTCCGGCTGCTGCGGGAGTGGTGGCGGGTATCGTCTGGGCATTCAGTGATTACGGTATCCAGGGGTCGAAAATGTCGTTCCTGGTGGCCTTGATGGTGGCGGCTGCCGGGATGTTGATGGTGAGCAACATCAAATACAACAGCTTCAAGGAGCTGGACCTCAAGGGGCGTGTGCCTTTCGTGGCGATTCTTGTCGTGGTGTTGGTGTTCGCCGTGGTGTTCAGCGATCCGCCGCGGATTCTGCTGCTGGCATTCCTGGTTTATGCCGCGTCGGGCCCGATTCAGTATTTGCTGCGTCTGCGTCGGGACAAAACGTTGCCTTAATGTAATTTCCCCCATACTCCACAGTCTATTGGTGCATCAGTCCTCCAAAGCTGCGGAGTTGCCATGTTAATCAAATTGCCTAAAGCGTCCGATTCCCATGAGTCGGACGTCACGCCTGAATCTTTTTACCTCTCTCGTCGCAGCCTGCTCGGTGGTGCACTTGCCGGCATTGCCGCCAGCAGTCTTCCACGTTGGGCGAGTGCGGAGGATGCTGCGCGTTATGCCGACGTCGAACCGGGTAGGGCGCCTGGGTGGTTCACCGAAAAGCTGCCTGCTACAAAGTGGCAAGCGGTAACGGTCAAAGATGAGGCAATTACTCCATTTAAGGACGCAACCCACTACAACAACTTCTATGAGTTCGGTACCGACAAGGGAGATCCGGCAAAAAATGCCGGTTCGCTCAAGACTGAGCCCTGGAGTGTTGTGATCGATGGTGAGGTGGCGAAACCTGGGCGTTATGCCCTTGAAGACTTCATGAAACCTTATCAATTGGAAGAACGAATCTACCGTTTACGCTGCGTCGAGGCGTGGTCGATGGTTATTCCATGGATAGGGTTTCCGATTGCCGCTTTGCTTAAGCAGGTCGAACCGACGTCCAAGGCCAAGTACATCCGTTTCGAGACTTTGCAGGACCCAAAAAGCATGCCGGGTCAGCGTTCTAGCTTCGCTCTGATCGATTGGCCTTATGTGGAAGGCCTGCGTTTGGATGAGGCGATGAACCCTTTGGCGATTCTTGCCGTGGGCATGTATGGGCGGGAGCTGCCTAACCAGAATGGCGCGCCGTTACGTTTGGTTGTGCCGTGGAAGTATGGCTTTAAGAGTGTGAAGTCGATTGTGCGCATCAGCCTGGTCAGTGAGCAACCGAAAACCACATGGCAAAGCATCGCTGCGGATGAGTATGGGTTTTATGCAAATGTGAACCCCACTGTCGATCACCCTCGTTGGACTCAGGCGCGGGAGCGTCGGCTGCCAAGTGGCCTTTTCAGTCCTAACGTACGTGAAACGCAGATGTTCAATGGATACTCGGAAGAGGTGGCTTCTCTTTATACGGGCCTTGATCTGCGGAAGAACTATTGATGCGTCATCCTATCTGGCGTGTCGGCGTTTTTATCGCCGTAGCGATATGGCCGTTGTGGTGGTTGTATCAAGCATGGAGTTTTGCGCTGGGGCCTGATCCGGGCAAGGTGTTGGTTGATCGCTTGGGGTTGGGCACGTTGGTCCTGTTGCTGATCACTCTGGCAATGACGCCGATGCAGAAGCTGACTGGGTGGTCGGGGTGGATAGCGGTGCGTCGGCAGTTGGGGTTGTGGTGCTTTGCTTATGTGGTGCTGCATTTGGCTGCTTATTGTGTCTTCGTCTTAGGATTGGACTGGTCACAACTAGGAGTGGAGTTGCGCAAGCGACCTTACATCATCGTCGGAGCATTGGGGTTCCTGGGCTTGTTAGCCTTGGCCGTGACTTCGAATCGCTATAGCCAGCGTCGGCTGGGTACTCGTTGGAAGAAGCTGCATCGCGTTGTGTATGTGATTCTTGGTCTTGGTTTATTGCATATGTTGTGGATCGTGAGGGCAGATCTGAAGGAGTGGGCGATCTACGCCTTCATAGGGACGCTGCTTTTGGCGTTGCGGCTGCCCCCTTTAATGCGCCGTATCCCCCGGCTTAAGGCGAAAAAACCATCTTCTGCGGAAAAGGTGTAATTAACGCTTGACGGCAGATTCCAGAAGTCTATAATTCGCCCCACTTCCGGCGCAGTCGAAACGGAAAACTCCTTGGTAAACAAAGAGTTACGCAATATTCGACAGCGGATCGCTTCAGTTCATCGAAGCCCAGAAGGAGTTGGTAGAGCGGTGTTGTTTGGCTCTATTAACGTTTCGATCTTCTCGGTCGAAAGCGGAGAAAAAGAGGTGTTGACAGCAGCGT
>NZ_VFEU01000016.1 GCF_007858255.1 Pseudomonas rhodesiae | reverse complement strand
GCCACATGCCTCCATGCCCACTAGGCAGGGCTCCAGGTTGGCAAAAAAAGGGACAACCTGCTCACGTTTAAGCTGCTTCCTTAGCGCTGTTTTTCCTTGTTGATCGATCGCGTGAAGTTGAAACACGTTTTTTGCCAAGTCAACCGAAACAGTCGTAAGCTGCATGAGGACGCTCCCTTCCGCTAAGTGTGGGTAACACTTTAACTTTGGCACATAGATGCCGTTAGGAAGGGGGCGTCCATTCCATTACCACAACAACCTCATTTTCTCATGCTATGTAGATACCTATGCCCCTGATGGCGGTGGGGCAGCTGGCATATCTGTCGGCTGCCAGACAGCCATCGGGGCAAGCCCCCTCCCACAGGGGAGATTTGCAGGTCATATCAGCTCATTTCATCTCAGCACATGGCTGAAAGCCGCGGTTTACAGGGCTTTACGCCGATCGCTGTCACAGAACCGTCATCCCCCACCCCTAGCGTGCCCTCCCAGTTGTCGGGCCTTTTGCCTGGCGTCGAACGGATTCTTGGGGAGGATTGCATGTACAAGCGCACCGGGCTCGTCAGCTTCACGCTTACCGCCTTGGCCCTGGCGATAGCCAGCGAGCGGCTCTATGCGGCCAACGCGGCCACCACCGAGCATGTCGACGTGGTCGGCCAGGCCGCCGCGATCAGCCAGGCGCTCAAGGAGCAGCGCAGCGCCGACAGCATCAAGAGCGTGGTGCATGCCGATGGCGTGGCGCAGTTGCCGGATGAGAACGTCGCCGAAGCGGCGCAACGTCTGCCTGGCATCAGCGTGGAACGCGACCAGGGCGAAGGGCGTTTCGTCAGCGTGCGCGGCCTGGGCCCGGACCTCAACAGCGTGACCATCAACGGTACCTTGGTGCCCGCCCCTGAGAGCGCCCGCCGCGCCGTGGCCCTGGACGTGTTGCCGTCGGAGCTGGTGCAGTCGCTGTCGGTGATCAAGACCCTCACCCCGGATATGGACGCCAACTCCCTGGGCGGCACCGTCGATGTGCAAAGCCTGTCGGCCTTCGATCACAAAGGCCTGTTCTACACCGGCAGCAGCGAAGCCAGCTACGACAAGAACACTCGCCAGACCAGCCCCAAATTCTCCGGGGCCGCCAGTAACCGCTTCAGCCTCGGCGATGGTATCGACAACTTCGGCGTGGCCGCGGCGCTGAGCTGGCAGAAGCGCGACTTCGGCTCGGACAACGTCGAGACCGGCGGCGCCTGGGACTTCACCGACGGTGCCCGGCTCAACGAGTTCGAACAGCGCGACTACGACATCAGCCGCGAACGCGCCGGCGGTGGCCTGAACTTCGACTACAAACCCGATGACCTGAGCAGCTACTACCTGCGCACACTGTACAGCCGCTACACGGACACCGAGACCCGCAACTCCAACAGCCTGGAATTCGCCGACCCGCAGGCACCCGGCCAGTTGGGCGAGGCCGAGGGCAAGCGCAAGCTCAAGAACCGCGAAGAGACCCAGGAGATTCAGTCCTACGTGTTCGGCGGCGAACGCATGCTTGGCCTGTGGACCCTCAGTGGCCAGGCCGGTTACAGCCAGTCCAGCGAAGACAGCCCCGCGCATATTGCCGGCGCCACCTTCGACGGCGGTGACTTCGCCAACAGCGGTTTCTATGACAAAGACAAACCGCGCCCGATCATCGGCAGCGCCTTCTACGACCCGGCCAACTTCACCCTCGACAAAGTCGACTGGGAAAAACAGAACACCAAAGACACTGAGAAAAACCTGCGCCTGGACCTGGCCCGCGACTACGACCTGAGCGGCTATGCGTCCCAGGTCAAATTCGGCGGCAAGGTCAGCCGGCGCAACAAGGACAACGACCTGGAAGCCTGGGTCTACAAGGATTTCGACAGCCTGGGCTTTACCGACCAGCAGCTCAGCCTGACGCAATTCCAGAAGGGCAATGTCGACTATCGCCTGGGCAACTACGGCCCTGGCATCAGCGCCAGCGGCATCAAGCAGTTGATCGGCGGCCTCAACCGTGCGGACTTCTATGACGAGACCGAATCCCGGGTCAACGACTTCACTATGCGTGAAGACATCAACGCCGGTTACCTGATGAACACGATCGATATCGACGACTGGCGCTTTATCGCCGGCCTGCGCTACGAAGGCACCGAGTTCGAAGCCAAGGGCACCGGCGCCACCGACGGTCAGTTCACCGCCACCGACACCCGGCGCCGCTACCACCATTGGCTGCCGGGCCTGCACGCGCGCTATCAGATCGACAAGAACACCCAGGTGCGTGCGGCCTGGACCAAATCCGTGGTGCGCCCGACCTTCGGCCAACTGGCGCCGGGTTTTGTGATTGACGATGACGAGGCCACCTTCGGCAACCCGGACCTCAAGCCGTTGGAATCGAGCAACCTGGACCTGGGCATCGAGCATTTCATGGGGCGTGCCGGCACCGTCTCAGCGTTTGTGTTCTACAAGGACATCCAGAATTTCGTCTACAACACCGACCTGGCCGGTACCGGGGCCTGGACCAACTTCGCCGAGGCCCACACCTACGCCAATGGCGACAGCGCCAAGCTGTATGGCCTGGAGCTGGCCTATTCGCAGAAATTCGATTGGCTGCCGGCGCCGTGGAACGGCCTGCTGGTGGGCGCCAACAGCACATTCAGCCGCTCCAGCGCGGACATCGAAGGCTTCGACGCTACCAGTGGCACTCACCGCAAGCGCAACATCAGTTTGCCCAGCCAGTCGGACACCGTCGGCAACCTGATGCTTGGTTGGGAAGACGACAAGCTCAGCCTGCGCCTGTCGGCCAACTACAAATCGGCCTACCTGTATGAGCTGGCGTCGATCAACGACAAGGCCCATGACCTGCATGTGGACGCGCAGACTTTCGTCGATTTCAGCGCGCGCTATTCACTGAGCAAGAACCTGCAAGTCAGCTTCGAGGCCCAGAACCTTACCGATGAGTCGTACTTCGTCTACACCGGCCACCGCAGCTACAACGGCCAGTACGAAGAGTACGGCCCCACCTACAAAGTGGGCCTGACCTTCACGCATTTCTAACTCACTCAATTCCAATGTGGGAGGGGGCTTGCCCCCGATGAGGGCCTGCCAATTGACGCATCAGTAGCTGACCCACTGAAGCCCCAAGCCCACAGCGTTCTGCATTTTTCCGAAGGATTTGTTCGTTCATGAGAATTTCCAAGCTGTACCTGCTGATTGCCCTGGCCACCAGCGGCCCCGTCTTCGCCGCTGATCTGGCGCTGACGCCCTGGGCGCCCAGCCTGAAGGCCGAAGCCGTGGCCTTCCTGCCCGACGGTCAGACGCGCCTCACCGCCAGCCCCCGTGACGGTCTGCAATTGCTCGACAGCAAGGGCGCCGAACTGGCGCGTCTCAACGGTCACTTCAGCAGCCTCGATACACGCGCCACCGGCCCCCACGCAGTGGTCGCCAGCCTCGACAACGACCGCCAGCAGGCACTGCTGATCAACCTCAATAGCGCCGCTAAAACCTGGGGCCAACCGCTGTACCTGCCGCCCCGCGATTTTCCGGTAAACGGTCTGTGCCTGTACCGCGACGCGGCGGCCAACCTGTTTGTGTTCCTGGTCGGGGAGGAGGGCAAGGGCGAGCAATGGCTGGTAGGCAATGGCTTGACGCTGCTCGCTGAAGCCCGCCGTGTGCGCGGGGTGCCGTTGCCGCCGTCGGCGCAGTTCTGCCAGGTGGACGACGCCACGCAGCAACTGGTGGTGAACGAAGAAAACGTCGGCTGGTGGGCCTACCCGGCGCATCCCGAAGCCGCGGTGAAACGCACGCCGGTGGCGCTGTTCGATGATTCCAAGCGTGAAGCCGGGGCCATGGTGCTGGTACCGGGGGGGATGGTCGCCCTGGACCCGAAAACCGCGCAGTTGCACCTGTTTCAGTCCTCCGGCGCGCGCTGGGTAGAGCAACCGAGCCTGGGTCTGCCCGGCCTCAAGGAGCCGGAGCAACTGGCAATCAACGGTCGGCAATTGCTGGTACGCGACGACGACAACGGCCAACTGTACCAAGGCACCTTCGACTGGCAGGCCAAACCCGTGCCGGTCGCGCCGGTGCTGCCGGAGGTCGCCGCGCTGCGCCAGAGCGAGCCGGTGGGGCGTCAGGGCGACGCGGCGGATGACCCGGCGATCTGGGTTCACCCCGAGCACCCTGGGCAGAGCCGCGTGCTCGGCACTAACAAAAAACAGGGCCTGCTGGCCTACGACCTTGATGGCAAGCTGCTGCAAGAGCTGGCGGTGGGGCGCTTAAACAACGTCGACGTGCGCCCGCGTTTCAAGCTTGGCCAGCAGACGGTGGACCTGGCCGTGGCAAGCAATCGCGATCGCAACAGCCTGAGCCTGTTCAGCATCGACCGGCAGACCGGCGAGTTGCGCGAGGCTGGTGAAGTGCCGACGCCGCTCAAGGAGATCTACGGCATGTGCCTGTTCCAGCCCGCCGGCGGCGACATTTATGCGATCGCCAACGGCAAGGACGGCACCTTTCTGCAATACCGCCTCAGCGCCCCGGACGGGCGCGTGCAGGGTGAGCTGGTGCGCCAGTTCAAGGTCGACAGCCAGCCCGAAGGCTGCGTCGCCGACGACCAGCGCCAGCGCCTGTTTATCGGCGAAGAAGACGTGGGCGTGTGGGCGGTGGATGCCCGTGCCGATCAACCGGCGACCCTGACCAGTGTGATCAAGGTCGGCGAACAATTGCACGCGGACGTCGAGGGCCTGGCGCTGTACCAGAGTGCGCAGCATGACTACCTGGTGATCTCCAGCCAGGGCAATGACAGCTACTTGGTGCTGGATGCCGAGCCGCCGTTCGCCAGTCGCGGTGCCTTCCGGGTCGGCCTGAACGCCGCTGCCGGTATCGACGGCGCATCGGAAACCGATGGCCTGGAAGTCACCGCCGTCAACCTCGGCGGGCCGTGGAACCAAGGCCTGCTGGTAGTGCAGGACGGGCGCAAACGCATGCCTGAGCAAACCCAGAACTTCAAGTTCGTGCCCTGGGCCGATGTGACCCGCACGTTGAAGTTGCCTTGAGCTGTCATCAGCCAGTCATGACTTTTTAATCACTGCACGTTAAACGGATAGAGGACATTCACCATGCACGCGACGATGGAACATATGACGATCTGGGGCTTGATCAGCGACGCCAGCCTGTTGGTCAAGGCAGTGATGGTAACTTTGCTGCTGGCCTCGTTGTGCAGCTGGTACCTGATTATTCAGCGCGGCACGGTGCTGCGGCGTCTGGAGCGGCAGCTGAACGGCTTTGTGCAACGCTTTCGTGCGGCGCCGGATTTGCACGGGCTGTACCGTGACACCCTGCAGGCGGGCGAGGGTGGAGTGGCGCCGATCTTCATCGCCGGGGTCCAGGAATACCAGCACCTGCATAGCCATGATCCGGCGGTGCTCGAAGGGGTGGAGCGGGCCTTGCAGGTGGCGATCACCGCGCAGGAAATCGAGCTGGAAAAAGGTTTGCAGTTCCTTGCCACTGTGGGTTCGGTGAGCCCGTATATCGGTTTGTTCGGCACCGTGTGGGGCATCATGAATTCGTTCCTCGGCCTGTCCCAGGTGCAACAGGCCACATTGTCCACGGTGGCGCCGGGGATCGCTGAAGCGTTGATCGCCACGGCCATCGGCCTGTTTGCGGCGATACCGGCGGTGATTGCGTATAACCGCTTTTCGGCGCGCAGCCAGACCTTGCTCACCCGCTATTACGCCTTTGGCAACGAGCTGCAAGTGCGGTTGCATCGCACCCTGCGCGGTACGCCGATCAACCTGGCCGCGGCCGCCTGAGCAGGAGTACTCCCATGTTAGTCAGGCCACAACGCAAGCACGGGCCCAAGGCCGAAATGAACGTGGTGCCGTATATCGACGTGATGCTAGTGCTGCTGGTGATCTTTATGGTCACCGCGCCGATGCTGACCCAGGGCGTGAAGATCGAACTACCCAAGGTTGCCGCCGAGGCGCTGGCCACCGACACCCGCCAGCAAATCCTCACCTTGTCGGTGCAGGCCGACGGCGGTTACTACTGGAACCTCGGCGAGGAACTGGACACCCAGCACCAGACCGACAGCGCGGTGAGCCTGGAAGAAATGGGCGCCAAGGTCGCGCAGGTGGTGGCGGCGCGCAGTGACACCCAGGTGTATATCCGCGCCGATGACAATGCCGGGTATGGCCGTGTGGTGGCTGCCATGGCGGTGTTGCAAAAGGGCGGTGTCAGCAACCTGGGGCTGGTGACCGAGGCCCCGCAATGACGGCGATGATCATGCACAGTCCCATCTTGCCGATGGCCTCCGCGGCGCCTTTGGGCTTCTGGCGCAATAGCCTGGCCGCCGGTTTGGCGGTGGCCTTGCATGTAATCGTGCTGGCGCTGTTGATGCTGGGCTGGGCGCCACAACCGCTCACGCCGGAGGCCCCGAGCGTGATGCACACCCAACTGGTGATGCTGCCCCCGGCGCCGGTCCCAGTACCGGCCCCCGAACCGGTTGCGGTGACGCCGCCAGCGCCGGAACCGGTGGTATTGCCAACGCCGGTCAAACCCGCAGTCGATCCTCGTGTGCAGGCACAAAAGCTTGAAAAAGCCGCCCTGGCGCGCAAGCGTGTCGAAGAAAAGAAAGCAGAGCAGCAACAACAGCAGCGCCTGGCCAGCGAACAGCGCGAGCGTGAACAGGAACAGCAACGCCAGGCCCAACAACGCCAGGCCGCCGAAACAGCCCGCGCCGCCGTACCTGCTTCGGCTCCGGCGTTCGACAGCCGCCAATACATGCCATTGAGCAAGGAAGCCCCGGAATACCCCGAACGGGCCCTGGACAAAAACATCGAAGGCGACTGCTCGGTGGAATACACCGTCAACCCCCAGGGCCGCGTGGAAAACCCCAAAGTACTGGACGGCTGCCACCCGTTGTTTATCCGCCCATCGTTGGCGGCGGCCAACACCTTCCGCTACCAGCCGAGGATCGTTGATGGCAAGGCCGTGGCCGTGCCGGCGGTGCGCAATACCTTTCACTACCGCATCAAATGACCGACCGGGCCTTGCGCCAGTCCTAAGACCAGCGGTAACCCAGGTGGGAGGGGGCTTGCCCCCGATAGCAGTGGGTCAGCAACCCAGGTATCGACTGAGCAGGCCCCATCGGGGGCAAGCCCCCTCCACAGGTTTGACGGCGTTGACTTGAGCACAGTGGTCCCCGGCTCGGTCGCCAGGTTTTACACCCATCCAAAGGCCAGCGGTAACCAGGGTGGGAGGGGGCTTGTCCCCGATAGCGGTGGGTCAGCAGCGCAGGTATGGACTGGGAAGGCCCCATCGGGGGCAAGCCCCCTCCCACAGGTTTGACGGCGTTGACTTGAGCACAGTGGTCCCCGGCTCGGTCGTCAGGTGTTACACCCATCCAAAGGCCAGTGGTAATCAGGGTGGGAGGGGGCTTGCCCCCGATAGCAGTGGGTCAGCAACCCAGGTATCGACTGAGCAGGCCCCATCGGGGGCGAGCCCCCTCCCACAGTTTTGACGGCGTTGACTTGAGCACAGTGGTCACCGGCTCGGTCGTCAGGTGTTACACCCATCCAAAGGCCAGTGGTAATCAGGGTGGGAGGGGGCTTGCCCCCGATAGCGGTGGGTCAGCAGCGCAGGTATCGACTGAGCAGGCCCCATCGGGGGCAAGCCCCCTCCCACAGGTTTGACGGCGTTGACTTGAACACAGTGGTCCCCGGCTCGGTCGTCAGGTGTTACACCCATCCAAAGACCAGCGGTAACCCGGGTGGGAGGGGGCTTGCCCCCGATAGCGGTGGGTCAGCAACCCAGGTATCGACTGAGCAGGCCCCATCGGGGGCAATCCCCCTCCCACGGGTTTGACGGCGTTGACTTGAACACAGTGGTCCCCGGCTCGGTCGTCAGGTTTTACACCCATCCAAAGACCAGCGGTAAACAGGGTGGGAGGGGGCTTGCCCCCGATAGCGGTGGGTCAGCAGCGCAGGTATCGACTGGGAAGGCCCCATCGGGGGCAAGCCCCCTCCCACAGGTTTGACGGCGTTGACTTGAGCACAGTGGTCCCCGGCTCGGTCGTCAGGTGTTACACCCATCCAAAGGCCAGTGGTAATCAGGGTGGGAGGGGGCTTGCCCCCGATAGCGGTGGGTCAGGCGCGCAGGTATCGACTGAGCAGGCCCATCGGGGGCAAGCCCCCTCCCACAGGTTTAACGGCGTTCGTGTCACGAAAAAATGCCTAGGCGATTTGCTCTTCAGTACGCAGTTGCGCACTCATCTCGTCGCAGCTGTGTGCCCAGTCCAGCAGCCACTGCGGCATCGGTGGCGAAGCTTCTTCCAGCCCCAGTTCCCGAACAAACTCACTCGGCGGCAAGGTGCCTTTGGCCGAGCGGAACAGCCCACGCATTACCACCACCCCAACCACGCGGCCGCGACTGACGAAACGATGTTCCATCAGGCTCCACTTATGGTCCCAGCCGAGCATGCGGGTGTGCACTTCGAACGCTTCGAACAGTTTCAATTCGCGACGGAATTTGCCCCAGGTATCGCCCACGATCGGCAATGCCTTATGCCGCAGGGCGACGCGAAAGGCCCCGGTGCGCAGTACGAAATCCATGCGCGCTACGTCCGCCAGGGTGAAATAACGACCATTGGTGACATGCCGGTTGATATCCAGGTCCAGAGGCCAGACGCGCATCCGCACCACCGTGGTGGCCAGGCCATGGGCAGGTGTGCGCCACGGGCGACGGCACAACATATACAGCAAGCGAAACCAGAGATTCATCAGTCCATCCGAGCCTTGATCAAAAGTGGCACTTTAATAAGCAGACGAGGGCTGGGGTAGGTCCGCAAATGACTGATTTCAGGCAAATCGTGCAATTGGGTGAATTGAGCGGAACGCCAGGCGAAAAAAAACCGGCTGATCAGGCCGGTTTGGGGTGCCTCGCAAACAGCGAGGGGTTAAGCGTGGTTGTCCAGCAGACGGTCAGCACCGCCTTCGACCAGGCCACGCTCCTGCAAACGATCCGCACCGCCTTCGACCAGGCCACGTTCCTGCAAACGGTCCGCACCGCCTTCAGCCAGAGCGCGTTCCTGCAAACGATCCGCACCGCCTTCAGCCAGAGCACATTCCTGCAAACGATCCGCACCGCCTTCGACCAGGCCACGTTCCTGCAAACGGTCCGCACCGCCTTCAGCCAGAGCACGTTCCTGCAAGCGATCCGCACCGCCTTCGGCCAGAGCACGTTCCTGCAAGCGATCCGCACCGCCTTCGGCCAGAGCGCGTTCCTGCAAGCGATCCGCGCCGCCTTCAGCCAGGCCACGATCCTGTAAACGGTCGGCGCCACCTTCGGCGACACGGTTTTCCATCAGGCGATCCGCGCCGCCTTCGGCGACTACGGGGTGAGCGAATGCATTGGCAGCGAGTACCGAGAAAGCAAGGCTAAGCAAGAGTTGGCGTTTCATGAGAGTGTGCTCCGAGTCATTAAGTTGGGGTGTTGCTGTGTATGGGTTGGATGTTACGCGTTGCTTTTTTTAAGAGAACTTCATTGGGCTGATGGTGACTATCGACGCCAGCGATGGCCCGGTTTCCCGGGCCACCGCGCGGTCGGTCATGGCATCTGTGGCAGTTCCTGAGGGCGCAGGTCGAACACCAACACCTCGGCGTCCTCGCCGTGGCTCAGGCGAATCTGGCGCTCATCCCGCACGCGGGCGCCGTCGCCTTCTTCCAGGCGCTGGCCGTTGACCTCAACGCTGCCGCGAGCCACGTGGATGTACACATGCCGCGCCGGTGGCAGGTCCAGCGTCGCGGTTTCTTCGGCGTTGAACAGCCCGGCGTAGACCCGTGCGTCCTGGCGCACGCTGAGGGAACCGTCGGCGCCGTCCGGTGAGATGATCAACTGCAAGCGTCCGCGTTTCTGCGCTTCGCTGAAGTGCTCTTGCTGATAGCGCGGCTCTGCGCCGGCCACCGAGGGCACGATCCAGATTTGCAGGAAGTGCACGCCTCGGGTCTGGCTGTGGTTGAACTCGCTGTGGGCCACGCCGCTGCCGGCGCTCATCAGTTGCACATCGCCGGGGCGGATCACCGAGCCGGTGCCCAGGGTGTCCTTGTGTTCCAGGGCGCCTTCGAGCACATAGGAGAAAATCTCCATATCGCGGTGCGGGTGCTGGCCGAAGCCTTTGCCGGCGGCGACGCGGTCATCGTTGATCACCAGCAGGTCGGAAAAACCCTGCTCGGCGGGGTTCCAATAGTTGGCGAACGAGAAGGTGTGGAACGACTTCAACCAACCATGATTGGCGGCGCCGCGTTCGGAAGCTTTGCGTAGGGTCAGCATGGTCTTTGTCCTCAAGTGAGCGCGGTCTGCGACATGCAGTGCGCTGGCGTTGAGAAGAAGGTTACTGGTTGTCTTTTAATTCATTAAGAAGATGAAAACTGAATAACTGTCCACTTGCGGTTGACAGTTGCGAGCGTGCAATAATGAGCGCCGCCTTCTTCTCTATGGATCCTCCGCACAATGAAAACCGTGGCCATGGCGCTGTTCCCGGACTTCCTCCTGCTCGACATGGCCGGGCCGCTCGAAGTGTTCTCCATTGCCAATCGCTACCTGCCCCCTGCGCAGCATTATCGAATCCTCACCCTGGGCACCGAGCCTGGCCCGTTGCGCGCCTCCAATGGGGTGATGGTGCAGGCCGACCTGTTGCTGGAGCAGGCCCTGGACGCTTATGACCTGTTGCTGGTGCCCGGCGGCCCTGGCGCCTACAACGAGTGCCACCCGGCGTTGCTGCCGTGGCTCAGGGCGGCGGTGCCACGGGCGCGGCGCTTCGGTTCGATCTGCACCGGCGCCTTTGTGCTGGGGTACGCCGGGCTGCTGGACGGTCATCGCGTCACCACTCACTGGCATTACACCGAGCGACTGATCAAGGCGTTCCCCAAAGCTATCGTGGAGACCGATCGCATCTACTTGCAGGACGGGCGCCTGATCACTTCCGGCGGGGTCACCGCGGGCATCGACCTGGCGTTGTCGGTGGTGGCTCAGGACCACGGCAAACAGGTGGCGGTGGAAGTGGCCAAGGTGCTGCTGGTGGTGATGAAGCGTCAGGGCGGCCAGGCTCAGTTCAGCCCGATGACCTCGGCCGTGGCGCCCCAGGAAACCCCGATCACCCGAGTGCAGAACCATGTTCTGGCCAATCTTGAACAGTCCTTCACCGTCGAATCCATGGCCGCTCTGGTTGATATGAGCGCGCGCCACTTTGCGCGGTTGTTCGCCAAGGATGTGCAGATGACGCCCATGGCCTTTCTGCAAGGTGCGCGCATCGACCGCGCGCGGCACTTATTGGAAACCACCGAGCTGCCGCTCAAGACCGTGGCGTTCCACGCCGGTTTCGGCAGCGTGCGGCATATGCGCTTTCTCTTCAGTGAAAAACTCGGCCTGACCCCGACCCAGTACCGACAACAGTTCAGTTAACGACACCATGTCCGTCTAGCGCACCGGATTGTCCGTATCGCTCCCTGTGCCAGCATTGTCCTGTCATTGCCAACTGGCAAGATAACGCCAAGCCCATGGAAAAGGATGCGCGAGCGCCCAAGAACGGGTGTTTCAGCGCGATGACGAGACATGAACAACCCTCAGTCGATGGACGCTGATGGCACACTGCGCTTCGGTGCTTATGTCTTTCACCGCCAGCAACGCCTGGTCAGCAAGGCGGGTTGGCCGGTGCCGCTTGGCGGGCGCGCGCTGGACATCCTCGCGGTGCTGCTCGAAGCGCCGGGACAATTCATCGACAAGGCGACCTTGATCGAGCGCGTCTGGCCGTGCAGCGTGGTGGAAGAGAACAACCTGCGTGTGCATATCGCCGCGTTGCGCCGGGCGTTCGATGGGCAACGCTACATCCTCAATGATCCTCATCGCGGCTATTGCTTCGCGGCACCGGTGCACGGCGCACTGCCTTCGGTGGCGACGCCGTGCCATAACCTGGTTACCCGGCTGACGCCGGTGATAGGCCGTGACGAAGTATTAGGCGTGCTGGTGCGGCGTCTGTCCGGCCAACGCCTGGTGACCCTCACAGGTTGCGCCGGGGTGGGTAAGAGCACCCTGGCATTGGCCCTGGCCGAGCGGGTCTTGCCGCGCTATCGCGACGGCGTATGGTGGGTCGACCTGGCCACGGTGCAGACGCCGAAGGCGATGCTGGAGCAGGTGGCCGCGGTGCTGCAGCTGCAAGCCGGGAGCAGCGCCCATGAGCTGGGACGGCAATTGGCGTCGCGCCAGTTGCTGTTGGTGCTCGACGGCGTTGACCTGCTATTGGTCGCGTGCCGGCAGTGGCTGCGCGTATTGCGTGAACTGGCGCCCCGGGTCAGCGTGCTGATCAGCAGCCGTGAACCGCTGCACCTTCCCGGTGAATGGGTGCTGCGCGTACCGCGCCTGGCGGTGCCCGCACCGGCGGCACTGGCCAGTGTCGAACAGGCGTTGGCCTGCCCGGCGGTGCAGCTGTTCGTGGCGCGTGCGCGGGCCGGTCAGCAAGGCTTTGCGTTGCGTCTTCAGGATCTGGCGCCGCTGCGCGATATCGTGCGGCGCCTCGACGGCATTCCCCTGGCGCTGGAGCTGGCGGCGGCGCAGGTCGACGCGCTGGGCATGCGTGGCGTGCAGGCGCAGCTGTGCAAGGGCTTACAGGTCTTGACTCGGGGGCGCCGCACGGCGGTTGAGCGGCATCAGTCCCTCGCGGCAGCCCTGGATTGGACCTACCAGCGCCTAAGCCTGCCGGAGCGCTGGTTGTTCCTGCAATTGGGGCTGTTCAAGCACGCGGTGAACGTGCCGACGTTGAGCGCGTTGGTGGCCGGCACCGAACTGGAGCATGCCGACCTGGCGTACCTGCTGACACGCTTGGTGAATGTCTCGCTGCTCAGCGTGGAGCCTGGCCCCGGATTGCCGCGTTATCGCCTGCTCAATTGCCTGCGCGGCTATGCCCTGATGCAGTTGCGCGACCCACGGCAAGTGCAACGTTTGCAGCAGGGCTATGGGCATTACCTGGGGCTGGGTTCAGGCCGGCCGTTTGTCCTGCAACTGGTCGAGCAGGCGGCGAGCGTCGACTAGATCCGGCGTCGCGAACCCTTCGCTAAACCGTTCGTACACGCCTTTGAGCAGGTCGCGGGCGGCATCCGCGCGGCCCAGGCTTTGCCATAACCGTGCCATCGATGCGGCGCTGCGCAGTTCCCAGGCCAGGGCGCCTTGGGTTTTGGCCAGGTCGAGGGCTTCGCGCAGCAGGGGTTCGGCAGCCAACGTATCGCCCTGGCCCAACATCTGCTCGGCGGTTACCCGCAATAATTCCGGCGCGCACCAACCGGCGGCCCCCGTGCGTGCACGCGCGGCGTTCTGTGCATCGACCGGGCAGGCGCCGAGCGTGACCAGAATGTCTTCGATCAGCCCCAGACCTTGCAGGTCGCTGCGTTCCATGATGCCGGCGTAATGCCCGGCCCAGGTCTGGAACAAGTGCACCCCATGTTTATGCGACTGTTCCAGCAATAGCGCTTGCAGGCGCTGCGCCGCCGTCTGGTCGCCGTTGTAGCGTGCGATCACCACGCCGGCCAGGGCCAGGGTGTAGCAGATCGAGGTGCCGTGGTTGACCTGCACGGCCAGTTCCAATGCCTGGCTGGCGGTGCGCCAGGCGCGTTCGGGGTAACCCTGCAGCCATAGGATGCGCGCCAGGACGGTCAATGAAGCAACATTCTGGTCGTACTGTATGCCGATGCCGTGAGCGAACCGGTTCAAGTGGCCGCTGTGGGCCATGCGCTGGATCAGCTGTTCGGCATTCTGGCGGGCCAGGACCTGGTCGCCGGTAAAATGCTGGGCCAGCACCTGCAGGCGCTGATTGCTCAAGCCCAGCAGCGGATCGGTGCGCGGATCGAGGCGATCGAACTGCACGCTCTGCGCCCGCGCCTGGTCATAGCGCCCGCCACAGAGGTCGACCGCCATTTGCCCAGAGATCGCGCGCAACTGGCCGCCCAGGTCCTGGCTCTGCTCGGCCAGGCGCGCGGCTTCGGCGAATGCCGTGCCGCTCTGGGTCGCGCCGCCGACTGCGTGATAAACCAGGCTGCCCAAGGCCAGTTGCAGCTGCATCGCCAGGCGCGGGCAGGGCGCTTGGGCCTTGTCCATCAGGGCCAGGGCCTTGCCCACGTACAAAGCGTGTTCGCGCAGCAGCGACAGTTCCTGCCACAGCGGCATGGCGCTGACCGTCAACTTGATCGCCAGCGCCGACGCACCGCCCGTGCCGAGGCCCCAGTCCAGCGCCGCGCGGATGTCTTCGCGCAGCGGGGCGTAGCGGTCGATCCACGGCTGGGTCGCGAGTAGCGACCAATCGGCCTGTGCCTGTTCCATCAGCGCCAGGCAATGCGCCGCGTGACGTTCGCGGGTGGCGTCCAGCTCGCCGGCGAGGCTGAGTTTTTCCAGGGCGTAGGTGCGGGTGATGTCCAGCAGGCGATACACCATATCGTCATCGCTGGGTTCTACGTTCAGCAGGGATTTGCCCACCAGTTGGCTGATCGAGCCGGGCACTTCGGCCGGGGCGAGCGCTGCGCCGGCAATCACCGCCGTTGCGCTGGCCAGGCTGAAGCCGCCGCGAAACACCGCTAGACGGCGCAGGCAGATTTGCTCGCCGGCACTGAGCAGGTTGAAGCTCCAGTCCAGGGTTGCGCGCAGGGTCTGATGACGGGGCAGGTCACTGCGCTGGCCACGGTTGAGCAGGCGCACGTTATCGTTGATTTGCGCCAGCAATCCCGACAGGCCGAAACGCTCGATCTGCGCCGCCGCCAGCTCAATGGCCAGGGGAATTCCATCGAGGCGCTGACAGATATCGATGGCCAGGGGCAGCTCGGTGTCGCTCAGTTCAAAGCTGTCCTGATGGGCCATGGCCCGCTCGATCAACAGTTGCAAGGCCGGGTAACCCAGGGCCTGGGCACGGTTGCCGGAGGCGGGTGGGCAGGCCAGCGGCTCCAGGCGTTGCACCGACTCGCCCTCGGCGCGCAACGCTTCGCGACTGGTGGCCAGGATGTGCAGGTGGGGCGCGTGGCGCAGCAAGGTTTCGCTGATCAGCGCGATGTCGTCCAGCAAGTGTTCGCAGTTGTCGATCACCAGCAGCAACTGGCGCTCCTGCAAGCTGCGCGCGAAAGCCACCAGCGGCCCTTGTTCGGCCGGTGCCAGGTCGAGCAGGGCGGCGAGGTTGGGCAGGATCATCGACGGCGTGCTCAGCGGCGCCAGGTCCAGCAGGTGAATGCCGTCGCGGTAGTGGCCGATCAGCAATTCCGCCACCCGCAGGGCGACGGTGGTCTTGCCGATGCCGCCGGCGCCGGTCAGGGTGATAAAGCGTTGCGTGGGCAGTTGTTGCACCAGGCGGTCGATCAAGGCCTGGCGCCCGATCATGCGAGTGCGGCGCAGGGGCAGGTTGTGGCACGGGCGTTGAGGCGCACCGTCGCTGGGTAGGCTCATCGGTTCGATGCTCAATGGCGCAACAAAACTGTAGCCGCGCTGGGCCACGGTGACGATATAGCGCTGCCCGGCCTGGCCATCGCCCAACGCTTTACGCAACGCCGCCATATGCACCCGCAGGTTGCCGTCCTCCACCACGCTTGTCGGCCACACCCGCGCGATCAGCTCCTGCTTGCTCACCACATTGCCGGCCTGCTCCAGCAGGATCAGCAGGATATCCACCGCGCGCCGCCCCAGGCGTAGCGGCCGACCGGCCTCCAGCACCAGGCGTTGGCGCGGGTGGATACGGTAGGGGCCGAACTGCACGGCCTGATCGCGGAGGTCGTTCATGGGTGGCCATGCTCTGGGAGCGGTAGGCGGCCAGCATAGGCCAGGCGTGTCTGGATCACTAGGCGGCGATCACATGGGACTTGTGACGCAGTTGGTGATTTCGCCAGGTCATTGGGTTGACCCCTTCACTGCGGGTAAACATGTGGCAGAAGTGCGCCTGGTCGCAGAACCCGCACTCCAGGCTGATCTGCGTGAGGCTCAGGGAGGACGTGGTGATCAGCTCCTTGGCACGCTGGATGCGCTGTTGGCGGATCCATTCCTGGGGCGACAGCCCGGTGCTGCACTTGAAAGCGCGAGAGAAATGGCTGCGCGACAGGGCGCAGGCCTGGGCCAGCTCGGCGATGGTCAGGCTTTCGCCGAGGTTGGCCAGGATCAGTTGTTTGGCGATGCGTTCGCGCCGAGGGCACAGGCCGCCAGTGGCGGGCAAGCGAGGCGCACAGTACTCAAGTCGGGCCATGACAGGTATCCGCAGTCGATGGGAGCGTTCCCGGTGAATGGATGCAGTGTAGACGGCTGCATTCTTGGCGCCGGTGCCTGTGCCTGACGAGTTAATCGTTGTTAATTTTGCCAGGTGAGGCGGTTTTTCCTGGCGAAAAAGACAGCACAGGCGTGCAATCCCGATGCCGCGCCTACGTGCTTAGCTGGCGGCCTGATAACCGTCTGGATAGCACCATGAACCGCAACGACCTGCGCCGCGTCGACATGAACCTGCTGGTGATTTTCGAAGCCTTGATGTTCGAAAAGAACCTGACCCGGGTCGCTGAAAAACTGTTTATGGGCCAACCGGCGGTAAGCGCAGCGCTGGGGCGTTTGCGCGATCTGTTCGACGACCCGTTGCTGCTACGCAACGGACGGGGCATGGAGCCCACGCCACGGGCAGTGGCGATACTCAAGGAGCTGCAACCGGCCATGGACACCATTTCCGGCGCGGTCAGCCGCGCCAAGGATTTCGACCCATCCACCAGCTGCGCGGTGTTCCGCATCGGTTTGTCCGATGACGCCGAGTTCGGCCTGTTTCCGCCGTTGCTTAGCCAACTGCGCGAAGAAGCGCCGGGGATCATCGTGGTGGTCCGCCGGGCTAATTACCTGTTGATGTCGTCGCTGCTGGCCAGTGGCGAGATTTCCGTAGGCGTGAGCTACACCACCGAATTGCCGGCGAACGCCAAGCGCAAGAAGCTGCGGGATATTCCGTGCAAAGTGCTGCGCGGCGATGACGGCGTGGCGTCGCTGAGCCTGGATGATTACTGCCAGCGCCCCCATGCAATGGTGTCGTTTTCCGGGGACTTGAGCGGCAATATCGACCTGGACCTGGCGCGCATCGGCCGCGCCCGGCGGGTGGTACTGGCGGTGCCGCAATTCAGCGGGTTGCGGGCGTTGCTGGCGGGCACGCAGATCATCGCCACTGTACCGGACTACGCGGCATGCGCCTTGACCGAGGGCACCACCCTGCGCGCCGAGGACCCGCCGTTTGCGATTGATGCGGCAGAGTTGTCGATGGTCTGGAGCGGGGTGCACGACAATGACCCTGCGGAGCGCTGGTTACGGGCGCGGATTGCCGAGCATATGGCACCGAGGGTCTGAGTCCGGCTCAAGGCCACGTGATGTCTTGTATGGGCGGGCTCGCCCCGCGTCAGGCCTGCGCCGTTATCTCGCGGCGTGGGTCGCCATCGCCTTGGCACGCGGCGCCACGCGCATGCACTTGGCCAACGCCTGGTGCACATCCGCCAGCAGGTCGGCCACATCCTCCAACCCGACCGACAACCGCACCAGACCTTCGCTGATACCGTGCTGCGCGCGTTCCTGCGGGGTGTAGGTGGAATGGGTCATGCTCGCCGGGTGTTGGGCCAGCGATTCGGCATCCCCCAGGCTGACCGCGCGGGTAAACAATTGCAGGGCGTTCATAAAGCGCCGGCCGCTGTCGATGCCGCCTTTTAGCTCGAAGGCCAGCATGCCGCCGGCCTGACCCATCTGTCGTTTTGCCAACGCGTACTGTGGGAAAGACGGCAGGCCGGGGTAGGTAACGTGCTCGACGGCGGGATGGGCCTGCAAGGCTTCGGCCACGGCTTGGGCATTGCTGCAATGACGGTCCATGCGCAGGGCCAGCGTTTTGAGGCCGCGCATCAGCAAGGCCGCGTCCTGCGGCGACATCACCGCACCGGTCAAGTCCTTGAGGCCTTGCAGGCGAATGCGCTGGGCCAGGGCCTGGTTGCTCACGGCAATGCCGGCGGTGATATCGCCGTGGCCGCTGAGGTACTTGGTGGCCGAATGCACCACCACGTCGGCGCCGAGATCGAGGGGGCGTTGCAGGTAGGGAGTGCAGTAGGTGTTGTCGACCACCACGGTCACATTCGGCTGCTGGTGGGCGAGGGTGGCCACGGCGGCGATGTCCACCAGTTGCAGGGTGGGGTTGGCCGGGGTTTCGCAGTAGATCATGCGCGTGGCAGGGCTGAGCGCGGCCTGCAGCGCGGCCAGGTCGGTCAGGTCGACGTGGCGCACCTTGATGCCGAATTCACCGATGCCGTGGTGCAGCAGGGCGAAGGTGCAGCCGTAAAGGGTCTGGCTAACGATCACCTCATCGCCGGGCCGCAACAGCGTCCAGAATGTCGCGGCGATTGCGCCCATGCCGGAACTGAACGCCACCGCCGCCTCGCCGTTCTCCAGGCTGGCCATGCGCGATTCCAACAGCGCGAGGGTGGGGTTGGAAATGCGCGTATAGAAATGTCCGTTGGCCTCACCGGCAAAACAGGCAGCGCCGTATTCGGCGGTGGGAAAGGCAAAGGTGGCGGACAAATAGATCGGCGGCACCAGGGCGCCGTGATGGTCTTTGGGGTCATAGCCGTGATGGATGGCGCGTGTGGAAAAGCCGAATGTCTTGTGTTTATTGTGCATGCCGGGCGCTCCTTGTTTCCTACAATGCTATGCTCGAAATCGCGGCCGAACTTTGCCAAGTTTGCTGCCAAATCCCGTATCAGGGGATGAAAAGCCAATAAAAATAACGTTTAGAGGCACGCTATGCCCACTCACCTCGATCGTACCGATAAAGCCTTGTTAAACGCCCTGCAAAGCAATGCCCGTCTCACGGTGGCCGAACTGGCCGAGCGTGTGTCGCTAACCACCTCGCCATGCTGGCGTCGGGTACGAAACCTGGAGGAAAGCGGGGTAATCAGCGGTTACCAGGCTATCCTGTCGCCCAAGGCGCTGGGGTATGGGGTGACGGCATTTGTCAGCATCATGATGGAGAGTCACACCCAGGAGATTGCCCGCGCTTTTGAACAGCGGCTGCTGGATATCCCGGAAATCGTGGCCTGCCATAACGTGTCGGGGCGCTATGACTTCTTGCTGGAGGTGGTGGCCAAGGATCTTGAGTCGTTCGGCGAATTTGCCCGCGAGGTGCTACAGACCTTGCCGTGCGTCAAAGAGATCTATTCGAGCTTCTCCTACAAATCGGTGCGACCGCTGCGGACTATTCCCTTACCTGCTTGATCGACTTTTCGCTGGTTCAACGCAACCCCGACTGACGGCTATTGTCAGAAATTTCCCACAGGAGTACAAATGTACTCCATGACGACCCTGACCCCCCGCCGTACCGCCATCCTGACCTTTATCCGCGACCGCATCGCGCAGCAAGGCCAGCCCCCCAGCCTCGCCGAGATCGCCGAGGCATTCGGTTTTGCCTCGCGCAGCGTGGCGCGCAAGCATGTGCTGGCGCTGACCGAAGCCGGTTTTATCGAGGTCAACCCCAACCAGGCCCGTGGTATTCGCCTGCTCAATCAGCCGGCGCGACCCGAATGGCTGGATGTGCCTGTGCTTGGCCGTGTGGCCGCCGGTCTGCCGATTGGCGCCGATGCCGAGGTGCACAGCCGCCTGCAACTGGACCCGGCTACCTTCGCGAAAATCCCGGATTACTTGCTGCGGGTGCAGGGCGACTCGATGATCGAAGACGGCATCCTCGACGGCGACCTGGTGGGCGTGCGGCGCAGTGCCGAGGCTTTGAATGGGCAGATCGTGGTGGCGCGCCTGGACGGCGAAGTCACCATCAAACGTTTTGAGCGCAACGCCGACACGGTGCGTCTGCTGCCCCGCAACCCCGCGTACCAACCCATTGTGGTGGGCCCCGACCAGGACCTGGCCATCGAAGGGGTGTTCTGCGGCCTGGTGAGGCAAGGCTGATGGGCGCCGTGGTTGCCCTGGACGCGCTGTTCAATGGTGGCCGCGTCTGGAAGGGCCGGCCCGCCGCGCCACCGGCCAGCCTGCATCCCACCGGGCTGGCGGCGCTGGATGCGGTGCTGCCCAGCGGCGGCTGGCCGGCGTCGGCCTTGAGTGAAATCCTGATGGCCAAGGACGGCGTGGGCGAATTGCAACTGGTGCTGCCGACCCTGGCGCGCTTATCGGCGGCGGGCGAGCGCATTGTGCTGGTGGCGCCGCCCTATACGCCGTACCCCCATGCCTGGCAGAACGCCGGGGTGGACGTGCGTCAGCTCTCAGTGGTGCAGGCCGAGGAGCGCGACGTGCTGTGGGCTGTGGAACAGTGCCTGCGTTCCGGCAGTTGCGGCGCCGTGTTGTGCTGGCCGCACAAGGCCGATGACCGTGCCTTGCGCCGCTTGCAGGTGGCGGCCGAAACCGGCCAGACCCTGGCTTTTGCCTGGCGTGCCCTGAGTGAAGCAATCAACCCATCGCCTGCCGCGTTGCGCCTGGCCGTCGAGGCCAGGCCCGCCCAGGTGCGCGTGCTCAAGTGTCGCGGCGGGCTGGCCCATCCGGCGCCGATTGCGTTGGCCGGGCACTGAGCTTGCCATGCGCTGGGTGTGTATTGTCTTCCCGCAATTGGCGCTGGACGGGGTGCAGCGCCTGCACCCTGAGCCGGATGCGCCCTTGGCGCTGCTCGCCGGTACGCCGCAGCGGCGCGTCCTGCAAACCGTCAATGCCGCCGCGCGTGCGTTGGGCTTACGGCCTGGCCAGTCCCTGACGGCGGCCCATGCGCTGGTCAAGACCTTTGCCAGCGCCGAATACGACCCCGTGCAAATTGAGCGTTGGCAGCAATTCCTGGCGGCCTGGGCCTACCGTTTCAGTTCTCAGGTCAGCGTGTATTACCCACGCGCCTTGCTGTTTGAAATCGAATCGAGCCTGGGGCTGTTCGGGCCCTGGCCGCTGTTCGAAGCGCGCCTGCGCAAGGAGTTGACCGAACTGGGCTTTCGCCACCGCATTGTCGCCGCGCCCAACCCGGCGGCGGCGCGGGTGTTGGCCAATCTCTATGATGGTCTGGCCGTGGCCGATGACGCCGCTTTACAGCAGGCCCTGGCCCCGTTGCCCATCGACCGCGCCGGCCTGGAGCCGCAGGCGGCTACCGCGTTATCGCGCATGGGCCTGCGTACCCTGGCCCACGTGCAGGCCTTGCCTCGGCACACCTTGGCGCGGCGGTTTGACGTCGGTCTGCTTCAGCACCTGGATGCCTTGAGCGGCCAGCGCCCGTTGGCTCTGGACTTCTACCAGCCACCCGACCGGTTTGACGTACGCATCGAACTGAACTTCGACGTGCATTCCCATCAGGCGCTGCTATTCCCTTTGCGCCGTTTGACCGCCGATCTGTCCGCATTCCTCTGCGGTCGCGACAGTGGCGTGCAGCGTTTCGATCTGCATCTGGAACATGCCCAGGCTGCCGACAGTGTGATCAAAGTCGGCCTGCTCAGTGCCGAGCGCGAACCGGGCATGCTGTTCGAACTGGCGCGCGGGCGCCTGGAGCAGGTGCAAGTCAGCGCCCCGGTGCGTGGCCTGCGCCTGCTGGCCGAAGACCTGCCGGTGTTTGTGCCGCAGCGTCAGGACCTGTTCGATGAGCGCCCGCAACAAACCCTGCCCTGGGAGCAATTGCGCGAACGCCTGCGCGCGCGCCTGGGGGATGACGCTGTGCAGGGCCTGCGCTTTCATGCCGACCATCGCCCGGAGTGTGCCTGGCAAGCGGCAGCGGACCCGCGTGCCTGCCAAGGCTTAAACAAGGTGCAGCGCCCCGGCTGGCTGCTGCCGCAACCGAGCCCATTGGCCGAGCAGGGCGTGCATATCCTGATGGGCCCGGAGCGTATCGAATCCGGCTGGTGGGACGGCGCCGATATCCGTCGCGATTATTACTTGGTGCAGACCCGCACCGGCCAACGCGGCTGGGCTTTCCGCAACGTGGGGCAGAGCGATGGCTTGTGGCTGCAAGGCTGGTTTGCATGAGCTACGCCGAGCTGCATTGCCTGTCCAACTTCAGTTTTCAGCGCGGTGCATCCAGTGCCCTGGAGTTGTTCGAACGGGCCAAGGCCCAAGGCTACAGCGCCCTGGCAATCACCGATGAGTGCAGCCTGGCGGGCATCGTACGCGCCTGGCAGGCGGCCAAGGCGGTGGAACTGCCGCTGATCATCGGCAGCGAAGTGCGCCTGGAAAACGGCCCGAAACTGGTGCTGCTGGTGCAAGACCTCAGCGGCTACCAGTACCTGTGCCGGTTGATCACCGTGGCCCGCCGCCGCGCCGAAAAGGGCCGTTATCGCCTGCTGCAAGACGATTTCGATCAACCGATGCCCGGCCTGCTGGCGTTGTGGGTGGCGGCTGACGATGACACCCAGGCGTCGATCAAATGGCTGCGCGAGACCTTCGCCGAACGCCTGTGGTTGGCGGTGCATCTGCATTGCGGGCAGGACGATGCGCGCCACTTGCAGCAACGCCTGAACCTGGCCGCCAGCCTGCAAATACCAGCGGTGGCTTGTGGCGATGTGCATATGCACGTACGTGGGCGCCGCGCTTTGCAAGACACCATGACTGCCATCCGTCATCACGTCAGCGTGGCTGAGGCCGGCACGCGCCTGCACCCCAACGGCGAGCGGCACTTGCGCAGCCTTGACGCCCTCGGCGCGCTGTACCCGCAAGCGCTGCTCGACGAAAGCCTGGCCATCGCGCGTCGTTGCACCTTCGACCTCAGCCAGTTGCGCTATCACTACCCGCGTGAATTGGTGCCCGAGGGGCATACCGCTAAAACCTGGTTGCGCGCCGTCACCGAAGAAGGCATGGCGCGGCGCTGGCCCCACGGCGTCGAGGCCAAGACGTCAATGCAGATCGACCACGAATTGGGGCTGATCAGCGATCTGGGCTACGAAAGCTATTTCCTCACGGTGCATGACATTGTGCGCTTCGCCCGCAGCCGTTCGATCCTGTGCCAGGGCCGTGGCTCGGCGGCCAATTCGGCGGTGTGCTTTGCCCTGGGCATCACCGAGATCGACCCGAGCCTGACCAACCTGTTGTTCGAGCGGTTTTTATCCAAGGAGCGCAACGAGCCGCCGGATATCGACGTGGACTTCGAACACGAACGCCGCGAAGAAGTGCTGCAATACGTATTCCAGCGCTACGGCCGCCACCGCGCGGCGCTGACCGCGGTGGTCAGCACTTATCACGCTGCCGGCGCGGTGCGTGACGTGGCCAAGGCCTTGGGGTTGCCGCCGGATCAGATCAACGCCCTGGCCGATTGCTGCGGGCGCTGGAGTGACGACGCACCGCCCCTGGAGCGCCTGCGCGAAGCAGGCTTCGACCCGCATACGCCGATCCTGCATCGGGTGCTGACCTTGACCCAGCAGTTGATCGGCTTCCCTCGGCATCTGTCCCAGCACCCCGGTGGGTTCGTGATTTCCGAGTACCCGCTGGACACCCTGGTGCCGGTGGAAAACGCCGCCATGGCCGAGCGTACGATTATCCAGTGGGACAAGGACGACCTTGACGCGGTGGGCCTGCTCAAAGTGGATATCCTTGCCCTGGGCATGCTCAGTGCGATCCGCCGTTGCTTCGATTTGCTGCGCCAGCATCGCGGTCGCAACCTGACGCTGGCCAGCATTCCCAAGGACGACCCGGCCACCTACACCATGATCAGCAAGGCCGACACCATTGGCGTGTTCCAGATCGAGTCGCGGGCGCAGATGGCCATGCTGCCAAGGCTCAGGCCCAAGGTCTTTTATGATCTGGTAATCGAGGTCGCCATTGTGCGGCCCGGGCCGATCCAGGGCGGCATGGTGCATCCGTACCTGCGGCGGCGTAACCATGAAGAACCGACGACTTACCCGTCGCCCGAACTGAAAACCGTGTTGCAACGCACCCTGGGCATCCCGCTGTTCCAGGAGCAGGTGATGCAGATCGCTATGGTGGCCGCCGACTACAGCCCCGGCGAGGCCGACCAGTTGCGCCGTTCCATGGCCGCCTGGAAACGCCACGGCGGCCTTGAACCCCATCGCGAGCGGTTGCGCGATGGCATGCTGAAAAACGGCTACACCGAGGCATTCGCCGCGCAGATCTTCGAGCAGATCAAGGGGTTTGGCAGCTATGGTTTCCCCGAGTCCCATGCGGCCAGTTTTGCCTTGCTGACCTACGCCAGTTGCTGGCTCAAGTGCCATGAACCGGCGGCGTTCGCGTGCGCGCTGATTAACAGTTGGCCCATGGGGTTCTACAGCCCGGACCAGATCCTGCAGGACGCGCGGCGCCATCGCTTGCAGGTCCGCCCGGTGGATGTGCAGGCCAGCGACTGGGATTGCAGCCTGGAGCCCATCGACGGCGCGCAACCGGCGATTCGCATGGGCTTGCGCCTGATCTCGGGGTTTCGTGAAGAGGATGCCCGGCGCATCGAAGCGGCGCGCCGGCAGCAAATATTCAGCGACATCGCCGACCTGGACCGTCGCGCCGCGCTGGACTCGCGAGCCCAGGCCCTGCTCGCCGATGCCGGCGCCTTGCGTGCCCTGGCCGGCAATCGCCACCGCGCACGCTGGGAGGTGGCCGGCGTGCACAAGCAACTGGGATTGTTTGCCGGCCTGCCCAGCCCCGACGAAGACGCGGTGGTATTACCGGCGCCCACGGTCAGCGAAGACCTGCACGCCGACTATGCCACCCTGGGCACCACCCTCGGCCCGCATCCACTGGCGCTGCTGCGCGCCGAGTTGCGTCAACGACGCTGCCGCAGCTCCCGCGAGCTGATGGCGGTGGAGCATGGGCGCAATGTCAGCGTTGCCGGGCTGGTTACCGGGCGACAACGGCCCGGCACCGCGAGCGGGGTGACCTTCGTGACCCTGGAAGATGAGTTCGGCAACTTGAATGTAGTGGTCTGGCGCGACCTTGCCGAACGTCAGCGCCTGGCTCTGGTCGGCTCGCGTCTGCTTAAAGTCGATGGCCGCTGGGAAGCGGTAGGCGAGGTGCGGCACCTGATCGCCGGGCGGCTGACCGATCTGTCCGCCTTGCTCGATGGCATGGATGTGCGCAGCCGGGATTTTCGTTGAGCCCAGTAGCATATGCGGCGAATTGCCCCTAACGTATGCAAATGAAACGATCCGCCCCCGGTGCGCTCCAACTGTTGCGACCGTCCTTTCTCTGCGCAGAGCCGAACGATGCAATTTTTATCCAACCCACACGGCTGTGAAGGTTGGGCCGGTGAAATGGCCCAGCGTATTCGCGCATTCGACTGGTCAACCACCGACCTTGGACCGATCGATCGATGGTCCACCAGCCTGGTCTGCACCGTGCAAATGATGCTGGCGTCTCCCGTGCCGATGGTGATGCTGTGGGGGCGAGCGGGCTACATGATTTACAACGACAGTTACTCGGCTTTTGCCGGTGGACGTCACCCTTATCTATTGGGCACGCCGGTGGAGCTGGGTTGGCCGGAAGTGGCGGATTTCAATCGGCATGTGGTGGACACCTGCCTGGCTGGCGGCACCTTGTCGTTCAACAATAAAGACCTGGTGCTGTTGCGCAACGGCCTGCCGGAGACCGTGTGGCTGGATCTGTACTACAGCCCCGTCGCCGGCGATGACCAGCAACCGGCCGGGGTGTTGGCGATTGTGGTGGAGACCACCGAACTGGTGAAGTCCGAGCAGGTGCGCCAAGAACTCACGCACAACCTGGAACAGCGGGTGGCCGCCGAAGTGCAGGCGCGTTCCGCCGCTGAGGACCAGTTGCGCCAGTCGCAAAAACTGGAAGCCATTGGCGGCCTCACCGGCGGCGTGGCCCACGACTTCAACAACCTGCTGCAAGTGATCTCCGGCAACCTGCATTTGCTGGCGCGGCATGAGCCGCACAATGAGCATGTGCAACGCCGGGTCAGCGCCGCGATTGCCGCCGTGGACCGTGGCGCCAAGCTGTCGGCCCAATTGCTGGCCTTTGCTCGGCGCCAGCCGCTGTCGCCAGCGGTGTACAACCCGCTGCGTATTTACGAAACCCTGGGTGAACTGCTGCAACGCGCCTTGGGCGAAACCATTCATATCGACGTGCAATTGCCCCGCGACCCCTGGTGTATCCACGTCGACCGTCACCAGTTGGAAAACGCCTTGCTCAACCTGGCGATCAATGCCCGGGACGCCATGAAAGGCGAGGGTGTGATTCGCATCAGCGGCGAAAACATCATCCTCAACCCCGACGATTGCGTGGGCAAAAGCGTCAACCCCGGCGAGTACGTGCGTCTGTCCGTGGCCGATACCGGGGTGGGCATGTCGCCGGCCATCCAGTCCAAAGTGTTCGAACCCTTCTTCACCACCAAGCGTGATGGCCACGGCACGGGCCTGGGCCTGAGTATGGTGTTCGGCTTTGTGCGTCAGAGTGGCGGCCATGTGGATGTGTGCAGCGAAGAAGGCAAGGGCACCGTGGTGCAGCTGTATTTTCCGCGCAGCCTCGGCGAGGAGTGCCTGGAGGTGCCGGCCGAGCCGGTGGTCTCTGAGTGTGGCCGGGAAACCATCCTGGTGGTGGAAGACAATGAGGGCGTGCGCCTGACCGTGGTGGAGGTGCTCGAACAATCGGGCTACACCGTGCTCACCGCCGAAGATGGCGACCAGGCCATGCGCCAGCTGCAAGCGGGCCTGCAACCGGAGCTGATTTTCACCGATGTGGTGATGCCGGGCCGGGTCAAAAGCACCGACCTGGCCGAGTGGGCGCGGGAGCAGATTCCGCCGGTGCCGGTACTGTTCACCTCCGGCCACACCCGCGACATCCTCTCCAACAACCATCTGCTGACTCCCGACATTCATCTGCTGAGCAAGCCCTACAGCCCCGAAGCCTTGACGCAACGGGTGCGCAGCGTGCTCACCGCTCGATAAGGTTGACCATGACCTCACAACGCAACCTCCCGCCGCTCACGGCCCAGGCCGCTGGCTTTGTGCGCGTGCGCGGCGCTCGCGAACACAACTTGCGCAACGTCGATGTGGACATCCCGCGCGATGCCCTGGTGGTGTTTACCGGCGTGTCCGGCTCGGGCAAATCGTCCCTGGCGTTTTCTACGGTGTATGCCGAGGCTCAGCGCCGCTATTTCGAATCGGTGGCGCCGTATGCGCGGCGCTTGATCGATCAGGTGGGCGTGCCCGATGTGGACAGCATCGAAGGCTTGCCGCCGGCGGTGGCCCTGCAACAGCAGCGCGGCACGCCGAGTGCACGCTCATCGGTGGGCAGTGTGACCACCCTGTCGAGCCTGATTCGCATGCTGTATTCCCGCGCCGGGCAATACCCGGCAGGGCAGGCCATGCTGTATGCCGAGGATTTCTCGCCGAACCTGCCCCAGGGTGCGTGCCCGCAATGCCATGGGCTGGGCCGCGTGTATGAGGTGACGGAAGCGCTGATGGTGCCCGATCCGTCCCTGAGCATCCGCCAGCGCGCGGTGGCGTCCTGGCCGTTGGCGTGGCAGGGCCAGAACCTGCGCGACATCCTAGTGACGCTGGGCTATGACGTGGATATCCCGTGGCGCGACCTGCCGAAAAAACAGCGCGATTGGATTCTCTTCACCGAAGAAACCCCAACGGTGCCGGTGTATGCCGGTTTCACCCCGGAGCAGACCCGCGAGGCGCTCAAGCGCAAGTTGGAACCCAGTTACCAAGGCACGTTCAGCGGTGCGCGGCGCTATATCCTGCACACCTTCAGCCACACTCAGAGCGCGCTGATGAAAAAGCGCGTCTCGCAATTTATGCAGGGCAGCCCTTGCCCGCTGTGCGAGGGCAAACGCCTGACCCGAGCGGCGTTGTCGGTGAAATTTGCCGGGGTGGACATCGGCGAGTTGTCCCAGCTGTCGTTGACGCAGCTGGCCGAGTTGCTGCGACCGGTGGCGGCGGGCGAAGACCGCATGAAACTGTCGGTGGAAAAGCGTCTGGCGGCGCAGCGTATCGCTGAGGATCTGCTGGAACGCGTTAATACACTGATCGAACTGGGTTTGGGCTACCTGTCCCTGGAACGCAGCACGCCGACTTTGTCGTCCGGCGAATTGCAGCGTTTGCGCCTGGCCACTCAGTTGGGTTCGCAATTGTTTGGCGTGATTTATGTGTTGGACGAACCATCGGCCGGCCTGCATCCGGCCGATGGCGAAGCCTTGTTTACCGCGCTGGAGCGGTTGAAGGCGGCGGGCAATTCGTTGTTTGTAGTCGAGCACGACCTGGAAACCATGCGCCGCGCCGATTGGCTGATCGATGTCGGCCCGGCTGCCGGCGAGCAGGGCGGGCAAGTGCTGTACAGCGGGCCGCCCGCCGGCCTGGCCGAGGTGCAGGCGTCGCAGACCCGCGAGTACCTGTTCGCCGCACCGCGTCCGGCCACTGCCGCGCGTCGTGATCCTAGCGCCTGGCTGACGCTGGAGGGCGTAACGCGCAATAACCTTAAAGATTTGCAGGTGGATTTTCCGCTGGGCTGCTTTACCGCCGTCACCGGAGTTTCCGGTTCAGGCAAGTCCAGCCTGGTCAGCCAGGCGCTGCTCGAACTGGTGGGCAGTGGCCTTGGGCGCGTGGTGGAAAGCGACGACGAACCAAGCCTGGAAGATGACGCGCCGCAAGCCAGCGGCGGACGTATCGGCGCTGGGCTGGAACATATCCGGCGTTTGGTGCAGGTGGATCAGAAACCCATCGGCCGCACGCCGCGTTCCAATCTGGCAACCTACACCGGCCTGTTCGACAACGTGCGCAAACTGTTTGCCGCCACGCCGGCAGCGAAGAAGCGCGGCTACGATGCCGGGCAATTCTCGTTCAACGTCGCCAAGGGCCGCTGCCCCAACTGCGAGGGCGAGGGCTTTGTCAGCGTCGAGTTGCTGTTTATGCCCAGCGTCTACGCACCGTGCCCAACCTGCCATGGCGCGCGCTACAACCCCGAAACCCTGGCGGTGAAGTGGCAAGGCATGAACATCGCCCAGGTGCTGGGGCTGACGGTGAACCAGGCGGTGGAGGTGTTTGCCGAACAGCCGGGCGTGCTGCGTTCGCTGGAGGTGTTGCGGGATATCGGCCTGGGTTACCTGCGCCTCGGCCAACCGGCGACGGAGCTGTCCGGCGGCGAAGCGCAGCGCATCAAATTGGCCACCGAGCTGCAACGCAATGCCCGTGGCGCCACCTTGTATGTGTTGGATGAACCCACCACTGGCCTGCACCCACGGGACGTCGACCGCTTGCTCAGCCAGCTCAATCAACTGGTGGACGCGGGGCACACGGTGGTTGTGGTGGAACATGAAATGCGCGTGGTGGCCCAGAGCGACTGGGTGATCGATATCGGCCCGGGCGCCGGTGATCTGGGCGGCAACGTGGTGGCCTGCGGCACGCCGCAGAAGGTGGCCAAAAGCAAAAAGAGCCGGACTGCGCCGTTCCTTGCCAAGGCGATGATCTAATAAGTGATGGGTTCCAAAGGTAGGAGGGGGCTTGCCCCCGATGGCAGCGGGTCAGTCAGCCCATTTGTCGCTGACCCATCGCTATCGGGGGCAAGCCCCCCTCCCACAGGTTTTGATCAGTGCTGGTTAAGGTCGATCTGAGCCTTGGCCTGTTTCACCACATGCTCAACCGTGAACCCGAACTTCTCCTGCAATTTGGCCAATGGAGCCGAGGCGCCGAAGCTGTTCATCACCACTTTGGCGCCCGTCTGGCCGACGTAACGGTCCCAACCCAGAGGGCCGGCCTGTTCGATCACCACGCGTGCCTTCACGGCAGGCGGTAATACGCTGTCGCGGTAGGCCTGGTCCTGGTCTTCAAACAGCTCCCAGCTGGGCATCGACACCACCTGCGCGGCAATCCCTTCAGCCTTGAGCTGTTCATAGGCGTCCACGGCCAGGCTGACCTCGCTGCCGGTGGCTATCAGGATCACCTCAGGCTGGTCAGCCGCCGCCAGCACATAGGCGCCCTTGGCCGCACCACAGGCCGCCGCATAGCGCGTGCGGTCAAGCGTCGGCAACGGTTGGCGCGACAGCACCAGGCAGCTGGGCCGGTGGGTCTGTGCAAGGGCGACCCGCCATAATTCCAGGGTTTCATTGGCGTCGCCCGGGCGCAGGGTCAACAGCCCTGGGGTGGCGCGCAGTTGGGTGAGGTGTTCGATGGGTTGGTGCGTCGGCCCATCTTCACCCACGCCGATCGAGTCATGGGTAAACACGAACACCACCGGCAGCTCCATGATTGCCGCCAGGCGGATCGGCGGCTTCATGTAGTCGCTGAACACCAGGAAGGTGGAGGTGTAGGGCCGCAGGTAAGACAACGCCAGACCGTTGGCGATCGCGCCCATGGCGTGCTCGCGGATGCCGAAATGCAGGTTGCGCCCGCTGTAGTCGTCGGCGCTGAAACGCCCGGCGCCGTCGAACGTGAGGTTGGTCTTGGTCGACGGCGACAGGTCCGCCGAACCGCCGAGCAGCCAGGGGATTTGTCGGGCGAAGGCATTCAGTACTTCGCCACCGGAAGCGCGGCTGGCGACGCCCTTGGCGTCCGTTTCAAAGGATGGCAATTCGTCTTGCCAGTGCGCAGGCATCTCGCCGGCGCGCATGCGCCGCAGTTCGTCGGCACGGTGTGGGTCCAGGCTGGCCAGGGTCTGATTCCATTGTTGGAACAACGGTTCGGCCCGCTCATACAGCGCATCGCGCAATGCCGTGCGTGCGGCATCGGGCACCAGGAACTGGGCATCCTCGGGCCAGCCATAGGCGGCCTTGGTCAGGCGAATTTCTTCATCGCCCAAGGGTTCGCCATGGGCAGCGGCGGTGTTGTGCTTATGGGGCGAGCCATAGCCGATCACGCTGTCGACCACGATCAGGGTAGGCGCCCCGGTATTGGCCTGAAACGCTTGCAGCGCCTGGCTCAAGGCGCCCAGATCGTTGGCGTCGGTGACATGCAGCGTGTGCCAGCCATAGGCCTGGAAGCGCTTGATCACGTCCTCGCTGAACGCCAGCTCAGTATGGCCTTCGATGCTGATGGTGTTGTTGTCGTAGATCCAGCACAGGTTATCCAGCTTCAGGTGGCCGGCCATGGATGCGGCCTCGCTGCTGATGCCTTCCATCATGTCGCCGTCGCCGCACAGGGTGTAGACGTTGTAGTCGAACAGCACCTGGCCGTCGCGATTGAAACGCTCACCCAGCCAACGCTCGGCCATGGCCATGCCGACGCTATTGGCGCACCCCTGGCCCAGCGGGCCGGTGGTGGTCTCGACACCGGTGGTCATGCGGTATTCCGGGTGCCCTGGCGTCTTCGAGTCGGCTTGGCGGAACTGCTTGATATCGTCCAGGCTGATCGCCGGCTGGCCGGTGCGCTGACCGTGGGCATCAACCTCCACCACGCCGGCCAAGTGCAGTAGCGAATACAACAGCATCGAGGCATGCCCCACCGACAACACAAAGCGATCTCGGTTAGGCCAATCAGGCTGCTCCGGGTGGTAGCGCAGAAACCGGCTCCACAGCGTATACCCCACCGGTGCCAGGCCCATGGGCGTGCCGGGATGGCCGGAATTGGCCTTCTGCACGGCATCCATCGCCAGGGTCCGCAGGGTGTTGATGCATTGAGTGTCGACAGCAGTGGCTGGATGAGTCATGAACCGGTCTCCCTCGGGTTGCGATCTGCAGTGGAGGGCAGGGCGGCGCAAAAGGTTTGATCTCATCTCACCTGCCGCGACGAACGGGGCAAGATCAATCCCGGACATGACAAAGCCCATGGGAATGGTCTAGCTTCAAAGGCGTAAGCCATTGATCAACATGCGGAGGTACGCCATGCCAGTGAAACACGACCTGTATCAGGATTTGGGGTTGAGCAAGGAGGCCGTTCACGAACGCAGGGCAAGTGACAAACGCCTGGATTCGCTGCTCGACCAATACGACGTCGCCGACGCGGAAGTGGTAAAGGCCGAAGGAGCAAGTGCCAGCGATGAAGACGTGGAGAAACTGAAGAAAAAACGCTTGTTGGTCAAAGATAAGATTGTGGCGCAGTTGGGCTAATGCCAAATATGAGCAAGCTAGCTTGCGAAAAGCGCTAATGATGACGTAGCGCATCTGTTTCGGCGCCGCGTCCTCAGGCTATTTGCGAGCAGCTTGTTTGCACCATAAAAAGCAATGATAAGTTTGCTGGCGCGTGTGGGGTTTAGAATTTGCATGATATTGAATTGAAGCGTTGCACTCCGAACTCTGAAAGTGGCACAGCACATTGTCGTTCAAAAGCCATATTGGCTAAAGCATCGCCAATGGCTGGCGCGAATTTGAAGCCATGCCCAGAACAAACGGATGCGAAATATACGGATTCCATTATTTGGGATCGATCTATGAGAAAAGATTCGTCAATGCTCATCGTGTAATAACAATTTATTGCGCATATGGGTTTTTTCTCCAGCTCCGGAAATATCAAGCTAACAGCTTCAGATATATCATTTATGTAATTATCTTGTACTGGTACGCTTTTCCATTGAGGATTTTCAGAGGTTTGCTGTCGATTGTGAAAACCAATTTTTACGCCAGGTTCGGAGTTGCAAATTGACGGCAAGCCATAAAGAAGGCTTCCGTCCTGACGTTCGTATAAGAACACCGGGAAATGATCAGCCGAGAAGAGTTGCTTTGACGAGTTTTTCGGCTTGAACCAATACACTGGAACTTGGCGCGGATCTAACAGGTGGTTCAGTTCAGGCATCAAATATTTCGCAATCCATGGGCCGGTCGTAACGATAACTGATTTGGCAACATAAATCTGTCCACGTCTCGTTTTGACAAGTACTCCCCGCTTATGGTTTTCGATTGCAGTAACGCAGTCACCAAAAACAGCGGTGGCGCCAGACTTAACCGCCTGATTTAGCATACACGATCTAGCATTGCTGGCCGATATTGCATATGCGCCTGGTTCGAATACGCCCTTCATTTGCTCTGATATATTGAAGGCTGGAAAATTATTTTTTATCTTCAATCCTGTCCATATTTTATGATCGACGCTTCCCTCCATGGCAGTGTTAATACTTCCTGCTACTAGGCGGCTGTGCTCATGCCCAATAAAAATTCCTCCAGTTCTAACAATTAGTTGCATCTGACTTGTTTGTTCAAGTTCATTCCATAATAGATTTGCCTGCCTAAGTAATGGAAGGTACTTGCAACCTTTCCAGTAAGCTTGCCTGAAAATTCTCGATGCTCCTTGGGAAGATCCTCTGCTATAAGTCGGACTTGAAGCATCAATACCCATTATTTTCGATGAATTTTTCGGCGACCTCCATAATGTTGCTGCACCCATGATTCCAAGGCCAATAACAATGACGTCATAATGGTTGTTCACTTTTTTAATCCTCATTTATCTGGTCCGCGAGTGACAAGCGTGTCGTAAGCGATAAGGATCAATAGTATGCTTGTTATTGTAATAATCATTATTTGTGATGTGTTGGGTGTTTCGGGATTACCGAAAAGCAGCCCAATGGAAAGAAGTGTTAGCGGTAAAATAAACTGCATAAGCCCAGTCAGCGATAATGGGATTTTTCCTGAAGAAAAAGAAAACATCAACAAGGGCGTCACAGATACGATGCCAGCGAGCCAGATTAGTTGATTTGTACCTTCGGGAAGTCTGCTAGGTAGAATAATCGGAAGACTCAATAGCCATACGGCTAATGCTAAGCACAAGCTTAGGAAAAACGTTTCTAAAAATAAACCGCTTAAGGCGTTCAAAATGGTGGTCTTCTTTATGTATGTGTAGGAGCCCCATGTGAAAGCGATTATTAAATAAGTAAAATGGCTGAGGTTTTCACTCCAAAATATAAGAATAATGATCGAAATTAATGCAATCGAAATTGACCACGCTTTGTTGCGGCTTATCTGATCATTGAAAACTAAAAGGCTTAATCCGATGGAGATGAACGGAGCCAGCAAGTATCCAAGCCCGCTCTCCAGCACGAATCCATTTATGGACGCCCATATGAAAGTTCCCCAATTTATAGCAACGAGGAAAGAAGCGAAAAAATGTATAGTTATTGACTTCTTTGTTAGTTTTTTTATTTTTTTGAGGTTGCTTGGGATGAAAAGCAGCGCGGCAAGGATAATAGTTGATAATACTATCCTGTATGCTACCAGTGTTACAGTTGGAACTTCGCTAAATTCTTTCCAGTAGAGAGCGGAGGCTCCAAGCAAAAAATTTGCTATGCCTGAAAAGAATATTGCTAAGTAATAACTTTGACGGGAAGCGTGTTTTGCTAACATGTTTAGGTCGCACGATGGTAAAGCTCGATGATTTCATAGGACCAAAATATATTCCCGTGTACGTCTGTGGAGTAAGCGGCTAAGTCTTGTTTAGACCATTTTTCGAACTCCTCTTTTAAACTTTTTTCAATGGATTGCCAGCCATTTGAGTAATAGAGAAGCGGAATTGTATGTCGTTCTATTAGCTTGTAGGCTAGTGGAGGCGTACCTCGGTGTTTTTGAATGTACCTGGAAAGTACGTCCTGTATTCCGATCAAAGAATTGAGCCCTATAATTGCTTTTCCTTTGGAGTTAAGGTGGGCGGGGAGCTGCTCAAGAAAACGTGATACTACCTCATCCCCATAAAACATGGCTTGAATGGGTAATTCTGTTGCTGGGTCTGCTTTTCTTAATTTATTAATCAGAGCCTGTGAAGGTGTTCGCCATCCGGGAGGGTTGAAAACTATTGTTTGAAACCGTCTCTCAGATAGGTCTTCGAATAAATCCCCAGTATGGAATTCTATTTTGTTGTTTTTAAAGTTTAAGTTTTCATGAAATTTTGCTTGTTTTATTGATATTTCGGATATGTCCGTAGCGATGATGTCATTGTTGCCGAGTTTACGCATTAAAAGTGCGTGAACACCGGTGCCCGTACCAAGATCTAAAAAGCTTTGCCTAAAAGCACTAGAGTCTAATGAGCGCACCAAGTAGTCTCCAAGCTTTATTCCGGCTGGGCTTACTTTGAAAACTTTAGGTGCATGAGTTAGGTTTATACACAGCCCCAAGCCAAAATAAATTTTGTATTTGTTCTCGATATGTTCAGTGCTTAAGTGTTTTTTGGCGGCTGTTTCATTATGATCAAGAAGTCCTTGCATTTTTACGTGCTCCTTCCCAGGGTCGCTGATCGCGCGCAAGCAGTCTTCAATCCATCGATAATAGTTTTTTTAATCTGGTTTTTTTCGAAAATGTTAACTGCTTGTTGTGTAGTTCCCCCAGGTGTCATCACTCTTTCGCAGAGCTTAATTGGATCGTCCTGAGCTAGTTTTAGTAGTCTGGAGGTGCCGCTCATTAATTGAGCTGTAATTAGCAGAGCGCTTGCTTTTTCGAAACCGCTACTAATTGCGTACTCGTAAAGGGCTGCTGCAAAAAATGAAAGGTATGCCGGCCCGCCCCCGACTAAAGCAGTGGCGCTATGCATCAGCTTTTCGTTTTGAATGAAAAGTAGTAAGCCAAGCCCCGAAAGAAGATTTTTGACTTTTTTACTATTGCTCTGGGTTACAGAAGCTGCTGCCAATACAATCGTGACGCCTTCATTCTCGGCACAAGCAAGATTTGGCATTGCACGAAATACCTGTGAGCAATTCAATCGGTCTGTAAGTTCGGATATACACGTCCCGGCCATCACTGAAATTATGATGCCTTTGTATTTTTTTATATGAGGGTTTATTTCCAAGAAACTTGAAAAGTCTTGAGGTGTCGTTGCTAGGAATAAAACCTCCGACGCAATGGGGTTTGGCAATATTTCTATCGCAGTGATGCCGCCATTGATGATTGACGCTCGGCGAACGGCATCGGGTTCAATTGCTAATATCGAGCTTTCTGGGTTGGCGCGTCGCAATCCAAGTGCGATGGCGCTGCCCATATGACCCGCTCCTACAACTATAATTTTTTTCAACGCTTCCATGGTTTTTTCTATCCGGAACGATGAGTGCTGTGTTTTGAGCTTCGTCCCGTATAGAAAATTTATCAAATTGTGAGGGTCCTAAAATCATGTAGTCCCTTTCTCATGGCCAAGCGGGATAGCAAAAATTTAGAGTTCGAAGAGTTCCAGAGGCGAGCAACTAAATCAGCCCAGCAACTCCCGCATACACTCATCCACCGACCGCTGTTGTGTCTCCCCATACAACTTCAATTCATCAATCGTCGGGCTGCCGAGGGCTTTTTCGAATTCAGCCTGGTTTGAGTTGGTTGTGTAGTGGCTTTGCGCAGCGTCCCCCAGGTTTGACTGGAAGATCCCCGCCGCGCTGACCGGCAGAAAGTCCTCGTACACCAGCGGTTCCACATCGATATGGCCTGCGTCGATCAGCTCCGGCAGGGTGCGGGGTTGTGCGGGGTTGCCGCGTGCCGCCAGGCCTTGGGCAGTGGCTAAGTAGCGGAAGTAGGCCAGGCCCTGTTCGCGTAGTTGCGCGTAGGTGTCGGGGAACGCCTGGAAATGGTGCGCCATCAGTTGACCATAGCGCGCGGCGTTCGCCTCGTTGGGGAACGCCCCCAGTTCATCGCGGGCGGCGTTCAGCAGTCGGTCATACAGCGCGCGGCCCTTGGGCGTGAGTGCGACGCCGCGTTGCTCGATTTCGCCGAAACGTGCGCTGTGGCTGCCTTGGGCGTCGGTGAACGCGATGGGTTCGTCGAGGGCTTTGAAGCTGGTCTGGCGCAGCAGGATCGGACACTGGCGGGGTGGCGGGCCTTCGATGACGGCCTTGGGTGTGATGCCTTTGCCGGGCATCGCCGCTTGCACCTGGTCGATGTCCAGCGTGCGCGGAGTGAGATGGTTGATATGCGGGCCTTTGAAGGCCACCACGTCGGCGATCAGGCGGTGTTGGTCACTGAGTTGCTGGTACTGCGCGGCGGTGACGGTCGCGGTGTGGTGCCAGCGGAAGGTTTCCAGGGCTTGTCGGATAAATTCGTCGGCATCCTCGGCGTTCAGGCCACCGTCTCGCTCCGCTTGTTCGATCAGCGCCAGGGCGCCCGGGGTGAAGATCGAGCGCTTGGCCAAGGCGTTTTCGGCGAAGGCGCGCAGGTCGGGATTTTCGATCAGTTCCAGGCGCAGCAGCGAGGTGAACACGCGGAACGGGCTGGTTTGCAGCGCGCTTTCATGCACCGCACGAAATGCCGTGGAGTGCACCGGCACGCCCGCCGGCGTCAGGTCGTAATAGCCCACTGGCTGCATGCCCATAACCGCGAACAAACGGCGGATGGTTGCCAGCTCGGCAGCCGTGCCCAGGCGAATCGCGCCGTGGCGTTCCATATCCAGGCGTTGGATCTCGCCGGTGCGCTGCAGGTGCTGTGCCAGCCGCGGATCAGCCTCCAGCGTCTGCGCGTTGACCTGCGCCACCAGCTCCATCAGCGCGCCATACAGCGGGACTTCAGCGCGGTACATCTCGGACATGGCCTTGGAAAAACCCTTGCGGATCTCGTCGGGGCTGACTTGGGCGCTGGCTGGCATAGAAAAATTCCTGATGACAATGAAAGAGGGCGTGGCCGTTGCCCGGATTTTGTTGAGCCCCGAGACGGCTTGCAAACGAAGAATCCTCTGGACTTCATTCTGCAAACGAATGAGTCAAGGTAAAACCGAGTTCATGTGCATTGATACGGGGATGGGTTCTACACTGGCCGCCAACCAGTGCCTGATGGAGGGTTGGATGACCGCATCTATTCTGCAAACGATCGAGGGCCAGCGCCTGGTGGGTGAGGGCGCCGATGCCTGGCGCGTGTGGGGCCCGTATTTAAGTGAGCGCCAGTGGGGCACGGTACGAGAGGACTACAGTGCCGACGGCGATGCCTGGCGCTTCTTTCCCCATGATCACGCACGTAGCCGCGCTTATCGCTGGGGCGAAGATGGTCTGGCCGGGTTCAGCGACAAGGCGCAGCATTGGTGCCTGGGCCTGGCGCTATGGAACGAGCGCGACCCGATCATCAAGGAGCGTCTTTTCGGCCTGAACAACGCTGAAGGCAACCACGGGGAGGACGTCAAGGAACTGTACTTCTTCGTCGATGGCGTGCCGAGTCATGCCTACATGCGCATGCTCTACAAGTACCCGCATGCAGCGTTCCCCTATGATGATTTGGTCGCCGAGAGCGCCCGACGAGGCTTGGGCGATGCCGAGTATGAAATCCTCGATACCGGGGTGTTCGAGGACAACCGTTATTGCGATGTCAGCGTCGAATACGCCAAGCACCAGCCAGACGATATTTTCATGCGCGTCATCGTGCATAACCGCTCGCCGCAGCCGACGCGCCTGCAGGTGCTGCCTCAGTTGTGGGCGCGCAATGACTGGAGCTGGACCTTCGATGCACCCAAGCCACGGTTGAGCCTGGACGGCGAGCAGGTGTTGGCGCGTCATCCTGCATTGCCGGATCGCTGGCTCAGCGCCTGGGGCCACGACGGGCTGGAGTGGCTGTTCTGTGAAAACGAGAGCAACACCACTCGCCTCGACGGGCAGCCAGCATCGGGGCCGTTCAAGGATGGCATCAACGATTACGTGGTGAACGCGGCGCATTCGGCGATTCGTCGCGACGCCGGCACCAAGGTCGCCGCGCGTTTCATCCTCGATCTGCCAGGCCTGGCGAGCCAGACCCTGTACCTGCGCTTCGCCCCCGTGGAAGCGCCCCAGGTCCACGCCCGCAAACTGTTCGAACAGCGCCGCCGGGAAGCGGATGACTTTTACGCGGCATTGCAACACGGCATCAGCGACGCAGACGCGCGCAATGTGCAGCGCCAGGCCCTGGCAGGGTTGCTTTGGTCCAAACAGCTGTACTACTTCGACGTCAACCAATGGCTCGACGGCGATCCCACCCAACCTGCACCGCCACCCGAGCGTTTGCACCTGCGCAATAGCCATTGGCGGCACCTGTCCAATTTCGACATCCTGACCATGCCCGACACTTGGGAATACCCCTGGTATGCCTCCTGGGACCAAGGGTTCCAGGCCGTTGCCATGGCGTTGATTGATCCGGGGTATGCCAAGCACCAGTTGTTACTGCTGGTCAAAGATCGCTTTATGCATCCCAACGGCCAATTGCCGGCGTACGAATGGCGTTTCGACGATGCCAACCCACCGGTCCATGGGTGGGCCAGTTGGCGCGTGTATCAGCAGGACAAGGCGCTGACCGGTATCGGTGATTTGGACTTTCTTGAACGGATTTTCCACAAGCTGCTGTTGAATTTTTCCTGGTGGGTCAACCGCAAGGACGCTGAGGGGCGCAATCTGTTCCAGGGCGGCTTCCTGGGCCTGGATAACATCGCCCTGTTCGATCGCTCGGCGGCGATGCCGCCTGGCTATCAGCTCGATCAGGCCGACGGCACGGCGTGGGTGGCGGCCTATGCGCTGGATTTGATGCGTATCGCTCTGGAGTTGGCCAAGCGCAATGCCGTGTATGTGGATATTGCGGTGAAATTTTTCGAGCATTTCTTGTATATCGCCGGTGCCATCAACCGGGTCGACGATAGCGAGGAAGGCCTATGGGATGAGCAGGACCTGTTCTTCTACGATGTGCTGCGTCGCCCAGACGGCCAGAACGAACCGGTACGCCTGCGCTCCATCGTCGGCCTGATGCCGCTGTTTGCCGTGCTGGTGTTGGAGCAACGCGAGCATGAAGGTTTGCCTGGGCTACGCGAACGCCTGCTGGGGTTTATGCACCACCGGCCCGATTTGGCCGCACTGGTATCGCGCTGGAACGAGCCGGGACAGGGCAATCGCCTGTTGCTGGCGCTGCTGCGTGGCGAACGGACCAAGGATCTGCTGCGGCGCATGCTGGCTGACGACGAGTTTCTTTCAACGTTTGGCGTGCGCTCACTATCCAAGGCGTTCGCGGACCAACCCCTGGCACTGAAGATAAATGGCGATACGTTGTGCGCGCGTTACCAGCCGGGTGAATCCGACTCGCGGCTGTACGGCGGTAATTCCAATTGGCGCGGGCCGTTGTGGATGCCCATCAACTACATGCTGATCGAGTCGCTGCGCGAATTCGAGCGTTATTATGCCGATCACTTTTCGGTGGAGTACCCGGCGGGCAGCGGTTATCTGGCGTCACTGGGAGAAGTGGCCGACGGCCTCAGCCAGCGGTTGACTCGCTTGTTTCTATTGGATGAAAACGGGTCACGCCCGTCGATGGCGGGGTATGCGCAGTTGGAGGCTGATCCCCTCAGCCGTGAGCTGGTGTTGTTTCACGAATATTTCCATGGCGAAACCGGCCGCGGCCTGGGCGCGTCACACCAAACCGGGTGGAGTGCATTGGTGGCGTTGTTATTAAGTGTTGCGCCGAAGGCTTGAGGGGAATAAGGCCGATATCCGGTTAGTCGGAGGCCGCCAGGGTGAACGAAAAATCCCGCCGGGTGGCGGGATTCTTTGAGCATCGACTTATCAGGCCGGAAACAGTTCGCTCAGCTTCATCGCCAGCATCATGTCGCCTTCGGTGCGCAGCTTGCCGCCCATGAACGCCTGCATGCCGTCGGTGGTGCCGTCGACGATGCCTTCCAGCGTGTCGCTGTCCATCACCAGGGTGACTTGGGCGTCTGGGTTTTCGCCTTCTTTGAGTTCGCAGGTCTTGTCTTTGACCACCAGGGAGAAGTTCTTGGTGTCGTCGATGCGGAAACCGAACACCAGGTCCAAGCCTTCGGCAGCGCTTGGGTTGAATTTGGCTTTCATTGCTTCTACAGCTTTGGCTACGTCAGTCATGGTTTCGATCCTTAAGGGTGGAGTCCAGTGACCTTGGGGTCACGGTTGGCCGCGGTTCATCGGAAGGTGATGAGCTGCGGCGCCTTCAACAGTTGCAAGTGAGTATGGCTGTTGAAGGAAGCCAGGGCCACCTCGCGACCGCGGAATTTCAGCTGGTTGAGCGAGGTGTTCACAATCTGCCAGTTCAGCTCGAAGGCTTGGGCGGCAGGGATGCGGGTAATCAGGTGGAGCAGGGCGGTGATGGTGCCGCCGGAGGTGAACACGGCGATTTTGTGGGTGTTTTCGGCTGCTTCCAGCAGACGCTGCAGGCCGCCTTGGACGCGCTCGACAAACCCCAGCCAGCTTTCCAGCCCCGGTGGGTCGTAGGTGCCGGCCAGCCAGCGTTCGATGATCAGGGCGAAGATGCGTTGGAACTCGCCGCGGTTTTGTGCGGCATTGCGCAGGATGTCCAAAGCATCGGGCTCGCTGTCGAGCAGGTCGGGGAGCAGGGCGCGGATGATGGCGTCGGCATCGAATTCGTTGAAGGCGCTGTCGGTTTCCAGGGTGGGAGTCGGCAGGCCGAGGGTGCGGTATTGATCGAACGCAGCAGTGGCGGTGTGCTGCTGGCGGCGCAGGTCGCCGGCTATGCAGCGGTCGAACACCAGGCCCATGTCCGCCAGGTGGCGACCGAGCACTTGCGCTTGTTCCACGCCGATGGGGGACAGCACGTCATAGTCGTCTGCACCGAAGGAGGCCTGGCCATGTCGAATCAAATAGATGCTGCCCACGTCCGTTCACCCGGTACGTTGAAAGTCTGGCGAGGTTATGAGGATGCCGGGGAGCTGTCAATGGAAAAACATACGCTTGTTTTAAAAGCGTGTTGGAGCAACTGAGCAAGGCCCCTGTGCACAGGGGCCTGGATGTTTTTAACGCGCTTATTGATCGACTCCGCTGACCAGGTGTTGGCCTTGATCGTGGCCGCCGGTAAGCAACAGGCCCAAGTTGAAATGCTCATCGCGCTGGCTTTGCGGGTCACGGGGGTTATTGAACGCTGCGTAGAGCGCTGTGCCCAGTTGCTGGGGCGAGGTCGAGGCGTTGAGCGAGAAATCCGTGCGGGTGTCGCGGCCTTGAATGTCGCGGCCAGTGATCTTCGCCTCGCCCAGTGCCACGCGGCCATGGCTGGAGGCGATGCGCGCGCCGGTCAGGTCGACTGCGCCGCCCACATGCAGCGTTACCCCGTCGCCGCCGTTGATGCCGGACGCCTCGGCGACCGTGTTATTGCTGAACCAGCTGAAGTCCCCCAGCAGTGTGGGTGTGGTGTCGCGGTAGGCCGGATTTTGAAACAGCAGGTTCTTCAACGTGGACGACCCCGTGGCCGCGCCAGTACCAGCCTGGGTCGCGGTTGAGCCACCGACCTTGCTGATCAGCTTGTCCTTGAGCGTGCGCGCCTTGTCGGCCGTTTTTTCGTAAAGGTTCTTTCCGGCGGTCTTGAGCTTGCCCGACCACGGCCCGCCGGCCACGCTGAGCTTATCGACCGCGCCCGCCGGGTTCTTTTCCGTGGTCAATTGCGCGTCGACCTGCACCTTCAAGCCTTGCACCTGATCCTGCCGGCTCTGCACCACCAAGTCGCCGTCGATTGTGCCGCTGACTTCGCGCGCCGTGACGGTGGCCCCCAGCAACTGCGTGTCGCCGCGGCTGTCGAGTTGAATGCGATCGGCCCGCAGGCGGGTATTGTCGTGGGTCTGACTGCTGAGTTGGTCCACGCCGCCCTTGGCGCGCGCGAACAGGCCGGAACCGTTATTGGCCGGGTCCGTACTGCGGGTGCCGCTCACACCCAGGCCGCCGGCGATAGTGCGGTTGTTGCGGTGCTCGTTGGAGACCGCAGACTCCAGCACCAAGTCGCCGCCGGTGGCCGCCAGCTCAAACGCCTGGGCCTGGCCCTGCACTCCTTGCAGGCGCACATGATCGGCCTGGATACGCACGGTGCCCGCGCTATCGAGCGTGCCACCGCGCTGCAACACGCTGTGTTCGTCGATGTCAGCCAGGCTGAACTGGGCACCGGCGCTGCCGCTTTTGCTGCTGGATGTGTCAGCCTGGGTCGCTTTGGCACTGACGCGAGCCCCGCCGCCGATCCCGTCGCCATTGGCCGTGTGGGTATCGACCCCGGCCAGGAACTCAAAGCGGTTTCCGGCGGTGAGGCGAATATCGCCGCTGTTGGACGTGCCGACCTTGGCGCCGTGCAGGGTCAGGTCCTGCCCGGCGTCGATTTCGATCACGCCGTCGGCGATCAAATCGGCACCGCGGCCTTGGGAGTCTTCGACGCTCAAGTCGGATTTATCCAACTGGAAGCCCGCGTTGGCTTTCTTGCTGGTGCCTGGGCTGCTGCCCAGTTCAACCCAGCCGAAACCGCTCAAGGTGCCTTCGCCGGAACCCTGCCAGTCGCGGGCTTGGTTGAAGGTCAGCGAACCGGCGGCCTGAATCTTTAAATCACCGCGTCCCGCGTCGAAGCGGCTGCCTTCATAGCGGCCGTCGCTGCCCAGCTGCACACTGATGCCGCGTTTGCCCTCGATGCTGCCTGGCACTGCGGTACGGGTGGTGTTACCCAGGTCGAAACTGCCGCCTACGCCCAGAACCCGCGCATTCAGGTCGCGGCCGGTGGTGGTGTACAGCCGTAGCGAAACGTCGGTGTCGGTGCCCTTGTCCTGTTGCCAGCTGCTGTTCTCGGCTGCGTTGAAGGTATGGCTGTCGGCCTTGATCGACACGCCGCCCTCGGTGGCCGTGTAGCGTGTGCCGGTATCGGTCAATGCACCCGCGACCTGCACGTTGACGGTGGCACCTTCGAAGGTGCTGACCACCGCTGTGGTGCCTCCGCTCTCGGCGCGGGTGTTCAGCACATTGACGGCCAGGTCGACGCCCAGGTTGGGTGGTTCAATCGCATCGAGCACCGAGGGTTGATAGAACTTGCTCTGATCCACCCCTTCGACCAGTTTCTGCACCGGGCGGGTGAGGTCTTTGTATTCGATGTTGCTGCCGATACTGGCGGTCCAGCCCTTGACCTGCTCGGTTTCGACGGTGCTGTTGGAGACCGCGCGGTTCTCCACGCTGCCGGCGCTGAGGGTGAGGTTTTTGTCAGCCTTGACCTGCGCGGCCTCGGTCAACAGCGTGCCCTGGCCCTTGTCGGCAACCAGATTCAGATCGCCGGCGCTGCTCAGATGGCTCGATTTGACGGTGGTGGAGGCGCTGCTTGTCATCACCTCTTCCTGGCCGACCTTGTAACCGCCGCCGGCTCGATCCATGCCGCCGGTGACAAAGTGGCCAAGGCCGAAGGTATCGGTTTCACTGACGCGCGTGGTCGTGTCGGCTTCGCTGAGCAGTTCGATGGCGTGGCCGGCGATGTTCAAATCGCCCTGGGTACTGCTCACGTCCGAGGCTTTGACCCGCACGGTATTTTCGGCAGTGATGTCCACCGTGGCGCCTTTGAGTTGGCTGCCTTCATGGGTGAGGCTGTCCTGGGTGGTGGTGTTGTGCTCCTGGCTATAGCCGACCCCGGCTTGAAATTGTTTCGAGCCCTTGATGCCGGGCGCCGCTTGTTTGGTCTCGGTGGCGGAAGAGGTGAACCCGTTGCGGGTGGTCTGCGTGACCGTGGTGTCGCGGCTCGTGCCCGCTAGCAAGTTGATATCGCCCGCGGCAGTCAGTTTCAACTCGGCCTTTGCTTCGACATCCGCGCCGATCACATTCAGATCACTGGCGCTTTGCAGGCGCAGGTTGCTCTGGGACTTCACCTGGCTGCGCACCAGGTTGCTGGCGTTTTTCCGCTCGTCAGTCTGGTCCTTGAATAGGCCGAACAGTTTGCTGTCGGAGCGCGACTTTTCCGAGTGCACCAGGCTTTGGCTGCCGTCGATCGTCAGCGAGCCGCTGTTGCTGATCAATACCGCGTCCTGCTGCCCCAGCACCAGGCTGCCGGTAATCAGCACATCGTCGGAGGTGACCCGCAAGGTGCCCTGGGTACTGACGCGGCTGCCGATGGATTGGTCTTCGCTGCGGTTGTCCTTGTCGTTTTTGCCGAACACGGCGCCGGAGAGCAGGTCGCCTTCGTAGTTGTTCTGCGTGCGTTGCTGGGCGGCGCGCGTGACGCCGACATTGACCTGTTTGCCGGACTCGATCGTCAGGTCCCCCTGACTCTGAACCTGGCTGCCCAGCACCGTCAGGTTCTTGCCGCTGCGTACGCTCATCGCCCCGTTGCTTGACAGGCTGCTGGCGCGGGCGGTTTCGGTGGTGCGCGAGGTGTCGTAATCCCCACGCCATAGGCCCTTGCGGTGGTTGAGGGTTTCGCGGGTGGTCTGGGAGTCGTTCAAAGCGCTAAGGCGCAGGTCTCTGCCGGCCGTGGCGTGCAGGTTGCGACCGGCGCTGGCGCTGGAGGCCGACAATTGCAGATCGCCACCGGCCTTGAGCGTCAGATCGGTGCGTGCCTTGAGCTGGGTGCCGACGTGTTCGACGTCGATCTGGGTGGTGGTCTTGTCGTAGGTTTCGGTAGTGATGAACAACACCTTCTTTTTCCAGGACTCTTGCTGTTGGCTCTGGCTTTTGCGGGTTTTGGCCTCAAGGCGCAGATGGCGTCCGGCGCTGGCGTCGATGGCACGACCCTGCACCTCAACCGCCGACAGTGTCAGATCGTTGTGGGCGGCGAGGGCGACGTCGCCGTTGGTGCTGCTGATGCGGGTGCGCACCGGCTCAGGGTTGCCGGAGATGGACAGGTTGCCGGCCGACGTCACCTTGAGATTGCCGCGCGCTGTCAGCGGCGCGGCGATCTTGACCCCGGCGCCGTCGGCGGTGCTGATAATGTTGATGCGTCCGGCCTGCATGGCGCCCAACAGCTGCGCGTCGACCGGCCGGGCGCTTGCCCGGCCGCTGCTTTCGATGACGGCGTCGGCGTAACGCAGGCGATTCTGCCCGATCAAAATGTTGAGATCGTCCCGTGCGGTGAGCGTACCGTGGGTGCTGATGCGTGGAGCGATCAGGTCGAGGGCGCCGGCGCTGTTGCTAACGCCTCGCTCGCCCACGTTGAGGGGATTGGCACTGTTGAAGGTGGTGAGGCGCTTGAGCTTGCCGTCCTCCAGTTCCGGGCTGCCCACTACAAAGCTGGCGCGCGGTGTATTGATAAAGCTGGCGCCGTTGACTGTGATGCCGTTGGGGTTGGCCAGCACGTAGTCGGCTGCGCGCCCGAACACTTCCTGCGGGCCGTTGATGTGGGAGGCCTTGCGGCTGGTTACTTCGTTGAGGATCAAGCCGGCCGCCCGGCCGCTGAACTGCGGATTGGCGGGTAACTGCCCGGCCAGTTTCGAGCGTCCCGCCGCCACCGCATTGTTCAATACCAGACCTGCGCTTTGCACGTTGTAGTCCACGAATCGATTGTGGGAAACCCCAGCCGGGTTGGGCGCGACGATGTTCAATACCGGTACATCCTTCACGGTGAAGCGCTGGGCATTGCCGCTCACCGGCACCACATCGGCGGCGAACGCCTGATGGCCATAGTGAATCGACAGCAGGCTGCAGATCACCCAACGCAGGGGGTGGGAGGGTTTGAGATGAACCGATGGAAAACGGCAATGACTAGTCATGGCTTGACCTTCTTGTTGTTATTGGGGGAGGCGTTATAAGTGCAGGCTTAACTCCATCAGCCAGAAACCTCGTTCCTTGATCGGTAGCGCGGGGCCGAACAGCCCGCGCTGGTAATCCACGTCCACTTGCCAGGTGCGGTGGTTCAAGGCCAGGCCAACGCTGGCCCCGCCTACACGCTGGATATCGGCGCCTTTGAGGTACTGGCTCCAGCCCAGGTCCACCCCCACGCGCGGGCTGATCTGCAACTGGCCCAGCAGGTGTCGGCGCAGGCTCAAGGTATTGCGCCACACCGCGCCGTTGGCGGCGGCCAGCGCAGCGAGGCGGAAGCCGCGCACCGCGTAATGGTCGGTGATCAGCAACTGTTCCAGGCTCGGCAGTGGGTCGGGGCTGTATTGCAGTGCGAGTTGGCTGTTCCACACACCGTCGGCGGTAGGGTTGTGCCGCGTGTAATCGATGTCGACGCGGTATTTATGAAATTGCGCGCGGGGCAAGTCCCGGGATTCACGCCGGCTGTCGCGGTCGGCGCCCAAGCCGTCGAGGCCCTGGGCATAGCTGATATTGGCGTTCCAGATGCCGTCCGCCAGCTTCAACAGGTTGAGACTGGCCTCGGCCACCGTCAGGCTCGGGCTCTGGATCGCCAGGTAGGTATCGGCGATGTAGCTTTGCGAGCGTTTTGTGCTCAGGCGCAGGTTGCCATTGAGCAACGTGTGCTGATCGCGCCACAGCAGGCGGTTGAGGGCGAGGCCGTATTGATGGGCCTGGCCGGTGGCGCTGACGGTCTGGCTGGGCAGGGCGATGCCATAACGGTAGTGGGCCTGGCTGGCGCTCAAGGCCAGGGTCCAGAAACCGTAGGGCAAGGTGTAGTAGATACCCTGGGAACGACTGTAGCGGTGGCTGTCGCCCAGGGAGGTACTGGCGCTGACACTGATGAAGTCATTCAGGCTCAGCGGGCTGTCGTACGCCAGATGGAGTAGCGCCGTGTGCCTTCCTGTCGACTCGGTGCCACGGTTGTTGTAGCTCGCGCTGCTGCTCAGGCGCGGCGCAGTCGAGCGCGGGCGCAGCAACAGGTGCGAGGCCCCAGGTTGCTGGCCGGGGAGTACATCCACCGTCAGATCGACTGAGCGCAGGCGGTTCAACTGATCGAGGCCCTGTTCCAGCTCGCGCAGTTGCAGCGGCCGGCCCAGCATGTCGGGGAACGCGCCGCGCAACGACACCGGTAGGTCCGGATCCGCCAGTTCGATGCTTTCGAGGTAGCCTTCTTCGATGACGATGTCGAGGCGCTGGCCATCTTCGGGAGGCTGTTTCAGGTAGGGGCGAGTGGTGATATAGCCGGCCTCGACGTACAGCGCGGTCAGTGCCGCCAACAATTGGTTGATAGGCGACGCGCCCATGCACGCGCTGAGGTGGGATTGCAGCACCGTGCGCAGGCGCGCCGGCTCGAGCAGGGTATTGCCCGTCAGGCGCAGGCCGCGTATCTGCCAGCACGGTTCGGTGGCGGACGATTGCGGGAGCGGGGCGGCGGGCTCCGATTGCACGGTGGCCTCACGCTCAAGCAGGCGCAGGCGCTGCTCGCGTTCCAGTTGCTCGCGGGTTCGACGCTCGAACTCTTGCGCACGCAGGTCGACCGGGTTGAGCTGTGCGGAGGCTGCCACGCCAGGGAGGCTGGCGCTCGACGCGATGCACAGCGCCATGAGCAGCCAGGCGCGGGTATCGAGGTGCTGGGGGCGCATCGGCGTCGCTCCTGTGTGGGTGTGTTCAACGCCGAGTTTAAAGTCGTTTTCTCCCGTATTTGCTGGGCTTCGGGTCTGAAAATGATGTGGGAATCGAACTACGCAAGTAGGACTTTGTCGCTATTTTTGTAGGATATTGGCCGGGTTAACAGTGTTAGACACGGTGGCGACAATCCCCGTAGACTGCGGCTTTCGAGCCTCATAGGTGTCTTATGGAGTTTCTTGCCGAGTACGCAAGTTTTCTAGCTAAAACCGTCACCCTGGTGGTCGCCATTCTGGTGGTGCTGATCAGCTTCGCGGCGCTGCGCAGCAAGGGGCGGCGCAAGTCCGCCGGCCAATTGCAGGTCAGCAAACTCAACGATTTTTACAAGGAGCTGCGTGAGCGCCTGGAGTCGACCCTGCTCGACAAGGATCAGCTCAAGGCCCTGCGAAAATCCGAGGGCAAGGCCGAAAAGAAGAAGGGCAAACAGAAAGCCGAGGCCAAGCCACGGGTGTTCGTGCTGGACTTTGACGGCGACATCAAAGCCTCGGCCACCGAGAGTCTGCGCCATGAAATCACCGCATTGCTCAGCCTGGCCACGCCCAAGGATGAGGTGGTGCTGCGCCTGGAAAGCGGCGGCGGCATGGTGCACAGCTATGGCCTGGCTTCGTCGCAACTGGCGCGTATCCGCCAGGCCGGCGTGCCGTTGACCGTGTGCATCGATAAGGTGGCAGCCAGCGGCGGCTACATGATGGCGTGCATTGGCGAGAAGATCATCAGCGCGCCCTTTGCCATCCTGGGTTCCATCGGTGTGGTGGCGCAGTTGCCCAACGTCAACCGCCTGCTGAAAAAGCACGATATCGACTTCGAAGTGCTCACCGCCGGCGAGTACAAGCGCACCCTCACGGTGTTTGGCGAAAATACCGAGAAGGGGCGGGAGAAATTCCAGGAAGACCTGGACATCACCCATCAACTGTTCAAGAACTTTGTTTCGCGTTATCGCCCGCAGTTGGCCATCGATGAAGTGGCGACCGGTGAGGTGTGGTTGGGTGTGGCCGCGCTGGATAAACAGTTGGTTGATGAGTTGCAGACCAGCGATGAATACCTGGCGACCAAGGCCAAGACGGCCGAGGTATTTCACCTGCACTATGCCGAGCGCAAGAGCTTGCAGGAACGCGTTGGCCTGGCGGCCAGTGGTTCGGTGGACCGCGTGTTGTTGACGTGGTGGAGCCGGTTGACTCAGCAGCGCTTCTGGTAACACCAATGTGGGAGCGGTGGCTTGCTCCCGATAGCCGTAAGTATCTAAAGGCTGATGCAAAACGCCGTGGTGAGCAGGCTTGCCCTGCGCTGGGCTGCGAAGCAGCCCTCTCCAAAAAATAGGGTTTATTTCGCACACCGAAGCGCTTGCCCCGGGTGCGGCTTTGCAGCCCAGCGCAGGGCAAGCCCGTTCACCCCAAAGAGCGCATTTTTTCAGGTTTGTTTTCATCGCAGGGTAAGTAGATGCCTATGCCCCGATAGCGGTGTATCAATCAACCTATGCGAACTTGAAGAGCGGCCATCGGGGTAAGTCCGCGTCTCACAGGGTTTACGCTTCGGGTACAGATTTTGTAATGATTTTGCGTTGTGGGAAATTCATGTTTCGAATGTAGGATTTAAGTCCTTTTCTCATTGCAGGACTTGCATGAATACCCTCTCGGAGCCCCCCAGTCGTCTTTCCCCAAGACGTTTATTGCTGCCGTTCCCGCTGAAACATCCCGTTTTTCGATTGCTGATCTTGTGCCGGTCCTACGACCGCGCGTTGCCGTGTCCGGCATTCTGAATTCAACCAAGAGACTTTATAAATGGAATGGTTAGCGGATCCAACGGCCTGGCTCGGCTTGTTGACCTTGATTGTGCTGGAATTGGTACTGGGTATCGACAACCTGGTGTTTATTGCGATTTTGGCGGATAAGCTGCCGCCGGAGCAGCGTGATCGGGCGCGGTTGATCGGTTTGTCCCTGGCCTTGCTGATGCGCCTGGGCCTGCTGGCGAGTATTTCCTGGCTGGTGACGCTGACCCAGCCGCTGTTCGAGGTGTTCGACAAGAGCTTCTCGGGCCGTGACTTGATCATGCTGTTCGGCGGCGTGTTCCTGCTGTTCAAGGCCACCATGGAATTGCATGAACGCCTTGAGGGTCACGTGGCGCAACGTTCGGGTACCGCGGCATATGCACTGTTCTGGCCGATTGTGGCGCAGATCGTCGTGCTCGATGCGGTGTTCTCCCTGGACGCGGTGATTACCGCCGTGGGCATGGTGGACGAACTGGCGGTGATGATGATCGCGGTGATCATTTCCATCGGGTTGATGATTGTCGCGAGCAAGCCGTTGACTCGCTTCGTCAACGCTCACCCTACGGTGATCATGCTGTGTCTGGGCTTCCTGATGATGATCGGCTTTGCCCTGACCGCCGAAGGCCTGGGCTTCCATATTCCGAAGGGCTACCTGTATGCGGCCATCGGTTTCTCGATTTTGATCGAGGTGTTCAACCAGGTTGCCCGTGCCCGTCGCAAGAAGTCGGCCCAAGGCGTGCTGCCGGTGCGTGAGCGCACTGCCCATGCGGTCATGCGCCTGTTGGGCGGACGCAGCCTGGCGGTGGAAGAGGTGGGTGAAGAGGTGGTCGATCTGCTGGGCGAGCCCGATGCAGCGCAAGGCCCGCTGTTTGACCGCCGTGAGCGGGTGATGATCAGCGGCGTGCTGCAGCTGGCCGAGCGACCGATCCGCAGCTTGATGACGCCGAGGGCGAAGGTCGACTTTATCGACCTGGCGGACGATCTCGAGACGATTCGCCTGAAACTGATGCATTCGTCCTACTCGCGGCTGCCGTTAATCCGCAACGGTGCCGTTGATGAGCCCTTAGGCTTCGTACACAAAAAGGAATTGCTCAAGGAATACCTGGCCGGTAACGAGCCGAACCTGGAGCACTTGGCGCGCCGGGCGATCAACCTGTTGGACAGTTTTTCGATCCTCAACGCGCTGGAGCAAATGCGCCAGCAGTCGACCCATATCGCCTTTGTGATCAACGAATTCGGCGATTTTATGGGGGTGCTGAGCATGACCGACATTCTTGAGTCCATCGCTGGCGAACTGCCGGACGCCAGCGAAATTGAAGGGCCGGATATTGTCGAGGAAGGCGCAGGCTTTCGCGCCAATGGCGCGCTGAACCTCCACCAGGTTCGCCAGCGCATCGGCTTCAACGCGGTCGCTACCGAGGATTACCAAACCTTGGCGGGACTGGTGATGAGCCTGCTCGATCGTCTACCCGTGGTGGGCGACTGCCTGGAGCATGAAGGGTGGCGTTTGACGGTGGTGGCGGTAGAAGAGCGGCGGGTGACGCAAGTGGTTTTGCAACCTTGCGGCGTGAGTAGTGTTTAAAGGTCCTGCGCACGACGCTGAGTTGCTGGGGCTCGGGCCCGAAGCCCTTGAGTTTCTCCATCAAGGTACCGCGCATATAGATCAGCAACGTCGGGGTGCCTGTTACATCAGGGTGCCTTGGCGTCTTCGCGCAATCCACCACGAGGCTGCGCACGCGCGGGTACTGTCGGGCAATTCGGTCAAATAGCGGCCCGGCCGTAACGCAGGCTGGGCAATGCTCAGAGACAAATAGAATGAATACCGGACGCTTGGTGTTCAATATCCGTTGATATTCCTGGGCATTGGCAATAGTTGCGGTGGCGTACCCCATGGCGTGAACCTCCTGGACAGAGCTGGTTTTCGCCAACGCTAAGCCGGGCCCGCTCCCGCGTCTACTGTCAACCTTTACAGGTCAGCCTCCCGTTCCGCGCGTTCCCGCGCCTTGCGTGCCTGGTTGGCGCACTTCCTGTATTCCTCGTTATCGCGAGAGGCCTTGGCGCGACGATAATCGTGATGGTTCTGACTGGTGTAATTGGCATCGAAAGACTCCTTGAGTCTGGCCAACTCCTCCTTGCATGCGCGACGATCCTCGCTGCCCAACGCATTCCCGGCCACCAACGCAAAAACTACCAGACCTACAACCCTGACCTTCATCACCACTCCCTCATCCTAAGCAGCCCCACCCCCTTCACAGCCTAGCCCCCCAGGCCCATTTTTCCACGCCCACCATCGCCCTCAATTGAGGCGTTCTCACCCAACCTGGGGCCCCGGGTAGCACTCCAGCTGCAAATGCTGGCTCATCGCCGCATAACGCTGCAGAGCTATGTGACTGATCTGCATGGTATTTCCCTTCAGCGTATGTTTTCGCTTTCGCCTATGGCACACTTTCTGCTGTCTATTCCGTTGTTACATACTAAGTTCCGGTATAGCGGAATACACAACCTCTGGAGTGCTTGTCATGCATCACCGACCTTCCGTGTTCAAAGCGTGTGTTTTTCTCTTCGTCGCATCGGCTTCCGTCGCCAGCGTTGTGCAGGCGGCGGGCAGCAAGCTCGATGATGTGCTCAAGCGTGGGCATCTGATCGTGGGTACAGGCAGTACCAATGCGCCGTGGCACTTCCAGGGAGCGGATGGCAAGTTGCAAGGGTTCGATATTGATATCGGTCGCATCGTGGCCAAAGGTCTGTTCAATGATCCGAGCAAGGTCGAGTTCGTGGTGCAATCTTCCGACGCACGGATTCCCAACCTGCTGACCGACAAGGTCGACATGAGTTGCCAGTTCATCACCGTGACCGCCAGCCGCGCGCAACAGGTGGCGTTTACCTTGCCTTACTACCGTGAAGGTGTGGGCCTGCTGCTGCCGAACAACAGCAAGTACAAGGAAATCGACGACCTGCAGGCCGCTGGCGATGGCGTTACCGTCGCCGTGCTGCAGAACGTGTACGCCGAAGAGTTGGTGCACCAGGCGCTGCCCAAGGCCAAGGTCGATCAATACGACAGCGTTGACCTGATGTACCAGGCCGTGAACTCCGGGCGCGCCGATGCCGCCGCCACCGACCAATCTTCGGTCAAATACTTGATGGTGCAAAACCCCGGCCGCTACCGCAGCCCGGCCTACGCTTGGAGTCCGCAGACCTATGCCTGCGCGGTCAAACGCGGCGATCAGGACTGGCTGAACTTCGTCAATACGGCACTGCATGAAGCCATGACCGGTGTGGAATTCCCCACCTACAAAGCCTCCTTCAAGCAATGGTTCGGCGTGGACCTGCCGGAGCCGGCGATTGGCTTCCCTGTCGAGTTCAAGTGACGTTTGAAAACCGGGGCGCCGCCATCGGCGCCCCTCTCAGGTAGCGTTGACCATGAATTATCAGTTGAACTTTGCCGCCGTCTGGCGCGATTTCGACACCTTGCTGGCGGGGCTCGGGTTGGGGCTGCAACTGGCATTGCTGTCGATCGCCATCGGCTGCGTGATCGGCCTGCTGATGGCGTTTGCCATGCTGTCCAGGCACCGCGCCTTGCGCATCCTGGCGTCGGTATACGTGACGGTGGTGCGTAATACACCGATTCTGGTGTTGATCCTGTTGATCTACTTTGCCTTGCCCAGCCTGGGCATTCGTCTGGATAAAATCCCTTCGCTCATCATCACCTTGTCGCTTTACGCCGGGGCGTATCTGACCGAAGTGTTCCGTGCCGGGCTGTTGAATATTCCCAAGGGCTTGCGCGAAGCCGGCCTGGCCATCGGCCTGGGCGAGTGGCGCATCCGCGCCTATATCACCGTGCCCGTGATGCTGCGCAACGTGCTGCCGGCGCTGTCGAACAATTTTATCTCGCTGTTCAAGGACACCTCCCTGGCCGCCGCGATCGCCGTACCGGAACTGACCTATTACGCCCGCAAGATCAACGTCGAAAGCTACCGGGTGATTGAAACCTGGCTGGTCACGACCGCGCTCTACGTGGCCGCCTGTTACCTCATTGCCCTGTTGCTCCGTTACCTGGAACAACGTCTGGCGATCCGTCGTTAAGGAGGGTTCCCCATGTACGAATCTCCCAGCTGGCTGCACGAGTTGTGGATCGCCCGAGACACCCTGTGGGCGGGGTTTCAGGCCAGTGTTTATGTGTCGGCGCTGGCCATTCTTTTCGGCACGCTGATCGGTATCGTCGCCGGGTTGATCCTGACCTATGGCAAGTTCTGGATGCGTGCACCGTTTCGCCTGTATGTCGACCTGATCCGTGGCACGCCGGTGTTCGTGCTGGTGCTGGCGTGCTTCTACATGCTGCCGGCGCTCGGCTGGCAGATCAGCGCATTCCAGGCCGGCGCGGTCGGGCTGACGTTGTTCTGTGGCTCCCATGTGTCGGAAATCGTACGCGGCGCACTGCAAGCCATTCCCCGTGGGCAACTGGAAGCGGGCAAGGCGATCGGTCTGACGTTCCGACAGTCCCTGGGCTACGTGCTGTTACCTCAGGCATTGCGTCAGATCCTACCGACCTGGGTCAATTCCTCCACGGAAATCGTCAAAGCCTCGACCTTGCTGTCGGTGATCGGCGTGGCCGAATTGCTACTGAGCACCCAGCAGGTGATCGCGCGCACCTTCATGACCCTGGAGTTCTACCTGTTCGCCGGGTTTTTGTTCTTTGTCATTAACTACGCCATCGAGTTATTCGGGCGCTACATTGAAAAGCGGGTGGCCTTGCCATGAACCAATCTCACACAACCGAACCGCTGCTGAATATTCGCGGCCTGCGCAAACAGTACGGCGAGGTAGAAGTGCTCAAGGGCGTCGACCTGTCGATGCAGCGCGGTAATGTGGTGACCTTGATCGGCTCCAGCGGTTCGGGCAAGACCACGCTGCTGCGGTGTGTCAATTTGCTGGAGGAATTCCAGGGCGGCCAGATCACCCTGGACGGCGAGTCAATCGGCTATAGCGACGTCGGTGGCAAACGCGTGCGTCACCCGGAGCGCGTGATTGCCCAGCACCGGGCAATGACCGGCATGGCGTTCCAGCAGTTCAACCTGTTCCCGCATTTGACCGCGTTGCAGAACGTTACCTTGGGCTTATTGAAAGTTAAGAAAATGCCTAAGGACCAAGCCGTTGCTCTCGCGGAAAAATGGCTGGAGCGTGTAGGACTTTTAGAGCGGCGCAATCACTTCCCCGGCCAGTTGTCCGGCGGCCAGCAACAGCGTGTGGCGATTGCCCGTGCGATTGCGATGAACCCAAGCTTGATGCTGTTCGACGAAGTCACCTCGGCCCTCGACCCGGAACTGGTGGGCGAAGTGCTCAGTGTGATCAAGGGCCTGGCGGAAGAGGGCATGACCATGTTGCTGGTCACCCATGAAATGCGTTTTGCCTATGAAGTGTCCGACCAGATCGTGTTTATGAACCAGGGGCGTATTGAGGAGCAGGGTTCGTCGAAGGACATCTTCGAACGTCCGCAATCGCCGCGCCTGGCGGAATTTTTGAAGAACATTCGTTTTTAATCAGGAGCACATTGTTATGAGCATCACTCGTTACGGAGCCGGCAGCACTGCCGGCGGTGGCCAGCCTCGGCCTTTCGCGCGTGCCGTGGAGGCGGATGGATGGTTATACGTGTCAGGCCAGGTGCCGGCTGTGGACGGCGAAATCATCACCGGCGGCATTGTCGAGCAAACCCACCAGACCCTGCGCAACGTGGTGGCGATTCTGGAAGAGGCCGGCTATGAATTGAAAGACGTCGTACGGGTCGGCGTATGGCTGGAAGACCCGCGGGACTTCTGGAGTTTCAACAAAGTCTTCGGCGAATACTTCACCCCGGAACACGCCCCGGCGCGGGCCTGTGTGCAGGCCAACATGATGGTCGATTGCAAGGTCGAGATCGATTGCGTGGCCTACAAGAAAAAAGGCTAAATGCTTCGACTTCCATACAGAACCCATGTGGGAGGGAGTAGCTCCCCCCACATTCGACCGGACCGAAAACCATCATGACCGAAGACACCATCAAACGCCGCGCCAAAGGCCTGGACCGAGCGTTCGATATCCTCGATTTTCTCAAGGAAATCGGCCAACCGCTGCGCCCGAACGATATAGCCAGCGGCATCGGCAGCCCCAAGTCCACGGTCTATGAACTGGTCGCTTCGTTATTGGAACGGCGCATCCTGGAAACGGTGGGCAAGGACGGCCACGTCTACCTCGGCCGCCAACTGTACTTTCTCGGTCAGGCGCACCTGCGCCATTTCGACCTGACCCGCGAGGCCGACCATGCCTTGCAGGAAATCGTCAGCCAGACCCACGAAACCGCCCAGATGTGCCTGCTCAACGGGCGCAAATACACCGTGGCGCTGATGCGCGAAGGTGAGCGGCATTTCCGTATTTCCTCGGATATCGGCGAAAACGCGCCCATCCCCTGGACCGCCTCCGGGCGTCTGCTGCTGGGGCACTTGAGCGATCAGCAGATTGTTGACCTGATCGACCCCGAAGATTTCATCCTGCCGGACGGCCAGCGCCTGCCGCTGGAGACTTTCCTGGCGCAGATTCGTCAAGCCAGCCTCGACGGTTTTTTCTCGTTCGACAGCGTGGCCGACACCTTCACCCATTGCTTCGCCGCCCCGGTGCGGGATGCCCAAGGGGTCAGCATCGCGACCCTGTGCATCGTCGCGCCCCGGGCCGACGCCCTCAACAACTACAGCGACTATCGCCGGGTGCTGATCGACAGCGCCAACAACCTGGCCCGTCGCATCAACGAATAGGAACTGCTTATGCCTGCCCTCAACGCCGTCGAAAAAGGCGCTGCCGCCATCGGCGCCCACTTGGTCCGCGACGTCAGCCTGCCGGCCCTGGTGCTGCACCGTGACGCCCTGGAACACAACATTCGCTGGATGCAGACGTTTGTCAGCAACAGCGGCGCCGAGCTGGCGCCCCATGGCAAGACCAGCATGATGCCGGCGCTGTTCAAACGGCAGATCGAACAGGGCGCGTGGGGCATTACCCTGGCCAGCGCGGTGCAGACCCGTGCTGCTTATGCCGGTGGCGTGCGCCGCGTATTGATGGCCAACCAGTTGGTGGGCGCGCCGAATATGGCGCTGATCGCTGACCTGTTGGCCGATCAGGATTTCGATTTTCATTGCATGGTCGATCACCCGGATAACGTCGCCGACCTCGGGTTGTTTTTCGCTGCCCGCGGCCTGCGCCTGAACGTGATGATCGAATACGGTGTGGTCGGCGGCCGTTGCGGGTGCCGCAGCGAGCAGGAAGTGCGCGACCTGGCCAAGGCGATCAAAGCGCAGCCGGCCCTGGCCCTGACGGGTATCGAAGGCTACGAAGGGGTGATCCACGGCGAACACGCCATCCGCGGCATTCGCGATTTCGCCGCGAGCCTGGTGCGCCTGGCGATGGAGCTGCAAGACAGCGGCGCGTTCGATCTGGCCAAGCCCATCGTCACCGCCTCGGGGTCGGCCTGGTACGACCTGATTGCCGAGTCGTTCGAAGCGCAGAACGCCGCCGGGCGTTTTCTCAGCGTATTGCGCCCCGGCAGCTACGTGGCCCACGACCACGGCATCTACAAAGACGCGCAATGCTGCGTGCTCGACCGTCGCAGCGATCTCAACGAGGGCCTGCGCCCAGCCTTGGAAGTCTGGGCCCACGTGCAATCCCTGCCGGAGCCGGGGTTTGCGGTGATCGCCCTGGGCAAGCGTGACGTGGCCTACGATGCCGGCCTGCCGGTGCCGCTCATGCGCTACAAGGCCGGTGTGCTGCCGGCTGAAGGCGATGATGTGAGCGCCTGCGTCGTCACCGCCGTCATGGATCAGCACGCCTTTATGACCGTGGCGCCGGGCGTGGAGCTGCGCATCGGCGACATCATTTCCTTCGGCACCTCGCACCCGTGCCTGACCTTCGACAAATGGCACGTCGGCTGCCTGGTGGATGAGCAATTGCAAGTGATCGAATCCTTGCACACCTGCTTCTAACCCGCGCCGCGCCTATCGGGGGCAAGCCCCACCCACCTGTTGAAATGCGTTCCAATGTGGGAGGGGGCTTGCCCCCGATAGGGCCCTCAGCCCCACCAGAGACTCAGGCATGAACACAACCCCACGCATCGCCCTGATCGGCGAATGCATGATCGAACTGCAACATCGCGCCGACGGCAGCCTGCACCAGAGCTTCGGCGGAGACACCCTCAACACCGCGGTGTACCTGCGCCGTGAGCTGGGCGCTGGTGGCAGCGTCGACTACGTCACCGCCCTGGGCGATGACAGCTTCAGCGATGCGATGTGCAAGCAATGGGCCGACGAAGGTCTCGGCCTGGGCCTGGTGCAACGCTTGCCGGGGCGTTTGCCGGGTTTGTATTGCATCCAGACCGACGCCCAAGGCGAGCGCAAATTTCTGTATTGGCGCAACGAAGCCGCCGTGCGCGACTGCTTTACCACGCCTGCCGCCGAGCCCGTTCTGGCGGCGCTGCCGGGCTACGACATGGTGTATTTCAGCGGTATCACCCTGGCTGTCTTGGGCGAAATCGGCCGCGCGCGCCTGCTGCAAGCCCTGATCGAAACCCGCCGCCGTGGTGGCCGGGTAGTGTTCGACAACAACTATCGCCCACGCCTGTGGCCCAGCGTGGAAGCGGCTCGCGCGGCGTATCACGCGGTGCTGGCCGAAGTGGACATCGCCTTGCTCACCGAAGACGACGAGCGCGCATTGTTTGGTTATGAGGACGCCGAGCAGGTGTTCGCGGCCTATCCAGCCATCGCCGAGGTGGTGCTCAAGCGTGGCGCAGATGCGTGCCTGATCCGCTGCAACGGCGAGCGGTTTTCTGTACCGGCGTTAAAGGTCGATAAGGTGGTGGATACCACGGCGGCGGGGGACTCGTTCAGCGCCGCGTATCTGGCCAGCCGGCTCCAAGGTGGTTCACCCGAGGCGGCGGCATTGGCTGGACATCGTCTGGCCAGTCGGGTGATTCAGGTTCCGGGGGCATTGATTCCCCAGGGGTGAATGGGCGCCTTCGGCGGATCGGGGGCAACCGTCCCACAGTCGATTGCATTGCTCCAGATATATGTAGGAGAGGGCTTGCCCCGATAGGACCCTAAAGGCATCCCTCAATCGCGATAAAACACCTGCACCAAGTGATACCCGAACTTGCTCTTGATCGGCCCATGCACCACCCGCAGCGGTTTCTTGAAAATCACTGCGTCGATCGCCCCCACCATCTGCCCCGGCCGGATCTCGCCCAAATCGCCGCCACGTTTGCCCGACGGGCAGGTGGAGTACTTCTTGGCCAGCACATCAAAGGCTTCGCCCTTGGCAATGCGCTGCTTGAGTTGTTCGGCTTCTTCGCTGGTTTTCACCAGGATATGACGGGCTTGGGCTTTCATTGATCTCTACCAGGTGTGCGACGGCGCGCGATTATGCCTGAAGTCCTTCGTCGACGCCGATCATGCCGCGGATTTTGGTGGCCAGCAGGTCGATGGAAAACGGCTTGGCCACCATGTCCATGCCATCCTCCAGAAACCCTTGGCGCTCGGCAGCCGTTTCGGCGTAGCCGGTCATAAACAGCACCTTGAGGCCCGGACGGTGCTGGCGGGCGATTTCCGCCAGTTGCCGGCCGTTCATGCCCGGCAGGCCGACGTCGGTCACCAGCAGGTCTACACGCAGGTCCGATTCCAGCAACGGCAAGGCGGTCCGGGCGTCCGCCGCCTGGTGCGCGGTGTAGCCCAATTCGTCGAGCAGGTTCACCACCAGCATGCGCACCGCCAGGTCATCCTCGACCACCACCACCGCTTCGCCCGCCAAAGCCACCGGGGCTTCACCGAGGCTGGCCGGCAGGCTGCTTTCCAGGGACGTGCCGTGCAGGCGCGGCAGGTAGAGGCGCACACAGGTGCCCTGGCCCGGGGCACTCTGGATGGTCACATGGCCGCCGGACTGTTGGGCAAAACCGTAGATCATCGACAGCCCCAGGCCGGTGCCCTGGCCGATGGGTTTGGTGGTGAAGAACGGGTCGAACGCCTTGGCGAGTATTTTCGGCGCCATGCCGGTGCCGTTGTCGCACACCCCGAGCATCACGTAATCGCCGGCCTTGACCGGTTCGAGGGTGGTGATGTCGGTGCCGTCCAGGTAGCTGTTGGCGGTTTCGATCAGTAGCTCGCCGCCATCGGGCATGGCATCACGGGCATTGATCACCAGGTTGAGCAGGGCGTTTTCCAACTGGCTGGCGTCGGTGTTGACCGGCCAGATGTCCTGGCCCAGCTTCACTTTGAGGGTGATATGCGCGCCTTTGGTGCGGCGAAACAGGTCTTCCAGGGATGCCACCAATTGGTTCGGGTCCAGCGGGCGGCGGTCCAGCGACTGGCGGCGCGAGAACGCCAGCAGCCGGTGGGTGAGGGCGGCGGCGCGATGGGCGGAGGCCACGGCGGCGTCGGTAAAACGGCCGATTTCATCGCTGCGCCCGGCGGCGATATAGCGCTGCATCAGGTCCAGACTGCCGATAATGCCGGTGAGCATATTGTTGAAGTCGTGGGCGATGCCACCGGTGAGCTGGCCCACCGCTTCCATTTTTTGCGCATGGCGCAGGGCGTCTTCGGCACGTTCACGTTCGTACATTTCGTTTTGCAGGCGCTGGTTGGCCTCGGCCAGGGCCTGGGTGCGCTGGGCCACCCGTTCTTCGAGGTTTTCGTTGAGGTGGCGCAAGGCCTCCTCGGTGAGTTTGCGTTCGGTCTCGTCGATCACAAAGATGTAGAAGCCATTGACCGAACCGTCGTTGCTGAAGCGTGGCAGGTACTTCATCAGTGCGTGCCGCGGCCGCCCATCGCGGTGCGGCGTGACGGTGAGGAAGCTACAGGCCTTGCCCTTGAGCGCGGCGGCGATTTTGTCCGCGCGCCCGGCGTACACCTCCTCGCCGAGCACTTCGCGGATGGTTTTTCCGTACAGTTCCTCGGGCGTCTTGCCGTACCACTCCAGATACGCGCTGTTGTTCAGGCGAAAGCGCTCGTCGTGGTCCACATAACCGATCAGCACTGGCATGGCGTTGATGATCAACTGCAACTCGGTCTGGCTCTGGCGTAGGGCCTGTTCGGTGTGCTTGCGTTCGGTCAGGTCCAGCGCCGCGCCGAGGAAGCGCGCCGGGCGGCCCTGTTGATCCTTGTAGCAGCGGCCGCGGGCGAACACCCAGCGCACCTCGCCATCGGGCTGCAACAGGCGGTATTCCTCGGCGTATTCGGTGCCGTTGGTGATGCAATACTTGATACTGCGCGTCACCGTGCCACGGTCTTCGGGGTGTACGCCTTGCAGGTAATCGCTGATGGGCAACAGGCCGGCGTCCGCCGGATCGACACCGTGCAGGTAGGCGAAGTGGGCGTCGGCGATGAAATGGTCTTCGCCGATGTCCCAATCCCAGGTGCCCACCGCGTCGGTGGCGGCCAGGGCCAATTGCAGGCGTTCCTCGCTGTTGTGTTGGGCCTTGAGGCTGGCCTCGGAGCGCTGTTGCAGCTCCAGGGCTTTGCTGCGCCGCTCGTTGGTTTCGATGGCGGTGACCAGGATGCCAGCGACCTCGCCGCTTTCGTCGCGGATGGGGCTGTAGGTGAGGTCCAGCCAGATCTCGGTATCGCGCTGGTTGCGCTGCAGCACAAAGCGCTGCTCGCTGAAGGTGCGCACCTGCCCCTCCATCACGGCGTTGTAGATCGGTGCGGTGAAGCTCTCCAGTTCCGGCCAAGCCTGGTGTGCCGGCTGGCCCATGGCGCCGGGGTGCTTGTTGCCCGCCAGTCGGGCGAAGCCATCGTTATACAGCTGAATAAGTTGGTGGCCCCACAACAGGAGCATCGGCATCGGAGAGTTGATCACGATGTCGACCGCTGTGCGCAGGCTTTGCGGCCAGTCATTGGCCTCACCGAGCGGGCTGTGTGCCCAGTCCAGCCGCGCGATCAATGCAGCGGCTTCGCTACCGGTGGATGTTCCATTCATGAAAAAGCCCTGAGCGTAACGCCTTGAAAGATGAAAACACCCATTATCCCGTGAGTCGGCCCTGGGTGACTACCCGGGAAAAATAGCACGCATTGGCGTTTTGTCTTGCTAATCAGCTGCTCAGGGCTGAAACCTTTCATCTTCACGCCAGTTCGGGACGGTCGCGAAAAGCCTCCAGTGCTTGGGGGTTAGCCAGGGCATCGGTGTTCTTCACCGGTTCGCCGTGCACCACATTGCGCACCGCCAGTTCGACGATCTTGCCGCTGATGGTGCGCGGAATGTCATGGACGGCGAGGATCTTCGCCGGCACATGGCGTGGCGTGGTGTTGGCGCGGATCACCTGGCGGATCTGCTGTTGCAGCGCGTCATCCAGCTCGACGCCATCGTCCAGACGCACAAACAGCACCACCCGCACATCGTCCTGCCAGCGTTGGCCGATGGCCAAGCTCTCTAGCACCTGGGGCACCTTCTCCACTTGGCGATAGATCTCGGCGGTGCCGATGCGCACGCCGCCGGGGTTGAGCACCGCGTCCGAGCGCCCATGGATCAGCAGGCTGCCATTGGCGCGCTCCTCGGCGTAGTCGCCCTGGGCCCACACGCCGGGAAACTGAGCGAAATACGACGCGCGCAGCTTCTGCCCGTCGTGGTCGTTCCATAGGCCGATGGGCATGGCCGGGAAGTGACGGGTACACACCAGTTCCCCTTTTTCGCCGATCAACGGCTGGGCCTTCTCGTCCCACACCTCGATGGCCATCGCCAGGCTCTTGCATTGCATTTCGCCACGGCGCACCGGCAGCACCGGGTTGCCGATCACAAAACAGGAGACGATATCGGTACCACCGGACATCGACGACAGGCACAGCTCGGCCTTGATCTCGCGGTAGACGTAGTCGTAGCTCTGGGGCGACAACGGCGAGCCGGTGGAGATCAAGCCCTTGAGGCTGCTCAGGTCATGGCTCAGACGCGGTTGCAGCCCGGCCTTTTCCAGGGTGGCGAGGAACTTGGGGCTGGTGCCGAACACGCTGATACGTTCGGCATCGATCAGGTCGATCAAGCGCTCGGGCCCCGGATGAAACGGCGAGCCGTCATACAGCACCGCCGTGGCGCCCAGGGCCAGCACCGAGACCAGCCAGTTCCACATCATCCAGCCGCAGGTGGTGTAGTAGAACAGGCAATCGTCGCGGGACAGGTCGGCATGCAGACCATGTTCCTTCAGATGGGTGAGCAACACACCGCCGGTGCCATGGATGATGCACTTGGGCACTCCGGTGGTGCCGCTGGAATACAGGATGTACAGCGGATGATCGAACGGCACAGCGACAAACGCCGGTTCGCCGCCGGGTTGGTAGGCGTCCTGCCACAGGGTGACGCGGGCCTGGGTGCGATAGTCCTCGACCCGTGCCTCGGGCCGTGCGTACGGCACCACGATCAACTGTTCCAGGGACGGCAAGCGTTCGAGGATCTCATCGAGCTTGGCGCTTTGGTCGATGATTTTGCCGGCATACCGATAACCGGCGCAGGTGATCAGCACCTTGGGTTCGATCTGGCCGAAGCGATCGATCACGCCTTGGGTGCCGAAATCCGGCGAGGAGCACGACCAGATCGCCCCAAGGCTGGTGGTTGCGAGCATACCCACCAGGGTCTGCCAGGTGTTGGGCATGCACGCCGCGACCCGGTCACCCAGACCAACGCCCGCCGCTCGCAGGCTGTTTTGCAGGCCGGCGACATGAGCGGCGAGTTCGGCGTAGGTCAGTTGTTCGCGCTGGCCGTCTTCGCCGATGGCGATCACGGCCGGGTGATGGTCGCGGCGACGCAGCAAATGCTCGGCAAAGTTCAGGGTCGCGCCGGGGAACCACTGAGCGCTGGGCATAGCATCCCCTTCGATCAGTACGGCGCTGGGCGGGCTGCGAAACTGCACATCGAAGAACGCCACGATGGCCTGCCAGAACTCGGCGCGCTGGTCGATGCTCCACTGGTGCAGGGCCGGGTAGTCGCTAAGCTGCACGGCGTGGCGATCATTGATAAAGCGCCGGAACTGGTCCATGCGCGTCGTACGGATGCGTTCCGGGGAGGGTTGCCAGAGGATCTCGGACATCAGCAGGGTCTCTTGTTCTTATGCACGTCTTGCAAACACCAGCGTTTCACTGTGTTTGATCTATTGGGCCAGCCAGCCACCATCGATATTCCACGCCGCGCCACGCACCTGGGCGCCGGCCTCGCTGCATAAGAACAGCACCAGCTCGCCCAGTTGCGACGGGGTCACGAATTCCAGCGACGGTTGTTTCTCCGCCAGCAGATCGTGCTGCGCCTGCTGCGGGTCCACGCCTTGGGCGATGCGATCGTCGATCTGTTTCTGCACCAGCGGCGTCAGCACCCAGCCGGGGCAGATCGCGTTGCAGGTCACGTTGCTGGTGGCGGTCTCCAGGCCCACCACTTTGGTCAGGCCGATCACGCCATGCTTGGCCGCCACATAAGCTGCCTTGCCCACCGAACCGACCTGGCCATGCACCGAAGCGATATTGACGATACGCCCCCAACCCTTGGCCTTCATGCCCGGCAGACCCAAGCGCGTGCTGTGGAACACCGACGACAGGTTGATCGCGATGATGGCGTCCCAGCGCTCGGCCGGGAAGTCTTCCACCGCCGCCACATGCTGGATGCCGGCGTTGTTCACCAGTATGTCCACACCGCCGAACTCACGCTCGGCATAGGCAAACATGTCGGCGATCTGCGCCGGGTCGCTGACGTCCGCCGGATGGTGGCCGACCTGGCCGCCATAGGCTTGCACTTGGGCGATTACCGCACTGGCGTCGCCGAAGCCGTTGAGGATCAGGTTGGCGCCGGCCTTGGCCAGGCTCAGCGCAATGCCCAGGCCGATGCCGCTGGTGGAACCGGTGACCAGGGCGGTCTTGCCGTTCAATGTCGTCATGTTCACCTCACACAATGCCAGTGGCATAGAAAGTACCGATCACCACGAACACCGCAAGGGTCTTGATCATCGTGATGCCGAAAATGTCCTTGTAGGCTTCGCGGTGGGTCAGGCCGGTGACCGCCAGCAGGGTGATCACCGCGCCGTTGTGGGGCAGGGTGTCCATGCCGCCGCTGGCCATGGCCGCGACCCGGTGCAGCACTTCAAGGGGGATATTGGCCGCGTGGGCCGCCGCGATAAAACTCTCGGACATCGCCGCCAGGGCGATGCTCATGCCGCCCGAGGCGGAACCGGTGATACCGGCCAGCAACGTCACAGTGATCGCCTCGTTGACCAACGGGTTGGGGATGCCCTTAAGCCAGTCCGCCAGTACCAGAAAGCCCGGCAACGAAGCGATGACCGCACCGAAGCCGTATTCCGACGCGGTGTTCATCGCCGCCAGCAATGCACCGCTGACCGCGCTTTTGCTGCCTTCGGCGAGTTTGCTCTTGATCGCCGAGAAGCCGAACACCAGCACCACGATAATCCCCACCAGCAACGCCGCCTGCACCGCCCAGATCGCCGTGAGCTTGGCGATTTCGGTGGTCACCGGCGCGCTCATGCCCGGCAGGCTAAGGCTGTGGGTCTTGCCGTACCACTGCGGGATCCAGTGGGTGAACAGCAGGTTCATCACCCCCACCAGGATCAGCGGCGACAGCGCGATCCACGGATTGGGCAATGTCAGGTTCTCGGCGGTTTCCGGCTCGTTGCGCAGTTCGGTGCCGTAGCCTTCACCGGCGCGCTGGGCCTTGTTGCGCTGGCGCGCCAGGTAAAGCATGCCGGCGCAGAACACGAAAATCGTGCCGATCAGCCCCAGCCACGGCGCCGCCCAGGCGGTGGTGTTGAAAAAGGTGCTGGGGATGATGTTCTGAATCTGCGGCGTGCCGGGCAGGGCGTCCATGGTGAACGAAAACGCGCCGAGGGCGATGGTCGCCGGGATCAGGCGCTTGGGGATATTGCTCTGGCGGAACATCTCCGCCGCAAACGGGTATACCGCGAACACCACCACAAACAGCGAGACGCCGCCATAGGTGAGCAGGGCGCAGACCAGCACGATCACCAGCATCGCCTGGCGCGTGCCGAGCAAGCGGATCGCCGCGGCCACGATCGAACGGGAAAACCCCGACAGTTCGATCAGCTTGCCGAACACCGCACCGAGCAGGAACACCGGGAAATACAGTTTGATAAAGCCGACCATTTTTTCCATGAACACCCCAGTAAAGGCAGGGGCGACGGCGGAGGGGTCGGTCAGCAGCACCGCTCCTAGCGCGGCGATGGGGGCGAACAAGATAACGCTATAGCCACGGTAGGCAGCCAGCATCAGCAGCGCGAGGGCTGCCAGGGCAATGATCACACTCATGGTGTGTCTCCAGATAGGATTGTTATTTTTGTGGTGACGCGGTGGGGAAGGGCTATAGCGAGATGCGTGCCAATTACTTAACTTGTTGAAATATATGAATATTTTTCAATTGGATTCGGCTAATGTCTCAATCTGGAGACAGGTGCGGATCAAGTGTGGGAGGGGGCTTGCCCCCGATTGCGGTGTATCAGCCCGAAATAGAGTGCCTTAACCAATGCTATCGGGGGCAAGCCCCCTCCCACAGTGATTGTCTATTTTTTAAGAATTAAGTCTCTGATTGGAGATCAGGTGATGCCTAGCGCGACCATTTTCTTGTACAACGTCGACCGCCCCAGCCCCAACCGCTTAGCCGCCTCCACCACATTCCCATCACAGGCCTTGAGCGCCGCTACAATCACCTGCCGGTCAAACCGCTCCCGCGCCGCGTTGTAGCTTTCACCTTCCTCCGCCGCCACGGCAGTGTTACGTGCCACCGGGCTGAAGGTGCCAATGGCCGCACGGACTTCCTGGGCGTTCAATATCAAGTCATCACTTAACAGCGCCGCGCGCTCCAGTACGTTGCGCAACTCACGGATATTCCCCGGCCAGGCATGCTGGGCCAACAAGTCCAGGGCTTCGCGGTCCAGTTCGTGATGGCTGCGCAGTTCTTCGAGGATCGCCTCGCTAAGCGCCGGAATATCTTCCAAGCGTTCGCGCAGGGGCGGGACCTGGATCGGCAGCACATTCAGGCGGTAATACAGGTCCGCGCGAAACTCGCCACGTTTGATCGCCGCCTCAAGGTCCATCGACGTGGCCGCAATCACCCGTACGTCGCTGTGTAGCATCTCGTTGGAGCCGACCGGTTCGAACTCCTTTTCCTGCAACACCCTTAGCAGTTTGCTTTGCAGCGGCAGGGGCATGTCGCCGATTTCGTCGAGAAACAGCGTGCCGCCCTGGGCGATCTGGAACTTGCCGGGGCGGCCCTTGCGGTCGGCGCCGGTAAACGCGCCGGGCGCAGTGCCGAAGAACTCGGCTTCGAGCAAATCGTGGGGGATCGCCGCGCTGTTGATGCTCACAAATGCCTTGTGTGCCCGTGACGAGGCGCCATGAATGGCCTGGGCCAGCAACTCCTTGCCGGTGCCGGTTTCCCCCAGCAGCAACACCGGCGACTCGGTCTTGGCGCTGCGCCGCGCCCGGCGTTTGACTTCCAGGCTCGCGGCGCTGGTACCGATAAAGTGCGCGAAGGTGTACTTGCTCTGGCGTGAGCGCAGCAACGAGCGGGTGGAGGCCAGTTCCTGCTGCATGCTCATGTAGCGCTCGATCAATGGCGACAGGTTGCGCAGCTCATCGAACAGCGCGAAGCCGATGGCACCGATCACCGCCCCGGCATCGTTGTGAATCGGCAGGCGCATCACCACCAGCGGGCCTTTGGGGGTGTCCTGGATATCCAGCAGGATCGGCCGGTCGGTGCGCACCACCTGGCGCAACAGGCTGTTGGAAATCACCCGCTCGCAGGGTTGGCCGATGGCCTCATCCGCGCTGTTCAGGCCGAAGCGCTTGGCGTAGCGCTCGTTCATCCACACGATATTGGCGTCGCGGTCGACGATCACCGTGCCTTCGCTGGACTGCTCGATGATTTCGAACAGCGACTGGATGGCCAGGCCGCGTACCTGTTGGTAATCGGTGAGGTTATCGGTGAGGTTCATGCCCATGCCGTCAGCGAAAGGGTGAGTGAAGTTCCATAACGTCCTACAGCGGAATATGCGCCGCTGCCATCAGTTCCTTGGTGTAGGGGTGTTGCGGCGACTCGAATACATCGTGGCTGGCGCCGCGCTCCACCACTTTGCCCTCCTTGATCACGATCATGTCGTGGGCCATGGCCCGCACCACGGCCAGGTCATGGCTGATAAACAGGTACGTCAGGCCGTATTTTTCCTGCAGTTCACGCAGCAGCGCCACCACTTGCTTTTGTACGGTGCGGTCAAGGGCGGAGGTGGGTTCGTCCAGCAGCATCAGCGCCGGCTTGAGCACCAGCGCGCGGGCGATGGCGATGCGTTGGCGCTGGCCGCCGGAAAACTCGTGGGGGTAGCGATGCCGGCTGGCGGGGTCCAGGCCCACGTCCTTGAGCACCTGAATCACCTGCGCTTCGCGCTCGGCCAGGCTGCACGGAGCGTGCACCTCCAGGCCTTCGCTGATGATCTGCTGCACAGACATGCGCGGGCTGAGGCTGCCATAAGGGTCCTGGAACACCACCTGCATCTGCTTGCGCCATGGTCGCATCTGGTGATGGTTGAGGGTATCGAGGGCCTGGCCCTGGAAGCGGATGCTGCCGTGGGAGTCCAGCAGGCGCAGGATCGCCTGACCGAGGGTGGATTTACCCGAGCCGGATTCACCAACGATGCCCAGGGTCTTGCCACGTTGCACGCTGAGGCTGATACCGTCCACCGCGCGCAGGTAGGTCTTGCGTTGAAATAGCCCACCACCGAGACGGAACTGCACGCTCAGGTCCTCCACTTGCAACACCGTCTCGCGTTCCTCGCTGCACAGTGCATCGCCCGCCGGTTCGGCATCCAGCAGCAGGCGGCTGTAAGGATGCTGCGGCGCGTTGAACAGAGCCTGGCATTCGGCCTGCTCGACGATCTCGCCGGCGTGCATCACGCACACCCGCTGGGCGATGCTGCGCACCAGGTTGAGGTCATGGCTGATCAGCAGCAGCGACATGCCCAAGCGTTGTTGCAAGGATTTGAGCAGCAGCAGGATCTTGCGCTGCACGGTCACATCCAGCGCGGTGGTCGGCTCATCGGCGATCAGCAGTTCCGGCTCGCACGCCAAGGCCATGGCGATCATCACCCGTTGGCGTTGGCCGCCGGACAATTGGTGGGGATAGGCCTTGAGGCGCTCCCTCGGTTTCTGGATGCCCACCATGTCGAGCAGTTCCAAGATACGCGCCTGCGCCGCTTTGCCGCCCAGGCCTTTGTGCAGCAACAGGGTTTCACCGATCTGCTTTTCGATGCTGTGCAGCGGGTTGAGGGAGGTCATCGGCTCCTGGAAGATCATGGCGATACGGTTGCCGCGCAGCTTCTGCAAAGTCGCCGCCGGGGCGCCCACCAGCTCTTTGCCGCGATACTTCACCGAGCCGGTGGTGCTAGTGCCGGCTTCGGGCAACAGTTGCAGGATCGAATGGGCAGTCACCGATTTACCCGAGCCCGACTCACCCACCAGTGCCAGGCATTCGCCGGGGCGCACATCCAGGCTCAAGTTGTGTACCACGGTCTGGCCGTTGAAGGCGACGCACAGGTCGCGGATCTCGATCAGGTTCATTTGCAATCACTCATGAGCGTGGGTCGAAGGCGTCACGCAACGCCTCGCCGATAAAGACCAGCAGCGACAGGATCAGCGCCAAGGTGAAAAACGCGGTCAGGCCCAGCCACGGCGCCTGCAGGTTCTGTTTGCCCTGGGCGATCAATTCACCGAGGGACGCACTGCCCGCCGGCATGCCGAAGCCGAGGAAGTCCAGGGCGCTCAAGGTGGAAATTGCCCCGGTCAAAATGAACGGCAGGTAGCTCAAGGTCGCAGTCATGGCGTTGGGCAGGATGTGCCGACCAATGATCTTGCCGTCCCCCAGGCCCAGGGCCCTTGCGGCCTTGACGTATTCCAGGTTGCGCCCGCGCAGGAACTCGGCGCGCACCACGTCCACCAGCGCCAGCCAGGAAAACAGCGCCATGATCCCCAGCAGCCACCAGAAATTCGGCTCCACGAACCCCGACAGAATGATCAGCAGGTACAACACCGGCAAACCGGACCACACTTCAAGCACGCGCTGTCCGATCAAGTCCACCCAGCCGCCGTAGTAACCCTGCAACGCGCCAGCCGCGATGCCGATGGCCGCGCTGATCGCGGTGAGCGCCAGGGCAAACAGAATCGACACCCGCGCGCCGAAGATCACCCGTGCCAGCACATCCCGCGACTGATCGTCGGTGCCCAGCCAGTTCACCGCCGAGGGCGGGCTGGGGGCAGGGCGGGTCAGTTCGTAGTTGGGGGTATCGTCGCTGAACGGGATCGGCGGGAACAACATCCAGCCGCCGTCCTGCTGGATCAGCTTTTGTACGTAATCGCTGCGGTAGTCGGCCTGGAACGGCAACTGCCCGCCGAACTGTTGCTCGGTGTAGCGCTTGAACACCGGGAAATACAGCTCGTTCTTGTAGCTCAGCACCCAGGGTTTGTCGTTGGCGATCAACTCGCCGCCCAGGGTCAGGATAAACAGGCCGATAAACAGCCACAGCGACCACCAGCCGCGACGGTTTCTCTTGAACCGCTCGAAACGTCGGCGGGCCACCGGAGACAGATTAAGCATCAGGCGTTCCTCGCGGCGAAGTCGATACGCGGGTCCACCAGGGTGTAGCAGAGGTCGCCGATCAGTTTTATCAGCAGCCCGAACAAGGTGAAGATAAACAGCGAGCCGAACACCACCGGGTAGTCCCGAGAGACGGCGGCTTCGTAGCTCATGCGCCCCAGGCCGTCGAGGGAGAAGATCACTTCGATCAGCAGCGAACCGGCAAAGAACACACTGATGAACGCCTGAGGAATCCCCGAGATCACCAGCAACATGGCGTTGCGAAATACATGACCGTACAGCACGCGGCGCTCGCTCAAACCCTTGGCGCGCGCGGTGACCACGTACTGACGCGTGATTTCATTCAGGAATGAGTTTTTGGTCAGGATGGTCAAGGTGGCGAACCCGCCGATCACCAGGGAGGTCACCGGCAGCACCAGGTGCCAGAAATAATCGGCCACCTTGCCCACGGTGCTCAGCTCTTCGAAATTCTCCGACACCAGGCCGCGCACCGGGAACCAGTTCAGGGAAGTGCCGCCGGCGAACACCACGATCAGGAACATCGCGAACAGGAACGCCGGCATGGCATAGCCGATCACAATGGCGGTGCTGCTCCATACATCAAAGCTGCTGCCATGGCGCACGGCCTTGCGAATGCCCAGGGGGATCGAAACCAGATAGGTGATCAGAGTGGCCCAGAGCCCGAGGGAAATGGTCACGGGCATTTTTTCCAGGATCAGGTCGATTACGGTTTTGCCACGGAAGAAGCTGTTACCGAAGTCCAGCTGGGCATAGCTTTTGAGCATCAACCACAACCGCTCCTGCGCGGGCTTATCGAAGCCGTATTGCTTTTCGATGTCCTTGATCAGCTTCGGGTCCAGACCGCGACTGGCGCGGGAGCCGCTGCCCATGCCTTCGGCGGACGAGCCGCCGACGCCACCGCCGCCAATTCCTTGCAGATGGGCGATGGCTTGTTCGACCGGGCCGCCGGGGGCGGCCTGCACAATCACGAAATTCACCAGCAGGATGATCACCAGGGTGGGGATGATCAGCAGCAGGCGCCGCACGATATAGGCAAACATCAGCGGGCCTCCCCGCGTTTTTCCAGTTCGGCTTTCATTTGTTCATTCGTCAGCGGTGTGGGGCTGATTTCCCACCAGGTTTCCAGGGCCTCGTCGTTCTTGGCCTCGATAGCAGGGCGGCCAAAGCGGTTCCACCACGCCGCCGACGTACCCGGCGGGTAGTAATTGGGGATCCACAGGTAGTTCCATTGCAGCACTCGGTCCAGGGCATGGGCGTAGGTCAGCATCTCGGCCTGGGTGTTGGCCTTGACCAGACCCTTGATCAGGCTGTCCACGGCCGGGTCCTTGAGCACCATGTAGTTGTTGGCGCCCGGATCGAACGCGGCGGCGGAACCGAAGTAGTTGTACAGCTCCATGCCCGGCGAAGTGGTGACCGGGAACCCGGTGACGATCATGTCGTAATCCCGGCTCATCAGGCGGTTTACATATTGGGAGGAATCGATGCGGCGGATATTGAGGGTGATGCCGATCTGCGCCAGGTTGCGTTTGTAGGGCAACAGCAGGCGTTCCAGACCGGCCTGGGCGTTAAGAAAGGTGAACTCCAGCGGCTCGCCCTGGGCGTTCACCAATTTGTCGCCGTCGGGTTTCCAGCCGGCTTGCTCAAGCAGGGCCAGGGCCTGCAATTGTTTGTCGCGGATCATGCCGCTGCCATCGGTGACTGGCGCCTTGAACACTTGGGTGAATACCTCAGCGGGTATTTGCCCGCGCAGCGGTTCCAGAATGGCCAGCTCTTCCTGGCTTGGCAGTTGGGTGGCGGCCAGCGGGCTGTTAGAGAAAAAGCTCTGCTGGCGGATGTACATGTTGCGCATCATCTGCCGGTTGGCCCACTCGAAGTCCCACAGCATCGCCAAAGCCTGGCGCACGCGGCGATCCTGAAACATCGGCTTTTGCACATTGAACACATAGCCTTGCGCCGGTTGCGGCATTTCCTTGGCCAAATGCGCGCGTTGCAGGCGGCCATCGTCGAGGGCAGGGCCGTTGTAGCCGATGGAATAGCCGGTGGCGGAAAACTCGCGGTTGAAGTCGTAGGCCCCACCGCGCAATACCTGGCGCGCCACTTCGGTGTCGCCGAAGTATTCCAGGCTCAGGTGATCGAAGTTGTAGAGGCCACGGCTGACGGGCAGGTCCTTGCCCCACCAGTCGGGGTCGCGGGTAAAGGTGATGGTGCTGCCCGAGTCGATCTTGCTGACTTTGTACGGGCCGCTGCCCAGTGGCGCCTCGTAGCCGCCGCCGTTGGCAAAGTCGCGGGTCTTCCACCAGTGCTCCGGAAATACCGGCAGGGTGGCGATATCCAGGGGCAGGGTACGGTTCTCATTGCTGGAGAAGTCAAAGCGTACCTGGCGTTCGCCTTCCACTTCGACTTGCTTGACGTCGGCGAACAGCGTACGAAAGCGCAGGCTGCCTTGGGTCATCAACAGATCGAAACTGTAGCGTACGTCTTCGGCGGTGATCGGTTTACCGTCGGCGAAGCGGGCCTTGGGGTTCAGGTAAAAGCGCAGCGACAGGCCATCCTCGGCGCGCTCCATCTTCTCGGCTACCAGCCCGTACACCGTGTAGGGTTCGTCCAGTGAACGTTGGGCCAGCGGCGCGTAGAGCCAGCCGTCGATCTGGGACACGCCGATGCCTTTATCGATATACGGCAACACATGATCGAAGCGCCCGATCTCAATGGCCGAACGCCGTAGGCTGCCGCCCTTGGGGGCTTTGGGGTTGGCATAGTCGAAATGGGTGAAACCGGCCGGGTACTTGGCCGGTTCGCCGTACACCGTGAGGTACGTTTGTGGCGCCGCGATCACGGCGGTACTCGCCAGTACAAAGGCCAGGGCAGTACTGATAAGGGGTGTGAAAAAAGCCAATCGCATTGTCAGCCTTGAACGCCGGATAAAAAGAATAGGGATTTGTACGCTAACGGCGGCAGCGTCGCCAGTGATCAGATGCACAACGGCCCACCGAATGGCGGGCCGTTGTTTCACGCATCAGCGCAGGACAAATCAGTCCTGACGGCTGGTAACTTCCAGCAGGTGGTAGCCGAACTGAGTCTTGACCGGGCCTTGCACGGTGTTGACTGGAGCGCTGAACACCACGGTGTCGAATTCTTTAACCATCTGGCCTGGACCGAACGAACCCAGGTTGCCGCCATCGCGGCTGGAAGGGCAGCTGGAGTTGGCTTTGGCGATTTCTGCGAAGTCAGCGCCGCCTTCGATTTGGGCCTTGAGTTCGTTGCACTTGTCTTCGGTGGACACGAGGATGTGGCGGGCGGTGGCTTTGGCCATGAGAGTAACTCCTTGAATGAAAAGGGTGAGCGTACCGGATTCAGGCGGTTATTTCCCGGCAAAGTTCCCGGGGATTGCCTGAGCGGTACGGCGGCGGGCCATGCCTTTCGCAGGCAGGCTGATGTTTCACTATAGAACGATGTAATCGTTGCGCTTGACGATCGGAAGGTGCTCACCCTGGACCAGATGCACGTAGCGGCCATCCGCCAGGTCGATGGGCAGGCAGTCATCTACGTCCAGCACAGCGTCGGTATGCGCCTGGGACCAGTGCCGGCGCATCTGTTGCTTGCCTTGGCTTTTCGCTTCCTGTTTGTTGCGGGCAACCACCAGCAGATAATGGTGGGCCTCGCCGAAACTCTCGGCTTCGTAACCGCCGAGGTTGATGAAATACAGGCGATGGGCGTCAGCGTGGGGGGCCAGGTGGCTGAGTTCGACTTTCCAACCGTCGACGCCATCGACCGCCATCCACGAATCGATATGCACGCCCTTGGCGCTGCCGAACCACGCCTCGCGCAGTTGCGGGTAAGTGCCTTGCAGCGTATCGGCCGCGGCGAATACCACATCATGAACTTCGATCCTGGCGCGTGGGTGTTTGCCCCCGAGCATCACGACAAACAGCATTGCAGATCCTTCCTGGCGATTGGGCAGGGCCCAACCATACTTCGATTGAACCCTTTTGTCCGGTCAATGCCACACGGTTAACCCAAGAACTCATCAGGAGGTTGTCATGCGCAGTATCGATCTGGCGGGCGTTCCCGTTCCCGTCATCGGCCAGGGCACCTGGCGCATGGGCGAAGACCCGAACCATCGCCGCGCTGAAATCGCGGCATTGCAATTGGGGATCGACGAGGGCATGACCCTGATCGATACCGCCGAAATGTATGGTGAGGGCGGCGCCGAAACGGTGGTCGGCGAGGCCATTCGCGGCCGGCGCGATCAAGTGTTTCTGGTGAGCAAGGTCTATCCGCATAATGCCAGCCAAAAGGGCATGCCCCGTGCCTGTGAAGCCAGTCTCCAACGGTTGGGCACTGACTATATCGATCTGTATTTGTTGCACTGGCGTGGCCAGTACCCCCTTGAAGAAACCGTAGAAGCCTTCGAACGCCTGCGCGAGGCCGGTAAGATTGGCCGCTGGGGTGTGTCCAACTTCGATGTGGCGGACCTGCAGGAACTGGCAGCCCCGGCGTGTGCCACGAATCAGGTGCTCTATAACATCGAGGAACGGGGCATCGAATTCGATTTGCTGCCTTGGTGGCAACAACATCATCTGCCGCTCATGGCCTACTGCCCCATCGCCCAGGGCGGAGCACTGCTGTCGAGTCCGACGCTCAAGCAGATCGCCCTGCGTCACGAGGTAGCTCCCGCCCAAGTTGCATTGGCCTGGGTATTGCGCCAGGACGGCTTGATCGCCATTCCCAAGGCGGTGACGCCCGAGCATGTGCGGCTCAATGCCGCCGCTGCCGCGCTGGTGCTCGATGAGCACGACCTCGATGCCATCGACCGTGTATTCGGCGCGCCCAAACGCAAGCATCCCTTGGCGATGGTCTAGCTGACGACAGAGACGGCGCCGTCCATGGCCGCCGTTTCTGCGGTTCGGTTTAACCCGCTACCGGGCTGCGCCAGTCATCCGACCCCGACGTGCCGGACACCTCGTGGGTCCACACGATCTTGCGATAGGTGAAATACACGTCTTCCAGATGGGTGAAATGCGCATTGTCCGGGTCCTGGCAGTTGGGCATGCGTGATTGGATATCCACCAGGGTCGCGCCCTCCAGTTCAATGGTGAAGTAGTGTTCTTGGGTACCAGCCGAAGAGGTACGGAACCATTCCAGTCGACACTTGACCTCTTCGCCGCTGGTCAACGCGCTGAACAGCAGCGGCGATGATTTATCGAAGACCTTGCTGATCATCAGCGGTTTATGCACCCGCTGACCGGTCGGTTGGCCGGATTGCGGGTCCCTGGGAATGATGACCTGATGGGAGAAGGCTTGTACCAGGATCTGGTCTTCGTGGCCCTCCTGATAAATATTGCCTACCGAGTCCTGAGTGAACGTGCCTGCCGTAATCAAACCTTGTTTGACACCGGTGATAGAAAGATACGCGGGTGTTGGCATGACGGGTTTCCTTGCCTGGTTATAGAGGTAGTTCCAACCCGCAATGCTGCCGGTTGGTCAAATGCCTATAACAAAAAACGTGCCGAAAACTGTGATGACCAATAGGGCCGCGCTCTGCGCCGAATCTTCGTCTGTGTTTATCTAAAAAAACGCCTTGAAATGCAGATAAGTTGGAGAATGTGTGCGCATAAGTGCGCATTTAATTGCTCGCTATTATCTTCCTTTAACTATCTAGGTTTCCACGGCCTGGCTGTACAGGGTGTGAGTATTCAACTGCGCAAAAAGCTGCGCAGGCCCCTCATTCAGAGGCTTGTAGGAAATGACTTAAGTATTGGGTGGCTGCTTGCTCAATGGTCTTGGCATGACTAAGGTTTGCGAACTTCGTGGAAGTTAAGGCGAAGCCAGGATGGCAAGTTGATAGGTTGGTCTAGTTGTTATTGTCTTGTCTTGAATCTAATGCTTAGTTGCGTATGGTCCTAAATGGTCTATTCAGGAAAGTTTTGTACTTATTATTTGGAGCTTGCGCAAACTCCCTGCTCGCAGTCGAATTTTGCGGGCGGCGATGTGCGGTTTTCAACTGAGTATGAAACCCTCGAATTCGAGCTGGGCAAGGCCCAATCCATACATGGTGCGTGCCAGCCGGACTGGCAGAAAGTCGTGGCAACCGCCGAGGTTCTGCTAAGGGAACAATCCAAGGATCTTCGCGTGGCTGTCTGGTTGGCCTGGGCGCTGCATCAGCGTGAGTCCTTTCCTGGTCTGCTGGCCGGATTGAAATTATTGCGCCTTCTCTGTGAGTGCCATTGGTCGGAGGTGTATCCCCGAAAAACGCGCACCCGTGCCGCTGCGTTTCAGTGGTTGGTATTGCGCCTGGAGGCATTGCTCGCGCGCCACTTGGCCCTCCAGGACCAACAGCCGCTTTTTCGTGCGGTCGTTGAGGAGCTGGAGGGCCTGGATGAGCTGTTGAGCCGTCATCTGAAAGAGGACGCGCCTTTGCTATTGCCGATTTGCAGGCAATTGACCCAGCAGTTGGAGCGCGCCGCGCAGAGCCAACCGCCGGCCACAGGATTGACCGGCGTGATAGCCCAGGTGAAGCAGGCTACGACACAACTGATCAAGCCTGAGCCGGTGCTGGAGAGTGAGAAGGATGCGCACAAATGGCTGCGAGCATTGCAGGAGCAGGCCCGTCCGCTCTGCGCCTGGTGGTTGCGCCAGAACGCTACCGACCTGCGTGCCTTGCGCCTTAATCGCACGCTGATGTGGCTCTCCCTGCTCAGCTATCCGGACGCGGACAGCGAGCGCATCACCGCGCTGCGCGGCCCAGCACCGGACAAGCTCAAACGCCATCACGAACGCTTTGCCCAAGGCCACTACGCCGATCTGCTGCTGGAACTTGAGGCCAGTCTGGCCGGCGCGATGTTCTGGTTCGACGGCTTACACATGGTCTGGCAATGCCTGGAAGCCCTGCAGGCCGAGCTGGCCATGACTGAACTGGAAGTGAATTTTGCCCTGCTGCTGCAGCGCCTGCCGAACCTGCCTGAGTTTCGCTTCCACGACGGTAGTCCATTTGCCGATGCGGGCACACGGGACTGGATCGCCACGCAGGTTTTACGTCACCTGCGGCCGCCCGAGGCGCCGTGCGAGGCCGTCGAGGAGGCGCCTTGGGAAGTCGCCTTGCAGGCCCTGCAGCCCAGGCTGCGCAAAGACGGGCTCAAGGCCGTCGTGCATGAACTCAAGCGGGGGTTGCATGGGGCTCGCAGCGACCGCGAGCGCTTTCATTGGCGCCTGGCACAGGCCCGGCTGTGCGTGCAGGCGGGCAAACATGAGTTGGCGAAGATCCAGCTCGACCATCTGGACCTCGAGTTGCAACGCACGGGGCTGGAGCGCTGGGAGCCGGAACTCGCTGTCCACGTCACGCAGCTGTTGCACCGCTGCTGTGACCTGTTGCCACAGAGCCATGCCGTACGCGAGCGCAAGGAAGACACCCACCGCAGGCTGTGCCTCTTCGATCTCGAAGCGGTACTTGAATAGGCTTTCGAGCCACTCGAAAAAAGGAGAAACACCATGGCCAAAGAAGGTTCGGTTGCACCCAAGGAACGCATCAACATCACCTTCAAACCTGCCATCGGCGCTGCCCAGGAAGAAGTCGAACTGCCGTTGAAACTGCTGGTGCTGGGAGATTTCACCCAGCGCGAAGACGCGCGCAAGCTCGAAGATCGCAAGCCTATCGCGATCGACAAAAACAGCCTTGACGAAGTCTTGGCCAACCAGGCGCTGAGCCTGGCGCTGAACGTCCCTAATCGTCTTCAGGACGACGCCGATGTCGAGGAGCTGGGGATTCAGGTGCGCATCCATTCGATGAAGGATTTCAACCCCGCCCATCTGGTGGAGCAGATTCCGGAGTTGCAGAAGCTCATGGCTCTACGTGAGGCATTGGTGGCGCTCAAGGGACCTCTGGGCAACACGCCGAGCTTTCGTAAAGCCATCGAACAGGCGCTGGCCGATGACGAGTCCCGCGCACGAGTATTGGCGGAACTGGGCTTGAGCAGCCAACCCGCCTGACATTTTCAGTAAAAGGACACTGACGCCATGAACAGCCAAGCGATACAGACCTCGGTCAACGCCACCGAAGAACACAGCATCCTCGACAACATTATTGCCCAAACATTACTCAGCGCCGACGACGAAGCCTATGCCATCGCCAAGCGCGGGGTATCGGCCTTCATCGAAGAACTGATCAAGCCTCAGAACAGCGCAGAACCGGTCAAGAAACGCTTGGTCGATCGAATGATTGCCGAGATCGACACAAAGCTCAGCCTGCAAATGGACGAGATTCTGCACCATCCGCAATTCCAGGCACTGGAATCCGCGTGGAGGGGCTTGCAACTGTTGGTCGACCGCACCAATTTCCGCGAAAACATCAAAATCGAACTGTTGAACGTTTCGCGCCAAGACCTGCTCGACGACTTCGAAGATTCGCCGGAGGTGACGCAATCCGGGCTCTACAAGCATATCTACAGCGCGGAATACGGTCAGTTTGGTGGCCAGCCGGTGGGCGCGATAATCGCCAATTACTTCCTGGCGCCCAGCGCTCCCGATGTGAAACTGATGCAATACGCGTCCAGTGTGGCCTGCATGGCCCATGCGCCGTTTATCGCCGCGGCCGGGCCGGGCTTCTTCGGCCTTGAGAGCTTCACCGGCCTGCCTGACTTGAAGGATCTCAAGGATCATTTCGAAGGCCCGCAGTTCGCCAAATGGCAGAGCTTTCGCGAGAGCGAGGATTCCCGTTATATCGGGCTCACCGTCCCGCGCTTCTTGCTGCGTACGCCTTACGATCCCCTTGAATGCCCGGTCAAGACCTTTGCTTATCGGGAAAACGTGGTGAACAGCCACGAGCACTACCTGTGGGGCAATACCGCCTATGCGTTTGCCACGCGCCTGACCGACAGCTTTGCGCGGTTCCGCTGGTGCCCCAATATCATTGGCCCACAAAGCGGCGGCGCGGTGGAGGATCTGCCGTTGCATCACTTCCACAGCATGGGCGAAATCGAGACCAAGATTCCCACCGAAGTATTGGTGTCCGACCGTCGAGAATATGAGCTGGCGCAAGAGGGCTTCATTGCTCTGACGATGCGCAAGGGCAGCGACAACGCCGCGTTCTTTTCCGCCAGTTCCGTGCAGAAGCCCAAGCACTTCGGCATCAGTGCCGAGGGCAAGCAAGCCGAGCTGAATTACCGTCTTGGCACTCAGTTACCCTACATGATGGTGGTCAACCGCCTGGCTCATTACTTGAAGGTCCTGCAACGCGAGCAGTTGGGCTCGTGGAAGGAGCGCACTGACCTGGAGCTGGAGCTCAACAAGTGGATTCGCCAGTACGTCGCAGACCAGGAAAACCCTAGTGCCGAAGTGCGTGGCCGGCGGCCGTTGCGCGCGGCCCGTATCGTTGTCAGTGACGTTGAAGGCGAGCCCGGCTGGTATCGGGTCAATCTAAGCGTGCGACCGCACTTCAAATACATGGGCGCGGACTTCACCTTATCCCTGGTCGGCAAGCTCGACAAAGAATGAATCGGGGGCCAGGGATGATGCGCAACCAACGCCTTTTCGAGCGTCTTGATCGCTCCGCACCTCACTCAAAATGCTGTGCGAGTTCTGTCGCGGCCCATCTGGGCAAGATGCTCAGCATCCGCGCCGGCAGCGTCCAAACGCTGCCGGATTACGGCTTGCCTGACCTCAACGATATGAACCAGAGCCTGCACGAAACCCTGAGCCGGTCGCGACTACTGATCGAGCACTTTATCCGGACCTACGAGCCGCGCTTGCAGAATGTCCTGGTGCGCGTCTTGCCCCGTGATCAGGACCCATTGGCCCTGGCATTTTCCATTGAAGCCACGCTGAGTGTTGACGGTGTCACGAAGCCCGTCACCTTCACTGCGCAGCTTGGCGACGCCGGTCGTAGCGAGGTCCATGCCGATGTCCGCTAACCGCTATTACCAGAGCGAACTCAGCGCGCTACGTCAGTTAGGCCGGCGTTTTTCCGAGCGCAACCCGGCGCTTGCGCCATTTCTGGGAGAGACCGGCAAGGACCCGGACGTAGAGCGTTTGCTGGAGGGTTTTGCTTTTCTCACCGGTCGCCTGCGGCAGAAGTTGGATGACGAGTTACCCGAGCTGACGCATTCGCTGATGCACTTGCTGTGGCCCAACTATATGCGACCGCTGCCGGCGTTCAGCATCCTCCAATTCGACCCGCTGCGACATGCCGGCCCCGGCGTGACCGTTGCGCGGGATACACCTGTGGAGAGCGAGCCGGTCGACGGTGAGCGCTGCCGCTTCCGGACCTGTTACGCCACTCAGGTTCTGCCGTTTCAACTGAGCGCCCTGGAGTACAGCGTTAAGGGCGAGCGGGCGGTGTTGAACTTGCGCTTGGACATGAGCGCCGAGGGGAATTTCAACGCGTGCGTATTTGACCGACTGCGCCTGCATCTGGCCGGGGACCGGTATATCAGTCAAGGCCTGTATTTGGGGTTGCTGCGTCATTTGGACGGCATTGAGTTACGGCCGTTCGGTCGCGACGGCGTTGGAATCGATGTCGGCAATGGCCAAGATCTGTCGCTGCGAATTAGCGCGCAGAGCGTACAACCCGTAGGCTTCGCTGAAGAGCATGCACTGATCCCTTATCCGCCCAATACCTTTCGCGGATACCGTCACCTGCAGGAATATTTTGCCTTTCCCGACAAATATCTGTTTGTCGATTTGGTTGGGCTGGATGTACTGCAGACGTTGCCGACCGCAGCCCTCCAGCAAGCGTGCGGTGTGACGCTGCGTTTTGAGCTGAGCGGTCGTTGCCCGCAACTCCAGCAACCTACGCTGGATAACGTGAAGCTGTACTGCACGCCCATCGTCAACCTGTTTGAACATGACGCGGTTCCGATCCGCCTGGATGGCAAACAGGATGAATACTTGCTGATCCCTGGAGAATACAAGCGGGGCAATGCCGACGTGTTTTCCGTTGACCGGGTGACCGGGTGGCGCCCCGGAGGGTTGGGGTATCAGGCATACGTGCCGTTTGAATCCTTCGAGCACGACGCCAACGAGGGCTCACCCTGCTACAGCATTCGCCAACGCGCATCCGCACATCACGGCGGTCTCGATACCTGGCTGGGGTTTGGCAATGGCGTGGGGCAAAGCCAGGAAACCCTCTCGGTCGAGCTGACGTGCACCAATCACAACGTGCCTCGGTCGCTCAAGGCGGGGGCAATCAACCAGCCCTGCGAACAAACTCCCGAAGGCCTGTCGTTTCGCAATATCTGCGCGCCGACCGAGAGTTTTGCGCCGCCGCTGGATCAGGACTTTCTTTGGCGGTTGGTCAGCAACATGTCGCTCAACTACCTGTCGTTGAGCGACATCAGTGCGCTGAAGGTCGTCCTGCAAACCTACGACCTGCAGCGTTACCACGATCGGCAGGCGCAAAAAATCAGTCAGAGAAAGCTGGACGCACTGCGCTCCATCCAGCACACGGGGGTCGACCAATTGCATCGCGGCATGCCGTTTCGCGGCGTGCGAATCGACTTGACCGTCGACGCCCAGGGCTTTTTGGGGCCAGGCGAGATTTTTATGTTCGCGTCGGTACTCAATGAGTTCTTCACGCTGTACGCCAGCCTCAATGCTTACCACGAATTACGAGTCATCAGCACACAAGGAGACGTGTACCAATGGCCAGTCCGGATGGGCCAACAGCCCCTGCTTTAAAGCAACTGAGCCGAGTCATCCGTGAGTACTCGCTGTTCCAGGCGATCGCTCGGGTGATCGAGCAGTTGCGCGATGTGCACCCGCTGCTGGATGACGACGCGTTGTATGAGCGCTTGGAGTTTCAGGCCAATCCAGGGTTGGGGTTTCCCGCTCACGATATTGATCGCTTGGACTTTTTTGTTGAGCAGGGTCAATTGCGCGCCCGTCTTCGCCTCAACGTGTTGGGCCTATGTGGCGCGGGATCGCCGTTGCCTGCGTTTTACGCGGAACAGGCATGCGCCGAAGGCGCTGATGCAACCCGCGATTTTCTGGACCTGTTTCACCATCGATTGCAGCGACTGATGCTGGGGATCTGGCGTAAATATCGTTACCGCACCTGTTTCGAGACAGGGGCACGGGACGCCTTTTCCGAGCAGATGTTTGCGTTGATCGGTTTGAGGGGCCGGCCGATTCGCGCTGCCGCCCAACTGGACTGCAAGCGGCTGTTGCCCTACCTGGGACTGCTTGGCTTGCGAGCCCATTCGGCGGCCTTGATCGAAACGGTGCTGCGTTACTACTTCAAGCACAGCCGCTTGTGGATCGAGCAATGGGTTGAGCGCTCGGTGGCGATCGCTCAATGCCAGACAAACCAGCTAGGCGTCGCCAACAGTGTGCTGGGCCAGGACAACGTGCTGGGCAGTCGTGTCGCCGACCGTGGCGGCAAATTCAGGGTGCATGTGCACAACCTGGGCTGGCAGCGCTTTCACGGTTTTTTACCCACTGGCGCGGACTATCCGCAGCTGTGCTCGTTGATACGGCTGACTGCGCGCGATCCGCTGGAATACGACTTGCGCCTGGTGCTTGCGAAAGAAGAGATCAGGCCGCTGCACATCGGCGAACACAACGTCTGTCGGCTGGGATGGACCAGCTGGCTCGCGCACGACTGTGCTGACGGTGTGCTCATCGTGGCCAGCGACGCACATTAGGGGATCAGCAAAGATGATAAATGTAGACCTGCAACAACTTATCCGCACATTGACCCCACAGGCACGGCGAGATCTGGAGCGGTCCGCCGAGCGATGTGTCACACGGGGTGGCCATGAGGTCTTGGTAGAGGACTACCTATTGGCCTGGTTGGAGCACAGCGATTGCCTTCTGGCACGGGCATTGGCCGACGCTGGTGTCGAGGTCGGCGAGCTGCACGCCATCTTGCAACCAAAAGCGCAGGCCAACGCGTCACGTAATCCGGTATTCGCCCAGGCGCTGGTGCATTGGTTGCAGCAGGCATTGCTCGTTGCCCACCTGCAATTGCATCAAACCGAGGTGGATCACGCCGCGCTGCTATTGGCGCTGCTGCAGCATCCGCAGCAGCATGCCGGCTGTGCTTACCAAGAGCTGTTGAGCCGTGTGGATACGCAGCGTGTGCTTGAGTTTGTGTCGAGTCGCGCCGTTGAAACCCCGCCTGCATTGGCTGACGAGTCCTGCCTGGCACGGTTTACCCACGATCTGACACACCAGGCGCAATCCGGGCGCATCGACCCGGTGCTGTGTCGGGATGATGAGCTTCGCCGGTTGATCGACATCCTTGTGCGCCGACGTAAGAACAATCCGCTACTGGTCGGCGAAGCCGGAGTGGGCAAGACCGCAATTGTCGAAGGACTAGCCCTGCGCGTTGTCGGCGGCCAAGTGCCGGAACTGTTGAAGGATGTGCGCGTGCTGACCCTGGACATGGGGATGCTGCAAGCCGGGGCCAGCATCAAAGGTGAATTCGAGCGGCGCCTCAAGGGGGTGATCGACGAGGTCAATGCATCCCCACGCCCGATTATTCTGTTTATCGATGAAGCCCATACCCTGGTGGGAGCGGGAGGCCCAGCAGGTGGGGCTGATGCCGCCAACCTGCTCAAGCCGGCGCTGGCGCGCGGTGAGCTACGCACCATTGCCGCGACCACCTGGTCCGAATACAAGCGTCACTTCGAGAAAGACCCGGCCCTGGCGCGGCGCTTCCAGCCTGTCCATGTCGGTGAGCCCAGCGTCGAACAGGCGGTTTCGATCCTGCGTGGGCTAGTGCCGGTGCACGAAACCAGCCATGGGGTCTACGTGCGTGACGACGCCGTCGTGGCGTCGGCACACTTGAGTGCCCGTTACCTGGCGGGTCGACAGCTACCCGATAAAGCGGTGGATGTACTGGATACCGCTTGCGCGCGTGCGCGGATCAGCCGGGTTTGCGCGCCTGAGGCGTTGCAGCGTCTGGAGGCGGATCTGGCCGAAGGCGCCCGACAACGCCTGGCATGGATTCGCGACAGGGATGCCGGGGTGCCGGTGGATACGCAGGCTTTGCACGCGCTGGATCTTCGCTTGGCGGCAGTAGAGAGCGAGCGGCACTCATTGGAGCAGCGTTGGCTCGAACAGCGCGCGTGCGCGGCACAGGCACTGACTCTGCGCCGGCACCTGGAGGACGCTCGCCGTGTAGGGCAGGGCGTCGACGCCCTGGAACAGGCACTTGGCGAACAGAGACGCGCATTGTCTGCACTGCAAGGCCCGCAGCCATTGGTTCATCTTGAGGTTTGCCCACGCCTGGTGGCCGAAGTGATCAGCGCGTGGACCGGGATTCCGGTCGAACGCCTGGCGTTTGAGCACAGTGATGCGGTCACTGGGTTTGCCCAGGCACTGCGTGCACGCATCCTCGGCCAGGAGCCTGCCGTGCAGGCACTGGATCGTAATCTAAGAGCGGTCGCCGCTGGCCTCAATAAGCCCGACGCGCCGGTCGGTGTGTTTCTGCTGGTGGGACCCAGCGGCGTAGGCAAGACAGAGACGGCCCTGGCCCTGGGCGACTTGCTCTACGGCGGTGAGCGCTTTGTCACGACCTTGAACATGTCCGAGTACCAGGAGAAACATGCGCTATCTCGGTTGATTGGGGCGCCGCCCGGTTATGTCGGATACGGCGAGGGCGGCGTGCTGACGGAGGCGGTGCGTCAACGACCGTACTCGGTCGTCCTGCTGGATGAAGTGGAAAAGGCCGACCCGGAGGTGCTGAACCTGTTTTATCAGATCTTCGACAAGGGCCTGGCCAACGATGGCGAAGGTCGGGAAATCGACTTTCGCAATACGCTGATCCTGATGACGTCCAACCTGGGCAGCGATTGCATTACCGATCTGTGTTCCGGCGCCCAGCGGCCGGATGCGCAGGCGCTGCACGCGGCGATCTATCCCCTGTTGCGTGACTATTTCAAACCGGCGCTGTTGGCGCGCATGCGCGTATTGCCCTATTACCCGATCGCGGGCGATGTGCTGCAGCAGTTGGCCAGGGCCAAGCTGGAGTGCCTCGGGCGGCGGTTGGAAGGACGCCGGCTGGCGTTCAGCTATACAGCGGAACTGGTCGCGCATATGGCTGACCGTTGCAGCCATAGCGACAGTGGCGCGCGCTATATCGACCAATGGATCGAGACCCATCTGATGCCACAGATGGTCGACCGTCTGTTGGAGGCGATGGCCGTCGGTGAATCGCTGTCGCGCGCCCATGCCGATCTTGACCACCGTGGACAACCGATCTGCGAGTTCAGCCAATGACGGACAATCTCTTTAGCCAACTGCCCCATCCCCTGGCTTATGCCGAAGCATTGTTGGGCTGGTTCACGCGCCTGGGCACCGACAGTGACGAGGCGAGCTTGCCCGAGCTGTGTGCCGCGGCGACGGCGCAGCTTAGCCAGTGCGAACTGAGCCAGTTGTATAAGTACGACGAGACGACGGGTCGGCTTGAGCTGATTGCCCAGCACCTAGCGGGTACCTTGCCGCCAGGCGGACGGCTATGCGGCGACGACGTTCAGCATCAGCCGCTGTTGCAGTATGTCCTCAAGCAAGCCAGCCCTCTGAACCTGGATGACCTGAGTGGTAGCGTTTACGAGAGCGGCTTCTTACCGGCGATGGCGACGCCGTGGCAGTCGTTGTCATGTATACCGCTGTTCGGTCGGCGTGAATGCCTCGAAGGCTTGCTGTTGTGCGCCAGCCTGCGCCCCAGACCCTTGCAGGACTATGCCCGGTCATTGGGGCAATTGGGCAGCTTTGCGTTGACGCAATTGGGGTTACTGCGCCGCGTGCGTCCTGCCCACAGCCGCGCGACGAACCAGGTCAGCGCGCGAGCCCCTCAAAGCACTCACGGCCTGATCGGCACCAGCAAAGCGATGGCCGATACCTGTCGTTTGATCGACAAAGTTTTGCAGGCTCCCTACACCGTGCTGCTAAGCGGCGAGACCGGCACCGGCAAAGAAGTGGTGGCGCGCGCCATCCATAGCGCCGGCCCGCGCAACGGCAAGGCGTTCGTGGTGCAGAACTGTGCCGCCTTCCCCGAAGGCTTGCTGGAAAGTGAGCTGTTCGGCTACCGCAAAGGCGCGTTCACCGGCGCCGAGCGCAACCACATCGGTTTGTTCGATACCGCCGATGGCGGCACCTTGCTTTTGGATGAAATAGGCGACATGCCGTTGTCGCTGCAGGCCAAGCTATTACGGGTGCTGCAGGAAGGTGAAATCCGTCCGCTGGGCGCCAGCGCGGCCCATCGGGTGGATGTGCGCATCATTGCCGCGACCCACCGCGACCTGACGGCTATGGTGGCCGAGGGGACATTTCGCGAGGATCTTTATTACCGTTTGGCGCAATTCCCCATCGAGCTGCCGCCTTTGCGCGAGCGAGATGGCGATGTACTGCTGTTGGCGCGGCATTTCGCCGAAAAGGCCTGTGTCGCATTGGGTCGGTCAACGGTGCAATGGTCGAGTGCGGCGCTCGATCAACTGTCCGGTCATCCGTTCCCCGGCAATGTTCGCGAACTCAAATGCCGAGTCGAACGCGCGGTATTGCTGTGTGACGAGAACCTGATCCTGCCGGCGCACTTGTGCCTGGAGCCGAAGCCGGTAGTGCCCTGTGTCGATGCGACGTTACGCCAGCGCCTGGAGCGGGTTGAGCGGGTATTTCTGCTCGATTGCCTGCACAAGAACCGTGGTAACCGGACCCGTACCGCCCGTGAGCTGGGCGTGGCACGTCGCACGCTGCTGTATCGACTTGCGCGTCTGAACATTCCCTGTGGCGATGTGGCGGGGAGTGCTGAATGAGCCGATCAAGAATGTGTTGTCCGACCGCGTACCTGAATTTTCCGGGAGAAACCTGATGCTTCTACGTCCGTGGCAAGCCTGGGGGCTTGTGCTGTGTCTACTGAGCGGCTGTAACGCCAACTACGTTTTTGATGATGCCGATTACCGTCCGCTGGGCGACCCCCAAACGACGCGTCGTGGTCAGTGAGCAAGGAGTGCCGAGCGATGCAATTAGTGTTCGAGGTATGTGACACCGCCAGCGGTGAGGCGCCGCTGCGCAAGGTGTTTGACCGCGTCGGGGGTGTTATCGGTCGTGGCGCAGGATGCGACTGGGTAATTCCCGATGCGACGCGGTTGCTCTCCAGCCACCATGCGTTGATCGGCTACCGAGGTGGGCAGTACTTTCTGACGGATGTCAGCAGTAATGGCATTGGCGTGGCAGGCGGCATGGAGCGTTTGAGGAAGGGGCAGGCGCGGCTGATCGCCGACGGCGAGGTCTATCAGCTGGGCGCCTTGGACATTCGGGCGCACTTGCGACCGCGCTGGACGACGCAGGACGACCGGCAGGCGCTGGCCTGCGCCGACACCATTCCAGATGACGCATTTCTTGGACTGGACCCGATGCACGCCTTGGCGGATGAGCAACGGCGCGATGAGTCTTGCGAGGAGCTGGATGCACTGGCGCACAGTGTAGAAACGCCCACCTGTTCGTTTGCCCATAGCGCCGTGGAGCGCGATCACCTGACGGTACCGAGATGGGCGCAACCTTCCAAACGCATGCCGCCCCCTCCAGCTGACCCAAGCGTGCCCGAGCTGCCGGCAGCCTTCTGGGCGCAGTTTGGCGACGCCCTGGGCCTACGGATGGATGGGCTCCATAGCGTGGCCTGCGAAGCGCTGGCGATCAAAGTGGCGGGCCTGTTCAGACAAACCGTCGAGGGGATGCAGCAATGCCTGCGCACTCGAGATGAGCTGAACAATGAATTGAACCTGGGCGCAGCCATGCCTGGCTTCAAAAGCCATAACCCGCTGAAAGACTGCCTCGATACCCAGGCGACCATAACGACATTGCTGGGCGCGGGCGAGCTGGGTCAATTGTCCGCCGAGTTGGCGCTTGCTCAAGCCTGTCGGGAGATACAAGTCCATCAGTTGGCGTTGGTGGTGGCTTGTCGAGCGGCGGTGCGCGGCGCGCTCGCGGCGTTCGCGCCGAGCCATTTGATGCTGTGCTTCGAGCGAGAAGGTAAACCGGCCAGGTTCACCACCGACGGCGCGTGCTGGCGCGCCTATCAGCGTCACTACCGACATCTGGTCGATGGGCTCCCCCTGGATGAACAGCTGTTGAACAGCGATTTTTCCAAGGCCTACGAGGAGCAGGTGCGCTTGGTTTCCACGTTGCATGCGGCGTACCCAGGATGAGATTTATGTATCGAACCTTTATTGCATTGATGCTGTTGGCGCTGAGCCTGTCGAGCGGTTGCAGTCATGTGGGACCGTTTTCAACCCTGACCAAATTGGACCTGACATTGACGGCCGGCGAAGCGCTGAATCCGGACTTGCACGGTCGGCCTTCCCCCGTGGTGGTGCATCTGCTGGAGCTGCGCCATCCGGTCGCGTTCGAAAATGCCGATTTCTTCAGCCTGTATGCCCGAGCTGAACAAGCATTGCCTAAGGACTGGGTGAACTCCGAGGAGCTGGAACTACGCCCCGGTGAACAGGTGGCGCTCAAACTCAGCATCGAGCCACAGAGCCGTTATGTCGGCGTGCTGGCCGCTTATCGGGATTTGCCCCATGTGCAATGGCGGCTGGCGTTGCCCGTGGCCCCGCAACAGCGCACGCGTGTCGAAGTGACGTTGGACGAATCGGGTATTCGTCTTGTGGATCCGTTCGCCAGCCGGTCGGGGAACTCAAATGCAGGCCTATAAAGTCATCTGGCAGGAAGGCATGCTGCTGCGTCCTCAGCACTTGCAGCACAACGACCGTTATTACCAGCAGCAACTCAATCAGACACGCCTGTTGGGCAGTGACGGTTGGGGATTCCTGACGCTGCACGTCGATACCCAGCACCTCAACCTGGGCAAGGTGGTGCTTACCCAGGCCAGCGGGATGTTTCCCGACGGCAGTCTGTTTGCATTGGACAGTGCCGACGAACCGCTGGTATTGCAGGTTCCCGTCGGTGCCGGCGGTCAGGCCGTGTACCTGGCGTTACCGCTGGCGATCGGCAATCAGGTCGAAGCGCGGCTCCCGGAGCAGGGCGACGTGCTGGCGCGGTATGTCAGCTGTGAACTTCAAGTCGGCGACTCCAACGCGGGCGCCGATTCGCGCTGCCAGATCCATTGCGCGCGCCCGGACCTGCGATTGGTGTTGGGAGAGCAACGCGATGATCCGCTGCTGGTGAAACTCCAGGTGGCCCAGGTTGTGGAATCGACGCGGGAAGGGGGCGTGACGCTGGATACGGATTTCGTACCGACCTTCCTCTATCTGCAGCGTTCTGGCTACGTGGCGTCGTGCGTCAAGGAGGTGATCAGCCTACTCGCTACCCGGGGCGATGCGATTGCCACGCGCGTCCAGGGTAATGGCGGATCGGCGGGCGCTCAGTTAGGTGACTTCCTCATGCTGCAACTGATCAACCGTACGGAACTGCTCTTGCATCACTACTTGAGCCAGCCCCAGGTGCGTCCAGAAGCGGTGTATCGCCAGTTGCTGTCGTTGCTCGGCGAGCTATCGACATACGGCACCGATAACAAGCGCGCGCAGTCGCAGGGGCGGTACCGACATGACGACCAGGGTGAGAGCTTCCGAGGCTTGATGGACGGCATTCGAACGGCGCTGTCGCGGGTGCTGGAGCAGCATGCGACGCAGCTCACGCTGCAACCGCGTCAATACGGCGTGCTGGTTTGCCCGGTCAGCGATCTCAAACTGCTGGGTTGCGCCACCTTCATTCTAGCGGCCGAGGCCCAGTGCGATTCGGAAGAACTGCGCCACCGTCTGCCGGCGCACCTCAAGATCGGCCCTGTGGAGCGCATCCGTGAGTTGGTCAACCTGCACCTGGCGGGTATCAAGCTCAAGCCGCTGCCGGTGGCGCCGCGGCAGATCCCGTTCCATGCCGGCAAAACCTATTTCATGCTCGATCTCAGTGCCCGCGACATCACACAGCTGGAGCAGTCGGGTGGCTTCGCCTTCCACGCCAGCGGCGAGTTCGCAGGACTGGAACTCAACTTTTGGGCCATCAGGAACTGAACATCATGACTATGGACAGTGAATACCCGCAGGACGAAAAAACCGTCCTGCTAGACCGCGAGGGCAACCAACCGGCACAGGGGACGCTGACGGACTTCCCGACGCCCCCACGCTTCGAACAGCTGGAAGACCGCATGATCTACTCGGCCGCCCTGCAGGGCGTGCAGAGCTTCGATATAGGGCCCAACACTTTGGTAACGGCGGCCTGGGATCTGCTGTCCCAGGTGGTGCAGCTCAAGGCCAGTTCCGGCCGGGAGAGCTTGCAGAGCCTCAACGATCGATTATCGGCGGGGGTCTCGGCATTTGAAATGCGGGCCTCCCATGAGGGGGCGGAAAAGAGTCAGGTCATGTCTGCCCGCTATGTGCTGTGCAGTGTGATTGACGAGGCGGTGGTGACGACGGCGTGGGGTGCCCGCAGTGACTGGTCGACCATGAGCCTGCTGAGCCGTTTTCATCAGGAAACCTTCGGCGGCGAGAAATTTTTCCAGTTGCTGGAGCGTTTGTCCCGCGACCCGATCAAGCACCTGGCCATGCTTGAACTGATGTACCTGTGCTTATCGATAGGGTTCGAAGGCCAGTATCGCGTCATGGAGCGTGGAGCGGCGCAACTGGAAGCGGTACGCGATGGTTTATATCGACAGATCCGGCACGTGCGCGGTGAACGCCTGCCGTCGGCGGCGTCGGTTGAGCCTGGGCGAGCAGGCGACACACCGTTGCGGATGATCTCGGCGACCTGGGTTGTTGTCCTGACCGTCGCCTGCTTGCTGGTGGTGTACTCCGGGTTTGCCTGGGTCTTGCGCAACGAGCGCATGACCGTCCTGCAACCCTTTCAATCCGTGGCGCCGGATCAGACGCGGACGCCGATGTAACGCTGGGAGCAATCAATGAACGCATTCTTCACGGGCGTGGGCAGAGTGCTGCGCAAGAGTTGGGTCTGGAGCCTGCTGCTGGTGTTATGCCTGGCGGCGCTGGTGTGGTGTTTCGGGCCGTTGTTGGCGGTGGACGATTATCGATTCTGGCAAGGGGCCACGGCACGTCTGCTGAGCATCAGCGTGCTGTTTCTGCTGTGGGGCCTGGCGATGGTGGTAGTGGGAGGGCGGCGCGCGGCATGGCTCGACAGGCCGGACCACCAGGCGCGACATCAACGTCAGGTGTTGATCGACCAAGAGCGGCGGCAGGTGCGCGGGCGTTTCAAGGAGGCGTTGCAGACCCTGAAAACCTCACGCTGTTATGGGGAGCATGGCGAACGTTGGCGCAATGACTTGCCCTGGTACCTTCTGATCGGCGAACAGGGCAGTGGCAAAAGCCAGTTGTTGGCCGCCGGCGGCGTGCGGTTTCCGCTGGACCGGAGCGACACACCCTCAGGCACGACCGCCTACTTTGATTGGTTCCTGGCCGATGAGGCCGTGATCGTCGAAAGCGCCGGGCGCTATCTGACGCAGCCCGATGGTGAAGTGGACGAAGCAGGCTGGGCGACGTTGCTGGGCTTGCTCAAATCGCGGCGCCGGGCACGTCCGCTCAATGGCGTGGTGGTGACGCTGGCGGTGGACACCTTGCTCGGCGGCAACGAACACGACTTGGATCTGCATGCCCGTCATGTGCATGCGCGCTTGCAGGACATCCACCAGACGCTGCATATGGATGTGCCGATTTATCTGGTGTTGACCCAGGCTGACCGCTTGCCGGGGTTTGCCGAATTCTTCGATACGCCTCAGGGGGACAGCGCCCAAGCGGTATTGGGAGAGCGTTTGCCCGCCAGTAAAACCGGTACCGAGATGGCCCAGGTACGCGATGCCTTTGAAGCCTTGCTCAAGCGTCTGGGCACGGAGCTGATCCCGCGATTGCACCAGGAGCGCAGTGCCGAGCGGCGCGGCGTCATGCTTGATTTTCCTCGGCAGGCCGCGCGAATCGCCGAGCGGTTGTGCCTGTTCGTGGAGTCCGGGTTCTCGGCTCATCGCTTCCAACGTATCTTTGGACTGCGCGGGTTCTATCTGACGAGTGCGGAAACCGCTGACAGGCGCGGCCATTTTGTTCAAGGCTTGTTCAAACAGGTGATTTTTGCCGAGGCCGGCCTTGCGGGGTTGCAGACCTCGGAGCGTCGTCGCCTCCATCTTCGTCAGGGCTTGCTGATATTGGCGGCATCAGGGGTGGTGGTCGGCAGTGGGGCATTGTGGACGCACAGTTATTCGGTCAATCATCAGCGCCTGATGCAACTGGCGCAGCTGATCGCGCCTCAACCTCCGGCGACACCAGGTTTGGACGCCACTCTGGCGTTGCTGCCACTGCTGGACAGCCGGCTGGCTGCCACCCAGGTGTTTCCTGCGGTGACGGATGCGCGCCAGATCGAACGGGCCGGGCTGTATCAGGGCGAGATCAGTCGCCCGGTGTTGGTGACGGCTTATGAGGACGCGCTGCGCCAACAATTATTGCCCGAGGTCGCGGCGTTGCTTGAAGCGCAGGTGCAGGCCACGCTGAACGACCGCGAAAAGTTGATGGACAACCTGCGGGCCTACCTGATGCTCAATTTGCCCGAGCGTCGGGACGCGACCTGGCTGGCCGAGCGCGTGGCGGCTCAGTGGGCTGCGCTATATGGCGGGGATAGCTCGGCGCAGAACAGGTTGAACGCGCATTTCTCATATTTGCTTAGGCTATCTTTTGAATCGCCGTTGAATGCCGAACGGGTGGCAGCGGCTCGCCAGGCCCTGCGCGGAGAGTCGCTGGCGGGTGTGATCTATCGGGTATTGCGTGATCAGGCCCGCAATCTGGAACCCTATCGCTTGGTGGAGGGGGCAGGGGTGACGGTGGGCGAGCCCCTCATTCCGGGGTTCTTTACCCAACAGTACGTGCAGCACTTTGAAAAGCAGGGCCAGCGTCTGGTTAATGGGATTGTCCAGGACAACTGGGTACTAGGTGAAGGCGGCGATCTTAGTCCGATGGATATGCGGCAGTTGATGCAGGAGCTGGAACAACGCTATTTCAGCGAGTACGCCGATACTTGGAGCCGTGCCTTGAGCCGCGTCCGTCTGGAACCGAGCGAAACCCTCCGAGAGCATGTCGATACACTCGCGGGCCTCTCCTCGATGCAATCACCGCTGGTGCGTTTGTTGCAGCAGGTGCATGAGCACACGCGTTTTCCGACGGCTCATGAGCGCCTTGGTGGCGTACAGCAGGCCATCGAGCGCGGTATCTCGACTCAGAGCGAGGCGGCCGCAGGGTTGCTTAGCGGCCTCCAGACGCAGGCGGTGCCGGACTCCGCTCGCCGTGCGTTGCTGCGTCGCTTCGAGCCCTTGCACCAGTTGCTGGATGCCGAGCGCAACCCCGACGGCGAATGGTTGCAGGCCTTGCGGCTGCTCCACGAGTGGCACTTGCAATTGGTCGCCCTGAACCGCGAAGGGGCGACGGAGCAGGCGGCGTTCAAGTTGGTCAAGCAGCGCATGGAGGGACAGCAGCCGCTGTTAGGCCAACTGCGCGACAGAGCGGCGCGCCTGCCGCTGCCCCTCAAAGGCTGGCTCGAAGCTATCGCTGACGACAGTTGGCGATTGCTGCTCGACGATGCGTATGTGCACGTCAATCAGCGCTATCAGAGTGAGGTCTATGGCTTCTACGCCAAGGCTATCCAGCGTCGATACCCCTTCAATGCGCAAGCCGCGGGCGAGGTCGCGCTGGGGGATTTTCAGGAGTTCTTCAAGCCAAGGGGCGCCATGGCGCGTTTTTACGAGACCTACCTGAAGCCTTTTGTAAGCACCGAAGGCAGCCGCTTCCGGCTGCGCGGCTTGGATGGCCGCAGCCTGCCGATTTCGCGCTCGTCCCTGGAGCAACTGGCCAAAGCTCAACTGATTCGCCTGGGTTTTTTCAGTGAGGAGCAGGGCGAATGGGCCGTTCGTTTCACACTGGCACCCTGCAGCCTGGACCCGACGGTTAGTCGCGCGGTCCTGCGTATCGGCGATAAGCAACTGGAGTACCGCCACGGTCCGATCGTGCCGACGACGTTCCATTGGCCTGAAGAGGCAGACAACGGCCGCAGCAGTCTGGTGCTGGAGCGTGGCGCCCAGCGGCCGTTCGGTATCGAGAAAAACAGCGGGCCCTGGTCGTTCTTCCGCTTCTTGGATCTGATGCAAAGCGAGCCCGCCAATGGTCGCAATGCCCAGGTACTCAAGGCCGATCTTGCGGGGCTGCGCGCCAACTTCCTGCTCAGCAGCGCACGCCACCCGGGCCCGTTCCAGATGGCGGCATGGCGCACTTTCCGTCTGCCGGAGCAGCTGTGAACCAACTGCGCGACCCGTGCCGCAGCGCCGGGCGCACCGAACGAGGCAGGACCCGCGCGCGCAATGAGGATGCATTTCTCGATTGCCCGCAACACGGTTGCTGGGCCGTGGCCGATGGGATGGGCGGGCATCGCGCCGGTGATGTGGCCAGCCAGTGGGTGATCAGCAGCCTTGCCGCGCTGCCGCGCCAGAGCAATTTCGACCAGCGGCTCAAGGCCGTGCGGCATTGTCTGCGGATACTGGACAGTCGGCTGGGCCGAGCGTTGCCCCTCAATGCAAGCGCGCCGTACGCAATCATGGGCAGCACGGTTGTGGCGTTGTTGCTGGAGGGCAATCGGGCGGCCTGCATCTGGGCAGGGGACAGCCGTTGCTACCTGTGGCGCGGGCAGCGCTTGTATCAGCTATCGCGAGACCATTCCTTGCAGCAGCAACTGATGGATACGCAACGCTTGACCCGGCAACAGGCGCAGTCCCACCCGGCAGCGAGGTCTCTGACCCGTGCGCTGGGCGGGCGGCAACCGCTGATGCTGGAGGTGTTGGAGCTGTGTACTCGTCCTGGCGATGTGTTTTTGCTTTGCAGCGATGGTTTGTATCAGGGCCTCGGTCTTGACGCCTTGGGACGCGCGCTGAGTAGGGGCGCACCCGGTCAGGTGGTGGATAGGCTGTTCACCGAGGTGCTGCGTGGGCCGGCAGCGGATGACTTGACGGCCGTGGTGGTTCAGCCATGACCGCCGGGGTGGGGCCGACTGATGTGCTGGCAGGGCGTTATCAGCTTGAGCGCGTACTGGGTTGCGGCGGCATGGGCGTGGTCTATCGGGCTCGCGACCTGCTGCATGAGGCGTTCGGCGACGCCAACGCCTGGGTCGCCCTGAAACTGCTGGGCGAGCCATTGGCCCAGTCCCCGGATGGGCATGTGTTGCTGTACAGCGAATTCGCCCTGACCCGCAGCCTGCGACATGAGCATGTCGTGCGGATGTTCGCCTTCGACGTCGACACCGTCCGTGAAGTGGCGTTCTTCACCATGGAGCTGTTGCAGGGAGTGACCCTCGATCGCCTGCTGTTGGAGTGTCCGGAGGGTTTGCCGTGGAGCGAACTGCAGCCTCTGGCGCTGCAGTTGTTAGATGCCTTGAGCTACGCCCACCGGCAGGGCGTTCTGCATGGCGATGTAAAACCGGCGAATATCCTGTTGGGCGACGAGGGGTTGCGTCTGTTCGATTTCGGCCTGGGCCAGGCACAGGAAGCGGCGGGGTTGCCTGGTTTGAGCCGTAGCCGTCTGAATGCCTGGACGCCTGCGTACGCGGCACCGGAGCTGATGGCGGGTGGGGAACTGTCGGCCTTGGCTGACCTGTACGGCGCGGCGTGTGTCGTCTATGAACTCGCCCAGGGCCGCCGCTCGGCGCCACGTCAGCCCGACCAGCCGCTGCCCCGACCGCGCGGCTTACCCAGGCGGTGTTGGCCGGCGTTGCGCTCGGCCTTGCATTGGACGCCGGAGCAGCGAAAGGTCACGGTGGCACAGCTGCGCGAGGCCATGGCCGGCGTCAGACGGTGCTGGTTCGTGTAGTGACGGCTTTAACCGGGCAGGTCGTGCAACTGGCAGTAATCGGCCCAACTCATGCCCGCCATCTGCGCCACTTCCTTGTGCACCTCCAGGCGCTGGGCTTCGAACGCTTCAGGAGAGTCACTGGTGAGCTTGAGCGTCAGCTCCCAGGCAAACAGGCCCAGGCGCTCGGCTTCGGCTTCGAAGGCCTCGTGCAAACGTTCGGCGCGGTATTCGGCCAGGGTTTCGCCTCTGGCCCGGGCGGCCAGTGGATTCAACCCGTCCAGCTCGGCGACCAACGTCGGGTGCGCTGCCTGAAAGCGTTCGAGGGCTAAGCGGTGATTGTCGCCGGGGCCGGATTCAAGCACGGGAGCCCGCCTCCAGATGCGCCTTTCTGCGCCGGGCGCGTTTGCGCAAGTGTCGGTTCACCCTGGACTGCAGTGGATCGAGAATAAAGAACAGCAAGTAAGCTGTCAGTACCAGCGTCAGGTCAATCCAGGTTCCGCCAATGGGGCCCGAAACCTCTTCGATCACATCCTTGATCAAAAACAGCAGCGCTACACCGCTTAACCACAACGCTGCGTTAAGCAGCAGTGGGCGCATCGCATTCGACAACTTATGTTGCATTTCGAGCTTACCTCCTTGGTACCTGATACCACTCAGGCGCTGTTCCCTGAACGGGCACCTCAGCCTGAGACCTCACCGGGCTGCCCATAACGCCTCAAAAGCCGGCAATAGTACCCGTTCAAGAAAGATTAGGAATTTTGCCTGTCCGAAAGTTCAATAAATCGTCAGCGAAAACTTACCGATGCTGCGACAGCCAGCCAATAAAATTGCAGGCCCAGCCTTCAAATCTCTTTCGCTCCCGATGCCAGGACGTGTAGCGTTAGCCCGTGTTTCCGGGGCCCTGCCTTAAAGGGCGTATGCGATGGGCAGAGGGATGGGTCATGGTGCAAACGCTCTCCAAACTTTTCTTCACCCAGCGCCTGGCCGCATTGGCCAGCACTGAGTCATTACGGGCGATCCGCGAAGGGTTGTTGTGGATTCTGCCCTGCCTGCTGGTGTCGGCCGGTTTCTTGATTCTGTCCGAGTTGGCACGGGTACTGGGGTTTGAGCCCTCGGTGGTGGCGTTCCTCGCTGGGCTGCATAACCAGATCAGCTCGGTCATCCCGTTGCTGGTGGCGGCGTCCATTGGCTACATGTTGGCGATCCAGCATCGCCTACCGCAGTTGCCGGTTGCCTTTCTGTGCCTGGCCCATGTAGTGGTGGCGACATTCATCCTGCGTGACTTCCCCCGAGCCTCGGCGACCTTTGTGTTGTTTATCGCCATCGCCTCGCCGCTATTGAACGTGCCGGCAGTGGCCTGGCTGCACCGTTATCGTTGGACCCGTCTGGTCAATGAGGACCTGGTAGGGCATAACCTGCGCGGCACCATCAATATGGTGGTGCCCGGCGCCATCACCGCCCTGGTTCTGGTGATAGTGCTGTCTCTGCTGCTACAGGTGCCTTATGTGGCGCAGTTGCAGGGGCCGCAGGTGCTGGATGCGCTGCAGTCGCCTTACGGCAGCGGCTTGTTTGTGACGTTGATGAACTCGCTGCTGTGGTTCTTCGGGATTCACGGCGTGTACGCCATGCAGCCGCTGTTCGATGTGCTGGATCAGGCCGTGGTGCTCAACGGCACGGCACTGGCGGCCGGCGAGCCGATCAAGTACCTCTTGAACAGCGGTCTGCTCGGCAGTTTTGCCTTTATCGGTGGCTCTGGCAGTGCGTTGTGCCTATTGCTGGCGATTCTGCTGTTTTCCAAGAGTCAGTCCATGCGCCTGGTGGCGGTAGCGAGTTTGCCGTTGTCGCTGTTCAACGTCAGCGAGGTACTGTTGTTCGGCTTGCCGATCATCCTCAACCCGCGGCTGTTCATCCCCTTTCTGTTAGTACCTGCCTCGAACGCGATGCTGGCTCTGGGGGTGGTGCATATGGGCTGGGTGTCACCGGCGGTGGCCAGCGTGCCGTTCACCTCGCCGGTGCTGCTCAATGCTTATCTGAGCACCCATGGCGACCTGGCGGCGGTCGGGTTGCAGGTGGCGTTGCTGGGCCTGGGTACGTTGGTTTACACGCCGTATGTTCGGGCAATCCATCGCCAGGCCAGTGAAGGTGGCACGGTGTACCTCAAGTCTCTGGACATGACCTTCCGTGGCCTGGAAGAAAAAGGCCGGCTGCGTGAGCTCGACCCGGTGCTGGCCTCCCACAAGACCCTGGCACGCCAGGCCAATGAGCTGAGTCGCATCCAGCAGATCAGCGACTATGATTTTTATCTGGAATTCCAACCCCAAGTCTCGACGCGCACCGGCCTGTGCACCGGTTGCGAAGCCTTGATGCGTGCCCGCGATGGCCAGGGCACGGTGCATTCGCCCTGGGAATTTCTGCAGTGGCTGGCTCAGGCGCAGTTGATGCCGGACGTGGATATGTGGGTAGCGTCCCAAGCCGTGCGCCAATACCAGCAGTGGCAAAAGCTCGGATTCACGCTGCCCATGACTATCAATATCTCCAGTGCGACCTTGACCGATGCCGCCTACGGCGAACGCCTGGTCGGCATTCTGGCCCAGGCTCACGGGTTGGTTTCCGTGGAAATCACCGAAGACGCCCTGGTCAGCGATATCCAGGCCACCCGCCAGACCATTCAGAAACTCCAGGCGATTGGCGCCAAGGTGTATATCGATGATTTTGGCACCGGGTTTTCGGCCCTTAGTTATCTGCACCAGTTTCCAGTGGACTTCATCAAGATCGACCGCAGTTTCGTAGTCGCCCAGCACGACCCCAAGGGCGTCCAGGTCCTGACGGGCATGCTGCGGTTCTGTGAAGCGCTGAACCTGGGCGTGGTGGTCGAAGGCGTCGAGACCGCCGAGCAACTGGCCTTCCTGAACACCGGCAGCGAGCTGTTTATCCAGGGCTGGTATTTCAGCAAGGCGCTGCCGGGCGATCAATTGCAGGGCTTTGTGCGCGAGCGTGCGGCGCTGGCGCAGACCTAGGCGGATTCGTAGCGGCGTCGGGTCTGTTCGATATCCTCGACCAACGCGTCGATACCGGCCAGATGCGCGCGGTTGTCGTGATCCCATGGGTGAAAGCCCGGTTTGAAGTAATGCAGCCACGGCACCAGCATGCGCGGGAATACGCCTTTGGGGCCGTACAGAAACTTGAGCATGCGCCAGAAGCCTTTGAAAAAGCCTCCTGCCTTGCGATCGGCCACCAGCAGGCGCACGTGAAAATCCAATACCACCAGCCAGAACAACAGCGTGGTGGTCAACATGGTCCCGGTGCGCAGCAGGTAGCGCGCGGGCCCAGGCTTGATCACCGTATTCCACACGTCAAACGCCACCGCTTTGTGCTCGGTTTCTTCCAGGGCGTGCCAGTACCACATTTGTTGGTAGCCCTTAAGTGAGGGGCCGAAGCGCGACGGGTCGCTGAGCAGGATCTCGGCCAGCATGGCGGTGTAGTGCTCCAGTGCGATGGTCACGGCCAGGTTGAAAGCCGGCGGCAGGTGTTTTTTCTGCCAGTCGAGGATGAATTTCAAGCGCCGGTCGAGGGTGTGCGCCGGCAGGCCCGCCGCTTGCAGTAGATCGTTATAGGCCACATGTTCGCGGCTGTGCATGGCTTCCTGGCCGATAAAGCCCTGGATTTCCTTTTTCAGCAGCGGGTCGTCGATGCGCTGACGGTAGTGGCGCACGCTGTCCATAAAAAACAGCTCACCCTGGGGAAACAGCAGCGACAGGGCGTTGAAGAAGTGCGTAACGAACGGGCCTTGCGCGTGCCAGTCCTTGATGCGCTCGGCGGGTAGGGCAAAACGGACATCGCGACGGATGGGTAGCATGGGCTGTGCTCCTGTTCAGAGACGGGACTCGTCATTGGTTTCGAAAACCGGCGTGCGCGGCTTGGGGGCCATGCGCTTGCTGGCGAACACCACCAGCGCCTGATAGGCCGCCGGCAGGCAGCGGGCGAGCAGGTCGAGGGCGTAGGCGTCGCGGCCGATCAACACGCGACGCTTGTTTTTGCGCACGCCGTGCAGGATCACTTTGGCGGCCTGGTCGGCATCAGTGATAAACAGTTTTTCGAAGTCGGCGCGGGCCTGTTGCTCGCTGTGGATCAGAAAGCCGGTCATATTTGCGTCGATGCGGCTACTGCGACAGATATCGGTGCGGATGCCGCCGGGGTGGACACAGGTGGCCGACACGCCGCAGCGTTGCAGATCGAGTTCCTGGCGCAGCGCCTCGGTAAAACCGCGCACGGCGAACTTGGTGGCGTTGTAGCCACTCATGCCGGGTTGGGCAAACAGCCCGAACACGCTGGAGGTGTTGATCACATGCCCCTCGCCGCTGGCCTTGAGGTGCGGCAGGAACGCCTTGGTGCCGTGGACCACGCCCCAGAAATTGATGCCGACGATCCACTCCAGGTCCGCGTAGTCCACGCCTTCCACGGTGCTCGACAGCGCCACGCCAGCATTGTTGAACACCAGATTGACCTGGCCATGTTCGTCCACGCAGCGCGCGGCCCAGTCCTCCACGGCCTGGCGGTCGGCCACATCAAGCACCTGGGTGGTAACCCGCACTGGCGACAGGGTGGAGGTCTTGATCAATTCCTGGGTGTGCTCCAAGCCTTGAGCGTTTTTATCCGCCAGCGCCAGGTGGCAACCTTCGCGAGCCAAGGCCAGGGCCAAGGCGCGCCCCATGCCGGAAGCGGCGCCGGTAATGGCCGCCACGCGACCGTTGAATGACTTCATGACAGGCTCCCTTCGATATTGGCGTGGGCCACCGCGACTGCGCGCGGCGTGGCGTTGGCCGTCGCTACGCCCGCTACATAGTCCTTGAGCGCGAACTGGCGGGTGACCTGCTTGAAGCGCCAGGTCGAGCCAGGCCACAGCGTGGTGTTCTTGCCGGTGCGCGGGTCCAGGTACCAGCTCTGACAACCGCCGGTGTTCCAGATGGTGCGCTTGAGTTTGTCCTGCAGGTGGGCGTTATAGGCCTGCTCCACCGACGGTTTGACCTCCACCGTGGCAATGCGCTGGCGTTGCATCTGCTTGAGCGCGTCGAGGATGTAGGCCACTTGGGCCTCGATCATCAGGATCATCGAGTTGTGCCCCAACCCGGTGTTGGGCCCGATGATCAGGAACAGATTCGGGTAGCCCGGCACCGTGGTGCCTTTATAGGCATGGGCGCCGTCGCGCCAGGTGTCCATCAGGTCCACGCCGTCGCGGCCAATGATGCAGCCACGGGGCAGGGGGTCGCTGGCTTGGAAACCGGTGCCGAAGATCAAGCAATCGGCCGGGTGCTTGATGCCGTCGGCGGTGATCACCCCGTCCGGCTCGATGCGCTGCACGGCCTCGGTCACCACCGCCACATTGCTGCGCGACAACGCCGGGTAATAGTCGTTGGAGATCAGCACGCGCTTGCAGCCGATGGTGTAGTTCGGGGTGAGGGTTTTGCGCAGGGAAGGGCGCGCCACTTGTTTATGCAGATGGCGCAGGGCGATGCGTTGCACCGTCTTCATCAGTCGCGGGTGCAGCGCAAAGCCCACCACGCGACCTTCCAACGCCCAGTAAAACGCGCTGCGCACCAGGCGCTGGGTGAAGGGCAGGTGCTTGAACAGCCAGCGTTCGAACGGCGAGATCGCGCGGTCGGGCTTGGGCATGATCCACGGTGGGGTGCGTTGGAACAGGTCGAGGTGGGCCACCTGCGCAGCGATCTGCGGCACGAATTGAATCGCACTGGCGCCGGTGCCGATCACGGCCACGCGCTTGCCTTTCAACGCGTATTCATGGTCCCACTGCTGGGAGTGGAAGCGCTTGCCCTTGAAGCTGTCCAGGCCCGGAATATCCGGCAGCGCCGGACGCGACAGGCCGCCCATCCCGGATACCAACACCCGTGCGCTCACCTGGCGACCATTGCTGAAACTCAATTGCCAGCGTTGCTGTGCTTCGTCGAATACCGCACGGGTCAGCCCCATGCCGAAGCGCAGGTAAGGCGCCAGGTCGAAACGGGCGGCGCACTGCTCCAGATAAGCGCGGATTTCCGCCTGCGGCGCGAACTGCCGCGTCCAGTTCGGGTTGGGCGCAAACGAAAACGAATAAACATGGGACTGCACATCGCAGGCACAACCGGGGTAGTGGTTGTCGCGCCAGGTGCCGCCGAGGCTGTCGGCCTGTTCGGCGACGAAGAAGTCGCGAACCCCGGCTTCCTTGAGTTTGATGGCCATGCACAGGCCGGCAAAGCCTGAGCCGATGATGGCGATGTCGATCGAGTCACTGTGGGCATTCATAGGCTGTCCTTGGTGGGCATCGCAGGTGCTCCTGTTTTTGTTTTGTCGTGTGGAGAGAACGCCATTGCAAAGGAAAATTTAATTAATTATTTTAAAAAAGATTTTAAATAATCTACCTGAAAATATCGCCTACGCTAGGTCCTTGTCTCAAATGTGCGATTTGTCCGACGGACGCGCACGCTGTGCATGAGGTTCGGGTCCAGGGTGTGGACGGTGGCCAAGGCCCGACCAATTCCGGTGGGGTGCGCGGCGGCAGGGAATGCAGAGGACCGAGCGCATGACGATGGAATGGGTGGTGGCTGCGGGTGTGGGGGCGTGTGTGCTGGCCTGGGGCTTTAGCGCCTGGATGACGCGGCGCATTGAAGCGGCGGTGCCGCGCGACGGGTGTGTTGTCGAGGTCGACGGCGAACGCTTCCACTATAGGGACGAGGGCAAAGGCCCGCCGCTGGTGATGATTCACGGGCTGATGGGCAGCAGTCGCAACCTGACCTACGCCTTGTCCGCACAGTTGCGCGAGCACTTTCGGGTGATCACCCTTGATCGTCCGGGCTCGGGTTATTCCACGCGCCAGGCAGGCACCGCAGCCGACTTGCCGGGGCAGGCGCGGCAGATTGCCAGGTTTATACAGACGCTGAGCTTGGACAAACCCCTGGTGTTGGGGCACTCACTGGGCGGTGCGATTTCGCTGGCGCTGGCCCTGGATCATCCTGAGACGGTAGCGGGCCTGGTGCTGGTGGCGCCGCTGACTCATCCCCAACCGACTTTGCCGCTGGTGTTCTGGTCACTGGCGGTACGTCCCGGTTGGCTGCGCCGCTGGGTCGCCCACACGCTGACAGTGCCCATTGGCCTGTTGACCCGCCGCACGGTGGTCAAGGGCGTCTTCGCGCCGGACGCCGCCCCAGACGATTTCGCCACCCGCGGCGGGGGTTTGCTAGGCATGCGCCCGAACAACTTCTATGCCGCCTCCAGTGAAATTGCCCTGGTCAACGATGACCTGCCGCAGATGGTCAAGCGCTACCCGCGCCTGACCTTGCCCATTGGCCTGATCTACGGCGCCCAGGACCGCGTGCTGGACTTTCGCAAGCACGGTCAGGCCCTCGCCGACGCGGTGCCGGGCCTGAAACTGCAACTGGTGGAGGGGCGCGGCCATATGTTGCCGATTACCGCCACGGCGCGGGTGGTGGAGCTGGTGCAGCAGGTGGCCAAGCGTGCGCGGCCGCTGCAAAACGTCACGCCTCTACCTCCGCCCGTTGCGCTGACGAATAAATAATCGTGAGGTGGGTCGTGGGCGAGGGCGAGGCAAAAGGTTGTTTTAGAGACCTGACTGCGCAGCAGAAAAACAGACTGCGCAGTCACGTCAAAAAGCCCTCGACAAAGTAGTTGACGACCTAACGATTCCGCGCTATCTATTTAAAAAAATATTTCAATATTTATTTTGAAATGAATTTTTTGAAGTGCCTAAGAGCGAATAACAATGAAAAAAACGCCTTTTGTCGCCCGTTTATGTTCCCGCAGCCTTCTGCGCTCCATGCACCTGGTGTGTGCCCCTCTGTCGGCGCGTGTCGCCCGGAGGTTGCCATGAACCAGACCCTTACAGCACCGACCGTATGGGCCGACGGTAAACGCCACCTGTGGTGGCTGGGCATCATGCCCCTGGCCACACCGTTGTTGTCCGGGGCATTGGCGATCAGCACCGGTATCCAGCAACTGTGGTGGGTCGGGGTGCTGGTGATCTTCGGCCTGATCCCGCTGATCGACGGCCTGCTCGGCGAAGATGTCAGCAACCCGCCGGAATCCGCCGTCGGCCACCTCGAATCCCAACGCTATTACCGCTGGATCGTCTACACCGGCGTGCTGTTCGTCATCGCCTCGGTGGTGATCACCGGCTGGCTCGCTGCGGGCGGTATCGCCTGGATCATCGACGGCGGGCTGATTCGGGCCACCGCCCATCTCGACCCGGCTAACTGGATGTCCCAACTGGCCACCTACGTCACCGCCCGCACGCAATTGCATGGCGAACCGAGCTGGTTCACCTACCTGGGCATGGCCATGTCGACCGGCGCCGCCACCGGCATCGCGATCAACACCGCCCATGAGTTGGGGCACAAACCCAAACCCCTGGAAGTGTTCCTGGCCAAGGTCACCCTGGCGCCGACCTTTTACGGGCACTTTTACACCGAACACAACCGTGGCCATCACGTCCGCGTGGCCACCCCGGAAGACCCGGCCAGCTCGCGTCTGGGCGAGAGTTTCTGGGCCTTCCTGCCGCGCTCGGTGTGGTTCAGCGCACGCTCGGCGTGGAACCTGGAGCGTGAACGCCTGCGCAAACTGGGCCTGCCGGCCTGGCACTGGAAAAACGGCGTGCTCAGTGCCTGGATGTACAGCGTGGTTCTGTGGGGCGCGATGATCGCCTGGCTGGGTGCCGCGGTGATTCCATTCCTGATTATCCAGGGCATCTACGGGTTCTCGCTGCTGGAAGTGGTGAACTATGTCGAACACTACGGCCTTAAACGTCAGAAGTTGCCCAACGGACGTTATGAGCGCTGCTCGCCGCGGCACTCCTGGAACAGCAATCGGATTGTCACCAATATCTTTCTGTTCCAGTTGCAGCGACATTCCGATCACCATGCCAACCCCACACGCAGTTACCAGTCGCTGCGTCATTTCGATGAGTCGCCGCAACTTCCCTACGGTTATGCGAGCATGATTGTCTGGGCTTATGTGCCGTACTTGTGGCGCCGACGCATGGACCATCGGGTACTCAAGCATTATGCCGGGGATATCACCCTGACCAATTTGCAGCCGTCACAGCGTTTGAAGTATCTGGAAAAATACGGGAATAACGCGACCCCATTTTAATGTGATTAAAGCGAGCGTTAACGGCGCCAGATATATCCAGCGTGGGGGTTTTGTCGCCCTCGATTTACCGCTCAAGTTGTCAGCAAGTTGTGTTTGACCCGAACAAAAACAATTAAAGGGAAGGACGTCCATCATGCAAGCACATACCAAATTCACTGCCCATGTCGTACTGGCCGCGTTGGGCCTGATCGCCTACCACCAGGCCCAGGCTGCCCGTATCGAACCGGCGGGTAGCGCCTTTACGGCTCAGGGGCCGATCAGCTTTTCCAAGGGCGCGCTGATCAGCGCCGATTGCACCATCAAAGTGGCGGGAAAAGTGGCGGCCGATGGTTCATCGGTCAATGTCGACAAAGTCGAATTCGACGGCGGCCTCAAGTGCAGCCGGGTCGAAGCGATTAACTTGCCGTGGATATTGGTCGCTAAAGACAGCCGCAGTGGGTCTATGTCGAAAATCAGTGTCGACGTACATGCTTTCGGCCTGGGCGGTAAGTGCGGTCCTTCCACCGCCGACGGCACCTGGGATAACGCCACCGGCAAGTTGGAAGCGGCCAATGTGCCGATTGGCGAAGACTGCAAGATTAAAACGGTGTCGATCAAGATGCCGCCTAACTTCAAAGTCGTTGAATAGCAACACAGGTTAATAGCGGTAATTACATTGAGATTTGGCTGGAAAGGGAAGTTCTGCAGTTTCACCGTGACCTCTCGTTCATGGCCATTACCCCCTGGCGAAATGAATTCGCCATAACATGTGAGGAAAAACAATGAAAAGCTTGAAAACCCTCGTATCGTTGTCTGCTTTGGCTGTCTGCATGGGTGCTGCGTCGATGGCGAACGCCTATAGCATCGCTCCGGTCAATACCAGCTTCACCGCGCCAGGCACGATTTCGGTGAAATCACCTTCTTCGTTCCAGGCCACCGTTAACTGCGGTGCCACTTTCACCGGTAATGTCGACGCCACTGGCGTTGCCAAAATCACCGGCGTAGCGGTCACCGGTGGCGGGCTCTGCGCCTTGCCGAAAATCACCGGGCTGCCTTGGACCCTGACCGCCACCGGCCCGTCGGCAGGTTCCGTGACCAACGTCGGCTACACCATTGCTGCCTCGGTTCTGTACCCGGCTTCCAATTGCGGCCCGTCCACCATCGCCGTGGGTTACAGCGGTGGGGTGCTGACGGCGGCCAACCAGACCCTGAGCGGCAGCTGCACCGTCGTCAGTCTGAGCGTCACCCCAAGCCCAGCGCTGACCATCGTGCCTTGATGGTCGGCTGAGAACGAAGGGCTGATCACCCGTAAAAAAACCGGCGCCCTGAATGGGCGCCGGTTCAAGCAGGGCCAGGCAGCAAGACGAACCGGCAGCGCCGGCTCAGAGCGATAATAATAAGGAGTGCCGCATGAATAATAAGAAACAACAGATGCAGGTTTTGCTGGGGCTGGCATTGATAGGCGGCGTGGTGATGACCGCACCTGTTCAGGCCGGCGGTTTTTCAACACCCACCTATGGCGCACCAGGCTGGGGCCGGGCCTTTGCCGGCGGTTCGCTGTTTAAAAACGATCCCAGCTCGGCGTATAACAACCCGGCCGCCATGGCCTTCGTCGACCGCAATGTGGCGCAACTCACCGTCGACTACGCGCGCATCAAGATCAAGTACAAGGGTGATGCCTTCGACTACGCCGGCAACCCGATTTCCAGCACACCGTTGGACGCCAACGGTTTCCCTGACGTGGCTGCGACCACGCAGAATAACAACGACGGCGGCGAGGGTGGTTTTACCGCCTGGTTACCCACCGGCTTTATGGTTATGCCCCTGGGGGACCGGTTCGCGTTTGGCTTGAGCCAGGTCGTCCCACAAGGCATGCGTTCCACCTGGGATGAAAACTCCAAACTGCGCGACTTTGCCGTGGACACCAAAATCGAAACGGTGGGGCTCACAGGCTCCTTGTCCTTCAAGGTCAACGATCAGTTCTCCCTTGGCGGCGGGTTGATCGTGCAGCACAGCAAGGGCTTCGTCAGTCAGAACGTCGACCTGCTGTCCGCCGCCGCCGTGTCCGATTCGGTGCTGGGCGGCATCAACTTCCCGTCGGATGTGGGCACCGCCCTGATGCGGGTGAAGGTCGACAATATTTCGACCGGCTGGTTTACCGGTATCGTGTGGAAACCCACCGACCGCGACACGCTGGGCCTGAACTACCACGCCAAGATCAAGAACAAGATGACCGGCAAGTACACTGTCCGTGCCGATCAGTTCTCCAATAACCTGATGACCCAGCCGAGCCCGTTTGGCGGCACCGGTACGTTGGTCAACACCGCCTATCCAGGGCTTGAGTTGTACCCGAACGGTGCCCATGCCAGCGTGCAATTGGACATTCCCGCCACAGCGGGCCTGGACTGGGTGCATCAGTTCAGTGACCGCTTCACCATGGGCGCAAGCGTCACCTGGACCGAGTGGTCATCGTTCAAGGACCTGACCCTCGAATCCGCGGGCACCACCGTTGTCTCCATTCCCTACAACTATAAGAACACGTGGATGTATTCGTTGGGCGGCGACTATCGGTTGACCGATGAATTGACCCTGCGCGCCGGCGTGGCCCTTGACCAGACACCCACCCGCAACTCGACGCGCGACCCGCGGATCCCCGACGGCGACCGTACGTTCCTGTCCTTGGGCGCCGGTTACGACGTCAAAGCCGTCAAAGGCTTGAGCCTGGACTTGGCGTATTCCCACCAGTTCGTTCAGGAGGTCAAGCTCAAGACTCAAAACGTCGATCGCCTGGGCGGCGCGCGTCTGGATGGTAAAGCCGAGTCGTCGGGTGATGTAGTGAGTGTATCGGCCACGTACGCGTTCTGATTCGAAGCTGATCGGTCAGGGCAGTCAGCGCATCTGGCTGCCTCGTTCGACCCTTTTTCCGACAATCCGGCTGAGCCCGCTCAGCCGCTATTTTTTTGGCTCAAGCATTAAATAAAAATTTCAAAACAAAATTTGAATTTGTGTTTCCCAGTTTGTAGTGTGGCGTTACGCCGCTGTCGCGTTTGAGCGAGCTGCGTAGGTGCCGTGCCCTGAATCGAGTAGAGGTATCCCATGGTTATCTGGTTATTGGCGGGTTTCGTAGCGGCGCTTGCCCTGGCGTATCGACAAGCGGCGGCGGCCCAGTGGTTGGGGGTCAGCCTGGTGTGGCTGGCATTCGGTTACCTGTTTTCCGTGGTCGCCGGCGTTGGCGTCACGGTCGCGGCGCTGCTGGTGGTGGCGCCCGCGCTGCTGATGACGATCAAGCCTTTGCGCCGCGCGTTGTTGACCAGTAAAGCCCTCGGCCTGTTTCGTACGATCATGCCGGCCATGTCTGATACCGAGCGCGCAGCCATCGAGTCCGGCACGGTGTGGTGGGACGCCGAACTATTCAGCGGCAAGCCCAACTGGCAGCGGCTGTTACAGGCCGCTCCGGCCAGCCTGAGTGCCGAGGAACAGGCGTTTCTCGATAACGAAGTGGAAACCCTGTGCGACATCGCCAACGATTGGGAAACCACCCAGGTCTGGCAGGACATGTCGCCCGAAGGCTGGCAGTACACCAAGAGCGCCGGGTTTCTCGGCATGATCATTCCCAAGCAATACGGCGGCAAAGGTTTCTCCCATTACGCCCATTCCCAAGTGGTGATGAAGTTGTCCACCCGTTGCTCGGCGGCGGCGATTTCGGTGATGGTGCCCAACTCCCTGGGCCCGGCCGAACTGCTGCTGCATTACGGCACCGAGGCGCAGCGCAATTACTACCTGCCGCGCCTGGCCCGTGGCGAAGACATCCCGTGCTTCGCCCTGACCAGCCCCTATGCCGGCTCCGATGCCGGGGCGATTCCCGATGTAGGCATCGTCTGCAAAGGCGTGCATGAAGGGCAGGAGGTGTTGGGCTTTCGCGTGACCTGGGACAAGCGCTACATCACCCTCGGCCCGATCGCCACGGTGCTGGGCCTGGCATTCCGCGCCGAAGACCCGGACGGCCTGCTCGGCGCGGCCGGCTCCCTGGGCATCACCTGTGCGTTGATTCCCACCTCCCACCCCGGCGTCAACAGCGGCCGGCGGCACTGGCCGCTTAATGCGGTGTTCCAGAACGGCCCGACCACCGGCAAAGACGTATTTATCCCACTGGACTGGGTGATCGGCGGCCGCGAGCAGGTCGGCAATGGCTGGCGCATGTTGATGGAATGCCTGGCCGCCGGCCGGGCGATTTCCCTGCCGTCGGCCAACGTCGGCCTGGGCAAGGTGGCGGTACGGGGCACGACGGCCTACGCCGCCATGCGTAAACAGTTCGGCCTGCCCATCGGCAAGTTCGAAGGGGTGCAGGCGCCGCTGGCGCGCATGGCCGGGCATTTGTATGCCTGCGACGCGGTGCGCAAAGTCTCGGTGGCGTCCCTGGATGCTGGTGAGAAACCCTCGGTGATCTCGGCCATCGCCAAGTACCACGTTACCGAGCGGGCGCGGATGATCGTCAACGACGGCATGGACATCGTCGCCGGCAAGGGCATCTGCATGGGCCCCAATAACTTCCTGGCCCGCGCCTATCAGCAAAGCCCCATCGCCATCACCGTGGAAGGAGCGAACATCATGACGCGCTGCCTGATCATCTTTGGCCAGGGCCTGATCCGTTGCCATCCCTATGTGTTCCGCGAGATGGAAGCGGCGCGCAACCCGGACCGGCGCCAGGCCCTGGAGGCCTTCGACAGCGCCATGTTCGGCCACGTGAGTTTTGTGCTGGCCAACACCGTACGCGCGGCGGTGCATGCACTGACCGGCGGCAAGCTGATTGCCGCACCGGCCAAGACCGAACCGGCGCTGGCGTCCTACTACCGCCAGGCCAACCGGCTGTCGGTGGTGTTGGCGTTGATCTCGGATATCTCCATGGGCGTGCTGGGCGGTGCGCTCAAACGCAAGGAAAGCCTCACCGGGCGCCTGGGGGATGTGCTGTCGCAGTTGTACATCTTGTCGTGCGTGCTTAAACGCTTTGAGGACGATGGCCGGCCCCAGGCGGACCTGCCGCTGGTGCATTGGTCGGCCCAGGACGCGCTGCTGCGCGCCCATGAAGCCCTGGCCGAAGTGCTCGACAATTACCCCTCCAAAACCGCCGCGCGTGTGGTGCGGGCCTTGAGTTTTCCGTTCGGTCTGCCCTTGCGCAAACCGTCGGACCGCCTGTTGGCCGACGTCGCCGATGCGGTGCAGACCCCCGGCGCCACCCGCGATCGCTTGCTGGCCGATTCCTACATCCCGCGCCCGGAAATCGACAAGCTGGCCTACGGCGAACTGGGTTTCCGTTTGCTGCCCCAGGTCGAGCTGATCGAAGCGCGCCTCAAGCCGGCGATCAAGCAGGGCCTGCTCGAACCGCTGCCGGTGTCGACCACTGCGTTTACCGCCTGGCGCGTCAAGGCCCGGGCCCTGGACTTGATCAGCGACGACGAAGACACCTTGCTCGCCCGCTACGTGGAATACGCCGATCACGGCATCCAGGTGGATGACTTCCCTCAGGACTTCGGATTGTTGGAGGCGTTGCAGCAACGCAAGCAGGCGCTGGAACCGGTCGCCAAGCGTCGTACGACCCAGGGCGAAAACGCCTCGGTCAACTAAGAAAACCCCGGTCAGTGTAGGAGGGGGCTCGCCCCCGATAGCGGTGGTTCAGCCAATGAGCCGGTGACGGCTAGATCGCTATCGGGAGCAAGCCCTTCCCGCATTGGATCGGGTTTACACGGTCAGAATGTGTTGAGAGTGATTGCTGATATGAGTGACAGCTACCTAACCTTCGTCAATTCCCCCTGGGGCCGTCGCCTGGCTCAGGCGGTGGGCTTGCCCCAGCCCTTGCCGCTGCAGCGCCATCGCAGTGGCCAGCAGGGCCTGGTCAATCCGGTGATCGTCGCCGGGGCAGGGCGCCTTACGGCCCAGGTGCAACGGATCTTCAGCGCCACCGACACGGTGGCCGCCACTGCAGCGACGCTCAAGGCGCCCTCCACGGTCAAGGTGCAGGGCGCGGTGTTCGATGCCAGCGGCGTGGCCAATCTGGAACAACTCGACGAGCTGTACGCGTTCTTCCACTGCAACGCCAAACGCCTCGGCCAGCACGCGCGGGTGGTGGTGCTCGGCACGGCGCCGGAGCACTGCGCGGACCTGCCCCAAGCCGTCGCCCAGCGCGCCCTCGAAGGTCTGGTGCGGTCCCTGGCCAAGGAACTGCGCCGGGCCATCACCGTGCAGTTGCTGTACGTAGCGCCGGGGGCTGAAGACGCGCTGGACAGCAGCCTGCGGTTTTTTCTGTCACGCCGTTCGGCCTATGTGTCGGGGCAGGTGGTGCGCGTGGAAGCCCCGGTGGACGGTCACGTCACGCTCAATTGGGATAAGCCGTTCGCTGGCCGCCGTGCGTTGGTCACCGGCGCGTCCCGTGGCATCGGCCTGGCGGTCGCTCAAGTACTGGCTCGCGACGGCGCGCACGTGGTGTGCGTGGACGTGCCCCAGGCCCAGGCTGCGTTGCAACAGGCTGCCGACTCAGTGAACGGTTCGGCGTTGCCGCTGGATATCACCGCGCCCGACGCCGCCTCATCGTTGCAGGCCCATGTCAGCCAGTACGGCGCCTTCGATGTGGTGGTGCATAACGCCGGGATCACCCGCGATAAAACCATCGCCAAGATGAGCGAAGCGGCGTGGCAGAGTGTGCTGGCGGTCAACCTGCAAGCGCCGCTGTGCCTGAGCGATGCGTTGCTGGACGGCCAGGGCCTGAATCCCGGCGGGCGTATTGTGTGCGTGTCGTCGATTTCCGGCATCGCCGGCAACCTCGGGCAAAGTAACTACGCCACTTCCAAGGCCGGGGTGATCGGCCTGGTGCAAGGGCTGGCACCACGGGCGGCGACCCAGCAGGTTACGGTCAATGCCGTGGCGCCGGGCTTTATCGAGACGCAGATGACTGCCCGCATCCCGTTGATGATCCGCGAAGCGGGGCGGCGCATGAATTCGCTGTCCCAGGGCGGGCAGCCGATCGACGTGGCCGAAACCATTGCCTGGCTGGCCCATCCGGCGTCGGGCGGGGTTAACGGCCAAGTGGTGCGCGTGTGCGGCCAAAGCCTGTTGGGAGCCTGATGCCATGGACGACCTGACGCAGATCATCGACCCCCCGCCGTCACGCACGCGACTGCTGCTGGATGGTGTGCGCGCACTGCGCAAACCCAAGCTCGACGGCGCGCCGCTGCTGCCCAAGGCGCGCCTGGTGCGCCCGGCGGTGGAGCTGTCGGCTGAGGGTATCGCCGCGTATGGCCGCGCCTGCGGCTTTCGCCGTGAGCAGGGCGTGCCGTTGACCTATCCCCATGTGCTGGCTTTTCCTTTGCACTTGATGCTGTTGACCCGCCCCAGTTTTCCGTACCCGGCCAGTGGCATGGTGCACTTGGCCAACCGTATCCGGCAGCATCAGCGCTTGCAGGAAGGCCAGGCGTTGCGGCTGGAAGTGTATGCCGCACGCTGGGTCGCGCACCCCAAGGGCCAGGCGCTGAGCATCGCCACCCGTGCCTATAGCGCTGGCGCACTGGTGTGGGAGGGCGACAGCCTGTATCTGCGCCGGGGCGTGGCCGATCCGGTCGGCGCGCCTTGGGACGAAGCGCTGGCGCTGCCTTCAGACAGTTTGGTACGCACTCAGAAGTGGCTGTTGCCGGCCGACCTGGGGCGACGGTTTGCCAAAGTCTCCGGGGACTTCAACCCGATCCACACCTCGGTGATCGGCGCCAGACTGTTCGGTTTTCGCCGCGCCATCGCCCACGGCATGTGGACCTTGGGCCGCGCGCTCGCCGCCCAGCAACCGCCGGGTGGCCTGGAGCGCGCCGAGGTGCAGTGCGAATTCAAGTTGCCGATCCTGTTGCCCGGCCAGGTTGCGCTGTGGAACTTACCCGCCAGCGGCCCGCGTCGCGCCTTCGAAGTGCGCAACGGTGCGGGCGACAAGCCCCATCTGCGCGGTCTGCTGTCCATCAATGAGAACCTTCAATGAGTCACTACAGTTTTAACCCGGCGCCGACCCGTCGCGTGGCGATCATCGGCGGCAATCGTATTCCGTTCGCCCGTTCCAACACCGTGTACGCCCACGACAGCAACCAGGATTTGCTGGTGGCGGCGCTGCAGGGCCTGGTAGACCGCTACAACCTGCACGGCCAGCGCCTGGGCGAGTTCGCCGCCGGTGCGGTGATCAAGCATTCGCGGGATTTCAACCTGGCGCGCGAGTCGTTGCTGTCTACCACGTTGTCGCCCGAAACCCCGGCCTACGACGTGCAGCAAGCCTGCGGCACGGGGTTGGAAGCGGCGTTGCTGGTGGCCAATAAAATCGCCCTTGGCCAGATCGAAGTGGGTGTCGCGGGGGGCGCCGACACCACCTCCGACGCACCCATCGGCATCAACGAGTCCCTGCGTCACACCTTGCTGGCGGCCAACCGCGCCAAGGGCTTGGGCGACAAGCTCAAGGCGCTGCTCAAGGTGCGCCCATCGATGTTCTTCAAGCCGCTGCTGCCGCGCAACGGTGAGCCGCGCACCGGCCTGTCCATGGGCGAGCACTGCGAAGAAATGGCCAAGCGCTGGCAGATCAAACGCCTGGCCCAGGACGAACTGACCCTTACCAGTCACCAGCGCCTGGCAGCGGCGTACCAGCGCGGTTTCTTCGACGACCTGATCAGCCCCCATCGTGGTCTGGCCCGGGATAACAACCTGCGTGCCGACGCCAGCCTGGAAAAACTCGCCGGCTTGTCCCCCGCCTATGACCGCCAGAGCGGCACGCTTACCGCCGGCAATTCCACGCCGCTCACCGATGGGGCCTCGGTGGTGCTGCTGGCCAGCGAAGCCTGGGCGGCCGAGCACGGTTGGCCGGTGCTGGCCTACCTGCGCACCGGCGAGACGGCGGCGGTGAATTTTGTCGACGGCAGCGAAGGCTTGCTGATGGCGCCGGCCTACGCGGTGCCGCGCATGTTGCAACGTGAAGGCTTGAGTTTTGCCGACTTCGATTTCTTCGAGATCCACGAAGCGTTTGCCGCCCAGGTGCTGTGTACGCTCAAAGCCTGGGAAGACCCCGTCTACTGCCGCGAGCGGCTAGGCTTGGCGGCACCGCTGGGAGCAATCGAGCGGGCCAAGATGAATGTCAACGGCGGCTCCCTCGGTTGCGGTCATCCGTTCGCCGCTACCGGCGGCCGGCAGTTGGCGGCGCTGGCCAAGGCGATCCATGAACGCGGCGGCGGTCGTGGCCTGATTTCAATCTGCGCCGCCGGCGGGCTGGGCATTACCGCCATCGTCGAAAAATAGCGCTGTCAAAAACAACAACAAGGAGACTGCCATGAACGCTATCAGCCTGGAACAACGCGAACGCATCTGGTTGGACGCTTATCTGCCCGGCGTTCCGGCGGATATCGACGCCGGCATCGAGGACTACCCGTCGCTGCGGGAGGTGTTCCTGGAACACCTGGAAAAATTCCGCGAGCGTGTCGCCTACGTCAGCATCGGCACCGAAATGACCTACGCCGACTGGCAGGTACAAGGCTTTGCGTTCGCTGCCTGGCTGCAGGAACAGGGCGTGCAGCGCGGCGACCGCGTGGCGCTGATGATGCCCAATTGCTTGCAGTACCCGATCTGTTTGCTCGGCACCATCCTGGCGGGGGCGGTGGTGGTCAACGTCAACCCGTTGTACACCGCCCATGAGCTCAAACATTTGCTCAAGGACAGCGGCGCCGAAACTGTGGTGATCTTCGAAAACTTCGCCCACACCCTGGAAAAAGTCATCGAAGGCAGCAGCGTCAAACGCGTGGTAATCGCCGCCATCGGCGACCTGCTCGGCACCTTCAAGGGCGCGGCGATGAACTTCATCCTGCGCTTCGTGCAAAAGCAGGTTCCGGCCTTCAACCTGCGCGGCTCGGTGCGCTTCAATCAAGTGTTGAAACAGGGCCGGGCGCTTTACCCGCAGCCGGTGGTCATGCAACTGGATGATCTGGCGTTTCTGCAATACACCGGCGGCACCACGGGGGATGCCAAGGGCGTAATGCTCAGCCATCGCAACATCATCGCCAACCTGTTGCAGGCCAAGGCGTGGGTCGGGGACCAGTTGGATCAGGACAAGCAGGAAACCAACGTGACCTTGCTGCCGCTGTACCACATCTTTTCCCTGACGGTGAACTGCCTGATGTTCATGTGCCTGGGCGGGCGCAATATCCTGATCGCCAACCCACGGGACGTGAAGCGAGTGCAGATGATCCTGCGCAAGGAGCGCTTCAACGGCATTGCCGGGGTCAACACGCTGTTCAACGGGTTGCTGGAGAACCCGGAATTCTGCGCGCGGGACTTCTCCGATCTGCGCATGGTCATCGCCGGCGGCATGGCCACGCACACCGCAGTCGCCAAGCGCTGGAAGGAAGTCACCGGGCTGCCGATCATCGAAGGCTACGGCCTGACCGAGTGTTCGCCGGTAGTGAGCATCAGCCCCATCGATATTTCGCGCATGCGCGAGATGGAATTCACCGGCAGCATCGGCGTGCCGTTGCCTTCCACCTGGGTGCGTTTTATGCGCGAGGACGGCGAAGTCGCCGATATCGGCGAACAGGGTGAGCTGCAAGTACGCGGCCCACAGGTGATGCAGGGCTACTGGAAGCGCCCCAAGGAAACCGCCGAAGTGCTGGACGCCGAGGGCTGGCTGGCCACCGGCGACATCGGCGTGATGGACGAGCGCGGCTATATCCGCCTGGTGGATCGTAAAAAAGACATGATCCTGGTCTCGGGCTTCAACGTGTACCCCAACGAAATCGAAGACGTGGTGGCCCTGCACCCCGGCGTGGCCGAAGTGGCGGCGATTGGCGTGGAAGACGGCGTGACCGGAGAGAAGGTCAAGATTGTCGTGGTGCGCAAGGATCCGAGCCTGACCCAGGAGCAAATCCTCGCCCACTGCCGGGAATACCTGACCGGCTACAAAGTGCCGCGTTACGTGGAGTTCCGCACCACCGAACTGCCCAAGACCACCGTGGGCAAGGTCCTACGCCGCGCCTTGCGCTGATGTCAATGTATGCAGCTGACTAAAGGTGGGAGGGGGCTTGCCCCGGATGGCAGAGTGTCAGTCTGTGTATTTTTTAGCTGATGCACCGCTATCGGGGGGGCAAGCCCCCTCCCACCTTTGATAGCCATTCCAGGCGATGTGGTTTCAGCTGACACTCCGAGTTGCCTGGATGTGGGGCCGCTTCGCAGCCCAGCGCAGGGCAAGCCTGCTCACTGATGTACATGTATGCAGCTGATCTAAAGGTGGGAGGGGGCTTGCCCCCGATGGTGGAGTGTCAGCCTGTGGTTTTTTAGCTGATGCACCGCTATCGGGGGCAAGCCCCCTCCCACCTTTGATAGCCATTCCAGGCGATGCGGTTTCAGCTGACACTCCGAGGTGCCTGGGTGTGGGGCCGCTTCGCGGCCCAGCGCAGGGCAAGCCTGCTCACTGATGTACATGTATGCAGCTGATCTAAAGGTGGGAGGGGGCTTGCCCCCGATGGCGGAGTGTCAGCCTGTGGTTTTTTTAGCTGATGCACCGCTATCGGGGGCAAGCCCCCTCGCACCTTTGATAGCCATTCCAGGCGATGTGGTTTCAGCTGACACGCCGAGGTGCCTGGGTGTGGGGCCGCTTCGCAACCCAGCGCAGGGCAAGCCTGCTCGCTGATGTAAATGTATGCAGCTGATCTAAGGAAACTCTGAAAAAGACTTTCTGATTTGGCAAAATACCGCGACCCCACCCACCGAGTTTCCCGATGAAGCAGATGACCTTCGCCGACGCCGAGTACGCTGGCAAGCGCAAGCAAACCCGCAA
>NZ_VFEU01000015.1 GCF_007858255.1 Pseudomonas rhodesiae | reverse complement strand
TCTACAGCGTTACACGCTGCTGTCAACACCTCTTTTTCTCCGCTTTCGACCGAGAAGATCGAAACGTTAATAGAGCCAAACAACACTGCTCTACCAACTCCTTCTGGGCTTCGATGAACTGAAGCGATCCGCTGTCGAATCTTGCGTAACTCTTTGTTTACCAAGGAGTTTTCCGTTTCGACTGCGCCGGAAGTGGGGCGAATTATAGACGTCTGGAATCTGCCGTCAAGCGTTAATTTTCGTTTTCTATCAATTACTTAAATCTGGCTAAAAACCAACCAGCATTATTGCTACAGCTCTCTATATAGAAGGAAAGATTCAGATAACACCCGCCCCCTTTAAAGCAGCCACATGATCCGGCCCAAGACCTAATACGCTCTGCAGCACCTGAACGGTGTGCTCTCCTAATAAAGGAGGCGCACTGCGGTACTCCACGGGCGTCTTGGATAAACGTATGGGACTGGCAACCTGAGGCACCTCCCCCGCCAGCGGATGGGGCAGTTGCATTGCCAATCCACGCGCCTTGACCTGCGGATCAGAAAACACCTGCGCCAAATCGTTGATCGGTCCACACGGAACTCCGGCACTCTCCAACTGCGCCACCCATTCCGCCGTCGTTTTAAAGACAGTGGCCTGGCGAATCAACGGAATCAACTCGGCGCGATTGGCCACCCGCATCCTATTGGTAGAAAACCGCGGGTCATCTGCCCATTGTGGCTGCCCAGCCACTTGCGCAAATTTCCGGAACTGCCCGTCATTACCGACCGTCAGGATGAAATCACCGTCGGCAGTAGGAAAATCCTGGTAAGGCACAATATTCGGATGAGCATTACCCAGGCGCTTTGGCGCGACCCCAGTTGTCAGGTAATTCATCGCCTGGTTAGCCAGGCAGGCGACCTGCACATCGAGCAACGCCATATCAATATGCTGACCGCCACCATCATGATCACGATGGGCCAGGGCAGCCAGTATCGCGACAGTCGAGTAGAGCCCGGTGAGGATATCGGTTAACGCTACCCCCACCTTCACAGGCCCGGCTCCCTCGTCGCCTTCAGGCCGTCCGGTCAGACTCATGAGCCCACCCAGCCCCTGAATCATGAAATCGTAGCCCGCTCGCGCCGCATAGGGTCCTGTCTGGCCAAACCCTGTGATTGAGCAATAGATCAGTTCAGGATTGATCTCCTTGAGCGACTCATAATCCAGCCCATAAGCCGCCAGACCACCGACCTTGAAGTTCTCGATCAGGATGTCGGACTTGGCCGCTAGGTCCCGTATGAGCTTTTGCCCCTCCGGCCGAGTGAAATCGATCGTGACCGACTCTTTATTACGATTGGCCGAGAGGTAGTACGCCGCCTCGCCGGTGCTCTCACCAAAAGCGTCCTTCAGAAAGGGGGGGCCCCAGGCCCGCGTATCGTCACCACTTACCGGTCGCTCGACCTTGATCACCTCAGCCCCCAGGTCTGCAAGGATCTGTCCCGACCAAGGGCCGGCCAATACCCGCGAAAGATCCAATACCCGCAAATGGGAAAGCGCGCCCATGCCCATACCCCTATTAGTAGAAGGCCTGAAGCCCGGTTTGCGCGCGCCCCAATATCAAGGCATGCACGTCGTGAGTCCCTTCGTAGGTGTTAACCACCTCAAGGTTCACCAAGTGACGCGCTACCCCGAATTCATCGGAAATGCCGTTGCCGCCCAACATATCACGCGCCATACGCGCAATATCCAACGACTTTCCGCATGAGTTGCGCTTCATGATCGACGTGATCTCAACCGCAGCCGTACCTTCGTCTTTCATACGCCCCAGACGCAGGCACCCCTGCAGCGCCAAGGTGATCTCAGTCTGCATATCAGCCAGTTTCTTCTGAATCAGTTGGGTGGCCGCCAGCGGTCGTCCAAACTGCTGACGATCCAATGTGTACTGGCGAGCGGTGTGCCAGCAGAACTCGGCAGCACCCAAAGCCCCCCAGGAGATGCCATAGCGCGCAGAGTTCAGGCAGGTGAAGGGCCCTTTCAAGCCGCGCACATCCGGGAAGATGTTTTCTTCCGGCACAAATACGTTATCCATGACGATCTCGCCGGTGATTGAGGCCCGCAGGCCAACCTTTCCGTGAATCGCCGGAGCACTCAGCCCCTTCCAGCCTTTTTCCAACACGAAGCCGCGGATATCACCGGCATCATCCTTGCCCCAGACGACAAACACATCCGCGATCGGGCTGTTGGTGATCCACATCTTGGCGCCCGTCAGGCTGTAGCCGCCTTCCACTTTGCGCGCACGTGTAATCATCGCGCCAGGGTCAGACCCGTGATTAGGCTCGGTCAGCCCAAAGCAACCGATCCATTCGCCGGAGGCGAGTTTCGGCAAGTACTTCTGCTTCTGCGCCTCGGTACCGAACTCATTGATCGGCACCATCACCAGCGACGACTGCACACTCATCATCGAACGATACCCGGAATCGACACGCTCCACTTCGCGCGCGATCAAGCCGTAACTCACGTAGTTCAAGCCACTGCCGCCGTACTGCTCGGGAATCATTGCGCCCAGCAGGCCGGTCTCACCCATCTCACGGAAAATTGCAGGATCAGTCTTCTCATGACGGAAGGCTTCAAGCACACGCGGCGCCAGTTTGTCCTGAGCGAACTGCTCAGCACTGTCGCGCACCATGCGCTCTTCTTCGGTGAGCTGTTGATCCAGCAGCAGCGGATCGATCCAGTTGAAGCTTGCCTTGCCAGCCATGAGTTAAGTCCTCGCAAAGAACATGGGAAGTCGTGGAGCAAGCCTAGGCTGGGTAATCGTTCTGGGCAAACGAGGTTTAAGCATAAGGTTGTGCTAATTTCTCACTTCGAAACAGTTTTATGCGGTGAAATTTCGTTTTATGAGTGAGGACAAGGTACATGCGCAGAAAAATCCCCAGCACCACCGCCCTTGTCAGCTTCGAAGCGGCGGCCCGCCACGAGAGCTTCACCAAGGCCGCTCAGGAACTTTCCCTGACCCAAGGCGCCATCTGCCGACAGATTGCCAGCCTTGAAGAGTTCTTGAGTGTGGAACTGTTTCGGCGTTCGCGGCGCGGCGTGAAGCTAACAGAAGCGGGGCTGTCCTATAGCCGTCGGGTCGCCACGCAACTGGATGCGGTGGAACGCGACACGCTGTCCGTCATGGGCCAACAAGGCGCCAATGTGATTGAGCTGGCGGTGGTCCCGACATTCGGCACACAGTGGCTGATTCCACGGCTCAAGGACTTCCAGCGCCAACACCCGGAAGTCACGGTGAACCTCACCAACCGTACGCGGCCGTTTCTATTTGCAGATACTGACTTTGACGCTGCGATCTATTTCGGAGATGCCGACTGGTCCGGCACCGAATCCCACCGTTTGATGGGAGAGAATCCGGTGCCAATCTGCAGCCCGCGCTTGCTGGGCAAGCGCACTCACTTCAGCGCCCAGGAAATCGCAGAACTGCCCCTGCTGCAGCAAACCACTCGGCCCTATGCGTGGCGCCAGTGGTTCAACGCCAGGCAACTGAACGTTCCCCGCGACATGACAGGACCCCGTTACGAGCTATTCTCGATGCTGTCTCAGGCAGCCATGCACGATATGGGCATCGCGTTGATCCCACCGTTTTTGATCCAACGAGAGTTGGATGAGCATCAATTGGTGATTGCGAGCCCAGAGGCGCTGACCAGCGCCAAGGCGTATTACCTGATGATTCCTGACAGAAAGGTCGAATCAGCGTCGCTGCACGCCTTCAGAGATTGGCTCATCGAGCAATCACAACGCTACAGCCCCAGTATTTAAAGGCTCCCTCAAACTACTGACTCTGTAGTCAGCTATTTTTAAATCCTACAGATATACGTATATGTCGCATTTCAGCAGACTGTATCTATCGACCGAGAATATGTGCCAAAGCCATGATTCTCATGGCTTACAGCGACCACGACGAGCCAATGCACGACTATTCACATCAACGATGACAAAAACCGCTAAAAACGCCTGAAACCCTTTAATCACTTGTATTTAAAGAGGTTATTTCAGCGAGTTGCGACAATCAGTCACAGGGTGACTTGTAGTTAATTTTTCGTCACCCGTCATAATCCCTTGAAGGCCGTAAAGTTCGCCTGCAAAATGCCGCGCCCCGCTGTCATTTCAGCGGGATCGTGCTGATCGGCCGCCCCAGTTGCGCCACTCGCGGTGCGCTGGCCTTTTTACAAAAAGATCAAAAGCAAAAAGATCATGCAGGAGATTTGACGTGCACATTGGTGTTCCTCTCGAAACCCAGACCGGTGAAACGCGGGTGGCTGCCACCCCGGAAACCATCAAGAAGCTGATCGGCCAGGGCCATAAGGTCACTGTACAAAGCGGAGCGGGGCTAAAGGCCAGCGTTGTCGACAGTGCTTATGAAGCGGCAGGTGCCACCCTTGGCAGCGCCAACGACGCATTTGGCGCCGAGCTGATCCTGAAGGTGGTCGCTCCCAGCGATAACGAGATGGCGCTGATTAAAAGCGGCACCGTGTTGGTGGGCATGCTCAATCCGTTCAGCAATGAAACTATCGCTAAATTGGCCGAGCGCGGCATCACCGCCTTCGCCCTGGAAGCCGCACCGCGCACCTCTCGGGCCCAAAGCCTCGACGTGCTGTCGTCCCAGGCCAACATTGCTGGCTATAAAGCCGTGCTGCTCGCCGCCCATCACTACCCACGCTTCATGCCCATGCTGATGACCGCCGCCGGCACCGTTAAAGCCGCGCGCGTATTGATCCTTGGCGCTGGCGTTGCAGGGCTGCAGGCGATCGCTACGGCGAAACGCCTGGGAGCTGTGATCGAAGCGTCTGACGTGCGCCCGGCCGTGAAGGAACAGATCGAGTCCCTCGGCGCCAAGTTTGTCGACGTACCCTACGAAACCGATGAAGAGCGCGAATGCGCCGTCGGTGTCGGCGGTTACGCCCGCCCGATGCCGACCAGCTGGATGCAACGTCAGGCGCAGGCCGTGCACGAGCGCGCCAAACAAGCCGATATTGTTATCACTACTGCGTTGATACCCGGCCGCAAGGCGCCGACGCTGCTAAGCGCCGACACTGTCGCGCAGATGAAGCCCGGCTCGGTGGTCATTGACCTCGCCGCCGCCCAAGGCGGTAACTGCCCGCTGACTGTGGCAGACCAAGTGGTGGTGGAAAACGGCGTGATCATCTGCGGCCCAACCAACCTCGCGGGCGCAGTTGCCGCCGACGCGTCGGCATTGTATGCGCGCAACCTGCTGGACTTCCTGAAGCTGGTCTTCACCAAGGAAGGCCAATTTGAAATCAACCTCGAAGACGACATCGTCGCCGCGTGCCTGATGTGCCGCGACGGCCAAGTCATCCGCAAAAACGCCTAAGCAGGGATTCAGACGATGGAAGAGCTTATCTCCCCCGGTATCTACAACCTGATCATCTTTGTGCTGGCGATTTATGTCGGTTACCACGTGGTCTGGAACGTCACGCCCGCACTGCACACGCCTTTGATGGCGGTGACCAACGCGATTTCCGCCATCGTGATCGTCGGCGCCATGCTCGCCGCCGCCCTCACCGTGACGCCGCTGGGCAAAACCATGGGCACCCTGGCCGTGGCCCTGGCTGCGGTCAACGTGTTCGGCGGCTTCCTGGTTACCCGCAGGATGCTGGAGATGTTCAAGAAGAAAGCCGCGAAAGTAAAAGAAGAGGCGCCGAAGTAATGAGCATGAATCTCGTCACGACGCTTTACCTGATCGCGTCGATCTGCTTCATCCAGGCACTCAAGGGCCTGTCGCACCCCACCACGTCGCGTCGCGGCAACCTGTTCGGCATGCTGGGCATGGCCCTGGCCGTGCTCACCACCGTGGGGCTCATCTATAAGCTCGGCGCTGAGCTGGCCACTGCCGGCATCGGCTATGTGATCGTCGGTCTGCTGATCGGCGGCACCGCCGGTTCGATCATGGCCAAGCGTGTAGAAATGACCAAGATGCCGGAGCTGGTGGCGTTCATGCACAGCATGATTGGCCTGGCCGCCGTGTTTATCGCCATCGCGGCGGTGGTCGAGCCGCAATCCCTGGGTATCGTCAAACACCTGGGCGATGCGATTCCTGCCGGTAACCGCCTGGAACTGTTCCTCGGCGCGGCCATCGGTGCCATCACGTTCTCAGGCTCGGTGATCGCGTTCGGCAAGCTGTCTGGCAAGTACAAGTTCCGCCTGTTTCAGGGCGCACCGGTACAGTTCGGCGGCCAGCACAAACTGAACCTGGTGCTGGGCCTCACAACCCTGGCCCTAGGGCTGGCATTCATGTTCACCGGCAACCTCACCGCTTTCGCGCTGATGCTGGCTCTAGCGTTCGTATTGGGCGTGCTGATCATTATCCCGATCGGCGGTGCTGACATGCCGGTGGTGGTCTCGATGCTCAACAGCTATTCAGGCTGGGCGGCGGCCGGTATCGGTTTCTCGCTGAACAACTCGATGCTGATTATTGCCGGTTCGCTGGTGGGCTCCAGCGGCGCGATCCTGTCGTACATCATGTGCAAGGCGATGAACCGCTCCTTCTTCAATGTACTGCTCGGCGGCTTCGGTAACGCACCGGACGCCGGGGCGGCCGCTGGCTCAAAAGAAGCGCGCCCGGTGAAATCCGGTTCGGCCGACGACGCGACCTTCCTGCTGACCAACGCCGACACCGTGATCATCGTCCCAGGCTACGGCCTGGCAGTGGCGCGGGCGCAGCATGCGCTCAAAGAGTTGACCGAGAAGCTCACTCACCACGGCGTCACAGTGAAATACGCGATCCACCCGGTGGCCGGCCGTATGCCTGGACACATGAACGTGTTGCTCGCCGAGGCGGAGGTGCCTTACGACCAGGTGTTCGAGATGGAGGACATCAACTCCGAGTTCGGCCAGGCCGACGTGGTGCTGGTATTGGGCGCCAACGACGTGGTCAACCCGGCCGCCAAGAACGACCCGAACTCGCCAATCGCCGGTATGCCGATCCTGGAAGCCTTCAAGGCCAAGACCATCATCGTCAACAAGCGCTCGATGGCCAGCGGTTATGCCGGCCTGGATAACGAGCTGTTCTACTTGGACAAAACCATGATGGTCTTCGGCGACGCCAAGAAGGTCATCGAGGACATGGTCAAGGCCGTCGAATAACACTGCGCCAGCGCAATACCCGAAACCCCGGCCTGCAGTAGGCTGGGGTTTTTTGTTGCGGGATGAAACCCGACCAAAGGCTCTAAATCGCTGCCTCGCATTCGACCATGGTAGCGGGCCGAATTTTTTTGAAATCACTACACTGCCCACCTTGCTTCCGTAGCCTGAGATAACAATTCATGTACCGTGATCGTATCCGCTTGCCTTCGCTGTTGAACAAGGTCATGAGCGCGGCTGACGCCGCCGCACTGATCGAGGACGGCATGACCGTCGGCATGAGTGGTTTCACCCGTGCCGGTGAAGCCAAGGCCGTCCCCCACGCCCTGGCCGAGCGCGCCAAGACTTCCCCGCTGAAAATCACGTTGATGACCGGCGCCAGCCTGGGCAATGACTTGGACAAGCAGCTGACCGAGGCCGGCGTATTGTCCAGACGCATGCCGTTCCAGGTCGACAGCACCTTGCGCAAGGCCATCAACGCAGGCGAGGTGATGTTCATCGATCAACACCTGTCGGAAACCGTCGAGCAACTGCGCAATAACCAGCTCAAGCTCCCGGACATTGCAGTGATCGAAGCGGTTGCTATCACCGAGCAGGGTCACATAGTGCCCACCACCTCCGTGGGCAACTCGGCCAGTTTCGCGATTTTCGCCAAGCAGGTGATCGTCGAGATCAACCTGGCGCACAACCCGAACCTGGAAGGGCTGCACGACATCTATATACCGACCTACCGGCCGACCCGCACACCGATTCCACTGGTGAAGGTAGATGACCGCATCGGCAGCACCGCAATCCCGATTCCGCCGGAGAAGATCGTCGCGATCGTCATCACCAACCAGGCCGACTCTGCGTCTACCGTAACCCCGCCTGACGATGACACCCAGGGCATCGCCAACCACTTGATCAATTTCCTCAGGCAAGAAGTGGACGCCGGGCGCATGACCAACAAACTCGGCCCGCTGCAGGCCGGGATCGGCAACATTGCCAACGCGGTAATGTGCGGTTTGATCGACTCGCCATTCGAAGACCTGACCATGTACTCGGAAGTACTGCAGGACTCGACATTTGACCTGATCGACGCCGGCAAGCTGAGCTTTGCCTCGGGCAGTTCGATCACCTTGTCGGAACGGCGCAACGCCGACGTGTTCGGCAACCTGGAACGCTACAAAGAGAAATTGGTGCTGCGCCCTCAGGAAATCTCCAACCACCCTGAAGTGGTGCGGCGCCTGGGCATTATCGGTATCAACACCGCTCTGGAGTTCGACATATACGGCAACGTCAACTCCACCCATGTATGCGGCACGCGGATGATGAACGGCATCGGCGGTTCAGGCGACTTCGCGCGCAACGCGCATCTGGCGATCTTCGTGACCAAGTCGATCGCCAAAGGTGGTGCGATTTCCAGCGTGGTGCCGATGGTGAGCCATGTGGATCACACCGAACATGACGTGGACATCCTAGTGACTGAAGTAGGCCTGGCCGACCTGCGTGGCCTGGCGCCACGGGAGCGGGCGCGGGTGATCATCGATAACTGTGTACACCCCGCTTACCGCGATGCATTGAACACCTACTTCGAGACCGCTTGCGCATTAGGCGGCCACACCCCGCACATCCTGCGCGAGGCACTGAGCTGGCACATCAACCTGGAAGAAACCGGGCATATGCTGAAGGCTTGATTCATACACCTCGGGGCTGAGGCAAGTACAGTTGCCTCAGCTCCTTAAGCAACCCGCCAAAATTTAAAAAACTGTACTGCTGTACCGGTCATTTCCTACGCCATTTACCTACTCAACCTTTAAAAAATGCCAATTTCGCACCATTTAGGTGCGAACAGGTACAGTTGCCCCATTTCCGTACCGTACAGCCTCATTAAACAGTTAACTGGCCCCTCACAATACAGGTGAACTGTATCTAGAGAGTGTTGCCCCGGAAGAGGATCATTGGCATCAGTTAAACCACTACCTAATCCCGCCACAAGCGGAAGGATGTCATCATGGAACGTACACTCAGTTCCGAACTGTTCTCCGAAAAAGCCGTAAACCACCAAGCCGCTCTGCCTCTGCGCGTTCTGGCCAACCTGATGCTGTGGCAGCGCCGCATCTCCAGCCGTCACCAACTGGCTCGTCTGGATTCGCGTCTGCTGGCTGATGCTGGTATCAGCGAAGCTCAACGCTACGAAGAGCTGAGCAAGCCGTTCTGGCGCTAATGAGCGCTCGCTGGCCCTGACCTGCTTAGGTCCACTGCCAGCAACCAGATTGAACAAAACAAAGCCCGCCCCGGGAAACCGGAGGCGGGCTTTGTCGTTTGGGGGATTCGATTTTTGGCACCGAACAGAAGCGCTATATCCAGACCAGTACAGTTCTAATAATAGAACACTTTAGCGGTACAATTTGCCCGCAGTGTATCTGTATCGCTCGATATACCTCTCTCACAATGGTGCTTCAGAACTAATCGAAGGCACCTTCCATGACTAATCGAGACGCTCTATATAAGCGGCTGACACGTCGTATCGTCGACGGCCTTGGCCGTTGGGCGCAGCGTGCTCACGGTAGGCGCCAGCTGGCTCAGCTTGATCCGCGAGACTTGGCCGATGCAGGCATCACTCAGGGTGATCGTATTGCCGAGCTGTCCAAACCCTTCTGGCGTGACTAGACAGTCAAGAAGCTTTCCGAACGGATAAATGGCGGCTTAATATCCAGCTACCGAGTGGCGAAGCACGGGGAGCAGGCGTCTGATCCCCAACGACTGTTCTGCACCACTTATCGTTCATCTAAAGGAGTCACACCATGTCCCGTCTTCGCCTGCTGAGTGCCGCTGCTCTATTGACCCTGGCTACCACTGCCAACGCGAGCAGCTTTATCGTGACCACCGACTCCATCGTTGGCGCCCTGAAAGCCACGTCCGACGCGACCTCCGATGCCACTTCGTCCCTACGTGACAACAAAGTCGTACGCGCCGCCCGTGACGACGCCGCCAGCTTTGTCGCCAGCGAAGGTGCAATTCGTGGAGTGAAGCTGGAAAGCGCCCTGGCTCAAATCCGCCAACAAGCCCCGCAATTGAACACCGCGACGGACGCACAGTTGGCCCAAGCCATCCTGGCAATCTGAAACACCATGCAACGGGAGCCTCTGCCGCTCCCGGATGCCTTCGCACTGGCCCTTGCCGGGGCTTTGCGCTAGCCTTGCCGCTCGTTTTCAGTTGTCGAGTCCTATGGCTTTTTCATACCGTTTGCTCATCGTTCCTATATTGTTTTCTGCCAGTTGGTCGCCCATTGCCTCTGCCTTTGACGTGACCATTCAGGGCACCGTCGCGAGCGCGTACGCCACCAGCAAAGTGACTTCCGCACCTCTCGACAGAAAAGTCGTCATGGCGGCCCAGGATGATGCCGCCGCTTTCGTTGCCACTGACGGTCAGTGGCGGGGAGCACGGCTGGAGTCGGCATTGGATTACCTGCGCCGCAGCCAGCCAAAACTTAACGCCAGCGACCTTGAACTGGCGCAAGCAATTCTCGTCCAATAATCACCTTTGTATTTCGGAGTCATTCCATGCGTAGCCCGCTGATCGTCGCCACCCTTGGCCTGCTGTTGTTGGCCGATGTTGCCCAGGCGCATACCCTGGTGGCCACCAGTAACATCATTGTGCGCGCCTCCGGTCGCACCATTGATTTCACCTCGGACACCACCACCTCCATCCGCGATTCCAAGGTCGTACGCGAAGCCCACGACGACGCCGCCAGTTTTGTCGCCACCAACGGCGAAATCCGTGGGGCGCAACTGGAGGCCGCCTTCGATACCCTGCGAACCCGCCTGCCTGAAGCACGCGATGCCAGCGACAAGACTCTCGCCGAAGCCATCCTCGCACTGTGAGGCGCCTCGCGGCCTGGCTCCTGGCCGGGACTGTGCTGCTATGCGCCAGCGCTGCCCAGGCCAGCCTGCAACTGCGGCTCAAGACCGAGGGTTTGAGCCCGGCTGAACAGCAGGCCAGCCAGGCATTGCTCGATGATGCGATGCGCGCGTTGCCGCCGCGCTTTATCGAGCAACTGGACCGACGCATCGATGTCGGCTGGACCGACCAGATGCCCGCAAACGCTTACGGCCAAGCCTCCCTGGTGTCCGAGCTGGACCTCAACCGCAACCTGTTGGCCAGCCTGACCGACGGCAGCGCCGCCACGCGTAAAACCAATCGCCCCCACGGCACCGTGCGCCGGGAAATGCTGGCCACGGTCCTGCATGAACTGACTCACATCTATGATCGCGCGCGCCTGTGGCCCGAAGACGACCGCAGGCTGATCCAGCGCTGCAGCCGCCAGAACAGCATCACCGGCGTGATCGGCCTGCCGGATCAGTGCCGTGGCCAGAACGACCGGCGCTTCACCCTCAGCGATGACCCGCGATTGCTCGACCTCGCCGGTTGGCCGCAATACGTCGGCAGGCGCGGCGAACGCGAACAACACAACCGCCAGGTGGTGCGCAGCCCCGACCTGTACGAAACCACCAGCCCGCTGGAATTCGTCGCGGTCAATATGGAGTACTTCCTCCTCGACCCGAGCTACGCTTGCCGGCGCCCGGCACTGTTCCGTTACTACCGCGATCACTTCGGCTGGGCCCCGCCCGAACAGGATGCCTGCGCCAAGACTTACGCGTTTCTCAATGCCGGCAACGATTTCGCCAAAACGCCGCTGGGCCATATCGATCCCGAGCGGGTGTACCAGATTGACTACTTGCTGGCCGAAGCCAACCAGAACCTGGTGAGCCGTTGGGGCCACAGCATGTTGCGTCTGGTGATCTGCGCCCCGGGCCGCCCGCGTGGGCCGGACTGTCGGCTGGATCTGGACCAGCACCTGGTGCTGTCCTACCGCGCCTTCGTCGGTGACGTGCAACTGTCGAGCTGGGACGGTCTGGTGGGCAAATACCCGTCACGGCTGTTCGTATTGCCGCTGGCGCAGGTGATCGATGAATACACCAAGACCGAACTACGCGGCCTGGCCTCCGTCCCGCTGAAACTCACGCGCCGGGAGATCAACGAAACCGTCGAGCACGCCGCTGAAATGCACTGGAGCTACGACGGCAACTATTTCTTCCTGTCCAATAACTGTGCCGTGGAAAGCCTGAAACTGTTGCGCAGCGGCAGCGCCAATCCGCAGCTGACCGGCCTGGACAACATCACCCCCAATGGTTTGCTGGAAGTACTGCAGGCTCGCGGTCTGGCCGATACCAGCGTGCTGGACGACAAACGTGAAGCACTGCGTCTGGGGTATCACTTCGACTCCTTCCGCGAACGCTACCAGGCCATGTTCGACGTGCTGCGCAAACATCTGCCGATCAAACAGACTCAGGTTGAAGACTGGCTCTCCCTCAGCGCCGAGCAACGTCGTGTGTGGTTCAAGCAGGCCGATCTGCGCACCAGTGCGGCGTTGCTGCTGTTGGAACAGGCGAGCTTCCGTAAACAGCTGATGCTGGCCCAGGATGAGGTCAAGCAGCGTTACCTCGGCGCCCGCGAGTTGAACAACGGCGGCATGGAGAAAGCCAACGCTACGTTGCAGCAGATCCTTGCCAACAGCGGCTTTCTCAGTCGCCCGGCTGAACTGCTGGGCAGTGGCGGCTACGGTCTGCCGCAGCCGTCGGAAGCCACGCGCCTGGAGTCGGAAAGTGCCGAGCGCCAGAAGCAGTTGCAGTCGCTGACCGGCGAGCTGGACAAAGAGGTGAGGGCGCTGCTGGATCCGTCCCGTGCCGCCGAGATTGCTGCCTGTGAAGCCAACCTCAAGCAGGTCGGAGAACATCTGCGCAGTCTGCACAAGGCAGCGGGCGGCCTCGAACTGCCCTGAAGCCCCCGCGATAGTTGACATGCGTTCCCCTGAATACCGCGCGTCTTCCCACCAACAACTGTTTTGCCAGCGAAAGCTGGCTGAAAGCTTACGCGTCTAGGATCGCCCCCAACTGCCGGCAACAGACCGGCTGTACACAACAACAATGGTGATCCCCGATGTCCGTCCGTACCCGCCTGTTCGCTCCAACTCCATCCGTAAGCCTCGTGACTGTCGTTCTGCGCTGAACCGTTCCGGTTCGCCATTCCCTAGCCGCGCTACGCCTGGAGTATTCCTATGCTGACTTTCCTTGGCTTTGCCATGGTCATCACGTTCATGTTCCTGATCATGACCAAGCGCTTGTCCGCGCTGATCGCCTTGATCATTGTGCCGATCCTGTTCGCGCTGTTCGGCGGCTTCGCGCCGAAGATCGGCCCGATGATGCTCGAAGGCATCACCAAGCTCGCGCCGACCGGCGTGATGCTGATGTTCGCCATCCTCTACTTTGCCTTGATGATCGACTCCGGCCTGTTCGACCCGGCCGTGCGCAAGATCCTCAAGATGGTCAAGGGCGACCCGCTGAAAGTCTCGGTCGGCACCGCGGTGCTGGCCCTGGTGGTGTCCCTCGACGGTGACGGCGCCACCACGTACATGATCTGCGTAGCCGCCATGCTGCCGCTGTACCAGCGGATCGGCATGAGCCCGCGGATCATGGCCGGCCTGATCATCCTCGCCGGTGGCGTGATGAACATGACCCCCTGGGGCGGCCCCACCGCCCGCGCCGCCAGTGCGCTGCATGTGGACCCGTCGGATATTTTCGTACCCATGATCCCCGCCATGGCCGCCGGCGTGGTGGCGATCCTGGTGATCGCTTACATGTATGGCAAGCGCGAACGTGCGCGCTTGGGTGAACTGCACCTGCAAGGCGACGAAATCGACCACAGCGAGATCAGTGTGTCGCAGTACCCGGACGCTCGCCGTCCCAAGCTGATCTGGTTCAACGGCGCCCTGACCCTGGCGCTGATGTGCACTCTGATTGCAGGTCTGTTGCCGCTGCCGGTGCTGTTCATGGTGGCGTTCAGCATCGCGATGATCGTCAACTACCCGTGCCTGCAACAACAAAAAGACCGCGTAGCCGCTCACGCCGGCAGCGTGCTGGCGGTGGTGGGGCTGATCTTCGCGGCGGGCATTTTCACCGGCATTCTGTCGGGTACCGGCATGGTCGATGCTATGTCCAAGAGCCTGCTGGCGGTCATCCCTGAAGCGTTGGGCCCGTACCTGGCGGTGATCACCGCGCTGGTGAGCATGCCGTTCACGTTCTTCATGTCCAACGACGCGTTCTACTATGGCGTACTGCCAGTACTCGCCGAAGCCGCCAGCCACTATGGCATTACCGCCGTGGAAATGGCCCGCGCTTCCATCGTTGGTCAGCCCGTGCACTTGCTCAGCCCGTTGGTCCCCTCGACCTACCTGCTGGTGGCCCTGGCCGGTATCGAATTTGGCGACCACCAGCGCTTTACGTTGAAGTGGGCAGTGCTGGTGTGCCTGTGCATAATGTTCGCCGCCTTGCTGATGGGGATTTTTCCGCTGTTCAGCACTCTATAACCGTACAACCCACTGCGCCGGTTCCAGACCGGCGCGGTTCAACACTTGCGCAAAGGAATACACATGGAATGGCTGACCAATCCGGAGATCTGGATTGCCTTCTTCACCCTGACGGCCCTCGAGATCGTCCTGGGCATCGATAACATCATCATGATTTCGATCCTGGTCAGCCGCATGCCCAAGCACATGCAAGCGCGCACCCGGATTTTCGGCCTGGCGCTGGCAATGGTCACGCGCATCATGCTGCTGCTGTCGATCACTTGGGTGATGCAATTGACCGCCGACCTGTTCGTGGTCCTCGGCCAGGGCATTTCCGGTCGCGACCTGATTCTGTTCTTCGGTGGCCTGTTCCTGCTGTGGAAAAGCTCCCAGGAGATGTACCACGCGCTGGAAGGCGAAGACGAAACCCACGAGGAGCCCAAGGGCGCCGGTGGCAAGTTCATCTACACCATCATCCAGATCGCGATCATCGACATCGTGTTCTCCCTGGACTCGGTGATCACTGCGGTCGGCATGGTGTCCCATGTGCCGGTCATGGTCGCCGCGATCGTCGTCGCCGTACTGGTGATGATGCTGGCGGCCGGCAAGATCAGCGAGTTCATCGATAAACACCCGTCATTGAAAATGCTCGCGCTGTCGTTCCTGCTGGTGGTGGGTACCGTGCTGATCGCCGAATCCTTCGATGTGCATGTGCCGAAGGGTTACGTCTACTTCGCCATGGCGTTCTCGCTGGCGGTGGAAGCGGTAAACATCAAGATGCGCACCGCCATCGCGAAAAAGAAAAAGCAGCAGGATCCGGTGAAACTGCGCAAGGACATTCCGGGTCAGTAAACCCGAGCCTGAACAAAAACGGGGCCTTCGCGCCCCGTTTTTTTTGCATCGCAAAAAGCTGATTTCATGACAGTTTTGTTTCAATCCCCACTTTAGCTATGCGATGCTGGCGCCGAGCCCATTCGCCAACTACAGCTTAAGTACAAGACGTAGAACGGCACGCGGCAACTCTCATTGGCTCCTTCTGGAGCCCACCCACACGGGGGGCCGAGCATGCTGACCTTGCTCAATCTGCTTTCCGCCGTGACCCTGCTGATCTGGGGCACGCACATCGTCCGAACCGGCATCCTGCGGGTCTACGGTTCCAACTTGCGCCACGTCATCGGCCAGAACATGGCCAAGCGCTGGCTGGCGTTTATCGCCGGCATTCTGGTGACCGCCATGGTGCAGAGCAGTAACGCCACGGCGATGCTGGTGACATCATTCGTCGGCCAGGGCCTGATGGGGCTGATGCCGGCCATGGCCACCATGCTCGGCGCCGACGTCGGCACGGCCTTGATGGCGCGGGTACTCACCTTTGATCTGTCCTGGCTGTCGCCGCTGTTGATTTTTCTCGGGGTGATTTTCTTCCTGTCGCGCAAACAGACGCGGGCAGGGCAGTTGGGCCGGGTGGGCATCGGCCTGGGGCTGATCATCCTGGCGCTGCAATTGATCGTCGAAGCGGCGGGGCCGATTACCCATGCCCAGGGAGTCAAAGTCGTGTTTGCGTCGCTGACCGGCGACATCCTGCTCGACGCCTTGGTCGGCGCGTTGTTCGCCATGATTTCCTACTCCAGCCTGGCCGCGGTGCTGCTGACCGCCACCCTGGCCGGCGCCGGCGTGATCGGCCTGCATGTGGCAATCGGCCTAGTGATCGGCGCCAATATCGGCAGCGGCATACTGGCATTTCTCAGTACCAGCATGCAGAACGCGGCCGGTCGCCAGGTCGCCCTAGGGAGCCTGCTGTACAAACTGATCGGTCTGCTGCTGATCATCCCGGTGCTCGACCCGCTCGTACGCTGGATGGATAACCTGGACTACAGCGCCCAGGGCATGGTCATCACCTTTCATCTGCTCTACAACGTCAGCCGCTGCCTGATCCTGCTGCCCACCATCGGCCCGATGGCACGCTTGTGCACGTGGCTGCTGCCAGAGCGAGAAGAGGTCAATGGCAAAGCCAAACCACGGCATCTGGATCCTACCGCCCTCACCACTCCCAGCTTGGCGCTAGCCAACGCCGCGCGAGAAACCCTGCGCCTGGGTGACCTGATCGACAATATGCTCACCGCCATGCAGGAAGTACTGCGCGGCAAACAGACGGCCATCACCCAGGAAATGCGCAGCCTCAGCGATGACGTTGAAGCGCTCTACAGCGCCATTAAGCTCTACCTGGCGCAAATGCCCCGCGAAGACCTCAGCGAACAAGACAGCCGCCGCTGGGCCGAAATCATCGAGCTATCGATCAACCTCAAGCTGGCCGGCGACTTGATCGAACGCATGCTGCGCAAGGTCCAGCAGCAGAAGACCTCCCAGCGCCGGCAGTTCTCGGAGGTGGGCCTGGAAGAACTCACCGACCTGCACAGCCAGTTGATCGCCAACCTGCGCCTGGGGCTGTCGGTGTTTCTCAGCGCCGACCCCCACAGCGCGCGCCAACTGCTGCGCGAGAAGCGCCGCTTCCGCGCCCAGGAGCGGCGCCTGGCCCATGCCCATGTCAGCCGTCTGCAGCGCAAGATCGTACAAAGCCTGGAGACCAGTTCCCTGCATCTGGAGCTGATTGCCGACATGAAGCGCCTGAACTCGTTGTTTTGCAGCAGTGCGTATGTGGTGTTGGAAACGTCTGACACCGGCGCACTCTCGGCCGAAGATATTGCCGACATCACGCATTCACCCTGAACGTACGATGGCCCGTGAAGTCAGTTACAACTGACCTCACTCGCCAGGAAGCCAGTTATGCGTCGCCTGTTATTCGCCTGCCTGCTGATGGGCGCCGCTCACGCCTTTGCCTTTGACCGCCTGCAAGTCGAGGGCTACACCTTGCCCAACGGCCTGCAACTGCTGCTCAAACCGGGTACCGAGCGCGGGCATGTGGCGATTCGCTTGGTGGTGGGTGTGGGCCTGGATGACTTCCGGTGCGAGGACAAAGAGCTGCCTCACCTGTTTGAACACCTGCTGTTCAGCGGCATCGATGGCGGCGACGAAGGCGATCTGGAAGAACGCATGCAAGCCCTGGGCGGCGAATGGAATGCCTACACCAGCAACGCCGATACCACCTTCGTGATCGAAGCGCCCGCCTATAACCAGCGCAAAGTGCTGGACCTGCTGCTGGCGATCCTCACTCGCACCGAGTTGACCGACGCCCACATCAATGCAGCTAAACAGGTGGTGGAACGTGAGGACGGCGGCCACTACTCACGCCTGCAACGCCTGCTTGACCGCCAGGACCTGGGCCACACCGCCAGCAATCAACTGGCCGTCGAGTTGGGACTTAAATGTGCCGAACGCGCCGAGGTCAATCACCTGACCCGTGATCAATTGCAAAAACTGCGCAAGGACTGGTACGCCCCCAACAACATGACGCTGATCGTCGTCGGCGATCTCGACAAACTGCTGCCGGCCTATCTGGAACGCACCTACGGCCAATTGACGCCGGTCGAACCCAGCGACCATTTACCGCTGCCGCAGATCCAACAGGCCGCCGCCGCCCATCGCGAACTGATCCACGGATGGCTGGGCAACAGCGCCAAACTGCACTGGCTGCTGCCGGAACCGGTGCTGGACGACCAGCACGATGAAACCTACGACCTGCTCAAGGACTACTTGGACTGGGCGCTGTACCGCCAACTGCGCCTCAAGCATGGCCTGTCCTACGGCCCCTGGGCCGAACGCGAAGTGCTCGGCGGCGTCGGTTTTCTGAGCCTGAACGCAGACCTGGAACGGGAAGACCTCAGCGAAGCCGAACAGGTACTGCAAGACCTCAAGACGCAATTGCTCAAAGACGGCCTGGACCCGGCCACCTTTGCGCGTCTGCAACAAGCGGCCATTGCCCGACAAGCCTGGGCCGTGCAGGGCAACAGCGCGCTGGCCGACTACTATTGGAGCGCCACCAGCGACTATGACAACGGCCATTTCAGTGACCCAGCCAAACGCATCAAGGCAGTCAAACTGGACGAGGCCAACCAGACGCTGCGCGAGTTGCTCAAGCAACCCGGCTACTGGCGCATCGAAAAACCACTGTTGAGCTACGACAGCCTGAGTGGGCTCGGCGTCGGCCTACTTGGGGTGATCGCGATCCTGTGGGTAAGCGTGCGGCGTTATCGCAAACGGGTTGTGCAATGACGCACCGAACACCCGGCTAAGACGTTATTCTGTCTGGGATTTTTCCTACACACACTGCGAATCGCCGAATGCCAAACCTGACTCACTATATCCAGCGCATCCTTGAACTGATGAAGCGCTACCCAGGGGTGATCGCACTCGGTGGTTTTATCTCGGGGGTGTGCAGCTTCATCCTGGTGGACCGTCAGCAGGGCATGGCCAGTTGGATCGCGGTGATCATGCTGGTGAGCTGGCTATGGCTGATGCTCGAAAACAGCTTCACGCAGCTGTTCACCAAACTCTTCAAACGGGAAATTCCCGAACCTCTGCTGCGCTACGCGACCCAGATGATCCACCAGGAAAGTCTGTTCTTCGTACTGCCGTTCTTTTTCGTCACCACGGCCTGGAACAGCGGCCAATCGATATTTACAGGGCTGCTCGGCGCCGCGGCGCTGGTGTCGATCATCGACCCGCTGTACTACAAGTGGCTGGCGCCCAAGCGTTCGCTGTTCCTGGCCTTGCACACCCTGACCCTGTTCGCCGCGCTGCTCACTGCACTGCCGATCATCCTGCACCTGACCACCGCCGAGAGTTACAAACTCGCCCTTGGCGTGGCCATGGCCTTGTCGATTCCGAGCCTGGCCGTGAGCCTGCCGCTGCGCAGTCTCAAGGGCTGGGCGATGCTGCTGGGGGTCACGGCCGCCATCGGCGCGGCGGGTTGGCTGCTGCGCAGTTGGGTGCCGCCGGCCACGCTGTGGATGACCGAGGTGGCCATCAGCACGCAGTTGCAGGACCGCACCCCGGGCGACGACCTCAAACAAGTCAGCGCCGCGCAACTGCGCAACGGTGGGCTGTATGCCTACACCGCGATCAACGCGCCGCGGGGGCTGGACGAGCGTATCTACCATGTGTGGAAACTCAACGGCAAAGAAGTGGACCGTATCGCCCTGGATATTCACGGCGGACGCAAAGAGGGCTACCGCGCCTGGACCCACAAGCAGAACTTCCCGGCCGACTCCGTGGGTCGCTGGCAGGTGAGGGTGCTCACCGAAGACGGACAAGTGATCGGCGTGCTGCGCTTTAAAGTTACCGACGCAGCACAAACGGACAACCCACAGTAGGCTGCTTCGTGCTATTACGTAGGACTTGTGGATAGCAAACAAGCTCGGAGCTTATGACCACCCGCACTACGGCCGGCGCCGCCCATCTCGATACGTCCACCGCCCCTCCGTTACTCAGGATTACGGGGGACTGGACGCTTGCCCACTACGCCAGCCTGAAAAAGCTGTCGGACAAGCTCGACGGCCAATACGACGCCGGCGCGCGCATCGACCTCAATGGCCTCGGCGCCCTGGACACTGCTGGCGCGTCACTGCTGGTGGAACTGCTCGGGCCGACCCGCATCGAGCAATCCGCCGAGCAGACCGATTGCAGCCTGTCCACCGCCGACCGCGCACTGCTTAAAACCGTGTATCGCTCCCTCAACGACTTCTGCGTGCCGGACAAGGCCCCCGAAGAAGCTACCGGTATTCAGGTGCTGGCGCGTATCGGTGCAGCGGTGGACAAGGTGTGGCAGGACAGCAAGAAACTGCTGGGCTTTATCGGCCTGATCCTCGAAACCTTCGCCCGCAGCCTGTTCCAGCCCAAGCGCTGGCGCATTACGCCCATGGTTGCCCACCTCGAGCAGGTCGGCCTGGATGCCGCACCCATCGTGGCCTTGTTGACCTTCCTGGTCGGCGCCGTAGTGGCCTTTCTCGGTGCCACCGTGCTCAAAAGCTTTGGCGCGACGATTTTTACCGTGGACCTGGTGGCGTTCTCTTTCCTACGAGAATTCGGCGTACTACTGACGGCGATCCTGATCGCTGGCCGCACGGCCAGTGCGTTTACCGCACAAATCGGCTCGATGAAGGCCAACGAAGAAATCGACGCTATCCGCACCCTGGGACTGGACCCGATGGAGTTACTGGTGCTGCCCCGCGTGCTGGCGCTGCTGGTGGCGCTGCCGATGCTGACGTTTCTGGCGATGCTCTCGGGGATTGTCGGCGGTGGCGTGGTATGCGCCGTGGCCTTGGATATTTCACCGGCGATGTTCCTCTCGCTGTTGCAATCAGACATTGGGGTTCAACATTTCCTGGTGGGCATGGTGAAAGCCCCGATATTCGCTTTCCTGATCGCGGCGATTGGCTGCCTGGAGGGCTTCAAGGTCAGCGGCAGTGCTGAGTCGGTCGGTGCCCACACCACCTCCAGCGTGGTGCAATCGATTTTCGTGGTGATCTTGCTGGATGCGGTCGCGGCTCTGTTCTTCATGGAGATGAGCTGGTGAGCCGTCTACACCGGGCACCCGCCGAGGCGGTGATTGAAGTGCGCGGCCTGTGCAATCGCTTTGGCAGTCAGCGCGTGCACGAGAACCTCGATCTGGACTTGTATAAAGGTGAAATCCTCGCGGTGGTGGGCGGTTCCGGCAGCGGTAAGTCGGTGCTGCTGCGCAGTATCGTCGGCCTGCGCCGGCCAAACGAGGGTGAAGTGCGGGTGTTCGGCAAGAACCTGCCGAGCCTGCCGGAACAAGAGCGTTCCCTGGTGGAACGGCGCTTCGGCGTGCTGTTCCAGAAGGGCGCGCTGTTTTCCTCGCTGACGGTGACCGAGAACGTCGCGCTGCCACTGATCGAACATGCGGGCCTGAGCCGCGCCGATGCCGAGCATTTGGCCGCGGTGAAACTGGCGCTGGCCGGGTTGCCGCTGTCGGCGGCCGACAAGTACCCGGCCTCGTTGTCCGGCGGCATGATCAAACGCGCGGCTCTGGCCCGAGCCTTGGCGCTGGATCCAGACATCCTGTTCCTTGATGAACCCACCGCGGGCCTCGACCCGATCGGCGCGGCGCAATTCGATCAACTGATCCTGACCCTGCGCGACGCGCTGGGCTTGAGCGTGTTCCTGGTAACCCACGACCTGGACACGCTGTACACCATCACCGACCGCGTGGCAGTACTGGCGCAGAAAAAAGTGCTGGTGGCCGATGCTATCGATGTCGTCTCGGAAACGGACGACCCGTGGATTCACGAATATTTCCACGGCCCCCGTGGCCGCGCGGCATTGGATGCCGCTCAATCGCTCAACGAGGTATGACATGGAAACCCGAGCCCATCATGTGATGATCGGACTGTTCAGCGTGATCGTGGTGGTCGGCGCCATGCTGTTTGGCTTGTGGCTGGCCAAGTCCAGCGTCGACAGCGCGTTCCAGGATTACGAAGTGGTCTTCAATGAAGCGGTCAGCGGTCTGTCCCAAGGCAGTGCGGTGCAATACAGCGGGATCAAGGTGGGCGATGTGATCAGCCTGCGCCTGGACCCAAAAGACCCGCGTCGCGTCCTCGCTCGTATTCGCCTGGCCGGGCAGACGCCGATCAAGGAAGACACCCAGGCCAAACTCGCGCTGACCGGCATCACCGGTACCTCGATCATCCAGCTCAGTGGCGGCACGCCGCAAAGCCCCGAACTCAAAGGCAAAAATGGCAACCTGCCGGAAATCATCGCCTCACCTTCGCCCATCGCGCGCTTGCTTAACAACAGCAATGATCTGATGACCAGCATCAATGTGCTGCTGCACAACGCCAACAGCATGTTCTCCGCGGAAAACGTCGAGCACTTGAGCAATACCCTTGCACATCTGGAACAAACGACCGGCGCCATCGCTGACCAGCGTGGCGATATCAAGGTTGTGATGCAGCAACTGATGCAAGTGAGCAAACAGGCAAGCGCCGCGCTGGAGCAGACCACCGTGCTGATGCGCAATGCCAATGGCCTGTTGAACGAGCAGGGCAAGCAAGCCTTCGGCAGCGCCGAACAGGCCATGAAGTCCCTTGAGCAAAGCACCGCCACCATCAATACCTTGCTGACCAACAACAAGGATTCGGTCAACAGCGGCATGCAAGGGCTCAACGAACTGGCGCCGGCCGTGCGCGAACTGCGCGAAACCCTCGGCTCGCTGCGCGCCATCTCCCGCCGCCTGGAGGCCAACCCCAGCGGTTACCTGCTGGGCAGCGACAAGAACAAGGAGTTCACGCCATGAAGCGTGCTTATCAACTGATCGTCCCTGTGGCCTTGGCGCTGATCAGCGCGTGCTCGATCCTGCCCAAAGCCGACCCGTCCGACGTGTACCGCCTGGCTTCGGCCCAAGCCACCAGCCAAGGCACGCCGGTGAGTTGGTCGCTGCGCGTGACCAAGCCGCAAACCAGCGAATTTCTCGACAGCCCGCGCATTGCCGTGGTGCCCAAAGGGGACTTGATCAGCAGCTACGCGAACTCGCGCTGGAGCGATCCGGCGCCGGTGCTGTTGCGTAATCGCCTGCTCGACGGCTTCCAGCGCGATGGCCGGGTCACGCTGCTCAGCAGCGATGACACCAACCTGCAGGCCGACTATGAACTGGGCGGGCAGTTGCAGGCGTTTCAGAGCCAATACCGGGGCAATGCGGTGGAGGTGGTGATTCGCCTGGACGCACGCCTGGTACGTGGGAGCGATCAACGGATTCTGGCCAGTCGGCGCTTTGAAGTGCGCCAGCCGGTGAGCGATACCCAGGTGCCAGGGGTGGTGGCTGCGTTTGGCCAGGCAGGGGATCAGCTGAACAAGCAGGTGGTGGATTGGGTGGTGTCTCAGGGCAACAGGGCGTGAAGCGCTAAGGGCCTCATCGGGGGCATGCCCCCTCCCACATTTGAATGTATTCACAGTCAATAGGTGGGAGGGGGCTTGCCCCCGATAGCTATCTAACTCTCAGCCAAAGAACCAGTAGCACACCGAGATAGCCGCCACGACACCGGCAAACTCCGCCAGCAACGCACAACCCACCGCATGCCGCGCGCGCTGGATACCGACCGAACCAAAGTACACCGCCAACACATAGAAGGTGGTTTCGGTACTGCCCTGAATCGTCGCGGCCACCAGCGCCGGGAAGCTGTCCACGCCTTGGGTCTGCATGGTCTCGATCAGCATTGCCCGCGCGGCACTGCCGGAGAACGGCTTGACCATCGCAGTCGGCAAGGCATCGACAAAGCGCGTGTCCATGCCCGTCCACGCCACCACATGGCGAATCCCTTCCAGGCCGAAATCCAGCGCGCCGGAGGCACGTAACACGCCCACCGCACACAGCATCGCCACCAGGTACGGCAGCAGGTTCTTGGCGACATCGAAGCCTTCTTTGGCGCCTTCGACAAATGCTTCGTACACCTTCACCTTGCGCAACGCGCCGATCAGCAGGAACAGCATGATCAGGCCGAACAGGGTCAGGTTGCCGAGAATCGACGACAACCCGGCCAGTGCCGTGGCGGACAGGGTCGCCAGCAACGCCATGAAGCCGCCCAGCATCAGCGCGCCTGGAATCAAATAAGCCAACACCACCGGGTCCCACAGCCGCAGACGCTGCATGACGGCAACCGAGAGCAGGCCCACCAGGGTCGACGCACTGGTCGCCAGCAGAATCGGCAGGAACACCAGCGTCGGGTCGGCGGCGCCTTGTTGGGCGCGGTACATGAAGATGGTCACTGGCAACAGCGTAAGCGACGAGGCATTGAGCACCAGAAAGAGAATCTGCGCATTGCTTGCAGTGGTCGGCAGCGGGTTGAGTTCTTGTAACGCCTTCATGGCTTTGAGGCCGATGGGGGTGGCGGCGTTGTCCAGTCCCAGGCCGTTGGCGGCGAAGTTGAGGGTGATCAGACCGATAGCGGGGTGACCCGCCGGCACTTCCGGCATCAGGCGACGAAACAGTGGGCCGAGGGCCTTGGCCAGCCAATCGACGATGCCGGCCTTTTCGGCGATGCGCAGAAAGCCCAGCCATAACGTCAGGGTGCCGAACAGCAGCACCATCACTTCAACCGACAGTTTGGCCATGGCGAAAATGCTTTCCACCATCGCCGCGAAGATCCCGGCGTTACCGCCGACAAGCCATTGCGCCAGTGCTGACACCATTGCCACGACAAAGAAGCCAAGCCACAGGCCATTGAGCATCAGTTGAATCCCCTCGAATGATGGGGCGAATGATAGCGGGGCCGGCAGAAACGACAAACCCCGGATTTACCCGGGGTTTGCGTTGTTCAGCTCATGGGGTTCAACCGCGGCTGACCTCGCCGACCGGCAATGCTTCCTTGCTGCGCCAGTGCGGCAGGGAATTCCAGTAGCGCTCGCCCTTGGCGTCGTCGTACATGCCTTCCCAACGGGCGATAACCAGCACGGCCAACGCGTTACCAATCACGTTCAGAGCGGTACGCGCCATGTCCATCACACGATCGACACCGGCGATGAACGCCAGACCCTCAAGCGGAATGCCAACGCTGCCCAGGGTGGCCAGCAGCACCACGAAGGACACGCCCGGTACACCGGCGATGCCTTTGGAGGTGACCATCAGGGTCAGTACCAGCATCAGTTGCTGACCGATCGACAGGTCAATGCCGTACAACTGGGCGATAAAGATCGCGGCGATGCTCTGGTACAGGGTCGAACCGTCGAGGTTGAACGAGTAGCCGGTCGGCACCACGAAGCTGCAGATCGCCTTCGGCGCGCCGTAGGCTTCCATCTTCTCGATCACGCGCGGCAGCACGGTTTCGGAACTGGCGGTGGAGTAAGCCAGCACCAGTTCATCCTTGAAGATGCGCATCAGCTTGATCACCGAGAAACCGAACAGGCGCGCGATCAGGCCGAGAATCACAAAAGCGAAGAACAGGATGGCGACGTAAACCAGAATCACCAACTTGGCCAGCGGCAGCAGGGAGGCGAAGCCGAAGTTGGCCACAGTCACCGCGATCAGCGCGAATACACCGATGGGGGCGTATTTCATGATCATGTGGGTCACTTTGAACATGCTCTCGGATACACCCTGAAACATGGTCACCAGCGGCTCGCGCAGCTCAGGCTTGAGGCTCGACAGGCCCAGACCGAACAGCACGGAGAAGAAGATGATCGGCAGCATTTCGCCACGGGCGACGGCGGCGAAGATGTTGGACGGGATCAGGTTGAGGATGGTCTGGATAAACGCATGCTCGTGCTGCACCTCGGCGGCGGTCGCCTGGTATTTGGAGATGTCCACGGTGCCCAGGGTACTCATGTCGATCCCGGCGCCGGGGTGGAACAGGTTGGCCAGCAACAGACCGACCACGATGGCAATGGTGGTGACCACTTCGAAGTAGAGGATGGTTTTGACGCCGATGCGACCGAGCTTTTTCGCGTCACCGACACCGGCAATACCGACGATCAGCGAGGAAATCACAATCGGGATCACGATCATCTTGATCAGGCGAATAAAGATATCGCCCGCCGGCTGCAGCACATTGCTGATCCACCAGGCCTTTTCAGCACTGAAATGGTTGAGCACTGCACCGATTGCGATCCCCAGTACCAAACCGATGAGGATCTGCCAGGCGAGGCTTAGCTTTGCCTTCTTCATGTCATTACCCTTACTTCAAGTGAACTTAAGGCAAATGCGCCAGCTGCAACGCTCGAAAGCGAAAAAGTGTGTGCATCCGCCTCCATGAAAGGTCGCCGCCGCATGGCCGAAATGACTTACTGGCAGGCGAAAAAAGGCGCAACTATTCCCATGCAAGGGGGCGACGTCTAATGCCGTAAACGCCTACCCCATGCCGAATCGGCATGGCTTTTTTAGATAATAACTGTCCGAACGGTCAGTTCAAATGCGACATTTTGCCCGGCGAATATGCCGTGAAACGGCCAATTCCGGCTCACGCAGGGTTTTCGGCGCTGGTCGAACGATTGGCACAAATGCTTGAGGATTCAGCGCAGAGGTGTCTGAAATGTCTTATAGACCCCAGCAGACTTTCTCGATAGATGGTCGCCGCGACACACTCAGTAATGGTTGAGGGCAGGCGAAAATAAATTGGTGGGCTATGGGCGGCATAAGAGGCATAAGCCCGCCGCAAGTTCAACAAGTCGACGACTTGTGAACCTGCGTCGCAGCTTTTCGCCTGACCCGGCCCTTGCGCAGGTACTCCCTGTACCCGTAGGTCACGCCGATCCCAATCGATCAGAGCAACCCGGCCCCCTGGTCATGCATACCCCTTGGCGAGGCATGCATAAGAAAGAAGCGAAGGGCTTCTTTCTATGGACGCTGGTCCCGTTATCAGCAAGTGCTTTAAACGAAACCTAGTACCAATTCGGGTCTTTCTTGAGCTGTTCCATCAGCAGCTTTTGCATACCTTCATCCGGCTTACCGATAAAACGGTAATCGGCGTGCCGCGTAGGGGACTTGTCCGCCGGGAGGCCGGCTGGCACTTCCACCAACATGGCGTAGGCATCTTCCTTGTCAAAGCTGAAAGCGACGATCAGGCGCTTGTTCAGGCATGTGTCCGCGGTCTCGCAGAGCGGGCCCACCAAGTACTTGTCACCATCCTCTTCGACGGCATTCATTTGCTCGGCCGTACCGGTCAGGTTCATCACCCATTCCGGCAGGCGCTCTTCTTTCTTCACCACGCCTTGCCAGGTCTCACGGTATTGCGGGTCCGCGCTGAGCAATTCATTGGCCCGCGACTGGCCGTCATTGGCGGCCATCGCCAGACCGCTACCGCCCAGCAACAGGGCGGCAGCAATGGCTTTGAGAGACAAAGTGGTCATATTCAGCCTCGGCCGCGACGACCAAAGAAGAACGAAGCAATGAACATCACCAGGAAGACGACAAACAGGATTTTGGCGATACCGGTTGCAGTGCCTGCGATACCACCGAAGCCCAGTACTGCAGCAACAATGGCGATGATCAGAAATGTGATTGCCCAACTCAACATGGTGATTCTCCTTACGCTTCTATTAGAGGGTACAGCGGTCATGCCGTACGGACGCCCAGTGCGGACGACCGCTTTTCTTGCCTAGAACACCCAACGTTCCTGGGCTGGCAACTGATCAAGAGTTGAATCCTGGTCAGCCACTCGCAATTGCTTGACGCTCACCTCACCGACAGCGCTGGCGACGGAGCGGCTCTGCATCGAACTGAAATGGGTCTGGGTCATGGCCGGACGCTCAAATACTTGGGCTTGCTGCTGACTCTCCTGCCAATGTTGAATCTGCTGGCCTGCAATCAACGTGACCATCAAGGCCAGGCTGGCAAACAAACCTTGCTGCACATGCAGTGGCGCTACACGCAATTGGCTGATGGTTTGGCGAGTCATGCTGCTGTACTCCCGCATTCTGATTATTCGTTCATGACGCTCTTGGGAGAGGTATTGCAGAGCGCATGCCAGGTTTTTAACAAAATAAAACCCAATAAAATCAGCGTGTTATAGATACTCGCTCGCTGACAGGGCCAGCATCCTGCACGATGGGCCTCTAGGGGCCGTGCGAAATGCACGATGGCCAGCGGTCGGATCAAGGGATACATCGCGACATGAACGCTGCCGAAGTGAGCGAATGACATGAAAAGGCCACTCGCTGTGGCCTTTGTGAGAAGAAGCGCAGATACCTGCACGACGATTCGTTTTGTCGGTCAGAATAAACCATGCAACTTGCCCGATTATTCCGGGACTAAACACCATCACTTATCAGTTAGGGAGCGCGGGACAGATGGAATCAGCCAAGGAACTTCAAGGCCGCATTCTTTTAGTAGATGACGAGTCCGCGATCCTCCGCACCTTCCGTTATTGCCTGGAAGATGAAGGCTATACCGTCGCCACCGCCAACAGCGCCGCCCAAGCCGACGCGCTGATGCAACGCCAGGTGTTCGACCTGTGCTTCCTGGACCTGCGTCTAGGCGAAGACAATGGCCTGGACGTGCTGGCCCAGATGCGTATTCAGGCGCCGTGGATGCGTGTAGTGATCGTCACCGCGCATTCGGCCGTGGACACCGCCGTGGACGCGATCCAGGCCGGCGCCGCCGACTATCTGGTTAAACCGTGCAGCCCGGACCAACTGCGCCTGGCCACCGCCAAGCAGCTGGAAGTCCGCCAACTCTCGGCACGTCTGGAAGCCCTGGAAGGCGCGGTGCGCCAGCCCAAGGACGGCCTCGACTCCCACAGCCCGTCGATGATGGTGGTGCTGGAAACCGCGCGCCAAGTGGCCGGTACAGATGCCAACATCCTGATCCTGGGCGAGTCCGGCACCGGTAAAGGTGAACTGGCGCGGGCCATTCACGGCTGGAGCAAGCGGTCGAAAAAATCCTGCGTGACCATCAACTGCCCGTCGCTGACCGCCGAACTGATGGAAAGCGAGCTGTTCGGCCACAGCCGCGGCGCCTTTACCGGCGCCAGCGAAAGCACCTTGGGCCGGGTCAACCAGGCTGACGGCGGCACACTGTTCCTCGACGAGATCGGCGACTTTCCCCTCACTTTGCAGCCCAAATTACTGCGCTTTATTCAGGACAAGGAATACGAACGCGTGGGCGACCCGGTTACCCGGCGTGCCGATGTACGTATCCTCGCCGCCACCAACCTGAACCTGGAAGACATGGTGCGCGACGGCCGCTTCCGGGAAGACTTGCTGTACCGCCTGAATGTCATCACCCTGCACCTGCCACCGCTGCGCGAGCGCAGCGAGGACATCCTGACCCTGGCCGACCGCTTCCTGGCACGCTTCGTCAAGGAGTACGCCCGCCCGGCGCGCGGGTTCAGCGACCAAGCGCGCGAAGCCCTGCTCAACTACCGTTGGCCGGGTAATATCCGCGAACTGCGTAACGTGGTAGAGCGCGCGAGCATTATCTGCCCGCAGGAAAAGGTTGAAATCAGCCACCTGGGGATGGCCGAGCAACCGACCAACAACGCCCCGCGCATCGGTGCGGCGCTAAGCCTGGACGAACTGGAAAAAGCCCACATCGGTGCTGTACTGGCCACCAGCGACACGCTTGATCAGGCGGCGCGCACCCTCGGCATTGACGCGTCGACGCTGTACCGCAAACGAAAACAGTACAACCTGTGAGCTGTACCTTATGAAGTTAGCGATGAAGCTGCGGACTCGGCTGTTCTTGAGTATCTCAGCGCTGATCACCGTCGCCCTGCTTGGATTGATCCTGGGCCTGGTCAGCGTCATGCAGATGGCCAAGACCCAAGAGTCGCTGATCCGCAGCAATTTTGTCACCCTGGAGCTTGGCCTGAAATTGCGCCAAAGCCTGGGCGACCAGTTGATCCTAATGCTCGACGAGCGTCCCAATCCGAACGCCCTGGACGCGTCCAAACAACAGTATTTCGCACTGCTGGACGAGGGCATCGCCCACGAGCGGCAGGACGGCACAGGCAGTGGGTTCAGTCAGGCCCGCATCGACTACCTGAATTTCCTCAAGGCATTCGACGAGTCCCAACCTGCATCGCTGGTCAGCGGCAATAACGACAAACTCACCCAGACATTCAACGTGCTGCGCAATGGCTTGATCGCCGAGCACAAACGCGCGTTGGAAGCCATCAACACCAGTGAACGCAAATCCCGCGACCGCGCGCTGTTGATCGCCGGTCTCATGGGTTTGGTGGGCCTGGCGGTGCTGATCATCGGCTTCGTGACCGCCCACGGTATCGCCAGGCGCTTTGGCGGGCCGATCGAAGCGCTGGCCAAGGCCGCGGACAAGATCGGCCAGGGCGATTTCGAGGTCACGCTGCCGATCTCGTCAGCCGCGGAAATGAACCTACTGACTCGGCGCTTCGGCATCATGGCCGAGGCGCTGCGTCAGCATCAGGCCACCAATGTGGACGAACTGCTGGCCGGCCAGCAGCGGCTACAGGCGGTGCTCGACAGCATCGACGACGGCTTGCTGATGATTGATCGCCAAGGGCGTCTGGAGCACCTGAACCCGGTTGCCCAACGCCAATTGGGCTGGGATGAAGAACGCCTCGGCCAGGGCCTGGGCGAAGCGCTGGGGCGCCCGGAGCTGGATGAACAACTGCACTTGGTGCTGCGTGGCGGCAATCTGGAGCGCGCGCCGGAAGACCTTGAGGTGGAAGTCGACGGCGAACTGCGCCTGCTGACCTACAGCCTGACCCCAGTCAGCCACACCCAAGGGCATATTCTCGGCGCGGTGATGGTGATGCACGACGTGACCGAGCAACGCGCCTTCGAACGCGTGCGCAGTGAATTCGTGCTGCGTGCCTCCCATGAACTGCGCACGCCGGTAACCGGCATGCACATGGCGTTCGGGCTGTTCCGCGAACGCGCGAAATTCCCCACAGAGTCCCGGGAAGCGGACCTGCTGGACACCGTTAACGAGGAAATGCAGCGCCTGATGCAGCTGATCAATGACTTGCTCAACTTCTCGCGCTACCAGAATGGCCTGCAGAAACTGACCCTCGGCCCCTGTGAGATTCCCGACCTGCTGGAGCATGCCCGCGGGCGCTTTATAGAGCAGGCCAATGCGCAGCAAATCGAGCTGCTGATCGAAGCCCAGCCCGACCTGCCACGCTTATATGCCGACCAGGCGCAACTGGAACGGGTACTCGACAACCTGCTGGCCAACGCACTGCGCCATACCGCCGATGGCGGGCAAATTCGCCTGCAAGCGCGTCGCCATGGCGAGCGGGTGATTATCAGCGTCGAAGACAACGGCGAAGGGATTGCCTATGGGCAGCAAGGGCGCATCTTCGAACCCTTTGTGCAAGTGGGCCGCAAGAAAGGCGGCGCCGGTCTGGGGCTGGCGTTGTGCAAAGAGATCGTGCAGTTGCACGGCGGCCGCATGGGGGTGTATTCGCGGCCGGGGCAGGGCACCCAGTTTTACATGGCGCTGCCGCTCTGACGGTCAGCGCCGGTTGAGGGCGCGCAGAATGGCTGCACTTTCGGCATCCGGCGTGCCATCGAACCGCGACGGCCTGAAGTGCATCTGGAACGCTGCGAGCACATGACGCGTGGCGACATCCAGCTCACCGGTTTGAGGCGTCTGGTAGCCCAATCGGGCCAACTCCTCCTGAAACCAAGTGATGCTCGGTAGCTCTGCGGTGTATTGCACCTGAAAGCGCGCGACAGCCTGTGCATCCGGCCAAACCCCCAACCCTTCATCGGCCAAACGCTTCCAGGGGAACAAGGGCCCCGGGTCCAACTTGCGTAACGGCGCGATATCGCTGTGGCCGATGATGTTCTTCGGGTCGATGCCGTTGCGCTTGCTGATGTCTTTAAGCAACACGACCAACGACTTCACCTGCGCCTCGGAATACGGGTACCACAGGCGGCCTGTCGGGGTGTCTTTGAAACCCGGGTTCACAATCTCAATACCGATGGAGCTTGAATTGAGCCAGGTGCGGCCCATCCATTCACTCTCACCTGCGTGCCAGGCGCGCTGGCTTTCATCCACCAATTTGTAAATGGTGGCCGAGGCGTCATCGCCAATCAGGTAATGGCTACTGACCTGGCCGTGGGTCAACAAGGCCAGGGAGCGTTCCAGGTTGGCCGAGGTGTAATGAACGATCACAAATTGCACGCGATTGTCGTAGTTGACCGAGGGATGACTGGTGTTGATGCGGGGGCCGCTGGCGCAGCCGGCAAGCAGGAGAAACGCAAGGGCGATACAAATGGATTTCATGGCGGATGACAGTACGCTGAAGACGATAATGCAACAGTGTAACGTACCGACTGAAACAGAGCGGCCTAATTACAAACAGGCAACATCTTTTACGCCGCCTGCACTTGATTACGCCCCGCCGCCTTGGCTCGATACAACGCTTCATCGGCGCGCTTGAGCGCCAGTTCGCTGCGCTCACCCGAGCGCAATTGCGCCACGCCCATCGACACCGTGATCGTCACCGGTTCGCCTTTGAAGTGAAACGGACACGCTTGAATTGCCTCGCGTAGCCCTTCACCCACCGCCAAGGCCTCGGCGAGGGTCGAATCGGGCATCAGCAAGACAAACTCTTCACCGCCAAAACGCGCGATGAAATCGGTGGGCCGCAGGCGCTTGCTCAGCACATTGGCGATGATCTTCAGCACCTTATCGCCGGCCAGGTGGCCGTAACCATCGTTGATGCGTTTGAAGTGGTCCAGGTCCAGCATGGCCAGCGAGAGGTTGTTGCCGCGCTGGTGCCAGGCATTGATTTCGTGGTCCAGGCGTTCGCTCCAGGCCGCACGATTGGGCAGGCCGGTCAATGGGTCGATCAGGGCCTTCTGGCGCTGCACTTCAAGGTGTTCACGATAGCCCTGGGCTTCCTGCTCCATGTTGGCGACGCGTTCGGCCAGGCCTTTGAGGCGCTCGGCAACCTCCTGTTCGCGCAGATCGCGTTGCTGCCGATGCTCGTCCATGGTGCCGAGCAAGCCCTCAAGATGGCTCTCCAGCACCTGTTTGAGGCTGTCCAGATCGGCGGCGTCCTGTACGCTGGTTTGCAGCCCATCGACCTGCTCGCGGATCTGCGTATCCAGTTCACGCGCGGCAGAGCTACTGTCGGCATGCCCGTCACTGGCCACCTTCAAATGACCCTGGAAGGCTTCGAGGCGCTCATTGAGTTGCTTGAGGTATGCCTCGAATTCCAGATGGCCGCTGTCGGTGATCGCCAACATCAGTACCGCCAGATCATCCAGGATCGGTAGCAGTTCATACCAGTTCAAACCGTGGGCCAGACGCTCGCGCATCGCTTCAGCCTGAGGGCGATGACGCTCGGGCAGGTCCAGCTCTTCGAGCAAACCGATAAGCGTGTCTTCGATGTGCTTGGCCACGGAGCTGTAGGACGGCTCGGGCGAGTCCGGCAAAGCGTATTGGCCGTCCGATTGCATCTCGTCGGGGTCAAGCGCCTCCACGTCCAACACCGGCGGCAGCGACAGACTGCCGATTACCGTCTGCTCCGGTGCCTCTATGACGTCGGGCTGCGGTGCGTCGATAAAGGCGGCGAGGGCACTCTCGTTGGCCGGCTCTTGCGCCTGCGGTTCGAGTTCAGGCGCCTTGGGTTCCGTGCGGGCCAGCTCAGCTTTGACCGGCACAGCCGCTGCGTCGGCTTGAGGCGGAGCTTCGTAGACGAAGGTCTCGACGGCGACCTGGGCTGGCTGGATCGGTGTGGCGGGTTGAGGCGCCGCGGCTTCGGGCTGTGGCGCGAACGCGCGCAAAGCCTGGGTCAGCTCTTCGGATTGCTCGGGCTGCGGGGTTTCCGATGCGGGTTTAGTCGCAACCGGTACAACTGAGGGGGTGGGAACCGGCTCGCTGGCAGGTGCTTCAACGGTGGCGTCCTTGGTACCGAACAACCGCTGCAGAAGCCCCGGCCCAGGACGTGGAGTTTCGCCATCCGGGTCCAGGTTAGTCAGCGCCTGCCCTTGCAGGTCGCTCAGCTCGCTGAGCAATAGCGGAATTTCCCGGGCCTGGCCGACACGGCCATCCAACTGTTTAGCGAAGGTCTTCAATGGTCGCGCCACCTCGCGGGGCAGCGGCAGTTTCTGCAACTGCGTGACCAGGGAGGTCAGCGCGGTGCTCATCTGTTCAACCCGGGTTTCGCGGCGCTGCTCCGAATCCAACACGGCTTTTTCCAGACGCGGCAGCAGCGCGGCGAGGGCGGCGTCCATGTCGTCGGTGCGGACAACGTCGCGCATCTCCTTCATGCACTGGTCGACCGCGCGGTCGGTGCCTTCAGCCGCCAAGGTGCTGCGCACGAGGCCACGGCGCAGCAGGTCGAGGCGCGCAGCCCAGCGGCGTTCGAGTTTGTCTTGTTGCTCGATGCTTAACAGGTATTTTTCTTTCCAGCGCTGGGCGTCGTCGCTCATGCAAGGGGTCCGCGAGGGCCGGGGCTCAACGCGGGCAATGCATCAGCCGTGAGCGAACCCGGCAGACGAATCTCTACCGCGACCGGCAGGTGATCGGAAATGGGCTGCGCAAGCACCTGCACACTTTCCAGCGTGAGGGTGGGACTGAGCAGGATATGGTCGAGACAGCGCTGCGGACGCCAGCTGGGAAACGTCGCTTCGACTTGCGGCGCCAGCAACCCGAGGTCGCGCAACGGCGAGTTTTGCAGCAGGTCATTGGCATGAGTGTTCATATCACCCATCAGCACCTGATGCTTGTAGTTGCCGATCATTTCGCGCACGTAGGCCAACTGCAGGTTGCGCGTACGCCCCCCGAGCGCCAGGTGCATCATAACCACCACCAACGCTTCCGGCCCTTCGCCGAAACGCACGAGGATCGCGCCACGGCCCTTGGGGCCTGGCAGCGGGTGGTCTTCGATAGCGGTGGGTTTCAAGCGACTCAGCACGCCATTGCTGTGCTGCGCCAGGCGCCCGAGGTTGCGATTGAGCTGCTGGTACCAGTAGGGGAACGCTCCGAGCCTGGCCAGGTGTTCCACCTGATTGATGTAACCAGAGCGGATGCTACCCCCATCGGCCTCCTGCAGCGCGACCAGGTCGAAATCGCTCAACAGGTCGCCGATCTTCTGCAGATTCACGGCCCGCCCGTTGTGGGGCAGCAAATGCTGCCAGCCACGGGTGAGGTAATGCCGATACTTTTCGGTACTGATGCCAACCTGAATATTGAAACTGAGCAGGCGCAGACGGCTGTCCGCGAGCTGGCCAGTGGATTCCAGGTGATCTTCGTTGACCCGCGGATCATGCAGGCCAACGACACGTTCGGTACCCCAGCGGCGCATGAAAGGCCCCTTACTTGGCTGCGCGCTCTTTGGCGATCAGTTGGTCAGCAACGTTGAGGGTCTGTTCAGGCCCACCAGTGGAACCCAGGTCGAAACGGTATTTGCCGTTGACGATCATGGTCGGAACACCTTGCACGCCGTACTTCTGCGCCAGCTCCTTGGCCTGTTTGATCTGGCCCTGGATAGCGAAGGAGTTGAAGGTGGCCAAGAACTTATCCTTATCGACACCTTGGGTGGCAACAAAGTCAGCCATGTCTTCAGGCTTGGTCAGACGCTTGCCTTCTTTCTGAATCGCGTTGAACACTGCGTTGTGGACCTTGTGCTCGACACCCATGGCTTCGAGGGTCAGGAACAGTTGGCCGTGGGCATCCCAAGGACCGCCGAACATGGCCGGGATGCGTTTGAAATTCACGTCTTTAGGCAGTTTCTCAACCCACGGGTTGATGGTCGGTTCAAAAGCGTAGCAATGCGGGCAGCCGTACCAGAACAGCTCAACCACTTCGATCTTGCCCGGCACCGAGACGGGCACTGGGTTGGCCAATTCGACGTAAGTCTTACCGGCTTCAAGCGGCACATCGGCAGCTTGAGCGGTCATGCCGAAAAGGCTGGCAGTGACGAGAGCGGCGCTGAGGATCAGATTACGCATGCTTTACTCCTGGACAAATAAAGTCGCCTCACGCGACCTTAGTTGTGACCGGTCGACGCAGGCATGAGTTCGTTAGTGTAACGGCAGCGGCCACAAAAAAGGGCGGCCAGGGCCACCCTTTTTATGCTTGCATCGCGGGATTAATCGAGCGTTAACGTCGCCGCGCCGATCAGTGCAGGCCCTGGATATAGCTGGACACTGCCGCGATGTCTTCGTCGCTCAGCTTGCGGGCGATGGTGCGCATGGTCATCGCATCGCCATCGTTGGCACGACCGGCTTCTTCCTTGCGGAAATCGGTCAGTTGCTTAGCGATGTATTGAGCGTGCTGGCCGCCCAGATGTGGGAAACCGGCGGCGGCATTACCCGCGCCAGTGGGCGAGTGGCAACCGGTGCAAGCCGGCAGGCCTTTATTCAGGTCACCGCCACGGAACAGCTTCTCGCCACGCGCTACCAGTTTCGGATCGGCAGCTCCCACACTGCCTTTCTGGCTGGCGAAATACGCCGCGATGTCCGCCAGATCCTGATCGTTGAGGTTGGTCAGCAAGCCGGTCATTTCCAGCACCGTGCGCTTGCCTGACTTGATGTCCTGCATCTGCTTGGTCAGGTAACGCTCACCCTGGCCGGCCAGTTTGGGAAAATTCGGCGCCGGGCTGTTGCCATCCGGTCCGTGGCAAGCACCACACACGGCGGCTTTCGCCTGGCCCGCAGTAGCGTCGCCTGCAGCATGGGCAACACCGGTGATGCCCAGGGTCAACAGCAGACTCACGATCAGTTTGTTCATCAGCTAATCCAACTACGGCTAAGGGTTTAAGAGTTATCTACCGGGTTTACTCACCATCCATTCAATGACGGCCTGGTAATCCTCAGTACTGCAGTCCATGCACAAACCACGCGGCGGCATTGCCTTGAAACCCTGGGTCACGTGCTGTACCAGCGTATCCATACCTTGCGCCAATCTCGGCGCCCAGGCTGCCTGGTCACCCCGCTTCGGGGCGTTCGGCAACTGGCCAGCATGGCAAGCCACGCAAACTCGGTTGTACAGCGCTTCTGGTTCCTGTGTAGCCTGAGCGCCGTAAAGCGGAATCAGGACACCGACAGCGAGCAACCATCTGGTCATACATCGACCTTTTCAGGGTTTGAGAGCGTTTTGCGTTCTAATGCGCAATGAAGGTCTATCGCTCCCGTGAACTTCATCCTTCGCTGGGACAAAGCACACACAAAATCTGCGGCATTATATACTGGCGCCACTGAAACGGAAACGACACCGCTTGCCGCACCCTTTTTCGGCACCGCCCACATCGGAAATCTCATGCAACTCAAGAATCCCATCCTCGGCCTGTGCCAACAGTCCACGTTTATGCTCAGCGCCGCCAAAGTTGACCAATGCCCCGATGACGAAGGCTTTGAAGTCGCCTTCGCCGGCCGCTCCAACGCCGGTAAATCCAGCGCCCTGAACACGCTCACCCACGCCAGCCTGGCGCGCACCTCGAAAACTCCGGGCCGCACGCAACTGCTCAATTTCTTCAAGCTAGACGATGATCGGCGTCTGGTCGACCTGCCAGGCTACGGTTATGCGAAAGTACCGATCCCGTTGAAGCTGCACTGGCAGCGTCACTTGGAGGCTTATCTGGGTGGTCGGGAGAGTTTGAAGGGTTTGATCCTGATGATGGATATCCGTCATCCAATGACCGACTTCGACCTGTTGATGCTCGATTGGGCGGTCGCCAGCGGCATGCCGATGCACATCCTGTTGACCAAAGCCGACAAGCTGACCTACGGCGCGGCCAAAAATACCTTGCTCAAAGTGCAGTCGGAAATCCGCAAGGGTTGGGGCGATACGATCACCATCCAATTGTTCTCCGCGCCTAAGCGCATGGGCTTGGAAGAGGCTTACACCGTTCTCGCGGGCTGGATGGAGTTGGCGGACAAGGGCGCGGAAATCGCCGAGTAACTTTTCTGCGGGCAAAAAAAACCCCGGACTTCTTATGGGGAGGGGAAGTTCGGGGTTCAAGTTCCGGACCGCTAGGGCGGGGTCCAGATATCTGCCAACACTTAACACAACATAGGAGCATTGAAGGGCTTCACCACCCATTCAGTAACTCTGAGTGGCAGTTCACAGGTTAAGTTCCGAACGGCCCGAAAACTATTGGAAATAACTGTCAGGTCTTTCCGACATAAAGCGCAATGCCACCACCCTTAGCGATGGCAAAGCGCCCGTTATCAGTGTGCCTCGTCCCAGTTATCACCCACGCCCACTTCCACCAGCAATGGCACATCCAGCTGGGCTGCGGCGCTCATATGCTCGCGGATCTTCTCGCCCACTTGCGCAACCAGGTCTTCACGCACTTCCAGCACGAGTTCGTCGTGCACTTGCAGGATCACCTTGGCGTCCAGGCCCGAGTCGGTAAGCCAGTTATCCACCCGCACCATGGCTTTCTTGATGATGTCCGCCGCCGTGCCTTGCATCGGCGCGTTGATCGCGGTGCGTTCCGCCGCGGCGCGCTCTTGGGGTTTATTGGAGTTGATATCCGGCAGGTACAGCCGGCGCCCGAAGAAGGTTTCGACATAACCTTGATCGGCCGCCTGGGCCCGAGTGCGCTCCATATACTCGCGCACTCCCGGGTAGCGTGCGAAGTAGACATCGATATAAGCCTTGGCCGTCTTGGTATCGACCCCAATGTCCTTACCCAACTTTTGCGCGCCCATGCCATAGATCAGACCAAAGTTGATCGCCTTGGCGCTGCGACGCTGGTCGGACGTGACCGCCCCCAGCTCGACCTTGAACACTTCGGCCGCCGTGGCCGTGTGCACATCAAGGTTATGACGGAAGGCATTCATCAGCCCTTCGTCTTTGGACAAGTGCGCCATGATGCGCAGCTCGATCTGCGAATAGTCCGCCGCCAGCAGCTTGTAGCCCTTTGGCGCAACAAACGCCTGGCGAATCCGCCGCCCCTCGGCGGTACGCACCGGAATGTTCTGCAGGTTCGGATCACTGGACGACAGTCGACCGGTCGCCGCCACTGCCTGGTGATAAGACGTGTGGATACGCCCGGTGCGCGGGTTGATCTGCTCCGGCAGGCGGTCGGTGTACGTGCTTTTGAGCTTGCTCATGCTGCGGTACTGCATCAGCACTTTGGGCAACGGGTAGTCATCTTCGGCCAGCTTGGCCAGCACTTCTTCAGCGGTGGAGGCCTGGCCTTTGCCGGTTTTCTTCAGTACCGGAAGCCCGAGCTTTTCGTAAAGAATCGCCCCCAGTTGTTTGGGCGAGCCCAGGTTGAACGCCTCACCGGCGATCTCGAATGCTTGGCGCTCCAGCTCCACCATCTTGTTGCCCAGTTCGATGCTCTGGACGCCCAGCAGCTGCGCATCCACCAAGGCACCCTGACGCTCGATGCGTGCCAACACCGGCACCAACGGCATTTCGATGTCGGTCAGCACACTGGCCAAGCTCGGGATGGCGGCCAGTCGCGCATGCAACGCCTGATGCAGACGCAGCGTCACATCGGCATCTTCAGCCGCATAAGGCCCGGCCTGCTCCAGTGGAATCTGGTCGAAGGTGAGTTGCTTGGCGCCTTTGCCGGCGATGTCTTGGAAGCTGACTGTGTCGTAGTCCAGGTATTTCTTCGCCAGGCTGTCCATGTCATGCCGGGTCGCGGTGGAATTGAGCACGTAGGATTCGAGCATGGTGTCGAATGCAATGCCGCGCACCGTGATGCCGTGCGCGGGGTCGCCGCCGATGGCGCAGTTGGCCAGGATGTTCATGTCGAACTTGGCGTGCTGGCCGACTTTGAGCTTGTTCGGATCTTCCAGCAGCGGTTTCAGGGCGAGCAATACGCTGTCGCGATCCAGTTGCTGCGGTACGCCGATGTAGGAATGGGCTAGGGGGACGTAGGCCGCTTCGTGGGGCTGCACAGCAAAGGACACGCCGACCAATTGCGCCTGATGAGCGTCGATCCCGGTGGTTTCCGTGTCGAACGCGATCAACGTTGCAGCGTCGAGCTTCTTCAGCCAGACGTCGAACGTGGCCTGATCCAAGATGGTGGTGTAGACCGCTTCAACAGGGGCCACAACCACTGCCTCCGCTACCGCCGCGACGGGGGCCGCTTCGGTCGACGCCTTCAGTTCGACGCGTTTGGTATCACGCTGCACTTCGTCGTACCAGCTCTTGAACTCCAGCAGGGTGTACAGCTCCAGCAGTTTTTCACGGTCCGGTTCGATCAGATGCAGGTCATCCAGGCCCACGTCCAGTGGCACATCGATCTTGATCGTCGCCAATTGGTAGGAGAGAAACGCCATTTCCTTGTGTTCTTCCAACTTGGCCGGCAGGTTCTTGGCCCCACGGATCGGCAGCGTCGGCACGATATCCAACTGCTCATAAAGCTCTTTGAGGCCACCATTGACGCCCACCAGCAGGCCGGACGCAGTCTTGGGGCCGATGCCCGGTACGCCGGGGATGTTGTCGGACGAATCGCCCATCAACGCCAGATAGTCGATGATCTGCTCGGGAGCGACGCCAAATTTCTCCTTTACGCCCTCCACGTCCAAGGCGCTACCGGTCATGGTGTTGACCAAGGTAATGTGCCCGTCGACCAACTGCGCCATGTCTTTATCACCGGTGGAGATCACTACCGGACGGTCAGCGGCCGCACTGCTGCGCGCCAGGGTGCCGATCACGTCGTCGGCCTCGACGCCTTCGACGCACAGCAACGGGAAGCCCAGGGCGATCACGCTCTGGTGCAGCGGCTCGATCTGCAGGCGCATGTCATCAGGCATGCTGGGGCGGTTGGCCTTGTATTCGGCGTACATGTCATCGCGAAAAGTCCCACCCTTAGCGTCGAACACCACCGCGAACGGGCTGTCCGGGTACTGCTTGCGCAGGCTTTTGAGCATGTTCAAGACGCCTTTGACCGCACCGGTCGGCAGGCCTTTGGAGGTGGTCAGCGGTGGCAGCGCGTGGAAGGCGCGGTACAGGTAGGACGAACCGTCCACCAGGACGAGGGGGGCTTGGCTCATGAGCAGGATCAACCTTTTCGGCGGGTCAGGCGCTAGAATAGCCGGACCAATGAAAACAAAGGGACAAGGTTATCATGCGTACATTCAATCGCCTGCTGTTGACCGGCTTGATCGCACTCGCTCCGATGGCTGCCATGGCGGCAGACGATGCGCCTTCGGGCGACCCGCAAGTTACCATTCGCACCGAAGGCGACAAGACTATTCAGGAATATCGTCAGAATGGCTTCCTGTACGCAATCAAGGTGATCCCTAAGAAGGGCCCGCCCTATTTCCTGGTGCGCGCAGACGGAACCGATGCGAACTTCATCCGCTCCGACCAGCCGGATATGCTGATCCCGTCATGGAAGATCTTTGAATGGAAATGACTTCTTAACTTCAATCGGCGCCGTCCACCGCGGCGCCCGTACTGGCAGTTTTAACCATGTCTGTGTTTACCCCCCTGGCTCGGCCCGAGCTGGAAACCTTTCTTGCCCCTTATGGGCTCGGCCGCCTGCTTGACTTTCAGGGGATTGCCGCTGGTAGCGAAAACACCAACTTCTTTATCAGTCTGGAGCAGGGCGAGTTTGTCCTGACCCTGGTTGAGCGCGGCCCGGTGCAGGAAATGCCGTTCTTCATCGAGCTGCTGGACGTACTCCACGACGCCAACCTGCCCGTGCCATACGCCCTGCGTACAACCGATGGCGTGGCCCTGCGCGAACTGGCCGGCAAACCGGCGCTGTTGCAGCCGCGCCTGGCCGGCAAGCACATCAAAGATGCCAATGCCCAGCACTGCGCCCAGGTCGGCGAATTGCTCGGTCACCTGCATCTGGCAACTCAGGGCGACAAGGTGCTGGAACGTAAGACCGATCGCGGGTTGGACTGGATGCTCAGTGAGGGCAACCAACTGATTTCACATCTTAACGATGCCCAACAGCGCCTGTTGCAAGGCGCGCTGGATGAAATCGCCGCCCATAAGGATCAGATCCTCGCCTTGCCTCGGGCCAACGTGCACGCGGACCTGTTCCGCGACAACGCGATGTTCGAAGGCACACATCTGACCGGCCTGATCGACTTCTACAACGCCTGCTCGGGCCCGATGCTGTACGACGTGGCGATTGCCCTGAACGACTGGTGTTCCGACGCCGACGGTGTGATCGACGCACCCCGCGCTCGCGCACTGTTGGGCGCCTACGCGAGCCTGCGGCCATTTACCGCCAAGGAAGCCGAACTGTGGCCGACCATGCTGCGGGTAGCGTGTGTACGCTTCTGGCTCTCGCGCTTGATCGCGGCCGAGTCGTTTGCCGGGCAGGATGTTCTCATTCACGATCCCGCCGAGTTCGAACATCGCCTGGCGCAGCGTCAGCAGGTCACGGTCAACCTGCCATTCGCGCTCTAAGCGCCGATCCGGTCAACAATGCGGGAAGGGGCAAACCCTTCCCGCATTTGATCTGCGCTGACACTTACAACGACTCCAGGCACCCAGCCAGGTCATTACCCAACTTTTCCAGCACCTGCTCATAACCTTGCGCGGTTGCCGGGGTGTAACCGCCCAAAGCATCCAATTCCGCCAGTTTTACCGGCAACCCTGCCACCAGGGTTTCAGCCAAACGCGGACGCAGCGGCGGTTCGCTGAACACACAGGTTTTGCCCACTTCCTGCAACCGCGTACGCATTGCCGCGACATGCTGAGCCCCCGGCTGTACTTCGGCGGCAACACTGAACACGCCGGCATGCTTGAGGCCGTAGGCAGCTTCGAAGTAATCGAAGGCTTCGTGAAAGACGAAGTAGGGCTTGTCGCCGATGCCGGCCAGACGTGTCTTCAAGCGCGCGTCCAACGCATCCAGGCGTGCGGCGAAAGCCTTGGCGTTGCTCTGATAACGTGCGGCATTGGCAGGGTCGGCGCTGGCGAGATCGGAGGCCATGCGCGCGGCAATCACACGGGCGTTCACTGTCGATAGCCACAAGTGGGCATCCACGCTGCCCGGACGGTGATCGTGATCATGTTCGTCTTCATCGGCGTGGGAATGGCTATCTTCGGCGAAACGGCGCAATTGCATGCCAGGCAAATCCTGCACGGCCACAGTTGTGGCTGTACGATTTTTGAGCACGCGTGGCAGGAAGGTTTCCATGTCCGGCCCGATCCAATACAGCAGGTCGACCGACTGCACACGCCGTACGTCGGATGGGCGCAAGGCGAAGTTATGCGGCGACGCGCCCGGCGGCAACAGCACTTCCGGAACCGCCACGCCGTCCTGCACCGCAGCGGCGATCAGCTGCAACGGCTTGATGCTGGTGAGCACCTTGACGTCGGCCTGAGCGGCGCCGGCAATGAATAAACTGGTGACAAATACGACAAAAACGGGAAAAAGTCGGGACACGATGACCACTCAATGGCGTAGGAACGGGTAACATAATAACGTCTCTATCAAATATCTGTCGCCGCTCATGCCTATAACACCGCTTGCCAGCCGTCCCCACGACCACTCTCACTGCGTGCACAGCGCGCTGTCGGAGGCCGATGCGCTGTGCGCACGCCAAGGCCTGCGCCTGACCGCCCTGCGGCGGCGCGTGCTGGAATTGGTCTGGCAGAGCCACAAACCGCTGGGTGCCTACGACATTCTCGGCGTGCTCAGCGAGCAGGACGGCCGCCGCGCCGCGCCGCCTACGGTTTATCGCGCGCTGGATTTCCTGCTGGAAAACGGCCTGGTCCATCGTATCGCCTCCCTCAACGCGTTTGTCGGTTGCAACCACCCAGAGCATGCGCACCAGGGCCAGTTCCTGATCTGCCGCGTGTGCCATGCGGCCATCGAGCTTGAACAAAAAAGCATCAGCGACGCGATTATCCACAGCGCCGCCGACGTTGGCTTCCGAGTCGAAGGGCAAACGGTCGAAGTGGTCGGTTTGTGCTCGGGTTGCCAGGGGGCTTGATGAGCAACGCGTTAATCCGTCTGGAGCAGGTCGGCGTCAAGTTCGCCGGGCAAAACGTGCTGGATAACATCGCACTGAGCGTGGAGCCGGGGCAGATCGTCACACTGATCGGCCCTAACGGTGCCGGCAAGACCACGCTGGTGCGCGCCGTGCTCGGCCTGCTCAAGCCCGACAGTGGCAGTGTGTGGCGCAAGCCCAAGCTACGCGTGGGCTATATGCCGCAGAAACTGCATGTGGATCCAACTCTGCCGCTGTCCGTATTGCGCTTCCTGCGTCTGGTGCCCGGCGTAGACCGCGCCCGCGCCCAAGCCGCACTTAAGGAAGTCGGCGCCGAACAGGTGATCGACAGCCCGGTACAAAGTATTTCCGGCGGCGAAATGCAACGCGTGCTGCTGGCCCGCGCGCTGCTGCGCGAACCGGAGCTGCTGGTGCTGGACGAGCCCGTGCAGGGCGTCGACGTCGCCGGCCAGGCCGAACTGTATAGCCTGATCACCCGCCTGCGCGACCGCCACGGCTGCGGCGTGCTGATGGTGTCCCACGATCTGCATCTGGTGATGAGCACCACCGACCAAGTGGTATGCCTCAACCGCCATGTGTGCTGCTCGGGCCACCCGGAACAAGTCAGCGGCGACCCGGCATTTGTCGAGTTGTTCGGCAAAAACGCGCAAAGCCTGGCGATTTACCATCACCATCATGACCACGCCCATGACCTGCATGGCGCGGTGGTCGACGACCCGAGCGTCCCCCATACCCACGTTCACGGAGATAGCTGCAAGCATGGCTGATTTTCTGCTCTACGCCCTGCTGGCAGGCTTGGCTCTGGCACTGGTCGCGGGCCCTCTGGGCTCGTTCGTGGTCTGGCGGCGCATGGCCTATTTCGGCGACACCTTGTCACACGCCGCGCTGCTGGGCGTAGCCATGGGCTTCCTGTTGGATGTGAGCCCAACCATCGCCGTAACCGCCGGCTGCCTGCTGCTGGCCGTGCTATTGGTGACGCTGCAACAGCGCCAGCCGCTGGCTTCCGACACCTTGCTGGGGATCTTGGCACCGAGCACCTTGTCCCTGGGCCTGGTGGTGCTGAGCTTTATGCATGAAGTGCGCATCGACCTGATGGCTTACCTGTTCGGCGATCTGCTGGCAATCAGCCCCACCGACCTGGCCTGGATCCTCGGCGGCAGTGCAATGGTGCTGGTGTTGCTGGTGACGCTGTGGCGCCCGCTGCTGGCGATCACCGTGCATGAGGAACTGGCCAGGGTCGAAGGCTTGCCGGTACCCGCACTGCGCATGGCCTTGATGTTATTGATCGCTGTGGTGATTGCTGTCGCGATGAAGATTGTCGGCGTATTGTTGATCACATCGTTGCTGATCATCCCCGCCGCGGCCGCTCAGCGTCACGCCCGCTCGCCGGAGCAAATGGCGATTGGCGCCAGCCTGCTGGGGATGCTTGCGGTGTGTGGGGGCCTGGCGTTGTCGTGGTTCAAGGACACTCCGGCCGGACCATCGATCGTGGTCACCGCCGCCGCCCTGTTTCTGCTGAGTTTTGTCCTGCCCCGTCGAGGGGTGTAGACTTGCTCGCTTTTTGCGCAAATAGAGAGTCGCAGGAATGAAGCCGTTCACCGCACGTTATCTGCTCCTTGCCGCATTTTCCCTGCTGCTGGGTGCCTGTCAAAGCACACCGCCCGCTGCCCCGGAGGCCACGGACCCGCGTGCTGCGGCCATCGCGCAGCTGGAGCAAAACCTGGCCAGCAGTGAGTTGGCCACCGCCGAAGACCAACTCGCCACCCTGCAGGCCCAGACGCCCAATGATCCGGCGCTGGAAACCTACCAGCGCCAACTGGCCGAAGCCTATCTACAACGCAGCCAGATCGTGCTGCAAAAAGGCGACGTCAACGCGGCCGCCACCGCCTTGAGCCGCGCCCGGGCATTGATGCCAAAAGCACCGGCGCTGACCGGCGGCGTCAACAGCGCTATCACCCACGCCCGTAAAGCCGAGCTGGATCAAGCCGAAGAGGCCCTTAAAGCCGCCGAAGCCAAGCCCGCCGCGAAGGTCATCGACCCGGCAGCACCGAGCACCACCGTGGCGTTGAACCTCACCAACATCGAAGACATGCGCCATCAGCTCGACGCCATCGCCACCGACGTGGTGAATTACCAGTGCGACGTGAGCATCCAGGTGCCGCGCACAGAAGATTACCCGTGGCTGGCCAACCTGCTGACCAAACGGGTGAAGCGCATTGATTCGGGATATGACCTGAAGATTCACCGGCAGATTCTGAAGAAGATCCCGGCGCAGATCGTGCTGATTCCGCGCAAGGCGCAGTGAAGTAAAAGCATCGGGGGCAAGCCCCCTCCCACACATTGAACTGTGAATACATTCAAATGTGGGAGGGGGCTTGCCCCCGATAGCTATCTAACTAGCAACTCCTGCCTTAAGCCGGAATCGCCTTGGCCTTCGGCTCACGCTCCCAGACCCGGTGCTGTGCAATCGCGGCGAAGAACGCCTTGAACGCTTTGCCATCCGAGCCGACGATCAGCCCCGCATCCGCCTCTAGCTTCAGCTGATCCAGCAGCGGCTTCACATCCGCCCCTACGGCAATCGCCTTCAGGTGCTTGTAGGCTTCCAGTACGTAGTGCAATGCCACACCGTCGCCGCTCAGGGCGTTCACCGAGTCTTTGCCGCCAGGAATAAACACCGCGTCGAACGCAATGGACGGCATGCCTTCCATCGATGCATCCACCGCCAGGGTTTTGCCATCGGCCGTCTTCACCGGTGCCGAAGTCGGCCCCAGCAATTTGGCGTGAGCCCCTTCGGCCTCCAAAGCCTTTTTCAACGCATCAATCGCGGCACCATCCACGCCGTTGGCGGCCAGAATCGCCACTTTGCGCGTCTTGATATCCCCCGACAGCAAGTTCACCTGACTCAACGCCGGCGAAGTTTTCACCGAGGTTTCGCGTGGCGGCACGGTGCCCTTGGTCGGCACCGGCAAGCCCAGGTTCTGCGCCACACGCTTGGCCAGTTCCAAATCGATATTGGCGAGGATCTCGTTCACCTGGCGCGCACGAATATGCTCGCGCTCGACCTTGCCCAGCTCAAAGCTGTAAGCGGCAATAATGTGCTCTTTCTCGTGGTGGCTCATGCTGTTGAAAAACAGCGTGGCCTGGGAGAAGTGATCGCCAAACGATTCACTGCGCTCACGTACCTTGTTGGCGTCGACGCGCTCGTAATAGGTTTCGAAGCCACCGTCGGTCGGGCCCGGCGGGGTTTCTTTCGGCCAGCCGCCATCGATGGAGTTCGGCTCGTAAGAGGCACGTCCCTTATCAATCACGCTGCGGTGCTGCGCGTCGCGCTGGCCGTTATGGAACGGCGCGACTGGTCGATTGATCGGGATTTCATGGAAGTTCGGACCACCCAGGCGGCTGATCTGCGTGTCCGTGTAGGAAAACAGACGGCCTTGCAGCAGCGGGTCGTTAGTGAAATCGATACCCGGCACGATATGACCCGGGCAGAACGCCACCTGCTCGACTTCGGCAAAGAAGTTGTCTGGGTTGCGGTTAAGCACCATCTTGCCCAGCGGCGTGATGGGCACCAACTCTTCGGGGATGATCTTGGTCGGGTCGAGCAGGTCGAAGTCAAACTTATGCTCGTCCTCTTCGGCGACGATCTGTACGCCCAGCTCCCACTCGGGGTAGTCACCGCTCTCGATGGATTCCCACAGGTCGCGGCGGTGGTAGTCGGTGTCTTTACCGGCAAGCTTCTGCGCTTCGTCCCACACCAGGGAGCAGGTGCCGACCTTCGGACGCCAGTGGAATTTGACGAAGCTGGACTTGCCCTCAGTGTTGATCAGGCGAAAGGTATGCACACCAAAACCCTGCATGGCGCGCAGGCTTTTCGGAATGGCGCGGTCGGACATTGCCCACACCACCATGTGGGCCGATTCCGGCACCAGGGAAACGAAATCCCAGAAAGTGTCGTGCGCCGAGCCGCCGGTAGGAATTTCGTTATGGGGCTCAGGTTTTACCGCATGCACGAAGTCAGGAAACTTGATCGCGTCCTGAATGAAAAACACTGGCATGTTGTTGCCCACCAAGTCGAAGTTGCCTTCCTCGGTGAAAAACTTCACGGCAAAGCCGCGCACATCGCGCACGGTGTCACCGGAACCACGCGGGCCCTGTACGGTGGAGAACCGCGCAAATACCGGTGTTTTATGCTCGGGGGTCCGTAGGAATCCGGCCTTGGTCAGTGCCGAATGGTCTTCGTAGGTCTGGAAATAGCCATGGGCGCCGGTACCGCGAGCATGCACGATGCGCTCCGGGATGCGCTCATGGTCAAAGTGCGTGATTTTTTCACGCATGATGAAGTCTTCGAGCAGCGACGGGCCGCGGGAGCCGACCTTCAAGCTGTTCTGGTTGTCAGAAATCTTCACGCCCTGGTTGGTACGCAAAGCCTGGCCGGTGGCATCGGAGCGAAAGGCTTCCAGGGCCTGCAGCTTGGCGTTGGTATTGCCGCGGTCCAGGGTATCGGTCCCCGCGAGTTCGCTCTTGGACGGGGTAGCTGGCTTCTTGGTGCTCATCAGTCAAAACTCCTTATTCAAAGTGGCCAGAGCGTTCCCCGGCTCGTTTGAGCAAAACCCCAGGCACGGCACCTGGGAAATTGAGTTGCTTAAGTAGGGACTGACAGGGTTTTGCGCCGTTCCTTTTTTATGACCTTTGATCGCGTTATTGCCAAATCGCTGGTTGGATACGAAATAAATGCTAAGAAACGCTATACGGACAGGCTAAAATGCGCGCCCGGCTAACCGCTGATCCCTTTTCATGCGCCCCACAAGGTTCGCTACGTGATCGAGTTTCAAAACGTCCATAAAACCTACCGTGTCGACGGTAGGGATATCCCCGCGCTGCATCCCACCAGCCTGCGAGTCGAGAACGGCCAGGTGTTCGGCCTGATCGGCCATTCGGGTGCAGGTAAAAGCACGCTGTTGCGCTTGATCAACCGCCTGGAAGAACCCAGCGGCGGTCAGATCACGGTCGATGGCGAAGAAGTCACCGCCCTGGACGCCAACGGCCTGCGTCGTTTCCGTCAGCAGGTCGGCATGATCTTCCAGCACTTCAACCTGCTGGCTTCCAAGACCGTCGCCGACAACGTGGCGCTGCCACTGACCCTGGCCGGCGAAATGTCGCGCAAGGCAATCGACCAACGGGTGGCAGAACTGCTCGCTCGCGTGGGCCTGTCCGACCACGCCAAGAAGTACCCCGCGCAACTCTCCGGCGGCCAAAAGCAACGCGTCGGCATCGCCCGCGCCCTGGCAACCAAGCCGAAGATCCTGCTGTGCGACGAAGCCACCAGCGCCCTCGACCCGCAGACCACTGCGTCGGTCCTGCAATTGCTGGCCGAAATCAATCGCGAGTTGAAACTGACCATCGTGCTGATCACCCATGAAATGGATGTGATCCGTCGCGTATGCGACCAAGTCGCCGTCATGGACGCCGGTGTAATCGTCGAGCAGGGGTCGGTGGCGGATGTGTTCCTGCACCCTAAGCACCCGACCACCAAGCGTTTTGTGCAGGAAGCCGACCAAATCGACGAAAGCGAACAGCGCGATGACTTCGCTCACGTGCCTGGCCGTATCGTGCGCCTGACATTCCAGGGCGAAGCGACTTACGCGCCATTGTTGGGTACCGTCGCGCGCGAGACGGGAGTGGACTACAGCATCCTTGCCGGTCGTATCGATCGCATCAAAGACATTCCCTACGGGCAACTGACTCTGGCCATCACCGGCGGTGATATGGAAGCAGCTTTCGCCCGCTTCACCGCAGCCGACGTGCATATGGAGGTCCTGCGTTAATGGACGTGTTACTGCATTACTTCGATAAGGTGGATTGGGCCGACATTTGGGTCGCCACCGGTGACACCATGCTGATGCTCAGCACTTCACTGCTGTTCACCGTGCTGGTCGGCCTGCCGCTCGGCATCCTGCTCTTCTTGTTCAGCCCACGTCAGTTGCTGGAGCAGAAAGCCACCTACGGCGTTCTGGCGTTTATCGTCAACGCTATACGCTCACTGCCGTTTATCATTCTGCTGATTGTGATGATTCCTACAACGATCTTTATCACCGGCACATCGCTGGGAGTGGCCGGCGCGATTCCGCCGTTGGTGGTAGGCGCCTCGACGTTCTTCGCGCGGCTGGTGGAAACGGCTCTGCGCGAAGTGGATCGCGGCATCATCGAAGCGACACAAGCCATGGGCGCCACCACTCGGCAGATCATCGTCAAGGCACTTTTGCCCGAGGCGAAGCCTGGCATCATTGCCGCAATCACCGTGACCGCCATTGCACTGGTGGGCTATACCGCCATGGCCGGCGTGGTCGGTGCCGGCGGGTTGGGTGACCTGGCGATCCGCTATGGATACCAGCGTTTCCAGGACGACGTCATGGTCGTCACCGTCATCATGTTGATTGTGCTGGTGCAGATTCTGCAAACCATCGGCGACAAGCTGGTGACACACTATTCTCGAAAATAACGGCCATTGCCGGCCAACTGCCGGCAGATGCCCGAACAAGGAGCTTGCTGGATGAAAAAACTACTGGTTGCTTTCGCCGCCGTTGCCGCGTTTTCCGCTCACGCGGCCGAGACCCTCACCGTCGCGGCCTCGCCGGTGCCCCACGCGGAAATCCTCGAATTCGTGAAGCCGGCCCTGGCTAAAGAAGGCGTGGACCTCGAGGTCAAGGTGTTCACCGATTACGTTCAGCCTAACGTACAAGTGGCCGAGAAGCGTCTGGACGCCAACTTCTTCCAGCACCAACCGTACCTCGATGAGTTCAACAAGACCAAGGGCACTCACTTGGTAAGCGTGGGCGGGGTACACCTGGAGCCCCTGGGTGCTTACTCCAGCAAGTACAAAAAAATCGACGAGCTGCCAAGCGGCGCCAACGTCGTGATCCCGAACGACGCCACCAACGGCGGCCGCGCCCTGCTGCTTCTGGCCAAAAACGACCTGATCACCCTGAAGGACCCAACCAACATCCTGTCAACCATCAAAGACATTACCGCCAACCCGAAAAACCTGAAGTTCCGCGAACTGGAAGCCGCCACCCTGCCACGCGTGTTGACCCAGGTCGACCTGGCGCTGATCAACACCAACTACGCCCTGGAAGCCAAGCTGGACCCTGCCAAGGACGCCCTGTTGATCGAAGGCAGCGACTCGCCGTATGTGAACATCCTGGTCACCCGCGAAGACAACAAGGACGCGGACGCCGTGAAGAAACTGATCGCCGCGCTGCACACCCCTGAGGTGAAGCAATTCATCGAAGAAAAATACAAAGGCGCGATCAAGCCGGCGTTCTGATCCTGAAGAAACAACCTGATCCCCAGTCCACTGGCGATCAACAATATGGGAGGGGGCTTGCTCCCGATAGCAGTGCTTCAGTCGGCATCTACATCGACTGGCACTCTGCTATCGGGGGCAAGCCCCCTCCCACATTAGGTTTGTGCAAGACTCGAATGTGCCAATCGACGACCAACCGTGGTTCAGTGCCTCTGACATCGGCCACCTGATGGGCTTGCATCTCGATTCAGCACTACGGCGTGAACTCGATCCCAATCAACAGCAGACGCTGGCCCCGATCCTCAGGCAACACAAAGCAAATGTGGGAGGGGGCTTGCCCCCTCCCACATTAGGTTTGTGCAAGACTCGAATGTGCTAATCGACGACCAACCGTGGTTCAGTGCCTCTGACATCGGCCACCTGATGGGCTTGCATCTCGATTCAGCATTACGGCGTGAACTCGATCCCAATCAACAGCAGACGCTGGCCCCGATCCCTCAGGCAACACAAAGCAAATGTAGGAGGGGGCTTGCCCCCTATGGCAGTGCTTCAGTCGGCATCTACATCGACTGGCACTCTGCTATCAGGGCCAAGCAAGCCCCCCCCCACATTTTTTGTGTCGGCTACTACTGACGCTGTAACAACCCTGGCAATTGCGCCACCAGCTTCTGGTTGTTCAATGGCGCGCGGATAAAACCACGTTGAGTTCCGTCCGGGCCGATCAGCGCGAGGTTACCGCTGTGATCGACGGTGTAGTTCGGCTTGCTGGTATCGGCCGGGATGAACGGGATACTCACGGCGTTCGAGACCTTTTGCACCTCAGCCACATTTGCGCCGGTCAGACCCTGGAATTGCGGATCGAAATAGCCCAGGTACTGCTTGAGCTGGGTCGGAGTGTCGCGGTTGGGGTCGACACTCACCAGAATCACCTGAAGCTTATCCACAACGTCCTTGGGCAGTTCGCTCTTGATCTGGCGCAGTTGAGCAAGGGTGGTAGGGCAAATGTCCGGGCAGAAGGTGTAGCCGAAGAACAGCAGGCTCCACTTACCCTTCAATTCATTGATCACCACCGGCTGGCCGTCCTGATTGGTCATGATCACCGGCGGCAGCGCGCGGCTTTGCGGCAGCAGGATGATGCCGGCGTCGATCAGCGCGGTGGGGTCGCCCTGGCCTTTGCCGTTGAGCACTTTGTTGACGGTCAGGCCCATGATCAACGCGACGATGGCCACCAGGATAAAGACGGTTTTTTGAGTTCGAGTCATAGGTTCAACAGTAAGTAGTGGTCTACGAGCAGCGCGATAAACAGTAGGAACAGGTACCAGATAGAGTACTTGAAGGTGTTGATCGCCGCGTGCGGCCGACCGCCACGGTACAACACCCAGGCCCATTGCAGAAAGCGCGCACCCAAGACCAGCGCGCAACCCAGGTAGAGCGGGCCGCTCATGTGGATCACGTAGGGCATCAGGCTCACTGCCAGTAGGGCGAAGGTGTAGAGCAGGATATGCACCTTGGTGTAATGCTCGCCGTGGGTTACCGGCAGCATCGGAATATCGGCCTTGGCGTACTCCTCTTTGCGGTGAATGGCCAAAGCCCAGAAGTGTGGCGGGGTCCAGGCGAAGATAATCAGCACCAGCAGCAGCGGTTCGGCACTGACATGCCCGGTGACGGCAACCCAGCCCAGTAACGGTGGCGCCGCTCCGGCCAAACCGCCGATAACGATATTCTGCGGCGTAGCGCGCTTGAGAAACCCGGTATAGATCACCGCATACCCCAACAACGACGCCAAGGTCAGCCATGCCGCCAGCGGATTGGTGAACGCCAGTAGCAGCGTCAGTCCAGCCACTGACAACACCAACGCAAAGGCCAGCGCGCCCACAGGCTGCACGCGCCCCTGGGCCAACGGGCGCTTATGGGTGCGGGCCATCACGGCGTCGATCCGCCGGTCCACCACGTGGTTGATCGCCGCCGCGCCGCCTGCACACAGAGCGATCCCCAAATTGCCGAAAATCAGCACCGTCCACGGCACGCCAGCGCGGGTCGCGAGAAACATACCGACCAGGGAAGTAATCAACATCAGCACCACCACCTTCGGCTTGGTCAGCTCCAGATAGTCGCGCCAGAGCGCCTGGTCGTGCCGCGCGCCGGTCAAGGTCGCCATGGCATTTCTCCTTTAAGGGTGGTCAGGCCCGATATCTGTTTGCGCGGGATAAAGCGCCAGCCGAACGGCCGCTGACTGCGCACCCGTACCAGGCTGGTACGCGCGTGGTAATTGACCAGCACCAGCGTCAGCAACAATCCGGCGCCACCGGCGTTATGGGCCACGGCCACCGGCAGCGGCAGATGGAAATACACATTGCTCAAGCCCAGGCCGATTTGCGCGGCCAAGGCAATCAGCAACAGGCCCGCCAGTCGCGTCATGCCCACCGCGCGCAGTTGCCAGGCCAAACCGAGCAGGGCCAAGGTGACGATGACCGCGCCCAAGCGGTGTGTCAGGTGAATCGCCGTACGCGCCTCGCTGTCGAGCTGCCCGCCCAGGTAGTTCGGGCCGATATGTTGGGTCAGGTGAAAACCGTTGGCAAAGTCCGCCGCCGGCCACCATTGACCGTGGCAGGTGGGCAGGTCGATACAGGCCACGGCCGCATAGTTGGAACTTACCCAGCCGCCCAGCGCGATCTGGCCGATCACCACCACCAGCCCGGCCGTGGCCCAATATTGCAGGCGCTTCGGCACGATCAACGCTGGTAAAACTCCCGACAAACGCAGGGTCAGCAAAAACAGCAGGCTCAGGGTGGCAAAGCCTCCCAGCAAGTGCCCCGTGACCACTTGCGGCCACAGCTTCAATGTCACCGTCCACATACCAAACGCCGCCTGGGCGAACACCACGGCGAGCAGAAACAGCGGCAACTTCACCGGCTGACCGGGATCGCGCCGATGACTCCAGCACCGCGCCGCCAATACGCCGATCAGCAGCCCCAAGGTGCCGGCGAAGTAGCGATGGATCATCTCGCTCCAGCCTTTGTCGGCCTCCACCGGTGTGTCAGGAAAATGCAATTCGGCATGGGCCAGTTGGGCTTCACTGTTGGGCACCCCAATAAAACCGTAGCAACCGGGCCAATCCGGGCAGCCGAGACCGGCGTGGGTCAGGCGGGTATAGGCACCGAGCAGCACGACGATCAGCGCCAGTAGGGTGGCAAACAACGCGAGGCGAAATCCAGGTTTGGCCATGACGATGCCCTTATCCGATGTTGGACAGTTTCAACAGATGACGCAGATCGTTGAGCAAATCCTTGCCCTTGACCGTGGCGTCATAGCGCAGCACCAGGTTGCCGTGGGGATCGACGATCCAAAGCTGCGCGTCACCCGGCGCGGCGGCGTTTTTGCCGAAGGTCGACAGGTCCAGCGCGTAGCGTTGCAACTGGGGGTATTCGGCCTTGAGCTTGGCGTCATAGTCAGTGCTCAAAGGTTGCGCGCTGGCCAGGGCATGACTGGCGCGCGAAGCATCGCGGCCCAGGCCAATCTGCAGTTGCCGCGCCAGGTACACCAGTTGCTGGCAGTCGGCGGCGCAGGCCGTGGGTGCCGTAACCAGCAGTTGCCAGCGCTGCTCGTCGGCCTGCACGCCGATGTCGGCGCGGGTCTGGCCATCGCCAATCAGCTCGCCGTGATAGCTGCGACTGTCGGGCACCCAGAACTGCAGCTTGTACATGAGTGTGGCCAACACCATCGGGCCGATGACCATCAGCAGAATCAGGATCAACTGCCAGCGGCCTTTGCGACGGTCGGGCAGCTCAGACATGTTGGGTGGATTCATGGCCGCTCTCATGGGGCTTCTCCTTTTTTGTGTGGTGCCATCCGAGATAGAGATAAAGCGCCAGCAACGCCAGGACCATGGCGAACCACTGCACGGCATACGCCAGGTGTTTTTCCGGGCCCATGGCCACGACCGGCCAGCGGGTTTCGTAGGTGCCCGGGCCGGGTTCGGCGCGCAACTCGTAGCCATACCCGCTGCGACCCAGCTCGGCCCACAACGCGGAGGGGTGCAGCGCGGTGAGCAAGCGCGGCCAGTTGGACGCCACCGGGTCGGCCTGCAACTGGAAGGTTTCGCCCGGCGCCACGTACACCCAGGCGTCGAGATTCACCGGTTGTTCAGGGGTGGTGAAGGCCGGCGGGGTGCGCCGGTCCGGCCAGGGCAGCCAGCCGCGATTGAGCAACAGCCACAGACCGCTGGCCTGGTCATGGAAGGGTTGCAGCAGCTCGACACCGGCCTTGCCATCGCGCATGCGGTTGTCGAGCAGTACGCTGTGTTCGGCATCGAACTGCCCACGCAGGTGAACCCGACGAAACGCAGGGTCTGCGAGCGCCGCGAGCTGGTCACCATGGATCGGTTCGGCCGCACGGCGCTCGGCATAGCTGTCCACCAGCGCCTGCTTTTCCTGGCCGCGAGACAACTGCCAGCATCCCAGCCCCACCATCAGCGGCAGCAGCACAAGCACTACCACCGTCGGCGCAATACCGGGACGAAAGCGCTGCCAGGCACTGGCTATACTGGATTTCATCGCCCCTCCCCTCGAAAGCCCAGGAGCCGCACCATGCTCAAAGCAGCCATTGCCCTGATGCTGATCGCGACCGTCGTGAGCCTGTTCAGTGGCTTGTTCTTTCTGGTCAAGGACGAGGGCCACTCCAACCGCCTCGTCACTGCCCTGACCGTGCGCGTGGTCCTGGCCGTGATCACCCTCGGCTTGATTACCTGGGGCTTTTTCAGCGGCCAGCTGGTCTCGCACGCGCCGTGGTGAAACGCCCTACAGCACGTAAACGAAGAAAAACAGGCCGATCCACACCACATCCACAAAGTGCCAATACCAACTGGCCGCTTCGAAGCCGAACTGGTGCTCGGCATTGAAATGCCCGCGCAGGATGCGCATCAGCATCACAAACAGAATGATCGTGCCGATGGTCACGTGGGCGCCGTGAAAACCGGTGAGCATAAAGAAGGTCGCGCCGTACACGCCCGAGCCCAAGGTCAGACCCAGCTCTTTATAGGCGTGGATATATTCCTCGGCCTGGAACCCAAGGAACGCCAAGCCCAGCAGCACGGTGATCGCCAGCCAGAGTTTCAGAGCACCGCGATGGCCTTTACGCAGGGCATGGTGGGCAATGGTGATGGTCACGCTGGAACTGACCAGCAAAATCGTATTGACCAACGGTAAGCCCCACGGGCTGATGGTGCCCTCCGGCGCAGGATAGAGTTTCGGGTCCGGGTTGTTGAGCAACGGCCAGGCAAACTCGAAGTTCGGCCACAGCATATGCGCGATGCCCTTAGGACCTTCGCCCGCCAATGCCGGACCGGACACATGCCGCACATAAAACAGCGCACCGAAGAACGCGATAAAGAACATCACTTCGGAAAAGATGAACCAACTCATGCCCCAGCGGAACGAGCGGTCCATCTGCGAACTGTACAAACCGGCGCGACTTTCCTTGATCACCGCGCCGAACCAGCCGAACAGCATGTAGGCCAACAGCAGGCCACCGACGAAAAAGATCCACGGCCCGTGGGATTCCGGGCGCGCGGCCTTGAGGTCGTTGAACCACAGGCCCAGGCCGTACACGGTGATCAACAGACCGAACGTGGCAATTATTGGCCATTTGCTTTGCGCTGGTACGTAGTACGTATCATGAGTCGACATGTATTCGCTCTCCTGATTGAGCGGGCAAACAGTAGCTAGCCGCCGCTATGGGCAGCCACGGGCGGTTGGCGCGCAGTGATATCGAACAGCGTGTACGCCAGGGTCAAATGCTTCACATCCTTGGGCATGTCGCGATCGACAATGAAACGCACGGGCATTTCGATGCGCTCGCCAGGCTGTAGCACTTGCTGGGTGAAGCAAAAACACTCGGTTTTGTGGAAATACACCGCCGCTTCGGCCGGGGAAATGCTCGGAATCGCCTGGGCAGTCATTGGTTTATTGCTGGGGTTGTAGGCCACGAACAGCATCTCGTTGACCGCCCCAGGGTGGACCACCAGTTCATCGGCCTTGGAGCGAAACTCCCAGACCATGTCGATGGCATTGGTGGCCAGAAACTGCACGCGCACCTGGCGCGACGGGTCCACTACCTGCGAGCCCTCATACTGCCCTGCGGTCTTGCCGTTGATGCCGAACGCCTTGCACATCACGTCGTAGATGGGCACCAGGGCGAACCCGAAGGCGAACATCGCCACCACCAGGATCAACAGCCGCGTGACCAGGCGCTTGAGGGGCACGGGGTCAGCCATGACGTCCACCTGCTGCGTCGCAAACCAGGGTGATGTCGGCTGACATACCATCATCGGGGGCAAGCCCCCTCCCACAGGGGATCGGCGTATTCACTTGACCTCCGGCGGCGTGGTGAAGGTGTGGTACGGCGCGGGCGAGGGCACGCTCCATTCCAGGCCTTCGGCGCCGTCCCACGGTTTGGCCGGCGCGGGCGGGCCGCCACGGATGCACTTGATCACGATAAACAGGAAGAAGATCTGCGTAGCGCCGAACATAAAGGCGCCAATCGAAGACACCATGTTGAAATCGGCGAACTGCAGGTTGTAGTCCGGCACCCGACGCGGCATGCCCGCCAGGCCCACGAAGTGCATCGGGAAGAACGCCATGTTCATGCCCACGAAAGACAGCCAGAAGTGCAGCTTGCCCAGGGTTTCGTCGTACATATGGCCGGTCCATTTCGGCAGCCAGTAGTACGCCGAGGCGAAGATGCCGAAGATCGCGCCGGGCACCAGTACGTAATGGAAGTGGGCCACCACGAAGTAGGTGTCGTGATACTGAAAGTCCGCCGGCGCAATCGCCAGCATCAGGCCGGAGAAGCCGCCGATGGTGAACAGAATCACGAAGGCCACGGCAAACAGCATCGGTGTCTCGAAGGTCAGCGAGCCTTGCCACATGGTGCTGACCCAGTTGAACACCTTCACCCCCGTGGGCACGGCGATCAGCAACGTGGCGTACATAAAGAACAACTCACCCACCAGCGGAATGCCCACCACGAACATGTGGTGCGCCCACACGATAAACGACAGAAACGCGATGCTCGCCGTGGCGTAGACCATCGAGGTGTAACCGAACAATGGCTTGCGCGAGAAGGTCGGGATGATCGAGCTGACGGCGCCGAAGGCCGGCAGGATCATGATGTACACCTCAGGGTGGCCGAAGAACCAGAACACATGCTGGAACAGCACCGGATCACCGCCACCGGCGGCACTGAAGAAGCTGGTACCGAAGTGGATATCCATCAGCATCATGGTCACGCAGCCGGCCAGCACCGGCATCACCGCAATCAGCAGGAACGCGGTGATCAACCAGGTCCACACGAACAGCGGCATCTTCATCAATGTCATGCCGGGCGCACGCAGGTTGAGGATGGTGGCGACCACGTTGATCGCACCCATGATCGAACTGATGCCCATCAGGTGAATGGCGAAGATGAAGAACGTCACGCTTTCCGGCGCATAGGTCGTGGAGAGCGGCGCGTAGAAGGTCCAGCCGAAATTCGGCCCACCGCCTGGCGTGAACAAGGTCGACACCAACAACAGGAACGCCGCCGGCAACAGCCAGAAACTGAAGTTATTCATGCGCGGCAGGGCCATGTCGGGGGCACCGATCATTAGCGGGATCATCCAGTTGGCCAGGCCGACAAATGCCGGCATCACCGCGCCGAACACCATGATCAGGCCGTGCATGGTGGTCATCTGGTTGAAGAACGCGGGTTCCACAATTTGCAAACCCGGTTGGAACAACTCGGCGCGAATCACCATGGCGAAGGAGCCGCCCAACAAGAACATGGTGAAGGCAAACCACAGGTACATCGTGCCGATGTCTTTATGGTTGGTGGTCAGCACCCAGCGCATCAAACCTTTGGCGGGGCCGTGGGCATGGTCACTGGCGTGGCCATGGTCATCGATCACAGCGCTCATGGCCGTTCTCCTGCAAACGAAGGGGCGGGGCGGTTCAGGGCATTTGCAATGAAAGGAGTCATTTGCTTTCCGCCTGCTTGATGGCCAACACATCTTTAGGCGTGACCATGTCGCCTTTGTTGTTGCCCCAGGCGTTGCGCTCGTAAGTCACTACGGCGGCGATATCCACTTCCGAGAGCTGCTTGCCAAACGCGGCCATCGCGGTTCCCGGCTTACCGTGATACACGATGCTCAGGTGATCGGCCGCAGGCCCCGTGGCGATCTTCGAGCCCTTGAGCGCCGGGAACATCGGCGGCAGGCCCTGGCCCTCGGCCTGGTGACAGGCCACACAGGTGGTGTGATAGACCTTGTCGCCACGGGCCACCAGCTCGTCGAGGGTCCACTCTTTGGATGTCAGCTCCTTAAGCTTGGCGGCTTCGGCCTTGCGCTCGCCCAGCCAGGTGTCGTAGTCGGCCTTGGACTTGACCTCCACCACGATGGGCATGAAGCCGTGGTCCTTGCCGCACAGCTCGGCGCATTGGCCACGGTAGAGGCCGGGTTTCTCGACGCGGGTCCAGGCTTCGTTGACGAACCCCGGAATGGCATCGCGCTTGACCGCGAAGGCCGGCACCCACCAAGAGTGGATCACGTCGGCGGCCGTCACCAGAAAGCGCACCTTGGCGCCCACCGGCAGCACCAGCGGCTGGTCGACTTCCAGCAGATAATGCTCGCCCTTGGTGGCCTGGTTACGGATCTGTTCGGCGGGTGTGGCCAGGTTGCTGAAGAACTCCACATCCTGGCCCAGGTATTTGTAGTGCCATTTCCACTGGTAGCCGGTGACCTGGATATCGATATCCGATTCACTGCTGTCGTAGATATTGATCAGGGTCTTGGTGGCCGGAATGGCCATCGCGATCAGGATCAGCAGAGGGACCACGGTCCAGAGGATTTCCACGGTGGTGCTCTCGTGAAACTTGGCGGCGACCTGCCCGGTGGAGCGGCGGTGGACCATCATCGACCAGAACATGGCGCCGAACACGACGATGCCGATCACCACACAGATCCAGAAAATGGTCATATGCAGGTCGAACACAGCGTGACTGACTTCTGTCGCCCCTGGCGCCATATTCGTGGTCCAAGCGGCGTGCGCCTGGCCGAATACCGACCACAACAGGAGGCCCATCCAAACGTGTGGATGTCGCATCATTGCGGGTTCCCCTTATCGTTCTTGTTATCCCGCCGGTTTGCACCTGCGTCGAAGGGAGCGGCTTCCATACTGCTTACAACCGCTTAGCCTTGCCTGCTTATGCAGTCTGGCGTCATCAGCTAATCGCGTACAAATCCGAGTATAGACAGGGTCTGCAACCCCGCAATGTGTAGGGGCAAATGAGCCGCAAAGGCTGGGTGGAAACCCAATGGAAGCGGGGGGCGGAATCGATTTTCCGACGAACGATGGCTATCCGATATAACGCCTGCGTATAACCGTGAAATAATTATGACAAATGCATCTGAGGCTCTCGTCTAAACGAGCTACCTTATGCTCTTTCTTCTTATGCCTGCACTACTGGAGCGTTCATGAACACCGCCGCATTGCGCGAGCAGATTTCCCGTGCCCATCAACACGAGACCGAAACGGGCCAGCTGGGTTGCCAGTTGGAAAAACAATTGCCGCACCTGCATTCGGCCATTTCCCTGGCTGACGGTGATCACGTCGTCATCATGACCCGCTTTGTCACTGCCTACATCGACCTCGTGCCGGACCTGCTGGATGCGGCCAACGAGGTGGCCCGCGAGGCCGGTATCGAAAGTCAGATCAAACCCGTCCTGAAGATCGCCGAGCATTTTTTCCTGCAACCGCCCGCTTTGCTGCAAGGCCACGAAGGGCTCGACGGCCTGCTGGATGAAGCGTACCTGGCCCATCGTCTGGTGGAAGAGGTCAACGACTTGTATATCAAGCACTTTGGCCAGCCATTGATTCCGGTGGATATCACCGTCGCCAACGTGATTGCCCATCAGTTGATCGGCGAGGCATTCGCCAACCAACTGGATGAAGCCGTACACCACGCCGTGGATGAAATGCTCAACGAGGACAGCTTTGCGCTGGAGTCTGTGGAGACCTATCGCGAGCAGCTCAAAAGCCCGGAAACGGAAGCAGCGTGGAAGCGCTGGCCGTGCCTGTCGCGTCAGTTGGGTGTTGAGCTGGAGCTGGATCAGCCGGCTTGAACTTTCAATCTAATGCGGGAGGGTGGTAGCCCTCTCCCGCATTTGATTCGGCTCCGTCAGCCGATAGAGGGTGCCGAGCCGATCCCCGTCGTCGTCCTGATTCGGCCTTCGAGCCTGCGCTTCAACCCCCGCGCCTCAATCACCAACTTCGACCCTTTGGCCGCATTTGCCCGGCCCCATTCTTCCAGCAACTCCAGGCAGGAATGGTCGATGTAGCTCAGGTTGTTAAGCGGCACATGCACCGTGGTGCCGGTAGGCACGGTCGAGAGCACCTGAGTCAGCGCCGGGACTTTGAGAAACGTCGCCGCGCCAATCAACCGCAGTTCCATCTCGCCATCCTGAGGCAGATCGATCAGGCTGACTTTCAAGCGCGACGCTTTGAACGCCAGCTTGACCAGGGTCAGCCCGAAGCCCACCAGCACACCCGTCAGCAAGTCGGTGAAGATGATTGCCAGCGCTGTGGCGGCATAGGTGAACATCGGCATCCGTCCGTAGCGTCCCAGCGCCTTGAACGCCTTGACGTCCACCAGCTTGATCCCGGTGTACACCAGCACACCTGCCAGGCTTGCGACCGGAATGCTTTGCAGCACACTCGACAACAGCAGCACAAAACCCAGCAGCCACACGCCGTGGAACATCGCCGACAGCCGCGTGGTAGCGCCTGCTTGGACGTTGGCCGAACTGCGCACAATCACACCGGTCATCGGCAGGGCGCCCACCAGACCACACAGCATGTTGCCTACACCTTGGGCAGATAATTCTTTATCAAAATCGGAACGCTGACCACTGTGCATGCGATCCACAGCCGCCGCGGAGAGCAGGGTTTCGGCGCTGGCAATGAAAGCAACGGCGAACGCGGCGATCAGCAGTTGGGGGTCAGCCAGGTTGAGCAGGTCGCTGGGGCGCAGCCAGTCTATGGCATCGGCGAGGTTCTCCGGCACCTCCACCCGCTTGACCTGCAGCGCCAGCACCAGGCTGGTGACCGTTGCCAAGCCAACACCGAGCAAGGCTCCCGGCACGAATCGTAGTGACTGCGGGCGCAGTTTGTCCCACAGGTACATCACCAGCATGGTGGACAAACCAAGCAGTCCCGCTTGCCAGCCGAGGCCACCGCCAAGGGTGGGGATCGCCTCGGCCAGTGCAGCCGGGAAGCCCGCCAGGTTATCCAGCCCTGAAGGCTTGGGCGTGGCGTCGAGCATCACATGGACCTGCGACAGCACAATCAGCACGCCAATCCCCGCCAGCATGCCGTAGACCACCGCTGGTGCGGTCACACGAAACCAGCAGCCCAGGCGCAAACGCCCGGCCACCAGTTGCAGGAAACCCGCCAGCAGCAGGATAGGCCCGAGCATCAGCATGCCGTGCTGGCGCACCAACTCGAACACCAGCACCGCCAAACCCGCCGCCGGACCGCTGACTTGCAACGGCGACCCCGCCAGCCAGCCCACCACCAGGCCACCGATGATGCCGGTGATCAGGCCCTTGGCCGGCGGCATGCCGGACGCAATGGCGATGCCCATGCACAGGGGCAGGGCGACCAGAAACACAACCACCGAAGCGAGCAGCTCCCGTGGCAATACAGCTTTCAATTGAGCAGCACGCATGATGGCTCTCCCGAGGCATTCGCCGGGCGCGGTAAAGCCTGGCTGCGTCCATGGCAGCCACCGCTTTACCCGGCAGGGAAGTGTTTTAGAAGCGCGCTTTAGGCGTCGCGCAAGGGATAGGTCCGGAACCGCTCAACGGTCGGAACGCTGATTGCTCCGCGTCGTACGCGCGAATTTCACTGGTCTCGATGTTGTAAATCCAGCCGTGGATAAACAATTGACCGTTGGCCATGCGCGAGGCCACTGAAGGGTGGGTGCGCAAATGCTGCAACTGGGCGATGACGTTTTCTTCGGTCAGCACCTTCATGCTCTCGCCTTCATTGGCGCAGTCGCAGTTGTCATGAACCATGGCCTTGGCGACCTCGGCGTGCCGCAGCCAAGCCCTGACCGTGGGCATTTTCTCCAAGCTGTCGGGGTTGAGTACCGCGCGCATGGCGCCGCAATCGGAATGCCCACAGACGATGATGTGCTGTACACCCAGGGCAAGCACCGCGTACTCGATCGCCGTGGAAACACCGCCGTTCATCTGCCCGTAAGGGGGCACCACATTACCGACGTTACGGGTAACGAACAGGTCGCCGGGCGAGCTTTGGGTGATCAATTCAGGGACGATACGCGAGTCTGCGCAGGTGATGAACATCGCTCTTGGGCTCTGGGCCGTGGCGAGTTTCTTGAAGAGTTCTTCCTGCTGAGGGAAGACGTCGTGATGGAAATGCAAAAAACCGTCAACGATATGTTGCAACGCTGCATCGGCGGATTCCGCCACCTGAGGGGCTGATGCCGACGCAGCCAACGGCTGTTTATCCTTGTCACTCATGATTCATCCTCTTAATTAATGCAGGGGAGTTTTCAGGTCAGTTCGACGCCTGGCTAGTGGAATAGTTGTAAACCGCCACGGACTCCAGGGCCGACTCATCAGTCACTCGCTGAACAAGGTAACCATCGAAACTTAACTCAAACTGAATGAACCGCTCTAGATCGCGGGTTTCAGTGATGTCAAAACGCGACTATTCCTACAGGAATGGTGCATTCTTCCCAGTCAGTCTACAACAATGCCATCTGTCGGCCAGGTGGACAGAACGCCTCGCAATCCAGATTGAAGCCTTCCCGACGATCCAGCCCCAAACGCTTGATAGCTTTGCTGAAGCGCTGGGCCAGTAGATCGGCAAACGGCCCTTCACCGCGCATGCGCACGCCGAAACGGCTGTCATACACCTCTCCGCCGCGCACCTGGCGCACTAGGCTCATCACATGGGCCGCGCGCTGCGGATAATGCGCCGCCAGCCATTCTTCGAACAGCGGCGCCACCTCCAACGGCAAGCGCAGCATCATGTAGGCCGCGCTCTGGGCCCCGGCGGCATGGGCTTCGCTCAGCAGGCTTTCCAGCTCGCTGTCGTTGATCATCGGGATCATCGGCGAACACAGCACGCCCACCGGGATCCCCGCCTCACGCATCACCCGAATCGCTCGCAGACGCGCCTTGGGCGCCGCCGTGCGAGGCTCCAGGATGCGCTTGAGCTCGTCGTCCAGGCTGGTGAGGCTGATCATCACCGCCACCAGACGTTGGCGCGCCAACTCGGTGAGCAAGTCCAGATCTCGCAGGATCAGCGAGCCCTTGGTGATGATGGTCACCGGGTGCCGGTATCGCAGCAGCACTTCCAAGATCTGTCGGGTGATGCGGTGCTCGCGCTCGATGGGTTGGTAGGGATCGGTGTTGGACCCCAGGTTGATCGGCGCACACACATAGCCCGGTTTCGACAGCTGCTGCTCCAGCACCTGGGCGGCATTGTGCTTGGCGATCAGGCGGGTTTCGAAATCCAGCCCCGGGGACATGTCCCAATAGGCATGGCTGGGCCGCGCGTAGCAGTAAATACAGCCGTGCTCGCAGCCACGATAAGGGTTGATCGAGCGGTCGAACGGCAAGTCCGGTGAGTTGTTGCGGGTGATGATGGTCTTGGCCGTCTCGATACGCACTTCGGTGCCCTGGGTCGGCGGTACTTCCTGATGCCAACCGTCGTCCTCGACCACGCTGACCGTGGGCGCAAAGCGGTTGTGCAGGTTGGTGGCCGTGCCCCGGCCCCGGGGTGGCAGCGCAGTCGACATAAGAACGCCTCAATACTGTTTTTATATACAGTATCGAGGCGCAGGGTGTCTGACCAGTGCCGTTTGGCGGTCAATGCAAGATCAGTGCTTTTTCGTCACTTGCCCCAGGTCATCGCCGGAGGTGGTGCGCATGTCGTCTTTGCGCAGGTCCGCCACGTCGCTGGCCTTGACTGGCCCACCTTGGTTGCCCCAACTGCCGCGGATAAAGCTCACCACATCCGCCACTTCCTGGTCCGACAGACGCCAGGCGAACGCCGGCATGGTGAAGGTGGACGGTGCCGAGTGGGTGGCCGGTAATGTGCCGCCGTTCAACACGATGTTGATCAGCGACGTCGCATCCGCCGTCTGCAACACAGGGTTGCCCGCCAACGCCGGGAACACCCGCGTATAACCATGCCCGTCGGTACGGTGGCAGGCCGCGCAGTTGTCGATATACACCGACGCACCCCGCTGGCTGTCGTCGCCTTTCCACAGGGCTTGCGCCACCTGCTTGTCGTACTGGTGCGGCTGATCCTTGGGATCCACCGCCGGTAGACTCTTGAGGTACCGGGCGATAGCGGTCAGGTCGTCTTGCGACAGGTATTGCATGCTATGCACGACCACATCGCTCATGCCGCCAAACACCGCGCTGCGGTCACTGCGACCGGTTTTGAGGAATTGCACCAGTTGCTCTTCGCTCCAGCTGCCGAGCCCGTCCTTGTGGTCGCCGCGCAGGCTTTTGGCGATCCAACCTTCCAACGGCGCACTGCCGGACAGGAACGCGCTGCCGTCCTGAGCACTCAGGGCTTTTTCCTGCATGGTCAGGGCGCGCGGCGTATGGCATGCGCCACAGTGGCCAAGGCCCTCCACCAGATAGGCGCCGCGACTGATCACCGGGTCGGCCCCCGCTGCAGCCTGATAATCCTCAACGGCCGGCGCAAACATCCAGCGCCACGCCGTCAACGGCCAGCGCATGCTCAAGGGCCAGGGAATATCGCTGTCCTTGTTCGCTTGGGCGACCGGTTCGACGCCTTTCATGAAATACGCGTACAACGCCTGCATATCGCTTTCGCTGACACGAGCGTAAGACGGATAGGGCATGGCTGGGTAAAGCGTACTACCGCTTTTGGCGACGCCATGGCGTACGGCCTTGTCGAAGTCCTCAAAGCTGTAATCACCCAGGCCGGTCTTGTCCGGGGTGATGTTGGTGGAATAGATCACACCGATGGGGGTTTCCATCGGCAGGCCACCGGCAAAAGGTTTGCCGCCCTTGGCGGTGTGGCAGGCCACGCAGTCACCGGCGCGGGCCAGGTACTCGCCTTGCTTGATCAGGTCGGTTTCAGCGGCGCTGATCGAGCAACTGCTGAGCAGCGCCAAGGTCGCGATAACAAATGCTTTCATGGTCATCGCTCCTTATGCCTGAACCAGTGGGCCGGGGTTTTTCAGGTACTGCTCGCGGATCGCTCGGGCCGACCAGTAGGTCAGCGCCGCCACCAGGCCGGTAGGGTTGTAACCCAAGCCTTGTGGGAAAGCGGATGCGCCTGGGACAAACACATTGTGCACATCCCAGGACTGCAGGTAGCGGTTGACCGCGCTGGTTTTCGGATCGGTGCCCATGATCGCGCCACCGTTGAGGTGGGTGGTCTGGTAGGACGCGGTATTGAAGTGCTCACCGACCTTCTTGCCCAGCAAAGCGATCGCCTTGGGGTTCATGGCCTGCGCCACCTTGCCCATTTTCTCGACCATGAAGCGGTTCATTTTGATGTCGTTTTCCTGCCAGTCGAATGTCATCCGCAGCAGTGGCAGGCCGTAGGCATCGCGGTATACCGGGTCTAGATCCAGGTAGTTGCCCCGGTAGGATTGATGAGCGCCGTGGGCATCCATTGACACCTGATGGGTGTAGTAATCGGCGGTGGCGCGCTTCCACGCACTGCCCCAGGCTGGGGTGCCCGGCGGGTTGGACGTACCTGCAATTGGTCGGCTGCCGGCCTGGTTGACCCACATTGGCGAACCGCCCACAAAGCCGTGGGGGCCGTGGTCGAAGTTGTCGGCGTTGAAGTCATCGATGGCCACGCCGTTGCCGCCGGCACCGATGAAATTGTTGGTGTGGGTGTCCTTGTCAAAGAACGCTTTGATGGTGGCCATGTTCTGGTAAGCGAAGTTCTTGCCCACCACGCCTTCGCCGCTGATCGGGTCGTAAGGCTTGCCGATACCCGACAACAGCATCAAACGCACGTTGTGGAACTGGAACGCGCCAAGAATCACCAAGTCCGCCGGCTGCTCGCACTCGCGACCCTGGCCGTCGATGTAGGTCACGCCGGTGGCCTTGCTCTTGGTACTGTCGAGATTGACCTTGAGTACGTGGGAATTGGGCCGCAGTTCGAAATTCGGCACCTGACGCAGGGCCGGCAGGATGTTCACGTTAGGCGACGCCTTGGAGTACATGTAGCACACGTAGCCACTGCAGAAACCGCAGAAGTTGCACGGCCCCATTTGCGCACCGTAGGGGTTGGTATAAGGCCCCGAAGTGTTGGCCGACGGCAGGTTGTAGGGCTTGTAACCTACCTCTGTGGCGGCTTTCTGAAACAGCTGTGCAGAGACGGTATTTTTCTGCGCTTGCAGGGGGAACGGGTTTGAGCGGTCCGGCGCATAAGGGTTGCCGCCGCGCCCTTCGCCCACCAATTGACCTTTGACGGTCCAGGCCTGGCCGGAGGTGCCGAAGACTTTTTCCGCATAGTCGAAGAACGGCTCAAGCTCTTCATAGCTGACGCCGAAGTCCTGGATGGTCATGTCCTTGGGTATGAAGTGCTTGCCGTAGCGCTCTTCGTAGTGGCTGCGCATGCGCAGCTCAATAGGGTCGACGCGAAAATGCACGCCCGACCAGTGCAAGCCCGCACCGCCCACGCCATTACCGGGCAAGAATGCACCGAGCTGCCGATTGGGCAAGGCCACGTCATTCACACTATGGCGAATGGTTACGGTCTCTTTGGAAATGTCCTGGAAGAGTTTTTTACGCACGCTGTAGGTCAGTTCGTCGATGACCTGGGGATAGTTGCCGTCGGGGTAGGTGTCCTGCATCGGGCCGCGCTCCAGCGCAACCACGTTCAGGCCCGCTTCCGTCAGCTCCTTGGCCATGATCGCACCGGTCCAGCCAAAACCTACGATCACTGCATCGACTTTCTTCATGATGGTCGCCACGCTTATGCCCTCTCGCCGCGGATGGAAACTGCCGGGAAGGGGTATTGCTCGTTGCGTTCCACCCAATCCATAAAGTCGGCGCGCGCGCCGGGGAAACCGATCAGGGTCCAGCCGACCATGCCTTTATTGCCCCCGTGAATCGGGTCGCAGAAAAAACCTTCTTTGGTGTTCTGCAGTAACAGGTTGAAGAACATCTTCGCCGGCACCGCCTCGAAATGGGCGGACACCTCGCCGCCGCCAGCTTCAAGGCGACGCAGCATATCGTCCTGGGTAGCGCTGTCTTGAGCGGCAAAGGCTTTGCCATTGAATGCCTTCGACCAGGTATCGGTCGCGGCAATGCCCAGGCGATAAATCTCTTTGGGCACCAACTTGCTCTGCCAGCCCATCTCTGGGGCGGCATCGGCGTTGAATGGCCCCTGCATGTACCACAACGCCCCACTGGCATAGGGCGTGTTCATCTGACGGTCGATGTACTCCGGCGCACCCGCTTCAAGGGCGCCGGGACCTTGGGCATCGGCAGGGATCAAGCGCGCGACGGCAGCCTGGATGAACGCCCATTCCTCAGCCGTGAAGTAGCTGGGTTCGTAGGCTTTTTCGCTAACCGCTGGCTTGGCCGCGCTGGCCTGTGCCGGCTCAGGCGTGGCCATCAGCATCGAACCACCCAGGCCGGTACTGGCAACCGTGACCACCGGGATCAAGGTCAAGGATTTGCGTAAAAAGTCACGCCGGGGGTTGTCTTGATCTTGATCAGACATGGAGCACCTCATCATGTGGTCACGGATTGAACAGCCGCTTCTGGCGAGCGGCTTGAGCGTCTACAGGGCAATTGGATCCAACTGTTTCAGAGAGATAGAACACAGCTGACATGAATAGTTACGAATGATAGCAGGCTAAGCATCGAGGAAAATCGATTCAGCTGAAAATCGCCGGCCACAAAGCCCGCCAAATCACGCTTCTTTGACGACCGACTCACACGGCATTGACCCGACGTCACCCAATCTGAGAGCCATTCGCCAGCTCCTTCCGGTTACGTCGACCATGTTGAAACACGCCTTATTTGCGGCTCTCTGCCTCACGCTCGTCAGCCTGTCCGCCCCTACCCCCGTGCAGGCCGATGAGATCATCACTTCCGTGCGCTCACCCGAATGGGCCCAACCGATTGATACCCACTACAACTTGCACCAGATGACCCCCACGTTGTACCGCAGTGGCTTACCGGATAGCGGCGCGCTGCCATTGTTGGAAAAGCTGAAGATCGGCACGGTGATCAATTTCCTACCGGAATCCGACGCCAGTTGGCTTAAAACAGTCGATATCAAACAAGTGCAACTGACTTATCGCACCAATCACGTTGATGATTCAGACGTACTGGCGGCGCTACGCGCCATTCAGCAAGCAGAGAACAGCGGCCCGGTGCTGATGCACTGCAAGCATGGTTCGGACCGTACGGGCTTGATGGCGGCGATGTACCGGGTGGTGATTCAAGGGTGGAGCAAAGAAGACGCGCTGAACGAAATGACCCTGGGTGGATTTGGCACCAGTAATGGGTTCAAAGATGGCGTTCGCTACATGATGCGGGCCGATGTCGACAAATTGCGCACAGCCTTGGCAAACGGAGATTGCAGCACCAGCGCGTTTGCACTGTGTTCGATGAAGGATTGGATCTCCACCTCAAACAATCAGGGAGCAGATGCAGTAGGGGCGGACGAGATCAAGACAATGCAGCCACGTGAATGACCGCATTGTCTTGAGGCTCTTTGCGAGCCCCCCCGCTCCTACAGGATTGAGGGAGGTTTCTTCAGTCTTTTTTCAGCTTTGGGTTCGGAAAGAACTGCACCGCCTGCACCTTCGGATCCGGCACTTTCAGCGCCGAGGTATTGACCCGCGTACCCAGTTCCTTGGGCACCGACAAGCCTTGGTCATTGAGCGTGTCGGTATAGCCGCAGGCCACGCATTCGCGATGGGGCACGTTGTCCTCCGTCCACATTTTCAGCTTGTCCGGCTCGCTGCACGCCGGGCACACAGCCCCGGCGATAAATTGCTTTTTGGTGATTACAGGTCCTTGGCTCATGCTGCTGCGTCCTCGCTCAAGCCGCTGTGACGCAAGAGAGCGTCAATGGAAGGCTCGCGGCCGCGGAAATCGACGAACAGCACCATCGGTGCCTGGGAACCGCCACGCGCCAGGATCGCATCACGGAACGCACGGCCGGTTTCAGCATTGAGCACGCCCTCTTCTTCGAACTTTGAGAAGGCATCCGCCGACAGCACTTCGGCCCATTTGTAGCTGTAGTACCCTGCCGCGTAACCACCGGCGAAGATGTGCGCAAAGCTGTTGGGGAACCGGTTGTAGGCCGGCGGACGCATGACCGAAACCTCGTCGCGTACGCCTTCAAGCACCTGCGCCACGCTACGACCATCGCCATGAGTAGCATGCAGTTCGAAGTCGAACAGCGAGAACTCCAGCTGGCGCACCATCATCAGGCCGGATTGGAAGTTCTTCGCCGCGAGCATTTTTTCCAGCAGGTCCTGGGGCAGCGGCTCGCCGGTTTCATAGTGGCCGGAGATCAGCGCCAGACCTTCCGGCTCCCAGCACCAGTTCTCCATGAACTGGCTCGGCAACTCCACCGCATCCCATGCCACACCGTTGATCCCGGAGACACCAGCGTGGTCGACACGGGTCAGCAGGTGGTGCAGGCCGTGACCGAATTCGTGGAACAACGTGGTGACTTCATCGTGGGTCAGCAGAGCAGGCTTGCCGCTGTCGGCCGGGGTGAAGTTGCACACCAGGTTGGCCACCGGGCTTTGCAGCACGCCATCGATGGTGCGACGACGGTCGCGCGCGCCGTCCATCCAGGCACCGCCGCGCTTATTGGCGCGGGCGTACAGGTCGAAAAAGAAGCGTCCGACGTGCTGGCCGTTTTCCTTGATTTCGAACAGGCGAACGTCCGGGTGCCAGGTGTCGAAACCCTTTTGCTCGGCGATCTCAATGCCATACAGGCGCTGCACGATGGCGAACAGGCCGCTCAGCACTTTGTCGATCGGGAAGTAGGCGCGCAGGGCTTCCTGGGACACGCTGTAGCGCTGCTCGCGCAGTTTTTCGCCGTAGTAACCGCTGTCCCAGCTTTGCAAATCGGCACAGCCCTGTTCGGCGGCGTAGGCCCTGAGCTGCTCCAGGTCCTGAGCGGCAAACGGCTTACTGCGCTTGGCCAGGTCACGTAGGAAGCTCAGCACTTGGTCGCTGGACTCGGCCATTTTGGTGGCCAGGCTCAGTTCGGAGAACGAGGCGTAGCCCAGCAGGCTGGCCAGTTCCTGACGCAGGTCGAGAATCTGTTCCATCACCGGGCCGTTATCGTTCTGACCGGCATTCGGGCCTTGGTCCGACGCACGGGTGCAGTAGGCTGCGTAGATTTCCTCACGCAGGGCGCGGTCCTGGGCGTAGGTCATCACCGCGTAGTAGCTAGGGAACTCCAGGGTGATCAGCCAACCTTCGAGGCCCTTGGCCTGGGCGGCGGCGGCCATCTGCGCCTTGGCCGAGTCAGTCAGGCCGGCGAGGGTGGCTTCATCGGTGACGTGCTTGGTCCAAGCCTGCGTGGCGTCGAGCAGTTGGTTGGAAAACTTGCTGCCCAGCTCGGAGAGTTTGCTTTGCACTTCGGCATAACGTTTTTGCTGCTCGGGCGGCAAATCGATACCCGACAGGCGGAAGTCGCGCAGGGAGTGTTCCAGGATAGTTTTTTGCGCCACGTCGAAGCCAGCGGCTTCCGGGCTATTGGCCAAGGCTTCGAAGGCCTGGAACAACTCGCGGTTCTGGCCCATTTCGGTGGAATAAGCACTCAGTGCCGGCAGGCACGCCTCGTAGGCTTCACGCAATTCGGCGCTGTTACACACGGCGTTGAGGTGGCTCACCGGGCTCCAGGCCGCGCCCAGGCGATCATTGAGTTCATCCATGGCCAGGACCAGGCCGGTCCATGTCGGATTTTTCCCCTGGCTTTGCAGGATGCCTTCGATGGCAACGCGGTTGTCGGCGAGGATCTGTTCAATGGCCGGCTGAACGTGCTCGGCACGGATCGCCGAGAACGGCGGCAGGTCGTAGGGCTGCAAAAGAGGGTTGTTCGCGCTCACGGTGGGTACCTTGGCTGGAGAAACATGTAAGAACAAAGATGGGGCCATCTTAATTACAATCAATGCCCACCGCAGCTATCAGCAAAAGAGAGAGAGGCTATCGTGACCCTTCGCACCTATCAGAACCACACGCCAACCCTGGGCACCGGGGCGTTTGTCGATATTTCGGCGGTGGTGATCGGCGATGTCGAAATCGGCCCCGACAGCTCCGTATGGCCGCTGACCGTGATTCGCGGCGACATGCATCGCATCCGGATCGGCGCGCGCACCAGCATCCAAGATGGCTGCGTGCTGCACATCACCCACGCCGGGCCCTTCAACCCCGACGGTTTCCCGCTGCTGATCGGCGACGATGTGACCATCGCCCACAAGGTCATGCTGCACGGTTGTACGGTGGGCAGCCGTATCCTGATCGGCATGGGCAGCATCGTGATGGACGGCGCAGTGGTGGAAGATGACGTGATCATCGGCGCCGGCAGCCTGGTGCCGCCGGGCAAGACGCTGGAAAGCGGTTTTTTGTATGTGGGCAGCCCGGTGAAACAAATCCGTGCGCTGACTGACAAGGAACGCGCCTTTTTCACCTACAGCGCGGCGAACTACGTGAAGCTTAAAGACCTGCACCTGGCGGAAGGATTCGACCGATGACCCTGCATTACTCCACCGTGCTGTTCGACCTGGACGGCACCCTCACCGACCCGCGCGAAGGCATCACCCGCTCGATCCAGTACGCCCTCGCCAAGTTGGGCATCGATGAACCGGACCTGACCCGCCTGGAACACTTCATTGGCCCGCCGTTGCTACAAGCCTTTATGCAGTTCTATGACTTCGATGAAGCCAAGGCCTGGGACGCGGTGAATTTCTATCGCGAGCGCTTCAAGGTCACCGGGCTGTACGAAAACCGCGTGTTCGACGGGGTGATGCCGTTGCTGGAGGCACTCAACAGCCAAGGCCGCCAGCTGTACATCGCCACCTCCAAGCCGTGGGAATTTGCCCGGGAGATTGCGCGGCATTTCGACTTTGCCAAGCACTTCAAGGTGATTTACGGCAGCGAGCTCGACGGTACCCGCACAAATAAGGTCGAGCTGATTGCCCACCTGATCAAAGAAGAGGGCCTGGACCCGGCCAACACCCTGATGATTGGCGATCGCAAGCACGACCTGATCGGCGCCCGTAGCAATGGGCTGGATTCGGCGGCGGTGGGGTATGGATTTGGCAGCTTTGAAGAATTGAATGCCGAAGCGCCGACCTGGCATTTCGAGACATTGGCCGCGATGCACGGGGCGTTTTTGCAGCGGCCTTAAAAATCGTCATCGGGGGCAAGCTGTGCAGCGTAAAAAGGTGGGAGGGGGCTTGCCCCCGATGAGGCTCTACAGGCCCACACCCTCCAACTGCCTTAACGCAGCCTTGCGCTGCATCGGCGGCATCTCGCCCATCTTTTCCACTGCGGCGTAGAATTTCAGCCAATCCCCACCTTGCTGGGCAAACAACGCCGCAAATGCCGGCACCCATTGGTCATACAGCCCAAACGGCAGCAGCCGGGCGTTATTCATCGGCTGATTGATCCAGGCGTCATAGCGTTTGTCGCCCGCCCACTGGGTGTCGCGCAGTTGTCGATAGTCGTGGCGCAGTTGTTCGAACTGCGCCGCCTTGGCCTGGCGCATCACCTCCGGGGCCAAGGGTTGTGCGTAAAGTTTTTCCAGGCGTTGGCGGGTGTCGAGGATCAAGCGGATAAATTGCTCGCGCTGCCGCGCCTGGGTATCGCTGATCGGCCCCAGCCCCCTCGCTGCACGCCATTGGCGCGTGCCTTCTTGCTCGACGAAACTGGCAAACGACTCGTTGAACTCCGTGTCGTCTTTTACATAGAAACGCTGGTGAGCCAACTCATGGAAGATCAACGTGGCCAGCCGCTCATCGCCCCAGTTCATCATCGAGTTCATGATCGGGTCGTCGAACCACCCCAGGGTGGAATAAGCCTCCACGCCGCCGATCGCCACATCCATGCCTTGCAGTTTCAACACTGCCGCCTCGCCGCGTGCGGCGCCCTGGTTGTAATAACCGCGATAGGCCACGCAGCCGGCAATGGGAAAGCAATGGGTCTGAGGCGTCAGAGAAAACTCCTGCGTGGCAAAGACATTCCAGACCACATAGGGACGACCGATGTCCGCGTACAGCCTGTAACTCAGGTTGTCGGGCAAGTGCAGATGGTCGCTGGCGAAGGTGCGTGCCTTCTGCGCTTGTGCCAGGTGTTCGCGCAGCACTTGCGGGCGCGTCGGGTCGGCAATGACTTGGGCCACGGGCTCGCGGGCTCGCAATAACTGCCATTGACCGCTCGCCAATTGGCTGTAGTAAGTGACACTGGAACAACCGCTCAGCAGCACAGTCAACGCCGCAACAACAAAACGCCTGACCATATTCCGACTGCTCCTGGGTAATGTGCGCGCCAGACTAGCGTGCCTGCCGGGAATTTTTCCACGGCCTGAGGTGTTTATACTCAAACCTCATCCTGCATAGAGACTGTGCCATGCGCCCATTGCTGTTTGCCGCCGCTGCCTTACTTCTGAGTGCCTGCACCACAACGCCGGTGCCGTCGGCCGATCCAAAACAGGCATGGGTCGATTTCATCACGCCCACTCCGGGGGCGAAGCTGGTGATGGCACAGCGTCTGGACGGCAAGAATCTCGACGACGGGCGCTACTTCCAAATGCCGCCCGGCGCCCATGAGCTGATGGTGCGTTTTGATTTTGAGGTGCCGGCGGGTGGCGGCCTGGGTGGCCTCAGCCAGATGATGTACCGAACCTGCTTTATGACGTTGCAGTACGACCACTTCCAGGCCGGCCAGCGCTACCTGCTCGAAGGTCGCTCGCTGGCCTTCACGCCCAACATCCGGCTCTACGACTCGGCCCGTCAGTTGCTGGCAGAGGAGCGCAGTGTGAACTGCCTCTAATCAGTCGTTGTTTTTCTGGTAGATGATGCGTTTGGTGCCGTTTTCGCAGCTACCGACGATCATGGCGCTGTCGTGGTTCTTGGCTTCTTCGGCGGTGATGATCTCCAAGGTGTAGGACGGAATCGCCTTGGCCTGGATCTTCACTTCGATCTCTTTCCTGAGTTCTTCACAATCTTTTGGAGCGGCCACGGCCGATGTGGCCAACACACCGCAGATGATCGCCAAGGCAAAACGTTTCATGTTGAAGCTCCCTGAATGCATTGCGCACGAGTGTGCGACTAGGCTGCATAGGGTATAGGACCACAGGTGTGAAACGGGAGTTCTGATTTAACGCAGAACAGCGTGGGAGGCAGCTTACGCCCTCCCACGATGGACCTTGTGTCAGTTTACGAGCGTGCCATCCAGGGTGATGGTTGCATTCAACACCTTGGATACCGGGCAACCTTCCTTGGCCTTTTTGCTCAGTTCATCGAACTGGGCCTGGCTGGCGCCTGGGATCTTGGCCTTGAGCGTCAGGTGCACGGCGGTGATCGCAAAGCCACCGTCGACCTGGTCCAAGGTCACGTTTGCCTGGGTGTCGATACTGTCAGCCTTGAGGCCGGCATCGCCCAGAATCATGGAAAACGCCATGGAGAAACAGCCGGCGTGGGCCGCGCCGATCAGTTCTTCCGGGTTGGTGCCTTTGCCGCCTTCAAAACGGGCCTTGAAGCCGTAAGGCGCGTCACGCAGTACGCCGGTTTCGGTGGAAATGGAGCCCACACCTGTCTTCAGATCACCTTCCCAATGCGCGGATGCCTTTTTAACGATACTCATAGCTTTCTCCTCGAACGGTGGTTTTGCTTCAGTAAGGTTCTGAGGATAGAAGCTCTGGCAAAGTTCAGTCATAGGAAAAACCCAGCAATTACGTAGGATTTTTTACGCGCGCTATTGAATCTCGGGTATATGCCCTCATTGCATAGAACATGCACATGAAGCGGCAGGTTTTGGTTCGTCTTAAGAAGCCTGCGCCCCTACTGGAGAAGCAGGCTTATGAAATCGCTGTCCGACATTAAGTTTTCCGCCCTCGACCTGGTGCCCGTGCGGGCCAATGGCAGCCCGGCGCAGTCCTTGCGCAATTCCCTGGACCTGGCTCAGCACCTGGAAAAATTCGGCTACAACCGCTTCTGGGTGGCTGAACATCACAACATGGACGGCATCGCCAGCTCGGCCACTTCAGTATTGCTCGGCTATCTGGCCGGCGGTACCTCGACGATTCGCGTCGGCTCCGGCGGTGTGATGCTGCCCAACCACGCGCCGCTGGTGATCGCGGAGCAGTTTGGCACCCTCGAAAGCCTGTATCCCGGGCGCATTGACCTGGGCCTGGGCCGTGCACCTGGCTCCGACCAGATGACCGCCCGCGCCCTGCGCCGTGAGCGCTCGGGCAGCGCCGATGACTTCCCCGAAGACGTGGCCGAACTGATGGCTTACCTGGGCCCGCGCACGCCAGATCAAAGGGTCATCGCCGTACCCGGCACCGGCACCAACGTACCGGTGTGGCTGCTGGGTTCGAGCCTGTTCAGTGCGCAACTGGCCGGCGAGCGCGGTTTGCCTTACGCCTTCGCCTCCCATTTCGCACCGCGCCTTATGCACGAAGCGATTCGCGTGTACCGCAACCACTTCAAGCCTTCAGCCGTGTTGGACAAACCCTACGTAATGTTGGGCATTCCGCTGGTGGCGGCCGATACCGACGAGCAGGCCGATTACCTGGCGACGTCTGTCTACCAGCGCATCCTCGCCTTGATGCGCGGCCAGAGCCTGGTGCAGCGCCCACCAGTGAAAACCATGGACGGCCTGTGGTTGCCCCATGAAAAGGACGCAGTCGGCAGTTTCCTCGGCCTGGCCATGGTGGGCAGCCCGGCGAAGATCCGCGCCAAACTTGAGGTGCTGATCGAACAGACCGGCGCGGACGAGTTGATCTTCACCTGCGACCTGTACGAACACGCCGACCGGATTCATTCCTACGAGTTGCTGGCGCAGCTGATGAAGGGCTGACCCAACCTCAGGCGAAAAAAAACCGACGCACCCGCGTCGGTTTTTTATGTCTGCAACACGGGGTTAGCCGCGTTTGTAGACGATTTCCTTGGTACCGCCTTCGCAACTACCGACCACTTGGGCGTCGGTCGAAGCGCCTTTGTCGACGATCTCCAGCGAATAGCCCGAAGCACCTTTGGCGTCGATTTTCGCGGCAATTTCGCTTTTGAGCTCTTCACACGGCTTACCCGCGGCCAGTGCGGAGCCTGCAATGCTCAACAAACCTACTGCTAACAGGAGCTTCTTCATCCGTTACTTCCTTGCGCTGATCGAAATGGACGTGCCGATGCAATGGCATCGGCACCCGAACGGTGTAGCGCAGGTTATGGCAATCGGCCAGTCAGCAAGTTCAACTCACGGGATCAACTGCTGGCAATTCGGAATCCCACTTTCAACGTCACCTGGTAATGGGCCACCTTGCCGTTTTCGATATGGCCACGGGTTTCGGTGACTTCGAACCACTCCAGATGCTTGAGGCTCTTGTTCGCTTCGGCGATGGCATTGTTGATTGCGTCTTCAATGCTCGTGGTGGACGAACCCACCAATTCGACTTTCTTGTACGTGTGATGATCGCTCATGGTGTTTCTCCTAAGGGTGGTTTATGCAGCCTAGCAGTCAATCTTCGTACTGCTTCTGGCGGCCGTTCCCACCCGAAAGTTCAGATTTACTGCACTTTCTGCAAACCCCGCAGTCGGTATCTACACACGCCCCTCAATCACTTCAGGAGAGTCCACATGGCCAACACTTCTTTACGCAAAGCGTCGCTGGAAAGCATGGAAGCCGAGATTTCGAGCCTGCTCAAGTCCCTTGAAAGTCTCAAGGACGATGCGTCCGATGAGTCGCGCAAAACCTTGAAGGCCCTGAAAAGCAACGCCGAGAACGCGCTCAAGCATTCCCGTCATCTGATCACCGACGCCTACGAAGAAAGCAAAGTCAAACTGCGCGAAACCGGCGTAGCGACTCGCGATTACGCACAAGAGCACCCATGGACCACCGCCGGCGTCGCCGTTGGCGCCCTGGGCCTGCTGGCGGCTTACCTGCTGTGCAAGCGCGGTGACTAAACCGGTTGGCGCGACAGCTCAGCCTTGAGCCATTGCGCCAATTGCCGAGCGCGCCCATCCGCGGCGCGCTTGGGTAGCCACAACGCCAGGTGCGCCGGGGTTTCGCTAAAACCCCACGGCGCCACCAGGCGACCGGCCCGCAGATCCTCTGCCACTAACGGCTCCGGCGCGATCGCCACGCCCAAGCCGGCCACTGCCGCCTCCAGCAAATAATACAAGTGCTCAAAGCCTTGCCCGTGCTTTAACGCCGCCGATGCGATGCCGTATTGCTGCGCCCAGCTGGGCCAAGCCTGGGGTCGTGAAGTGGTGTGCAACAGCGCCTCGCCACACAACGCCGAGGCGGGCGCCTGGCGCAAACGCTCGTAGCCGCTGAAGCGCGGGCTCATTACCGGCCCGATACGTTCACTGGCCAACTCGTACACTTGCATATCCGCCGGCCATGGGGGTTCGGCGAACACCAGCAACGCATCCAGCCCAGGCCGACGCGGGTCCAGATCGCCATCGCCCGCCGAAAGATGCAGACGCAGGTCCGGCAGATCGGCATTCAGCCGGCCCAGCCGCGGGATCAACCAGCGCGCGAGCAAGCTGCCTGAGCAACCGAGCACAAACGGGGCATCCACGCTGCTCTGAGTAAGTTCGGCACACACATCCCTCAAGCGCTCGAACGCCTCGCCGCTGGCGTCCCGCAGCCTTACCCCGGCATCTGTGAGTTTAAGGCCACGACCTTCTTTGACGAACAGGCTGACGCCCAGGTGTTCTTCGAGCACCTTCAACTGGCGGCTCACTGCGCCGTGGGTCACATGCAGTTGCTCAGCGGCCTGGCTGACGCTGTTAAGGCGCGCGGTAGCTTCAAATGCGCGCAAGGCATTGAGGGGCGGGAGGTCTCGGCTCATCTGTGAGTTTTCCTGACAGGTTGCGGCGATCTTATCGGTTTTCAGCATCGAATGTGAGGGGTAGAGTGGCCCTCATTGCTTCCCACACGAATTCTTTCCTGGAGCGTCCCATGACTCAGTCCCAGACCGATCTACGCAACGGCCCAGACGCCAGCGGCCTGTTTGGCGCGTTCGGCGGCCGCTACGTCGCTGAAACCCTGATGCCGTTGATCCTCGACCTGGCCCGCGAATACGAAGCGGCCAAGATCGATCCGGCATTCAACGAGGAATTGGCTTACTTCCAGCGCGACTACGTCGGTCGCCCAAGCCCGCTGTATTTCGCCGAACGCCTGACCGAATACTGCGGCGGCGCCAAGATCTACCTCAAGCGCGAAGAGCTGAACCACACCGGCGCGCATAAGATCAACAACTGCATCGGCCAGATCCTGCTGGCGCGACGCATGGGCAAAAAACGCATCATCGCCGAGACCGGCGCTGGCATGCACGGCGTGGCCACTGCCACCGTGGCTGCGCGTTTCGGCCTGCAATGCGTGATCTACATGGGCACCACCGACATCGAGCGCCAGCAGGCCAACGTGTTCCGCATGAAGCTGCTGGGCGCTGAAGTGATCCCAGTGGTCGCCGGCACCGGCACCCTGAAAGATGCGATGAACGAAGCCCTGCGCGACTGGGTCACCAACGTCGACAGCACCTTCTACCTGATCGGCACCGTGGCCGGCCCGCATCCGTACCCGGCGATGGTGCGCGACTTCCAGGCCGTGATCGGCAAGGAAACCCGCACCCAGTTGCAAGCCCAGGAAGGCCGCCTGCCGGACAGCCTGGTGGCGTGCATCGGCGGTGGTTCCAACGCCATGGGCCTGTTCCACCCATTCCTGGACGACAAGAGCGTGGAAATCATTGGCGTCGAAGCGGCCGGCCACGGCATTGAGACCGGCAAGCACGCCGCCAGCCTCAACGGCGGCGTACCGGGCGTATTGCACGGCAACCGCACCTTCCTGTTGCAGGACGACGATGGTCAGATCATCGACGCCCATTCGATTTCCGCTGGCCTGGACTACCCCGGCATCGGCCCGGAACACGCGTGGTTGCATGATATCGGCCGCGTTCAGTACACCTCGGTGACCGACCACGACGCCCTCGATGCTTTCCACAAATGCTGCCGGCTGGAAGGGATTATTCCTGCACTTGAGAGCGCCCATGCCCTGGCCGAAGTCTTCAAGCGCGCACCGACGCTGCCAAAGGATCACCTGATGGTGGTCAACCTGTCCGGCCGTGGCGACAAAGACATGCAGACCGTGATGCACCACATGGAACAGTCTCAGCAGGAGAAACACTAAATGAGCCGCCTGCAAACCCGCTTTGCGCAACTCAAGGAACAAAATCGTGCCGCCCTGGTGACCTTCGTCACCGCCGGCGACCCCGGCTATTACGCCTCCCTGGCGATCCTCAAGGGCTTGCCGGCTGCCGGTGCCGACGTGATCGAGCTGGGCATGCCCTTCACCGACCCAATGGCCGACGGCCCGGCCATTCAACTGGCCAACATCCGCGCGCTGGCCGCCAAGCAGAACCTGGCGAAAACCCTGCAGATGGTTCGCGAGTTCCGCAAGGACAACAACGAAACACCGCTGGTGTTGATGGGCTACTTCAACCCGATCCACAAATACGGCGTGCCCGCCTTTATCGACGATGCCAAAGCCGCCGGTGTGGACGGTTTGATCGTGGTCGACATGCCACCCGAGCACAACGGCGAGCTGTGCGACCCGGCCCAGGCCGCAGGCATGGATTTTATCCGCCTGACCACGCCGACCACTGATGACGCGCGCCTGCCGACCGTACTCAACGGCAGTTCCGGGTTTGTGTATTACGTGTCGGTGGCCGGTGTGACTGGCGCCGGCGCCGCCACCTTGGAACACGTCGAAGAAGCCGTCACGCGTCTGCGCCGCCACACCGATCTGCCGATCAGCATCGGTTTCGGTATTCGTACGCCGGAACAGGCCGCCGCAATTGCACGGCTGGCGGACGGTGTGGTGGTGGGCTCGGCGTTGATCGATCACATCGCCAATGCCAGCAGCGACCAACAGGCTATCGACGGCGTGCTCAGCCACTGCGCAGCATTGTCGGAAGGTGTACGCAACGCTCGTAAGTAAAGGCCTCAGGCTCCCGACTGATCTAGGCTAGGCTGAAGGTGGGCATTGCGCCCCACCTTCAACGCACTTCTTGCCTATTGCTGTCTAACCACCTCTGCAAGCCCCACCGTTCTTGCTCCGTCGGTCGTTAAGTTAGTTGCATCAGAAGTCATCATTGTCTCCTTGGAGTACATCATGGCATTTGATCTCGTCCCACCTTCAGACTCGCGTCACTCCACCTTGCAAAAAGGCTTCAACCTGCGCTGGCCAAAAGGCAACGTTCAGGGCGAGTCGTCGCCCGACGGCGCCAACCTGATATACCTGTGTCACACCCCCCAGGACATCATCGACGCCGCCGCCCAGGCATTGGCGATGCCCATGGGCCGCATCACCGTGCGCAGCGGCGGCCACTGTTACGAGGGCTTCGTCTCCAACGTGATGCCCAATGCGCCTGGCGAGGCATTATCGATTTTGGATGTAGGCCAGATGAACCAAGTGGCCTACGACCCCAGCGGGCAGATTGGCTCAGTGCTGGTGCCCGACTCGACCTACCGCTACAGCGTGCGCCTGGAACCCGGTTGCCAGAATTGGGACACCAGCGTCGCGCTGTACAAGCTGGCGGGCAAAGCCTTGCCGAGCGGTTCCTGTTATTCGGTGGGGCTCGGCGGGCATATCTGCGGCGGCGGTTACGGGTTGCTATCGCGCAAATACGGGCTGGTCTGCGACTGGCTGGACGGTGTGGATATCCTGGTGGCCGATGTCACCGGCACAGGCCTTGAACCGGTGCATGTGTCCCGCGACAGCACCGATAGCGACGAGCTGGATTTGTTCGCGGCCTGCTGCGGTGCCGGTGGCGGCCAGTTCGGCATCATCACCAGTTACTACTTCAAGGCGCTGCCGCCGGCACCGAAGGAAGTGCTTTGGCTGCCGTTGGAATGGGATTTGAACGAACTGGACCGCACCAAGCTCGGCGGACTGCTGGACGCTTATCAGCTCTGGTTTGCAAGCCATCAGGCGGACCCCAGCACCTGGGGCCTGGCCACCAAGCTGGAGATGCGTCACACCAATACCGGCAATGTCACTCTAGGCATTCATTACGTCGACAAGGATGGCCAACTCGATGACCTCGCGCCCTTTGACGACTTTGTCAGCAGCATGCTCGCTGCGGTCGGCGGGAGTGCACGGGAATCATTGTTGCCGTTTCATGTGGTGCACCAGCCCAGCGGCATGAATAAGGGTCGCCACATCACCTCCCTGCGCACCGCCCATGACGCCGCCAGGCGCCTGGACTGGCTGTACGCCACGCAATCGCTCAACGGGTCCGGCGACAATCAGCGCGGTCGCTATAAATCGGCGTATCAGAAAGGCGCGTTCACGCTACAGGTCAAGGACGCGATCTGGAACACTTTGAAATGGCCCGACCCAGCGCAATACCTGACCCAGAGCCTGATCCAGATCCAATCGTTTGGCGGGCGCATCAACGAAATGGAGGCTCCGATCCTGGCGCAGACCTCCGCCGCCCAGCGTTCCTCGTACCTCAAATGGCAACCGCAGTGCTATTGGCATTCGGCGGACGATGCAGTGGACCAGGCCCATGCCAACTGGATTCGCGGACTTTTTAAAGCGGCGTTCAGCACCGGCGTGCCGGACGATGCGCAATTCGAGGGCTGCTACATCAACTACCCGGACTTGGATATGACCTACATTGGCGGCGACCCGGCCAATGCCAAGAACCCGTCGTGGTATGGAATTTTCTTCCCCAACCCCCTCATCGAGAGCCGTCTGCGCAGAACCAAGCAACGCTGGGACCCATTGAATGTGTTCCGCAACGAAATGTCGGTGCCACTTCAGTAACGACCGGCGCCTCTGAGGCTACAACCCCGCTGGCGAGGGCATTGCGCCCTCGCCAGCGGGTGGCTGGTTTACAGCTCGATGCGCTCGACCTTGCCTACCAGCAGCACGTAGGACAACGCCCCCAGCAACGCCAGCAGTGCGATGTAGGTGATCGCCGGCGCAAACGAATCGCCGCTGGCCAGGAAACCGATGACGATTGGCGTGGTAATCGCCGCCAGGTTGCCGATGAAGTTGAACACCCCGCCGGTCAGGCCCAACAAGCGCGCCGGGGCGAGGGTCGAGACCAGCGACCAGGTGATCGAAGCCAGCCCGTTGCCGAAGAACGCCACGGCTAGGAAGGCGATGACCAACGGGGTCGATTCGACGAAGTTGGCGCCGATGATCGCCGTGGAGATCAGCAGGCCGCTGATGATCGGCAACTTGCGCGCAAACCCCACGCTCGCGCCGCGACGGATCAGCCAGTCGGAAAACAGCCCGGAACACAGCACCCCAACGAATGCCGCGAGAAACGGCAGCGACGCGAGCATGCCGGACTTAATGAAGTCCATGCCGCGGTACTTCACCAGATACGTCGGGAACCATGTCAGGAAGAACCACAGCGTGGAGTTCAGGCAGAACTGCCCGAGGTAGATCCCCCACAGTTTGCGTTTGCTCAACACAATACCCAGGTCGACCCAGCTGAACGGCGTCTTGGTCTTGGCCGCTTGGGTGCTGAGGTCCACCAGCCCACCACCGTCGCGGATCAGGTCGATTTCGGCCTGGTTGATACCTTTGAAGTCACGCGGCTCGCGGTACACCGCGTACCAGATCGCCGCCCACAGAATGCCGACGCCACCCGTCACCACAAACACCATGTGCCAGCCATAGTGATGCTGCAGCCAGGCCAGGACCGGCGTCAGGAATGCCAGCCCGACGAATTGCCCGGAGGTGTAAAAGCCAATGGCGGTGGCGCGTTCTCGCTCGGGAAACCAACTGGTGACCACGCGGCTGTTGATCGGATAGGCCGGCGCTTCCAACGCACCGACCGCCATGCGCAGCACAAACAGCGCGATAAAGCTGGCGGCAAACCCGAGCATCACCGTGGCGATGGACCACAGCAGCAGGGCAGCAGTGTAGAGAATGCGCGGCGGCACCCGGTCCACCAGCCAGCCGCCGGGGATTTGCATGGCCGCGTAGGTCCAGCCGAAGGCCGAGAAAATCAGGCCGACGTGCACCGGGTCGATACCCAGGTCACTGGTCAGGGCCGGCGCTGCAATCGACAGATTGCTGCGGTCCAGGTAGTTGATCACCACGGTGATAAACAGCAGCACCATGATGAAGAAACGCTTTCGGCTAGGCGTGACTAAAGGAGCCTGCCCGGTCAAGGATTCAGGTTGCATGGGGGGAGTCTCTTCTTATGTTTATTGAGGACAAGTCTTACTGAAGAAACCGGATTGAATGTGGGAGGGGAGGTTGCCGCCGATAGCTGAGTGTCAGTCGACATCGTCAGTGGCAGGGCCATCGCAATCGGGGGCAAGCCCCCTCCCACATTTTTTACCGGGTCTCTTCAGGTGAGCATCACCACTCGGCGAAGCTGCCGTCGGCGTGGCGCCAGATCGGGTTGCGCCAGCGGTGGCCGATGGCCGCGCGCTCGATCACGTATTCCTCGTTGATCTCGATGCCCAGGCCCGGGCCGTTAGGGATCTTGACGAAGCCCTGCTCATAGTCGAACACGCCGGGGTCACGCACGTAGTCGAGCAAGTCGTTGCTCTCGTTGTAGTGGATCCCCAGGCTTTGCTCCTGGATAAACGCGTTGTAGCAGGCCGCATCCAGTTGCAGGCACGCCGCCAGCGCAATCGGGCCCAGCGGGCAGTGCAGGGCCAGCGCTACGTCGTAGGCTTCGGCCATGTTGGCGATCTTGCGGGTTTCGGTGATGCCGCCGGCGTGGGAGGCGTCCGGCTGGATGATGTCGACATAACCTTCGCTGAGCACGCGCTTGAAATCCCAACGCGAGAACAGGCGCTCGCCCAGGGCGATCGGGGTGCTGGTCAACGGCGCCAGTTCCTTGAGCGCTTCGTAGTTTTCGCTGAGTACGGGCTCTTCGATAAACATCAGCTTGTACGGGTCCAGCTCTTTCATCAGCACTTTGGCCATCGGCTTGTGCACGCGGCCGTGGAAGTCGACGCCGATGCCGACGTTGGGGCCGACCGCATCACGCACGGCGGCGACGTTGGCCAGGGCCAGGTCGACTTTTTCGAAGCTGTCGAGGAATTGCAGCTCTTCGGTGCCGTTCATTTTCACCGCAGTGAAACCACGCGCCACGGCGTCTTTAGCCGCGCGGGCAGTATCAGCGGGGCGGTCGCCGCCGATCCATGAATACACGCGGATTTTGTCGCGCACCTGGCCGCCCAGCAGATCGCTGACGGAAACGCCGAGGGCCTTGCCCTTGATGTCCCATAGCGCCTGGTCGATACCGGCGAGGGCGCTCATGTGCACCGCGCCGCCACGGTAGAAACCGCCGCGGTAGAGCACGGTCCAGATGTCTTCGATGTTGCGTGGGTCTTTACCGATCAGGTAGTCGGACAGTTCTTCAACGGCAGCAGCCACGGTGTGGGCGCGGCCTTCGACCACAGGCTCACCCCAGCCGGTCACGCCCTGGTCGGTTTCGACCTTCAGGAAGCACCAGCGCGGCGGGACGATAAAGGTCGTCAGTTTGGTGATTTTCATCTGTTATCTCTCTTGTAGATGCAGCGCCAGGGGCGCGGAACTTGAATTCAGCTCAGGGCTTTCCAGGCGGCGACATAAGCCTGGGCGCGGCTCGCTACCTGATCCACTGTCATACCCGGTTTGAACAACCCGGAACCCAGCCCGAACCCCTTGGCGCCGGCGTCGGTAAACACCTGCATGTTGTCCGGGGTAATGCCGCCCACCGGCAGCAACAACGTGCCCGCCGGCAATACCGCCAACCACGCCTTGATCACCGCCGGGCCCATTTGCTCGGCCGGGAACAGCTTCAATACGTCGGCGCCTTCGGCCAGTGCGGCAAAGGCCTCGGTGGGCGTGGCCACACCCGGCGACAGGTACAGGCCCGCCGCTTTGGCAGCGCGCAACACCTTGGCGTCACTGTGGGGCATGACGATCACTTGGCCACCGGCGGCTTTCACCTGCTCGACCTGCTCGGGCGTCAACACCGTGCCGGCACCGATCAGGCAATCGGCTGGCAAGCTGTCACGCAGGATGCGGATGCTGGTGTAAGGGTCCGGTGAATTAAGGGGTACTTCGATCACGCGAAAGCCGGCCTTGTACAGCACCTGGCCGACCGCCTGGGCTTCCTCCGGGCGCAGGCCACGCAGGATGGCGATCAAACCGTTTTGTGCGAGTGCTTGCTTGAGCATGTCAGGCCTCCGTTGCAGGTTGGGTGAGCCCGGCCGCCAGCGCCAATTGCCACAGGCCGCGCTCGGTGGCTTCTTCGGCCAGGCTGACATGGGCAAAGCCGCAGAGGGCGAGGGCGCGTTGGTAGCGCGCGCATAAAGGGCCGGCGCCGACCAGGATGATCGGGGTGTGCCGAGCGCGCTCAGGCAGACCGGCCAGCTCATGACCGATCATCAGACCGGACAGGTAGTCCGCTTGCTGGTCGGGCGCGAGTTCGGCGGTCAGGCCCAGGGTGCGGGCGCTGAACAGCGTCGACAGCACACCGCGCTGGCCATCCTGAGAGCGCGCCACTTGCACGCCGCGATCAAAGGCTTCGGCCTGGAAATGCTCGCAAGGCTGTTGCGTACGCCCCAGGATGCTGTGCTTGCTGAGGATCGCGAACACTTCACCGGTCATAAAGGTGTCGAAATGGGTGATGCAGCCACCGACCACCTCGACCCACTTGGAGTGGCTGCCCGGCAGGCCGATCAAGACTTCACCGCCGGCAGGCCGGTTGTGCAGCACGCCGAGCACCTGGGTTTCTTCGCCGCGCATTACGTTGGGCAAGCGGCCTTGCTCGATCACGCCGGGCACGATATGTACCGCCACGCCACGCAGGCTGCGTACGGTGTGCAAGGCTTTGCCGAGACTGACGACGTCCACCGGCGTATTGCGGTATGCCGCTTCGCTCCAGCCCTGAGCGCTGCCCACCATGCCGCAGGCGATCACCGGCAGGTGTGGCTCGGCGTCGAGCCAATCTCCACACGCCGCGTCGAACGCCAACTCAAAACCATCACTGCAGCGCACGCCGGCAATGTCGCGGGGTTCACTGGGCAGATGCATGATGCCCGACGCCAGCGAGCGTTGTTCCAGCACCACGCCTGCGGGGCCGAGTTTGTAAGCACGAAGGGAGCTGGTCCCCCAGTCGAGCGCGATCAATTGCGCCTGCATCGCTTCACCTGAAATATGTGGGTGCTGAAATAAGCAGATGGGCGACTATAAACCTATGCCGTGAAATATCTCAATATATAAATGGCTATCCCACATAGTGGGAGATAGACAAGCAAAGTCCTACGTGTCATCGGGAATGTGGGGACTTGCGTCTTGCAAGAAGAGGTTAAAAAACCGACAGATCCAGCTCGCGCATCGCACCCATCCAGATCGCGTAGTCGGTGTGGTCCTTCAACTCATCGCCGGTATCGGGGTGCAGGAACACCACCAGTCCGTTTCGATGCAGCGCCAGCCACGGCAGCATTACGCCGATGTACTCAGCGTCGAAGGCCAGTTGGCAGCTCCAGTCCGGGTGCGGGCCTACGGGGCGCTCATGCACACGGCCCATGCGTATCGGGAACAGCTTGGCCGCGTCCTCGCACAAGGCGCGCGCTTGTTCGAGCGTGCTGGCATCAAAGTAGATATGAGCGTGATAACCCTTGATACGGTGCATGACCGGCTCCGATGGGGATGTGCGCCAGATGCTAGACCGCAATCGAGGGCAGGGCCAGTCCGGTCAGCGATTGCGCGCTGCTGGCTTGTTCGGCCACCAGCCAATCGACGAAGCGCTCCACCAGTTGCCCACGCCGTTTGCGCTGCGGTTGCACCACGTAATAGCCGAAACGGGAGATCACCGTGTCGCTGAACGGACGGCACAGCCAGTTCTGTTCCAGCAGGTTATCCACCAGATGACGCCAGCCAATGGCCACGCCTTGGCCGGCAATCGCCGCCTGGATCAGCAAGGTGTAATTGTCGAAGCGTAATTGGCCGGGGGGCGGTGCGGCATTGAGGCCTAGCTCGCGGAACACGCCGCTCCAATCGAACCACTGGCTGTTGTTTTCCTGGCGCAGGTGCAGCAGGGGGCAGTCGGGCAAGTCCTGCACGGCCAAGGGTTTGTCTTGGCCCTTGAGCCACTGCGGGCTGCACACGGGGAAAACCTCCTCGTTGAACAACCACAGACTGTCGCCCTGCTTGAACCGGCCATCGCCGAACAACACCGCCACGTCGATATCGCTGCGCAAGGTGGCGTGGTTGCGTTCGCTGGTCACCAGGCTTACATCCACCTGCGGGTTGGCCTGGTGGAATCGATGCAAGCGCGGCATCAGCCAGTAAGCGGCGAAAGCAAAGTCGGTGGCCACTTGCAGCACTTCGTGCTGGCTGTGCTGGGTGATCGTACTCAGGCCTTGGTTGATGGCCTGCAGGCCGCCTTGGACGTGTTCGAACAGCAGCGCGCCAGCGTCGGTCAGTTCAATGCCACGGTAGATGCGGTCGAACAGGCGAATCGCCAATTGTTCTTCCAGGCGCTTGATCTGCTGGCTGATGGCCGGCTGGGTGGTGCCCAGCTCCATGGCGGCGGCGGTAAAACTACGGTGGCGCGCGGCGGCTTCAAATGCGCGCAGCAGGTCCAGTGACAGATCTCCCAGGGCTTCATACATAAGCTGTGCTTATCCTAGACATTGCTTTTCATGGGCTTTACCCCATTTTTCATGGGCTGCATGCTCATTGGCATAAACACCGCCTATGGAATGCCGATAACCCATGAAGCGCAAGAACATTCTTTTCATCATGGCCGATCAAATGGCCGCGCCGCTGCTGCCGTTCTACGGTGCCTCGCCGATCAAGTTGCCCAACCTCAGCCGTCTCGCCGCCCAGGGTGTGGTGTTCGACGCTGCTTATTGCAACAGCCCGCTGTGTGCGCCCTCGCGCTTCACCTTGGTCAGCGGCCAGTTGCCGAGCAAGATCGGCGCCTACGACAACGCAGCGGATTTCCCCGCCGATGTACCGACCTATGCCCATTACCTACGCCGCCTCGGCTACCGCACTGCGCTGTCGGGCAAGATGCACTTCTGCGGCCCCGACCAATTGCACGGCTACGAAGAACGCCTGACCAGCGACATCTACCCCGCCGACTATGGCTGGGCGGTGAACTGGGACGAGCCGGACGTGCGCCCCAGCTGGTATCACAACATGTCCTCGGTGCTGCAAGCCGGCCCGTGCGTGCGTACCAACCAGCTGGATTTTGACGAAGAAGTGGTGTTCAAGGCCCAGCAATACCTGTTCGACCATATCCGCGAAGACGGCGACCAACCGTTCTGCCTTACCGTGTCGATGACCCATCCCCACGACCCGTACACCATTCCCAAGCCGTTCTGGGATTTGTACGACGATAGCGATATCCCCTTGCCCGCCACACCGGTCCAAGGCGACCTCGATCCGCATTCCCAACGCTTGCTCAAGGTCTATGACCTGTGGGGCAAGCCGCTGCCTGTGGATAAGATCCGCGACGCTCGCCGCGCCTACTTCGGTGCGTGCAGTTACATCGACAGCAATGTCGGCAAACTTCTGCAAACCCTGGAAGACACCGGTCTGGCCGACGACACCCTGATCGTGTTCTCCGGCGACCACGGCGACATGCTCGGCGAGCGCGGCCTCTGGTACAAAATGCACTGGTTTGAAATGGCCGCCCGCGTGCCGCTGCTGGTATACGCGCCGGGGCAATTCGCGGCGGGCCGGGTGAGCGCTGCGGTGTCCACCGCCGACCTGCTGCCGACCCTGGTGGAACTGGCCGGTGGCGAACTGGACCCACGCCTGCCGCTGGACGGCCGCTCGCTGGTTCCGCATCTGCAAGGGCAGGGCGGCCATGACGAGGTATTCGGCGAGTACATGGCCGAAGGCACCATCAGCCCACTGATGATGATTCGCCGGGGCGCCTATAAATTCATCTACAGCGAGGACGACCCTTGCCTGCTGTTCGATGTACACAACGACCCGCACGAGCGGGAAGACCTCAGCCAGTCACCGGAACACCGGCCACTGTTCGAGGCGTTTTTGCAGGAAGCGCGGGCTAAATGGGACATCCCGGCGATCCACCAGCAGGTGCTCGCCAGCCAACGCCGTCGTCGCCTGGTGTTCGAGGCGCTGACCCACGGCAAGCTGAAGAGCTGGGATCACCAGCCACTGGTCGACGCCAGTCAGCAGTACATGCGCAACCATATCGACCTCGACGACCTGGAGCGTAAGGCACGTTATCCACAACCCTGCCAACACTAATAAAACTGAGGGAAGGCCATGCAAAAGTTAACGGTAATACTGAGCATCCTGGCGCTGACCAGCGCCAACGTGTACGCAGACACCAGTTGCGAGACGGTGAAGATGGCCGACCCAGGCTGGAGCGACATCGCCGCGACCAATGCCATCACCGGTTTTCTGCTGACGGGCATGGGCTACAAACCCAAGGTCGATACCCTGGCCGTGCCGATCACATTCGGCGGGCTCAAGGACGGCCAAGTGGATGTGTTTATGGGCAACTGGATGCCGGCACAACAAGGCTTCTACGACAAATTCGTGGCCAATGGCGACGTGGTGCAACTGGCGAAAAATCTCGACGGCACCGAGTTCACGCTCGCCGTGCCGGACTACGTATGGGATGCCGGCGTGCATAGCTTTGCTGACCTGAACAAATTTGCCGACAAGTTCGACAAGAAGATCTACGGCATCGGCTCCGGCGCGCCGGCCAATATCTCGCTGCAAGAGATCATCAAGAAGAATGACTTCGACCTGGGCCAGTGGAAGCTGATCGAATCCAGCGAACAGGCGATGTTGGCCGAAGTGTCGCGAGCGGTGAAAAAACAGCGTTTCGTCACCTTCCTGGGCTGGACCCCGCACCCAATGAACGTGCAACTGAAAATGCACTACCTCAAGGGCGGCGAGAAGTACTTCGGTGACACCGGCAGCGTCTACACCCTGACACGCAAAGGTTATGCACAGGCCTGCCCGAACGTAGGAAAACTGCTGACCAACTTGAGTTTTACCCAAGAGATGGAGAACAGCATTATGGCCGAGGTCGCCAACAACAAAGTCAGCAATGCCGACGCGGCGAAGGCGTGGATCAAGGCGAACCCAGCGGTACTGGACAAGTGGCTCGACGGCGTAAAAACCCTGGATGGTCAGGAGGCATTGCCGGCGGTAAAAGCCAAACTCTAAAGGCTGACATTGTGGGAGGGCCCCCTCCCACAAACTTCGGTGTGTACTGATACCCTGATTCAAACCTTTTCAACCGAGTTATAAATGCCCCGGCTCAACCGCCACACTCTCTTGCCTTTCCTCAGTTGGCTGCCGCGCCAGACCCGCGCCAGCGTGGGCCGCGATGCAATAGTCGGCCTCAGCGGCGCGGTGTTGGCGTTGCCGCAGTCGATTGCCTACGCGCTGATCGCCGGCCTCCCACCGGAATACGGGCTGTACGCCGCGATCATCCCGGTGCTGATCGCTTGCCTATGGGGTTCGTCGTGGCACTTGATCTGCGGCCCGACCGCCGCGATTTCCATCGTGCTCTACGCCAGTGTCAGCCCTCTGGCCGTGCCCGGATCGCAGGACTACATCACCTTGATCCTGTTGCTCACCTGTATAGCCGGCGTTTTCCAGTGGTTGCTGGGCATGCTGCGCTTCGGCGCGCTGGTCAATTTCGTCTCCCATTCGGTGGTGCTGGGGTTCACCCTGGGCGCCGCGGTGGTGATCGCGCTGGGGCAACTGCCCAATCTGCTGGGGCTGGATTTGCCCAGCCAGGCCACGGCGATCAACAGCCTGCTGGCGCTGATTGAGCACCGCGGCGAATGGGACCACGCCTCGCTCGCCCTGGGCCTCGGCACATTGCTGGCAGGGGCGCTGCTCAAATACTGGAAACCGCGCTGGCCGACGCTGTTGATAGCCCTGGCCCTCAGTAGCCTGGTGGCCTGGCTGTGGCCGGCCATGTTCGGGCAGGTGGCGCGGGTCAGTTCATTCGTGGGCAAATTGCCGCCGTTCAGCCCGTTGCCGATGGACCTGGACACGATTCTGCGCCTGCTCCCCAGCGCCGTGGCCGTGGGCATGCTGGGGCTGGTGACCAGCCTGTCGATTGCGCGCTCGCTGTCGGCCCGCTCGCAACAGCTGCTCGATGCGAATCAGGAAATTCGCGCGCAGGGACTCTCCAACATCATCGGCGGATTTTTCTCCGGATACCTGTCAGCCGGGTCCTTTACCCGTTCCGGGCTCAGTTATGAAGCCGGCGCCTGCTCACCGCTGGCTGGGGTGTTTTCCGCGTTATGGGTGGCACTGTTCGCGCTGTTTGGCGCGGCATTGATCTCACAAATCCCGATCCCGAGCATGGCCGCCAGCATCCTCCTGATCAGTTGGGGCCTGGTGGATCATCGCGGTATTCGCGCATTGTTCCGGGTCAGCCGCGCCGAATTTGCGGTGATGGGCCTGACCTGCGTGGCCACTTTGCTGCTGGAGCTGCAAACGGCGATTTATGCCGGCGTGCTGGCCTCGTTGTTTTTCTACCTCAAGCGCACCTCGCAGCCCCGCGTCCACCATTGGCGCGACGGTGACGAGGATGTGCTGCGCGTCGGCGGCTCGATCTTTTTCGGCGCCAGCCACTACCTGCAAGCGCGCTTGCAACGCTTACAGGGCGAACGCGTGGTCATCGAGGCGCAGCAGATCAACTTTATCGACTATTCCGGGGTGGAGATGCTGCACCAGGAAGCGCGGCGTTTACGCAGGTTGGGGCGCAGCCTGACGTTGCGTCGGGCCAGGCCGCAGGTGGTCGAGGAACTGAAGAAGCTGGAAGGGGCCGACCACTGCCCCATCCATTTCGAAGACTGACCAGAGAGGCGTCAGGCCAACTGTCGACGCAACTCAGCCAGCACCGGGGCCGATGCCGGGCGCACATCGCGCCACAGGAAGAACGCTTCAGCCGCCTGTTCCACCAGCATGCCCAAGCCATCCATCGAAACGGCGGCGCCGTGCTGCGTGGCCCAGCGGCAGAAGGGGGTAGGGTCCTTGGCGTACATCATGTCGTAGCAAAAAGTCCTACCCGGTTCGATCAGGCTGCTGGCAATCGGCGGTACATCGCCTGACAAGCTGGCGGAGGTGGCGTTGATAATGACGTCCACCGGCTCACGCAGCCAATCAAAACCACTGGCCGACACTGGGCCCAGGTCATCGAACAACTCGGCGAGCCGTTCGGCTTTTTCCACCGTGCGGTTGGCAATGATCAGCGAAGCCGGGTGTTCGGCCAGCAACGGTTCCAGCGCCCCACGCACCGCGCCGCCGGCGCCCAGCAGCAGGATGCGTTTACCGTTGAGGCTCAACCCGGCATTGACCGTCAGGTCACGCACCAGCCCGGCGCCGTCGGTGTTATCGCCCAGCAGGGTGCCATCGGCGAGTTTGCTCAAGGTGTTCACCGCACCGGCGCGCTTGGCGCGTTCGGTGAGGGTGTCCGCCAGGCGATAAGCGTCTTCCTTGAACGGCACGGTGACATTGGCGCCACGGCCCTGTTGAAAAAACTCACGGGCACAGCCGGTAAAGTCCTCCAGCGGTGCAAGCAACGTGCTGTAGTCCAACTGTTCGCCAGTCTGCTCGGCGAACATCCGGTGAATCAGCGGCGATTTGCTGTGGCCGACAGGGTTGCCGAAGACGACGTAGCGATCCATCAGTTCGCCGCCTTGGGGGCCGCGATGCCGAGCCAGTCGCGGTCCTGCAGGAAGTAATCGGTCAGACGCGCTTCTTCGCTGCCGGCCTCGGCTTTCCAGTCATAGCTCCAGCGCACTTGCGGCGGCAGCGACATCAGGATCGACTCAGTACGGCCACCCGATTGCAGGCCAAACAAGGTGCCACGGTCGTAGACCAGGTTGAACTCGACGTAGCGGCCACGACGGAACTCCTGGAACTCGCGTTGTTGCTCGGTATAAGCCATGGCCTTGCGGCGCTGCACGATCGGTAGGTAGGCGTCGATATAGGCGTCGCCGATGGCGCGAATAAAGGCGAAACAGGTGTCGAAGCCCCACTCGTTCAAGTCATCGAAGAACAGGCCGCCGATGCCACGCGGTTCGTTGCGGTGCTTGATGTGGAAGTAGGTGTCGCACCAGGCTTTGTAACGCGCGTAGACGTCGGGGCCGAACGGCGCACACGCCTGCTCGGCCACGCGGTGCCAGTGGATGCAGTCTTCTTCGTTGGCGTAATAAGGGGTGAGGTCGAAGCCACCGCCGAACCACCACACCGCTTCTTCGCCTTCTTTTTCAGCAATGAAAAAACGCACGTTGGCGTGGGACGTCGGCACATAGGGGTTGTGCGGGTGAATCACCAGTGACACGCCCAGCGCTTCAAACCCGCGACCGGCCAGCTCTGGGCGATGGGCGCTGGCGGACGGTGGGAGGCCGCTGCCGAACACGTGGGAAAAGTTAACGCCGCCTTTTTCGATCACCGTCCCGTTCGCGATCACACGGGTGCGACCGCCGCCGCCGGCAGGCCGGGTCCAGGCGTCTTCGATAAAGCGAGTGTCCGTCTCGAAGGTTTCCAGGGCGCTGCAAATGCGGTCTTGCAGGTCAAGCAGGTAGGCCTTTACAGCCTCGGTGCGGGTAGTCATGGCATCACCTTGAATCGGGCAAAGCTACGCGAGGCCATCAGGCGTCGGCGGCAAATGGGCGCACAGGATACCACCGCGCTTAATGAGCACTGCACTTAGGTGCGCCGCAGTTGACGAAGATCAAGCATAGGAGTCCGATAGGGGCCTTCGTGAAAACGACCCAAGGAGAAGTGCAGATGGCCAAGCGTATCCAGTTCAGTGCCCATGGCGGCCCCGAAGTACTTGAATATGTGGACTACACGCCAGCGGAACCGGGCCCACAGCAGGTTCGCGTACGTAATGAGGCGATAGGCCTGAACTTCATCGACACCTATTTCCGCAGCGGCCTCTACGCACCGCCATCCCTGCCATCGGGGCTGGGCGCAGAAGGGGCCGGCGTGGTGGATGCAGTGGGCAGCGAGGTCACGCAATTCAAGGTCGGCGATCGCGTCGCCTACGGCAGCGGCCCGTTGGGCGCTTATAGCCAGTTGCATGTGCTGCCTGCCGCCAACTTGGTGCACTTGCCCGACGACATCAGCTTCGAACAAGCTGCCGGGGCCATGCTCAAGGGTCTGACGGTGCAGTACCTGCTGCGCCAAACCTATGAATTGAAGGGTGGTGAAACCATCCTGTTCCATGCCGCCGCCGGTGGCGTGGGCTCGCTGGCCTGCCAATGGGCCAAGGCCCTGGGCGTTAAGTTGATCGGTACCGTAAGTTCGCCGGAGAAAGCCGCATTGGCCAAATCCCTCGGCGCGTGGGAAACCATCGACTACAGCAAGGAAGATGTCGCACAGCGCGTGCTGGAATTGACCGACGGCAAAAAAGTCCCGGTGGTGTATGACGGCGTCGGCAAGGACACCTGGCTGACCTCGCTGGACAGCGCCGCACCACGCGGGCTGGTGGTGAGCTTCGGCAACGCATCGGGCGCGGTGGATGGGGTAAATCTGGGGATTCTGGCGGCGAAAGGTTCGCTGTATGTCACCCGGCCAACCCTGGCGACCTACGCCAACAATCCACAAAACTTGCAGGCAATGGCTGACGATCTGTTCTCGATGATCCAAAGCGGCAAGGTACGCATCGATATCAACCAGCGGTATGCGCTGGCCGAGGCGGCCAAGGCGCAGACCGAGCTGTCGGGGCGGCGTACAACGGGGTCGACCATCCTGTTGCCTTGACGGGCTGAGGTGCCTGGGCTGGTTGGCCTGCTTAACAGGCCAACCGGAACCAGCGCCGTCGCCCCAGGGTAGGTGCGGGGATCAAGACGGGCGGACCACCTTGCCCGTCGCCAGGTCGCGAATCAGACTCGGGTTCTTGCGCCCGCCCAGGGCACCACCCAACACCAGGTCTAGCTGGCCACGGAAGTACTGCTCCACGCGAATCCGCGTGCGCGCGGCCGGGCGGCCCTGGGGGTTGGCGGAGGTGGAAATCAGCGGCCCCACCAGTGCGCACAAGTCCCGTACCAGCGGATGATCGCTTACCCGCAACGCTACCGTGTCGTGCACGCCGGTGACCCATTCCGGCAACAGATCCTGATGCGGCACCAGCCAGGTATTGGGCCCGGGCCAGGTACTGGCCATGCGCTCGATCCAGGCCTGCGGGAAGTCTTCGAACAGAAAATCGAACTGGCGGATGTTGTCCGCCACCAGGATCAGGCCTTTGTCCACCGAGCGATTCTTGATCGCCAGCAGCCGATCCACCGCCTCTTCGTTCCAAGGGTCGCAGCCCAGGCCCCAGACCGCCTCGGTCGGATAGGCAATCACCGCGCCTGCGCGAACCTCTTGTGCGGCTTTCAGCACACGCCACCTGTTGACCATGGTTTAACTCTCCGGACTAAAGCTGTGCGCAGTTTACCCATCTTCTTTGCAAAACCTAGCAGCACAAAAACCTAGCCACGCGCGAGCCAGCGCCCGCTCTCGCAGATGACCTGGCCTTCCAGCTCCAGCTCGGTCAGCGTCGCCAGCACTTGGGACAATGTGCGCCCGCTGGCAATGGCCAACCCCTCGCTGGTCTGGGGCGCAGCGTGCAGCAGTGCCACCAGCGGATGAGTAACCGGGATCGGCGCCGGCTGTGATAACGCCTGCCAGCCACGCAAGCCTTCCAGAATATGCTCGATGGTTTCCACCAGCACCGCACCCTCGCGGATCAACTGATGGCAGCCCTTGGCGCCAGGGTGATGGATGGAGCCGGGGATTGCGTACACCTCACGGCCCTGCTCGGCCGCCAGTTTGGCCGTAATCAGCGAACCGCTGGCCATGCTGGCTTCCACCACCAGTACGCCCAAGGACAGGCCACTGATGATCCGGTTACGCCGTGGAAAGTTGGCAGCCTGGGGTGCGGCATCCAGCGGAAACTCAGAAACCACCGCGCTGCCTTGAGCAATCATCGCCGCGGCAAGGCGCCGATGACGTTGTGGATAAAAATTTTCCAGTCCCGTGCCCAGCACGCCGATTGTCTGACCGCCCACCTCCAGCGCAGCCTGATGTGCCGCGCCGTCGATACCCAAGGCCAAGCCACTGGTGATGACAAACCCGGCGCCCGCCAGGCTGCGGGAAAACGCAGCGGCGGTATCCATGCCTGGGCGGGACGCGCGACGACTGCCGACCACCGCCAACTGCGGTTTTTCCAGAATGCCAGGGTCGCCGGCAATGAATAACAACGGCGGCGCATCATCGATCTGGGCCAGCAGTGCCGGGTATTCAGGCTGATCCCACATCAACAAATGCTGGGCCGGATGCTCAAGCCACGCCAATGCCGCGCTGGCACCGTCGCGGATTTCCTGGCTTCGCCGTGCCTCGGCGCTGATGGCCGGCAAGCCCAGAGATCGCCAGGCACTGGCAGGGGCGCTGATGGCTTTGGAGGCGCAACCGAACGCCTCAATCAACAAACGAAAACGCTTCGGACCCAGCTCCGGCAGCCTGTGCAGCCGTAGGCGAGCCTCCAGTTCTGACGGGGAAATTTCATGGCTATTAATCGGATTCATCTGATCATCCTTGACCGGAACAAGCTGTGGATAAGTCTGTTGGTAACTTATTTAGCAGGCTACTTATTGGCTTTGACGGGCAGTCTCGAAACGGTCCATCACCGCCAATGAGTGTGAAGCGCTAAGCACCAGGCCAAAGCTGAGCTTTTCATAGGTGCGAAACACCAGCAGGGTGCCGGCGGGTTCATCGGGAAGCGTTACCGGGGAGTCACTCAGGGAGTCCCTGATGGTGGCACCGGCTTTTATGACGGTCAGCAACTGGCCTTCGACCAAGCCATCGCGACGACCTTTGTCCAGAGTGACGGCGTCGAGCACCCCAATCTGGGTGACGCCTCGGGGGACATCGATGATGCGCCCTTCGATAAACGCCGCATTCAGCGGCACTTTGAGCCTTGCCAGGTCCACCGCAGGCTCGACACGCAGCAAGCGATCACCGGGGCGTACCTCCTGGGTCACCCGTTGCAGCGCCAGGGTGCTCAGATCACCAGCGTAGATAAAGCGAGCAGTGCCGATATCGTCGGCATTGACGCCCAGCAATTCTTGGGTGGCAGGGTCAGTGTAAAGCTTGCCGCGCCGCACCACGGCGTAGGCGGGCTGGGCAGGATCCAAAACGCCACGGGCATGCACACGCTCACCGTTGGCGCCCATGACCCGACCGTTGTCGGCCGCGATAATGTAAGGCGCTGTGTCCAGATCCTCGGGTTTATCCAGAATGCGGTTGTGCAGCAGAAAGCGTTGGATGGCCTGTTGCGTCGATGGATCGAGAGGCTGGTCTGGCCGCGGCAATAACGCCATGGCAAACGGCGCCCACAGCAGCAAGACGAGTAGCGATTTCCTCATGGGGTCAATCTCCTTTATTATGTGCGTTCGCGTGAAATGCCTTGGCCTTCGCGGCTTTCGAGCGTTTCACACCGGCCGTATGGGTCCATCCCACCGCCGATTTGCCTTTACCTCACATGTGCAGCAATTACGCTTATGGCTATTTTGAACATCCTCGAATTTCCCGACTCGCGCCTGCGCACGATCGCCAAACCGGTGGCCGTAGTGGACGACAAGGTTCGTCAGTTGGTCGATGACATGTTTGAAACAATGTATGAAGCCCCGGGCATCGGCCTCGCCGCGACCCAGGTCAACGTGCATCAGCGCGTCGTGGTCATGGACCTGTCGGAAGATCGCAGCGAACCACGGGTGTTCATCAACCCCGAATTCGAACCGCTGACCGACGAGATGGGCGAATACCAGGAAGGCTGCCTGTCGGTGCCGGAGTTCTACGAGAACGTCGAGCGCCCGTTGCGCGTGAAAATTAAGGCTCTGGACCGTGATGGCAAGCCCTATGAACTGATCGCCGACGGCCTGCTGGCGGTATGTATCCAGCACGAATGCGACCACCTCAACGGCAAACTGTTTGTCGATTACCTGTCCACGCTTAAGCGTGACCGGATCAAGAAGAAGCTGGAAAAAAAGCATCGCCAGCAAGCTTGATGCCCCTCTTCCAAAGGCTTGCTGCGGCAAGCCTTTTTCTTTTGTGACTGTTTTTAACCGAGAACGCCCATGACCGAGCCACTGCGCATTGTTTTTGCCGGTACACCCGAATTTGCCGCCGAACACCTCAAGGCGCTGCTCGCCAGCCCCTATGAGGTGGTCGCGGTGTACACCCAGCCGGATCGTCCGGCCGGGCGTGGGCAAAAACTGATGCCGAGCCCGGTCAAGCAACTGGCGCTGGAACACAACATCCCCGTGCTGCAGCCGCCGACCCTGCGCAACGCCGAGGCTCAGGCCGAATTGGCCGCGTTACAACCGGACCTGCTGGTGGTGGTGGCCTATGGTCTGATCCTGCCTCAGGCCGTCCTGGATATCCCACGCCTTGGCTGCATCAACAGCCACGCCTCGCTATTGCCGCGCTGGCGCGGTGCGGCGCCGATCCAGCGTGCCGTCGAGGCCGGCGACAGCGAAAGCGGCGTGACCGTGATGCGCATGGAAGCAGGCCTGGACACCGGCCCGATGCTGTTGAAAGTCACCACCCCAATCACCGCCGAAGACACCGGCGGCAGCCTGCACGACCGCCTCGCCGAGCTGGGCCCACCGGCTGTGATCCAGGCCATCGCCGGCCTGGCCGCCGGAACCCTGCAAGGCGACGTGCAGGACGACAGCCTGGCCACTTACGCACACAAATTGAACAAGGACGAAGCACGCATCGACTGGCGCCGCCCGGCCGTCGAGCTGGAGCGCCTCGTGCGTGCCTTCAACCCGTGGCCGATCTGCCACAGCACCCTCAATGGCGAAGCCCTGAAAGTGCTGGCCGCTACCTTGGCCGACGGCAACGGCGCGTCCGGTGAGATCATCGGCGCCAGCAAGGACGGCCTGCTGGTGGCCTGCGGCGAACAGGCGCTATGCCTGACTCGTCTGCAATTGCCCGGTGGCAAAGCGCTGAATTTCAGCGATTTGTTCAACAGCCGACGTGAGAAGTTTTCCCTGGGTACCGTCCTCGGGGCGGCCGTCCAATGAACCCGCGTCTGGCTGCCGCCAAGGCACTCGCCGCCGTTCTCAACGGCAAGGCATCGCTCAACAGTTCGCTGCCCACACAGTTGGATAAGGTTGAAGATCGCGATCGCGGTTTCACTCAGGACCTGGCCTTCGGCACAGCCCGCTGGCAACCACGTTTGTCGGCGTTGGCAGCCAAGCTGTTGCAAAAGCCGTTCAAGGCGGCGGATGCAGATGTCGAAGCGCTGCTGTTGGTGGGCCTCTATCAACTGCTCTACACCCGGGTGCCGGCCCACGCCGCCATCGGAGAAACCGTCGGCTGTGCCGACAAACTGAAAAAGCCCTGGGCCAAGGCCCTGCTCAACGCCGTGCTGCGCCGCGCCCAGCGTGAAAGCGAAGCGCTGCTGGCCGAGCTTGAACATGACCCGGTGGTGCGTACCGCGCACCCACGCTGGTTGCAGAAATCCCTGAAAGCTTTTTGGCCGCAGCAGTGGGAAGCCATCTGCGCAGCCAACAATGCGCACCCGCCGATGATCCTGCGAGTCAATCGCCGCCATCATCAGCGCGACGCCTACCTGAAACTGCTCAGCGATGCCGGCCTCAGCGCCACGCCATGCGCCTACAGCGTCGACGGCATCGTGCTCGAAACCGCCACCGATGTGCGCGGCCTGCCGGGGTTTGCCGAGGGTTGGATCAGCGTGCAGGACGAAGCCGCACAGCTGGCCGCCGACCTGCTCGATCTGGCGCCAGGCCAACGTGTGCTGGATGCCTGCTGCGCGCCGGGCGGTAAGACGTGTCACATTCTGGAAGTGGAAAAAGACCTGGCACAGGTAGTCGCCGTCGACTTGGAAGCCAAGCGCCTGGTGCGTGTACGGGAAAACCTCGCGCGCCTGGGCCTGAGCGCCGAACTGATTGCCGCCGACGGACGCGACACTGCCACTTGGTGGGACGGCAAACCTTTCCAGCGCATTCTGCTCGATGCGCCATGCTCCGCCACCGGAGTGATCCGCCGCCACCCGGACATCAAACTCACCCGCCAAGCCGATGACATCGCCGCCCTCGCCGCGCTGCAAGGCGAGTTGCTCGATGCCCTGTGGCCAACCCTGGAAGTCGGCGGCATTCTGCTCTACGCCACCTGCTCCACTTTACCCACCGAGAACACCGAGGTTATTGAAGCCTTTCTCGCGCGCACCAGCGGCGCGCGGGAGCTGGACCTCGCCACTGCGGCCGGTATCAAACAGCCCCATGGCCGCCAACTGCTTGCGCAGGAAGGCGGGCACGATGGCTTCTACTACGCCAAACTGATCAAGATCGCCGCCGCGCGCGGCTAAAGGCTTTGAGGGAGTGACCGGATGAAAATCATCATCCTAGGCGCAGGGCAGGTCGGTGGCACGTTGGCTGAACATTTGGCCAGCGAAGCCAATGACATCACCGTGGTGGACACCGACGCCGAGCGTCTGCGGAATTTGGGTGACCGCCTGGATATCCGAACCGTACAAGGCCGCGCCTCGTTTCCTACCGTACTGCGCCAGGCCGGTGCCGACGACGCCGACATGCTGGTCGCCGTGACCAATAGCGACGAAACCAACATGGTCGCCTGCCAGGTCGCTCACACACTGTTTCACACGCCGACCAAGATCGCCCGGGTGCGTGAGGCGGCCTACCTGACCCGCGCCGGGCTGTTTGATAACGATGCGATCCCGGTGGATGTCTTGATCAGCCCGGAGCAGGTGGTTACCCACTACATCAAGCGCCTGATCGAGATCCCCGGCGCCTTGCAGGTGATCGACTTCGCCGAAGGCAAAGCGCAGCTGGTAGCGGTGAAGGCCTATTACGGCGGGCCTTTGGTGGGCCAGCAGTTGCGCCAATTGCGCGAACATATGCCGAACGTCGAAACCCGCGTGGCGGCGATTTTCCGTCGTGATCGGCCGATCCTGCCCCAGGGCGACACGGTGATCGAAGCCGACGACGAAGTGTTTTTCATCGCCGCCAAAGCGAATATTCGCGCAGTCATGAGCGAAATGCGCCGACTGGACGAAACCTACAAGCGCATCGTCATAGCCGGCGGCGGGCAAATCGGTGAGCGTTTGGCAGAGGCCATCGAAAGCCGCTACCAAGTCAAGATCATCGAGATGAGCCCTGCACGCTGCCGGCATTTATCCGACACCTTGGACAGTACGGTCGTACTCCAAGGCAGTGCTTCAGACCGCGACCTGCTGGTGGAAGAGAACATCGCCGACGCCGATATTTTCCTGGCGCTGACCAACGATGACGAGGCCAACATCATGTCCTCCTTGCTGGCCAAGCGCCTGGGGGCAAAAAAGGTGATGACCATCATCAACAATCCGGCCTATGTGGACCTGATCCAGGGTGGCGATATCGACATCGCCATCAGCCCGCAACTGGCGACCATCGGCACTTTGCTCGCCCATGTGCGCCGTGGCGATATCGTCAGCGTGCACTCCCTGCGTCGGGGCGCGGCGGAAGCGATTGAGGCGATTGCCCACGGCGATTCGAAGTCGAGCAAGGTCATCGGCAAGGCCATTCGCGACATCGGCCTGCCGCCGGGCACCACCATTGGCGCGATCATTCGCGATGAAGAGGTGATCATTGCCCACGACGACACGGTGATCGCCACTGGTGACCACGTCATCCTTTTCCTTGTGGATAAGAAACATATCCGTGACGTGGAGAAACTGTTCCACGTGGGGCTGAGCTTTTTCTGATTTAGGAGTACGCCGGCATGCTTGAATCCCTGGAGAAAATGCTCGCCAAGGGTGTGGATAACTCGCTGTTGCGCTTTGGTCTGGGCAAGGGTTATTTGGATTTGAAGGACAACGCCAAGGCAGCCGAGCATTTGCAGCGGTGCGTCGGCTTTGATCCGAAATATTCGGCGGCGTGGAAGTTGTTAGGCAAGGCACAGTTGGGCTTGGGCGATAATGCCGCAGCGCGGCAGGCGTGGGAGAAGGGCATCGAAGCGGCCCAGGCCCACGGCGACAAGCAGGCCGAGAAAGAGATGATGGTGTTCCTGAAGAAACTCGACCGCTAAACCCGAGCAGATCGAAAATGTAGGAGGGGCGGTGCGACGATTCGACTTGCCCCCTCCCACATTTGGTTTGCCGTTGTTTTTCGGTCAGCAGTGGGTCAGTACCACCGTGCTTCACCCGGCGGACGCTTCTTGAAGCGCTTCATGCTCCACATGTACTGGCTCGGGTAGGCGCCGACGTAACGTTCCACCACCTTGCTCATCGCCGCGCAGGACGTGGCGGTGTCGGTGCTGTACATGTCTTCCGGCGCCGCTTCCAGGATCACTTTGTAGCCCGAACCGTCCGGCAGGCGCAGGGCATGCAGGAACACGCCCACGGCCTTGTGGCCGGCGAGCATGTTGGGCACGAATTTGCTGGTGAGGGCTTGGGTGGCGAAGAACGGCACGAAGATTCCTGCGGACTCCGCCGGTTCCGGGTCGGCGGGAATACCCACTTGGCCACCTTTGCGCACTTCCTTGATCACACTCAGGATGCCTTCCTTGGTGGACGCAGCTACGCGGTTGCCCAGTTGCACCCGCTGCTTGCGCAGCAATTCGTCCACCGCCTTGAGCTTGGGCGGGCGGTAGAAAATGATCGGTTTGCACTGGCTGCAATAGAAGTGGTTCAACACTTCCCAGTTGCCCAGATGACTGGTGATGCCCACCACGCCTTTACCCGACGCCAGAGCCTCGTGCAGGACTTCCAGTCCTTCGACTTCACGCACCAGGTCGATGGAGCGCTGGGCCGGCCAGATCCAGGCGCAGGCGCTTTCGGTCAGGGACTTGCCGATGTCCATCAGGCTGCGGCCTACCAGCCGCTCGCGCTCGGCGGGGTCCATGTCCGGAAAGCATTTGGAGAGGTTGATCCGCACCGTGTCGCGAGAGCGGTTGGGGGTTTTCCACATGACCCAGCCAATCGCGGTACCGACGGCCTGGACAGCGCGCCAGGGCAGTAGGGCGAACAACCGGAGAGCGCCTACCAGCAAGGCGCCTTTAAACTTTTCCACAGGTCACTCCTGATCGTGTGCGGTGCGCAAAGCGCGCATTCTAACCGGCGTTGACCAACTGCGCGTAACGGTCGCAATCCTGAGTGTGATCCATGACCATGCCCGAGGCCTGCATAAAGGCGTAGCAAATGGTCGGACCGACAAAGGTGAAACCGGCTTTTTTCAAGGCTTTGCTCATCGCCTCGGCCTCTGGCGTGATCGCCGGAACTTCACTGCGATCCTTGAAGTGATTGATCTTGGGCACGCCACCGACGAAAGACCATAGCAAGCCCACCGGGTCTGCCAGTGCCAGCCAGGCAGCCGCATTGCGGCGCGTGGCGTTGAGCTTCAAGCGATTGCGCACGATGCCTGGGTCCTGCATCAACGCTTCGATTTCATCATCGCTCAAGCGCGCCAGGCGCTGGGCATCGAAGCCGAACAACACCTTTCGATAATGCTCGCGTTTGCGTAAAACGGTGATCCAGAACAGGCCCGCCTGGAACCCTTCGAGCAATAACAACTCGAACAAACCCTGCGCATCGCGCAGCGGCGTTCCCCACTCTTGATCGTGATAAGCCATGTACAGCGGATCTTCAGAACACCAAAAGCAGCGTGGCATAAGGCTCCAGGGGATGGTGGCGCGGCCGAATCGGGTATACTCCCGCTCTTTAAATCGCAGCCCAAGTAACAGGTGAATTTCGTGAGCCAGCCTACGCCAGCCGTGCGTACCTTCCAAGACTTGATCCTCGCCCTCCAGCAATACTGGGCCGAGCAAGGTTGTGTGGTACTTCAGCCCTACGATATGGAAGTAGGCGCCGGCACTTTCCACACCGCAACATTCCTGCGGGCCATCGGCCCGGAAACCTGGAACGCCGCTTATGTGCAGCCCAGTCGCCGCCCGACTGACGGCCGCTACGGCGAAAACCCGAACCGTCTGCAGCACTACTACCAGTTCCAGGTGGTATTGAAGCCCAACCCGGACAATTTCCAGGAACTGTACCTGGGCTCGCTCAAGCATGTGGGCCTGGACCCTCTGGTACACGACATCCGTTTCGTCGAAGACAACTGGGAATCGCCGACCCTGGGCGCCTGGGGTCTGGGCTGGGAAGTCTGGCTCAACGGTATGGAAGTGACGCAATTCACGTACTTCCAGCAGGCCGGCGGCATCGAGTGCTACCCAGTGACCGGCGAAATCACCTACGGCCTGGAACGCCTGGCGATGTACCTGCAAGGTGTGGATTCGGTCTACGACCTGGTATGGGCTGACGGCCCGTTCGGCAAAGTCACCTATGGCGACGTGTTCCACCAGAACGAAGTGGAGCAGTCGACCTATAACTTCGAACACGCCAATGTCGACAAGCTGTTCGAACTGTTCGATTTCTATGAAAGCGAAGCCAAGCGCCTGATCGAGTTGGATCAGCCGCTGCCGTTGCCGAGCTATGAAATGGTGTTGAAGGCTTCCCATACCTTCAACCTGCTGGACGCCCGCCGCGCCATCTCGGTGACCGCGCGTCAGCAATACATCCTGCGTGTACGCACCCTGGCGCGTTCCGTCGCCCAAGCCTACCTGCTGGCACGCGCCAAGCTGGGCTTCCCGATGGCAACCCCGGACCTGCGTGATGAAGTGTTGGCTAAGCTGGAGGCTGCACAATGAGTGCTCAAGATTTCCTGGTTGAACTGGGCACCGAAGAGCTGCCACCCAAGGCACTCAATACCCTGGCCGACGCCTTCCTGGCCGGGATCGAAAAAGGCCTGCAGACCGCCGGCCTGAAGTTTGAAGCCAAAAAGGTCTACGCCGCGCCGCGCCGCCTGGCCGTGTTGCTGACCGCGCTGGAAACCCAACAGCCGGACCGCAGCATCAACCTCGACGGCCCGCCGCGCCAGGCCGCGTTCGACGCCGAAGGTAACCCGACCCAGGCCGCCCTTGGCTTTGCCAAAAAATGTGGCGTCGAGCTGAGCGACATCGATCAAAGCGGTCCGAAACTGCGCTTTAGCCAGGTGATTACCGGCAAGCCGACTGCCAGCCTGTTGCCGACCATTGTCGAAGACTCTCTGAACGACCTGCCGATTCCCAAGCGCATGCGCTGGGGCGCGCGCAAGGAAGAGTTCGTGCGTCCGACCCAGTGGCTGGTGATGCTGCTCGGTGATCAGGTCATCGACTGCACCATCCTCGCCCAGAAAGCCGGCCGCGACTCCCGCGGTCACCGTTTCCATCATCCGCAAAGCGTGCGCATCACCTCGCCGGCCAATTACCTCAATGACCTGCGCGGCGCTTACGTATTGGCCGATGCCAATGAACGTCGTGAACTGATCAGCAAGCGCACCGAAGAGCTGGCCCGCCTGCAGGAAGGCACCGCCATCGTGCCGCCGAACCTGCTCGACGAAGTGACCGCGCTGGTTGAATGGCCGGTGCCGTTGGTGTGCTCGTTCGAAGAGCGCTTCCTCGACGTGCCGCAGGAAGCCCTGATCACCACCATGCAGGACAACCAGAAGTATTTCTGCCTGCTGGACATGGACGGCAAGTTGCTGCCGCGCTTTATCACCGTGGCCAACATCGAGAGCAAGGACCCGCAGCAGATCATCGCCGGTAACGAGAAAGTCGTTCGCCCGCGCCTGACCGACGCCGAGTTCTTCTTCAAGCAAGACAAGAAGCAGAAGCTGGAAGACTTCAACCTGCGCCTGCAGAACGTGGTGTTCCAGGAAAAACTCGGCAGTGTCTATGACAAGGCCGTACGGGTTTCGAAGCTGGCCGCTTACATTGCACCGCGCATTGGCGGTGATGCCGCCTGGGCCGCGCGTGCGGGCTTGCTGTCCAAGTGCGACCTGGCCACCGAGATGGTCGGTGAGTTCCCCGAGATGCAAGGCGTCGCCGGTTACTACTATGCCCTCAACGACGGCGAGCCGAACGACGTGGCTCTGGCGCTGAACGAGCAGTACATGCCGCGCGGTGCCGGCGCCGAGTTGCCGTCCACCCTGACCGGCGCGGCCGTGGCCATCGCCGATAAGCTGGACACCCTGGTCGGCATCTTCGGTATCGGCATGCTGCCGACCGGTAGCAAAGACCCCTATGCCCTGCGCCGTGCGGCCTTGGGCGTGCTGCGCATTCTGATCGACAAAAAGCTCGACCTCGACCTGACCCAGGCCGTGGTGTTCGCGGTCGGCCAGTTCGGCGGCAAGGTCAAGCAGGCCGGCCTGGCTGAGCAAGTGCTGGAATTCGTGTTCGACCGTCTGCGTGCGCGTTATGAAGACGAGGGCGTGGACGTGTCGGTATACCTGTCGGTTCGCGCTCTGCAACCGGGTTCGGCACTGGACTTCGACCAGCGCGTACAAGCCGTGCAGGCGTTCCGTAAGTTGCCGGAAGCCGATGCGCTGGCGGCCGTGAACAAGCGTGTGTCGAACCTGCTGAGCAAGGCCGAAGGCCTGGGCAATGCCGACGTCGACCCTGGCCTGTTTGCCGATGCCAAGGAGTTCTCGCTGAACTCGGCCATCGCCAAGGCCGAGAATGCGGTGAAACCGCTGATTGCAGAACGCAATTACGCCGAAGCACTGGCGCGCCTGGCTACCTTGCGTGAGCCGGTGGATGCGTTCTTCGAAGCGGTGATGATCAATGCCGAAGATGCCGGTGTACGGAAAAACCGCTACGCCATGCTCGCGCGTCTGCGCGGCTTGTTCGTCAATATCGCCGATATTTCGACCCTGAGCTGACCATGCTGAAACTGCTGATTCTCGATCGGGACGGGGTGATCAATTACGACTCCGACGCTTACATCAAGTCGGTGGAGGAGTGGATTCCACTGCCCGGCTCGATCGAGGCCATTGCGCAGTTGAGCAAAGCCGGCTGGACGGTGGCCGTCGCCACCAACCAGTCCGGCATTGCCCGTGGCTACTATGACCTCGCCACCCTGGACGCCATGCACGCGCGCTTGCGCACGTTGGTGGCCGAGCAGGGCGGTGAGGTGGGGTTGGTGGTGTACTGCCCCCATGGACCGGACGAAGGCTGCGATTGCCGCAAACCCAAGCCGGGCATGTTGAAAACCATTGCAAAACATTACAACGTGCCATTGGCTGGGATATGGTTCGTCGGGGACAGCCTCGGTGACCTGGAGGCGGCCAAGGCCGTCGACTCTCAGCCAGTTTTGGTAAAGACCGGGAAAGGCGAAAAGACCCAGGCGAAAAACCTGCCGGTAGGCACTTTGATTTTTGACGATCTGGCGGCAGTTGCCGCAGAACTTATCAACAACTAGCCGCCCTCGACTTCCTGACCAAGGATTGTTCGGGAGTGCGCTGTTCAACAGGCGGGCCGTGTCCCGCAACGGTAAATGCCGCCATGTCGATCTTGCAGGCCATCAGAACCTTTTTCTTTTACCTGCTGCTGGGCACCAGTTCGTTTCTCTGGTGCACCCTGAGCTTTTTTATTGCGCCGTTCCTGCCGTTCAAGGCGCGCTATCGCTTTATCAACGTCTACTGGTGCCGCTGCGCTTTGTGGTTGGCCAAGGTATTCCTGAATATCCGTTTCGAGGTCAAGGGCGCGGAAAACGTCCCGCAGCAGCCTTGCGTGATTCTGTCGAACCATCAGAGCACCTGGGAAACGTTCTTTCTCTCGGCATACTTTTCGCCCTTGAGCCAGGTGCTCAAGCGCGAACTGCTGTATGTCCCGTTCTTCGGTTGGGCCATGGCGATGTTGCGGCCGATCGCGATTGATCGAGACAACCCCAAGGCCGCGCTCAAGCACGTTGCCAAGAAGGGCGATGAGCTACTCAAAGATGGTGTGTGGGTACTGATCTTCCCCGAAGGCACACGAGTACCCTACGGCACTGTGGGCAAGTTCTCCCGTGGCGGGACTGCTTTGGCGGTCAACGCTAATCTGCCGGTATTGCCGATTGCCCATAACGCCGGCAAATTCTGGCCAAAAACTGGCTGGGCCAAACGCGAAGGCACGATCACCGTGGTGATTGGCGAACCGATGTACGCCGAAGGAGAGGGCCCAAGGGCTATTGCAGCGCTGAACGACCGTGCTCAGGCGTGGAATGAAGCGCAGCAACGTGCCATGGGTTCGCTGCCTCCGGAGCCCGTGGTGGTGGACACGCCCGTCGTTTGAAGTTCTGTGGATAACCTGTGCACGGATTGTTGGCAAATGGCTCTTTTTTAAACATAACTAGCTGATTTTATTGAATATTCAAAAAAAGAATAAAATCACCAAAACCGTGCATAAGTTTTTCCAGCTATAAAAAAACCGGTCCTGATGACCGGTTTTTTTGTGCCTTGTGAAAAAGCCGTACTTATTCATCTAAAAGAGGCAAACGTAGGCTGAAAGCGGTGCCTTTGCCCAGTGTACTTTCGCAGTCGATCCGGCCTCTATGGCGCTCAACAACGGCTTTAACCATTGTTAGCCCCAACCCAAGCCCTTCGCTGCCCTGTGCAGAATCAAAGCGCCGGTACTGACTGAACAGCTCCGGCAAATCCTCTGGTGCTATACCTGGGCCCTGGTCGCTGATCCGGCATTCCAACCAGCCCTGCTCACTGGCGTGACTCAACCTGACGGTAGTCCCGGAAGGTGAGTATTTGACGGCATTCTCCAGCACGTTAAACAACGCACGCGTCAGCAGCGATTGGTCGGCTGACACCATGCCTTCGTCAGTCTCATCCAGGTCATGAACCAGATGTATGCCTTTGAGCTGGGCGATTACTGCCACTTGGTCGAAGGCATCCATCACCAACATGGCGAATAAGGTCGGCTGGAATTGGTAACCGTCAGCCTCGGCTTTCGCCAACTGCACAAATGACTCCGTAAGGCTCAGCGCACGTCGAACTTGTTGTTCGACCTGGGCAAACACCGGCGACTCACCGCTGTGCACATCCAGTAACGCGAGGATGGCCGAGTGGGGCGCGCGCAGGTCATGGGACAGGAAGCGCAGCATGGTTTCTCGATGCTGCTGGGCCTCGCGCTCTTTGCTCAGGTCGGTGAGGCTCAGCAGCCAGCCGAGGGCGATGTCCCCTTCAGCCGGGAGCAAAGGGGCAAGCTCCATGCGCAGACTGCGTTGATGGATATCGCGAAACTCCACCAATTCCAACGCCGACAGGGCGGGGCGCACGCCATTGTGCAGCGGTGGATAGCCCAGATCGGCAAGTTGCTCCAGCAGGTTTTCGGCGACCAGGTCATTACCGAACACCTCACGGGCAATGCGGTTAGCCAACAGAATATTGCCGCGGGGGTCGGTAATCAGCGTGGCCACCGGCAGGCATTCCAACCCATCAGCCATAAAACGGCGGGTATCCCGCGTGCGGCTGACGGCCTGTTCCAAGGCAAAAATACGCGCTTGCAACACATCACCGCGGCTCGCGGGCGCGCGGCGACGCTCGGGAAGCACCTTGGGCTCGTTATCCAGACGCGCCAGTTCCCAACCGAAATACGCCAGGATCACACTCAGGCGACGCCAATTCCAGATCAGGTAGCTGAGCAGCAAACCGATCCAACACGCGGCGGGGGACCACCAGTGGCCCAACCGCAGTAACCCCAAAGCGATAAGCAACGCCGCAAGCATGCAGCCCACGGTCATCCACAAGGCATAGCGGGGACGATGAAGCAGCAGGCCCAGCAGCACCGCCACAAGACTCGTCGCTATCAGTGCCGCCAGCCATCCAGGCAGATCCACGACGCTGCGTCCCTGGAGCAAGGCATTGAGAACGTTGGCCTGGATGTCCAACCCGGCCGTGGCGCCGACAGTGGAAGAGAGCGGGCTGAAAAAATAATCGCCCAAGCCTGAGTCCATCCCCCCCACTAGAATCAAGCGACCATGCAGCATTTCAGGTGGTACTTCGCCATGCAATACGCTGACATAGGACACACTGGGAAATCGGGCACCAGGCGCAATAACAGGGACGCGAACCCCATGTTCGCGCTGCCAATGTTTCAATATCGACGCCTGCGGGTTGCCTGGCATCGGCTTCGTTTCATCGCTCATTTCATAAGCCAACCAGGCCAACTGCGGGACCGTGGCACCGACAGGTCCCTCACGCAGGTACAGGCGTCGCACCACACCGTCGTTGTCGGCTTCTACGTTGATATGACCCAGCCCTTTGGCACATTTGAGCAGGGGCAACATTTGCGCGTCGGCCTGGCTATAGCGAGAAGAGCCTTCGCGAACCAACGGCAGCACTACATTGCCGGCGTTACATACGGCGTCAGACAGGCGCTTGTCGCTCGCAGGTTCCTCGGGTTCGCTGAAGATGACATCGAAAAGGATCCCTGCCGGTTGTGCGGCATTGAGGCGGTCAATCAAATCGGCGTGCAAGCTGCGTGGCCATGGCCACGGTCCTAGTTTCTTGAGGCTCGGTTCGTCGATGGTCACCAGCAACACGCGCGGATCCACCGGTAGAGGAGTGAGGCGGCGAAAAGTGTCATAGAAGGAGTTGTTCAGCGCCAACCCCGAACTCACCGACAGGTAGGCCGTCATAGGCAGCAGCAGCAAGCCGATCCACACCCATTCGCGCACCAAGCCGTGAAACAAGCGCTGGGCGTGGGTGGGTTGGCGTTTTTCGGCCTTGCCCCAAAGCATCATAGGTCACCGTATCTAAGCAGTGGCTGGATAGGCACACACGCCTTGAACCCAGTGAAGCTCATTTTCGACCCGCGGGACGATGTTTGCTGCTTGATGTTCATGAAGGCATTGGCCGTGGCGAATTGAGCACGATGGGATTATGGGGCGGTAACTCGTTCCTGAGGACAGGAGTCTACGACAGCACATGCGTCGGCTGAGCCTTTTCCTTACTATCGGGAGTCGGTATCTTCCCTTCCTAGGTAGCGAGAATTTCCAATGGGTTAACCGCTCATGGACTTCAGCCTACCGAGAGATCCAGGGAACGCCGTTTCTGAGCACAATTCTTCAGATTCAACGGCCGGCATCTGCGCAGTACGTGCCTTGAACAGGCTGACGGCTGCCGTACTCTTCAATGAAAGGACCCACCCATGCGTGTCGCAATACTGGATGACGAACCCGCGGAATTGCGCCGGGTGGAACAGACACTGCGACAAATTCCTGGTACCACTGAACAGCCTTGGACCCTGCATTGTTTCGAGCGGGGTGAAGACCTGCTACGCCAGTTACGTCGAGAAACCTTTGATCTGCTGATACTCGACTGGCAATTGCCAGACATCACGGGTATCGCACTGCTGCGCTGGACACGCGAACACATGGATGCGCCCCCTGCGGTCATCATGCTGACCAGCCGTGACGCTGAAAGCGATATTGTCACGGCGTTGAACAGCGGTGCCGATGACTATGTCAGCAAACCTTTTCGCCCGAATGAATTGAAGGCGCGTGTCAGCGCGGTTCTTCGCCGCCATGGCCTGCAAAAATCCACGACCCATGAAGTGCAAAGTTTCAACGACCTGACTTTTGACGATGCTGAACTGACAGTCACTCGCGCAGGAAAACCGATCAACCTCACCGAGCGCGAGTACCGATTGGCCAGCTGCCTGTTCGCCAATCTGGCGCGTCCGCTGTCTCGTGAATACCTCTATGAGCGATTCTGGACGCACGAAGAAATGGTCTCGTCTCGGCCGTTAGATACCCATATCTATCGACTGCGTAATAAGCTGGGACTGACTGCCGATAGGGGATGGCAGCTGTTAACCATTTATGGATATGGCTATCGCTTGGAAAGTGTTCCTACCAGCTCGGCGGGTTGAGTAGACCGATGTTCCACGTGGAGCATTTGCAAAAATGCGGTCATCCAAATAATAAAAAAGGCCAACGCAGAGCGTTGGCCTTTCTTGTTTATGGCGCGTTAATCGAACTGTAGGTTCACACAATAATTGCTTCAAGACCTCCAGCAAACGCTGGTAGAGAATCATTTATTTGGTGAGTCCACTGGCCGGAATTCACTTAATAAATGATAAAAGCCTACATGTCTCACACAATAGCTGGTTGCACGTGGAACAGGCCGCGAGAGGTGATGTCGCGAGAGGCGCTTGGCGCCTGCTAGGCTGTTCTGTCAATCAGTTGTGCGCTATGACTGGGTCAACCTCAAGATACTCGTGGCTGCCGTCACTCCAATCTCCCATTTCTCTTTCTGTAGGTAGCCTACAGAATATTCTTGCGGCTCGTGCAGAGGCCGGCTATAAATGCTCCTCCTTAGGTAACCTACCTACACAAAGAGAGTACAGCTAGATGAACACCACCCATTACGATCCAAAAGCAGTTGGCGATGCCATCGATAACATCACCGCAGGTTTAGAGCGCGTGATGACTGGATTTGCCAACCTGAAAACGCTCTTGGCGCCTGTCCCCGATGCTTCCGATATCCCTGAGCTTGATCCTCGCAATACCGCCAATAAGTTCGAGAGCGGCAAGCTGACCGATCGTGGCATTGAGGTGTGCTACCGGCTTTTTGATGCCGGAAAGAGTCGGTATGCCGTTGGTGCGGCAATGGAGATCAGCTTCGGTGCAGCAACCCATCGCTTTGAAGCGTGGAAAAAGGCAGGTGGCCTCGATCGCGAGAAGCTTCCTCTGACTTGAGTAATGACGAAATGACCAGCGCAACCTCCCGGGGACAACTGGTCATTGTTTCCCGAGAGGCTAGATGCCATGCCAGTCAGAGGGCTCAATCACCGTCGACCCAGTTCCGGCACGACCTCCGCTCCGACAGCGGGCGCGTCACGCCAAAGCACGATTTCAGGTGATTCAGGTAAATCGAAATCACATTGCTTCATCAGATCAACCAACTTGTATCGCTTGTGATCAACCGAAGACCTAGCGCAGACTACCTGCTCTGAGTGCTGATCGTGATTTTGACGGTACCGAGCCATTCGCTACTCCTATTGCTAAGCGGTGAGCGTATCACTGGTTCAGGTAGCTTCCTGCTCCGCTCATCCAATTCTGATGGGCTAGCCGTAGAAGGAATACTTGGCTCAAAAAATTGAGAACCAAGTCTCCCGAAACTTACGCTCGATCGTCATATCGGGGAAATGTACTTTCCAGCTGTGGAGGAACGGAGATTTTCCATATAGCTTGCGAGCGCTGTTCTGACGCATGCGTAGTCATTTGGCGAAGCCCGCCCAAAAATTATGCTCAACGCAGCGTCGACCTCAGGTCTCGCTCGGATTTTTTCCGACACAACGGCGAGGTCCACACATTCCAAAATGAGAAACAGCGCTTCCTCAAGGCAAATCATACGAGCCCAAAGCGCATCGATCAGAGGCTCACCGTCAACCTGGGCGAGAGCAACGAATGCTCTCTTGACGCCACTGATTACTGAATCGCCCCGGAATCTTTAGATAGCTTGCAAGCTCATTGCGTATCGCTTTTCAAACTCTACCGGCGACAGTTTTTAGCTGTCATTGTTTTTTCTGAGCTTTGCCAAGCCTTGCTTGATATGGCCGGCGTTCTCGCCTATCGCCCACAAGGCACCCCGAACATTGTCTCCAACGTCGGCAAAACCTTGCTGTTCAGCATGTAGCGTAAGCTCCATCAAGGCTGCCTCCAGACCGAGCTGATTCTGGTACATCCTTTCCAGCACATTCGATAACGAATATTCGTCTGACATTGCATCGACTCCTTTCGAAAAATAGAAGCATAGTGCCGGTAGTGGCTTTGGTGGGTGGAAATTGCTGCATGTTTAGAAATTGCTACAAAGCAGTGTGCATTTGAGTGATTAGCCAGGCTGTTCAGTCGCAGACGAGTGACTACGCCCAATCCCTCATCGGAGCCAGACTACGGCCGCTTTCGGCCCAGAGTGTGTAAAAACGCTCATGGGCATCATTTTTTGGAGTATCGACGTTCGTTGGCTGAGCGATCGCATGGTCAGCGTCACGGCTTGCATCGGTAACGACCTGGAGTACGCCAACGCTGTTTTACAGCCTCTTGGATGGGCCAAAACCGGCGTTTTTTTAGCTCGACATCGCCTTCATCAAACCGTTGGCACCGATGACTTTCATGACCCGTTTCAAGTTGTAGGCGAGCACATTCAAGCTCATCTCGGCGCTCACCCCTGCGAGCTTTCGGGTCAGGAAGTGCGTCGCCCCCATCCATTGTTTGAGCGTCCCGAAGGGATGCTCAACAGTTCGTTTTCGGACTCGCATCATCTCCGGCGCGTTGCGCAACCGGTTCTGCATTTCTTCCAGTACCGCTTCATGTTCCCAGCGCCGAACTCGTCGTTCCGTGCTCGGTGTGCACTGCGATTTCAAGGCGCAGCCCTGGCATTTCGAACTCCAGTAACGGTGCAGCTTCAGGCCTTTTTCAACGTTGGTATAGCGCCAAATGAGCGCTTCTCTAGCCGGACAAATATATTCGTTCTTGGCCGTGTCATAGATGAAGGCATCGTTATTGAAGCGCCCGTCAGCCTTGGCTCCAGAGGTCATCGGCTTGGGCACAAAAGCGGTGATGTCTGCATCATGACAAGCGAGGATTTCTTCGCTTTTAAAGTAACCTCGGTCAGCCACTACCGACAGCGTTTCTAGCGCCATCGCGTCGCGGGCCTGCTTGGCCATCGAGCTAAGTTGATCACGATCGGAACCGACGTTGGTCAGCTCATGTGCAACGATCAAATGGTGCTGCGTATCGACCGCTGTCTGGACGTTGTAACCGACGATACCGATGCCGCGCGTCATCATGGAGCGGGCGTCTGGATCGGTCAGTGAAACCTGTTTATCCGGCGATTCGTTGAGCTGGATTTCAATCGCTTGAAGCTCTTTCATTTGCGTTTTCAGCTTGGCGATTTTCTCTTCCAGCCGCACGGCTTTTGGCTTGGAAGCTGTGGGTTCTTGCCGATCGGCAGTATCGAGCGCCGTCAGGTAACGGTTGATGCTCGATTCAATTTCTTCCATTCGCCGCTTCAGTTTGGCGCTGGTGAAATTGCGGTCGCGATTGTTGACTGCCTTGAATTTGCTGCCGTCGATGGCGACCAGATTTTCTCCGAACAGTCCCAACTGCTGGCACAGTACAACGAACTGGCGACAGACGCCTCGGATGGCCTTGCTGTTGTCTTTTCGGAAGTTGGCAATGGTCTTGAAGTCTGGCATCAAACGCCCGGTCAACCACATGAGCTCGACGTTCCGTTGAGCTTCTCGCTCCAAACGTCGGCTCGACTGGATGCGGTTGAGATAGCCGTAGATATAGATCTTTAGCAAGATCGCGGGGTGGTAAGCAGGCCGGCCAGTATCGGCTGGAATGGCACCTTCAAAACCCAGATTGACTAGGTTGAGTTCGTCGACGAAAACGTCGACTACACGCACCGGATTGGTATCGCTGACGTAATCGTCGAGGCTCTCGGGGAGCAGGTGCTTTGACCGCGATATTCGCCTTGAATGAAGCGCTTCATCGGCAACTCCTGCGTTAAAATCCCCAGCGATCATACACGCGATGACAATTATGAAAGCCCCGAGAATGACTAAGACACACGCCCCTCACCGGGCTCAAAAGCTCGTGGAACTTGGCTGGACTGTTAAACATGAATTCAAGGCTGACAACGAAACGTACGAGTGGTATCTGGAATGGGAGCACGTTGAAGAGCCTCCATTGCTTTCCGCGCAAGATAATTGGGATAAACCCAGCCACTACCGCCCTTGTGACTGATTCAATATGGCAGATTTAACGTTGCAGATATAAGCACGATAGATGCGTTTTTACACAGTCTCGGCCAGAAGCGGTCAGTCGACGGGTTCATAAAGATGGTTAAACCGTTGGTATTTGGTAAACAACCGAGTCGTACTTGGCTGACGTGCGCATCTCGAGGATGGTTCCACCCAGAACCTCAGCAATACGTCGACTCGCATGGTTGTTAGTCGCAACGGGGTAGATAAAACTTTTCGCTACCACTCGCTGGCTGGCCCACTGAACAACAGCTTGGACAGCCTCGGTTCCAAAGCCTAGCCCGTGCTCATCTTCACGAATCCAGATACCCAGTTCCGGTGTTTCGGCGTGGGTATCGTGCAGCCCAACCAGTCCGGTAAAACGGGCATTTTCAAGTTGTCTAATTACGAATACAAAGTCGCTGCCATCAGCGATAGAGAGCAGCCACTGACGCCAGACTTGTGCGTACTCCTCAAGAGAAGCAGGTGGTTCCCACGACATGTAGCGAGTCAACGAAGCAGTTATACAAGCGAAAGATTCAACAGCGTCCTGCGCGCAGAATGGCTCAATACTAAGGCGCGGCGACTGGATGCGGATTTCGCGTGTATCGACGGACATTGTAATTTCCACTTGTGCTGGTATCTGGTTTGTAACCGCGCTAGGAGATTTTCGAAAGGGCAGCTTTTGGCCCAGAGTGTGTAAAAACATCCCGGTAAACCCTTGCTATGATTTCCGAGAATCTCATCGCAAGGGACGCCCATGAAACGGTTTATCCAGGGTGAACATCGAGGTCAAAGCACCTTACTTCCCGAA
>NZ_VFEU01000014.1 GCF_007858255.1 Pseudomonas rhodesiae | reverse complement strand
GGGCAGGCAGACTGCTAAAGGGGGCAAGCCCCACCCACATTGGATGTCAGTATTACTTGGAGAAAGCAATTGCGCCGCTTCCAAACTGTGGGAGGGGGCTTGCCCCCGATGACGGCGCGTCAGTGACAGAGGGGCAGACAGATTGCTCCAGGGGGCAAGCCTTCACATTGGATCTGGTGTTATTTGGACAGGTAGCGCATGCCTTCTTCCAGCCCGCGCAGCGTCAGGGGGTACATCTGGTCTTCCACCAACTCCCGCACAATCCCTGTGGACGCCGTAAACCCCCAAGTGTCCTTGGGGTATGGGTTTATCCAGATCAGCTTCTTGTACTTGGCCATGAAGCGCTGCATCCACACATACCCGGGCTCTTCGTTCCAGTGCTCGACGCTGCCGCCGGCCTGGGTGATTTCGTACGGCGCCATCGAAGCGTCGCCGATAAAAATCACTTTGTAGTCGGCACCGTACTTGTGCAGTAAGTCCTGGGTGGAGGTGCGTTCCGAGGTGCGGCGCTGGTTGTTTTTCCACACCGATTCGTACACGAAGTTATGGAAGTAGAAGTACTCCAGGTGCTTGAACTCGGTCTTGCACGCGGAGAACAGTTCTTCGCAGATCTTCACATGGGCATCCATCGAGCCGCCGATATCGAACAGCAATAGCAGCTTGATGGTGTTGCGCCGTTCCGGGCGCATCTGAATGTTCAGCAAGCCGGCATCGCGGGCGGTGTGGTCGATGGTGCCGTCGATATCCAACTCTTCCGCCGCCCCTTGGCGCGCGAATTTGCGCAGGCGGCGCAGGGCCACTTTGATGTTGCGCGTGCCCAGTTCCACCTGGTCGTCGAGGTTTTTGTATTCGCGCTGGTCCCAGACTTTGACGGCCTTGCCCTGGCGCTTGCCGGCGTCGCCGACGCGGATGCCTTCCGGGTTATAGCCGCCGGAACCAAACGGGCTGGTGCCGCCGGTGCCGATCCACTTGTTGCCGCCCGCGTGGCGTTCTTTCTGTTCTTCCAGGCGCTTCTTGAATTCCTCGATCAGCTTGTCGAGGCCGCCCAGGGACTGGATCTGCGCACGCTCTTCATCGCTGAGCGAACGCTCGAATTCCTTGCGCAGCCAGTCTTCGGGGATCAGCGCCTGTAGGTGATCATCGAGTTTTTCCAGGCCGTTGAAATACGCGCCGAAGGCCCGGTCGAACTTGTCGAAATGCCGCTCGTCCTTAACCAGGATCGCCCGGGCCAAGTAGTAAAACTCGTCCATGTCGGCGAAGGTCACGCGTTGTTTGAGCGCGTTGATCAGGTCGAGCAATTCGCGCACCGACACCGGCACCTTGGCTGCGCGCATTTCATTGAACAGGTTGAGCAACATCAGCGATTACCGCGACGGCTCATGAACGCCAGACGCTCCAGCAACTGCACGTCCTGCTCGTTCTTCACCAGGGCGCCGGCCAATGGCGGAATGGCCTTGGTCGGATCACGCTCGCGCAGCACCGCCTCGCCGATGTTGTCGGCCATCAGCAGCTTGAGCCAGTCCACCAGTTCGGAAGTGGAGGGTTTTTTCTTCAGGCCGGGGACTTTGCGCACGTCGAAGAACACGTCCAGCGCTTCGCTGACCAGGTCTTTCTTGATGTCGGGGTAGTGCACATCGACGATCTTTTGCAGGGTGGTGCGATCCGGAAAGGCGATGTAATGGAAGAAGCAGCGGCGCAGGAACGCGTCCGGCAGTTCTTTTTCGTTGTTGGAGGTAATGATGATGATCGGGCGTTTTTTGGCCTTGATGGTCTCGTCGATTTCGTAGACGTAGAACTCCATCTTGTCGAGTTCTTGCAGCAGGTCGTTGGGGAACTCGATGTCGGCCTTGTCGATTTCATCGATCAGCAGAATCACGCGCTCCTCGGACTCGAACGCCTCCCAGAGCTTGCCTTTCTTCAGGTAGTTACGCACGTCGTGCACCTTGTCCACGCCCAACTGCGAGTCGCGCAGGCGGCTGACCGCGTCGTACTCGTACAAGCCTTGGTGGGCCTTGGTGGTGGACTTGATGTGCCAGGTAATCAGCTTGGCGCCGAAGGATTCGGCCAGTTGCTCGGCGAGCATGGTCTTGCCGGTGCCCGGCTCGCCCTTGACCAGCAGCGGACGCTCCAGGGTGATGGCAGCGTTGACGGCCAGTTTCAGGTCATCGGTGGCAACGTAGGCCTGGGTGCCTTCGAACTTCATCGGTGTTTCCTCGAATTCATCAATGCCCGGACTATACCGCGCGGCCCCGGCGACTGTGAACGCAGACGGGTTATTCAGTCTCTGAATGGCCGATCACTCTGCGCGCTCAGTCGGCGCTCGGCTTGGGTTGTTCATAGCGCGCGTTGAACGCCTGGATAAAGCCGTTGCGCAAAATCGCCACCACGGCCCAGAACGCGCTGACATCCTGCTGATGCACGCTGCCGCTCAGTTCCACGCGGGTGGCGAACTGGTTTTTGCGCTGGTTCTTCAGCACGGTCTCGCTGGCGCCCACCACGGCCTCCCAGATTGAGCGGAAGATGTTCTTGTCTTTGTTTTCCACGTCCTGCTGCCAGTCGAACACTTCCACATCCCGCAGCAACGGCTTGATGTAGCCGGTCAGTTGGCCCTTTTCAGCCTGGGCCTCAATGACCAGGTCGCCAGTGCCGGCCTTGAAATCGAACTTGCCGTAGGCCGAGGCAAAGTCGTTCATGCGCTTGAGCTGCAAGTCGCGGGCGCGGAAGCGGAATTCAAAGTCTTCGAAATTGCTCAAGGGGTCGAAGGTGGCACTGGCTTCAAGCGGGGCCTGGCCCAGCAGCAGTGCTTTACCGTCGAAGCGCGCATCGCGCCTGCCTTCGGTGTCGACCACATTGGTCAGGTTATAGAAGCTGGCATTGACGCCGGTGGCGTTGATGTTCACCGCCGGTTTGGAATTGAAGTTATGGAACGCGATCTTGCCGTCTTCGATGCGCACCTCGTTGAGGGTGATCGGCAGCAACTTGCCCAGTTGCTCGCGCCAGTCGGTGCCCTTACCGGTCTGGGACGCCTGCTTGTTGGCGCCGCCGTCGACAAAATTGATTTCCGGCCGCACAAAGTGGCCTTCGGCGACGACCGCATGGTCGTACCACAGCGAATGCCAGCTCACCGCGAACTCGATCAGTGGCGCCTTGACGAACGGCACCGGCACCTTGCCGTCCACCTTAACGATCTGCAAGCCGTTGATGCGGTAGGCGCCGCGCCACAGGGCCAGGTCCACGTCGGCGATTTCGCCGCGGTAGTCGCCCATATTGGCCAGCTTGTCATTCAGGTAATTGCGCACCAGGTAGGGCAGGGCGATGTTCAGGGCGATCAGCACCACCACCAACCCGGCGACGGTCCATAGCGGCCAACTGTAGCGACGTTTCATGGGGCAGTTCTCCTAGCTCGTAAGCAGATGGACTGTCGCGCCGGCCTCAACGTTCCTCCGACTGGACGCCTAGTACGACCCGGCATACCCTTGAAGCCTTTCGCACATCGCCCAATAGGACCCGCCATGAGCCGCATTTTTGCAGATAACGCGCACTCCATCGGTAATACGCCCTTGGTTCAGATCAACCGCATCGCTCCGCGCGGCGTGACCATTCTGGCCAAGATCGAAGGGCGCAACCCCGGTTACTCGGTGAAGTGCCGCATCGGTGCAAACATGATCTGGGACGCCGAAAGCAGCGGCAAACTCAAGCCGGGCATGACCATCGTCGAACCCACCTCCGGCAACACCGGCATCGGCTTGGCGTTCGTCGCCGCCGCCCGTGGCTACAAGTTGCTGCTGACCATGCCGGCCTCCATGAGCCTGGAACGGCGCAAGGTGCTCAAGGCCCTCGGCGCCGAGCTGGTACTGACCGAGCCGGCCAAAGGCATGAAAGGCGCGATCGAGAAGGCCGGCGAGATCGTCGCCAGCGACCCGGCCCAGTACTTTATGCCGGCCCAGTTCGAAAACCCGGCCAACCCGGCCATCCACGAAAAAACCACCGGTCCGGAAATCTGGAACGACACCGACGGCGCCGTGGATGTGCTGGTGGCGGGCGTGGGCACCGGTGGCACCATCACCGGCGTATCGCGCTATATCAAAAATATCCAAGGCAAGCCGATTCTGTCGGTTGCGGTCGAGCCGATCGGTTCGCCGGTGATCACCCAGACCCTGGCCGGTGAAGAGGTCAAGCCCAGCCCGCACAAGATCCAGGGGATCGGCGCCGGGTTCGTGCCGAAAAACCTCGACCTGTCGATGGTCGACCGCGTGGAACTGGTGAGCGACGAGGAATCCAAGGCCATGGCCCTGCGTTTGATGCAGGAAGAGGGGATCTTGTGCGGGATTTCCTGCGGCGCCGCGATGGCGGTGGCGGTGCGCCTGGCACAGAAACCGGAGATGCAGGGCAAGACTATCGTGGTGGTGCTGCCGGATTCCGGTGAGCGTTACCTGTCGAGCATGCTGTTCAGCGATCTGTTCACTGAGCAGGAAAACCAGGCTTGATGCAGGTCAGCTGGTCGGTGCGGGCCTTCTGCATAATGGCGCAACTGTTTATCATGGCCGGCTGTTACGTCTGGCATCCCTCCAACGGGGTGCTGTCGGCCAGACGCTTATTTCCAGGAGTTGCTGCATGACCTTTTCTCTGACCGCCAAACTGTCGGTGCTGCTGTTGTTTATCGGCAGCACGCTGTACGTGCACCTGCGCGGTAAGGCGCGTTTGCCGATGTTGCGCCAGTTCGTCAACCATTCGGCGCTGTTCGCCCCGTATAACGCCTTGATGTACCTGTTTTCGGCGGTGCCGTCCAAGCCGTACCTGGACCGCAGCAAATTCCCGGAGCTGGATGTGCTCAAGGACAACTGGGAAGTGATCCGCGAAGAGGCCATGCACCTGTTCGACGAGGGTTACATCCGCGCCGCCGAAAAGAACAACGACGCCGGTTTCGGTTCGTTCTTCAAAAAGGGCTGGAAGCGTTTCTATCTCAAGTGGTACGACAAGCCCCTGCCGTCGGCCGAGGCGCTGTGCCCGAAGACCGTGGCGCTGGTGAGTAGCATCCCCAACGTCAAGGGCGCGATGTTCGCGCTATTGCCGGGCGGCAGCCACCTTAACCCGCACCGCGACCCGTTCGCCGGTTCCCTGCGCTATCACTTGGGCTTGTCCACGCCCAATTCCGACGACTGCCGCATCTTCGTCGACGGCCAGGTGTACGCCTGGCGCGACGGTGAAGACGTAATGTTCGACGAAACCTATGTGCATTGGGTCAAGAACGAAACCGAGCAGACCCGCGTGATCCTGTTCTGCGACATCGAGCGTCCGCTGAGTAACCGCCTGATGACCCGCGTCAACCGTTGGGTCAGCAAACAGCTGGGCCGCGCCACCGCACCGCAGAACCTCGACGACGAGCGCGTGGGTGGGATCAACCAGGCGTATGCCTGGAGCAAGCGTTTCAGCGATAAGTTCAGTGGCATGGTCAAGCAGTGGAAGCGTAAACACCCCAAGGCCTACCGCATTGCGCGGCCGGTGCTGGCGGTGGTTGTCTTGGTACTGCTGTGGAAGTGGTTGTTCGGCTGATCTGAAGCGTTAAACGCGGTCAAAATGTGGGAGGGGGCTTGCTCCCGATAGCGGTGGATCGGTCATGGATGTTTTGACTGACATACCGCCATCGGGGGCCCCCTCCCACATTTGATCTCCTGTGTTCTTAAGAGGCAATCAGCTGCCGCAGCACATAGTGCAGAATTCCCCCCGACTTGAAGTACTCCACTTCATTCAAGGTATCGATCCGGCACAGCACCTCGACCTTCTCCGTGCTGCCATCCTCCCGGCTAATCACCAGCGTCAGGTTCATACGTGGCACGATCTCCACGTCGCTCAGCCCCAGAATATCGATCTTCTCCTTACCGGTGAGTTTGAGCGCCTTGCGGTTCTGGTCCAGCTTGAACTGCAACGGCAACACGCCCATACCCACCAGGTTGGAGCGGTGGATGCGCTCGAAACTCTCGGCAATCACCGCTTTGACCCCCAGCAGATTGGTGCCCTTGGCCGCCCAATCGCGGCTGGAGCCGGTGCCGTATTCCTGCCCGGCGATCACCACCAGCGGCGTGCCTGTAGCCTGGTATTTCATCGCGGCGTCGTAGATCGCCATCTTCTCGCCAGTGGGGATATACAGCGTATTGCCACCTTCCTCGCCGCCGAGCATTTCGTTGCGGATGCGGATATTGGCAAAGGTGCCGCGCATCATCACCTCATGGTTGCCCCGACGTGAGCCGTAGGAGTTGAAGTCGCGCGGTTCCACGCCCTGTTCGCGCAGGTAGCGGCCGGCGGGGCTGTCGACTTTGATATTACCGGCGGGGGAGATGTGGTCGGTGGTCACCGAATCCCCCAGCAACGCCAGCACGTTCGCACCTTTGACGTCCTTGATGACCGGCAGCGGCCCGGCAATGTCGTCGAAGAACGGCGGGTGCTGGATGTAGGTCGAGTCTTTCTGCCACACATAGGTGGCGGCTTGTGGCACCTCAATGGCCTGCCATTGCTCATCCCCGGCAAACACTTCGGCGTACTCCTTGTGGAACATGCCAGTGCTGACCTGGGCCACGGCGTCGGCGATTTCCTGGCTGCTGGGCCAAATGTCCTTGAGGTATACCGGGTTGCCATGCTGGTCGTTACCCAACGGCTCGCTGCTGATATCGATGCGCACGGTGCCCGCCAGGGCGTAGGCCACCACCAGGGGCGGCGATGCCAGCCAGTTGGTTTTCACCAGCGGATGCACGCGGCCTTCGAAGTTGCGGTTGCCGGACAAAACCGATGCCACGGTGAGGTCGGCTTTCTGGATGGCTTTCTCGATCGGCTCGGGCAAGGGCCCGGAGTTGCCGATGCAGGTGGTGCAGCCATAACCCACCAGATCGAAACCGAGCTTGTCCAGGTATTGCGTGAGCCCCGCGGCCTTGTAGTAGTCGGTGACCACTTTGGAGCCGGGCGCCAGGGAGCTTTTCACCCAGGGTTTGCGCGTCAGGCCTTTTTCCACGGCCTTCTTGGCCACCAGGCCGGCGGCCATCATCACGCTGGGGTTAGAGGTGTTGGTGCAGGAGGTGATCGCGGCGATCACCACGGCGCCGTTTTTCAGGCGATAGGTCTGACCGTCAAAGTCGTAATCGGCTTCCCCCACCAGGTCGGCATTGCCCACGGCGACGCCGCCGCCGCCTTCGCTTTCCAGGCGACCTTCTTCTTTATTGGTGGGTTTGAATTGCAGGTCGAGAAAGTCGCTGAATGCCTGGCCGACATTCGGCAGCGCCACCCGGTCCTGGGGACGCTTCGGCCCGGCCAGGCTGGCTTCGACGCTGCCCATCTCCAGGGCCAGGCTGTCGGTGAACACCGGCTCCTGGCCCGCGTGACGCCACAGGCCTTGGGCCTTGGTGTATGCCTCGACCAGTTTGACGGTTTCTGTCGGACGGCCCGAGAGGCGCAGGTAGTCCAGCGTCACTTCATCGACCGGGAAAAAGCCGCAAGTGGCGCCGTATTCCGGGGCCATGTTGGCGATGGTGGCGCGGTCCGCCAGGGGCAGGTCGGCCAGGCCGTCGCCATAGAACTCGACGAACTTACCCACCACGCCTTTCTTGCGCAGCATCTGGGTCACCGTCAGCACCAGGTCGGTGGCGGTGATGCCTTCCTTGAGTTTGCCGGTGAGCTTGAAGCCGATCACTTCGGGGATCAGCATCGACACCGGCTGGCCGAGCATCGCCGCCTCTGCTTCGATACCACCCACGCCCCAGCCGAGCACACCCAGGCCGTTGATCATGGTGGTGTGGGAGTCGGTGCCCACCAGGGTGTCGGGGAACGCATAAGTGCGGCCGTCTTCGTCTTTGGTCCAGACCGTGCGGCCCAGGTATTCGAGGTTGACCTGGTGGCAAATACCGGTGCCCGGCGGCACCACGCTGAAGTTGTCGAAGGCGCTCTGGCCCCAACGCAGGAAGGCATAGCGTTCGCCGTTGCGCTGCATTTCGATGTCGACGTTCTGCTCGAAGGCGTCGGCATTGCCGAACTTGTCGACCATCACCGAGTGGTCGATCACCAAATCGACGGGAGAGAGCGGGTTGATGCGTTGCGGGTCGCCACCGGCCTTGGCCACGGCGGCGCGCATAGCGGCCAGGTCGACCACGGCGGGTACGCCGGTAAAGTCTTGCATCAGCACGCGGGCGGGGCGGTACTGGATCTCGCGGTCGGACTGGCGCTCTTTGAGCCAGGCGGCGATGGCCTTGAGGTCGGCGCCGGTGACCGTTTTGTTGTCTTCCCAGCGCAGCAGGTTCTCCAGCAGCACTTTGAGCGACATCGGCAGCTTATCCAGGTCACCCAGGCTCTTGGCGGCTTCCGGCAGGCTGAAGTAGTGGTAGGTCTTGCTGTCTATTTCAAGGGTCTTAAGGGTTCTCAGACTATCAAGCGATGACATGACACGACTCCTTATGGTCCGCACGGCTACGGACCTGACGGGACGAACAGAGCTTTAAAGCTAGCGCTGTTTTCATTAGCAGGCTAATAACTGGACTCTATGGTGAAGTCCAAGGTTCCGAACTCGGCTATCATGCGCGCGTTTTCATGACAGACATTGCGATAGCGCAAGGTCCGTCGAGTCGCCAGGAGAGTTGATGAACATCCTTTTTATGCACTGCCGCCCAGGGTTTGAAGGCGAAGTCTGTTCCGAGATCGCGGAACACGCCGCGCGCCTGAACGTGTCCGGCTACGCCAAGGCCAAGACCGGCAGCGCCTGCGCCGAATTTGTCTGCACCGAAGAAGACGGCGCCCAGCGCTTGATGCACGGCCAGCGCTTTGCCGAGCTGATCTTCCCGCGGCAATGGGCGCGTGGAGTGTTTATCGACTTGCCGGAAACCGACCGCATCAGTGTGATCCTTGCCCACCTGCGCGAATTTCCGGTGTGCGGCAGCCTGTGGCTGGAAATGGTCGACACCAACGACGGCAAAGAGCTGTCGAACTTCTGCAAGAAATTCGAAGTACACCTGCGCAAAGCCCTGCTCAATGCCGGCCGGCTGGTGGATGACCCGAGCAAACCGCGCCTGCTGTTGACCTTCAAGAGCGGCCGCGAAGTGTTTATGGGCCTGGCCGAGTCGAACAACTCGGCGATGTGGCCCATGGGCATCCCCCGTCTGAAATTCCCCCGCGAAGCCCCCAGCCGCTCAACCTTGAAGCTGGAAGAGGCCTGGCACCACTTTATCCCCCGCGACCAGTGGGACGAGCGCCTGCATGGCGACATGACCGGCGTCGACCTTGGTGCCGCGCCGGGTGGCTGGACCTGGCAGTTGGTCAACCGTGGCATGCTGGTGACCGCCATCGACAACGGCCCCATGGCCGAGAGCTTGATGGACACCGGCTTGGTGCAGCACCTGATGGCCGACGGTTTCACTTTCGTGCCCAAGCAGCCGGTGGACTGGATGGTCTGCGACATCGTCGAGAAACCCGCGCGTAATGCGGCGCTGTTGGAAACCTGGATCGGCGAAGGGCATTGCCGCGAAGCGGTGGTCAACCTCAAGTTGCCGATGAAACAGCGCTATGCCGAGGTCAAGCGCTTGCTGGAGCGCATCGAGGAAGGCTTCAAGACGCGTGGCGTTCGTGTGGAAATCGGCTGTAAGCAGCTGTACCACGACCGTGAAGAGGTGACCTGCCACCTGCGTCGGCTGGAAAGCGTAAAGAAACCCAAGGCCCGCTGATCCAGCGCTCAAAATGTGGGAGCGGGCCGGCCCGCGAAAGCGGTATAACTGTCGAAATTTATGTTGAATGTGCCCGCGTCATCGCGAGCAAGCTCGCTCCCACAGGAAATCGAGCTGGTTTTAGGAGTGAAATATGAGTCTTGAATTGCCCGTCGACGCCACCCTCGACGCCACCGGCCTCAACTGCCCGGAACCAGTGATGATGCTGCACCAGCACATCCGCGACTTGCCGGCGGGCGGCTTGCTCAAGGTGATTGCGACCGACCCGTCGACCCGTCGCGATATCCCCAAGTTCTGTGTGTTTCTGGACCACGAACTGGTGGAGCAGCAGGAGCAGGCCGGCACCTACCTGTACTGGATTCGCAAAAAAGCCGATTAACCCCGTGCCTTGTCGGCCCGAATGCGCCGGCGCGCGCTACGCGCCAGGCGTATCAGCAACATCCCCGCCGCACAACTCAGACCCACGATCAACCCTTGCCACAAGCCGCTCGGGCCGCTGGGTTCGCCGAGCCAGTGGGTCAGCCCCAGGGCATAGCCCACCGGCAATCCCACGCCCCAATAGGCAAACAGGGTCAGCACCATGGTCACCCGCGTGTCTTGGTAGCCGCGCAGCGCACCGGCGGCGGTGACTTGGATCGAGTCTGAGAACTGGAACAGCGCCGAGAACACGATCAAGGTGGACGCCAGATGGATCACCACCGGGTCTGGGGTGTAAATGCTTGCGATCTGTTCGCGAAACAGCAGCATCAAACTGCAGGACAGGCACGCATACGCCAGCGCCGTGCCCATGCCGACCCCGGCGGCGAAGCGCGCTTCACGCGGCTCGCCACGCCCCAGGGCCTGGCCGACGCGCACGGTGACCGCCATGCTCAGGGAGTAGGGGATCATAAATACCAGGGAACTGACGTTCAGCGCGATCTGATGCCCCGACACCACCGTGGCGCCCAGGCTGCCGAGCAGCAGGGCGATTACCGCGAAGATGCTCGATTCGGCAAAGATCGCCACGCCAATCGGCAAGCCAATGCCCAGCACGCGTTTGATCACTGCCCATTGCGGCCAATCGAAGCGTTTGAACAACTCGCTGCTCTGGTAGGCGGCGCCCCAGCGCGTCCAGCCGGCCAGGCCGAGCATCATCACCCACATCGCAATGGCCGTGGCCCAGCCGCAGCCTACGCCGCCCATGGCCGGCACGCCAAAATGGCCGTAGATGAAGATGTAGTTCAGCGGAATATTCAGCGCCAGGCCGATCAGGCCCATAACCATGCTTGGCCGGGTGCGGCCCAGGCCGTCGCTGAAACAGCGCAACACGTAATACAACGCCACCGCCGGCATGCCCGCGGCGATGCCGTGCAGGTAACCCATGGATGGCGCGATCAGGTCGGGTTCCACCTTCATGGCATGCAAAATCGGTTCGGCGCACAGCAGCAATAATGCGCCGATGGCCCCGACGACCACCGCCAACCACAATGACTGACGGACCAACGGCCCGATCTCGCTGAACTGACCGGCGCCGTAACGCTGGGCGACTTTCGGCGTGGTGGCCAGCAGTGTGCCGGTCATCAGCAGGTACACCGGGATCCAGATCGAATTACCCAGGCCCACCGCCGCCAGATCCTGGGGGCTGACGCGCCCAGCCATCACCGCGTCGACAAAGCTCATGGCGGTGGTCGCCAGTTGGCCGATCATGATCGGCAGCGCGAGCGTCAACAGATCCCGCACCTCCCGGCTGATGCGGGCGGGGCGGGTGAGGGGAGCGGTGGCAGTGTTCACGTACGGGTGTCCAGTCGAAAGGTGCGCAAGGACGGCGGATTCTACGCCTTGACGCAATGGTCAGGAAAAAAGCTGTGTTAGGGATTTGTAAGCGAGGCCCGCGATCCCTGTACACTGCCTGTCCGCCAAAGGAGCCTGCCATGTTGATTGTTGCCGACGAAAATATCCCGCTGCTCGACGCGTTCTTCCAAGGGTTCGGCGAGATTCGCCGAGTGCCGGGCCGTTCCATCGACCGTGCGACCGTCGAGCAGGCCGACGTGCTGTTGGTGCGCTCGGTGACCAACGTCAACCGCGCCTTGCTTGAGGGCTCGTCGGTGCGTTTTGTCGGCACCTGCACCATCGGCACCGACCATTTGGACCTGGATTACTTCAAGCAGGCCGGTATCCAGTGGGCCAGCGCCCCCGGTTGCAACGCCCGCGGCGTGGTGGACTATGTGCTGGGTAGCCTGCAGACCCTGGCCGAGATCGAAGGGGTGGACCTCACCCGGCGCACCTATGGCGTGGTCGGCGCCGGTGAAGTGGGCGGGCGGTTGGTTCAGGTGCTCAAGGGCCTGGGCTGGAACGTGCTGGTGTGCGACCCGCCGCGCCAGGTCGCCGAAGACGGGGATTACGTCAGCCTCGGGCAGATCATCGAGCAGTGCGACGTGATCAGCCTGCACACGCCGTTGATCAAGTCCGGCAATGCCGCGACCTGGCACTTGTTCGACCGTCAGCGCCTTAGCCAGCTCAAGCACGGCGCGTGGCTGATCAATGCCAGCCGCGGTCCGGTGGTGGATAACGCCGCGCTGCGCGAGGTGCTGCTGGAACGCGAAGATCTGCAAGCCGTGCTCGATGTGTGGGAGGGCGAGCCTGAGGTCGATGTGGCACTGGCCGATCTATGCGTGCTGGCCACGCCGCATATCGCCGGTTACAGCCTGGACGGCAAACAGCGCGGCACGGCGCAGATCTATCAAGCGTTTTGCACCTATCTGGGGCAGGTGCCGAGTATCCAGCTGAGTGATCTGCTGCCGCCGCCGTGGTTGGCCGAAGTGCATTTGAACGCCGCGACGGACCCGGCCTGGGCGCTGGCGACTGTGTGCCGCAGCGTGTACGACCCGCGCCGTGACGATGCGGATTTTCGCCGCAGCCTGGTCGGCACCGTGCAAGAGCAACGCCTGGCCTTTGACCGGCTGCGCAAGCACTACCCGGAGCGCCGCGAGATCGAGGGTTTGAAAGTGCGGATCAACGGGGAGTCGGCGGCTCTCGCCAAGTTGGTCACTGCCCTCGGTGCCGAAGCCTTGTAGGAACACCACGCATAAAAAACCCGGCCACCGGGGCCGGGTTTGAAAGAGCGTGGGCGCTTCAGCCTTGCTTGGCAGGCTTGACCAGTCGCTGTTCCAGCGCGCTGCAGGCTTGCTGGATCATCTCTTCGGTAATCTGCACATCGTTGCCATCGGCATCGACATACCAGCACGGCAGCTGCTGCGGCTGGCGGATTACTTCGATTTTGGCATCGCTGCTGTGTTGCAAGGTCATGGGCCTGTCTCCTCATCAGGTTGTGTACCTACTCTAAATCCCCCGCGTGACCGAGCTATTACAACTCCTTACAAGATCACCGGTTCGAACGTCCACTCCAACAGAAACCGCCAAGGATTTCCAGCCGGGCGTTAGACCGATAGCCTCTAGTGGCCAGCATCGACGGGCATAATTAACTGGACTCATTGTTATTTGCCCAAGTTCCCCCAATGTTGAACTACAGATTCCTTACCGGTGATGCCTTCCATGCTCTCAGTCCGTCAACGCCGTGCGATTCGCCTGGCCAGCCGCTTCATCGCGCCCTACCGTTGGCAGGCGCTGGGTGCCCTGGTGGCGCTGATCGTCACCGCCGGCATCACCTTGTCTATGGGGCAGGGCATTCGCCTGCTGGTGGATCAAGGCTTCATGACCCAGTCGCCGCACCTGCTCAACCAGTCCATCGGCCTGTTTATGGTGTTGGTGCTGGGCCTGGCGGTCGGCACCTTTGCGCGCTTCTACCTGGTGTCGTGGATCGGCGAGCGGGTGGTGGCGGATATCCGGCGGCAGGTGTTCAACCACTTGATCTATCTGCACCCTGGGTTCTATGAAAACAACCGCAGCTCGGAAATCCAGTCGCGCCTGACCACCGACACCACCCTGTTGCAGTCGGTGATCGGTTCATCGCTGTCGCTGTTCCTGCGCAATGGGTTGATGGTGATCGGCGGCATCGTGCTGTTGTTTGTCACTAACCCCAAACTCACCAGCATCGTGGTGGTGGCGCTGCCGCTGGTGTTGTCGCCGATTCTGATCTTTGGCCGTCGGGTGCGCAGTTTGTCGCGCCAGAGCCAGGACCGCATTGCCGATGTGGGCAGCTATGTGGCCGAGACCCTTGGCCAGATCAAGACCGTGCAGGCCTACAACCATCAAGTGCAGGACGAGCAGCGCTTTGCCGTCACCGTCGAACAGGCGTTCAGTACTGCGCGTAAACGCATCGCCCAGCGAGCCTGGCTGATTACCCTGGTGATCATGCTGGTGCTCGGCGCGGTGGGGGTGATGCTGTGGGTGGGCGGCATGGACGTGATCAACGGGCGCATTTCCGGTGGTGAGCTGGCGGCATTCGTGTTCTACAGCCTGATCGTCGGCAGCGCCGTCGGCACGCTGAGCGAGGTGCTCGGCGAACTGCAGCGCGCCGCCGGTGCGGCGGAGCGCATCGCCGAGTTGTTGCAGTCGACCAACCAGATCCAAGCGCCGGCTGCTGGCAGCGTGCCGCTGCCCGAGCGGGGCAGCGGCCGCATGGAACTGCAAGATCTGCGTTTTTCCTACCCGTCGCGGCCGGACAGCTACGCCATCGATGGCCTGACGCTGACGATCAATCCTGGCGAGACCTTGGCACTGGTCGGGCCGTCCGGCGCGGGCAAGTCGACGATTTTCGATCTATTGTTGCGCTTCTACGATCCCCAGCAAGGCCGCATCCTGCTCGAAGGCCAGCCGCTGACCGCCCTCGACCCCATGGACCTGCGCCGCCACTTCGCCCTGGTGTCCCAGAGCCCCGCGCTGTTTTTCGGCAGTGTCGAAGAGAACATCCGCTACGGCAACCCGAATGCCACACGCGAGCAAGTCGAAGCCGCTGCGCGCATTGCCCACGCCCACGACTTCATTCTGCAAATGCCCGACGGGTACCAGACGCACCTCGGTGATGGCGGTCAGGGCCTTTCCGGCGGCCAACGCCAACGCCTGGCCATCGCCCGCGCGCTCTTGGTGGACGCGCCGATCCTGCTGCTGGACGAAGCCACCAGCGCCCTCGATGCCCAGAGCGAACACCTGATCCAACAGGCCCTGCCGCAACTTATGCAAGGGCGCACTACCCTGGTCATCGCCCACCGGCTGGCCACGGTGAAGAACGCCGATCGAATTGCCGTGATGGATCAAGGAAAACTGATGGCGGTGGGCACCCATCAGCAGTTGATCGCGAGTAACCCGCTGTATGCGCGGTTGGCGGCGTTGCAGTTCAGCGATGGGGAAGAATCGGCCAGCTAGGCGATTGTTAGCGGTGATCAGCTCCCATTCCACAGGTGGAATCCACACTCCATAAAAAATGCCCGTATCTTCCAATACGGGCACTTATCTTCACGCTTGAGCGGGTAACTGCTTCAGCGTTCACTGATCATCAAAATACCGCTCATGCCAATCCACCAATGGCTGTGGCGAGTTGAGCTTCTGCCCGTAGATCACCGAATAAGACAGCACGTTCTGTACGTATTGTCGGGTTTCGTCGAACGGGATGCTTTCCACCCACACGTCGAAGCTCAAGTGGTCGGCCCCGCGCAGCCACTGGCGTACGCGGCCGGGGCCGGCGTTGTAGGCGGCGGAGGCGAGCACGCGGTTGCCGTTGAACTGGCTGTGCACTTGGCTCAGGTAAGCGGCGCCCAGTTGGATATTCTTGTCCGGGTCCAGCACCTGAGACGGGGAGGCCAGCGGAATGCTGAATTTGCGCGCGGTGTCCTTGGCGGTGCCGGGCATCAGTTGCATCAGGCCGCTGGCACCGACGCCGGAGCGGGCGTCGTCCATAAAGGCGCTTTCCTGGCGGGTAATGGCGAATACCCAGCTTGAATGCAGCCCGCGTACCTTGGCTTCGCGCACCAGGGTGTCGCGGTGGGCCATCGGGAAACGAATATCTAAGTCATCCCAGTACTGGGCTTGGCTGATGGTGCGGATGGCCGGGAAGTACCATTTCATGTCGTAGGCCAGTTTGGCTTGGGCGACCATCTCGTCACGGTTGAAGTGACGGCTGACGTGATACCACTCGCGGCGGCCGTCGACGATTTGCCCGCGCGCGTAGAACTCCAGGGCACGGCGCACGCCAGGCGTATTGCGCACCTTGTTGACCAGCGCCTGGCTCATCAGCAGCGGCTTGTTTTTCAATTGATAAGGCGCTTTGGAACGGTCGGCGGCCAGGAAGCCATAAAAGTCCCGTTCCTGGGCGAGGTTTTTGTACAGCACCAACGCTTGCGGGTTTTTCGGCTCGGCCAATTCCAGGCTGCGGGCCTGCCAGTAGCGCCAGCGGTTGCTGGTGGCCAGGTCCTGCGGGAGTTTGCGGGTCAGCTGGTAGGCATCTTCCCAGCGCGCCAGGCGCAACAGTAGGCGCAGGCGCCATTCGGAGACCGTATTGTCGCGCAGTTCCGGGTCGTATTTGGTCATCACCTCAAGGGCGCGCGGGTCGAAGCGTTTGGCCAGGGTCAGGCCTATTTCGCGGGCGATCGCCACTTTTTCGTCACGGGAGAAGTGCATGCTGCTGGCATAGCCATCGAGCAGCGCCATGGCCTTGTCCGGGTCCTGGCGGGCCAGGCGACGCAGGCCCAAGCCCACGGCGTCGGACATCGCCTCGGTGGCCGGCAGGAAGCGCGACGGGTCACTGAGCATGTCGGGCTTCTGTGCCACGTCCACCATCAAACGGCCTTGGGCGCCCAGGGTCGGCAGGGTTTTTACCAGGCTGTTGGCCAGCGCGTAATTGCGCGCTTCGGCGGCGAGCTTGGCGCGGTCCCAGATTTTCTGTTCGGTGAGTTGGCCGTCGGCGGCCCACTGGCCAAAAGTCACATCACAGGCGGCCGGTTGGGATTTGCCGGTCATCCAGAGTTTTTCGGCGGTTTTGTAGCCTTCCGCTTTCAGGTTGTGAGTGAGTTGGTATTGGCCGTGCAGGCAGTCCAGCTCGACGAAATTGAGCTTGGGGTCGTAGTACTTTTCAAAGGTCTGCCAGTCACCACGCTCGGCCAGCCAGCGCAACCAGCGCAGCTTCATCCAGTTGGCCTGGGGCAGGTCGCCGTTCTTGGCGAGGAATTGTTCGATTTCTTCGTTGCTGGCGCTCTTCAGGCGTGCGGTCAGCTCGTCGTAGGCCAGGTACGGCGTCAGTGGATAATCGGCCAGGGCCTGGCTGTATTGCATGTACGGGCCGGTATCGCCCTTGGCCAGGGCGCGCTTGGCCTCATCGTAATATTGACGTTGAGTGGTGAGGTCCACAGCCTGGGCGGATTGAACGGCGGTGGCGGAAAGAAGCAGACAGGATAAAAAGTTGAAAAGGCGACTGCGCATGAGACGTCCGTGCAGAGAAATCACGACTAGCACCGGCACCGCCGACGCTGATTGCCCCTAGCTTAGCCTTTTGCCAGCGGCCCGTGAAAGCTTTGCAGGATGGTTCCTGCAAGTTCGCTGCAAATGTCCTACAGAACGTGTCAACAACGAAAATGCCAGCCGCATCCCACCCTCAACTCAGGTAGAATGCGCGCCCAGTTTTTGGAGAAGCGTATGACCCTGCTCAAATTCAGCGATGTGTCCCTTGCTTTCGGCGCTATGCCGTTGTTGGACAAGGTGTCCTGGCAGATCGCCCGTGGTGAGCGGGTGTGCATCATCGGCCGCAACGGCACCGGCAAGTCCAGCATGATGAAGCTGGTCAAAGGCGATCAGAAGCCCGACGATGGCTCCGTCTGGCGCGCCCCGGGCCTGAAGATCGGCGAATTGCCCCAGGAATTGCCGGTGGCCGACGGACGGACAGTGTTCGACGTGGTTGCCGAAGGCCTGGACGGCGTCGGCGCACTGCTCGCCGAGTACCATCATCTGGCGCAGAACTGCGTCACCGAGGAAGACCTGGACAAGCTGATGCACGTCCAGCAAGAGCTCGAAGCCCGTGATGGCTGGCGCTTGCAGCAGCTGGTGGACAGCACCCTGAGCCGCCTGCAACTGCCGGCCGACAAGACCCTCGCCGAATTATCCGGCGGCTGGCGTCGCCGGGTGTTGCTGGCCCAGGCGCTGGTGTCCGAACCGGACCTGCTGCTGCTCGACGAACCGACCAACCACTTGGACATCGGCGCCATTGCCTGGTTGGAAGAGGCCCTGAAGGATTTCCAGGGCGCCGTGCTGTTTATCACCCACGACCGTTCTTTCCTGCAAAACCTGGCAACCCGCATCCTCGAACTGGACCGTGGTGGCCTGATCGACTGGAACGGCGACTACGCCAGCTTCCTGGTACACAAGGAAGCCGCACTGGCCGCCGAAGAAACCGCCAACGCCTTGTTCGACAAGAAACTGGCTCAGGAAGAAGTCTGGATCCGCCAGGGCATCAAGGCGCGTCGCACCCGTAACGAAGGTCGCGTACGGGCGCTGAAAGCCTTGCGCGTGGAGCGCAGCGAACGTCGCGAGCGCACCGGCAAAGCCAATATCCAGCTGGATACCGCCGACAAGTCGGGCAAGCAAGTGATGGTGCTGGAGAACGTCAGCTTCCATCACCCGGACGGCCCGTTCCTGATCAAGGACTTCTCCATGGTCCTGCAGCGCGGCGACCGGATCGGCCTGCTCGGCGCCAACGGTACCGGCAAAACCACGCTGCTCAAGCTGATGCTCAGCGGTCTGCAACCGACCAGCGGTACTGTGGCCGAAGGCACGCGTATCGATGTGGCTTATTTCGACCAACTGCGCCACCAGCTGGACCTGGAAAAGACCGTGATCGATAACGTGGCCGAAGGCCGTGACTTTATCGATATCGACGGCCAGAGCCGCCACGTACTCAGCTACCTCGGCGATTTCCTGTTCAGCCCGCAGCGTGCGCGTACGCCGGTAAAAGCCTTGTCCGGTGGTGAGCGTGCGCGTCTGCTGCTGGCCAAATTGTTCAGCAAACCGGCGAACCTGCTGGTGCTCGACGAACCGACCAACGACCTGGACGTGGAAACCCTCGAACTGCTGGAGGAGGTGCTGCTGACCTTCAACGGCACCGTGCTGATGGTCAGCCACGACCGGGCATTCCTCGACAACGTGGTGACCAGTACCCTGGTCTTCGAAGGCGAAGGCAAGGTGCGCGAATATGTCGGTGGCTATCAGGACTGGCTACGCCAGGGCGGCTCGCCGCGTCTGCTGGGCGTGACCGAAAGCAAATCCGGCAAGGCCGACTTGAACTCGGCGGTGGTTACGCCGGTGGCCGCGCCAGCACCCGCGCAGGAAGCCGCACCAGCGGCCAAGAAAAAGCTCAGCTACAAATTGCAGCGCGAGTTGGAAGCCTTGCCGGGGGATATCGAGGCCAAGGAGCAGCAGATCGCTGCAGTAGAGGCGCAAATGGCTGACGCAGGTTTCTACCTGCGTCCTGCGGCAGAAACCGCCAAGGTCATTGCTTCTCTGGAGACGTTGAATGAGGAGCTGGAAACGTTGCTCGAACGTTGGGCCGAGCTGGATGCCTGAGTGACCTTGGTGCAGTAAAAAGCCCGGCGCCCTCATGGGGGCGCCGGGCTTTTTTCATATGAAATGCGGTTCAAATGGGGAAGGGTTTGCTCCCTCCCAAATTAGATCTGCACAGGTCCTAGGCGCTTTTTACCAGCTTCACCGCCAGCACATCGCACGGCGCGCCGTGCAGCACATCATTGGCGGTGGAGCCCAGCAGCAGCGCCAGGCCGTGACGGCCATGGCTGCCGACCACGATCAGGTCACAGCCTTGCTCCTTGGCGAGGTGGTGGATTTCCTGGCGCGGCTGGCCGTAGGTAAGGTGTGAGTTTTCTTTGGTCACTTCCGGGTATTTGGCTATCAGGCGGTCGAGACGTTCTTTGGCCTGGTCGAACTGTTGTTGCTGCAGTTGGGACAGGTCCATCGGAACATCGCCGCCGAAGGCCATGGCCATGGGTTCGACGATATGCACGAGGGACAGTTTGGCGCCGCTGGCGACCGCGAAAGCCCGGGCGCGCTTGATCACTGGATCGCACTCTTCGGTCAGATCTACGGCGACCAGAATATGTTCGTATGACATGAGGCGTTCCTCCAGAGGACTGCAATAAATTAAGTATGGCTGGTTTCAAGCGGATGGGGTTGCGTCAGGTCAAATCCGCTCATCAGAAAAATCGGGAGTACACATATGACGGTCTGGATAGTGGTGTCAATCCTTGTGGTGGTATTGAGCCCCCTGGCATGGCTGCGCCCGTCGCGTCACCAGAGCGGGCGCATGGCCTTGCGCATGGAGGCTCGCCGCATGGGGTTGGCCATGCAATTGGCGCCCCAGGAATGGCCGCACTGGCTCAAACAAGAGCCGCCCAGCCCTTGCGCCCAGTACTGCCGGCCACGACGCGGCGCCACGCCGGCCATTTGGAGCTACTGGCAACTGGAGCCGGGGGTGTGGGTTAACCAATGGCGAGAAAACTGCGTGGATGAGAAGTTGTTGCCGCATTTTTCAACGCTGCCGGTCAACGTCTACAAAGTCGAAGCCGACAAGCAAATGATTGCCTTGTATTGGGGCGAGAAGGGCGATGCGAGTGTCTTGAAGGACATCGACGCGTTGCTCAAGGCGCTGGCCTGAACCCAGGCGGCCCAGACTCAAACAGGCATTAAAAAGCCCGACATCATCATCGGGCTGGAGTTGGCCAGGCAGGCCGGTGAATCTTGCGCCGGGTGTTGTCTTCTGGCGCTGTACGGTTGGCGCTAGCGTAGCCGTATCTCTCAATCTGTACAGCCCTTTCCCAAATAACTGAAATTATTGATTTCGTGAATAGTTGAATATTGACGAAGCGCGGGCCTATGGTTGAGGTTCTGAAATGACTGGAAAGTCGCGTTTTTCCTAGCCTTTGGAGCGATTGACAATTGCTCGGAATTGGATGAAGGTGGCGTACCCAAATCAAACGGGCGTATGAATTGAGCGTTTGTCTGTCAGATCGTTCATACATAATCCCGACTATCGCATTGGCGGGTGTGCCTGGCGGATTGGCATGAGCATTGACCTAACCATCAGTGTCCAACCATAGGCCAGCGTCCGATGTGTACTGTTCAGCTTCCATATCGTGGAGATCAGTTGATGATTTACGAAGGTAAAGCCATCACGGTTAAGGCTCTTGAAAGTGGCATCGTCGAATTGAAATTCGACCTCAAGGGTGAGTCCGTCAACAAGTTCAACCGTCTAACCCTGAACGAACTGCGTCAGGCCGTAGACACCATCAAAGCAGATGCTTCGGTCAAGGGCGTGATCGTCTCCAGCGGCAAGGACGTGTTCATCGTCGGCGCTGACATCACCGAATTCGTCGACAACTTCAAGCTGCCCGATGCCGAGCTGGTGGCTGGCAACCTCGAAGCCAACAAGATTTTCAGCGATTTCGAAGACCTCAACGTCCCGACCGTTGCCGCGATCAATGGCATCGCCCTCGGCGGTGGTCTGGAAATGTGCCTGGCCGCTGACTTCCGCGTGATGTCGGCCACCGCAAAAATCGGCCTGCCGGAAGTGAAACTGGGCATCTACCCAGGCTTCGGCGGCACCGTGCGTTTGCCGCGCCTGATCGGTGCGGACAACGCCATCGAGTGGATCGCCGCCGGTAAGGAAAACAAAGCCGAAGACGCCCTGAAAGTCGGCGCTGTCGACGCAGTGGTTGCCCCGGAAAAACTGGCCGAGGCCGCGCTGAACCTGATCAAAGGTGCCATCAGCGGCGAGTTCGACTACAAGGCCAAGCGCCAGCCCAAGCTGGAAAAGCTCAAGCTCAACGCCATCGAACAAATGATGTCGTTCGAAACCGCCAAAGGTTTCGTGGCTGGCCAGGCCGGCCCGAACTACCCGGCGCCGGTTGAAGCCATCAAGACCATCCAGAAAGCCGCCAACTTCGGTCGCGACAAAGCCCTGGAAGTGGAAGCGGCCGGTTTCGTCAAACTGGCGAAAACCTCGGCGGCCCAGAGCCTGATCGGCCTGTTCCTGAACGATCAGGAACTGAAGAAAAAGGCCAAGGCCTACGATGAAATCGCCAGCGACGTGAAACAGGCTGCCGTACTCGGCGCCGGTATCATGGGCGGCGGCATCGCCTATCAGTCGGCGTCCAAAGGCACGCCGATCCTGATGAAAGACATCAACGAACACGGTATCGAGCAAGGGCTGGCGGAAGCCGCCAAACTGCTGGTAGGTCGTGTGGATAAAGGTCGCATGACCGCCGCGAAGATGGCTGAAGTGCTTAACGGCATTCGTCCTACGCTGTCCTACGGCGATTTCGGTCACGTCGACCTGGTGGTCGAAGCGGTTGTCGAGAACCCGAAGGTCAAGCAGGCCGTGTTGGCTGAAGTGGAAGCGCAGGTCAAGGAAGGCACCATTCTGGCGTCCAACACCTCGACCATTTCCATCTCGCTGCTGGCCAAGGCCCTCAAGCGTCCGGAAAATTTCGTCGGCATGCACTTCTTCAACCCGGTACATATGATGCCGCTGGTGGAAGTGATCCGTGGCGAGAAATCCAGCGAACATGCGGTGGCCACCACCGTTGCCTACGCCAAGAAAATGGGCAAGAACCCGATCGTGGTCAACGACTGCCCGGGTTTCCTGGTCAACCGCGTGCTGTTCCCTTACTTCGGTGGTTTCGCCAAGTTGGTCAGCGCCGGCGTGGACTTCGTGCGCATCGACAAAGTCATGGAAAAATTCGGCTGGCCAATGGGCCCGGCGTACCTGATGGACGTGGTCGGCATCGACACCGGCCACCATGGCCGCGATGTGATGGCTGAAGGCTTCCCGGACCGCATGAAAGACGACCGCCGTTCGGCTGTCGACGCCCTGTACGACGCTAAGCGCCTTGGCCAGAAAAACGGTAAGGGCTTCTACGCCTACGAGGCGGACAAGAAAGGCAAGCAGAAGAAAGTGGCCGATCCGTCGGTGCACGAAGTGCTGGCACCGATTGTGTACGAGCAGCGTGAAGTGTCCGACGAGGACATCATCAACTGGATGATGATCGCCCTGTGCCTGGAAACCGTACGTTGCCTGGAAGATGGCATCGTCGAGACCGCCGCCGAAGCCGATATGGGCTTGGTGTACGGTATTGGTTTCCCTCCATTCCGTGGTGGTGCGCTGCGTTACATCGACTCGATCGGTGTGGCCGAGTTCGTTGCCCTGGCTGATCAATACGCTGAGCTGGGCCCGCTGTACCACCCGACCGCGAAGCTGCGTGAAATGGCCAAGAACGGCCAGAGCTTCTTCGGTTAAGCGCCCAGACGACTAGAGCGAGAATATTTATGAGCTTGAATCCAAGAGACGTCGTGATTGTCGACTTCGGTCGCACGCCGATGGGCCGCTCCAAGGGCGGCATGCACCGCAACACCCGCGCCGAAGACATGTCGGCGCACCTGATCAGCAAAGTGCTGGAACGTAACACCAAGGTCGACCCGAACGAAGTCGAGGACGTGATCTGGGGCTGCGTCAACCAGACCTTGGAGCAGGGCTGGAACATCGCGCGCATGGCGTCGCTGATGACTCAGATCCCCCACACTGCGGCCGGCCAGACCGTCAGCCGCCTGTGCGGTTCGTCCATGAGCGCGTTGCACACCGCCGCCCAGGCGATCATGACCGGTAACGGTGATGTGTTCGTGGTTGGTGGCGTGGAGCACATGGGGCACGTCAGCATGATGCATGGCGTCGATCCGAACCCGCACATGTCGCTGTATGCGGCAAAAGCCTCGGGCATGATGGGCCTGACGGCGGAGATGCTCGGCAAGATGCACGGCATTACCCGTGAAGCCCAGGACGCATTCGGCCTGCGCTCACACCAACTCGCTCATAAGGCGACGGTGGAAGGCAAGTTCAAGGATGAAATCATCCCGATGAACGGCTATGACGAGAACGGTTTCCTGAAACTGTTCGACTACGACGAAACCATTCGTCCGGATACCACCCTGGAAAGCCTGGCGGCCTTGAAGCCGGCCTTCAATCCCAAGGGCGGCACCGTGACGGCGGGTACTTCGTCGCAAATCACCGACGGCGCATCGTGCATGATCGTGATGTCGGCGCAACGCGCCCAAGACCTCGGGATCCAGCCTTTGGCGGTGATCCGTTCGATGGCGGTGGCCGGCGTTGACCCGGCTATCATGGGCTACGGTCCGGTACCGGCCACGCAAAAAGCCTTGAAGCGCGCGGGCCTTTCCATCACCGATATCGACTTCTTCGAACTCAACGAAGCTTTCGCTGCACAGGCCCTGCCGGTGTTGAAAGATTTGAAAGTGCTCGACAAGATGAACGAGAAGGTTAACCTGCACGGCGGCGCGATTGCCCTGGGCCACCCATTCGGTTGCTCCGGTGCGCGGATCTCTGGCACGCTGCTTAACGTGATGAAGCAAAATGGCGGCAACCTCGGGGTAGCCACCATGTGCATTGGTCTCGGCCAAGGCATTTCCACCGTCTTCGAACGCGTCTAAGCGTTGGGTTGACGGAAGCCGGGGCCCAGTGCCCCGGTTTTTGTTTTTTGGATTTTTTAATATTTTTTTTAATAAATTTTGTGAGGGGGCCAGAGCATGAATGTCACACCAGGGCTCTATCAGCATTACAAGGGTCCGCAGTACCGGGTTTTCAGCGTGGCGCGCCATTCCGAGACCGAAGAGCAAGTAGTGTTTTACCAAGCACTGTATGGAGATTACGGCTTTTGGGTGCGCCCCTTGAGCATGTTCCTGGAGAGCGTCGAGGTTGACGGCGAGCAGGTCCCACGCTTTGCTTTGGTCCAGGCCGAACACGGTCTTCTTAAAGGGCAATAACCGCAGGCCGCGCAGAATGCTGCGCTTGACCTCACCCGGTTGCCACTATATATAGCGTTGCCGCGTCAGGCGCCAACTGCCTTTCACTTCTCGAATTCAGGAATTTTCCGATCCATGGGCAAATCGCTGGTCATTGTGGAATCCCCGGCTAAGGCCAAGACCATCAACAAGTACTTGGGCAACGAGTACGTGGTGAAGTCGAGTATCGGCCATATCCGAGACCTGCCCACCAGCGGTTCGGCTAGCGCCAGCAAGGAGCCAGCCGCCAAGCGCGGCAAGGCCGCTGCGGGCGAAGGTCCGGTGCTCACGCCCAAGGAGAAAGCGCGCAAGCAACTGGTCTCGCGCATGGGTGTGGACCCGGACCATGGCTGGAAGGCCAAGTACGAGATCCTTCCTGGCAAGGAAAAGGTCATCGAAGAGCTGCGCCGGCTCGCCAAGGATGCTGACACCATCTATCTCGCGACGGACTTGGACCGCGAAGGGGAGGCCATTGCCTGGCACTTGCGGGAAGCCATCGGCGGTGACGACAGCCGCTACAAGCGCGTCGTGTTCAACGAAATCACCAAGAAAGCCATCCAGGAAGCCTTCTCCAAGCCGGGCGAGTTGGATATCGACCGCGTCAATGCCCAGCAGGCACGGCGTTTCCTCGATCGCGTGGTGGGTTATATGGTCTCGCCGCTGCTGTGGGCCAAGATCGCCCGTGGCCTGTCCGCCGGCCGTGTGCAGTCGGTTGCGGTGAAGCTGGTGGTGGAGCGTGAGCGTGAGATTCGTGCGTTCATCCCTGAAGAGTACTGGGAAGTCCACGCCGACCTGGGTACCGCCAAGGGCGCCAATGTGCGCTTTGAAGTGGCCCGCGAGAAAGGCGAAGCCTTCAAGCCGCTGAACGAAGCCCAGGCCATGGCCGCGCTGGAAAAGCTCAAGGCATCCAGCTACAGCATCGTCAAGCGTGAAGACAAACCGACCAGCAGTAAGCCGTCGGCACCTTTCATCACCTCCACCCTGCAACAGGCCGCGAGCAACCGCCTGGGCTTCGGTGTGAAGAAAACCATGATGATGGCCCAGCGTCTGTACGAAGCCGGCTACATCACTTATATGCGTACCGACTCCACCAACCTGTCGGTGGACGCGGTCGCCATGGCGCGAACCTATATCGAAAGCGAGTTCGGCAAGAAGTACCTGCCGGAGAAGCCTAACGTCTATAGCAGCAAGGAAGGCGCACAGGAGGCTCACGAAGCGATTCGTCCTTCCGACGCCAATACCGAGCCAAGCAAGCTGAGCGGCATGGAGCGCGACGCTGAGCGCCTCTACGAGCTGATCTGGCGCCAGTTCCTGGCCTGCCAGATGCTGCCGGCGCAGTACCTGTCCACCACGGTTACCGTGGCGGCCTCCGACTTCGAACTTCGTGCCAAGGGCCGCATTCTCAAGTTCGACGGCTACACCCGCGTAATGCCGCAGATCGCCAAGCCTGGTGACGACGATGTGCTGCCGGACATGGCTCAGGGCGATACATTGAAGCTGATCAAGCTCGATCCGTCCCAGCACTTCACCAAGCCGCCGGCGCGTTATTCGGAAGCCAGCCTGGTCAAGGAGATGGAAAAGCGCGGTATCGGTCGCCCTTCGACCTACGCGGCGATCATTTCCACCATTCAGGACCGTGGCTATGTGGCGCTGCATAACCGTCGTTTCTATTCGGAAAAGATGGGTGACATCGTTACCGAGCGTCTCTCCGAGAGCTTCTCCAACCTGATGGATTACGGCTTCACTGCCGGCATGGAAGAGAATCTCGACGACGTGGCCCAGGGCGAGCGCGACTGGAAAAACGTGCTGGACGAGTTCTACGGAGACTTCAAGAAGAAGCTTGAGGTGGCCGAGAGCCCCGAGAACGGTATGCGCGCCAACCAGCCGGTGATGACGGATATCCCGTGCCAGACCTGCGGTCGGCCGATGCAGATTCGCACGGCTTCCACCGGTGTGTTCCTTGGTTGCTCGGGCTACAGCCTGCCGCCGAAAGAGCGCTGCAAGGCCACGGTCAACCTGGTGCCGGGCGATGAAATCGCGGCTGACGACGAGGGTGAGTCCGAGTCGTTGGTGCTGCGCGGCAAGCACCGCTGCCCGATCTGCAGCACGGCGATGGATGCCTACCTGTTGGATGAGAAGCACAAGCTGCATATCTGCGGTAACAACCCGGATTGCAACGGCTACGAGATCGAAGAGGGCACCTACCGCATCAAGGGCTACGAAGGTCCGAGCCTGGAATGCGACAAGTGCGGCAGCGAGATGCAGCTCAAGACTGGCCGCTTCGGCAAGTTCTTTGGCTGCACCAACCCGACGTGCAAGAACACCCGCAAACTGCTCAAGAGCGGCGATGCGGCGCCGCCGAAGATGGACCCGGTGAAGATGCCGGAGCTCAAGTGCGAAAAGGTCAACGACACCTACATTCTGCGTGACGGTGCCTCTGGCTTGTTCCTGGCAGCCAGCCAGTTCCCGAAAAACCGCGAGACCCGTGCGCCGCTAGTGATGGAAATCGTGCCGCACAAGGACGAGATCGATCCTAAGTACCACTTCCTGTGTGAAGCGCCGAAGAAGGATCCGGATGGTCGCCCAGCCGTGATTCGCTACAGCCGCAAGACCAAGGAGCAGTATGTGCAGTCCGAGGTCGACGGTAAGCCGACCGGCTGGAAAGCCTTCTATGAAGGCGGCAAGTGGAAGGTCGAGGACAAGCGTCAGGGCGCCTGATCTGTCGGATGCGCTGAAGATCCAAATAGCGGAGGGGTAAGCCCCTCTCATATTTGGATCTTTTAGATTCTGAAGTAGCGTGTTGATCTGCATAAGCAGCGCTTGATTGCACTTGCGGTCGATTCGGCTGATCCATGACACTGTTCAGCCAGCATCACGCCTAATTCGTAGTGGAGATTGCCGTTATGGCCCACGAACTCTATACCCGTACCAATCAGAAAATTTACTTCGCGGGTTTATCCCTGGAAGCCCTTGGCCGCGCCGAGGAAGGGAAGGAGATGAACGCGATCGCGCTGGTGCAGGCCGGGCGTGAAGCGGCGTTATTCCACCTGTACGGCGCTTTGTTGGGCCTGTGCCATGAAATAGCAGGGTTCTATCGCCTGCCGCAGGCGGGTTCTCCGCGGGCAGAGATGATCATGAGCCGCGAAGTATTGGACGCCATGGCCATTCCCGAGTTGGCCGAGCTGGTGGAAATGGCCCAAAGCCCTGAAAGCTGGTTGGCGCGCTTGCTCAAGGCCCATGCCGATATGTTCCAGCCGCCGCGCATTCCTCATGTGCCCAAGGGCGATGTGACCCAGCCGCTGATTGTTGCGGTTGCAGTGGAAGACGAGGAGCCCGAACCTTTGAGCCGGCAAGAGCTGGAGAGCTGGCGCCAGGAACTGAAAAAACTGGCACTGCGTTTTCGGGAAGGGTTGAGCGAGTGCTAGAACGCAGGTCAATGGCGTGGCGCTAAACTACGCCGTTCATCAAGACGTAAAGAAACCTGCTGAGATCCGCACCGAGGCTTGGCGGATGACTGATATAATCCTGGCCTTTCGTGGAGAACAGACTTTTATGCCGACGTCCTTTCTGGAAATTGTTGAACTGCCTGACGGCCGAATTGAGCTGCGCCGGGCGGAGGACGAAGGTTCTCTGGTTATCTTGGATTTTTCCGAGGACGCCAAAGCGTTTCTGCAAGGTCAGCATGTGGAAGTGGCGAAAGCCATGTTGAGCGTCGGCGTGCAGATGGCTGGTCGCCTGGCCGAGGGCGAGCCGGAGAAAGAAGACGGGCCGCGGGTCCTTCACTGATTTCAGGCTGTTCGATATTGTTGTGGTCGGCGGGCTTGTCCCACGTCCGGCTGCGAAGCAGCGCTCCAATACTGGACACGCTCGCTGACCACAAAGAGCATCTTCACCCCAGCGAGCCCTGCTGAGGCCTCCCGCGTAGCGAAACCTTCATCCCAGCCGAATATTCAAGCTCTGTGCATCCCCAACACGCGCAGCGCTCACCAGTTGTTGCTTGGCGGCCGCGTTCAATGGGTTGAGCCAACTGACCACGGTGTGGCTTCGGCCCAAGCGTAAGGCCTCGCAAGTCAGCTGTTGTGCGCTTTGTGCGCCGCGCGGTTGAAGCAACAGGATGCGTTCGCGGTTGAGGCCGGCGTCCCGCAGCCAAGCCTGGGTAAGGCTGGCAGGCGGAGCGATCAGCGTTAGCCAGCGAGCGTCCTGTTCCTCGCTCAATTCGCGAAGAATTGGCGCCAGCAGGCTCAGGCAGCTCCCGGCAGCACCGCGCAACGACAGCTCACTGAACACCTCGGGTTCGGCGCTCCAGGGCGCTTCGACCGTTTCCTTGAGGATAGGCGCGAGAGGATGGGCCATAAAGGCCTCGAACAGCGACAGTTGGGTGTGTTGTGGGGTGTGTACGAGCTGCATGGTGCCTCCTCTAGCGGCGAATGACGCCGACGCTCAAGCCTTCGATCACCAGATCCTGATCTTTCAGGTTCACTTCAATCGGGGCGAACTCAGGGTTCTCGGCCAGTAGCCAGACCTTGCTGCCTTCGCGCTTGAAGCGTTTGACGGTGACTTCGTCGCCGATACGGGCCACTACGATCTGACCGTTACGGGCTTCGCGGGTGGTATGGACGGCCAGCAGATCACCGTCGAAGATACCGACGTCCTTCATACTCATGCCGTGTACCCGCAAGAGGTAATCAGCGCGAGGGTGGAAGAAGGTCGGATTAATGTTGCAGGATTCCTCGACGTGCTGCTGCGCCAGGATCGGCGCACCGGCGGCGACACGGCCGATGATGGGCAGCGTAGACTCGTCGGCCTTGGCCTCGAAGCCAGGGATGCGAATGCCCCGCGAAGCACCGGGGGTCATCTCGATGGCGCCTTTGCGTGCGAGGGCCTTGAGGTGTTCTTCGGCGGCGTTAGGGGACTTGAACCCCAGTTCCAGCGCAATTTCGGCTCGTGTCGGCGGGTAGCCGTTGTCGTCGAGGCAGCGCTTGATAAAAGCCAGAATCTCAGCTTGGCGTGGCGTCAGTTTTAGCATGTTGATCGCTCTGTCTTTTTATACAGTGACTGGGATTATATACAGTGAACTGCGCTTGGCAATCATCCTTTTTCGGCACTCCGCTGGACGGTCATTCGGTATCCGTCCTACAAGCCACGGATAGCGCTACCTACAGACCGATACGGATGTGATTAAATAGCACGCACACAGATGACTGCCCGGCCGGAAAACGGCTCCTCAGGCTTGACAAGACACACCTTGAAACGTATGTTTCAAACAAGTGTTTGTCAGGCGGAGTAGCCATGGCCCAGTCGGAAACCGTTGAGCGCATTCTCGATGCTGCTGAGCAATTGTTCGCGGAAAAAGGATTTGCTGAAACTTCATTGCGGCTGATTACCAGCAAGGCCGGGGTCAACCTCGCGGCGGTGAATTACCATTTCGGCTCGAAGAAAGCCCTGATCCAGGCCGTGTTTTCGCGCTTTCTGGGGCCTTTCTGCGCCAGCCTCGACCGCGAGCTTGAACGTCGCCAGGCCAAGGCCGACAACAAGCCAAGTCTTGAAGAGCTGCTGGAGATTCTCGTCGAGCAAGCGTTGGTGGTGCAACCGCGTAGCGGTAACGACCTGTCGATCTTTATGCGTTTGCTCGGCCTGGCGTTCAGTCAGAGTCAAGGCCACCTGCGGCGTTACCTGGAAGACATGTACGGCAAGGTATTTCGTCGCTATATGTTGCTGGTCAACGAAGCTGCCCCACGTATTCCACCGATTGAACTGTTCTGGCGCGTCCACTTTATGCTCGGCGCAGCGGCGTTCAGTATGTCCGGGATCAAGGCGTTGCGCGCGATTGCCGAGACCGACTTCGGCGTTAACACTTCCATTGAGCAAGTGATGCGCTTGATGGTGCCGTTCCTCGCCGCCGGTATGCGTGCCGAAACCGGCGTGACCGACCCAACCATGGCCGCCGCGCAACTGCGCCCACGCAGCAAAACAGTGCCCGTTCCCGCCAAGGTTTGATTGCCCCGGGTGTGCGCGGCCATTGGCATCCGCTAAGCTAGCCGCCATGCCGATTTCAGCTATTTATTCGCAACCCGTTGTGCTCGCCGTGCCCTTCGCGCGCCGTGAGCGCAACGGGTTGTGTGCGTTATATAAGGAAGGTTTATGACTGCTGCTCTGCAAGGTTCTTTGATGGTCGACGTGGCCGGTACCTGGCTCACGGCTGAGGATCGCCACTTGTTGCGCCAGCCTGAAGTGGGTGGGCTGATTATTTTCGCGCGCAATATCGAACATCCGCGCCAGGTGCGTGAGCTGAGCGCGGCCATTCGCGCGGTGCGCCCCGACCTGTTGCTGGCCGTCGACCAAGAGGGAGGCCGCGTGCAGCGCCTGCGCCAGGGCTTTGTGCGCCTGCCGGCCATGCGAGCGCTCGCGGACAACCCCAACGCTGAATACCTCGCCGAGCAATGCGGCTGGATCATGGCTACGGAAGTGCTGGCAGTTGGCCTTGACCTCAGTTTTGCCCCGGTACTGGACCTGGATTACCAACGCAGCGCTGTGGTCGGCACCCGATCCTTCGAGGGCGACCCCGAGCGTGCCGCCTTACTCGCCGGTGCCTTTATCCGTGGCATGAACAGCGCCGGTATGGCCGCCACCGGTAAACATTTCCCAGGCCACGGCTGGGCTGAGGCCGATTCCCACGTCGCAATTCCTAATGACGAGCGCAGCCTGGAGCAGATTCGCGCCAATGATCTGGTGCCTTTCGCACGTCTGAGCCAGCAGTTGGCGGCGGTGATGCCGGCCCACGTGATCTACCCGCAGGTGGACGCCCAGCCTGCCGGTTTTTCGCGTCGCTGGTTGCAAGACATTCTGCGCGGCGAGTTGCAATTCGATGGGGTGATTTTCAGTGACGACTTGTCCATGGCCGGTGCCCATGTGGTCGGTGACGCGGCCAGCCGTATCGAGGCCGCGTTGACCGCCGGTTGTGACATGGGCTTGGTGTGCAATGATCGTGCGGCGGCGGAGTTGGCGTTAAGTGCTGCGCAGCGTATGAAGGTCACGCCATCGCCTCGCATCGCGCGCATGCGCGGTCAGGCAATGGCTTCAACGGAGTACAAGCAAGACCCGCGCTGGTTGGCGGCGCTTACGGCGTTACGCGAAGCCCAGTTGATCGACTGATACCTCGCTCCGTCAACGCTTCTCCTGTTTATTGGGCAACGGCGCGAACAACGCCTCGATATCCTCGTTGCCCAACTGCCAATCACCCGTGGTTCGTCCATCCAGCACCCCCGCCGCCAGATCGGATTTTTCCTTTTGCAGGTGCTGGATTTTCTCTTCCACCGTGCCGCGCGCAATCATCTTGTAGACGAATACCGGTTTCTCCTGGCCGATGCGATAGGCACGGTCAGTGGCCTGGTTTTCCGTGGCCGGGTTCCACCAGGGATCGTAGTGGATCACGGTGTCGGCTTCTGTCAGGTTCAGGCCCACACCGCCGGCCTTCAGGCTGATCAGAAATATCTGCAGCTTGCCGCTCTGGAAGTCCTTGACCGGCGTGCGCCGATCACGTGTCTGCCCGGTCAGTAGTGCGTAGGCAATGCCGCGTTTTTTCAGCTCGGCTTCGATCAGGCTCAGCATCGAGGTGAATTGGGAAAACAACAGGATCCGCCGACCTTCGGCAAACAGCTCGTCGAGCATGTCCATCAAACTGTCGAGCTTGCCCGAGCTGCTGCCGCGAGCGGGCAGGGTGGCATCGTTGATCAGGCGCAGGTCGCAGCACACTTGGCGCAGCTTGAGCAGCGCCTCAAGGATGATGATCTGGCTGCGTGCCACGCCTTTGCGGGTGATCTCGTCGCGGACCTTCTTGTCCATGGCCAGGCGCATGGTCTCGTACACGTCGCGCTGGGCTTCGTTGAGGTCGACCCAGTGGATGATCTCGGTCTTCGGCGGCAGTTCGGTAGCCACCTGTTCCTTGGTGCGACGCAGTAGAAACGGCTTGATCCGACCGTTCAGGTGCTGCAATCGCACATCGCTGGCGCGCTTTTCGATGGGCACGCGGTAGTCGCGGTTAAAGCTTTTCACATCGCCCAGCCAGCCCGGCAGCAGAAAGTGAAACAGCGACCACAGCTCGCCCAAGTGGTTTTCCAGCGGCGTGCCGCTCAGGCACAGGCGCTGTCGTGCGTTCAGCTCGCGTGCCGCCTGGGCGGCCTTGCTGGTCGGGTTCTTGATGTACTGCGCTTCGTCGAGGATCAGCACATGCAAGGGCAGGGTGGCCAGATGCTCGATATCCTTGGGCAGCAGCGCATAGGTGGTGAGCAGCAGGTCATAGTCCCGCAAATTTGGGAGATGTTTCTTACGTCCGGCACCGTACAGTGCCAGTACTTTCAGTTGCGGGGTGAAGTGCGCTGCTTCATCGAGCCAGTTAGGGATCAGGCTGGTGGGCATTACCACCATGCAGGGCTGGTCCAGGCGCCCGGCGTTTTTTTCGCTGAGAATATGCGCCAGGGTTTGTAGGGTTTTGCCCAGGCCCATGTCATCCGCCAGAATGCCGCCCACCTCTAATTGCCGCAGCGATTGCATCCAGCTCAAGCCTTCCAACTGGTAAGGGCGCAACGTCGCGTTCAAGCCTTCGGGGGCCGCGCAGGTGAAGTCTTTGATGTCCCGCAGGCGTTGGGCGAAGTTGCGGATTTTGTCACCGCCCTCCCATTGCAGAGGCAGGCCTTCCAGCGGGTTGAGTCGGACCGCATCGGCCTTGGCCAAGCGCAGCGCAGTACTGCCCGGTTCCTGCAGGTAGAACTCACCAAGGGTGGCCAGCACCGGTTTCAAGCGACCGTAGGGCAGCGCCACCTGCACGGGGCCATGGTCGCCGTTGGGCGCGGCGGGGATGTTCACCAGGATCAGTTCATCGTCGCGGCGCCGTGCGAGCTTCTCCGGGTTGAGGATTTCGGTGTGAGAGCGCATCAGGTTCAGCAGGATCGGCAACAGGCTCAGTCGCTGGCCATTGACGATAATCCCCAACTCAAGGTCGAACCAATCACGTTCCGGGCCTTCATCGACGGTGGCGTACCAGTCGTCCACCGCGCTGAGGTCGAAGCCGAAATCGTCGTCGAGCAGCAATTCCCAGCCCTCGGCGCGCAGGGACGGCGAGTCGTTGAGGGTGAAATTCAGCCAGGCGCTGTCGTTGACCATCTCGAACAGCTCGCCGGCGCTTTCCGGCAAGGCTTTGCTCTGGCGCGTGGCGATCTTGAAACCCAGCAGGCGCAGCTGTTCGCGGTAGGCCTGTTCCACCTCCGGGTGCCGCTTGATCCGCAGGCTCTGGGTTTCTTGACGCACGATGATGTCAGCGTGTTTTTGCCCGCTGACGTAGTTACCCAGGTAGTTGAACGCCAGTGCCGCGCGGTGCTGGATATAGCGTTGCATCTTGCCGTTGCGCGGTTCGAATGCGCTGAACTCGGCGCTGGCCAGCCACAGGCGCGGCACCGGTTGCACGTCCTCCATCAGCACTTGCGGCAGTACCACGCGGTTATCCAGCACGGCCTGGAGTTTTTCCAGCAACTCGGCATCTTGAGCCGCCGCCGGGTAGGCCAGGGTTTCCTGAACCTTGAGCAGCACAGCCGCGATATGTTTGCAGTTACTGTGTACGGGGCAGGTGCAGCGGCTGTCCACCAGGAGCAGCGCGCCTTTGGCCGACTCGCGCAGCGAAATGGTCTGCCGGTACACATTGCCGCCCGAGCCTTCGCAACTGGCGATGATGGTGCTGTCGCCGGACTCGACAATCCGCACGCGGTTTTCCAACGCATAACGCCGCCCACGCTCCAGGCTTTGTTCTTTGAAGCGATTGGCCCACGAAGGGGCCAGGGGCTTGGTCAACGGCGGGGTGAGGGGCATGGCGCTGGATCAGTCCTGCAGGTCGGGCGGTGGTGCGCTGGGCGGTTTGGCGGTCAGTGAGGTGATTTTGATCAGCAGCGCCAAATGGCCGCCATCCAGGTAATTGAGCTGGTTGTTCTTGGTGCGCACGTCTTTCTGCGCCAGGTGTTCACTGGCGACCACGCTGCCGTTGCTGTCGAACTGGTTGATCCAGAAATCCGCATCGATATCGGTGAAGCGGCCCAGTTGCAGGTTCAGCACGCCCTCGATGGGGAATTGGCCGAACTGCTCCTGACCCTCGGCGATGGCGATTTTCACCGGTTGTTCGCCGAGGTTCTGCTCCCAGGCCTTATGGGCCAACACCGTGTAGTTGGCGTCGCCACGCAGTTTGTCGACGATAGCGCTCAGGCGCGGTGGGCTCATTTTGTCGCCCAGGCGCTCAGCGCCGTCATCCCAGGTTTCCGGCGCGGCGCGACTGTAGATCACCGGTTCGGCGTTCTGACGCACCAGGATCATTTCCACCTGGTACGGGCTGTCGGCAAACGCCGGGGGCGCAAGTATCACTAACAACAGGCTCAGAATGCGGGACAGGCGCATTGGGGCGTCCTTCAAACAGATTTCGGGATAAGGCGCTCGAACAGCGCCTCCAGGGTATTGAAGCGTTCGTCGGCGCGTTCCATCGGCACCATGAATTTGAACAGCGTAGCCCCTTCGAACTTGTAGCGGTTGGGCTGGCCCTGGATCAGTTTGATCAGTACCAGCGGGTCGACCGGCGTCTGCGCTTCGAATTCGATACGCCCGCCCTGGGGCCCGGCGTCGACCTTCTTGATCCCCAGTTGCTCGGCCTGCAATTTGAGTAGGGTCAGGCGTACCAGGTTCTTGGTCGGCTCCGGCAGCAGGCCGAAGCGGTCGATCATCTCCACTTGCAGGTCCTTGAGCCCCTCTTCATCGGTGGCCGAGGCGATGCGTTTGTACAGGATGAGTCGCGCGTGCACATCCGGCAGGTAGTCCTCGGGAATCAACGCCGGCAGGCGCAGGTTGATTTCCGGACCGCCACCCAAGGGTTGATCGAGGTTCGGCTGTTCGCCCTTGCGGATGGCTTTGACCGCCCGCTCGAGCATTTCCATATATAAGGTGAAACCCACAGCCTGGATCTGCCCGCTCTGGCCGTCACCCAGCAGTTCGCCGGCGCCACGGATTTCCAGGTCGTTGGTGGCCAGCACAAAGCCAGCGCCGAGGTCCTGGGTGTTGGCGATGGCTTCCAGGCGTTTCTCCGCGTCGCCGGTGATCTGCTGGCGTGGCGGGGTGAGCAAGTACGCGTAGGCCTGGTGATGGCTGCGTCCGACCCGGCCGCGCAACTGGTGCAGTTGCGCCAGGCCGAACTTGTCGGCGCGCTCGATGATGATGGTGTTGGCGCTCGGCACGTCGATGCCGGTCTCGATGATGGTCGAGGCGATCAGCACGTTGAAGCGCTTGTGGTAGAAGTCGCTCATTACCTGTTCGAGTTCGCGCTCGCGCATCTGGCCGTGGCCGATGGCGATCCGCGCTTCGGGCACCAGTTCGGCGAGGTCGGCAGCGCATTTCTCGATAGTCTTGACGTCGTTGTGCAGGTAATACACCTGGCCGCCGCGCAGCAACTCCCGCAGCAGCGCTTCTTTGACCGTGCTTTTGTTCTGCTCCATCACGAACGTGCGCACTGACAGGCGCCGCGCCGGTGGCGTGGCGATGATGGACAGATCACGCATGCCCGACACCGCCATGTTCAGCGTGCGCGGAATCGGCGTGGCGGTCAGGGTGAGGATATCGACTTCGCTGCGCAGGGCCTTGAGCTGCTCTTTCTGGCGTACGCCGAAACGGTGTTCTTCGTCGATGATCACCAGGCCCAGGTTTTTGATCTTCACATCGTCCGACAGCAGCTTGTGAGTGCCGATCACGATATCGATCTTGCCTTCGGCCAGGTCGGCGACGGCGGCGTTCACTTCTTTGGCGGACTTGAAGCGGCTCATCACTTCCACGGTCACCGGCCAGTCGGCAAAGCGATCGCGAAAGCTGTTGTAGTGCTGCTGGGCGAGCAGGGTGGTGGGCACCAGAATTGCCACTTGCTTGCCGCCGTGCACCGCGATGAAGGCGGCGCGCATGGCCACTTCGGTCTTGCCGAAGCCCACGTCGCCACACACCAGGCGGTCCATCGGCTTGGGCGCGAGCATGTCGGCGCGCACGGCTTCGATGGTGGTCTGCTGATCCGGGGTTTCTTCAAAGGCGAAACCGGCGCTGAAGGTGGCGTAGTCGGCTTTCGGGTCGGCGAATGCATAACCTTCGCGCGCCGCGCGCCGGGCGTAGATGTCCAGCAGCTCGGCGGCCACATCGCGCACCTGCTCGGCGGCCTTGCGCTTGGCTTTTTGCCAGGTCTCGGAACCCAGGCGATGCAGCGGCGCCAGGGCGTCGTCGCTGCCGGTGTAACGCGCAATCAGGTGCAGGTTGGCCACCGGCACATAGAGCTTGGCGCCCTCGGCGTATTCCATGGTGAGGAATTCGGCGGCCTGGTTGTCTATCTCCAGGGTCTGCAGGCCCAGGTAGCGGCCGACACCGTGATCGATATGCACCACCGGCGCGCCTTCGCGCAGTTCGGTGAGGTTTTTGATCACCGCGTCGTTGTTGGCGTCCGCGCGTTTTTCCCGGCGCCGACGCTGCATCACGCGTTGACCGAACAATGGGCTCTCGGCGATCAACGCCAGGGCTGGGTCATTAAGCAGTAAGCCTTCGTCCAGGGGGGCGATGGTGATCGCCAGGCGATCCTTGCTCGCGACGAAGTCCGGCCAACTGTCGACGTTCTTCGGACGCAGTTTGAGGCGTTCGAGCAACTCCAGCAGCACTTCGCGGCGCCCGGCGGATTCGGCGGTAAACAACACGCGGCCCGGGAAGTCGCCAAGGAAGGTGGACAGCGCTTCCAGCGGCTGGTTGGCCTTGGCTTCAATTGCCAAGTCAGGCAGCGCTTGCGCGGGGAAGCGCTCGCGGCCACTGCCGGCATCCACGTCCTGCTGGCTGGCGACGACCCGCGGCCAGTTTTTCAGGCGCGCGAAACAATCTTCCACCGGCAGGAACAGCTCGGCGGGCGGTAATAAAGGACGGGAAGGGTCGACGCGGCGCTCTTCATAGTGGTTGCGCACGTCGTTCCAGAAGTTTTCCGCGGCCTGCTCGATGCCCGGCAGCGAGAACACTTGGGTGTCCTGGGGCAGGTAGTCGAACAGGGTGGAGGTTTCGTCGAAAAACAGCGGCAGGTAGTACTCGATACCGGCGGGTGTAATCCCGCTGCTCAGGTCTTGGAAGATCGGGCAGCGGCGGAAGTCGACGTCGAAGCGTTCACGGAAACGCGCTTTGAACCGGGTCACCGCATCTTTTTGCAACGGAAATTCCCGCGCCGGCAGCAGCTTGATCGATTCGACCTTGTCGATGGAGCGCTGGTTTTCCGGATCAAAGGTGCGCAGGGTTTCGATTTCGTCGTCGAACAGATCGATGCGATAAGGCAGCTTGCTGCCCATCGGGAACAGGTCGATCAGCGCGCCACGCACTGCGAACTCGCCGTGCTCGTACACGGTGTCCACACAGCGGTAGCCGCTGGCTTCCAGGCGCGTGCGCATCTGTTCGACATCGAGCTTCTGGCCGACATCCAGCACCAGACTGCTGCCCAGCAGGAACTTGGTCGGCGCCAGGCGGTGCAGCGCCGTGGTGATCGGCACCACGAGCACGCCATGGGCCAGTTCCGGCAGACGGTACAGGCTGGCGATGCGCTGGGAAATGATGTCCTGATGCGGTGAGAACAGGTCGTAAGGCAGGGTTTCCCAATCGGGAAAATGCAGCACCGGCAAATCGGGGGCGAAGAAGCTCAGCTCCTGCTCCAACCGTTCGGCGCTTTGGCTATCGGCGGTAAGCAGCAGGGTAAAGCGCTTGGCTGCGCTGGCAGCCTCGGCGATGGCCAGGCTCAGGGCGGCACCGGGCAGGTTGCCCCAGTGCTGTTTACCTGCCGCGGCAGGGAGTTGCGGTAGACGCAGAACGGGCACGGAAGGTTGAGCTCCAAGCGTTGCGACAAAGTCGGTAATTGTAACGGCCCCAGGTGCCGCCTGTCAGTTGCTGACTGAGCCTATTACGGTTTGTAGGAAATGTAGTGGCTAAGACAAACAAAGCGGTGTTTTGACTCAATATGTAGTGCCAAAATGCGTGGGGTTTTCGGAGAGTTACGGACAAGTCGCCCAAGACGTTCCAATGGTGGCCTTCTGAAAGCCGCGTATTTACTGGGCTGCAGCGGGGTCGCTTTTTTTCGCAAGGCCTTTTTGTTGTGGTCGGCGCATTGCTCCGAGGGCGGTCGGGCGTCATAATGTAGCCCCTTTTTTCAGCCCCTACATGTGGAAGGTTCCCGTGACTCAGAAGCCCGACCAGTGTCTTGGTGAATGGATCGACCGTGAAGCACTCGCAGAAGCGATGATCCCGCTCATCGGTCAGCTCTACCGCAATAACAATGTGGTGAGTTCGATCTATGGCCGCAGCCTGATCAACCAGTCAGTCATCGCGATTCTCAAGGCGCATCGCTTTGCTCGCCATCGTTCTGCCGACGACAGCGAACTCTCCGTCCACGAAACATTCCCCCTGCTCAAGGCCATGAGCGAGCTCAAGCTCGGCGCGGCTTCGGTAGACCTGGGCAAGCTGGCCTACAAATTCCGTACCGAAGCCAACGGCCGTAGCGCCGAGCAGTTCGTGCGTGAGGAAATGGCCGATGTGGTTGGCCAGCAAAACGCCGCCGCTCGCAAGGGCACCGACGTCGTGCTGTATGGCTTTGGCCGTATCGGCCGCCTGCTGGCGCGCATCCTGATCGAAAAAACCGGTGGCGGCGACGGCCTGCGTCTGCGTGCCATCGTGGTGCGCAAAGGCGCCGAGAATGACCTGACCAAGCGCGCCAGCCTGCTGCGTCGCGATTCGGTCCACGGCCCGTTCAACGGCACCATCGTCATCGACGAAGAAAACAACACCATTACCGCCAACGGTAACCTGATCCAGGTGATCTACGCGAAGAACCCGACTGAGGTGGACTACACCCAGTACGGCATCAAGGACGCCCTGCTGGTGGATAACACCGGTGTATGGCGTGATGCCGAGGGCCTGGGCCAGCACTTGCAGTGCCCAGGTATCGCTCGCGTTGTTCTGACCGCGCCTGGCAAGGGCAAGCTCAAGAACATCGTGCACGGCATCAACCACGCTGAAATCACCGCTGACGATAAGATCGTGTCTGCCGCGTCCTGCACCACCAACGCCATCGTGCCGGTGCTCAAGGCCGTCAACGACAAGTTCGGCATCGTGAATGGTCACGTTGAAACCGTTCACTCGTACACCAACGACCAGAACCTGATCGACAACTTCCACAAAGGCGATCGCCGTGGTCGTAGCGCCGCGTTGAACATGGTGATCACCGAGACCGGTGCCGCCACCGCCGCTGCCAAGGCCCTGCCTGAATTGGCCGGCAAGCTGACCGGCAACGCGATCCGTGTTCCGACGCCTAACGTGTCGATGGCCATTCTCAACCTGAACCTTGAGAAAGCCGCTACCCGCGAAGAGATGAACGAGTACCTGCGCTACATGGCGCTGCACTCCGATCTGCACAAGCAAATCGACTTCGTCAATTCTCAGGAAGTGGTGTCCACCGACTTCGTCGGCTCGCGCCACGCCGGTGTGGTGGACGCAGAAGCGACCATCACCCAGGACAACCGCGTTGTGCTGTACGTGTGGTACGACAACGAGTTCGGTTACAGCTGCCAGGTGGTGCGTGTGATGGAAGACATGGCCGGGGTCAACCCGCCTGCGTTTCCGCGCTAAGCCTCTGCGCTGAATGAAAAAGCCCCGACTGGTTCGGGGCTTTTTTGTGGCTAGGTTTTTGTGTGGCCTGGGGTGCCTGATCGGGCGCAAGCCCCCTCCCACAGTTTGATTTGTGAATATATTCAAAGGTGGGAGGGGGCAGCCCCGGATAGTGGTGGTGCAGCCGACACATCAATTCAGCAATCGATCCCGCAAACTGTCCGACAACCCCCCAGGCGCGAGCCAGATGCCTAGGTAGGCCCTCGCCAGTTCATCATCAACACTGCTGAACACCACCTGCCCATTGATCTCCAGCTTCAAACCGCGACCGGGATGAAAATCCAGGGCATAACGATCACCGTTGCGGATGTCACGAAAACTGCCGTGCAATCTATCCAGTTCCGGCTTTAATCGAGCGTTGGCGTGTTGGCGCGCCAGGGTAGTCGTGGCGGCCTTGATCACGTCACTGCGGTCGATGTCGCGAAAGTAATACAGAGTCAGGCGCAAGGCTTTCTGCTGGTCCCAGGCGTGCCTTGCGCTGAGCCCTGCCGGGGCATACAGCGCTGCGGCATACACGTCTGCCCATAGATAGTTAAGCACCGCCTGGTTTTTTCGCGTCAGTCCCTCGACCTGTGCCGGGAAGCCAGCTTGCTTAAGGCGCTGCGCATCGCTGGCGTGTGCCGTGATCGACACCATCAGCATTAAACAAAACAATAGTTGTCGCATAATGGGCTCATCCTGGAATCGGCGCTGATTTGCGTCCTGTAGTATGGCAAGACTGGCCTATGACGCGACCAAGGGTTAATGTGCGCGGCGTTGAGCCTTATATAGACTGTGCCCCGGTTCACACACTTGAGCCAAATTGTCCTTCATGACCGCTGGCCGCGGCATGATTTAGCCCGGCGTCCTACCGTACGCCTGGCCTGTTCTGAGGAGTACGCATGGCTGTCTACAACTACGACGTGGTGGTACTGGGTTCCGGCCCAGCTGGAGAAGGTGCGGCGATGAATGCCGCGAAGGCAGGGCGCAAGGTGGCGATGGTCGATAGCCGTCGCCAAGTCGGCGGTAACTGCACCCACCTGGGTACCATCCCGTCCAAGGCCTTGCGTCACTCGGTGCGCCAGATCATGCAGTTCAACACCAACCCGATGTTCCGGGCTATTGGTGAGCCGCGTTGGTTTTCGTTCCCGGATGTGTTGAAAAGCGCCGAGAAAGTCATCTCCAAGCAGGTGGCCTCGCGCACCGGTTACTACGCCCGTAACCGTGTCGACCTGTTCTTCGGCACCGGCAGCTTCGCTGACGAGCAGACCATTGAAGTGGTGTGTTCCAACGGCGTGGTCGAGAAACTGGTGGCTAAGCACATCATCATCGCCACCGGGTCGCGCCCGTATCGCCCGGCGGATATCGATTTCCATCACCCGCGTATCTACGATAGCGACACCATCCTGAGCCTGGGCCACACCCCGCGCAAACTGATCATCTACGGTGCCGGCGTGATCGGCTGTGAGTATGCGTCGATCTTCAGTGGCCTGGGTGTTCTGGTGGAGCTGGTGGACAACCGCGATCAGTTGCTGAGTTTCCTCGACTCGGAAATTTCCCAGGCGTTGAGTTACCACTTCAGCAACAACAACATCACCGTGCGCCATAACGAAGAGTACGAGCGGGTCGAAGGCCTGGACAACGGGGTGATCCTGCACCTCAAGTCCGGCAAGAAGATCAAGGCCGACGCCTTGCTGTGGTGCAACGGACGTACCGGCAACACCGATAAGCTGGGCATGGAAAACATCGGGGTCAAGGTCAACAACCGTGGCCAGATCGAAGTGGACGAGAATTACCGTACCTGCGTGGCCAACATCTATGGCGCCGGTGACGTGATCGGCTGGCCGAGCCTGGCCAGTGCCGCCCATGACCAGGGCCGTTCGGCCGCCGGCAGCATCGTCGATAACGGCAGCTGGCGCTATGTGAACGACGTGCCCACCGGCATCTACACGATTCCGGAAATCAGCTCCATTGGTAAGAACGAGCACGAGCTGACCAAGGCCAAGGTGCCCTACGAAGTGGGCAAGGCGTTCTTCAAGAGCATGGCGCGTGCGCAGATCGCCGGTGAGCCGCAAGGCATGCTGAAGATTCTGTTCCACCGTGAAACCCTGGAAGTCCTCGGCGTGCATTGCTTCGGCTATCAGGCGTCGGAGATCGTGCACATCGGCCAGGCCATCATGAACCAGCCGGGTGAGCAAAATACCCTCAAGTATTTTGTGAACACCACCTTCAACTACCCGACCATGGCCGAAGCCTATCGGGTAGCGGCCTACGACGGCCTCAACCGGCTTTTTTGAGCGGCTCCGGCCGGTGGCCTGAGCCGGCCGGGGAGACCGATTTCAGTAATTCCCGAGGGTGGCAGTGGCCAAACCGGGAAAGTCTGTAATCAGGCTATCTACGCCGAAGTCGGCGAGCCTGCGCATCAGCGCGGGTTCGTTGACCGTCCACACGGATACGTGCAAACCCTGGCGCTGGGCTTTGGCCAGGCGCTCGGGGGTGCACAACGTCCAATTCAATGCCAAGTACTCACAGCCATAGTTCTGCGCGACCTTCAACGGGTCGAGCCAGGCGTATTCGGCCACCAGCCCGCGCGACAGGTCCGGGGTGAGTTCCACCGCCGCCTTGAGCACTTCCCTTGAGCTGGACGTAACGGTGACCTTGTCCATCAGGCCGAAGCGCACCGCCATCTCGCGGATCGCCAACACAGTGGTCGCGGCGCGGGTGCGCGAAGCGCTTTTGACTTCCAGTTGCCAGTGATCGAAATCGCATTGTTCGAACAGTTCTTCCAGGCGCGGGATAGGGCAAGGCGAGACCCAGCCCGGGCCGCCCTTGCGCGCGTCCATTTTCACCAGGTCGGCCGCCGAATACTCGACCACCTTGCCACGCCGGTCGGCGGTGCGCTTGAGGGTCGGGTCGTGGATGACCATCAGCTCGCCATCCATGGACAGGTGCAGGTCCAGTTCGCAGCGGCGTACACCGTGCTTGAGGCATTGCTGAAAGCTGGTCAGGGTGTTTTCCGGTGCTTCGCCTTTGGCGCCGCGATGGCCGTAAATCAGGGTCACAGTTGCTCCTTTTCGCCAGATCGTCCGGCGGGGTGTATACGAATTCAGGTGGCCTGGGCGTCGCTTTTTTCCCGCGCCAGGCGCCGCTCCTGGGCTTGTTTTTGCAGGATGTAGCGCGCCAGCAACTGGCGTTGGGCATCGGTCATGGATTCGAATTCCGTGCCGACGTCGAAGCCATCGCCTTTGGCGTCGCAATGGGTGACCTTGGCGCGCAGCAACAGGCCCAGCGCCTGGGGCATCAGCACCAGCTTGACCGCCAGGTGGGCACCCACAGGCAAGGATGAGGGGTGTTGGAAGTCGATGCCGCCTTCGGAGATGATCACGGGCTGCGGCGCGCCCACTTCGTCCAGCAGGCCGAGCGCCATGACTTGGCTGAGCAGGTCCAGGCGTTTGTTCTGGACTTTGAGGAAGGCCGCCAGGCTTCGATCTTTCTCGCTGATCTGGCGCAACAGGTGCTGGGCTTCGAATTCGCTCAGGTGCAATTCACTGAGCAGGTTGAACAGCGGTGAATCATCCAGCAATACTTCCTTGCCCGCTGCTTCAGGGGCAGACAGGCTTTTGATTTGAAGTGCGATCATGTCGTCGATACGGTAGTATTCGCGGCGCTCTTCTTCATCTAATGTCGTCATGGCGAACCCCTGCTGGCGGTAATGGTCTGAGTGTAAAGCTGCTTACCAGACCCCGCCACCGGGACGTCTTCTTTTCCTCCGAACAAGCCCCGACATGTTCAGACCTCTCTTCGTATTTATCGGCACGCGTTATACCCGTGCAAAGCGTCGCAATCATTTTGTGTCGTTCATTTCCTTGACCTCGATGATCGGGCTCGCCTTGGGCGTGGTCGTGATGATTGTGGTGCTGTCGGTGATGAACGGTTTCGATCATGAGATGCGCACCCGCGTGCTGGGCATGGTGCCCCACGCGACCATCGAAGCCAGTGAGCCCATCAGTGATTGGCAAAGCCTGGCCGATAAGGTCAAGCAGAACCCCAAGGTCGTGGCCGTTGCGCCGTTCACCCAGATGCAGGGGCTGCTGACCAACGACGGCAAGGTGCAGAAGATCCTGCTTAACGCCATCGACCCGGCCCAGGAACGCAAGGTCTCGATCATCGACCAGTTCATGCTGCAGGGCCGGCTCGACGACCTGGCCCCGGGCAGTTTTGGCATCGTTATCGGTGACAAGGCCGCGGCCAAGCTCGGCGTGGGTATCGGTGACAAGCTCACCTTCGTCGCCCCGGAAGTCACCGTGACCCCGGCTGGCATGTTTCCGCGCATGAAGCGTTTTACCGTGGTCGGCACCTTCCACGTCGGCGCTGGCGAGATCGACGGCTACCTCGGTCTGACCAATCTCACCGACCTGGCGCGCCTGCATCGCTGGCAGCCGGACCAGGTTCAGGGCCTGCGCCTGAAATTCAGTGACTTGTTCGACGCCCCGCGCGGCGCCTGGGAAATCGCCCAGCACCTGGGCGAGTCCGAGTATTACGCCCGCGACTGGACCCGCACCCACGGCAACCTGTACCAGGCCATCCGCATGGAAAAAGCCATGATCGGTCTGCTGTTGCTGCTGATCGTTGCCGTGGCGGCGTTCAACATCATCTCCACCCTGGTGATGGTGGTGAACGACAAAAAAGGCGATATCGCCATCCTGCGCACCCTCGGCGCCACGCCGGGTCAGATCATGGCGATCTTTATGGTGCAGGGCACCGTGATCGGTGTGGTCGGTACCTTGATCGGCACTGCCGTCGGGATCCTTGCTGCGTTGAACGTCAGCGCGGCCATCGCCGCTCTGGAAACCCTGATCGGCCACAAGTTTCTCAACGCCGACGTCTACTTCATCGACTATCTGCCGTCCCAGGTCCAGACCCAGGACGTGTTGATGGTAGGCGGCGCGGCGTTGGTCCTGAGTTTCCTTGCCACCCTGTATCCAGCCTGGCGCGCGGCACGTACCCAGCCAGCACAGGCCTTACGTTATGAGTGAATCGGGCATGAGTGAAAAAGCAATCCTGAGCTGCCGCAACCTGGGCAAATCCTACGAGGAAGGCCCGGAGTCCGTGGTGGTGCTGTCCAACCTGCAGCTTGAACTGCATCCGGGCGAGCGCGTGGCGATCGTCGGCAGTTCCGGTTCCGGCAAAAGTACCTTGCTCAACCTGTTGGGCGGCCTCGATACGCCGTCCCAGGGCAGCGTCTGGTTGGCCGGTGAAGAGTTGTCGGCCCTGGGCGAGAAAGCCCGTGGCCAGTTGCGCAACCGCTCGCTGGGCTTTGTGTATCAGTTTCACCACCTGTTGCCGGAGTTCACTGCTCTGGAAAACGTATGCATGCCATTGCTGATCGGCAAAACCGCGATCCCCGAGGCCCGTCAACGTGCGACGGCGCTGCTGGAGCGTGTCGGCCTCGGCCATCGCCTGGAGCACAAACCCGCGGAGTTGTCCGGCGGCGAGCGTCAGCGTGTGGCCATTGCCCGTGCCCTGGTGAACAACCCGGGCCTGGTGATGCTCGACGAGCCCACCGGCAACCTGGATTCGCACACCGCCCAGGGCATCAAGGACCTGATGCTGGAACTGAGCACCCAGATGCGCACCGCGTTCCTGGTGGTGACCCATGACATGAGCATGGCTCGGCAGATGGACCGCGTGTTGCACTTGCAGGAAGGTCATTTGGTCGCCATCTGACCTGTTTCAAGCCCGGCGCATGATGCCGGGTTTTCTATTTTTCCAACGGTGCCCGCGAATGTTCAGACCGTTATCGATTTTTATCGGCACGCGCTATACCCGCGCCAAGCGCCGCAACCGTTTTGTCTCGTTTATCTCGATGACCTCGATGATCGGCCTCGCCCTCGGCGTACTGGCGATGATCGTGGTGCTGTCGGTGATGAACGGCTTCCAGCGCGAAATGAGTTCGCGCATTCTCGGCATGGTGCCTCATGCGACCGTCGTCGGCGTGAAGCCCATCGACGATTGGCAGCCAGTGGCCGCCGCGGCGATGAAGAACCCGCAGGTCACCGCTGCGGTGCCTTTCACGCAAATGGACGGCATGTTTTCCTATAAGGGTGCCATGCAGCCGATTGAAATCAGCGGCGTCGACCCGGCCCAGGAAGGCAAGGTGTCGATCGTGGCCCAGCATATCGTGCGCGGCAAACTGGAAGACTTGAGGCCCGGCGAGTTCGGCGTGGTGGTCGGTGAGATCACCGCGCGGCGTTTCCGCCTCAATGTGGGCGACAAGCTGACCCTGATCGTGCCGGAACTCAGCAGCGCGCCGGGCGGCATCACCCCGCGCATGCAGCGGTTGAATGTGGTGGGGATCTTCAAGGTCGGCGCCGAGCTGGATGGCTCCATGGCCTTGATCAACATGGCCGACGCCGCCGAGATACAGCATTGGCAGCCGAACCAGGTGCAAAGCGTGCGTCTGGCGGTGAAAGACTTGTACGCGGCACCCAAGGTTTCGGCGGATATCGCCGCCAGCCTGGGCGCGGGCTACAAGGCCGATGACTGGACCCACACCCAGGGCAGCCTGTTCAGCGCCATGAAAATGGAAAAAACCATGATCGGCCTGTTGCTGCTGATGATTGTCGCCGTGGCCGCGTTCAACATCATCGCCACGTTGATCATGGTGGTGAACGACAAGGGCGCGGACATCGCGATCCTGCGCACCATTGGCGCCACGCCGCGGCAGATCATGGCGATCTTCATGGTGCAGGGCACCGTGATCGGCATCGTCGGTACCTTGATCGGCGGCGTACTCGGCGTAATCGCGGCACTGAACGTGAGCGAACTGGTGGGCTGGCTGGAGCGCGTGACCGGGCAGCATATCTTCAGTTCGGATGTGTACTTTGTCAGTAACCTGCCCTCCGAGCTGCAGGGCGGCGACGTGCTGCTGATCTGCTCGGCCGGTTTTGTGCTGAGCTTTCTGGCGACGATCTACCCGGCGTATCGCGCAGCGAAGATCGAGCCGGCCCATGCGCTGAGATATTCGTAATCATTGAGACCGCTATCGGGGGCAAGCCCACACACATAAGAACGGCATTCAAGGTGTGGGAGGGGGCTTGCCCCGATAGGGCCGGCCCATCTTGCATCAACTTACCCTGGGCAACTCAATCACAAACCTTGTCACTCCAGCCGCGGATTCACAAAAAATCCGCCCCCCATGGGCCCGCACGATCGACTGAGTAATCGCCAAGCCCAAGCCGGCATGCTCGCTGCTGCCTTCGCGCCGCGCTGGATCTGCCCGATAGAAGCGGTCGAACAATCTAGGCAGTAACGGCGCCGGGATGCCATCGCCAGTGTTTTCCACCGCCAACCTCACCCCGTGTGCATCCTCAAGCATCGTCACCCGCACTTCGCCCCCGGCCGGGGTGAAGCGCAGCGCGTTGTCCAGCAGGTTCGACAACGCCCGGCGCAACATGCCGCGATCGCCGCGTGTGTAGGCAGCGCCCTCACGCACCAGGCGCACATTGGCGTCTTCGGCCAGCAGCGCAAAAAACTCCAGCAGCGCCTCCACTTCATCCGCCAGCGCCAGGGGCTCGCGCTTGGGCGTGAGCAACCCATGGTCGGCCTTGGCCAGGTACAAAATGTCGTTGACCAACTGCGCCATCCATTGCAGTTCTTCCAGGTTGCTGTGCAGCGCCTCGCGATAATCTTCCAGCGGGCGCGGCTGGGTGAGGATGACTTGGGTGTGGGTCAGCAGGTTCGACAGCGGCGTGCGCAGTTCATGGGCGATGTCGGCGGAGAACGCCGAGAGGCGCTGGAATGCGTCATCCAGGCGACCGAGCATGGCATTGAAGGCCTGGGCCAGCTCCGCCAGTTCTGCGGGCATATGTTGCTGGGGCAGGCGCTGGGTTAGGGAATTGGCCGACACACTGGCCGCGACTTCGCCCATGCGCCGCAGAGGCCGCAACCCGCTGCGCGCAGCCCAGGCGCCGAGCAGGGCGGTGGCCAGTGCCGAGAGGCCGACGGTAAGCCAGATCAAATGCTGCATGCGTTGCAGGAAATGCTGATGGTGGGTGATATCGAGCAGCAGGCTCAGTTGCGGCGAACCGGCCTGGCCCGCAATCAGCGGTGCGTTGAGCACCCGATAGTCCGTGCCGGCCTGTCGCAGGCTATGCAATCCGGGCGATTCCGGCAGGGTGAGGCTCGCTGTGCTGTCAAACCAGCGCTGGCCGGCAGCCGTGACACGCAGCGTCAGGTCCGGTTGGCGGCTGAGTTCGGCGTGCAAAGGGGCTTGGTGTTGAGCGAACGCCTGCGGGGAATCGACGCCTTGCAGGGCGCCGCGTAGCGCCATCAGTTTGCTGTCCAGCAGTTGCTGATCCAACTCCAGGAAATGCGCCTCGCTGGCTCGATTGAACAGCACGCCGGCCAGCAGCGAGACCACCGCAGTACAGGCGGCAAACAACAGCGCCAGGCGACTGGCCAGGGACAGGCGGCGGATCAATTGCACCGCTCCTCCAGCACATAGCCCATGCCGCGCACGGTGTGGATCAGTTTATTGGGGAAATGGTCATCGACTTTCAGGCGCAGACGGCGGATCGCCACTTCGATGATGTTGGTATCGCTGTCGAAATTCATGTCCCACACCTGGGAGGCAATCAGCGACTTGGGCAGCACTTCGCCCTGGCGCCGCAGCAGCAATTCGAGCAGGGAGAATTCCTTGGCCGTGAGGTCGATACGTTGGCCGTCGCGTTCGACGCGGCGGCGGATCAGGTCCAGGCGCAGGTCGGCCAACTGCAGCGCAGTCTCCTGGGGCGCACTGCTACCGCGTCGTAACAGGCTGCGCACGCGGGCCAGCAGTTCGGAAAAGGCGAACGGTTTGACCAGATAATCATCTGCGCCCAGTTCCAGGCCATGCACGCGGTCTTCCACGGCGTCACGCGCGGTGAGGAACAGTACCGGCACATCCAGCCCGGTGGCACGCACCGCTTGCAGGATTTGCCAGCCGTCGCGGTCCGGCAGCATGACGTCGAGGATCAACAGGTCGTAGTCACCGGACAATGCCAGGTGCTGCCCGGTAGTACCATCGATCGCCAATTCGGTGGTGAAACCTGCCTCGGCCAGGCCCTGGCGCAGGTAGTGGCCGGTTTTTGGTTGGTCTTCGACGATCAGCAGTTTCATGGGCGGCTCTAGGCAACGGGGAACGAAGGGCTTTATACCGTGGGCGCCAGGGCAAAGGCGCAACCTGACAAAGTTGTAATCTAGCAGTCAGCTGGCTGGCAGCGGCGCCATCTTAGAGTGCGTCTCAAGCGGATTACATTTTTTTGGAGAATAGCGATGGCATTGCGTACACCCCTGCTATTGGCGGGCTGCCTGTTGGCGTTGAGCTTCGATGCGCTGGCCGATGGGGCTTCCACCTATGCGTTCGGCCAGCCGGCGCCGGCCGACAAAGCCACGCGTACCGTGGAAGTGACGATGCAGGACATTGCCTACTCGCCAGCATCCATCGATGTAAAGGCCGGTGAGACAGTGCGTTTCGTACTGGTCAACAAAGGCAACCTGCTGCACGAATTCAACCTGGGCGACGCGGCGATGCATGCGCAGCACCAGAAGGAAATGTTGCAGATGCAGGCCAGCGGCATGCTCACCGCCACCGGCATGGGAAAAATGGACCACAGCGCCATGGGGCACGGTGGGATGATGAAACATGACGATCCCAACAGCGTGCTGGTGGAGCCGGGCAAGACGGCTGAACTGACGTGGACCTTCAAGCAAGCCACTGGCCTGGAGTTCGCGTGTAACCTACCGGGCCACTATCAGGCCGGCATGGTGGGTAAGGTCCACGTCAGCCAGTAAGCGGCTGAGGCGCAAAGGCGGGGGCAAGGCTGTTAGACTGGCGCGGTTTATTTAGCCAGGTTTCCGCCATGCATCCCGCAGCCGAACATTCGCCGCTGGGCAAGTCCAGTGAATACATCTCCACTTACACTCCGTCGTTACTGTTCCCGATTCCCCGCGCCGCCAAGTGGGCCGAGCTGGGCCTTAGCGCCGAAACCCTGCCGTACCAAGGCGTGGATTTCTGGAACTGCTTCGAGCTGTCGTGGCTGTTGCCATCGGGCAAACCGGTGGTGGCCATCGGTGAATTCAGTATCCCCGCCGATTCGCCGAACATCATCGAATCCAAGTCTTTCAAGCTGTACCTCAACTCGTTGAACCAGAGTGCTTTTGCCGATAGCCAGAGCCTGGAAGCGACCCTGCGCGCCGACCTCAGCGCGGCGGCCGGCAAACCGGTGGGCGTGCGCATCCGCAGCCTGGCCGACGTGGAAGCCGAAGGCGTGCAGGCGCTGCCGGGTGTCTGCATTGACGATCTGGATATCAAGGTCAGCAGTTACGAGCATCCGCGCCCGGAGCTGCTGCGCTGCGATGCATCGCGCATCGTCGAGGAGAGCGTGCATAGCCATTTGCTCAAGTCCAATTGCCCGGTCACCAGTCAGCCGGACTGGGGCAGCGTGGTGGTGGAGTACCGGGGGGCGGCGCTGGATCACGCCAGTTTGCTGGAATACCTGGTGAGCTTCCGCCAGCACTCGGACTTCCATGAGCAGTGCGTGGAGCGGATTTTCCTGGATGTGCAGCGTTTGCTGAAGCCGGAGAAACTAACGGTGTATGCACGGTATGTGCGGCGGGGTGGGTTGGACATCAACCCATATCGAAGCACCGAGAATACTCAGTTCTTAAACATGAGGCTCGCGCGTCAGTAAGCCTTTACCCAAAAATACTATGGGAGCTGGCTTGCCTGCGATTGCGATCTTTCAGTCATTTATCCAGTGACTGATACGTCGGTATCGCAGGCAAGCCAGCTCCCACACTTGGTTTTGGGTTCGGCTTGGGCTCGGGTTAGATGCCCATGCTGCCCAGGGTAGTGACTATATTGCGAAACGCTCCAGCCAGCCCGGGATGACTGGATTCAAACTCGATCGCCGCTTTGTTGAAATCGTCGGCAATGCTGGGTGACTGGGCGCCCGGTTCCATTTGAAGTTGAAAATTCAAATCGGCAACCAGTTTTTCCAGTGCTTGGCGCTTTTCGAGGGGCAAATCTGGATGCTCTTCCAGTTGTTTGCTCACTATATCGGCCTGCTGTTTTAACTTCTCGCGATCAGGCATCACATTCTTCCTTTTATCGATAGGCACTGGCATAGACCGCGGCACGCCGGGAAAGGTCTACGGACTTACTCGTAGATTAATTCACTGGAGGCGACTGTGCATGATCTCGATCAGGGCTTCTCGCCTTTGAGTTGGCGCAGGCTGATGTCCGCCAGGCAGGTGCCGAGTTCGCCGAGGTGATCGATCACCGAGTGCACGCCCAGCCCATACAACGCCACGGTGGCTTTACCGCGCTTGTACTCGCGTTCCTGTTCGCTGAGCGCTTGCCATTGCTCGGGCGCCAGGCCGCACAGCGAGCCGCAGGAGGCCAGGCCGATGGTCCACAGTCCAGCATTCAAGCCTGACTGCAACAGACGCGGCTCGCCGCTGACCAGTACGCAGCCTTCCAAGCGCTCGATATTCAACTCCATCAAGGCTTGCCAGCAGGCATGGGGCGCCGGCCAGCGGATCGGGGAGGGCGTCGCGGCCTTGAGCCAGCGCGGCAGCACGGCTGCCAATGGCGTGGTCACGGTAGCCGGCAGCTCATCTAACCAGGCGCACGGCACGCCTTGTTCCTTCAGGCTGCGTAGGACGTTCAGAGCGCCTGGGGTGGCTTGGGAGTGTGGCGACGATGAGTCGGTGCGCGCCTGGGAACCAAAGTCCACCAGGCAGCCACTCAGGCCGAACAACACGGCAGTCAGGGTAGGAGCGCTGGCGTTGGCAATTTCGGCGTGTGGCATGTCGACGTCCCTGAAATAGCTCAAACGCTATCGAGACGGGATGACAAGGCGATGACAGCTTTATTTAATTGTAGGAATTTTGTCCATTTTGCGTATGTCGTTTCCTAGCGGCTGCCTAATTGGATACTTCCGTCATATACTAACGGCCTTATTCAGGGCATAGCGCCCATGACAGACTATTCAAGGAGCTAAAGCTATGCGCTGGAGCCATTATTTCGCTCAGCTGTCGGTGTGTGCCACTGTGATGCTGGCGCCGTTCGCCGTACAGGCTGCATCGGAAGACGATCCATGGGAAAGCATCAACCGCCCGATCTTCACATTCAACGACACGGTTGATACCTACGCCCTCAAGCCTTTGGCTCAAGGCTATCAGTGGATCACCCCGCAATTTGTCGAAGACGGCATCCATAACTTCTTCCGCAATATCGGCGATGTCGGCAACCTGGCCAACAACGTGCTGCAACTCAAGCCCCATAACGCAGGTGTGGATACGGCCCGTTTGCTGGTCAACACCACATTTGGCGTGCTCGGCTTTATTGATGTCGGCACCAAAATGGGGCTGCAACGCAGTGATGAAGACTTCGGCCAAACCTTGGGTTACTGGGGCGTGGGTAGCGGTCCGTACGTGATGCTGCCGCTGTTGGGGCCTAGTACGCTGCGTGATGCACCGTCCAAGTATGTCGATAGCTACACCCAGCCGTATCGCTATATGAACGATATCGACTGGCGCAACAGCACCATGGGCCTGAACATCATCGACACCCGTGCCAGCTTGCTCGACAGTGAGAAGCTGATCACCGGTGACAAGTACACCTTTATCCGCAATGCTTATCTGCAGAACCGTGAGTTCAAGGTTCGAGATGGCAAGGTGGTTGACGACTTTTAAGCTGTGACATATTGAAATGAAAAAGGCGACCTCTGTAGGGTCGCCTTTTTTGTGCGCGCTTTTCAGCTCTTTTTCAAGATTTTGAGCCCCAGCTTCTGTTGCCCGTCTTGCGCGTTGACCCAAACCACCTCGGTATCGGCTTCAAGGCCCTTGAGTGCTGCGTGCTCGGATTCAATGCGCACGCTCAGCAGGTCACCGACGCTGAATTGACGAGGCGCCTGCACCTGCATACCGGAGCTGGAAAGGTCCAGGCACACACCTTCAATTTCCTGGCCTGCGTGGATCAAAGACACATTGGTATCCACCCGCATGCGGATGAAATCGCGTTTTTCGGCGTAGTCGCGCTCTCGGTCGCTCATCGGTTTCATCCTTACTTTGTGTTGTGGTCTTGGCTGTTCTTATAACTCCCGGTGATTTGCGGTGTAAAGACGCCCGGCGACCATCGGCATGAGCTTGAAACACCTGGCGGATGGGAGTACCGTCTGCGCCTTAGAAGGGCACCTCTGCTTTACAGTTGTGCGTGGGCAAAAGGCCTATGCTTTGTAGGACAGAGAGGCTAGAAAGCGAATCCAGTAGTATGAGCCCGGCCATTGCCGTGCCGCCTACGCCAACCTAATTCTGGCGCCGTTTGCCCACATGCAAAAAACCAGTGCCACGCTGCTGATAATCGATGACGACGAAGTAGTGCGCGCGAGCCTCGCGGCCTATTTGGAAGACAGTGGCTTCAGCGTCCTGCAGGCCAGTAATGGCCAACAGGGTCTCCAGGTGTTCGAGCGCGATAAGCCCGACCTCGTGATCTGCGACCTGCGCATGCCCCAGATGGGTGGCCTTGAGCTGATTCGCCAAGTCGCCGAGCTGGCGCCGCAGACGCCGGTGATTGTGGTGTCCGGCGCTGGCGTGATGAATGATGCCGTCGAAGCCTTGCGCCTGGGTGCCGCCGATTACCTGATCAAACCCCTGGAAGACCTGGCGGTGCTGGAGCACTCGGTACGCCGTGCCCTGGACCGTGCGCGTCTGCTGCTGGAAAACCAGCGCTACCGTGAAAAGCTCGAAACCGCCAACCGCGAGTTGGAAGCCAGCCTGAATCTGCTGCAGGAAGATCAGAACGCCGGTCGTCAGGTACAGATGAACATGCTGCCGGTAAGCCCGTGGACGATCGATGAGTTCCGGTTTGCCCACCAGATCATCCCGTCGCTGTACCTGTCGGGAGATTTTGTCGACTATTTCCGCGTCGATGAGCGTCGCGTTGCGTTCTACCTGGCGGACGTGTCCGGCCACGGTGCTTCATCCGCCTTCGTGACCGTGCTGTTGAAATTCATGACCACACGGCTGTTGTTTGAATCCAAGCGCAATGGCACCTTGCCGGAGTTCACTCCTTCACAGGTACTGGGCCACATCAATCGAGGCCTGATCAGCTGCAAGCTGGGCAAGCATGTGACGATGGTTGGCGGCGTGATTGACGAAGAAACCGGTCTTTTGACTTACAGTATCGGCGGTCACCTGCCGATGCCTGTTTTATACACTCCCGACAGTGTGCGTTACCTGGAAGGCCGTGGCCTGCCCGTAGGCTTGTTCAATGAAGCCACCTACGAAGACCATATTCTGGAACTGCCGCCGACGTTCAGTCTTACGCTGATGTCCGACGGCATTTTGGATCTTCTTCCAGAGCCTACACTCAAAGAGAAAGAAGCTGCCTTGCCCCAACGGGTCAAGTCGGCGGGCGGCAGCCTGGATGGCTTGCGGCAGGTTTTTGGATTGGCCACGCTGGGGGAGATGCCGGATGATATCGCCCTACTGGTGTTGAGCAGGAATCTTTGATGAGTACCGGAAGAATCCAATTCGCCGAGCAAGACGGGACGTTTGTCCTGAAGTTTGTCGGTGAAGTGCGCCTGACCTTGTGTTCGGCGCTGGATGCGACGATTGAGCGGATCTTCACTGCGCTGAACTTCTCGGCGATCGTGATCGATCTGACCGAAACCCGCAGTATCGATAGCACCACGCTGGGGCTGCTGGCCAAGCTGTCCATTCTGTCGCGCCAGAAGGTCGGCCTGTTGCCGACGGTGGTGACGACCCACGAGGACATCACCCGTCTATTGCAATCCATGGGCTTCGATCAGGTGTTCAACATCGTCGATCGCCCGATACCTTGCCCGGAATGCCTGACAGACCTGCCCTCCCAGGACCAGTCCGAGGAAGTAGTGCGGGTCAAAGTGCTGGAGGCGCACAAGATCCTCATGGGCCTCAACGAATCCAACCGCGAAGCCTTCCACGATCTGGTCAACGCCCTCGAGCGCCACTGAGCCTCTGCCTAACATTCGCCCCATTGTGGGAGGGGGCTTGCCCCCGATAACGCAGTGTCAGTCAATGTATCTTCCCCTGTTGAAATGACATCGGCCTGAGACATCGACACAAAAAAGGGCGGTACCCTCACAGGTCCCGCCCTTTTTGTCGCCTCCGCCGTTTACAGCTTAGCGGACAGCAGTGCCTCCAGCTTCTCCTGGTCCCGCGCAAACTGGCGAATACCCTCGGCCAGTTTCTCGGTTGCCATCGCATCCTCGTTGGACTCCCAACGGAACTGTGCTTCAGTCATATGCACGCGCGCCTCGCCCGCATGGCCTGGCGACAACTTACGCTCCAACTTGCCTTCATCCGCCGCCAACTTTTCCAACAAGTCCGGGCTGATGGTCAGGCGATCACAGCCGGCCAGTTCTTCGATCTGGCTCAGATTGCGGAAGCTCGCGCCCATGACTACGGTTTTGTAGCCATTGGCCTTGTAGTAGTTGTAGATGCGCGTCACCGACTGCACACCTGGATCGTCGGCGCCGGTGTAGTCATTGCCATTGGCTTTCTTGTACCAGTCGTAGATGCGGCCCACGAACGGCGAAATCAGGAACACACCGGCTTCGGCACAGGCCACGGCTTGGGCGAAGGAGAACAGCAGCGTCAGGTTGGTCTGGATGCCTTCTTTTTCCAGCTTTTCCGCAGCGCGAATACCTTCCCAGGTGGAGGCGATTTTGATCAGTACACGGTCACGGCCAACGCCGGCTTTTTCGTACAGGTCGATCAGGCGGTGCGCACGCTTGAGTATCGCGCCTTCGTCGAACGACAAACGGGCGTCCACCTCGGTGGAAATACGGCCCGGTACCACTTTGAGAATCTCTTGACCCACCGCCACCGCAAACCGGTCGCTGGCCAGGCCTACATCGCCGTTGCAGTCCTGCACGCATTCATCCAACAGCTTGGCATAGCCTGGAATCGATGCGGCCTTGAGCAGCAGGGAAGGGTTGGTGGTGGCATCCTGCGGCTTGAGCTTGGCGAGCGTGGAAAAATCGCCGGTATCGGCTACGACGGTGGTGAACTGCTTGAGTTGTTCCAGCTTGGAAGTCATGGGCGTGCTCTGTCCTATGGGTCTGATGACATTACCCGAGCGCCAACAAGCGCTCAAGGGCGCAAATGCGTTCGATCGTTTGCGAGGGCAACAACCTGAAAACAGCCGTTTGAATTACCGGCCGTGGTGATCAATAGGAGGACAAAAGCGCCCGCAGGTTCAACCCAACTGCCCGAATACCTGCTGACGAAACCAGATCAAAATGTGGAAGGGGGCTTGCCCCCGATGGCAGCGCCAGCCAATCCGCAGCTTGGCTGCCCCCTGCAAGCAATCCCATCAACGCCCTTCCAGCAGAGCCCCAGCCTGATCCAGCAACGCCAGCGGATCCGCCGCCTTATGAATATCCACCGACAACAACTGCCTGAACTTGCGCGCCCCAGGGAAACCAGTGCCCAAGCCCAGCACATGCCGAGTAATGTGATGCATCGTCCCACCACTCGCCAGATGCTCAGCAATATAGGGGCGCAACTGCGCCAGCGCCTGGGCACGACTGATCACCGGCGCCTCGCTGCCAAACAATTGCTGATCCACCTCCGCGAGCAGATAGGGGTTGTGATATGCCTCACGTCCGAGCATCACCCCATCAAACGTCTGCAAATGCTCCTGGCACTGCTCAAGCGTCTTGATCCCACCATTGAGCACGATCTCCAACGCCGGAAAGTCCTGCTTCAACTGCGCCGCCACGTCATAGCGCAACGGTGGAATGTCGCGGTTTTCCTTCGGCGACAAGCCCTCAAGAATCGCAATCCGCGCATGCACCGTAAAACTGGTGCAGCCTGCCTCGTTGACTGTCCCGACGAAATCACACAACTGGGCATAGCTGTCGCGGCCGTTGATACCGATGCGATGCTTGACCGTCACTGGAATCGACACTGCATCACGCATCGCCTTCACACAATCGGCCACCAGCGCCGGATGCGCCATCAGGATCGCGCCAATCATATTGTTCTGCACACGATCGCTGGGGCAGCCGACGTTCAGATTCACCTCATCGTACCCAGCCGCCTCGGCCATGCGCGCACAGGCCGCCAAATCGGCGGGAACACTGCCGCCCAGTTGAAGCGCCAGCGGGTGCTCGGCTTCGTTGTGACGCAGGAAGCGCTCGTGATCGCCATGCAGGATCGCACCGGTGGTGACCATCTCGGTGTAGAGCAAGGCGTGCTTGGAGAGCAGGCGTAGGAAGAACCGGCAGTGGCGGTCGGTCCAATCCATCATCGGGGCGACGGAGAAGCGGCGGGAGAGTGGAGCGGGTTGTAAGAGCATGGGGGATCTGAGTCAGCGAGGCGAATGGGGCGCAGTTTATCAGGGATGCATCCGAAACGTTGCGCGTTCAAGAGCCTCGTCTCCGTCCGGCAGGAACCTGAACCCACCCTGTCGCGCATTAAAGTTTCATCATCGTTTCTGCCCGGTAGGCCTACGATCTGCTCAAGCGAGGACCGCCGAGCCTCCAGCCCCTAGGGAACCGAAAATGACTTCAAACCTTGTCAAAGTCGTGTTGATCGCCGGTGCGTTGCTGTTGAGCGCGTGTTCATCGTCTTCTGCTGTCAGCAGCGACCCGTGTTTTTCAGGCGGGTGCCAAGCCTTTGGCGACCACAGCCCCAACAAAGCCGCCAAGATGATTTTTGGCGGCAGTGGGTTGGGGAGCAGTTATGGGGAGTATGGGGCGGGGTTGTTGCATGATGATTGATGGGGGGGTGGGTCAGTCAGTGGTGTATTGACTGGCCCATCGGTATCGGGGGCAAGCCCCCTCCCACAGTTTGATCTCCAGCGGAGCGGGTGGCGTTAGTGGCCGCCTTGCATGCGGCGGGCGATCAGGTAGATGCCCAGGCCGACCAGTGCGGTGGCGGCGCCGATGTAGCCGGTGCTGGTCCAGCCGTACCCGGCGGTGATCGCCATGCCGCCGAACCATGGCCCCAGGGCGTTCGCCAGGTTGAATGCCGCATGATTGGAGGCCGCTGCCAGGCTGGGGGCTTCGTGGGCGATGTCCATCAGGCGGATTTGCAGCGGTGCGGCCAGTGACACCATGGTGCCGACCAGGCCCATGCTCAGCAGTACGCCCCATAACGAGGATGCGGCGACGGGGAAGAACAGCAACACCGCCATCGACCACACCAATATCAGGCCCACCGCGCGAAATTGCAGGCGGTCGAAAAGCTTACCGCCGGCGATATTGCCGATGATCCCGCCCACACCGAAGGCCGCCAGGCCGAAGGGGATCCACTGGGGCGGCACCTTGGTCACTTCCAGCATGGTCGGCGCCAGGTAGCTGAATACGCAGAACATCCCGGCAAAGCCGATGGCGCCGATAGCGAGGGCCATCCAGACCTGGGGTTTGGTGAAGGCGCGCAGTTCTTTGCGCGGGTCGCTGCGTTGTTCGTCATGGCGGTGGGGCACGAACTGCCAGACCAGAGCGATGGTGCACAGAGCAATTGCACTCACCAGTGCGAACGCCGAGCGCCAGCCCAGGTACTGGCCGAGGAAGGTGGCGATGGGGTTGCCCAACAACATGGCCAGGGTCAGGCCCATCATCACGCGGGCCACGGCGCCGGCGCGTTTGTCGGTGGGCACCATGCTGGAGGCCACCACGGCGGCAATGCCGAAGTAGGCGCCATGGGGCAGGCCGCTGATAAAGCGAAACGCTACCAGCGAACCGAAGGTCGGGGTAAACGCCGTGGCCAGATTGCCCAACGCATACAGCCCCATCAGCAACAGCAACATGTGTTTGCGCAGCAATTTGGCGCCGAGGATCGCCAGCAGCGGCGCGCCGACCATTACGCCCAACGCGTAAGCGCTGATGGCGTGGCCGACCTGGGGTTCACTCAAGTTCAGGTTATGGGCGATGTCGGGCATCAGGCCCATGATGGCGAATTCGCCGGTGCCGATTGCGAACGCGCCCACGGCCATGGCCGCTTCCATTTTGGCGGCACTGCGCGCGGGCAGCACATGCCCGGGTGTTTGCTGGATAGACATGAATCGCTCTGTTTTGATGAAGGGCACGAAAGACAGCCGCCGATGCTACGCAAGCAACGACGAAGGTGTCTAGAACAGCCATTTGCACCAGAGTTCCCGCGCGATTGCCAGGCTGTGACCCCACGTCGCGCCCGTCAGGCTTGACACTGTGGCCGATCCAGCGCGCTAAAGCGGTTGTTTTGGCGTTGTCAATTAGCCAAACAGCGCATAACGGCCTTTTGCCGTGATATTCTGCGCGCCGTCCTGGTCTGGTCTGTTCCCGCAACGTATTCCTGTATACGTTGCGACGGGCGGCTGTCGCCGGGTAGCTGAAGCCAATAATGATAAGAAGTCAGCGCAGAAGGGACATAAAAGTGAAGTCGATACGTCGGCTTTGTGTGCCCACCCTGCGACCCTGAAATGACTGTGCACACCTTGCGGTGCGTTGCCTGGCGCAGCGCGATGGAAGCGTGCCCAGGCGCAGGGGCTGCGGGGCGGATGGCGTTTTATCATAGGTGCTACGGATGTTTAAGAAAGTTAACACTGCCCTGCTGGGGTTGGCGTTGTCGATGGGGATCACGACTGCGCAAGCGCAAGAGCCCAAGAAAGTCGATGTGCTGCTGATCGGCGGCGGCATCATGAGCGCGACCCTCGGCGTATGGCTCAACGAGCTGGAGCCGGATTGGTCGATGGAGATGGTCGAGCGTCTCGACGGCGTCGCCGAAGAAAGCTCCAACGGCTGGAACAACGCCGGTACTGGCCACTCGGCCCTGGCTGAGCTGAACTACACCCCCGAAGACAAGAACGGCAACGTTGAGATCCCGAAAGCGGTCGAGATCAACGAAGCGTTCCAGATCTCCCGTCAGTTCTGGTCCTGGCAGGTTCAGCAGGGCGTGCTGAAGAACCCGCGTTCGTTCATCAACTCCACACCGCACATGAGCTTCGTGTGGGGCGATGACAACATCAAGTTCCTGAAAAAACGCTACGAAGCCCTGCAGGCCAGCCCGCTGTTCGCCGGTATGCAGTACTCCGAAGACCCGGCGCAGATCGCCAAATGGGTGCCGCTGATGATGGAAGGGCGTGACCCGAACCAGAAAATCGCGGCCACTTGGACCCCGATCGGCACCGACGTGAACTTCGGCGAAATCACGCGCCAGTTCGTCGCGCACCTGCAAACCACTCCGAAGTTCGATCTGAAGCTGTCCAGCGAAGTGCAGGACATCACCAAGAACGATGACGGTTCGTGGCGCGTCAGCTACAAAAACCTGAAAGACGGCACCAAGACTGAAACCGACGCCAAGTTCGTGTTCATTGGCGCTGGCGGCGGTGCACTGCACCTGCTGCAGAAGTCCGGCATTCCTGAAGCCAAGGAATACGCAGGTTTCCCGGTGGGTGGCTCGTTCCTGGTGACCGAGAACCCGACCATCGCCGAGCAGCACCTGGCCAAAGCCTACGGTAAAGCCTCGGTCGGCGCGCCGCCGATGTCGGTGCCGCACCTGGACACCCGTGTGCTGGATGGCAAACGCGTGATCCTGTTTGGCCCATTTGCGACCTTCTCCACCAAGTTCCTGAAGGAAGGTTCGTACCTGGACCTGCTGACCAGCACCACCACCCACAACATCTGGCCAATGACCAAAGTCGGTATTCGTGAATACCCACTGGTCGAGTACCTCGCCGGCCAACTGATGCTGTCCGATGACGACCGCTTCAAGGCGCTGCAAGAGTACTTCCCGAACGCCAAGCAATCCGACTGGCGTCTGTGGCAGGCCGGTCAGCGCGTGCAGATCATCAAGCGTGACGAAGAGCAGGGCGGCGTCCTGAAACTCGGCACCGAAGTGGTCAGCTCCGCCGACAACACCATCGCCGGCCTGTTGGGTGCATCGCCAGGCGCGTCCACCGCGGCTCCGATCATGCTGACCGTGCTGCAGAAAGTGTTCAAGGACAAGGTCGCCACTCCGGCCTGGCAGGAAAAGCTGCACCAGATCGTGCCGAGCTATGGCACCAAGCTGAACGACAGCCCGGAAGCGGTTGCCAAGGAATGGGCCTACACCGCCGGTGTCCTGCAACTGACACCACCGCCTGCAATCCCACAGCGGACGGCACCAACGGCTACCGAGGCTGCCAAGCCTGCGGGCGAGCCAAGCAAACCGGCGTCTGACCTGGCGCTGTAAAAAATGCTGTAAGACACAAAAAAGCCCGCTGAACCGGTAACGGTCAGCGGGCTTTTTTGTGGGCATCTGTCAAAGGGTGAAGCCCTGCTTTAACTGCTCATGCAGATCGAGCGCCAGGTAGTTCGCGCTATCGGACAGCAAGTAGAGATGGTGGCGTGGCAGTTCGGGCAGTTGCACCCCTGGAATGTTTTTAGTCAGCCCGGCGCTGATGCGACTTTCTTCGATCATGCCCACGGCCAGGCCGCAGCTGATGGCCGCCTCCACTGCCGTGGAGCTCGCGCTTTCCAGTAGCACCCGGTAGTAGGTGCCGTTGTCCTTGAGCACCCGCATGGCCGAAGCGCGGTAGGGGCAACCGTTCAATTGCACGGCGATTGGCAGCGGCGCCTGTTCGGGTGTTCTGAAATCTTCGGAAACCACCCACACCGGTTGTATCGACCCCAACAGCTCCCCTTGTTCCAACGGCTGAGCGCTGACAATCAACGCCAGATCGATCTGCTCACGGCTGAACATGGTGAACAATTCACCACTGGATCGGGCTTCGACTTCCAGTTCGAGCAGCGGATTGTCGGCGATCAGTTGCGGCAGGAAGTCCCGCATAAAGGCCGGTGCGTAGGAGTCCGGCAAGCCCAGGCGAATTTTCCCCTGCATGCGTTGTGGGGTCAGGGAAGCGAGGAGTCGGTCATGGCTCTTGAGGAAGTCAGTGGTTTCGCTGAGCAGCTTCTTGCCATACATCGTCAGCTCCACACCCTGATTGCTGCGGATGAACAAACGCTGACCGATCAACGCTTCGAGCTTCTGGATCTGCGTGGTGACCGTCGAGGCGCTGCGGTGCACATGTTGGGCGGCTTCATTGAAGCGCCGAAAACGGGCCACCGCATGAAAGGTGCGCAGCAGGTCGACATTCAGTTGTTTGCTCATGATTCTACTTTTAAGGATCAGTTGTGCAGATTATTCAAATATACAAAATCATGCTCGCTCCCTAGGCTTTGGGTCAAGCAGGTACGCCGGTGGGTGCCTGAGAACAATAAGAAAGGGAGCGCTTATGGATATCAATGAGCTGGTGGTGTCGTCGTTGAAGAACAACCACGGCTTCGAAAGCCCGATATGGACGGTTGAAAATGCCGCTAAATACGCGGCCACAGGCGCTGATTTATCGGAATGGGACCGGTTGGTCAGCGAAGAAATCCTGCACCTGATGACCTCGCTGAATCAGGAGGGCGTCGACCGCGTGGATCTGTGCGCCGCGCCCTGTGGCCAGGGCGCATTGGGCCAACTGTTGCGCGCGGTGGCGGATGACCTTGTGGAGCTGGTCGGTCAAGACCGCTTGCACTATGTGGAGTTGGGCCCTGAGCCGATCAAAACCTGCGCGCTGATGCGACACCTGCTGGAGAACGGCGCTGAGCCGTTGCATTACACCGCCGTTGATATCAACCAGGCATCACACGGGGTCATGCGCCGATCGGTTGAGCCATTGCTCGCAGCGCCGCAAGGGTTTCGCTACTTGTCGACGGATTTTCGCTCGCTGTACAGGCGCCACATCGACTGCGGGCAGGATGTGACGCTGATCACCATGTTGGGGTTTCAGGAAGGCAATGAACTGCCCGACACCATCGGACAGATCCTACGGCGTATTGGTGGTGCGCGAACCTACGTGCTTTCGGAGATGCAACTGTCCACTGCCCAGGGTGACGAACACATCCAGCGCTTTTACCGGCACGACTGTATGTATCGATTCTCCGACCTGATCGGCATGAAGCTCGGCTTCCAGAAAACCGGCGAGCACGAAGTGGTTGTTTCAGAAATCGAGCACGGGGTGGATCGCTACCGCGTTGCCGCCACCTTGTTGCCCGTCAGCAAAGGCTCGGCACAGGGCTACCTGTTGACCAATGTCTGTTTGAAGTACACCCGCGAACAATTTACCCGCGTACGCCAGGACTACGGCGGTTGCCGAGTCATCGGCGAGTACTGCAGCGGTGACGGCAGCGTGCTGTTTCAGCTGTCGGAATATTGCGCGGATCACGCGGCCGTCAATTGAGTGAGGCATCACCATGAAAAGACAAAGTGAGCTACCGGTATTCGCCCAAGGCTTCGCGCGCGTCAGATCAGCCTTGCAGGCGTCATTGGCCCCCACATCCCGTTGCAAACATCCGGGCGCATTGCTCGATACGTTGCAACCTTGGCGCGACAGTTATTTGCGAACGGATGGGCCCAGTCTCATGGGGAGCCGCACCCTTGCGGACTTGGGTTATGTGGACTCGCCCTTGGCGGTTTCCACGCCTCAACAGTTGACGGCCTTGGCCCAGGTATCCGGGCTGTTCAGCGAGCAGGGCATCCTCCAACTGCGGCGTGCCTGTTATCAGTTGGAGGCGGGTTCCAGCACCAGTGACTGGATCATTTCAAACCGCACCCGCGGCGTCACCGAGTCGTCCACACTGATACGCGAGATGATGAACAGTCGGGCCTTTCTGCTGGCGGTATCGCGCATTGCCGGGGTTCCGTTGGTGCCCCATCCGTTCCCGCGGGCGCGTTCCCAGGTCAACTATTTCTATCCGCCCCAGGCACACCACGACAAGGCGCAGATCGGCATGTGGCACACCGACGGCACCAGTTTCGTGTTGAATATTCTGCTGTCTGAGTCCGACGAGTATGACGGCGGCGAGTTCGTCTACTTCGATGGCACCGCTGAACAGTTCGATGTCGAGGAGCTGGATCAGCGTGTGCGCAGTTGCTCGGTCAAATCCAGTGGTGATGCGGTGTATATCTACGGCAGCCGTGTGTTCCATGGAGTGCGTCCGCTTACGCGCGGTCGTCGTATGTCGTTGGTGCTGTCGTTTCATTGCCCTTATAGCCAGGAGGATGTGAACAAGTTCTGGCACCTGGCTTCGGACGACGGGGTCTTGCGGACGATCCGGCCGTGGTTCCGTTTACAGCACGACCTGGTGCGGCCGGCCCACGAGCAGTACCAGCGGCTGGGCATCGAGCCGATTACCTTCGCCGATCTCGATCCGTTGAGCGTGGCGCCGTGAGCGCCACTCGCGGCACGCCTCGCATGGGTTATGTGAAGCTGCTGCTCCTGCAGGCGGTGTTTGTTCTGTCCTGGAGTTCGGGCTTTATCGGCGCCAAATTGGGCGCGCAGAGTGCCGGTGCATTCAACCTGCTGTTCTGGCGATTTCTGTTGGTCTCGCTGTGCCTGGGCGTGTTTTTGAATGTGCGGTTGCTCAAGGTTTCCTGGGCGCAGATACGCCATTACGCAGTGATCGGGTTTCTCTCGCAGTTTCTCTATTTGAGTTGCGTTTACGTGGCGATCCAGAACGGGTTGCCGCCGGGGATCGCGGCCATTATCGCGGCCTTGCAGCCGTTGATGACGGCGGCGCTGTCAACGGGGAACGCCGGGGAGCGCAGTGGTGGATGGCAGTGGCTGGGGTTGCTGATCGGGTTTGTCGGCGTGTCGATCGTCATCTCAGGGCAATACGGCAGCAGCGGGCAAAGTGTCGGCCTGGTCATGTATCTGTTACCGCTGGTGTCGGCGTTGGGGCTGACCCTGGCAACCCTGTATGAGCGCCGTTCTGCGCAACAACACAGCACGGGCCTGGTCTTGCCACTGTTTATCCAATCGCTGCTGACGCTGATCGGGTTTACCGCTGCGGTGTTGTATACCGACACCCTGAGCATTCCCCATGAGCCTGAGGTACTGATCTCGATTGTCTGGCTGACGGTGTTCTCGACCTTCATTGCCTACTTGAGTCTTTGGATGCTGCTGCGGTTCATGACCGCGACCCATGTGGCAGTGCTGGTTTACCTGGAGCCGCCAGTGACCTTGGTGTGGGCGGCGTTGATGTTTGGCGATGCGATTCTCGCCTCCACCTATGCCGGCATTGCGGTGGTTGTCGCCGGTCTGATTCTGGTTCGACTCAAGCGACCGACCGTCGCCTGCACATCGTGATGCCCTCAGCTTCAGCAAGCCGACAGATATCGCCTGTTACAAATTCTCCATGGCCACGCAGGAGCATGGCTGCGGCAACGGGGGGATTTTTGACAGCGGCAGGTGTTGGGCGCTTACGCCCGAGGGGTTTGTATGTTGCTACGTTATGCGGCATTGGCGGCGGTGGTCGTGGCTGCGTCCGGGTGTGTGCAAGAGCGTGTGGTGCATGAGCGCCGACCGGTGCAACGGGAATATGTCGAGGTGGTGGCGCCGCAGCCGCCGCCGGTGCAAGTGGTCGAAGTCGAACCGCCGGCACGTTATGGCTATATCTGGTCTCGCGGCTATTGGCGTTGGGAGGGCGGTCGCTATGTGGCGGTCCATGGCCACTGGGAGCCAGTGCGCGAAGGCTATCGCTATGTGCATCCGCATTGGGTGCAGCGCAGTGATGGCTTTCACTGGCAGATTGGTGGCTGGGTGCGTTGAGCCCGGCTCAGCCCAGGCGCTTCATGCCGGCTGCCTTGGCGGCATTAGCGTCAAAGGTCGCGGTGTATTCACAGCCGGCCCCATGGGCGCACCGCTCAATCAGGCAGTCGGCGAAATCGGCCTTGCCGACGCTGAACTTGCGTAGCGCCTGCCAGATGACTTCGGCATGTTCCAGGGTCAACTCGCGGGTGCGCAGCAGGGTTTCCAGCACGCTGACCACGTCACGCTTGGCGCACGCGTAGCAGCTCTGCAGGACCCACACCAGTTCCACTACCGACACCAGGCTGACAAACCCTGGAGACACTGTAGTGAGGGATTCGATCAATTCGGACGCCTGAGCGGACTGAACCGGGTCGTCCTGGGTGATGTAGCGCACCAAGACATTGGTATCCAACCCGATCATCGAGCTTTAGCTCCCTGCGCGGCGATGGCCTGGTTCATGTCATCGAGCGAGACCGCTTTGGCTGGCATTGGGATCAGTCCCTTCAGATCGCGAACGGTTTTACTCGCTGCAACGATTGAAAACCGGCCGTCTTCCATCTCGACGAATTCCACGCGGTCGCCGGTTTCCAGGCCAAGGGCGGTACGGACTTGCACGGGGATCGTGATTTGTCCTTTAGAGGTGAGGGTGGCGGTGGCCATAGCAAAGAGCTCCATCGGGGTATTCCTTACCCTAAGGTAAGGAATGATGGAGGACAAGGTCCGTTGGTCCATAGCGTGTTCTGCTCAAGCTAAAAGTGGGGTAGGTCAAAACCTAGTCCGAACTTTTAACGCTCGCACACCCGATCCGGCGCCAAAGCAATACAAACTATGAACGCGCTTACTGCACCACGCGATAACACGGCACATACGCGGCGCCGCCGGGCAGTTTCATGCGGTGCTGGGCCACGAATGCTTTCAACAGTTCATCCAGCGGTTTCATGATCGCCGGATCGCCATGGATCTCGTACGGCCCATTTTCTTCGATCAGGCGGATGCCCTTGTCCTTCACGTTGCCCGCCACGATCCCGGAGAACGCGCGACGCAGGTTCGCCGCCAGTTCGTGAGGCGGTAGGGCGTGACTCAGTTGCAGGCTGGCCATGTTCTCGTGGGTCGGATCGAACGGGCGCTGGAAGCCTTCGTCAATCTTCAGCAGCCAGTTGAAGTGGAAGGCGTCGTTGCGCTCGCGGCGGAACTGCTTCACCTCCTTTAGGCCGGCGTTCATCTGACGGGCCACTTCGGCCGGGTCGTCGATGATGATTTGGTAGTGCGCCTGCGCCGCTTCGCCAAGGGTGGCGCCGACGAACGCGTGCAGTTGTTGCAGATACGGCGCGGCCTGTTGTGGCCCGGTGAGGATCACCGGGAACGGCACATCGCGGTTATCCGGGTGCATCAGGATGCCCAGCAGGTACAGAAATTCTTCAGCGGTGCCGGCGCCGCCTGGGAAGATGATGATGCCGTGGCCCACGCGCACGAAGGCTTCCAGGCGTTTTTCGATGTCCGGCAGGATCACCAGTTCATTGACGATCGGGTTCGGCGCTTCGGCGGCGATGATGCCTGGCTCGGTCAGGCCCAGGTAACGCCCGCCGGTGATGCGCTGCTTGGCGTGGGAAATGGTCGCGCCCTTCATCGGGCCCTTCATCACGCCTGGGCCACAGCCGGTGCACACGTCCAGGCTGCGCAGGCCGAGTTCGTGCCCGACTTTTTTGGTGTATTTGTATTCTTCGGTATTGATCGAGTGACCGCCCCAGCACACCACGATCTTCGGTTCCACGCCCGGACGCAGCGTGCGTGCGTTGCGCAGCAGATGGAACACATAGTCGGTGATGCCCTGGGAGTTGCTCAGGTCGATGCGCTGGCTGTCCAGCTCGTTCTCGGTGTAGACGATGTCGCGCAGGGCGCTGAACAGCATCTCGCGGGTGCTGGCGATCATTTCGCCATCGACGAAGGCGTCGGCCGGGGCATTGAGCAATTCCAAGCGCACGCCACGGTCCTGCTGGTGGATGCGCACTTCAAAGTCTTTGTAGGCGTCGAGGATGGTCTTGGCGTTATCGATATGCGCGCCGGTATTGAGGATCGCCAGGGCGCATTGGCGGAACAGGGTGTAGATGCTGCCGGTACCGGCTTCGCTCAGTTGCTGGACTTCGCGTTGGGAGAGGGTTTCGAGGCTGCCCTTGGGGCTGACGGAGGCATTGATGACTTGACGTTGGGGCATTCTGATTCCTTGAAAGCGCAGCCACCGCAGCCCCTGGGGGGCGATGGCTTGAGAAAGGTGGGCGCCGATCACGGTCGCACGAGACGGTTTTTACCTCAGCCACACGGCCGAGCGCAAACACCGTCCAGCACCATCATGCCGCAGAACTTACTCGATCAGCTTCCAGTTTTTGTAGAAAACCCGACGCAGGGTAAAGACCATGGCGGCAAACCCGGCGATCACGGCGTTAAGCACCGCCGGCAGCGGGGTCGGCCGCACAATGTCGATAAACAGGCAGTAGCGCTTGGCGTCGTTTTTGTTGAAGGACGCGTGCATCAGGGTGTCATCGAAGATAAACAGCGGATCGTCATGCCAGTAGTGCTTGTGCTCGCCCACCTGGATATACACCCCATCGTGATGGGGCGCCGGTGCCATGTTGTAGAGCACGCGGAACATCATGCGCAGCGGGCCGAAGTGAAAAGACGTGGAGCGGTTCTCGTTGAATACCGACACGCCGATGGTTTTCACGAACGGCAGCTTTTGCCGCAGTTGCGGGATGTTCAGCGTGGTTTCGATCGGCCGACCGTACCATTGGAAAAACAACATGCCTCGTTTCTTCTCGGCCATGCGCTCATCCAGATAACCGATGATTTCATCCTTGTGGGCCATGGCATCGTCGATCACCTGTTGCAGTTCCTCGCGCCAGGCAGGCGGCAAGTCACGCATCGTATAGACATGGCGATTGCGCGAACTCAGCAGGTCGAACAGGGTGTTGAACGGCGCCAGCAACCACGTGTTGCGGCCGCTGCCGATAAAGTACTTTTTGACGGTGGGCGCGTCATACAGGCCGTTGCGCAGGAAATCGTAGATCCCGCAGACCAGCACCAGGCTTAGAAAGACCACGGTGGTCACGGGAAACACTCCCATAAACAGCAACACGCCGATGACCCAGGCAACAGACACCGCTTTTTTACGCAACGCAGACTTATTCATGACACTCAAGCTCCAGCAGGACGCCATTCGACAGGTCCGTATCCGTGGCCGCGAGTGGTGGTTTTTGAAACATGTTGAAACATTTGCGTCATCATAAGGCGTTTGCCGCCCCATCGGCATTTTAAATAGTGCGAAATTGTGAAGGCTTTACACAGTTTTTAACCCCGCAGGATCCCGTGCATTGGATTTTGTAAACGCAAGATTTGCGACTATCGTGACGCTTCGGTTTTTTGGACGTCATAGACCGGTACGATTGAAGTTGAATGGCTACCACTGGCCTTCGGCACCTTGGAAGAGGCAGAAATTTTATGATCATCAAACCGCGGGTTCGTGGCTTCATCTGTGTGACCGCTCACCCTGTTGGCTGTGAGGCGAACGTCAAAGAGCAGATCGACTACGTGACTCAACACGGCACCATCGAAGGCGGCCCGAAGAAGGTGCTGGTTCTCGGTGCTTCCACCGGCTACGGCCTGGCCGCGCGCATCAGTGCCGCGTTTGGCTGCGGCGCCGATACCCTGGGCGCGTTTTTTGAGAAAGAAGGCGAAGAAGGCAAGCTGAGTTCGGCCGGCTGGTACAACAGCGCTGCGTTCGAGAAGTTTGCCGTCGAAAAAGGCCTGTACGCCAAGAGCATCAACGGCGACGCGTTCTCCGACGAGATCAAGCGCCTGACCATCGACACCATCAAGAAAGATCTGGGCAAGATCGACCTGGTGGTCTACAGCCTGGCCGCGCCACGCCGTACCGACCCGAAGACCGGTGAAGTCTACAACTCCACGCTCAAGCCGATCGGCAAGGCCGTGACCCTGCGTGGTATCAACACCGACAAGGGCGTAGTGGTCGACACCACCCTGGAGCCGGCGACCCAGGAAGAAATCGACGGCACCGTGAAGGTCATGGGTGGCGAAGACTGGCAACTGTGGATCGACGCCCTGCGTGACGCAGATGTACTGGCCGAAGGCGCCAAGACCACCGCGTTCACCTACCTCGGCGAAAAGCTGACCCAGGACATCTACTGGAACGGCTCCATTGGCGAAGCCAAGAAAGACCTGGACAAGAAAGTCCTGACCCTGCGTGAAAACCTCGCGGCATTGAAGGGCGACGCCCGCGTCTCGGTACTCAAGGCGGTTGTCACCCAGGCCAGCTCTGCGATTCCGATCATGCCGCTGTACCTGTCGTTGCTGTTTAAAGTGATGAAAGAGCAGGGCACCCACGAAGGTTGCATCGAGCAGGTCTACGGCCTGTTCAAGGACAGCCTGTACGGCAAGGCACCGAAGCTCGACACCGACGGCCGCCTGCGTGCCGACCTGGCTGAGCTGGAGCCGAAAGTCCAGGACGCCGTGGCGGCGCTGTGGAACCAGGTGACCGATGAAAACGTCGACGAGATCAGCGATTTTGCCGGCTACAAGGCGGAGTTCCTGCGCTTGTTCGGCTTTGAAGTCGAGGGTGTGGACTACGAGGCTGACGTGAACCCGACGGTGAAGATCAACGGTCTGATCCAAGCCTAAAGCGCGGTTAAAAATGTTGGAGGGGGCTTGCCCCGATGGCGTCGCGTCAGACAGCTCAGCTGTAGCTGAGCTACCGCCGTCGGGGGCAAGCCCCCTCCCACTTTGATTTGTGTGCGTTTCAGAGGTTTCTTACGCTTCAGCGCGCCTTTCCCTCCCTTCAAATCTGCCAGACTCCTCCCGCTATCAAGCCAAGCCAAGCCAACGGAGGATCTGATGACGATTCGTGCAGTAGTTTTTGATTTCGGCGGTGTTCTCTTCGATTGGAGCCCGCATCACCTCTACCGCAAACTGATTGCCGACGATCACGAACGGCAGTGGTTCCTGGATAACATCTGCACCCAGGCCTGGAATACCGAACAAGATGCGGGGCGGCCGCTGGCTGAAGCCACGCAAATCCTGATCGATCAACACCCCCAGCATAGATACTTGATCACGGCCTATTACGACCGCTGGCACGAAATGCTGCGCGGCCCTTTGCCTGAAGGCGTGGCGATTCTCCAGGCCTTGCACACCGCAAACATGCCCTTGTTCGGGCTCACCAACTGGTCGGCCGAAACCTTCCCCTATGCTCGTAAACACTACCCGTTCCTGCAGTGCTTGCGTGACATCGTCGTGTCTGGCGAAGTGAAGCTGATCAAACCCGACCCGGCGATCTACCACGCCAGCCTCGCGCAGGTGCGTGCCCATCTGGCCGATATCCAGCCGAGCGAAGTGGTGTTCATCGATGACGTGGCCGACAACGCCGAAGCCGCCAGCGCTCTGGGTTGGCAGGGCATTCATCATGTATCGGCCGAGCAGACATCGGCACGGTTGCGTGAATTGGGCGTGGGCTTCTAGCGCGCCCATTTCTCCATCACAAAATCGACAAACGCTCGCAACTTGGGCAGGCGATAACGATCCTGGCCGTACAGCACATGCATGGGGCGGCTGGGCAATTGATAGTCGGTCAGCAACGCCACTAGTTTGCCGCTGTGCAGATCGGGCTGGACCAGCGCATCGGGCAGCATCACGATGCCCATGCCTTGCACCGCCGCTTGGCGCAGGGCTTGTGAGCTATTGATGGTCAACGATCCGGACACCGGGATTTCCACTTCGCCGTCCGCTCCCGTCATACGCCAGAGCTTGTCGGCGTTGCGCCAGTCGTCGGTGGACGGATAGGCGAATGCCAGGCAGTCGTGTTGTTGCAGGTCTTCGGGCTTGGTCGGCGTGCCGCGTCGCGCCAGGTAGCTCGGCGAAGCGCAGAGGGTGATGGTGTAGTCCTGCATGGGCCGGGCGATCAGGCTCGACGGTTCCAACTCGCCCAGGCGGATCGCCACGTCGAAGCCACTGTCGACCAGGTCCATGCGCTGGTTGCTGAGCACCACATAGAGCTTGATCTGCGGATAACGTTGGGAGAATTCGCTCAACGCCGGCGCCAGGCGCTCGGTGCCGAAGGCGGGTGGGGCGGTGATGCGCAAGGTGCCTCTGGGCACGTCGCTGTGGGCTTGTTCGGCCAGTTGTTCGGAGTCGGCCACCAGCCCCAGCACCTCCAGACAGCGTTGGTAATACTGGCCGCCGAACTCCGTAAGGCTCTGCTTGCGCGTGGTGCGCTTGAGCAGGCTGACTCCCAGGCGCTGTTCCAGGGCTCGCAGGTGGTTGCCGACCATCGTGGTCGACATGCCGCAGGCGTGGGCTGCCGCTGTCATGCTGCCGGTCTCCACCACTTTTACGTACACCGACATTGCCTGGAACAGATCCATTATCAAGCCCTGATTTAAAGTCATTGCACAAATGCGCAGTTTATCCAGCTCAGGTGGCTAACGATACTGGGACCATCAACCTGATGACTTGGAGCCCGCACCATGACCGCCGCCTGCCTGATGACCACCTACCAACCCTTGGCCCTGAGCTTCGCCCGTGGCCTGGGCACGCGTCTGTGGGACCCGCAGGGTCGCGAGTACCTCGATGCGGTGGCGGGTGTGGCGGTGACCAATGTCGGGCATTCCCACCCGCGCCTGGTGGCGGCCATCAGCGAGCAGGCCGGTCTGTTGTTGCACACCTCCAACCTCTACAGCATCGACTGGCAACAACGCCTGGCCCAGCGTCTTGCGCAGCTGTCCGGCCTGGATTGCGCGTTCTTCAACAACTCCGGTGCCGAAGCCAACGAAACCGCGCTCAAACTGGCGCGCTTGCACGGCTGGAAAAAGGGTATCGAAGAGCCGTTGATCGTGGTGATGGAGAACGCTTTCCACGGGCGCACCCTGGGCACCATGGCGGCCAGTGACGGGCCGTCGGTACGCCTTGGGTTTCAGCGCTTGCCGGGGAATTTTCTCAAGGTCCGGTTCGGTGACTTGGCCGCCATTGAGGCGATCACCCGCACCCACGGCGCACGTATCGCGGCTGTGCTGCTGGAGCCGATCCAGGGCGAAAGTGGCGTACTGCCCGCGCCGCCCGGCTATTTGCGTGACCTGCGCGATCATTGCACCGCCCACGGTTGGCTGATGATGCTCGATGAGATCCAGACCGGCATCGGTCGCACCGGTGCGTGGTTCGCGTTCCAGCATGAAGGCATCGTGCCGGACGTGATGACCTTGGCCAAGGGCCTTGGCAATGGCGTGCCGATCGGAGCTTGCCTGGCGCGGGCGGGTGTGGCGCGCTTGTTCACGCCGGGCAGTCATGGCAGCACGTTTGGCGGTAACCCGCTGGCTTGCCGGGTGGGCTGCACGGTGCTGGACATCATCGAAGAGCAGGGCTTGCTGCACAACGCCGCGCAACAGGGCGAACGCTTGCTGGCGCGGCTGCGCGTGGAGCTGGCGGAACACCCCCAGGTGCTGGCGATTCGCGGGCAGGGCTTGATGATCGGCATCGAACTGGCCAACCCGTATCGCGACCTGGCCCAGCGCGCCGCCCAGGAACATGGGCTGCTGATCAATGTGACGCGGGGCAAGATCATCCGCCTGCTGCCGCCGCTGACCCTGGACGGCAAGGAAGTCGAGATGATCGTGCGGGCCATTAGCCGGTTATTGGATCAGGGCCATTGAGCCATTCTTGGTTGAGGGTTTCGGTGTCACCCAGGTATTCCAGCAACCACGCCATGGCCGGGGACAGCTTGTTCTGCGCCCAGGCCACGCAGGACGGGCTGGCGGGGAAGGGGCGGGTGAGTCGCAGCGCTACCAGCTCGCCGCGTTCGATCCACGGCGTCACTTGATGTGCCGGCGCCATGCCGACACACAGGCCGTCGCGCAGGCAATCGATGGCGGACGCCCAGTTGGGCACGACCAGGCGCCGTTGGTTATCCAGGGTCCAGGTATCGCGCTTGGGCAGGTTGCGCGAGGTATCGGTCATGCACAGCGAAGCGAAGGGGCGCAACTGGTCGTCGTTGAGCAAGCCTTCAGCCCTCGCCAGCGGGTGTTCTGCGCTGACCACGCACAGCCAGTTCAACAGGCCCATGTCGCGGAAGGTAAAGTGGCTGGCCACCGGCACCGCGCTGGTGGCGCCGATCACAATGTCGGTGCGCTCGTCGGCCAGGGCATCCCATACGCCGTTGTACACCTCGTATTCCAACAGCAATTCCACCTCGGGGAACTGTCGATAGAAATCCAGCACCAGTTGCCGGCAGCGCTGGGGCTTGACGATGGAGTCCACTGCCACCTTCAACTGGCCGCTCCAGCCATTGGCCACCTGCTGGCACAAGCGCCGCGTACCGAGCATTTTCTTCATCACCCCCCGAGCTTCGTCGATAAACAGTCGGCCGGCGGGGGTCAGCTCCACGTCACGGTGACGTCGCACGAACAACGGCACCGCCAGCCATTCTTCCAACTGACGCACCGTATAGCTGATGGCTGACGGTACGCGGTGCAATTCCTGAGCGGCGGCGCTGAAACTGCCATGGCGGGCCACTGCGTCTACCACGTCCAGAGAATATTCGGACCACATGGCTATTGCCTTCAAAAATATTGATAAGAGTGCCCAATTATTATCGCTTCACACAGAAGCTGTCAGCTTCATAATGGGCGCTAGTCAGCAAATAGTTTGATGGCAATGTCAGCAAGGCTTCAATGAAAAATTCGTTTGGTTTCACCGGGTATCTAGCGGGCCTGAGCATGCTCGGTTATCTCGCCATGGACATGTACTTGCCGGCGTTCGGCGCCATGGGCCAGCACTTGCAGATCAGCGCGAGCGCGGTTGGCGCGAGCTTGAGCGTATTCCTCGCAGGTTTTGCGCTGGGGCAGTTGATTTGGGGGCCGCTGTCCGACCGGCTAGGACGCAAGCCAATCCTGCTCGCGGGCCTGAGCCTGTTTGTGCTGGGCTGCGTCGGGATGTTCTGGGTCGACAGCGCTGCGCAACTGCTGGCCCTGCGCTTTATCCAGGCGGTTGGGGTGTGTTCCGCCGCCGTGAGTTGGCAGGCACTGGTGATCGATCGCTACCCCGCCGATAAGGCCCACCGCGTATTTGCCAGCATCATGCCGTTGATGTCGCTGTCGCCGGCTTTGGCGCCGTTGTTGGGAGCGGTGGTGTTGAATCATCTGGGCTGGCAGGCAATCTTCGGCGTGCTGTTGGGTGTGTCGCTGGTGCTGCTGGTGCCCACCTTGTTCCTGCGCAGCGTGCCGAAACGGCTGACACAGGCGTCGGCACGTTTGGGTTATGGGCAGTTGCTTAAATCGCGGGTGTTCAGCGGCAATGTGATGATCTTTGCCGCGTGCTCGGCCAGTTTCTTCGCCTGGCTGACGGCCTCTCCCTTTATCCTCGGCGGCATGGGCTACAGCCCTAACGATATCGGTTTGAGTTATGTGCTGCCGACCTTGGCGTTCCTGATCGGCGGCTACAGCTGTCGCAGCGCCTTGCAGCATCTGCCGGGCAAAACGTTGCTGCCGTGGTTGTTGCTGGCCTACTGCGTGAGCATGGGCGCGCTGTACCTGGTTGCCACGTTGACCGTGCCGACCCTGACCACCTTGCTGATTCCGTTCTGCCTGATGGCGCTGTGCAACGGTGCCAGTTACCCCATCGTGGTGGCGAATGCGCTGATGCCCTTTGCGGAAAATTCCGGCAAGGCCGCAGCGCTGCAAAACACCCTGCAACTGGGGTTGTGCTTTGTGAGCAGCCTGCTGGTGTCATCGATGCTCGAGCATCCGCTAATGATCACCGTGATCGTGATGCTGGCGACCGCGCCGTTGGCGGTGTTGGGATATTGGCTGGCCCGGCCGAAGGCCAATCGCGCCGAGCTGGTGACAGAGCTGAACTGAAAGAGGACCCTGCGCAGCGGCTGCCCCAAAGCCTGTAAACCGTTTATGCCTGGCACACCGCAGTGTCTGGAGACAGGGCCGCTTCGCGCCCCAGCGCGGGGCAAGCCCGCTCACCACAACTTGCGGGGGGGCTGCTTCCTTGTGGGGAGCAGGCTTGCCCTGCGTTGGGCTGCGCAGCGGCCCTAATGGCTGCGAATGCGGTGTGTCTGACTCACAGCAGCACCCGTGATTAAAAGGTGATTTCCATATTCACGGTCGGCGTGGAGGTGCGGCTGCCGCGCCCGCCGTCCACGCCAAATTTGTTATGCCAGTACTCGTAACCCACGCCCAGGTACAGGTTCGGTTTGACGCTCTTGCCCGGTCGCACGGCCACCATCAACGCGGTGCGCATCAGCGCTTCGGCAGCGGTATCGCGGCCGTGGTAGTCCTCGCCTTTAGCCCCGACGTAATTGATGAACCCTTGGAATTTCGCCCCGTGGTTGGCGATCTCGAACGGGCGCATCCACGTCAGGTTAAGCATGTAGGTGTCGTCGAAGGTGTGGTCGGATTCCTGGGCGCCGGGAATGCCTGTGTGGTTGCGCTCCTTGTAATACAGCAGGCTCAGGTCCAATACGCCGACAGTATTGAATTTTACGGTCGGGCCGATCACCAGCGCGCGTTTCTTCGCGGAGGCGAAGTTGTTATTGCGGTTGGCGTCGAAGCCCAGGGTCAGGGCGTAATCCTTGATCGCACCCGTGCCCAGCGGCCTGTCGAATACCCGCGACGCATAGAGCTGGTGCCGGTACACCGCGTACACCTCGCTGCCGCCGTGATCGGTGCCCTTGCGCGGGTCGCGGCTGTCCGACAGAAACACATCCAGGTTGAGGAAGTTGCTGCCGTACCGGTAGCCGCTGGCGTGGGTGAAGCTGTAGATACGCTTGCTGAATTCATCGGGGTTGTTCGGGTTGGTGAACTGCTGGCCGTAGCGAAATCCTACGCTGTTGTTCATCCACTCCACCGCGACAGCCTCCCCGCCGCCCAGCAGAGTGAGTGCGACGGTAGCGCCCTGTAATGCCTTTTTCATTGTTTTTGTGTCCTTTGGCGTTGCGGCTCATCACGGCCGAATGGTTTTTGTAACGCCGGCGGAGGGTATCTTGTCTGAATGATTGTATACAACTCTATGGACATCCAGTCCTAGGATTGCATACAGTGGCCCCACAACAAAAACAGAGAACCCCTCACCATGACTACCCCGAAGGCGTCACCGCAGCGGCCAGAAGATGAGAATCTCGGCGTCGCGGCCAATATGGCTTATGGCCTGCAGCATGTACTCACCATGTACGGCGGCATCGTTGCCGTCCCGTTGATCGTCGGCCAAGCGGCCGGCTTATCGCCGGCGGATATCGGCCTGCTGATCGCTGCGTCGTTGTTTGCCGGTGGCTTGGCGACTCTGCTGCAAACCCTTGGCCTGCCATTTTTCGGTTGTCAGTTGCCACTGGTGCAAGGCGTGTCGTTCGCCGGTGTGGCCACCATGGTGGCGATCGTTGGCAGTGACGGAGCGGGCGGTATACCGGCGATCCTGGGGGCGGTGATGGCCGCGTCCTTGATCGGGCTGCTGATCACGCCGGTGTTCTCGCGGATTACCAAGTTTTTTCCGCCATTGGTCACCGGTATTGTCATCACCACCATCGGCCTGACCCTGATGCCTGTCGCGGCGCGCTGGGCCATGGGTGGCAACAGCCGCGCGGCGGATTTCGGCAGCATGTCCAATATCGGTCTGGCAGCGTTGACCCTGGTGCTGGTGTTGCTGCTGAGCAAAATCGGCAGCGCCACTATTTCGCGTTTATCGATCCTGCTGGCGATGGTGATCGGCACGCTGATCGCGGTGCTGCTGGGCATGGCCGACTTCTCGGGCGTCGCCCAAGGGCCGATGTTCGGCTTCCCCACGCCGTTCCATTTCGGCATGCCGACCTTTCACATCGCCGCGATTATTTCCATGTGCATCGTGGTAATGGTGACCCTGGTGGAAACCTCGGCGGACATCCTGGCCGTGGGTGAAATCATCGACACCAAGGTCGATTCCAAACGCTTGGGCAACGGCCTGCGCGCCGATATGCTGTCGAGCATGTTCGCGCCGATTTTCGGTTCGTTTACCCAAAGCGCTTTTGCCCAAAACGTCGGCCTGGTGGCGGTCACCGGGGTGAAAAGCCGTTTTGTAGTGGCCACCGGTGGGCTATTCCTGGTGATTCTCGGATTGCTGCCGTTTATGGGCCGGGTGATTGCCGCAGTGCCGACATCGGTGCTGGGAGGAGCCGGGATCGTGCTGTTTGGCACGGTGGCGGCCAGTGGGATTCGCACCTTGTCCAAGGTGGATTACCGCAACAACATGAACCTGATCATCGTCGCCACTTCCATTGGCTTCGGCATGATCCCCATCGCCGCACCGAGCTTCTACGATCACTTCCCCAGCTGGTTCGCGACCATTTTCCATTCCGGCATCAGTTCGTCGGCGATCATGGCGATCCTGCTGAACCTGGCGTTCAACCATTTCACCGCCGGCAACTCGGATCAGCAGTCGGTGTTTGTCGCGGGGACCGAACGCAGCCTGTGCTTCCACGATGTGGCGGCGCTGCGGGATGGGGATTACTTCAGGGGCGGCAAGCTGTTTGATGCCGAGGGCAAAGAGATTCCGCTGATGGCTGAACCGGCAAGGCAGCCGTCAACGCCTGAGACTTCCGAGGTGTGAAGGGGGGGAGCAAGCCCGCTTGCTCCCACACTCAACTCAACCTGCCTTGCGTGTTGCGTGCGGTACTGCGCACGCTTCGTCCAAAAACTTCACCACAGTCCCCATGCACGCCTGGCGTTCTTCCACATGGGGCATGTGGCTGGAGTCCTCAAACAGCGCCCAGCGCACATCGGCGATCTCATCCAGGAACGGCTTGACCACCAGCGGTGTGGCCTCGTCGTGGCGGCCGGAGATCACCAGGGTCGGCACGTTGATCTTCGACAAACGGCCAATCGATTTCCAATCCTTCAGGCTGCCGATGACGTGGAACTCGGTGGGTCCGCTCATGGCGTGGTACACCGTCGGGTCCGAATCGACCTGGGCAAAGGTGCGGGCCACTTCTTCCGGCCATGGGTTGACCCGGCACACATGCTGGTCATAGAAGATCCGCGACGCGGCGAGGTATTCCGGGTCTTGGTAGGTGCCGGCGGCTTCGTGTTTAAGCAGGGTTTCGTGCACGCCTTCAGGCAGCAGTTTGCGCAGGCGATTGGCTTCGCTGACCCAGGTACGCATGCAGGTCGGCGAGTTGGCCGGGATAAACGCGCGCAGGCCCTTCGGCTGCAGGATCGCGTGTTCGCTGCCAAGCATGCCGCCCCAGGACTGACCCAGGATCGCGTAGTTATCGCTGATCTGCAGGTGGTCCAGCAGGTTGTTCAGCTCGGCGAGGAACAGTTCGACCGTCCAGAAGGATGGATCTTCATCTGGCAAATGGGTGGAGCGGCCGTTGCCGAGTTGATCGTAATGGATCACGGCATGGCCACTGGCCGCGACGTCCTTGAAGGCGTCGACGTAGTCATGGGTGCAGCCGGGGCCACCGTGGATGATCACCAGCGGCGTGCGGCCGCTGTTCAGGTCACCGGTGACGCGGTACCAGGTCTGGTAGGCGCCGAACGCCGCATACCCTTCGCGGATTTTTTCGATGAATTCCATTTCGTACCCTGCTCTTTGAAAAAAAGGATCAGGGTCACGATAAGCCGCCGCGCACATTTAGGTAACTAGCAAAACAGCTAGGTTTTATCGGCGGATCAGTCTTCCAGCAGGCGGTAATGGGTAGCGCGCACCACGGCCTGTACGCGATTCTTGGCCCCCAGTTTGTGCATCGCCGAGGCCAGGTGCAGGGTCACCACGGCCAGTGAACGGCTCAACTGGGTGGCGATTTCCGCCGCGGTCAGGCCTTCGGCGGCCCATTTAAGGCACTCGCGTTCGCGTTTGGTCAGGCGGATATGCGGGTAGCTGCGCAGTTCTTTGCCGAACAGCGGGTAGGCCGCTTCCTGCAAGGCATGGGTGATCAAGCTGAAATCCGCCAGGGTGTGTTGCGCATCCCGCAGCACCGCGCGGGTCTTGCCGACGCGCAGGCCGGTCAGTGAGGCAAAACCGCCTCGGGGCAAATGGATCGGCACACTGACCCCGCAGGTCAGTTGCTGGTCGTGCAGGTAGGAAGACACTGGCGCATGGCAGGGGTCCATGACCTTCTTAAGCGGGGTATCGGCTTTGACGTCGTAGGACCACACAAACGGCGACACTGTGCTCAGCGCCAGGTGCTGCACCGGATCGATCTGATAGAAGCCTTCGCTGCACCATAAGGCGTGCCAGTCCGGCGGGGTGTTGCGCAGTTCCAAGACCGAAGGGGTGATCAACGCGCCCTTCTGGTCCATCGGCACCGGTGTGTAGTCATACACCAAGGCATCGAAGCCCAGTTGTCGGGCGAGGATGAAAGTGTTGTCCATCTGTTCATCCAGGCTCCTGCCCGGCATCAGACGGTCGTTGAATGCAGTTAGCTTGGTCAGCATCCGTTCTGCTCCCGTTTTCATTTGAATCTCGACTTGCGCCAAGTAGAATGCCACGCCCCGGCGAAGGACTGCCAGGCCAAACCTATAAGAAATACTAGGTTATGGACGCACGGCATCCTCGGTAGTGTTGGCCTAATAAACGGCCGCGACCTGCCAGGCCGATACCACACAAGGAATGTATGCATGTGGCGTGAAATTGCCCCCGACCAGCGGTACAACGTGCAAGTCGATGGCCATAACCTCGTGGTCTACAGCTTTGGCCAGGGCGATGAGGTGCTGTTGTGCCTCAACGGCGGCCCCGGCCTGCCGTGTGACTACTTGCGCGACGCCCATGGCTGGCTCAAGGAGCATAACCTGCGAGTGGTCGCATTCGACCAGCTCGGCACGGGGGCATCAGCCAGACCGACCGATGTTTCCCTGTGGGAAATCCGCCGTTATGTCGAAGAAGTCGAAACCGTGCGCCAGGCCCTGGGCCTGGGCCGCGTGCATCTGCTTGGCCATTCCTGGGGCGGCTGGCTGGGCATCGAATACGCCATTCATTATCCCGATGCGCTCAAAAGCCTGATCCTGGAAAACACCGTCGGCGATATCCCGCACCTGTCCCAGGAACTGGAGCGCCTGCGCGGTGCCCTGGGCAGCGAAACCGTGGCCATGATGCAACGCCACGAAGCCATGGGCACCCTCGATCACCCGCAGTATCAGGCCGCGATCACGTTGCTCAACTATCGCCATGTGTGCCGTCTGGACGAATGGCCCGAGCCGGTCAAGCGCTCCCTCGGCGACTGGAACATGGGGCCTTATGAAACCATGCAGGGCCCCAACGAGTTTCTCTACGTCGGCAACCTCAAGGATTGGAACCGCATCCCTGAAATGGCCGACTTCACGATGCCCATGCTGATCACCACCGGCCAGCACGACGAACTCACGCCGGCCTGCGCCATGCGCATGAAAATGGCGGCCCGGCACGCCGAATTGCATGTCTTCCCCAACAGTAGCCATATGCCGTTCTACGAAGAACCCCAGGCATACTTCCCGGTGCTGTTGGACTTTCTCGCTCGCCATCGAGGCTGACGGATGAACCTGGCGCGTTACCGTTTCGTGCTGTACCGGCCGCTGCAACTGCTGCCGGTGCTGTTTGGCATCAGCGTGATCACGTTCGTGCTGGTGCGCTCGATTCCCGGCGATCCGGCGCGGGCGCTGCTGGGTTCGCGCAGCACACCCGATGCGCTGTTGAAAATCCGCGCCCAGTACGGCCTCGACCAGCCGCTGTGGCTGCAGTATTTCTACTTCCTGAAGAACCTGCTCAAGGGCGATCTCGGCCAGTCGCTGTTATACAAGGTCGATGCGCTGAAACTGATCGTGACCCGGATCGAACCGACCCTGATGCTGGTGCTCGGCAGCGTATTGCTGGCGCTGCTGATCGCGCTGCCGCTGGCCAGCGTGGCCGCGCGGCATAAGGGCGGCTGGGCGGATAACCTGATTCGTGTCTTCACCACCGTCGGCCTGGGCATGCCGGCGTTCTGGCTGGGCTTGATGCTGATCCTGCTGCTCAGCGTGCAATGGGGGCTGTTCCCGGTCTCCGGCTACGGCCGTACCTGGCTGGACAAGGCGCACCACATGGTGTTGCCGTGCTTGACCATCGCCCTGGCGTTGTCGGCGGTGCTGGTGCGCAACCTGCGTGCGAGCATGTTGATGGAGCTGCAGGCCGACCACGTCACCGCCGCCCGGGCGCGTGGGCTGTCGGAGGCGGCGGTGTTTCGTCGGCATGTGTTGCCCAACTCCCTAGTACCGGCGGTCAACTTGCTGGCGGTCAATATTGGCTGGCTGATCAGCGGCACGGTGGTCATCGAAAGCCTGTTCGCCATTCCCGGCATCGGCCAGTTGCTGGTGCGCGGCATCTTTACCCGCGATTACATGGTGGTGCAGGGCGTGGCAATGGTGCTGGCGTGCGCTACCGTGCTGGTCAATTTCGTCGCCGACCTGGTGACCGTCGCCCTCGACCCACGGGTAAAAATGCAATGAGTAGCCGCCCCCTGATTGCCCCGTGGCGCCTGCGGCTACGATTCGGTTTGCGCAATGGCCGGTTGACGGCCGCGTGGGGCCTGCTGATTTTAGGCGTGTGGCTTGGCTTGGCGCTGTTTGCGCCGTGGATCGCGCCGTACGATCCGATTGCGCAGAACACCGATCTGAGCCTGTTGGCGCCCAGTCTGACCCATCCATTTGGCACGGATAACTACGGTCGAGACATCCTTTCGCGTGTTATCTGGGGCGCGCGCATCGATCTGCAATTGGCGGTGGTCGGGGTGATCTTCCCGTTTCTCATCGGCACGTTTATCGGTGCGGTCTCGGGCTATATCGGCGGGCGTTTCGACAGCGTGTGCATGCGCGTGATCGATGTGATTCTGGCGTTCCCGTTCCTGGTGTTGATGCTGGCGATCATGGCGATCCTCGGTCCGGGCCTGAAGAGCTTCTATATCGCCATGGCGCTGGTGGGTTGGGTGTCTTACGCGCGGTTGATCCGCTCGCAGATCCTGGTGCTCAAGGAAAGCGACTTCGCCTTGGCCGCCAAGAGCCTGGGCTTTGGCCACGGGCGCATCCTGTTTCGGCACCTGCTGCCCAATGCGATGTTCGGCTCGATTGTGTTTTCCATGTCCGATGCGGTGCTGGTGCTGCTCAATGGCGCAGCCGTGAGCTACCTGGGCCTGGGGGTGCAACCGCCGACCGCCGAGTGGGGCACCATGGTTGCCGAAGGCCAGGCGTTTATCACCACAGCGTGGTGGATCTGCACTTTTCCCGGCCTGGCCATCGTGACCCTGGCCATGGGCTTCAGCCTGCTGGCCGACGGTGTGGCGCAGATCCTGGGGGACCGCTCATGAGCCTGTTGCAGGTACGCGACCTGAGTGTGATCGCCAACAACGCCGGGCATGACGTGACCCTGGTGGACCGTGTCTCGTTCGACCTGGCCGAAGGCGAGATTCTCGGCCTGGTGGGCGAAAGCGGTTCGGGCAAGACCATGGCCTGTCGTGGCCTGATCCGCCTGCTGCCATCGCCTAACCTGCGCGTGCAGGGCGGCGCGCTGCGCCTGGCCGGTCAGGACCTGCTGGCCATGGGCGAGGCCGACATGCGCGCGGTGCGCGGCGGGCAGTTGGGCATGATTTTCCAGAACCCCAGCAGCCACCTGGACCCTTTGATGCGCGTCGGTGAGCAGATCGCCGAGGGCATTCGGTTGCATCAGGGCGCGTCGAAAAAGGACGCGCGTCGTCAGGCCGTCGAGGTGCTGCGCCAAGTCGGCATTCCCGATCCGCAGGCCCGCGTCGACAACTACCCCCACGAATTCTCCGGCGGCATGCGTCAGCGCGCGATGATCGCCGTGGCACTGGGCTGCAACCCCAAGGTGCTGATCGCCGACGAACCGACCACTGCCTTGGACGTGACCGTGCAGGCGCAGATTCTGCGTCTGCTGCTGGACCTGCGCGACCGGCGCGGCCTGTCGATCATCATGATCACCCACGACCTCGGCGTGGTGGCGCAAACCTGCGACTCCATCGCAGTGATGTATGCCGGGCGTTTGTGCGAGCACGCCAGCAAGTACGAGGTGCTGGCGCATCCACAGCATCCGTACACCGCCGGCCTGATCGACTGCCAGCCGGCCCACAGCAGTGGCCACGCCTTGCTGCGTACCATCCCCGGCCAGCCGCCGTTGCTCGACGCATTGCCCGCCGGGTGCCGCTTCAGCCCGCGGTGCCCGCAAGTGGGCGCGTTATGCACCGAGCAGTTGCCCCATGGCGCGCGGGTGGCGTGCCACTACCCCTTGGGAGACCGCCCATGAGCCTGTTGCAGATCAAGGACCTGGAAGTCCGCTTCGCGGCGTCCGGCAGCGGCGTGTTCGGGCTGAACAAGCAGTGGGTGAGGGCGGTGAACGGTGTGTCGCTGAACCTGGCGGCCGGCGAAACCCTGGGCCTGGTGGGCGAGTCGGGCAGCGGCAAGAGCACCCTGGGCCGGGCGATTCTGCACCTCAACCCCATCAGCGCCGGGCAGGTGGTGTTCGATGGTGTCGACATGGCCCACGCCAGCGCCGTCGACATCACGCGCCTGCGCCATGAAACCGCAATGATCTTCCAAGACCCGTACGCCGCGCTCAATCCACGGCACAGCATTGGCGAGACCCTGGCCGAAGTGTTGCGGGTGCAGCGCAAGGTCGCCGCGTCGCAGATTCCGACGCGGGTCAATGAACTGCTCGACCTGGTGGGCCTGCGACCTGAACTGGCTACGCGCAAACCCGGTGCTCTCAGCGGCGGTCAATGCCAACGGGTCGGCATCGCCCGCGCGCTGGCGGTGGAGCCGCGTTTGATCGTCGCCGATGAATGCGTGGCGGCGCTGGATGTGTCGATCCAAGGCCAGATCATCAACCTGCTGCTGGAACTGCAACAGCGAATGAACCTGGCGATCCTGTTTATCGCCCATGACCTGGCCATCGTGCGGCGCCTGTGCGACCGCGTGGCGGTGATGTATCTGGGCAAGATCGTCGAAGAAGGGCCGGTGGAAGCGGTGTTCAGTGCACCGCGTCATCCGTATACGGCGGCGTTGATCCAGGCGATTCCCGAGATCGACCCGCAGCGGCCATTGCCGACCGAACCCCTGCCGGGCGAGCCGCCAAGCCCACTGAATTTGCCGACCGGCTGTGCCTTCCACCCCCGTTGCCGGCATGCGCGGGCAATGTGTTCCGTGGCGTTGCCGCCTACCCATCACCTGCACGAGCATCGGTACAGTTGCGTGCTTGAAACGCCTTTGCTTTAACCCTCTGCCATTCATGAACAAGGAGTTATGACATGCAATCCCGCCACTTGAAGTTACTCGCCGCCGCCACGTTGACTGCCTGGTCGCTGACCGCCGGTTTCGCCCAGGCCGCCGGTGTGCTCACCATTGGTTGCCGTGAAGACAGCACCACCTTTGACCCGATCAAAAGTGCGCAGAACCGCGATACCTGGGTGTTCGCCAATGTCTACGACACCCTGGTGCGCGTGGATAACCTGGGCACCAAGATGGAACCGGGCCTGGCTGAACGCTGGGACATTTCCAAGGACGGCCTGACTTACACCTTCACCCTGCGCGACGCGAAATTCTCCGATGGTTCGCCGATCACCGCCGCCGACGCCGCCTTCAGCCTGTTGCGCATCCGCGACAACAAAGCCTCGTTGTGGAGCGACCCGTTCAGCCTGATCGACACCGCGAAAGCCGCCGACCCGAAAACCCTGGTCGTCACCCTCAAGACCCCGGCGGTGGCCTTCCTGTCCCAGCTCGCTTCGCCGACGGTGTCGATCCTGTCGGAAAAAGCCATGACCTCCATGGGCGAAGACGCCTACTCGGAAAATCCGGTGACGTCGGGTGCGTTCACTGTGGAAGAGTGGCGCAAGGGCGATCGGGTGATCCTCAAGAAGAACCCGAACTTCTGGCAAGCTAAAAACGTCAGCCTGGACGGCGTGGAGTGGGTCTCGGTGACCGACGACAACACCCGTATGCGCATGGTGCAGAACAACGAACTCGATACCGCGATCTTCGTGCCGTTCTCCCGGGTTGAAGAACTGAAGAAAGACAAAAACGTGGTGGTTCACGCCGACCCATCCACCCGCGAAGATCACCTGCTGATCAACCATGCCCACGGCCTGCTGGCCAAGCCGGAAGTGCGCCAGGCGCTGGACATGGCCATCGATAAGCAATCGCTGGTCAAAACCGTCACGTACGGACAAGGCACCGTGGCCTATTCCTACATCCCAAAAGGCTCGCTGTACCACTACGCCAACAACCTGCAACGCCCCTACGACCCTACCGCCGCCAAAAAGCTGCTGGAGCAGGCCGGCGCCAAGGACTTGAAGCTTAACTATGTGGTCAATGCCGGCAACGAAGCCGACGAGCAGATTGCGGTGATCATCAAGGATCAGTTGGCCAAGGTCGGCGTGACCGCCAACCTGCAGAAGGTCGACCCGACCCAGAGCTGGCAGATGCTGGTGGACGGTGAGTACGATATTTCTGTGATGTACTGGACCAACGACATCCTCGACCCGGACCAGAAAACCACCTTCGTGCTGGGGCACGACACCAACCAGAACTACATGACCCGTTACAAGAACGACAAGGTCAAGGACCTGGTAGCCGCAGCCCGCATCGAAGCTGACCCGGCCAAGCGCGAGCAGATGTATGTGGAACTGCAGAAACTGGCGAAACAGGACGTGAACTGGATCGACTTGTACTACAGCCCTTACATCAACATCTCACGTAAGAACATAAGCAACTTCCTGCAAAACCCGCTGGGCCGCTTCACCCTTGAGGAAGTGGTGAAAAACTAATAATCAGGGAACCGCGCAATGCAAATGTGGCAGGGGGCAAACCCCCTCCCACATTTTGTTCCAGTTGTGTCAGTGGTTACTGGGCATCGAATGCCTGCCCATTCACGCCCGCGCTGTCCGGCCCCATCAAATACAGGTACACCGGCATGATTTCCTCCGGTGCCGGCCTTTCCATCGGGTTTTCCCCCGGATAAGCCTGGGCACGCATGCTGGTGCGGGTGCCGCCTGGGTTGATGCTGTTGGCCCGCACCGCCGCCACATCCTCCAGTTCGTCGGCCAGGGTCTGCATCAAGCCTTCGGTGGCGAACTTCGATACGCCATACGCGCCCCAGTACGCCCGGCCTTTGCGCCCGACGCTGCTGGAGGTGAACACCACCGATGCATCCTGGGACAGCTTGAGCAGCGGCAGCAAAGTGCTGGTCAGCATAAACATCGCATTGACGTTCACATGCATCACCCGCATGAAGTTCTCGCCGGACAACTGTTCGATCGGCGTGCGTGGGCCGATGATCGAGGCGTTGTGCAGCAGGCCGTCGAGGTGGCCGAATTCCTTCTCGATCATCGCCGCCAACTCATCGTATTGATGGGGCAGGGCGGTCTCCAGGTTAAACGGAATCACCACCGGTTGCGGGTGGCCGGCGGCTTCGATTTCGTCATACACCTGGGCCAGGTTGGCTTCGGTCTTGCCCAGCAAGAGCACGGTGGCGCCATGGGCGGCATAGGTTTTCGCCGCTGCCGCGCCAATCCCGCGACCGGCGCCGGTCACCAGGATGACGCGGTCTTTGAGCAGTTCTGGACGTGCGGAGTAATCAAACATAAATAGCCTCGACAGAATTCAACATGTTTCAGCACAAAACTTGAGATCGATGGAGACCCCTTGTGGGAGGGGGCTTGCCCCCGATAACGGTGGATCAGTCAACAAATGCAATGACTGACACATTGCAATCAGGGGCAAGCCCCCTCCCACAGGGGATCTTCATCGGTCAGCTGGATCGGTGAGCCATCAGCAACTGCATAGCGCGTTATCCAGCACCTTGCGCAGTTCCAGCGGGTGATCCACCACCACATCCGCGCCCCAATGGCGCGGGTTGTCATCCGGGTGGATATAGCCATAGGTGACCGCCGCTGTGCGCGTGCCGGCGTCGCGGCCGGACTCGATGTCACGCAGGTCGTCACCCACGAACAGCACGCTGGCCGGGTCGAGGTCGAGCATCTTGCACGCCAGGATCAGCGGCTCGGGGTCCGGTTTGCTGTTCTTCACATGGTCCGGGCAGATCAGCAATGCCGAACGCTCGGCCAAGCCCAGCTGCTGCATGATCGGCTCGGCAAAGCGCACCGGCTTGTTGGTGACCACGCCCCAGATCAGGTTGGCCTTTTCGATGTCCGCCAGCAGCTCGCCCATGCCGTCGAACAGCTTGCTATGGATCGCGCAGCCCTTGAGGTAGCGTTCGAGAAACTCTTGGCGCAGTTCCTCGAAGCCTGGAGACTCTGGGTCCATCGAGAACGTCACCGCGACCATCGCCCGCGCGCCGCCGGAGATTTCATCGCGGATGTGTTGGTCGTTGATCGGCGCCAGGCCTCGGTCGGCGCGCATGGCCTGGCAGATGGCGATAAAGTCCGGCGCCGTATCCAGCAGGGTGCCGTCCATATCGAAGAGAACCGCTCGCAACTTCACAGGCTTACTCCTCGCGCAGGGTCTGGATCATGTAGTTGACGTCGACGTCGTTGGCCAGCTTGTAGTGCTTGGTCAGCGGGTTGTAGGTCAGGCCGATAATGTCCTTGACGGTCAAGCCGGCCTGGCGGCTCCAGGCCCCCAGCTCGGACGGGCGGATGAATTTCTTGAAGTCATGGGTGCCGCGCGGCAGCAGCTTCATGATGTATTCAGCGCCGATGATCGCGAACAGGTAGGCCTTGGGGTTGCGGTTGATGGTGGAGAAAAACACCTGGCCGCCCGGCTTGACCATGCGGAAGCACGCGCGGATCACCGATGACGGGTCCGGCACGTGTTCGAGCATTTCCAGGCAGGTGACCACGTCGAACTGCTCGGGCATCTCTTCGGCCAGGGCTTCGGCGGTGATCTGGCGGTACTCCACGTTCACGCCGGACTCCAACTGGTGCAACTGGGCCACGGCCAGTGGCGCTTCGCCCATGTCGATGCCCATCACCGTGGCGCCGCGCTGGGCCATGGCTTCGCTGAGGATGCCGCCGCCGCAGCCGACGTCCAACACTTTCTTGCCGGCCAGATTGACGCGTTCGTCAATCCAGTTGACTCGCAGCGGGTTGATGTCGTGCAGCGGTTTGAACTCGCTTTCGCGGTCCCACCAGCGGTGGGCCAGGGCTTCGAATTTGGCGATTTCGGCGTGGTCGACGTTGCTCATGGTGCATCCTCTGAATCTGATAAATCGGTGGCCGGTGTTGAACGCGCAGGTTCACCACCGTCGTTATTCGTGCTGCCCGCTGATGCGCCGGCCCCAGGCGACGGCCGTGGCGGTCAACTGTTGCTCATCCATGCGGGTCAATCGCCGGTCGTCGAGCAACTGCTTGCCGGCGACCCAAAGGTGTTTCACGCAATCGCGTCCGGTGGCATATATAAGCTGTGAGACCGGATCGTAGATCGGTTGTTGCGCCAGCCCCGACAGATCGAAGGCGACGATATCCGCCGCCTTGCCCAGCTCCAGCGAACCGATCTCAGTGTCCAGCCCCATGGCGCGCGCTCCGTTGAGCGTAGCCATGCGCAGTGCGCGATGCGCATCCAGAGCGGTGGCCGAACCGGCGACGGCCTTGGCCAACATCGCAGCGGTGCGGGTTTCGCCGAGTAAATCCAAGTCGTTATTGCTGGCGGCGCCGTCGGTGCCGAGGGCCACATTGACGCCAGCCTGCCACAGACGTTCCACCGGGCAGAAGCCACTGGCCAGTTTCAGGTTCGACTCAGGGCAATGGATCACGCTGGTATTGCTTTCTACCAGCAAAACCAGGTCGTCCTCGCTGATTTGAGTCATGTGAACGGCCTGGAAGCGCGGCCCCAACAGCCCGAGGCGGCTCAGGCGCGCCAACGGCCGCTCGCCGGTCTGCTCCACGGCTTGCTGCACCTCGCCGGCGGTTTCGTGTACATGCATATGGATGGCGGCGTCGAGTTCTTCGGCGATTACTCGGATTTTCTCCAGGTTGGCATCGCATACGGTGTAGGGCGCGTGGGGGCCGAAGGTGATATTGACGCGCGGGTGGTGCTTGAGGTCGCCGAACAGCTCGATGCCCTGGCGAATCGCTTCATCGGCGGTGCTGGCGCCAGGGATCGGGAAATCGAGGATCGGAATCGCGATCTGCGCGCGCATGCCGCTGTTGTGTACGCAGTCGCTGGCGACCTTGGGGTAGAAGTACATATCGGAGAAACAGGTGATGCCCCCTTTGAGCTGTTCGGCGATAGCCAGGTCGGTGCCGTCGCGTACAAAGGCTTCATCGACCCACTTGGCCTCGGCGGGCCAGATGTGCTTTTCCAGCCAGGTCATCAGCGGCAGATCATCGGCCAGGCCGCGAAACAGGCTCATGGCCGCGTGCCCGTGGGCGTTGATCAAACCGGGGCTGAGCAGCATGCCCGGCAGCTCGCGCACCTCGGCGGCTTGCAGTTTCAGCGCTGCCGCCCGAGGCCCGATAAAGGCGATGCGCCCGTCGCGGATGCCCAGGCCGTGCTCCCTGAGCACCACGCCGGCGGGCTCCACAGGTACCAGCCAGGTCGGCAACAGCAAGATGTCGAGCGGGGCGGCGGTGGGGGTCATCGCGGGCTTCTTCCTGGGCAGCTATAAAAGAAGCGCGAAGTATACCCGAGCGTCCTGGCTGGCGGATCGCTATAATCGGCGGCTTTTGTTCATGAGTGCGGAGTAAGGGATGCGCGATCGACTGTTGGCTGCGGAGAAAGTGAAGGCCATCGATTGGCGCGACGGCACGCTGCGCCTGCTCGACCAACGCGCTTTGCCGTCCCGCGAGCGTTGGGTCGCCTGCGCCACGGTGGACGAAGTGGCCGCGGCCATCCGTGGGATGGTGGTGCGCGGCGCGGCAGCCATCGGTATCAGCGCGGCCTATGGCCTGGTTCTGGCCGCTCGGGCGCGCATCGCCGAGGGCGGTGACTGGCAGGCCGGGTGGGAAGAAGACTACGCACTGCTCGCCGAGAGTCGTCCGACCGCGTCGAACCTGTTCTGGGCCCTCAAATGCATGCGAGACCGCCTCGACCGTCTCAAGAAACACGCCGATCCGCTGGCTGCGCTGGAAGCCGAGGCCATTGCGATTCATGAAAGCGACCGCGAAGCCAACCTGACCATGGCGCAATTGGGCGTCGACCTGATCCGCAAGCATCAGGGCAATGCCCAGGCCATTTTGACCCACGGCAACGCGGGCGCGCTGGCCACCGGCGGGGTCGGCACGGCGCTGGGGGTGATCCGTGGCGCATTCCTTGAGGGCATGGTCGAGCAGGTCTACGTCAATGAAACCCGTCCTTGGCTGCAAGGTTCACGGCTGACCGCCTGGGAACTGGCGGGCGAGGGCATCCCGGTTACGGTGAATGCCGACTCGGCCGGTGCCCATATCCTCAAGACCAAAGGTGTGACCTGGGTGGTCGTGGGCGCGGACTGCATCGCCGCCAACGGTGATGTGGTCGGCAAGATCGGCACCTATCAACTTGCGGTCTGCGCCATGCATCACGGCGTGCGCTTTATGGTAGTGGCGCCGAGTTCCACCCTGGACCTGATGATGGAGACCGGCGAAGACGTCGCCCTGGAAGAACGCAATGCCGGTGAATTGCTGGAGGTGATGGGGCAGCAGCTGGAGGTCGGCGCCTACAACCCGGTGTTCGATGTGACGCCAGCCGACCTGATCGATGTGATCGTGACCGAAAAAGGCATCGTCGAACGGCCGGATACCGCGAAATTGGCCAAGTTGATGTGCCGTAAGCGGCTGCACTGAGGTTTATGTTGAGGCTGAAATGGTCATCGTGGCAAGCCCCCTCCCACATTTGACTGTGTTCACATTTTCAGTGTGCGAGGGGGCTTGCCCCCGATTGGCTCTAAAAGTCAACAAAACCCTCGGATTCTCCCTCGAAAAATACCACCACCCCACCTCTGAGCCCCTCTCGTCGCCCTCAAGCCTGTCATCCGTCAACTTACTATGCTCCATGCCCATCAAGGGGATAGGTGCGTGGCGGCGATTGTGATAACATCCGGCGGTTTCCAAGGTCACCCCGAGGGGCGGCCTATAACGTGCAGATCCGTGTCATAACTCGTTGATTTGTCGTAAGTCGTTGCCAGGCACTCTGCCGGCAGCGGCGAGCTTCGTTCGTCCCATATGGATGTGACGAAGTTTCACCCGAAAAAGGAATCAGGCTTCTCATGGGCGAACTGGCCAAAGAAATCCTCCCGGTCAATATCGAAGACGAGCTGAAACAGTCCTACCTCGACTACGCGATGAGCGTGATTGTCGGTCGAGCACTGCCTGATGCACGCGATGGCTTGAAGCCCGTGCACCGGCGTGTGCTGTTCGCGATGAGCGAGCTGGGTAACGACTGGAACAAGCCGTACAAGAAATCTGCCCGTGTTGTCGGTGACGTGATCGGTAAGTATCACCCTCACGGCGACACTGCGGTGTACGACACCATCGTACGTATGGCCCAGCCGTTTTCCCTGCGCTACCTGCTGGTAGACGGTCAAGGCAACTTCGGTTCGGTCGACGGCGACAACGCCGCGGCCATGCGATACACCGAAGTGCGCATGACCAAGCTGGCGCACGAGCTGCTGGCCGACCTGCATAAAGAAACCGTGGACTGGGTGCCGAACTACGACGGCACCGAAATGATCCCGGCCGTCATGCCGACCAAGATCCCCAACCTGCTGGTCAACGGTTCCAGCGGTATCGCCGTGGGCATGGCCACCAACATCCCGCCGCACAACCTCGGTGAAGTCATCGACGGTTGCCTGGCCCTCATCGACAATCCTGAGCTGACCGTCGATGAGCTGATGCAGTACATCCCTGGTCCGGACTTCCCGACCGCCGCGATCATCAATGGTCGCGCCGGTATCATCGAAGCCTACCGCACCGGTCGCGGGCGCATTTACATGCGTGCCCGCTCGATCATCGAAGACATCGACAAGGTCGGTGGCCGCCAGCAGATCGTGATCACCGAACTCCCTTACCAGCTGAACAAGGCGCGTCTGATCGAGAAGATCGCCGAGCTGGTCAAGGAGAAGAAGCTCGAAGGTATTACCGAGCTGCGCGACGAGTCCGACAAGGACGGTATGCGCGTCGTGATCGAGCTGCGTCGTGGCGAAGTGCCGGAGGTGATCCTCAACAACCTCTACGCCCAGACCCAGCTGCAAAGCGTGTTTGGTATCAACGTCGTAGCTCTCATCGACGGTCGCCCGCGCATCCTGAACCTCAAGGATCTGCTGGAAGCCTTCGTCCGTCACCGTCGCGAAGTCGTCACCCGCCGTACCGTGTTCGAACTGCGCAAGGCCCGCGAACGTGGCCACATCCTGGAAGGCCAGGCGGTTGCGTTGTCGAACATCGATCCGGTGATCGCGCTGATCAAAGCCTCGCCAACCCCGTCGGAAGCCAAGGAAGCGCTGATCAGCACGCCTTGGGAATCCAGCGCCGTGGTAGCCATGGTCGAGCGCGCTGGCGCCGACTCCTGCCGTCCGGAGAACCTGGACCCGCAATACGGTCTGCGCGAAGGCAAGTACTTCCTGTCCCCGGAACAGGCCCAGGCCATCCTGGAACTGCGTCTGCACCGCCTTACCGGTCTGGAGCACGAGAAGCTGCTGGCCGAGTACCAGGAGATCCTCAACCAGATCGGCGAGTTGATCCGCATCCTCAGCAGCGCGGTGCGCCTGATGGAAGTGATCCGCGAAGAACTGGAGGTGATCCGCGCCGAGTACGGCGATGTGCGCCGCACCGAGATCCTCGATGCGCGCCTCGACCTGACCCTGGGCGACATGATCCCGGAAGAAGAGCGCGTGGTGACCATCTCCCACGGCGGCTATGCCAAGACCCAACCGTTGGCGGCCTACCAGGCCCAGCGTCGTGGCGGTAAAGGTAAGTCGGCTACCGGCGTGAAGGATGAGGACTACATCGCTCACCTGCTGGTCGCCAACAGCCACACCACGCTGTTGCTGTTCTCCAGCAAGGGCAAGGTGTACTGGCTCAAGACCTACGAGATCCCGGAAGCCTCCCGTGCCGCCCGTGGTCGTCCGTTGGTCAACCTGCTGCCGCTGGACAGTGATGAGTACATCACCACCATGCTGCCGGTCGAGGAATACACCGAAGGTCACTTCATCTTCATGGCTACCGCCAAAGGCACCGTGAAGAAGACCCCACTGGAATCCTTCAGCCGTCAGCGCAGCGTGGGCCTGATCGCCCTGGAGCTGGACGAAGGCGACGTGCTGATCTCGGCCGCCATCACCGATGGCGAACGTGAAGTCATGCTGTTCTCCGACGGTGGCAAGGTTACGCGCTTCAAGGAGTCCGACGTACGTGCCATGGGCCGTACCGCCCGTGGTGTGCGCGGCATGCGTCTGCCGGAAGGGCAGAAGCTGATCTCGATGCTGATCCCGGAAGAAGGCAGCCAGATCCTCACCGCTTCCGAGCGTGGTTACGGCAAGCGCACCGCCATCAGCGAGTTCCCGGAGTACAAGCGTGGCGGCCAGGGCGTGATCGCCATGGTCAGCAACGAGCGCAACGGCCGTCTGGTCGGCGCGGTGCAAGTGCTCGACGGCGAGGAAATCATGCTGATTTCCGACCAGGGTACCTTGGTGCGTACTCGCGTGGCCGAAGTGTCGAGCCTGGGTCGTAACACTCAGGGCGTCACCTTGATCAAGCTGGCCAAGGACGAAAAACTGGTGGGCCTGGAACGCGTCCAGGAACCCTCGGAAGTCGAAGGCGAAGAGCTGGAAGGTGAGGCGTTTGAAGGCGAGGTGATCCCGACAGGCGATGACACCGTCGACGAGCCTACCCTCGACGCTGCCGCAGACGAAGAAGAACCGCAGGAATAAGCGGACACACAGGGGGCGGATGAAGATTCGCCCCTTGTTGTTTGTCCCCTATGAAATAACACGTCCTTTGGCTGGACGCGGTCAATGTGGGAGCTGGCTTGCCTGCGATGGCAGCGCCGCGGTATCACTGCGCTACCGAGGTGCCCCTATCGCCGGCAAGCCAGCTCCCACAAGGGTTCGCTCCAGAGAAAGGTTGTTACCGAACATGATTGCAGCCCCACCAGATCAGAGTGAGATTGGATGTGAGCAAGAGAGCCTATAACTTCTGTGCCGGTCCCGCGGCGCTTCCTGAAGCAGTCCTGCAGCGCGCGCAGGGTGAACTCCTCGACTGGCATGGAAAAGGCCTCTCCGTGATGGAAATGAGCCATCGCAGCGATGAGTTCGTGTCCATTGCCACCAAGGCCGAGCAGGACCTGCGCGACTTGCTTGACATCCCATCCAATTACAAAGTGTTGTTCCTGCAAGGCGGCGCCAGTCAGCAGTTCGCCCAGATCCCGCTGAATCTGCTGCCGGAAGACGGCACTGCGGACTACATCGACACCGGTATCTGGGGGCAGAAAGCCATTGAGGAGGCTTCGCGCTACGGCCACGTCAATGTGGCGGGCACCGCCAAGCCTTACGACTATTTCGCGATTCCCGGTCAGAACGAGTGGAAGCTGTCGAAGGACGCGGCCTACGTGCACTACGTACAGAACGAAACCATCGGAGGCCTGGAGTTCGACTGGGTGCCGGAAGTCGGTGACGTCCCGTTGGTGTGCGACATGTCCTCGGACATCCTCTCGCGCCCGATCGATGTGTCCAAATACGGCATGATCTACGCCGGCGCGCAGAAGAACATCGGCCCGAGCGGCATCCTGGTCAACATCATCCGCGAAGACCTGCTGGGCCGCGCCCGTTCGCTGTGCCCGACCATGCTCAACTACAAGGTCGCGGCCGATAACGGCTCGATGTACAACACGCCGCCGGCATTCGCCTGGTACCTGTCGGGCCTGGTGTTTGAGTGGCTCAAGGAGCAGGGCGGTGTGGCTGCCATGGGCAAGCTTAACGAAGTGAAGAAGCGCACCCTGTACGACTTCATCGACGCCAGCGGCCTCTACAGCAACCCGATCAACAAAACGGATCGCTCGTGGATGAACGTACCGTTCCGCCTGGCCGATGATCGCCTGGACAAGCCGTTCCTGGCCGGTGCCGACGAACGCGGTCTGCTCAACCTCAAAGGCCACCGTTCGGTAGGTGGCATGCGCGCCTCCATCTACAACGCTGTCGACATCAACGCGATCAACGCGCTGGTGGCCTACATGGCAGAGTTCGAAAAGGAACACGGCTAATGTCTGAACAAGAACTCAAGGCCCTGCGCGTTCGCATTGACAGCCTGGACGAGAAAGTCCTGGAGCTGATCAGCGAGCGCGCGCGATGCGCCCAGGAAGTGGCGCGAGTGAAGATGGCGTCCCTAGCCGAAGGCGAAGTGCCGGTGTTCTACCGCCCTGAACGCGAAGCCCAAGTGCTCAAGCGCGTAATGGAGCGCAACAAGGGCCCGCTGGGCAACGAAGAGATGGCGCGGTTGTTCCGTGAAATCATGTCGTCGTGCCTGGCCCTGGAGCAGCCGCTGAAAGTGGCGTACCTCGGTCCTGAGGGCACTTTTACACAAGCGGCGGCCATGAAGCACTTCGGCCACGCGGTGATCAGCAAACCAATGGCGGCGATCGACGAAGTGTTCCGCGAAGTGGCGGCCGGGGCGGTGAATTTTGGCGTGGTGCCGGTGGAGAATTCCACCGAAGGTGCGGTCAACCACACCCTCGACAGCTTCCTTGAACACGACATGGTGATCTGTGGCGAAGTGGAGCTGCGTATCCACCACCACTTGTTGGTGGGCGAGAACACCAAGACCGACAGCATCAGCCGCATCTATTCCCACGCTCAGTCCCTGGCTCAGTGCCGCAAGTGGCTGGATGCCCACTACCCGAATGTCGAGCGCGTGGCGGTGTCCAGCAACGCCGAAGCGGCCAAGCGGGTCAAGGGCGAGTGGAACTCAGCGGCGATCGCTGGGGATATGGCCGCGGGCCTGTACGGCCTGACGCGCCTGGCGGAAAAAATCGAAGACCGCCCGGACAACTCCACGCGCTTTTTGATGATCGGCAATCAGGAAGTGCCGCCGACCGGCGACGACAAGACCTCGATCATCGTGTCCATGAGCAACAAGCCCGGCGCCCTGCATGAGCTGCTGGTGCCGTTCCATGATAACGGGATCGATCTGACGCGCATCGAGACTCGGCCTTCGCGCAGCGGTAAATGGACCTACGTGTTCTTTATCGATTTCGTCGGCCATCACCGCGACCCGCTGGTCAAAGGCGTGCTCGAGAAAATCAGTCAGGAAGCCGTGGCACTCAAGGTGCTGGGCTCCTACCCGAAAGCGGTTTTGTGAGGCGTTAACATGAGTGGCAACTTCCTCGCCCTGGCTCAGCCGGGCGTGCAACAACTGTCGCCTTACGTTCCGGGCAAGCCGGTGGACGAGCTGGCGCGCGAGTTGAACCTGGATCCGGCCAACATCGTCAAGCTGGCCAGTAACGAGAACCCGTTGGGCCCAAGCCCCAAGGTGTTGGCGGCGATTCGTGAAGAGCTGGCGGAGCTGACCCGTTATCCGGACGGCAATGGCTTCGCACTCAAGTCCTTGTTGGCGGAACAATGCCGGGTGGAACTGAACCAGGTGACCCTGGGCAACGGCTCCAACGACATTCTTGAGTTGGTAGGCCGTGCTTATCTGGCCCCGGGCCTGAATGCGGTGTTCAGCGAGCACGCGTTCGCGGTCTACCCGATCGTGACTCAGGCCGTTGGTGCCGAGGCGCGGGTGATTCCAGCCAAGGAGTGGGGGCATGACCTGCCGGCCATGCTGGCGGCCATCGACGCCCAGACCCGCGTGGTATTTATCGCCAATCCGAACAACCCCACCGGCACCTGGTTCGGTGCCGAAGCCTTGAACGACTTCCTGCAGGACGTGCCGGAGCATGTGCTGGTGGTGCTGGACGAAGCCTACATCGAGTACGCCGAAGGCAGCGACCTGCCGGACGGCCTGGATTTCCTCGCGGCGTATCCGAACCTGCTGGTGTCGCGCACGTTTTCCAAGGCCTATGGCCTGGCGTCGCTGCGGGTGGGCTATGGCCTGTCGAGCGCGGTGGTCGCCGATGTGCTGAACCGCGTGCGCCAACCGTTCAACGTCAACAGCCTCGCCCTGGCGGCGGCCTGTGCGGCGGTGAAGGATGTCGACTACCTGGAAGAAAGCCGTCGCCTCAATGAAAGCGGTATGCAGCAGTTGCAGGATGGCTTCCGCGCATTGGGCCTGGGCTGGATTGCGTCCAAGGGCAACTTTATCTGTGTCGATCTGGGCCAAGTGGCTGCGCCGATATTTCAAGGGTTGCTGCGCGAAGGTGTGATCGTGCGCCCGGTGGACAACTACGGGATGCCGAACCACCTGCGTATCACCATCGGCTTGCCGGCTGAAAACAGTCGCTTCCTGGAGGCGTTGGCCAAGGTTCTGGCCCGTGGTTGATGTCACTGCATTGCAACCTGCTGTGCCTATGATCGGTCGCCTGGTGGTAGTGGGTCTGGGCTTGATCGGCGGTTCCTTCGCCAAGGGCCTGCGTGAAAGCGGGCTGTGCGGTGAAGTAGTGGGCGTCGACCTGGACCCGCAATCGCGCCAACTGGCCGTTGAGTTGGGCGTGGTGGATCGCTGTGAAGCCGACCTGGCGCTCGCGTGTAAAGGTGCTGACGTGATCCAGCTCGCCGTGCCCATCCTGGCCATGGAAAAGCTGCTTGCAGTGCTGGCTCAGATGGACCTGGGGCAAGCGATCCTGACTGATGTCGGCAGTGCCAAGGGCAATGTGGTGCGCGCGGCGCAACGGGCCTTTGGCGGCATGCCCGCGCGCTTCGTGCCTGGGCATCCGATTGCCGGCTCCGAGCAGAGCGGGGTGGAGGCGTCGAATGCGCAGTTGTTCCGCCGGCATAAGGTCATCCTGACGCCGCTTGAGCAAACGGATCCAGCGGCCTTGGCGGTGGTGGATCGTCTGTGGCGCGAGCTAGGGGCGGATGTGGAGCATATGCAGGTCGAGCGGCACGATGAAGTGCTGGCGGCGACCAGTCATTTGCCGCATTTACTTGCCTTTGGCCTGGTGGATTCGTTGGCCAAGCGCAACGAGAACCTTGAGATTTTCCGTTACGCCGCCGGAGGTTTCCGCGATTTCACGCGTATTGCCGGCAGCGACCCGGTGATGTGGCACGACATCTTCCTGGCTAATCGCGAGGCGGTGTTGCGCACCCTGGACACCTTCCGCAGCGATCTCGACGCTTTGCGCGATGCGGTCGACGCCGGGGATGGCCATCAATTATTGGGCGTGTTCACCCGTGCGCGGGTGGCGCGTGAACATTTCAGCAAGATCCTGGCTCGCCGGGCCTATATGGAAACCGCTGTGAACGCCGATGCGTTGACCTTTCTCGCCAATCCAGGTGGCCGCCTCAGTGGGCGTATCCGGGTGCCCGGGGATAAGTCGATCTCCCATCGCTCCATCATGCTGGGCTCATTGGCCGACGGCGTGACCGAAATCGAAGGCTTTCTTGAAGGCGAAGATGCCCTGGCGACCTTGCAGGCGTTTCGCGACATGGGGGTGGTGATCGAAGGTCCGCACCATGGTCGCGTGAGCATCCATGGGGTGGGGCTGCACGGTCTGAAACCTGCGCCCGGGCCGATTTATCTGGGTAACTCCGGCACATCCATGCGCTTGCTCTGTGGGTTGCTGGCTGCGCAAAGCTTCGACAGCGTATTGACTGGCGACGCGTCGCTGTCCAATCGCCCGATGAACCGCGTGGCCGAGCCGCTGCGTGAAATGGGCGCGCAGATCGAAACCGGCCCGCAAGGGCGACCACCGTTGACTATTCGCGGTGGCCAGTCCCTGAAGGGTTTGACCTACACGCTGCCGATGGCCAGCGCCCAGGTTAAATCCTGCCTGCTGCTGGCCGGTCTGTATGCCAATGGCAAGACCGCGGTGACTGAACCGGCGCCAACCCGTGATCATACCGAGCGTATGTTGCGCGGCTTTGGTTATCCCGTGGCGGTGGACGGGGCGACGGCATCGGTTGAATCCGGCCATGCGCTCAAGGCGACCCATATTGAAGTACCGGGAGATATCTCGTCGGCGGCGTTCTTTATGGTGGCGGCTTCAATTGCGGAGGGTTCCGAGCTGGTGCTGGAGCATGTTGGCATCAACCCGACACGCACCGGCGTGATCGATATCCTGCGGCTGATGGGCGCGGATATCACGCTGGAAAATCCCCGTGAAGTGGGGGGCGAGCCAGTAGCCGACCTGCGGGTGCGTGCGGCTGCGCTGACGGGTATTGAAATCCCCGAGGCCCTGGTGCCGTTGGCGATCGATGAGTTTCCAGTATTGTTTATCGCGGCGGCGTGCGCTGAAGGGCGAACCGTTTTGCGCGGCGCGCAAGAGTTGCGGGTCAAGGAGTCCGATCGTATCCAGGTCATGGCCGACGGTCTGTTGGCGCTGGGCGTGAAGTGTGAAGCCACCCCTGATGGGCTTATCATTGACGGCGGCCCGATGGCGGGGGGTGAGGTTCATGCCCATGGGGACCATCGCATTGCCATGGCCTTTAGTGTGGCTGGGTTGCGGGCGGCTGCGCCGATTCATATCCATGACTGCGCCAATGTTGCTACGTCTTTTCCGAATTTTCTTACACTGTGTGCCCAAGTCGGCATCCGTGTTGCCCAAGAGGCTCAATTGTGAATATCAAAGCACCGGTGATAACCATCGACGGGCCAAGCGGTTCGGGTAAAGGCACGATCGCCGGCATCCTGGCAAAGCGCCTTGGCTGGGGCCTGCTGGATTCCGGCGCGCTGTATCGCTTGCTGGCGTTCGCCGCGCGTAACCACGGGGTCGACCTGACCAATGAAGCGTTGCTGACCCAGCTTGCTGCTCATCTGGATGTGCAATTCATCGCCGCGACAGACGGTCAACTGCAGCGCATCATTCTGGAGGGCGACGAAGTCAGTGATGCCATTCGCACTGAAGATGTCGGCTCCGGAGCGTCCCAAGTGGCGGCGTTGCCGGCCGTACGGGATGCACTGCTGCAGCGCCAGCGGGCGTTTCAGGAGCCCCCGGGCCTGGTCGCCGATGGGCGCGATATGGGCACTGTGGTATTTCCCGAGGCGCCGCTGAAGATTTTTCTGACGGCCAGCGCCGAGGAGCGGGCGCGCCGCCGCTACTTGCAGTTGAAGGGCAAAGTCGATGGTGTTAGTCTGTCGAGTCTGCTAGATGAGATCCGTGCACGCGATGAGCGTGATACCCAGCGCGCAGTAGCCCCGCTCAAACCGGCGGCCGATGCCATACAGCTGGATTCCACGGAGTTGTCCATCGAGCAGGTGCTGGAACGCATCATGAGCGAGATCGCCATTCGCGATATCGCCGGGTGACCAAGAAGGCTGCAGGGGACCAGTCATAGTCCTGCGGTGCTTCTTTTAATTGAAACTGACCCACACCGTCTGGGGTGTGGAGATGGGCGTATTCTTCGCCCTTATCAACAGGAATTAAAATGAGCGAAAGCTTTGCGGAACTCTTTGAAGAAAGCCTAAAAACCCTGAACCTTCAGGCAGGCTCCATCATCACCGGTGTTATCGTTGATATCGATTACCAAGCTCGCTGGGTAACCGTTCACGCTGGTCTGAAGTCTGAAGCTCTGATCCCGCTGGAACAGTTCTACAACGATGCTGGTGATCTGACAATCAATGTCGGTGACGAAGTTCACGTTGCTCTGGACTCGGTTGAAGACGGTTTCGGTGAAACCAAGCTGTCCCGTGAAAAAGCCAAGCGCGCTGAATGCTGGATTGTTCTCGAAGCAGCCTTCGCAGCTGAAGAAGTGGTCAAGGGCGTTATCAACGGTAAGGTTAAAGGCGGCTTCACTGTCGACGTTAACGGCATCCGTGCGTTCCTGCCAGGTTCTTTGGTCGACGTTCGTCCAGTGCGCGACACCACGCACCTGGAAGGCAAAGAACTCGAATTCAAGGTCATCAAGCTCGACCAGAAGCGCAACAACGTTGTCGTTTCCCGTCGCAGCGTACTGGAAGCAGAGAACTCCGCCGAGCGTGAAGCTCTGCTGGAATCCCTGCAGGAAGGCCAACAAGTCAAAGGTATCGTCAAAAACCTCACCGATTACGGCGCATTCGTCGATCTGGGTGGCGTCGATGGCCTGCTGCACATTACCGACATGGCTTGGAAGCGTATCAAGCATCCTTCCGAAATCGTCAATGTTGGCGACGAGATCGATGTCAAGGTTCTGAAGTACGATCGTGAGCGCAACCGCGTTTCCCTGGGCTTGAAGCAGCTGGGCGAAGATCCATGGGTTGCTATCAAAGCACGTTACCCAGAAGGCACTCGCGTGACCGCGCGTGTTACCAACCTGACCGACTACGGCTGCTTCGCTGAGCTGGAAGAAGGCGTGGAAGGCCTGGTGCACGTTTCCGAAATGGACTGGACCAACAAAAACATCCACCCTTCGAAAGTCGTACAAGTCGGCGACGAAGTGGAAGTTATGGTTCTGGACATCGACGAAGAGCGTCGTCGTATCTCCCTGGGCATCAAGCAGTGCAAATCTAACCCATGGGAAGATTTCTCTGGCCAGTTCAACAAGGGCGATAAAATCTCCGGCACCATCAAGTCGATCACCGATTTCGGTATCTTCATTGGTCTGGACGGCGGCATTGACGGCCTGGTTCACCTGTCCGACATCTCCTGGAACGAAGTGGGCGAAGAAGCTGTTCGTCGTTTCAAGAAGGGCGACGAGCTGGACACCGTTATCCTGTCGGTTGACCCAGAGCGCGAGCGCATCTCCCTGGGTATCAAGCAACTGGAAAGCGATCCGTTCTCCGAGTACGTTCAAGAGAACGACAAAGGCGCAATCGTTAAGGGCACTGTGAAAGAAGTTGACGCTAAAGGCGCCATCATCACTCTGGCCGACGATATCGAAGCGACTCTGAAAGCCTCCGAAATCAGCCGTGACCGCGTTGAAGACGCGCGCAACGTTCTGAAAGAAGGCCAGGAAGTAGAAGCCAAGATCATCAGCGTTGACCGCAAGAGCCGCGTAATCCAACTCTCCATCAAGTCGAAAGACGAAGTGGAAGAGAAAGAAGCTATCCAGAGCCTGAAATCGGCTCCAGAAGCTGCACAAGGCGAGACCACCATGGCCTCCCTGCTGCGCGAAGCAATGGCTAAGCAGAACTAAGTTCTGTAAAAGCTGTAGGAAAAGGGCGACTTCGGTCGCCCTTTTTTGTGCGCGAAGAGTAACCAGCTTGGCTGTGCTGGCTTTGTTGGTGAGTGGAGGTAAAGCCCTCCTACACGCGCGGCAAGGGTAAATCTTAGGCAGAGACAATGGGGGGGGCGTGGATGACTGCGAATCTAAAGGAGGTCTGAGACAAAATGCTTGTCTAACGAATAGGAAGCATACAGAAATTGCATAGTGAGGTAAGGCGGTGAAAATTGTTAAGCACGGTACCTGCACGGAATGCTACGGCTTATATCCGACGGCATAAGAAGGAAGGGTGCGCGAATTGCCCCTGGGGGATCTACTGTTTTTCCTGGCGTCGAGAGGCGACGGGATGGTCAGCAGAAATCAGCCGAAGCTGTGGTAAATAGCAAAAAGCCTGCCACGAAGAGCTGAACTGGTTATGCCGCCGATGGGCGTTAGCGTTTCATCGAATGCCAATAAAGTAGAAATCTCTCGATAAGAGGGCTTTCATCCTAAGTATCAGTCGGAATCCGAGGGTTTCGTCTAAGTCGGAGTGCCATCAAGCCATTAAAACGGCTCACGCCCATATGGCAGCAAGCCATCGTTGATGCATGGAGCTCGATCTGGGGAAGTTCTTTGATTAAGTGAATCACGAAGTTCTTATGGACAAGATAGAGCGTCACACTGAGGACAGGTACATGCTCAGGTTGATCCGCCGTTATCTTGAAGTAGGATATATGTCGGGTTGGATCGCCAGCTGACTGCAGGAAGGAATGCCACAAGGCGACCTCCTCTCGCTGTTACTGTCGAATATCCTTTTTGATGAGCTGGGCCGTGAATTGGAGCGGAGGAGAGCACTGCTTAGATCGCTATATCGACGATGCCAACATCTATGCGTGCAGTTGTCGCGCTGGTGAGCGGGTGTTGAGAGCTTTCTCAACCGGCACCTGAAACTGGCAGTGAATTGGGAAACGAGCCACGCGGCACCGCCTTAGGTTTGCGACTGACTGGTTTATGGGGTGAGCTGGCATTAGCAGACGAGGCTAAGAGTGATGATGAGCCTGAACCGCTTGCGTGATCGGCTCAGAATCCTCTGCGGGGAGCACGGGGTTGCAAGATGGTTATGGCTATTGATCGAATAAACCCACTATGGGCAGTTGGGCGAGCAACCTCAAGCTGAATCAGGGTAAAAGGGTGAGCGGAACGTTGGGCGGTTGGGAGTCATACAAACTTTGATGGTGCTATGGCGGCAACGGAAGGCGTTCTCTATAAAAATGCACATTATGGTATGTCTGGACCTTATGGAAGCTCGTGTCTGCCAATCTGGCGTTGAAGGCAAAAGTCCAAGTGGCGTTGGGGGGGGGATGAATCAGACGTTGCCGAAGAAACTGTGGGGCCACCTCGAATTGGTTTCAATACTGGATATGAAAACGGTCTAGGCGCCTAACCTGACCCCCCTCCGGTATGGAGTCGTATGTGCGGTGGGGTAAAAGGATAGTGGATGTGAGTCCGTGTCGTACTCGATGTCTGACGTTGTTGTGATAATAGCCGGGAGTCAACGCAGTTGATTTTTTGACTGAAATTATAGCAGTGCATGTCACATATGAGATATTGGGGGACTCCAATTAAGTTTTACGTGGATGAGTAGGCAAGTTTGGCAGGCGTGTATAAGTTTATAGAGTGATGGACAAGGTGTTAAATAGTCGATATGCGTTGTGCTGATCTTAGTGTATGAACAACAACTATGCATCCGACCGGCTGTCGACTAGGAATGACAATGGGAGCTGTATCTCTAGGAGTTTAGTGTGGAAAAAATCGTACTGATCGGTTCTTCCGGTCACGCCAAAGTAGTTGTTGATATCGTCGAAAAACAGGCGCGCTATAAAATCGTTGGCTTCGTAGATAGTTTGAGGCCGCTGGGGGCACAAACGCTCGGCTATGAAATCATTGGCAATGAGGCAGATCTCCCTAGCCTTATCAGTGAGCATCGCATCGACGGGGCGATTGTTGCCATAGGAGATAACGCGGTTAGGGAGAGTGTGGTGACTCGAATCGCAATGCTCTGCCCTAGTCTACGTTTTGTCAGCGCAATACACCCTGCAGCGGTTATCGGAATCGATGTTTCAATTGGGGCTGGAACGGTAATTATGGCTGGGGCGGTTGTAAATCCAAGTTGCCAGATAGGTGATTTCTGTATCGTTAATACGAAGGCGTCTCTTGATCACGACTCTGCAATGCAGGATTTTTCCAGTTTGGCGCCTGGTGTTACCACTGGCGGGAGCTGTCAGGTGGGGAGGTCTTCGGCTGTGGGGATTGGCGCTAGCTTGCGCCATGGCGTGCACATAGGTGAGCATGCAGTGATTGGAGGGCAATCGATGGTTTTGGATGATGTACAGTCCTATACCGTCGCTTACGGTTCTCCGGCAAAAGCTGTTAGGTCTAGGAGGCGGGGAGATAAGTATTTATGAGGTCGCCGAAAGCTCTTCGTATTTTCGTACCGCTTGTTTGAAGTTCGCTTTGAGTAGGGATGAGAATATACATCATAGAGGGGTCGTACAGGTTTTTTACGGTTCTTACCATGTGAAGTCTTCCGACGGGCTTTTCAAAAGCTTGAAGTCGTGCTAAAACCTTTGAAGCGCTGATCTAGCTGCTTGAAAAAGAAGGGAAAAATATGACGAAGTCGGAGTTGATCGAACGAATTGTCACCCATCAAGGGCTGCTTTCATCCAAGGATGTTGAGCTGGCTATCAAGACAATGCTTGAACAGATGTCTCAATGCCTTGCGACCGGGGATCGGATTGAAATTCGCGGTTTTGGCAGCTTTTCGCTGCACTATCGTGCTCCGCGCGTCGGCCGCAATCCAAAGACGGGCCAGTCCGTCAGTCTCGATGGAAAATTTGTACCTCACTTCAAGCCTGGAAAAGAGCTGCGTGACCGAGTGAACGAAGATGAAGAAGAAAGCGTCTGAGTCTTTTCAGAGTGGGAGAAGGTTATGCGTGGGGTTAAGCGAGTCGCAGTTGTATTGGCGACGCTGATAATTGTTCTGGTAGTGTTAGTGTTCATTTTGGAAAATAAGCAGGGTGTTTCCCTTGTGTTCTTTGGTCTGGCTACGGCGCAGATGCCGGTATCAGTATTCGTGGTGGTGTCCTTGATTATTGGTATGTTGGTAGGCCCTTTTTTGGGCGTATTGTTCCGCAATCGAGGTTCCAGGCTCATCCAATAGCTCGCACATTGCCCGTGCTCAAAATCGGTAAGTGGGGTGCGTGACCTGGTGTTGGCCGTTAGAAAGCATTCTTGGTCTGGCCGTTCCAGCTGCTGTATAGATGGGTAAGGGCTTTTGGCATCGTAAACACCGAAGGTGCCGCTTGCGGGCGGCTCGTTCAGTCTTCACTTCAGAGGAGAGTTATTTGAGGACTTCCCGCTAGTCATGCATTGAGGCGCTCTGCGGATATGTCAAGGCTTGTAATATGTCTGAGAGATGGCAGAATGCAATCTGTTCTCGATAACGTGCATTTTGTGCGCTGAAAATCTGGCAGAGACGCTGGGTTTTCACGGTCATCAAAATAAAATAAAAAATACACAATTTGCTCCGCATAACGAGCCCGCAGTTTCTCTTTGAAGGCAGGTTTTTGTTGTGAGTAGTAGCTTCCAAATTCCCCGCGTTTCCTCATCTGATGAAATGGATCTCTACATTTTTTGCCGTATGGTATTGCAGCAAAAGGCTCTGATATTGTTGGTCACGGTTGTCGTCGCAGCGTTAGCAAGTGCCTATGCTTTCCTCGTGCGTCCGGAATATCAAGTTAGTAGCGTTTTGCGCCCAGCGGCGATCAATGAGCTAGATGCGTTGAATCGCTCTGAAATTTACCAGTTGCCATCTGGTGATGCTTTAATAAAGGTGGGTGCTTCTCTTGAGTCCTATGAGACTCGCCTTGGTTTTTTCAGGGCGAACCAAAAGTTGTTCAAAAATTTTGAACGCCCCGGCAGAACTTTGGAGCAAAGTTTTGAAGAGTTTAATTATAACTCAATTAAATTAGTGGTTCCTGATGCCAAGAACGCGGGTTCCTTGAATGCTTATATTAAACTGGTAATGAACTACCCCGAGGGTGTTGCTGGCGTCGCTATTCTAAACGGCTTTGTTCAGTACGCGATTGAAAGTCAGCGTCAGCAAATCGCTGCTGATATGGAAGTGATTGTCAGGAACCGTTTGAGTGAACTTGCTGGCAGGCTCGATTCAGCGCGCTCCAGTTATGTTACTGACAAGGCGGCTAAAATCGCTAAGTTGACCGAGGAGGATAATCTCAAGCGGGCTCAGCTGCAGGATGAATTGAAAGCTCTGCGTGCCCAGCTGAAAAATCAGCGTGCTGACCAAATTGCGCAGTTGAACGAAGCGATTGGGATCGCGAAATCTCTAGGTATCCAGAAGCCGAGCACTCCTTCTTCTCTGGGGGGGGCGGGTGTCCAGGGAAGCCAGCCTGTAATGCGGACAGAGGTAAACAATCAGCAAATCCCCCTGTATTTCATGGGCGTAGATGCCCTGTTGGCTGAGCGGGCTGCGCTGTTGCAACGCAAGTCAGATGACTTCACCGAGGCGCGGATCGCCCAGATAGCCAAGGAGCTTCAGCTTCTTCAGGCTAATCGTGAGGTCGAAGTGCTCAATCAGCGGAAAAACGAAGATCTGTTCCTCAGTGGTGTACAGCCTCTGCGCGCTGAAGAAGTGCGACTGCGCAACCTAAATGTCGATATGAGCGGCTTGAAGCTTGTTACAATTGACAAAAAGGCCATTGATCCGTTGGGACCCGTGAAACCTAAGAAAATGTTGCTTATCATTATCGGAATTGTGTTTGGTTTGATGTTGGGCCTGGTTGCTGCATTTGTGCGAGGCACCGACCAAAGTCGCCGTGAAAACAGTTCGGATACGACGTTGCTGCCACATTCATCAATCCCTGCAAAAAAAGCGCTGCTGTCGAATGTTGAAGCGCTCTGAGATGGGTACTGTCAAAAGGGGTATTGCCGCGGTCAGGGATGATGGCTTTATGATGTCTATCATGACCGGGTACCCCTGTCACGCTATCTTTATGCGGATTTCGGAGCGAAGCTATGATTTAATTCGTTTCATGTCTGATGCGAAGCGATTCGCCTTGGGAGAGCTAGCCCGCACACCCGTCATCTGATGCTACCAGCCTTTGAGTAACGATAGAACCGCGCAAGGTTGGAGCCATTGTGTGAGACTTGATAACAAGAGATCACCATATGACGGGCCATGCACTGACTTTAAAATTTTTTTAGTTTAATTGGAGCGTTACGAATGCACCTGCAGAAGCTGGCCAGTGTTACCAAGTTCAAAAGTAAGGAGGCGTTGATCGGGATTGTTGGTCTTGGTTATGTCGGGCTGCCTTTAATGCTTCGTTACAATGCGATTGGCTTTCGCGTACTCGGCATCGATATTGACCTAGAGAAGGTCGACGAGCTTAACGCTGGCAAAAGCTACATCGAGCATATCCCCTCCGCGAAAATTGCTGCCGCACGCAACTCGGGCTTTGAAGCTACTGTCGATTTCAAGCGTGTTGCTGAATGTGATGCGTTGATCTTGTGCGTGCCCACACCGCTCAACAAGTACCGCGAGCCGGACATGAGCTTCGTCATCAACACCACCGACGCGATCAAGCCTTACTTACGTGCAGGTCAAATCGTATCGCTGGAAAGTACTACCTATCCTGGTACTACCGTTGAGGAGCTGCTCCCTCGCGTACAGGAAGGTGGTCTTGTAGTGGGTGAGAACATCTTTTTGGTCTACTCTCCTGAGCGTGAAGATCCAGGCAATCCAAACTTTGAAACCCGCACTATCCCGAAAATAATCGGTGGTGACACGGCGGCGTGCCTGGAAGTCGGTACTGCGCTCTATGAACAAGCTATCGATCAGGTTGTTCCGGTCAGCTCTACTAAAGCGGCAGAGATGACCAAGTTGCTGGAAAATATCCATCGCGCCGTCAATATCGGTCTAGTCAACGAGATGAAAGTCGTTGCTGACCGTATGGGTATTGATATTTTTGAAGTGGTGGATGCCGCAGCCACTAAACCTTTTGGCTTTACCGCTTATTACCCGGGTCCGGGTCTTGGCGGCCACTGCATTCCAATCGACCCGTTCTACTTGACGTGGAAGGCTCGCGAATACGGCTTGCACACTCGCTTCATCGAACTCTCTGGTGAGGTTAACCAGGCAATGCCCGAATACGTTGTGAGCAAGTTGGCAGACGGCTTGAATAACCGGGGTAAACCGCTAAAGGGGAGCAAAGTCCTGATACTCGGTATCGCCTACAAGAAAAACGTAGATGATATGCGTGAGTCGCCTTCAGTAGAAATCATGGAGATGCTCGAAGCCAAGGGCGCCACGGTTGCCTACAGTGATCCGCATGTACCGGTATTCCCTAAAATGCGTGAACACCATTTTGACCTCAGCAGTGTAGAGCTGACCGCCGATAGCCTGGCAAGTTTTGACGCGATTGTTTTGGCCACTGACCACGAGAAGTTCGACTACGAACTGATCAAGTCTTCTGCCCAACTGATCGTGGACAGCCGCGGTAAGTACCGTGTTGCCGCACCTCATATTGTAAAGGCATGATCAAGCCGTCCTGAATGACGCGCGCTCCCGGCATCCATTCGTGGAATGCTGGGAATCTTCGAATGTTATAGGAAAGACTCATGAAGAATTTTGCTCTTATTGGCGCTGCCGGGTACATCGCGCCGCGCCATATGCGTGCCATCAAAGACACGGGTAACGTGCTGGCTTCTGCGTATGACATCAATGACTCGGTTGGAATCATCGACAGCTTGTCTCCAGACAGCGAGTTTTTTACTGAGTTTGAGCGTTTTCAAGAGCATGCATTTCGATTGAAGCGAGATTCGAGCACAGCGCTTGATTACGTTGCAATCTGCTCACCAAACTATTTGCACCATGCTCACATTGTTGCGGGCCTACGACTGGGCTGTGACGTTATTTGTGAAAAGCCGCTAGTGCCTACCACCGAAATTCTTGATGAGCTTGCGCTCGTAGAAAGAGAAACCGGTAAGCGTGTATTTAACATCCTGCAACTTCGTCATCACCAAGCAATCCTAAACTTGAAGAGCAAGGTCGCCAGTGAGCAAAAAGACGGTAAGTACGAAGTCGAACTTACCTATATGACCTCTCGTGGCAAGTGGTACATGGAAAGCTGGAAAGGCGACCCACGTAAGTCATTTGGCGTGGCGACCAATATTGGCGTTCACTTCTACGACATGCTGCATTTCGTTTTTGGCAAGCTTGAGCGAAACGTCGTGCATTTTGTTAATGAACACAAGGCGGCTGGCTATCTGGAATACGAGAAAGCGAAGGTGCGTTGGTTTCTGACTATCGACGCCAATGATTTGCCCGCCGCGGTTAAAGGTAAAAAGTCGACCTACCGTTCTATTACAGTAGACGGTGAAGAACTGGAGTTCTCGGAAGGCTTTACTGATCTTCACACCATCAGTTACCAAGAAATATTAGCTGGTCGTGGCTATGGTATAGAAGACGCACGCCACTGTGTTCAAACTGTGGAGACCATTCGTGCTTCCGCACCTGTGGCACCGGGCGCTGGTGAGGGTCACCCGATGCTTGCAACCCTGCTACGTTGATTGGTTTTCGTGCTGATAGGATGGCGCTTGCCATCCTTTTCGATTTCCAATATTAATAATCTGTAGTGGCTGGTGAGGCGAAAAGTACATTGCTGATGTCAAAAAAAAATAATGACTCGAATGAACACAGTGGTATTGGTTTTAGGGGTGATATTCAAGGGTTGAGAGCGATTGCGGTCTTGGCCGTCATGATTTTTCATGCCAATAGCAGCTGGTTGCCGGCTGGATTCATTGGTGTGGATATTTTTTTTGTGATTTCTGGTTATATTATTTCTTCTGTCCTTCTTAAAGAAGGCAAGGCGCTGAGTTGGAGTCAGTTCTATTGGGCGCGAGTCAAAAGAATTATCCCGGTCTACCTGGTTATGTTGTCCTTGGTGTGTGTGGTTTCCGCTCTGTTGCTCACACCGGTAGATTTTTCATTTTTTAAAAGCTCTTTACGCTCTGCATTATTGTTTGTGAGTAATCAGTATTACGCTGGATTTGGGGATTATTTTGCGCCGGGCGCGCACGAGTTACCATTGTTGCATACATGGTCGCTGGCAATTGAGATGCAGTTTTATCTGTTTTTGCCGATTATTATTTACTATGTTCCTCGTCAGTTCCTTGCGCTTTTGCTCGGTGTGTTGTCCATTGCTTTTTTCACATATGCCGAGGTAAAGCTAGGCGCAGCGGATAATCAGAGGCACGTGTATTTCTCACTTCTTGCCAGGGTCCCTGAGTTTCTAGTTGGCGCGCTGATTACGGTAAGTGGCGTTGGTCGATCGTGGTCTCCAAGGCTGTCATTTGTAGTGGGAGTGATGGGCGCTGCATTGTTGCTGTTTTCACTCGTATTTATCGATGAAAAGAACTTTCCGGGATTCTCTTCGAGCTTGCCATGTATTGCTGTAGGTATGATTATAGCTTCCCGGCGCGGTGTGGTTAATAACCTGCTGGCTTTGCCACTGTTAGTTACAATCGGCGCACTGTCCTATTCGCTATATCTCTGGCACTGGCCTGTATTGGCGTTTATGCGTTATTACCTTGGCCAGGATAAGCTCCCAATTGTATGGATCTGCAGCTTCGTACTTCTAACCTATCTGTTGGCATGGGCATCTTACCGGTGGGTGGAAACCCCCCTGAGAAGTCGTTTAGTCAAGATTAGGCGCTGGGTCGTGTTGTCTGCGATTACCGCTTGCATGATTGCGATTAGCCTGATTCTGAATCCAATGATTGAAAAGCCTCTGCCTAGAGAAATGACCCGATATTCTCCTCCTGACCAGATTTGTCATGGGCGGATCATTGGAGATTGCTTACGTGGTGATCACGAGCAAAGCCAGCCTGTACTCATTATTGGAGACAGTCATGCTGCGCAATTGAACGAGTTTTTCGACGTGGCAGGTGTTTTAGGCAAGTTTTCCGCGAGAGTTATCACCGCGAGCAATTGTGTTCCGATCGCCGAATTCGACGTTGAGCGAATTCCTGATTTTTCCCGTGCTGATTGCCGTGCGCAGATTGCCGCCCTGAAGGGATACATCGATAACGCTAAGGTGATCGTAATAGCCGCCATGTGGCAATGGCATGTCCCTAGTAAAGATTTTATGGCTGCGCTCGCTGATTTCCTAGACACCGCCGCCCAGCGTGATGTGAAAGTCATTGTCCTGGCTCAGGTTCCGATGTTTAACACCAACCTGGTTAGGGTAAAGCGTTTTGCTGCGCTGGGATTGCCGGTGAGTATTACGGAAAATAGCGAATGGGCAGGCGCCAACCAAAAAGTCTCTGAGCTGGCTAATCGCTACCGCGGGGTGCAGTTTCTTGATTTTTCCCGCAGCGAGTTCTTCCGCGATGCACCCTTTGTACAAGGGCAACTGATCTATATGGATGACAGTCATTTAAATGAGCTGGGAGCGCGGCAGTATGGCCTGTTCGCAGTCCCGTTCCTGAAAGCGGCCCTGGCAGCGACTTCAGAATGAGACTGACCGCCATCATGTACCATTCGTGGTAGTTCTGCCAGGTGATGGTGGCCTCTCAGTTCACTGCGCGCCGCAAACGGGAATTGATTTTGCGCCGATATTTTTCATTCAAGCTGCTTGATAGCGGGGGGAGGCACGATTATTGTGTGTGCATCCCCCGTGCGGACTAATTTCACGCCAGAAGCGATAAGCCCAATTGAAAATATTTTCACAAACGTATGATTTTTATAGGAGTAGCTGATTATTTTCCGTTTTTACATGGCGATAAATGTAAGCGGGAAAATGCAAACTCCAGGGTGTCTGCGGTGTGTAATGGGCGCAAATATTTCCACGCTGAGAGTCGCTCGTGGGGATTCCTATCTCTTGGGACGGCTATGATGAATTGCCAACCGAGCGTTTGCATTTTTCCTGCTGATGCGGGGCACGAATTTTTTATTGAGCAGCAGTTGGTTGGGGTACTGGATTGTGAGTTGAAATGAATAGCTGAGATTCGATAGTTTGATCTGTCGGATATTAATAGTTAAGCTATTTTTTGGATGTGTTGCTTTTGTATGTTAATGATGAGGGCGAAATGGATTATACGGTACATCCAAGTGCGATTGTTGATGACGGGGCTAGTATCGGGCGTGGATCCCGAGTTTGGCATTTTGTACACGTATGTAGCGGCGCCGTAATCGGTGAGGAAGTTTCTCTCGGGCAAAACGTCTTCGTTGGTAATAAAGTCGTCATTGGCGACCGATGCAAGGTTCAAAACAATGTTTCGGTGTACGATAATGTTACATTAGAAGAGGGGGTGTTTTGTGGTCCTAGTATGGTGTTTACAAATGTCTATAACCCCCGATCACTGATTCAGCGAAAAGATGAGTACCGTAATACGCTTATACAGAAAGGTGCGACGCTTGGCGCTAACTGCACGATAGTGTGTGGTACTACAGTTGGGCGTTACGCTTTTGTTGGTGCGGGTGCTGTGGTAAATAGAGATGTGCCGGCATATGCTTTAGTGGTCGGCGTGCCTGCTAAGCAGATTGGCTGGATGAGTGAGTTTGGCGAGCAACTTGACCTTCCGTTAAATGGGGAAGGGGCGGTGAAATGTCAGCATACAGCCGCGGTGTATGTGTTGTGTCAAAATGAACTAAAAAAAATGGACGCTTAAATGATTGAATTCATTGATCTAAAAACTCAGCAAGCCAGAATAAAAGATGAAATAGATTCGGGTATACAAAAAGTCCTGGCTCATGGCCAGTATATACTCGGCCCAGAAGTTTATGAGTTAGAAGATCGGCTGAAAGAATTCGTTGGCGTTAAATACTGTATTACCTGTGCAAATGGAACAGATGCGCTGCAGATCGTTTTGATGGCGCTGGGGGTAGGCCCGGGGGACGAAGTAATCACCCCAGGGTTCACCTATATTGCTACGGCGGAAACGGTGGCACTGCTTGGCGCAAAGCCTGTGTATATCGATGTCGACGCAAAAACGTATAACCTCGATCCTGCGTTGCTCTCTGCTGCGATCACGACCCGCACGAAAGCTATCATTCCTGTATCGCTTTATGGCCAATGCGCTGACTTTGACTCGATTAACTCAGTCGCCGAGAAGTATGGCATCCCTGTTGTTGAAGACGCGGCGCAAAGCTTTGGTGCTATTTACAAAGGTCGACGCTCCTGCAACCTGAGCAAGGTTGCGTGCACAAGCTTTTTCCCTAGTAAGCCTCTGGGCTGCTATGGCGATGGCGGCGCGATCTTTACCAATGACGATAGTCTAGCAACTATCATTCGACAGATTGCCAGGCATGGACAGGATAGGCGCTACCATCACATTAGAGTAGGTGTGAACAGCCGTTTGGATACTCTTCAAGCATCCATTTTACTGCCAAAGTTAAAGATTTTCTCTGACGAGTTGGAGCGTCGTGAGGAGGTGGCTGGCAGATACAATGATTTATTCAAAGCGTCCGGTAAGTTTTCACCTCCCTTTGTCGAATCCTACAATTCGAGTGCGTGGGCGCAATATACCTTGCTGGTCGAGAATCGAGAGGAATTGCAGAAAAAACTCAGTGACGTTGGAATTCCTACGGCAGTTCACTATCCGATTCCTCTGAACAAGCAACCAGCAGTTGCTGACCCTGATGCAAAGTTGCCAGTGGGTGATCTTATTGCCGATCAGGTAATTAGCTTGCCGATGGGGCCATACTTGAGTGTGGAGGATCAAAAGAAAATCGTCGAAGTAGCCATTAGCTAATGTCGGCATGAGCAGGCGCCTTTTTATGGTGATAGTGTTGGTGGCGGATGAAAAACTGCCGGACACACGTCGAATTAAGGCGCAGCCCCTCAAACAGATCTTAATTGTCCAACACATACAACAGTGAATATTTTTTAATGAGGCTCATCTTAAAGAGTGATTATTGGAGAAGTATAGCCTCGGTACTGACCGGGTCGGCGATTGCCCAAATCATCCCCATTCTAGGTGCTTTGGTCATCGCGAGGCTCTATTCGCCCGGTGAGTTTGGTGTTTTTGCTTCGTGGTTGGGCGGTGTGGTCTTTTTGGGCGTACTCGTAACCGGCAGGTTTGAGACCGCACTGGCTATCGAGCAGGACGGGGAACCCCGAGGTCATGCTGCCTATGCAGTGCTGGTCACGTCACTTATGGTCGCTTTCGGTTTGATGTTTGCGATTTTGGTACTGTCATATGCGTTCCCGGCAATCACTCAGAGTATTTCCATTACGTTACTACTATGTGCCGTCCCTACTGCCCTCACTATTGGCGTTCTCCAGACTTGGCAATCTTGGGCGGCCGCAGAAGGCAATTATGGCCAGCTTTCGAGAATGAGAATCTGCAGCGCATCGGCGATCACCCTTTTACAAATTGGGTTGGGCTGGATTCAGCCAAGCGCCACAACGCTCGGTGTTGGCTATTTTCTTGGCGGACTGATTGCTTGTGGCATCGCCATGAAGCTCATGCCGCTTCGTGTCCCTGGTCAGGATGCAACTAAAGTAAAAACAATCAAAGAGTTTTGGTCCCGTCAGCGTAGGTTTCCACAATTTTCGCTACCTGCGGATGCGATAAATTCCGCAGCTGCGCAGTTGCCCATTATCATTGTGGCGCATCGATATGGGGCTGAGGTGGCTGGGTTGCTGGCCATGACATTGCGGATTCTAGGCGCTCCGCTTGGCCTGTTGGGGAAGTCGGTGCTGGACGTTTTCAAACGGCACGCCGCTTCCCACTATCGGCAATATGGAGAGTGCAGCGATATGTATATTCGCACGCTTAAGGTGTTGTCCGTTGGTTCATTAGTATTTGTCGTAGCTATGTTATTTTTGAGTGAGTCGCTTTTTGTTGTGTTTTTTGGCGAGAAGTGGCGTTTCTCTGGAACCATCGCTACTTGGATGTTGCCCTACTTTGCGTTGGCATTTATTGCCAGTCCTCTGAGCTATATGGTTTACATCGCTGGTAAGCAAAATCTTGATTTGATGTGGCAGTTGGCTCTACTGGCGATGACTGTGACTGCGTTGAGCGTCTTTCAGAATTACGCGACGGCGTTGAAGATTTACAGTGCTGGATATGCTGCTTTGTATTTCGTTTACATAGCCATGTCGTATCATTTCAGCTTGGGTGAGAAAAAATGATTGTTATTGTCGATTACGATATAGGCAATGTGGCCGCTGTATCGAACATGTTGATGCGTTTGGGTATTCGATCGCTGATCACCTCAGATGCGCAGGAAATTGAGAAGGCAAGTAAAATCATTCTGCCTGGTAATGGCTCGTTTGATGCCTGCATGAAAAATTTAAAAGCCAGTGGTCTGATTGGTCTGTTGGAAGGCAAGGTATTGGGGCAACATACTCCACTCTTGGGGATCTGCGTGGGCGCCCAGATGCTGGGCAAGAGTAGCTCTGAAGGAAATGAAGCTGGTCTTGGATGGCTCGATATGGAAGTGAAAAAATTTCCCGAAATAGAAGGTTTACGCGTACCTCACATGGGTTGGAATGACGTATTTGCGTGCGCTGGCGTACGACACTATTTGACGGATGATATTGAGAGCGATGCCCGATTCTATTTCGTGCACAGCTATTTTATGCAACCTGCCGACCCACGCAATGTTATATTGACTGCGAAGTATGGTCTAGAGTTCGCGGCTGGTGTTGCACAGGGGAATATATGCGGCGTCCAGTTTCATCCTGAAAAAAGTCATCGCTTTGGCAAGCGCCTTTTAAATTCTTTTGCGCGAGGACTATAAATGCACCGCCCACGCATAATTCCTTGTTTGCTGATAAGCGGCAATGGCTTGGTAAAAACCAAAAAATTCAAGGATTCAAGGTATATCGGCGATCCTGTTAATGCTGTCAGAATTTTTAGTGACAAGGAAGCGGATGAGATTGTTGTTCTTGATATCGATGCATCGAAAAATCAAGTCGAGCCCAATTATCAGTTGATTGAGGAGATAGCGGGGGAGGCCTTTATGCCTCTGGCATATGGGGGAGGCATTAGGACTATTTCCCAAGTCAGGCAGTTGATCAGGTTGGGTATTGAAAAAGTAGTAATAAATACTGCATCGGTTGAGTCAAAAGGGCTTATAAGGAAGGCTGCAGATATATTTGGAAGCCAGGCGATTGTAGGTGCTGTAGATATTAAGAGAAATATATTCGGTACCTATAAAGTCTATGTGAGGTCTTCAACGGTCGAAGTGAAGTGCGGCTTGGACGAGCACATCGACCATTTGGTATCCGAGGGCGTCGGCGAAATTTTTATAAATAATATTGATCGAGACGGCACGATGAGCGGTTATGACTTAAGCCCTATTTTGCGTACCACCAGTAGAGTTAATGTTCCCGTGGTCGCGTGTGGAGGTGCAGGGTCTATCGAAGATCTAGCGAGTGTCATTCAAGAAGGGCATGTCTCGGGGGCGGCGGCGGGTAGTATGTTTGTTTTTCACGGTAAGCATCGCGCGGTCCTAATCAATTACCCTAAAAGCATTCAGTTATAGTATGGGCAATGGGCGTTTGATCAAAGCAAGCATAATTAACTCAATGGTGTTGGGAACCATTGGGTTGTTTATAATGATTTCGTACGTCCTGCAGCTGCAGCAGGATAATGAATATATAGGCTATACACATATAGATGCGGATATGGCCTACATGTTCCGCGTCCTGTGCGGGGTAATCTTGCTCGGTGTACTATTACCTAAGAAAATTATCAGGCCCTCTGATTTTTTTTCGTTCCTATATGGTTTTTTTGTTTTACTCCCTTATGTGATGTTAAGTTCCGTACGCGGAAATGTAGCGATTGAAGAGTTTTTCATGCTTTTCTCGGTATTGGTGCTACCTCTTTTGATCGTCAAGCTAATGGTCATTAGCATGCCAGTCATCCGGGTGCCTGGAATTCTAACTCAAGGTAGTGTGATCTTTATTCTTTGTTCTCTTGTCGCGGTCGGTATTGCCGTTGCGTTATCTAACCCGACCGCCTCTGCAGGCTTTGACTTCTCTAGTGTGTATGAGCGCAGGTTGGAGGGGCGGGAGATATTTATTTCAGGCTCTCTCTTTTCCTATATCAGTTCTGCAATCATTAATGGCGTTTCGCCTTTTATTGCTTTCTGGGCATGCTGGAAGAAAAAACACTGGCTAATGATAGTGCCAATGTTGTGCTGGTTGACATTTTTTTACTTGTTGGGAGTTAAGGCGCCTCTGTTAGCTATCGGTGTGGCTGCTCTTCTGGGAGTGGCGGCAAACAAGGCGAAGATAGTTTTTTTTATAAAATATGTATATTGGCTGGTGGTTGGGGCTTTTTGCATATTTATTATTGAATACAGCCTGAATGGCTACTCTTATGTAGCCGACTATTTCATTCGTAGGTCGTTTACCGTTCCACCATGGGTGATGTCATCTTTTTTTGAATTTATGAGTTCAGACCATACCTCCTGGACGCTGTTGGGTGGAGCGATTGAGGATAAGCCCGTCAGCCTTCTTGTAGGCGAAAATTTCCTAGGTATGGAAGGTCTTAATGCCAATACCAATGCATTTGTCTATAGTTTAGGGGCAGGAGGGCTGCCGTACTATTTTCTGACAATCGTGATGGTAGGCGTTGTTTTTCTTATATTGGATTCTGCATTTCTATTGAAAAGTAATCCTAGCTTTATATGTCTTGGCTTCTCTTATTCCATCTTAGTCGTTGAGCAGGCCGCTACAACCGCGTTGCTATCATCTGGAATAGGTATGTTGATGGCGCTCTTGATCTTCTCTAAACGAAATGTGGACAGTACTTATGCTGCAAAATGACACATATAGGATCTGCACCAAGTGTGTAATGGATACCTCTGATAAGGAGATTACCTTTAGTGAGGAAGGTGTCTGTAATCACTGTTTGAAGTTTGATCTGGTTTCTAAGAGCAGTTGGTTTCCTAATGAGGCCGGGGCTGCGAAGTGGGCGCAAATTATTGAAGAGATAAAACAGGCCGGAAAGGGGAGGGAGTATGACTGTGTCCTGGGGTTAAGTGGCGGCGTTGATAGTTCTTACTTGGCGATAAAGGTGAAGGACTGGGGGCTCCGTCCGCTGGTGGTTCATGTAGATGCTGGATGGAACAGTGAACTGGCGGTTGCGAACATTGAATCCATCGTCAAGCATTGCGATTATGATCTTCACACGCATGTGGTCGATTGGGAGGAAATGCGTGATTTACATCTTGCGTACATGAGAGCCGGCATCTCTAACCAAGACGTTCCTCAAGATCACATATTTTTCTCGAGTCTTTATCACTTCGCCATAAAGAATGGTATTAACTGCATGATGTCTGGCGGAAATCTAGCGACGGAAGGAGTTTTTCCAGAGTCGTGGCACGGGACTGCAATGGATGCCATTAATCTGAAGGCAATTCATAAGAAATTCGGTACCCGCAAGCTTAAAAATTATAAGACTATCAGTTTTTTTCAGTATTATATTTGGTACCCGTTTATAAAAAAAATGCGTACTGTGCGGCCCTTGAATTATATGCCATACGATAAGGAGCAGGCGCTGCAAGAGTTAAGGGATACTGTTGGCTACAAGCCATACGCCCGTAAGCATGGCGAGTCGCAGTTTACTAAGCTATTTCAGAATTATTATCTTCCCAAGAAATTTGGCTACGATAAGCGTCGCCCACACTTATCTAGCCTGATAGTCTCCGGTCAGATGAGCAGAGAAACGGCGCTAGAGAAGCTCGAGGATCCACTATATGACTTGGATGAGCTTGAGCTCGATATTGCTTATTTTTGCAAAAAATTGAGGATCTCTAGAGCCGAGTTCGATGACCTGATGAATGCTCCGATTCATAGTCATACTGATTTTTCCACTTGGAATGGGCGATATCGAACTCTGAAGCTTGTACAAAGAGTGATTGCTCGTTTAACGGGGCGGCGATTTAGCGTGTACTCCTGATGCCACGTGTTTTTAACATTCAACGTTCGGAAGTTTTATCATGAAAGTATGTCACCTGACATCGGCGCATCCTCGTTTTGATAGTCGAATTTTCTTCAAGGAGTGTGCGTCCTTGAAAAATGCCGGATATGAAGTGTCGCTAGTTGTGGCCGATGGTATGGGTGAGGAAGTGAAAAACGGAATCAATATTCATGATGTTGGCAGGTCCAGAGGCAGACTGAATCGGATGTACGCTACCACTCGAAGGGTGTTCCAACGAGCAATTTTGGTGGATGCCGATATTTACCATATCCATGATCCAGAGCTGATCCCGGTTGGCAGAAAGCTGCTGCGTCATAATAAAAAAGTAATTTTCGATGCACACGAAGATCTGCCAAAGCAAATTTTAGCTAAATCTTACATGAACGTTGTGGTTAGACATGTGCTTTCCCGCGTTTTTTACTTGTACGAACATATTGTCTTGTCCAAATTTACCGGGGTCATAGCGGCAACGCCTTTCATCAGAGATAAGTTTTTAAGAATTAACTCGAATGTTGTTGATATCAATAATTTTCCTATCTTGGGTGAATTGACCGATGGCGTGCCAGCGCAACAAAGTCTCAGTCCCAATGTTTGTTATGTCGGCGGTATTTCGAAGAATCGCGGGATCTTGGAGATTATCGACGCGGTAGGGCGTAGCGCGCATGACGTCAAACTCTTGCTGGCCGGTGTGTTTTCAGAGCCTGCTGTCGAGTCGCAGGCTCAAGGCATGTTCGCTTGGAAGAAGGTGGACGCTTTAGGTTATCTCGATAGAGAGGGCATTAGAGACGTCTTGCAGCGTTCTTTGGCAGGGCTGGTCACTCTTCATCCGACCATCAATTACATTGATGCGCTGCCGGTTAAGATGTTCGAGTATATGAGTGCGGGCGTACCCGTCATCGCTTCAGATTTTCCGTTGTGGCGTAGTGTTGTGATCGAGAGTGAATGTGGCCTGTGTGTTGATCCTCTTGACAGCCAGTCCATCGCACGTGCAATTGATTTCTTATGTGAGAATCCTGAGCAGGCGCGAATAATGGGAAGCAATGGTCAGCTAGCTATAAAAAACAAGTATAATTGGCAGATAGAAGAGTGGAAATTGCTCAATTATTACAAAGCACTTGGTAGATAAGTGCTGTCCTCCATTGAGCGCCTTGGAGGGGTTGAATTAAGATTGCGCCTTGCCATTATTTACGGTTAGGGATGGTCTGAAGTAGCCATGTATTTCCCCGGCATACCACCTAGCGCAACTTTTAAACTCGCCAAATGATCAAAAAACAATCAATTCGACGAGTATTTCTTACGTTTTCGCCACCCGGACCC
>NZ_VFEU01000013.1 GCF_007858255.1 Pseudomonas rhodesiae | reverse complement strand
ATCAGCGAATTCCATCAGGGACAGAGGCACCGCCTCACTTAAAGTCCGGATGTATGGCTGCAACCTTATCCCGTCTGTGTTTTCACGAATTGAGTGCTTGGCATACTGGGGGCGTCCATGTATGAGCGGGCTTGCCCCGCGCTGGGCTGCGCAGCAGCCCTCTCCCACCCACCGCGTCCTTTCAGGTCAAACCCACCGCCCGGCTTTGGGGCCGCTGCGCAGCCCAGCGCAAGCAAGCTTGCTCACCACCGGGTGGCGCGGTACCACCAATCTTTATGCTGACCACAGGGAAGCGCGGTGCCACCTATCTTTATGCTGACCACAAGGAATCGGGGCAAGACACACTCATCGCGGCGAGCCTGCTTTTTTTGGTAAGCAAACTGCGCGAAAGACTTATCGGATGGACACCGCCGCTCGCGCGCTATGCAGTTTTTTGTAGCTGTCGATCAGGCGCAAGTGCCGGTCCAGCCCTTCGAGCTTCATGCTGGTCGGAGTCAGGCCATGGAAGCGCACGCTGCCGTTGACCGAGCCGATCACGGCGTCCATGCGTTCGTCGCCGAACATGCGCCGGAAGTTAACTTCGTAGTCCGCCAGTTCCAGATCGTCGTCCAGTTCCATCTCCAGCACGGCGTTGAGCGCCTGGTAGAACAACCCGCGCTCGGCGGTGTTGTCGTTGTATTGCAGGAACATCTCCACGCACTCCTTGGCCTCTTCGTATTGGCGCAAGGCGAGGAAGATCAGCAGTTTCAGTTCCAGGATGGTCAGTTGGCCCCACGCGGTGTTGTCGTCGAACTCAATGCCGATCAGGGTAGTGATGTCGGTGTAATCGTCCAGTTCGCTTTCGATCAGGCGCTCAACCAACGCCTCCAGTTCTGCATCGTCCAGGCGGTGCAGGTTGAGGATATCGGCGCGGAAAAACAGGGCCTTGTTGGTGTTGTCCCAGATCAGATCTTCCACCGGGTAGATTTCCGAATAGTCAGGTACCAGGATCCGACAAGCCGTAGCACCGAGGTGTTCGTACACCGCCATATAGGACTCTTTGCCCATATGGTCGAGAATGCCGAACAGTGTCGCGGCCTCCTCGGCGTTGGAATTTTCACCCTGGCCGGAGAAGTCCCATTCGACAAACTCGTAATCCGACTGCGCACTGAAGAAGCGCCACGACACCACGCCGCTGGAGTCGATAAAGTGCTCGACGAAGTTGTTCGGTTCGGTCACCGCCTGGCCTTCGAAGGTCGGCTGCGGCAGGTCGTTCAGGCCTTCGAAACTGCGGCCTTGCAGCAGTTCGGTGAGGCTGCGCTCCAGCGCCACTTCCAGGCTCGGGTGCGCGCCGAACGAGGCGAACACGCCGCCGGTGCGCGGGTTCATCAGGGTCACGCACATCACCGGGAATTCACCCCCCAGGGACGCGTCCTTGACCAGCACCGGGAAACCCTGGGCCTCCAAACCCTGAATACCCGCCAGGATGTTCGGGTACTTGGCCAGCACCTCGGCAGGCACGTCCGGCAGGGCGAATTCGCCTTCGATGATTTCGCGCTTCACCGCCCGCTCGAAGATCTCCGACAGGCACTGCACCTGGGCTTCGGCCAAGGTATTGCCGGCGCTCATGCCATTACTGAGGTAGAGGTTTTCAATAAGGTTGGACGGGAAATACACCACCTCGTCATCGGAGCGACGCACGAACGGCAGCGATACGATGCCGCGCGCCTCGTTGCCGGAGTTGGTGTCGAACAGGTGCGAGCCACGCAGTTCGCCATCGCGGTTGTAGACCTTCAGGCAATAGGCGTCGAGGATTTCCGGCGGCAGTTCATCGTTCGGGCCGGGCTGGAACCAGCGCTCATCGGGGTAATGCACGAACGCCGCGTTGGCCAGCTCTTCGCCCCAGAACTGGTCGTTATAGAAGAAGTTGCAGTTGAGCCGCTCGATGAACTCGCCCAGGGCCGATGCCAGAGCGCTCTCTTTGGTCGCGCCCTTGCCGTTGGTGAAGCACATCGGCGAGTGAGCATCGCGGATATGCAGCGACCACACGTTCGGCACGATATTGCGCCACGACGCGATTTCAATCTTCATGCCCAGGTCAGCCAGGATGCCGGACATATTGGCGATGGTCTGTTCCAGCGGCAGGTCCTTACCGGCGATATAGGTACCGCCGTCGGACAACGCGCTGGGCATCAACAAGGCCTGGGCGTCGGCGTCGAGGTTGTCTACTTCTTCGATCACGAATTGCGGCCCGGCCTGCACCACTTTCTTCACGGTGCAGCGGTCGATGGAACGCAGGATGCCTTGACGGTCCTTATCGGAGATGTCCGCCGGCAACTCGACCTGAATCTTGAAAATCTGGTTGTAGCGGTTTTCCGGGTCGACGATGTTGTTCTGCGACAAGCGGATATTTTCGGTGGGGATATTGCGCGTCTGGCAGTACAGCTTCACGAAGTACGCCGCACACAGCGCCGACGACGCCAGGAAGTAATCGAAGGGGCCCGGGGCCGAGCCATCGCCTTTGTAGCGAATAGGCTGGTCGGCAATCACCGTGAAGTCATCGAACTTGGCTTCAAGCCGGAGGTTGTCGAGAAAGTTGACCTTAATTTCCATGCGGGCACACCAGAATAACGGCTAAACAAAAATGGCCGCCATTATGGGGTTTTTCCTCGGGAAGTTTCAGGCTTTTGACCGACGGCAGGGCAATTACCAAATGAGTATTAATTTTTTGTGACTTGCCGCCGATGGACTCAGTGCAACCATGGAGTAGTCGGAATGCGCAACAATCAGCCCGTAACACAACGCGAGATTTCCCTCGCGCCGCAGCAGAAACTCATCTCCGCCACCGATGTGCAGGGCATGATCACTTACTGCAACGATGCCTTTGTCGAAATCAGCGGCTTTGAACGTGACGATCTGATCGGTGCGCCCCAGAACATCGTGCGTCACCCCGACGTTCCGCCGGCCGTATTCGCGCACATGTGGAGCGCGCTCAAACAGGGCTTGCCCTGGATGGGCATCGTCAAGAACCGCTCGAAGAACGGCGACCATTATTGGGTCAACGCCTACGTCACGCCTATATTCGACGGCAGCCGGGTGGTCGGTTTCGAGTCGGTGCGGGTCAAGCCCACCGCCGATGAAATCCGCCGCGCCCAGGCCCTCTATCAACGGATCAGCCAAGGCAAAACCGCTGTACCGCGCCAAGACGCCTGGCTGCCCCGTCTATTGAGCTGCGTGCCCTATATGGCCAGCGGTATTGCCGGCAGCCTGGCCGGGTTGTTTCTCAGTGCGCCAGTGGCGGTCGCGGTCGCCGTGGCAGTGGCGGTGCCCATCGGCCTGCTTTGTTCGAGCGCGCGCCATGGCAGCACCTTGCGCCTGCTGCAAGGGGTCGAGCCGTCCACCTCCGATGCGTTGATCGCGCAGATGTACAGCGACGCTCGCGGCCCGCAGGCACGTTTGGAAACCGCCTTCCAGAGCCAGAACGCACGCCTGAAAACGTGCCTCACCCGCCTGCAGGACAGTGCCGAACAACTCAGCACCCTGGCCGTTCAATCCGACCAACTGGCTTCCGCCAGCTCCCGGGGCCTGGACCGTCAGCGCGTGGAGACCGAACAGGTCTCGGCCGCCGTCAACCAGATGGCCGCCACCACTCAGGAGGTCGCCAGCCATGTGCAACGCACCGCCGACGCTACCCAGCAAGCCAACGTATTGACCGGCCGTGGCCGCGACGTGGCGCGCGATACTCGCCAGGCCATTGAGCGTTTGTCGGCGGTGGTCGGCGAGACCGGCGTCACCGTGGCGCAACTGGCCCGCGACAGCGATGAAATCGGTAGCGTGGTCGATGTGATCAAAGGCATCGCCGACCAGACCAACCTGCTGGCCCTCAACGCCGCCATCGAAGCAGCCCGCGCCGGTGAACAGGGGCGCGGCTTTGCCGTAGTGGCCGACGAAGTCCGTCAGCTGGCCCAACGCACTACGCAATCGACCACTCAGATCCATGGGCTGATCACGCAGTTGCAGGCGTCCTCCAACAACGCCGTGCAAAGCATGCAGAACGGCCAGCGCCAAGCCCAGGAAGGCGTGGCGTGGGTGCTGGAGGCCGACCAGGCATTGGTAGGCATCAGTGAGGCGGTGTCCCATATCACCGACATGACCACCCAGATCGCCGCCGCCACCGAAGAGCAAAGCGCGGTGGCCGAAGAGATCAGCCGCAATATCACCACCATTGCCGAGCTGGCCGATCAGACCTCGGTGCAGGCCCGTCAATCGACAACCCTGAGCAAGGAGCTGACCGACACCGCGTCTACTCAGTACGCGTTGGTTGAGCGGTTCAATCGCTAGGCCAAACCTGCAGCGGTGCGCGGGGATGCATCCAAGGCAGCGTCAAGGCTGCCGGCGATACATCCCCGTCAGGTAGTCGGGGAAGTCCGGCTCCGCGTTGTGCTTGATCACCGCAAAATCTTTTACCAACTGAATGTGGTACGGGCCAGTGCCTTTGGCGGCCAGGGGTGCGCGCACAATGATCAGGTTGTCGGTTTCCATCGGCACACGCTGTTGCGTGGTGACAATGGGTTTGCCGGTGCCGGTGTCGTTGAGGGTCACGCTGAATTCAGCCACTTCCCGGCCTTGGGCGTCGCGCTGCGGCAGGATCTTCAGGTCGAGGTCACCGTCGCGACCCAGGTAGTCGTCGCGCATCTGATAGTGGCCGCTGCGTTGGTCGCGGGCTACGTCGCCGTACTTGGCGTACTCCGGCTCGCGGTCCACGGCGTGCAATTGCACCGTCAGCTCAGACGCGCCCTTCTTGCCGCTGCTGACCCAGGCACCGCTGTAATCGAACGGTTCGACGCTAGCGCGGGTGATCTGCCAGGTGCCGGTCTGATGCCCATCCTCGGTCGATTCGTGCAGGTAAACGAAGGGTTTGTCGTCGTAGTCGCCTATCGACCCCACCAGTTTGATCGGCTTGCCACTGCCACTTTTGGTGTAGCGCACTTCGCCGATCAGTACCTCGCCTTGCTGCTGATACCAGAGCTGCACCGGGATCTTGCCGTTGAGGGTGCCGGCGAGCATCTGTGGGTCTTCGTTGACCGGCCCTTCCAACCGAGGGGTTTCGTGCCATTGGCCGTCCTTCCATTCGCCAGTGGTGCGCAGCATGTAGCCCTTGGGCATGCTGGTGTCGTCATCGTCGCTGGCCGGTACTTCCTGCTGCGTATACGCGCTGAGTCGTACCAGCTCGCCGTTGCGCATTTGCCAACGGCTGGCGCGGGTCCAGCAGCAGCCACGGTCGGTCTGCGAATGGATGATGCCGTCCTTGGGGGTGACCGAGAACATGCCGCCGGAGGTCTCGTTCGCCAGGTCCGTGAGGGGGCGGTTGAGCACCCAGCGCGGTTGCTGGGGGTCTTGCAGGTACACATCGTAGTTCGACTGAAAGCCTGCATCGGCGCCGTCGCCGTTGCGAATCGCCAGGTCCTGGCGGCCGTCCCGGTCGATATCGGCGAAATACACCACGCCGTCTTCGCCGACCAGGCGCCAGTCCAGGGTCTTGCCGTCGCCATCGAGCGGCACTCCGGCGGCGGGTGTGGAAAATTGCTGGAGGATCGCCAGGGAGGTTTTGTCGCGCAGCGTGATCAGCGCCGGCGCCAGTTGCTGCAAGTCCTGCGGCACATCCGGGAACAGCACTTCGACAAGAAACTGGCCGCTGGGGTCATTCAGCGAAAACGAGCGGGGTTCGGCCATGGCCGGGGCCGCGAACATCGTAGAGACAAGCACTGCGCTGACGAGCGAACGCATGTAAAGCATCCTTGCTGAAATCCGGGGGCCGCAGTGTAAAGGCAAACCGTGAACAAATCGCTGTTGATGCGCGCGGGTGCGCTGCTATGTTGCGTGCTTCTGACGCGAAGGGGATGCCATGGAACCGTTAGCCGACAACAAGTCCCACACAGATAAAACTGTGGGAGGGGGCTTGCCCCCGATGGCGGCGTGTCAGCTGGCTTATCCATTACTGAGCCAGCCTGATCGGGGGCAAGCCCCCTCCCACATTGGGCTCTATGCTGTCTGGGCTCATTGTGTTTCAAAGGCTAGGTTCAGCAGTCCAGCTCCGCCCCCCCCCCCGACACCAAGCCCGGCACAGATAAAAACTGTGGGAGGGGGCTTGCCCCCGATGGCGGCGTGTCAGTTGGCTTATCCATGACTGAACCAACCTGATCGGGGGCAAGCCCCCTCCCACATTGGGCTCTGTGCTGTCTGGGCTCATTGTGTTTCAAAGGCTAGGTTTGCAGCAGTCCAGCTCCGCACCCGACACCAAGTCCGGCACAGATAAAACTGTGGGAGGAGGCCTGCCCCCGATGGCGGCGTGTCAGTTGGCTTATCCATGACTGAACCAACCTGATCGGGGGCAAGCCCCCTCCCACATTGGGTTCTGTGCTGTCTGGGCTCATTGCGTTTCAAAGGCTAGGTTTGCAGCAGTCCAGCTCCGCCCAGCATCAAGCCAGATGCAGATAAAAACTGTGGGAGGGGGCTTGCCCCCGATGGCGGCGTGTCAGCTGGCTTATCCATTACTGAGCCACCTTGATCGGGGGCAGGCCCCCTCCCACCTTGGGCTCTGTGTAGGTCAGGATTCAGCAAGACACTTGCACCTCCACCACCCCACCCTTCAACCGCGCCGGCCATACCCGCAGGCGTTGGTGCGGGGTTTCCAGGCACTGGCCGTCCTGCAAGCGGTAATGCTGTTTGTAGATCGGCGCGGCCACCACCAGCTCACCCTTGATGTTGCCCACCAGGCCACGGCCGATCACGTTGGCGCCGGACTCCGGGTCGTGGTTGTCGATGGCGTAGAGCGTCTGCGCTTCGGCGTCAGGCAGGTAGAACAGCGCGACTTGCGCGCCATCAAGCCACACCACCACGCCGGAATTGCGCACCAGGTCGCCCTCATTGCAGACGTTTTTCCAAGTGGCAAGTGTGCGTTGGGTATTGGACTGGCTCATCAGGCAAGTTCCTCGGTAACAGCAATCAGGTTGAGTTCGGCGGCCATGATCGGACGGCGCTGGCCGCGTTCCTGGACGAAGTGGATGTCCGGGTCTGGGCGCTTGTCGTTGACGAAGGTGCGGAAGCGTTTGAGTTTTTCCGGGTCCTTGAGGGCGTTGGCCCATTCGCATTCATAGCGGTCGACCACCAGTTGCATCTGCGCCTCCAGCTCGGCGCCCAAACCCAGGCTGTCGTGCAAGATCACGTCCTTGAGGAAATCCAGCCCGCCTTCCAGACTTTCTCGCCAGACCGAAGTGCGTTGCAGCTTGTCGGCGGTGCGGATGTAGAACATCAGGAAACGGTCGATGTAGCGGATCAGCGTGGCGTCGTCGAGGTCGGTGGCGAACAGTTCGGCATGCCGTGGGCGCATGCCGCCGTTGCCGGCGATGTAGAGGTTCCAGCCCTTCTCGGTGGCGATCACGCCCACGTCCTTGCTCTGGGCTTCGGCGCATTCGCGGGTGCAGCCGGACACCGCGAACTTGAGCTTGTGCGGCGAGCGCAGGCCCTTGTAGCGGTCCTCGATCAGCAGCGCCATTTTCACGCTGTCTTGCACGCCGTAACGGCACCAGGTGCTGCCGACGCAGGATTTGACCGTACGCGTGGACTTGCCATACGCATGCCCCGTCTCGAAACCGGCGGCGATCAGCTCGCCCCAGATATCCGGCAGTTCGTGCAGTTGCGCGCCGAACAGGTCGATGCGCTGGCCACCGGTGATCTTGGTATAGAGGTTGTATTTCTTCGCCACCTCGCCGATCACGATCAGCTTCTCAGCAGTGATCTCGCCCCCCGGAATCCGTGGCACCACCGAGTAGGTGCCGTTCTTCTGCATATTGGCCATGAACGTGTCGTTGGTGTCCTGTAACGGCACCAGCGACGGGTCCAAGATCGGCTGGTTCCAGCACGACGCCAGGATCGAGCCCACCGCTGGTTTGCACACATCGCAGCCGGTGTGGCCACGGCCATGCTTGGCCAACAGTTCGTCGAACGTGATCACCCCTTCCACGCGCACCAGGGCGTACAACTCCTGGCGGGTATAGGCGAAGTGTTCGCACAGACTCTTATCGACACTGACGCCACGGGCCACCAGCTCATGTTCGAACACCTGCTTAAGCAGCCCGGCGCAGCCACCGCAGCCGGTGCAGGCTTTGGTCTGCGCCTTGAGCACGCCGAGGTCGCCGCAGCCGCCATCGATGGCCGCACAGATCGCGCCTTTGGTGACGTTGTGGCAGGAACACACCGTGGCCGATTCCGGCAACGCGCCAGGGCCGAGGGTCGGTGCGCCGGCCGACGACGGCAGGATCAGGCTGGCGGGCTCGGCCGGCAAGGCGATGCCGTTCTGCAGATATTGCAGCAGCGTGTCGTAGTAGCTGTTGTCGCCGACCAACACCGCGCCGATCACCTGCTTGCCGGCCGCGTCCACCACCAGGCGGCGGTAGCTGGCGGTGGCCTCGTCGATAAACTGATAGCTGCGCGCGCCCGGTGTGTGGGCGTGGGCATCGCCGATGGAGCCCACATCCACGCCAAGCAACTTGAGCTTGGTGGACATATCCGCGCCTACAAACGGCTCGGCGCCCTGCCCGCACAGCAGCGCCGCCACGCCACGGGCCATCTGGTAGCCGGGCGCAACCAGGCCGAACAGGCTGCCGTTCCACGAGGCACACTCGCCGATTGCATAGATATGCGGGTCGCAGCTCCGGCATTCGTCGTTGATCGCCACCCCGCCGCGCGGACCGATTTCCAGCCCGGCCTGGCGCGCCAGGGCGTCCTGGGCGCGGATACCGGCGGAAAACACGATAAGGTCGGTTTCCAGAAATTCGTCGTTGGCGAAATTCATGCGATAGCGGTATTGCTCACCGGCGCTGATCGATTGCGTGGCACGCGACAAATGCACGCCAACGCCCAGCCGTTCGATCTGCGCCTTGAGCGCCAAACCGCCGAAGTCATCCAGTTGCACCGGCATCAGGCGCGGCGCGAATTCCACCACATGGGCTTCCAGGCCGAGGCTTTTAAGGGCGTTGGCCGCCTCCAGGCCGAGCAACCCACCGCCGACCACCACGCCGCGCCGCGCATTGGCAGCGGCGGCACGAATAGCGTCGAGGTCTTGCAGGGTGCGGTACACCAGGCGCGAGTCACCTTCGGCGCCTTCGATGGGCGGCACAAACGGGTACGAACCGGTGGCCAGCACCAGTTTGTCGTAGGTCACGCGGCCCTGGGCGGTGACCACCTGGCGCTGGGTGCGGTCGATATCCAGCACTTGAACGCCAAGGTGCAAGGTCACCCCCGGCGTCTGGTACAACGCCGCGTCGGATAACGCCAGCGACTCGGCATCGCGGCCGGTGAAGTACTCGGACAAATGCACGCGGTCATAGGCACGCATCGGCTCTTCGCTGAACACATGCAGTTGGTAGTGATCCAGCGCGCCGCGTTCGATCAACTGCTCCACGCAGTGATGACCGACCATGCCATTGCCGACGACGATCAGGGTTTGCAGCTGGTTCAAACTGGCGTTATTGGCGTTCATATAAGCACCCGACAAAGCTCATCACGGTTTGAAAAAAAGCAAAAAAAAACGCCTGAAACCTTACGGTTCCAGGCGTCTTTGCCTGTTCTTATACGGTTGGCATCGGACGACTTCGCCGATTCCACCGCTATTGCCCATGTTGTCGATCGTCGTTGACCGAAGGGGGTTGTCGGGGATCTTGCAGGCTCTGTGCCAACCTGTCGCGACCCCGTACTCACGGCATCTACACCGGTTCAAGCCTTGCGATCACGCCTCCAACTGGTGCGCGGCGCGTCATAAAAGGGCACGGGACGCTTGCTTCCGCGCGTCGGCACAACAGCAGCAAGCGCCGTCGGCACCGTCAGTAAGGCCTGTGCAGAAACATGGCGCGCCGCTTGCTAGGTACAGCGCAACAGAGCAGTCAACGCTGATTGCCCATCCACGACAAAGGCGCCGTGTAATCCCCGTTTCCAACGGAGGGTTACGCGGCGCTTTTTTTTGCCGGGCAGAAAAGGTTCGAGGGTTATCGATGGCAAACCAACACGTACGCAGTGTGTGCCCCTATTGTGGCGTGGGCTGCGGCATCGTCATGCAGGTCCAGGACAACACAGTGGTCAAGGTGATCGGCGACCCTGACCACCCCACCAACGCCGGGCGCCTGTGCACCAAGGGCACTACCTGCGGGCAAGCCATTGCCGAGTCCGGGCGCATGGAAAACGCTTACTTGCGCCAGGCCCGCGACCGCGACCCGGTACGCATCGCCATGGACGAGGCCATCGCCAAGACGGCCGGGCGCCTGCGCAACGTGCTAGAGCGACATGGCCCCGATGCCTTGGCGTTTTACGTCTCCGGGCAGATGTCACTGGAGGCCCAATACCTGGTCAACAAGTTGGCCAAGGGTTTTGTGGGCACCCGCCATATCGAATCCAATTCACGGCTGTGCATGGCCAGCGCCGGCAGCGGCTACAAACTGTCCCTGGGTTCCGACGGGCCGCCGGGCTCCTATGAAGACTTCGACCGCGCCGACCTGTTCTTCGTGATCGGCGCCAATATGGCCGACTGTCACCCCATCCTGTTCCTGCGCATGATGGACCGGGTCAAGGCCGGGGCGAAGTTGATCGTGGTCGACCCACGGCGCAGCGCCACCGCCGACAAGGCGCACCTGCACTTGCCGATCAACCCCGGCACCGACCTCGCATTGCTCAACGGCTTGCTGCACCTGCTGGTGAAAAACGGCCACACCGACCCGGCCTTTATCGCCACCTTCACCGAAGGTTGGGAGGTCATGCCCGCGTTCCTGGAGGACTATTCACCGCAGCAGGTCGCCGCCATCACCGGCCTGGCCGAAGACGACATTCGCCAGGTCGCCACCTGGATCGGCGAGGCCGCCGAGTGGATGAGTTGCTGGACCATGGGCCTCAACCAGAGCACCCATGGCACCTGGAACACCAACGCGCTGTGCAACTTGCACTTGGCCACCGGCGCCATCTGCCGCCCGGGCAGTGGGCCGTTTTCCCTCACCGGCCAACCCAATGCCATGGGCGGGCGCGAGATGGGTTATATGGGCCCGGGCCTGCCGGGGCAACGTTCGATGCTGGTGGACGCCGACCGCGCCTTTATCGAAGACCTGTGGCAGATCCCCGCCGACCGCCTGCCGCGGCAGGCCAGCGACGGCACCGTGGCGATGTTCGAGCAAATGGCCGCCGGGCAGATCAAAGCCTGCTGGATCATCTGCACCAACCCGGTGGCCAGCGTGCCGAACCGACAAACCGTGATCGATGGGCTGCAGGCCGCCGACCTGGTGATCACCCAGGACGCGTACCTCGACACCGAAACCAACCGCTATGCCGACATCCTCTTGCCCGGCGCGCTGTGGGCCGAAGCCGAAGGGGTAATGATCAACTCCGAGCGCAACCTGACCCTGATGCAACCAGCCGTACAGCCGCCGGGCGACACCCTGGCCGACTGGCAGATCATCGCCCGCGTCGCCTGTGCAATGGGCTATGCCGAGGCGTTCACCTACGCCGACGCCAGTGAGGTGTTCGAAGAACTCAAACGCGCCTGCAACCCCGCCACCGGCTATGACCTGCGCGGCGCCAGCTATGAGCGTCTGCGCCAGACACCGCTGCAATGGCCGCTGGCATCGGCCGAGTCGGCGCCGCGCAACCCGATCCGCTACCTCGCACACGGCACGTTGCGCTTCGCCACCGCCAGCGGCAAAGGTCAGTTCTTTGCGCGCCCGCACCTGCCACCGGCGGAGCTGCCCGACGATGCCTTCCCGTTCGTGCTCAACACCGGTCGCTTGCAGCACCAATGGCACACCCTGACCAAGACCGGCAAAGTCGCCACGCTGAACAAACTCAACCCCGGCCCCTTTGTCGAGATCCACCCCGATGACGCCGCGCGCCTGGGCCTTCAGACCAAGCAGCCAGTGCAAGTGCGTTCGCGGCGCGGCCACGCCGTGTTGCCTGCGTTGATCAGCGACCGCGTGCAACCGGGCCAATGTTTCGCGCCCTTTCACTGGAACGACGTGTTTGGCGAACATTTGGCGATCAACGCGGTGACTTCGGATGCGGTCGACCCGATGTCGCTGCAGCCGGAATTCAAGTGCTGCGCCGTCACCCTGGAACGTGTCGAGCTGATCGACCATCAGTTCCTCGACTCGCCCACCCAGGCGACCACCGACCTTCCCCTTTGCGCAACGGAACCCGCCATGTCGCGCATCGACGCCTTCGCCGAAATCGCTGGCCTGCGTAGCGTCATCCCGCCGCCACTGAGCGACAGCGAACGCACCTACCTCGCCGGCTTTGTCAGCGGCCTGCGCGCCGACAACCCACGCCACGCCGGTGGTGTGCCGGTGCTACCGCCCACGGCGCCGTTGGCCGACGAGGCGCGGCTGTGGGTCGACGGTTTGCTCGGCGGGCTGTTCAGTCGCGCCTCGCCGGCCAGTGTCGGCACACTGCCCGCCTCTCCCGCCGTGACCTTGCTGTGGGCCTCCCAGACCGGCAATGCCGAAGCATTGGCCGAGCGCTGTGCCCAGCGCCTGCGTGAGGCTGGGATCAGCGTCGAGCTGAGCGCAATGGCGGATTTCCCAGCGAGCCGACTCGCAAGCACCCAGAACCTGGCATTGATCAGCAGCACCTTCGGCGACGGAGACCCACCGGACAATGGCGCAGGTTTCTGGCACAGCCTCGGCCGTGTCGAGACGCGCCTGGAGTCCCTGCGGTTTGCGGTGCTGGCCCTGGGCGATCCGAACTACGAGCAGTTCTGCAAGCACGGCAAACGCCTTGATCAACGCCTGCTGGAGCTGGGCGCCACCCGCCTGTTGGAGCGCGTCGATTGCGACACCGAATTCCAAACGCACGCCGATGCCTGGCTGCTGCGCTTGCAGCACAGCCTCAACCCGGCCAAGGCGCCGGCAGCCGCCACGCCCGCGGGCAAGACCAAGCTGTACGGTTCGCGCCTGCTGCTCAACCGCCATCTCAACCCCCATAGCCGCCATAAAGAAACCCGCCAGTTCGCCCTGGACCTGGCCGACTCCGGGCTCAGCTATGAAGCCGGCGATGCCCTCGGCGTGCGGCCGCGCAACTGCCCCGAACTGGTCCACGAACTGCTCGACTTGACCGGTCTGAAGGCGTCGGCCAGCGTCACTATCGACACCTTCGGCGAGGTCTCGCTGCAACAGGCGTTGACCCAGCACTTCGAAATCGCCCGGCCCAGCAGCGAGACCCTGGCGTTTATCGCCGAGCGCAGCGCCGATGGAGGGCTTGAGCAGTTATTACGGCCCGAGCACAAGGCCGAATTGAACGACTGGCTGTGGGGTCGGCAACTGGCGGACGTGCTACACGCCTACCCCATTGAGTGCTCGGCGGACGAGCTGCTGGGCACCCTGCGGCGTCTGCAACCGCGTCTCTACTCGATTGCGTCCAGCGCCAAGGCCCATCCCGGTGAAGTCCACCTGACCGTCGCGGCCGTGCGCTATGGCAAACGCAAAGGCGTGTCCTCGACCTTTCTCGCCGACCGCGTCGGCGACGGTGAAGTGCCGGTGTTCGTGCAGCCGTCCAAACATTTCCGCCCCCCCAGCGACGGCGATGTGCCGATGATCATGATCGGCCCTGGCACCGGCGTGGCGCCGTTTCGCGCGTTTTTGCAGGAGCGCCGCGCCCTCGGGCACCCGGGGCGTAACTGGCTGTTCTTCGGCGAGCAGTACGCCGCCAGCGACTTTTATTACCAAGACGAGCTGCAAGGCATGCAGCGCGACGGCCTGCTCACCCACCTGAGCCTGGCGTTCTCCCGCGATCAGGCGCAAAAAATCTATGTGCAGGACCGCATCCGCGAGCAAGGCGCCGAGCTGTGGCGCTGGCTGCAGGACGGCGCCAAGGTGTACATCTGCGGAGACGCCACCCATATGGCTAAGGATGTTGACCAGGCGCTGCGCCAGATCGCGCAAACCCACGGCGGGCTGGGCCCGGAGCACGCCGTGGACTACTGGCGCCAACTGAGTGAGCAAAAACGCTATCTGCGTGATGTTTACTGATTGGATACAGAACAATCGTTGATTGTATTGTGTACAAAAAACCCTAAAGGTTTACCAAGAGCGCGCCGAAACAGCAGTGATAGCAAATCGCCTCGCCCTGTTCAGGGGCGTGGCGATTTGGCCGCCCTCCACGCTGATGGTCGTCTCGATGAAAATAAAAAATAAGCTTGTGCTGGCTTTTGTTTCGGTTGCGTTTATCCCAGTGAGCCTGGTGGCCGTCATCTCAGTGATGAACACCCGGACTCAGGCGGTGGATCAGTTCATCGACGGCAGTACCCGGGAAATCCGCCAGATCGATGGCAATATCCGCCAGTTCTTCGACGGCACGCTGCAGAACGTCGATCAAATGGCCACGGATTCTGTATACACCTCGGTCAACACGCTAAAGAATTACCAACCCGCCGACGCGGCCGCCCAACCGCTGCCCGCCGAAGCGCAAACGGTGATCGAGCGCTTCGCCCGCTATGGCGCCACCCACCCGGCGGCGGCGATCCTGTCCATCGGTCTGGAGGACGGCACCTACGCCAAATGGCCGGACGATCCGCAACTGGCCAAATACGACCCGCGCGCACGCCCCTGGTACAAAGCGGCGATGGCCAGCCCCGGCAAGACCGTGCGCACGCCGGCCTATTACTACGATAAAGACGACGTGGCCCTGGTAGGCACCGCGCGCGCCATGCTCGACAGCGCTGGCAAACCCAAAGGGGTATTCGTGGTCAGCGTGTCGCTGAAGAACCTGACCGAACTGGTCAAGAGCATCAAGCTCGGCGACAGCGGTTACGTGATGTTGATTGAGGACGGCGTGGTGCTGGTCGACCCACGGGACGCCGCCCACAACTTCAAACCGCTGAAAGACTTGGGTACGGCCTACGCGCAATTGGCGCAAACCACGCAAGGCTCCACCGAAGTGGAGATCGACGGCGTGCGCTACATGGCCAACGTGTGGACTTCTCCCGGCCTGGGCTGGCGTTATATCGGCCTGATCGAAAAAAGCGAAGTGATGGCCGAGGCCACGCGCATGACCTACCTCACCGCCATCATCGTCGGCGTGCTGGTGTTGATTTTCGGCCTGATCGCCGCAGCGTTCTCCAAAGTGATCGTCAAGCCGATCGGCCAGGTCAGCACCGGCTTGCAGTCGATTGCCGAGGGCGAAGGCGACTTGCGCCATGAGCTGCGGGTACACGGCAAGGACGAAACTGCCGAACTGGCCGGCTGGTTCAACAAGTTTCTCGCCGCCATTCGCCAGTTGATCCAGCACATCGGCGCGGCCTCGGCCAACCTGCATAACGCGTCGAAGGTCAACAGCGAGGTGGCCCACAACATGAACGAGGCTGCCGGTCGCCAGCGCGAGGCGGTAGAACTGGTGTCCACTGCATTCAATGAAATGGTGGCCACCGCCAACGAAGTCGCCCGCTCCTGCAGCGGCGCGGCCGAATCCGCCGAGAATGGCCACCGCCGCGTGGCCGAGGGCAAACAACAGATCGAAGCGACCACCGACAACGTCAACCGCCTGGGCCGCCGCTTGAGCGAGTCGTCCCAGGCCATGGTCGAGCTGGAGGCCGGCAGCCGCAGCATCAACCAAATCCTCGGCACCATCCGCGCGATTGCCGAACAGACCAACCTGCTGGCCCTCAACGCTGCCATCGAAGCGGCCCGTGCCGGCGACCAGGGCCGCGGCTTTGCCGTGGTGGCCGACGAAGTCCGCGCCCTGGCCAAGCGCACCTCCGACTCCACGGGCGAGATCGAGCACCTGCTCGGCACCCTGGAAAGCAAAACCCAGGAAGTCACCCAGAAGATGGACAGCTGCATGGACCTGTCCAAAGCCAGCGTGTCGTCCATCGAAAACGCGCGGGACAGCTTCGAAGGCATCCAGACCTCGGTCAACGAAATCCGCGACCAGAACCTGCAAATCTCTGCCGCCGCCGAGGAACAACACAGCGTGGCTGAAGAGATCAACCGGCATATCCAGCAGATCTACGACGAAGCACGTTTGGTGGAAAGCCTGGCCAACTCGGCCCAGGATGACTCAGGGCGCCTGTCGAAGCTGTCGGATGAGTTGAATGGATTGGTGGGGCGGTTTAAGTCCTGAGGAGGGTTTCGCGCTGCTGTGAAACCAACCACTCCACAAATACCTGCAGCCGCGCGCAGAACTGATCGCCCGCGGCGCCAGGGTTGCGCGCTTCAAACAGAAAGAACGCTACCTGGGTGACCATCGCCGGGTGGCTCTGGAGGAACATCGCCACATGCTCTTCCAGTGTTTGTGGCCACATCGTTGCCGCTTCCGAGCGCAATATCTGCGTCGCCCTGATCAGTTTGCGTGACGCTTCACGCTGCAAGCGCAGCCGATCCGCCTCGATAACCGTTTGCCCAATAGCGCAGATATAGCTGTTCAATACCGAATAGACGTCACCATTCAACGCCAGCGCGATTTCACGGCATGGGCGAAACCGCTCGAAATGGACGCAGAGGTCATTGCCCCAAATACAACGACACTGATGCTTGAGCCAAAACCCCCAAAGGTTGCGGTTTTCAACCGCCATGACCTGCGCGCGCTCGCCGATATCGAAGTCGACTTTGGTGACGTGCGGGTGACGCCGTTCAAGTTCACGGCGAACGCGTTCCAATTGCTCTGCTACCTGCGGGGTCTGCGGCTCGCGCAGTACCAGTGTAAGGTCCAGGTCGGACTGGCCGGGCGTCGCGTCACCCCGTGCGACGCTGCCGTAAACGTACAAGCCATCGAGCCCCAACGTTTGCTGCGACAGCAGTGAGCAGGCATCCGCCAACACCGACTGATACTCAGCCTGTACAGGCACCTGCGCCACGGTGAGGATAAAACCCTCGGTGTCCAGGCCTTGTGACGCTGACACGCTCACGGCCGATGCACTTCAATCACCAGCCCCTCAGCCTCGCTCGGCACGCAGAAGTGCCGGGTGATCAGGTCGAACTCGGCGTCGGTGGCGGCAAAGTCGTGTTCGCCGCCGGCATTGCGCGCATGCAGGCGGGCGCGGCAGGTGGCGTCGTCCAGTTCCAGGTAGTGCAGGCAGTGCGGCACTTGGGCGCTGTGGGCCAGGCTCAACAGCCATTCGCGATTGGCCAGGGTGTTGGCCGGAAAATCCAGCACCACATTGACGCCGGACTTGAGCAGGTCGATTACCAGTGGCCCCACCACCCCACGCATGCGTTGCGCACAGCGCAGGTAGTCAGCGATGGACAACACTTCACCGGGGTACAGTTGCGCCAGCCACGTGTCTTCGCTGAGCAGGATCGCACGGTGTTCAGCCACCAGGCGCCTGGCCAGTGTGGACTTGCCGGAGGCGATCTTGCCGCACAACAGGTGCAGAGTGGGCATGGGAGGAAACTCCTTTGTCTTCACGTGGCCTGGGATTGCCAATACTCGTAGAACGCCAACGATGCCACGTTCTTATCCTTGGCCTCCAGCATGATGTCGAAGCGATCCAGGAACTGCAGGGCGTAGTCGTTGGTCCAGCGGTTCCACATCTGTTCGCTATGGGCGTACAGGTCACGCTTGGACACCACCTGCAACAGCGCATCCATCTCCAGCTTGCGTTCGGCGTCAAAACCCAGGTCTTGCAGACGCTCTTGAGGCTGGGAGTAGTGCATGGTCGGGCGCACGCCGCGCCAGCTGTCGATCACCCGGGCGACCCGTGGGGAATCGGGGTCGATATAGGCCTGCTCATGAATCCAGCAATGGTGGATATCGAGTACCACCGGGGCCAGATCGGCGACTTGCAGGCAGTGATCCAGGCCGTAGGTCTTTTCATCGTTTTCGAAGGTAATGCAGTGACGCGCCACCTCCGACAGCCGCGCCCACACCGCGCGTGTACCTTCCACGCCCAGGCGGCCGGCGATATGCACGTTGCATTTGAGATCCTGGAAGCGCCGGCCATAGCCCATCATGCGGATCATATCGGCGTGGTACTCAAATTCGGCCACGCTGTTTTCCACCACATTGGGGTTTTCCGAGCCGAGCACGCAGTACTGGCCGGGATGAAACGACAGGCGAATGTCCGAGGCCCGCGCCAACTCGCCGATGGCGGCGAAGCCTTCGATCAGTTGCTGTTGGATGGCCGGGTCGCGGTAGACGCCCGCCACTTTGGGGTGGCTGTAAAACGGCAGCAGATCGCTGCTCAGGCGCAACATGCGCAGGGTCGGCGGCAGCGTGGCGACGTACGCCAACAGCTGCAATTGCGCCGCCAGGTTGTGGGTGACCACCTCCACCAATTTGTCGCGGGCGACGCTGGGGTCGACGCTGTCCATCCAGCGCAACGTGGTGGTACGCGGGTTGAATGGACCTTCGATAAGTTTCAGGGCACCGGTCGAGAGCTGGCGGTCGGGGTGCTTGTATTGGCAGGCAAAGCCGATGCGAGGGTGGGTCATGGAAGGGCCTGGGCTGAGTGAGGGCGAGATCATAAGGGCTTGGGCCGAGGAACACGCAACGCGGTTCATAATATTTCGACACGTATCCTCGGCATAACATCTATGAACTTTCCTACAAATGACGCGTTCCTTTCCTATGCGAAGTCATCGCACCCCTGAGCCCAGGGCGCCGAACAAGTAAGGAGCCGCTTACCCTATGACCACCCTCCCCACCTACCCCGATAGTCGGCCAGGTCCGTTGCACGCGACCTTGCTGGCCGGCGGCGTGCCGCTATTTTTGGGCGCGTTGCTCAGTGACATTGCCTACGCCCAGACCTTTCAGATTCAGTGGGCCAACTTCGCGTCCTGGCTGATTGCCGGTGCGCTGGTCTTCTGTGGTTTGGCGCTGCTGTTCGCGTTGGTCAACCTGCTGCGCGCGACCCACAAAGCCGGGCGGCCCGTCGTTTATGTGCTGCTGTTGGTCACTTGGGTGCTGGGGTTGATCGATGCGTTTCAGCACGCCAAGGACGCTTACGCCATGATGCCCGCCGGCCTGGTGCTGTCGGCCATTGTGACCGTGCTGGCGATCCTCGCCACCTGGACCGGCCTGCGCACCGGAGGTGCCCGATGAAAACCTGCTTCCCATTGACCGTGCTCAGCGCCGCCCTGCTGCTGAGCGCTTGCGGCGCCGAAGGCGACAAAACCCAGGCCCGCGGCCCCGACCCCAAACTGCCGGAACAACAGAGCAGCCTGCTGCCGAGCATGAAAATCGCCGAGCCAACCCCATGGGGCGAGCAGAAACCCACCGTACCGGAGGGTTTCAGCATCACGGCAATCGCCACTGACCTTGCCATCCCACGCCAGACCCTGGTGCTGCCCAACGGCGATATCCTTGTCGCAGAAGGCCGTGGCGGCAGCGCGGCCAAGCTCAAGCCCAAGGACGTGATCGCCAGCGTGATCAAGGCCCAGGGCAACACCCAGGTCAAGAGCGGCAACCGCCTGACGCTGCTGCGCGACGCCGACGGCGATGGCACTTATGAACTCAAGACCGTATTCGCCGATAACCTCAACGCGCCCTACGGCCTGGCCTTCGCCGACGGCAAACTGTACGTGGCCAACCAGGATGCGCTGGTGCGGTTCGACTACAGCGATGGCCAGACCAAGGCCAGCGGCGCGCCGGTCAAAGTCACCGACCTGCCGGCGCAGATCAACCACCACTGGACCAAATCCCTGGCGGTGAGTGCCGACGGTCGTCAGTTGTATGTGGGGATCGGTTCCAACAGCAACATCACCGAGCGGGGCATGGAAGTGGAGATCGACCGTGCCATGGTCTGGCAGATCGATGCCCAGACCGGCGCGCATAAACCCTACGCCACCGGTTTGCGCAACCCCACCGCGCTGACGATCCAACCGGATTCCGGGCAATTGTGGACAGTCGTCAACGAACGCGACGAACTCGGCCCCGACCTGGTGCCGGATTACCTCACCTCCGTACGTGAAGGCGCGTTCTACGGCTGGCCCTACAGCTACTGGGGCCAGAACGTCGACCCACGGGCGCAACCGCAGAACCCGGCGAAGGTCGCGGCGGCGATCAAACCCGACTACAGCCTGGGTTCCCATGTGGCCGCCCTGGGCGTGGACTTTTCCATCCCGGCCATGGGCGAACGCTTTGCCGACGGTGTGTTCGTCGGCGAGCACGGCAGTTGGAACCGCGATCAGCCGGTGGGCTACAAAGTGATCTTCGTGCCATTCAAGGACGGTAAACCGGCGGGCGAGCCCGTGGACTTCGCCACCGGTTTTCGCGGGGAAGATGGCAAAACCCGAGGGCGCCCAGTGGGGGTGACGGTGGATCCGAAAGGCGCATTGATCATCGCCGATGACTTGGCCAACACCGTGTGGCGGGTAACGCGCAACCGTTGATCGCGCACTGCCGGAGCGGTCCAACCGCTCCGGCAGGTTCACTTACAGGTCAGTGATTTCCTTGTGGCGCGGCACCAGCGCTTTCATCACGCTCCACGCGGTGAGGTAAGCCAGGGCGCAGATCGCGAACATGATCATGTAGCCGGTGTGGATGTCATTGATGGACTTGTAATAGTCGAACACCCAGCCGCCGATCTTGGTCATCACCACCCCACCCAGCCCACCGGCCATGCCGCCGATACCGACCACGGAGGCGACGGTCTTTTGCGGGAACATGTCGGAAACCGTGGTGAAGATATTGCACGACCATGCCTGGTGCGCCGAGGCGCCCACACCGATCAACAGTACCGGCACCCAGAAGCTGATGTAGCCCAAAGGCTGCGCCAGCAATACCACCAGCGGGAACAGTGCGATCACCAGCATGGCCTTCATGCGGCCGTCATAAGGCGCGTCGCCACGGGCCATAAAGTAGCTGGGGAACCAGCCGCCGCCGATGCTGCCGACCATGGTCATGCTGTACAGCACGGCCAGGGGCATCACGATATCGGCGCCTTTCATGCCGTATTGCGCCGCCAGGTAGGTGGGCAGCCAGAACAGGAAGAACCACCACACGCCGTCGGTCATGAACTTGCCGAAGGCAAAGGCCCAGGTCTGGCGGTAGGTGAGCAACCTGAACCACGAGACTTTTTTGCCAGTGGCCGGTGCAGTGGCGAACGGCTGCACGGTCTGGTCGCTACGGATGTAAGCCAACTCCTCGGCCGAAAGGCGCTTCTGATCCTCAGGCTTTTTATACAGCCCGACCCAGACCGCCACCCACACGAAACCGAGCATGCCGATCACCATGAATGCCGCTTCCCAGCCCCACAAACCGGCGATCAGCGGCACGCAGATCGGCGCCAGGATCGCACCGACGTTGGCACCGGAGTTGAAGATACCAGTGGCTAGGGAGCGTTCTTTCTTGGGGAAGTATTCGGCAGTGGCTTTGATCGCAATCGGGAAATTACCCGCCTCGCCAATGGCCAGTACCGCGCGGGACAGCATAAAACCGGCGATCGACACCGGGATCACTGCCAGGCCGATAGCACCGCTGATAGCGGCGATGCCCTCGCCCATCGGCACGGAAAACGCGTGCATGATCGCGCCGGTGGACCAGATGCCGATGGCAATCACATAAGCGGCCTTGGTGCCGATCTTATCGACAAAGCGCCCGGCGAACAGCATCGAAATCGCGTACACGAACTGGAACACGGCGGCGATGTTGGCGTAATCGGTATTGCTCCAGCCGAACTGCGTCGACAACTGCGGGGCCAGCAGGCTCAGCACCTGGCGATCGAGGTAGTTGACGGTGGTGGCGAAAAACAGCATCGCGCAGATAGTCCAACGATAGTTGCCGACGGCCTGGCCGACACGATGGGCGTTGATGGGCTCGCTTAGATTCATGGCATCACTTTTTATTTTTGTTAGATAGGACATATGTAACGTCATATGTCGTCGTACAACTGCGACTTTTATATCGGGCCGTGTTGACGCTGTCAACGTGGTTTTGCGGGTAGATGAGTCAGTCTCGCGAAAGCAAAGTCATATGACGACAAGGCTGATAATCACCGTTTCAACCTGTTGGGGCGATTCTCAGAGTTGCGCACGCCTTGGGCATCGCCTGCGTGAGAAACGCGGTGTGCTGTCGAGGGTCTGCTGCGCAGCCCAGCGCAGGGCAAGCCAGCTCACCACAGCGTTATGAGCCAGTCTTTGAGATTTGCGTTGATACTGCCGTATTTCGCCGATATGAGAGCGGCTTCAGGCCTTCACGTTCTGCCGGATATTCCAGCCGAACTTCACCGGCCCACCCTCCTTGGCGCCATCGGCTTTCTGCGGTTGGTAGCTGACGTCGACGGTGGCGAAATTCAAGGCGATGCTGTCGAAGAGCACATCGTCCTGACTATTGGCACCGGTGCCGTAAGACACCACCATCACTTCCTTCAGGGTGATCACCAGATACTCCACAGGGCTGGAACCGCCCGCTTTGCGCACCACCAATCGTGCTTCGGGATAATGCTTGCCGCTGGCACAGGCCATCATCAGGTTGGGGCTGGATTTATCCAGCGGCTTTTTCAGGTTCAGGTTGGCAATATTGACCTTGCCCGCGCCCCCTCCGGTGCCTGAGTGCATCGAGCCGGTCTGCGACAACCCCCACGCCCACTCGGAGATATCAATCTCATCGCGATGGGCCTGGTCCCGTGATTCACCCTTGATATCGCCCAGTTTCAAAAACATATCGACTGCCATATTGGCTCCTTGTCGTGTTGTGCGTCGCAAGTGACGTGGGGCGCACTGTTCTCGAACCAGGGCGGCGCTCACAAGATGGGAATGCGGGATCGAGAAGCACCTGTCTTGAAAAGGCGAAACGTCCGACATTAATTTGCGCCGCTGCATCTTTACCCTCTCGACTCCCCAAAAACCCAGGAGTTAAGGAATGACGACCGCCTTGTTCAAGGATGGATTCCCCTCGGCCCACCGCACCACCCGCCAACGCATTGAAAGCAGCATCGACCTGCGTCGATTGTTCCACGTCATCGATGCCGACCCTGTGCTGATTGGCGCAGGGGTGGTGTACATCGATGCGGACTTCAACGTGGTAACGCTGCGCGAGTTCCAGGCGATTTGCACTGTGCAGCCGATCAAAGTGGTATTGCGGGAGGCGCCCCGGTATGTGGGGCCGGTGGAGTTCAAGCGAATGCTGGAGCATGAACCGCGGGAATCTAAATTAGTGGGTGAGGCGCTGAATACGACGGTAACGTGTGCGGGGGCGATACTGAGCTGGACGGTGATCTGGAGCGGAGTTGCGTTGATGCCGTTCACCGCCGGTGCAAGTGCAATTATTTCCTTTACCGCTAAAGCGGCAGCAGTGGCCAGTACCGCGCAATGTTTTATCGGATTAAGCAGAACGAGTGTTGAAGCATTCAATCGGCAGGCTATTGATCGGCTCGACAGCGAGGCTTGGTATCAAGCCACGGTCGCTGTGCTGGATGGCATCGCCTTGCTGGGAGTTGCTACGTCCGCCCTGACGACAATAAGAACTGTCAACTTGACTAAGAAAGTAACGGGTAAACCCATTCGGGACGTGCTGAGAGGGCTCACCCGGCAGGAACGGGCAAAGCTCAATGATGAGCTGCTTAGAATCCACGACCCACGACTGACAACGAAACTGCTCAAGCTGAAACAAGCCGCAGGAACAGCCACCAAACGCATCAGTGCGGCGCAAATGCGACAAGCCACCGCCAATCACATAAGAGATGTATGGGCTGCAGCCGCAGGGTTCACGAGCAGCGCTACGTCAGGAAACGCTCGGACTTTCGCCGTCGGCATCTATGAAGAACTCGGCCAATGAAAAAGCAAAAGGCGTTGAAAGCCTTGGAGAAGTTAGGCCATGACACTAGCGTTAGCTTGCCAGACTCGAAAGCGTTGAGTGGAAGGGATTTCTTCTACGCTAAGTTTTATATAGAAGATCCACGACCATGGCGTAGACGTTACATGTTGGTCTTCGGTGGGTGGTTGCTTTCCGGGTGTTTTAGCATTGCCCTGACTGGCGTCCTGATCATGGTTACCTATCTTTCAGAAGCCCCAGAAGCTTCTTCGTTGCGTAATTGGTTTTTTGGCGGAGTGGCGATGAGCGTGGTGTTTTCCGTTGCACAGATTGAAGTGCTATACGGTCGCATCCACTGGGTCTGGGTAAACGTCGCGATATACCTCGCCTGTCTGCTGGTAGCACTTCCCAGTATCGCCTACCGCCCCAACGCCTACCTTTACTCCCTCTGCCTGCTCAGCCCCCTGATCGGCCTTTTGATCCTCAACAGCAACCGCTGCCGCGAACTGCGCCACAAAATGGTCGAAATCCGCCACAAGCGCGAAGCCATCATCGCGGCCCTGAAAAAACAGGGCCGTTGGAAATGGTGGTAAGCCTCCACCCCATCCCCTTGAATGGTCCAACCTCGATACCCACACATCCTCGGTGAAAACATAACCTGAGAAAATGCGATTTTTGTGGTGAGCGGGCTTGCCCCGCGCTGGGCTGCGAAGCGGCCCCAAAACCAAGCCCCTCGGTGTGCCCGATAAAACCACAGCGTCTGGAATGGGGCTGCTCCGCAGCCCAGCACAGGGCAAGCCTGTTCACCACAAATGAGTGTGGCGTGTATATGCCCCCCTGCTGCATAGCGCCGCGGGGTTGAACAGGGTCGCCGAAGATCGCGAATAATCCCTGCACACTGTTACGGCCTGACTCACAGCGGGGCATTGGTGACTGCTGCTGAGGGGTGAGGTCGCCGACCTCATCCATAAAAAAACCCAAATAGTGGTGAATTATTTCGCATGCACTTGTATCTGAAGTGACAGAGCGGTGCTGTCGCAGTGATAGCACCTCCCCTGTTCTGTTTTAGAGTGATCCGCATGAAATCACGTAAGAAAAGCGTCAATCCCATCGGATTGAATGACATCACCATTGTCGATGACACCAAGATGCGCAAGGCGATCACCGCCGCTGCACTGGGTAACGCCATGGAATGGTTCGACTTTGGCGTCTACGGGTTTGTCGCCTATGTGCTGGGCAAGGTGTTTTTCCCGGACGCTTCGCCCAGTGTGCAAATGATCGCCGCACTGGCTACCTTCTCGGTGCCGTTCCTGATCCGTCCTTTGGGTGGCCTGTTCTTCGGCGCCCTGGGGGACAAATACGGACGACAGAAGGTGCTGGCGGCGACCATCGTGATCATGTCGCTGAGTACCTTCGCCATCGGTCTGATCCCCGGCTACGACACTATCGGTATCTGGGCGCCGATCCTGTTGCTGCTGTGCAAAATGGCCCAAGGCTTCTCGGTGGGCGGTGAATACACCGGCGCGTCGATTTTCGTTGCCGAGTATGCGCCGGACCGCAAGCGCGGCTTTCTCGGCAGTTGGCTGGACTTCGGTTCCATCGCCGGTTTCGTGCTCGGCGCGGGTGTGGTGGTGCTGATTTCCAGCATCCTCGGCGAAGAACAGTTTGAATCCTGGGGCTGGCGCCTGCCGTTCTTCCTGGCCCTGCCCCTGGGCATCATCGGTCTTTACCTGCGCCACGCGCTGGAAGAAACCCCGGCGTTCCAGCAGCACATGGACACCCTCGAACAAGGCGACCGCGAAGGTCTGTCCCACGGCCCGAAAGTGTCGTTCAAGGAAGTCGCCACCAAGCATTGGCGCAGCCTGTTGACCTGTATCGGCATTGTGGCGGCCACCAACGTGACGTACTACATGCTGCTCACCTACATGCCGAGCTACCTGTCCCACAACCTGCACTACAAAGAAAACAGCGGTGTATTGATCATCATCGCAATCATGGTCGGCATGCTGTTCGTGCAACCGTTCATCGGTTTTGTCAGTGACAAAATCGGCCGCAAGCCGTTCATCATTGCCGGCAGCGTGGGTTTGCTGTTGCTGGCCATTCCAGCCTTTATGCTGATCACCAGCGGCAAGATCGGGCTGATCTTCGCCGGGCTGCTGATCCTGGCCGTTGTGCTGAACTTCTTTATCGGCGTGATGGCGTCGACATTGCCGGCGATGTTCCCTACGCACCTGCGCTACAGCGCTCTAGCCAGCGCCTTTAACGTCTCGGTGCTGATCGCCGGCTTGACCCCGACCGCTGTCGCCTGGCTGGTGGAAACCACCAATGACCTGTACATGCCCGCCTACTACTTGATGGCGTTTGCAGTGGTCGGCCTGATCACCGGCGTGACCATGAAAGAGACCGCTAACCGCCCCCTGCGCGGTGCGGCACCGGCGGCCTCGGACATGGAAGAAGCCAAGGAGCTGCTGCAAGAACACCATGACAATATCGAGCAGAAGATCGAAGATATCGACGCCGAGATCGCCGAACTAGAAGCCAAGCGCGAAAACCTGGTGCAACAGCATCCTCGTATCAACTAAGACCTGTCCGCGCGCGGTGGCCCCAGCCCCCGCGCCTTTGGAGTGTTCAGCATGCTTTCCAGCGTCACCGCACCACTGTCATTGCTCAGCCCAGAAGAACGCGCCGCCATCGCCGAAATCGAAGCCACTACCAGCATCCTGCAACTTGTCACACGCCTGACCGGCATGCGCTTTGCCGGTATCGCCAAATTTACCGACTTGGAATGGGTCGTGTGCTCGGTGCATGACCCTTTCGACATGGGCATCCACCCGGACGACGTGCTTGATCTGGAAACCACCCTATGCAGCGAGTTCTGCATCAACCCGCAGACCCTGTTCATTCCCCAGGTCAGCCAGAACGGCCGCTTCGCCGCGCGCCCGGTGGTCAAGCAGTACGCCATCGAGAGTTACGCCGGCACGCCCATCTTCCTCCCCGATGGGCGCCTGTTCGGTGCGCTGTGTGCGCTGGACTCCAAGGCGATGCTGTTCGACGACCCCAATCTGGCCGAAACCCTTAGCCTGTTCGCCCGCCTGATCGGCTGCATCTTCTTTGCCAACCTGACGGCCCATGAGCGCTAGTTGATGCCGCGCTTGAGCCGCTCAATATTTCGCCGAGGGCGCCGATAGCCTGTCATACCCATGACTTGCAGCGACGCCCTGCGGGAAATAATGCCGAATACTCTCGCTCCTATCGTCCGTACCCTCTCCACCCGCACCAGTCTGTCGCTGACCCGCACGTCACTGCTCAATTTCATGGCCTTGCTGGCCGGTGTGTTCGCGGCGGCGGCTTACTCGCTGGTGTACATCGCCCACGACCTGGACCATACCGAGCAGGTGGAAAGCGCTTTTTATACGCGCAAAGCCATGCAATCGATGGAGAAATCCCTGCGTGTGACCGTCAAGGACTACGCGTTCTGGAGCGATGCCTACCAGCACCTGCATATGAAGGTGGACACCGATTGGGCCTTTGTCCGTGAAAACGTCGGGCCGACGCTGTATCAGGACTTCGGCTTCCAGGGGCTGTTTGTGGTCGACGATACAGACCGCACGGTGTATGCGGTGGTCGAGGGCCAGATGCAACACCTCGAACTGAGCCAATGGCTGGACCAGCCTATGGCCCAGATTCTCGAACAGGCCCGCGCCGGCGCCGATGACGAAACCCCGGTCACGCGGTTTATCAATGTGCATGGCACCCCCGCATTGATAGCCGCAGCGGCGATTACCCCCGGCACCGACCCCACCGTGGAAAAGGACGGCCGAAAGTCTTCCGTGCTGGTGTTTGTAGACCTGCTCACCGCCGACAAATTGGCCCTGATCGGCAATGAGTTCGGCATTCACAATCTGCACATCGCCACGCCTGACGACATCGGCAATGTGTTGCTGGTACCCCTGGGCAACAACGGCGACGCCGGCAGCCTGCACTGGGAGCCGGAGCGCCCCGGCCTGCGGCTGATGGCGGTCGGTCTGCCGCTGCTGGGCCTGGCGGCGCTGCTGGTGTGTCTGATGGCCTGGGTGATTTCCCGCCGGGCCACGGCGGCGGCGCAGGCGCTGGACGCCAGCCACGCCTCGCTGCAAGACAGCCAGAATGCCTTGGCCACCAGCGAAGCGCGGTTTCGCGATGTGGTGGAGGCCAGTTCCGATTGGGTCTGGGAGATCGATGGCCACTGGCGGTTCACCTACCTGTCGGAACGTTTTCAGAGCGTCACCGGCCTGGACCGTCACGCCTGGATCGGCGCGCCCATGCTCGACCTGCTTGGCTCCGAGGCCGGCGTGCTCTCGCAATGGCTGGGCAGCCCGGACCGGCATCCAGACCTCAGCCTGCAGTGTCGTTACCTAGACGCTCAGGGCCAGGAACGCATGACGCGCCTGGCCGCGCGACAAATGCCTTGCGGCGGCTTCCGTGGCACCGCCACCGACGTCACCGAAGAAGTCGAGGCCCGGCGGCGCATCGAGTTCCTGTCCCAACACGACGCCCTCACCGGGCTGGCCAACCGCACGCGGCTGCAAGCGTTCCTCAATGGCAAGCTCAAGATCCTGCCGTCGCCGGACCACCCGCTGGTAATGCTCAGCCTCGACCTGGACCGTTTCAAACCGGTCAACGACCTGCTCGGGCATGCCGCCGGCGACCGGGTGCTCAACGAAGTATCCGGGCGCCTGGCCGATTGCGTGCGCCACGGCGACCTGGTGGCCAGGGTCGGCGGTGACGAATTCGTGCTGATCCTCAGCGAGGCCGGCAACCAGGACGAAGTCGAGAATCTGTGCCGGCGCCTGATTGCCTCCATCGAACAGGCCGTGCGTATCGATGAACAGGAAGTGTTTATCAGCGCCAGCATCGGCATCGCGCTGGCGCCCAATGACGCCAAAGACGTTACCGAACTGCTGCGCTATGCAGATATCGCGCTGTACGAAGCCAAGTCCGCCGGGCGCAGTACTTGGCGCTTTTATTCCGGCGAAATGAACACGCGGATCATCGAGCGGCGCCGCCTGGAAAGCGATCTGCGGTTCGCGATCAAGCATGCGGAATTGCGTTTGCACTTCCAGCCGCGCTATCGCATCGCCGACGGGCAAATGGTCGGGGCCGAAGCCCTGGTGCGCTGGCAGCATCCGGTGCGCGGGCTGATCGCGCCGGACACGTTTATTCCGATTGCCGAAGAGTCCGGGCTGATCCTGGCGCTGAGCGACTGGGTGCTGGAAACCGCCTGCGCCTACGCCGCGCGCTGGCCCGACCTGTTGTTTGTGTCGGTCAACCTGTCGCCCACCGAGTTCCGGCGCGGCAACCTGGTGGAACGCGTGAGCCTGGCGTTACAGGCGTCGGGGATCGACCCGGCGCGGGTCGAGCTGGAAATTACCGAGAGCGTGATGCTCGAAGATGCCGCCGTTGCGCTGGAGGTGATGCACGCCCTCAAGCAGCTCGGCGTGCGCATCGCCATGGATGATTTCGGCACCGGCTATTCGTCCCTCAGCTACCTGCGCGCCTTCCCGTTCGACGGGCTGAAGATCGACCGCAGCTTCCTCAATCGTCTGGAAGAAAGCGAGGACGATAAAGCCATTATTCAGGCCATCGTCGGCTTGGGTCGCGCGCTGTCGTTGACGGTTACCGCCGAAGGCATCGAGACCGCCGAGCACTTGGCGATGCTTAAATCGGTGGCCTGCGACGAAGGCCAGGGCTACTACCTGAGCCGCCCGCTGGATATCACCGCGTTCCATGGTTTGCTGGGCTGACCCGCCGAGCTAGGTGAAAAACTGACTCGGCGTCTTGCCGAATTGCTTTTTGAACATGCTGGTGAAGGCGCTGGGGCTGTCGTAGCCCAGCGTCAGGGCCACGTCGATAATCTTCTCGCCCAGCGCGATGCGCTCCAACGCCAACAGCAGGCGCACCTGTTGGCGCCATTGGCCGAAGGTCATGCCGGTGTCCTTGCGGAACAGACGCTGGATGGTTTTCTGGTCCAGCGCCAGGCGCGCGCTCCAGTCGGCCACGGTGGAGGCATCGCCCGGGTCGTGTCGCCAGGCCGCGCAGATCTGCTGGATACGCGAATCGGCCGGCTGCGGCAGCGACAACGGCAAGGCCGGTAACAAGGCCAGTTCATCCAGAATCAGGTGCATGATGCGCGCGTCCCGCGAATCCTCGGCGTACGGCGGTTTAAGGCTGACCGATGCCTTGATCAACTCGCTCAGCAGCGCTGAGATGCTCACCGCTTTGGTCTCGCTCGGCAAATTCGGGAAGCTGCCGGGGCGCACGAATACGCTGCGCATTTTCAGCGCGCCCACACAGCGCAGGGAGTGAACGTGGCCGCTGGGCATCCAGAAACCACGATGGGGCGGCACCGTCCACTGGTTGTGCGCCGAACGCACGACCATCACGCCCTCGGTGGCGTACAGCAGTTGGTGCTTCTCATGACTGTGGTCGGGGATCACCCAGTTTTCCGGGTAGTCGGTGGCCGAACTGATGACGGCCCAGTCGCCTTCATCGATCTCCCGCAAGAATGTATCCAGTGATTTGATCATTTCGCCCTTTTTGCGATGATTGCCGCCCCAATTTCGCGAGACAGGCATTTGCGCCGAATCTAGCATAAACACCGCGTCTAGATATGGAGCAGCGGTTCATAGCACCGCTGCCCGCTTTCACTGTTTGCTGCCTTGTATGGAATGCCTGCATGTCGACCCTGACCGCCTCACCTGCCGCCGCCTCAAGCCCACCCCAAGCCAGCCCACTGGTGTTGCGCGTTATTGGCGCGTGCGCCCTGGCGCACTTGATCAATGACCTGATCCAGGCCGTGCTGCCGTCGATCTACCCGATGCTCAAGGCCAACTATGGGCTGAGCTTTACCCAGGTGGGCATGATCACCCTCACCTTCCAACTCACCGCGTCGCTGTTGCAGCCGTGGATCGGCTACCACACCGACCGGCACCCGAAGCCGTGGCTGCTGCCGGCCGGCATGGTATGCACCTTGGTCGGCATCCTGCTGCTGGCGTTTGTCGGCAGCTTTCCGGCGATCTTGTTGGCCGCGGGCCTGGTGGGCGTGGGCTCGTCGACCTTTCACCCGGAAACCTCACGCGTTGCGCGCCTGGCCTCGGGCGGGCGCTACGGCCTGGCGCAATCGACCTTCCAGGTCGGCGGCAACACCGGCAGCGCATTCGGCCCACTGCTGGCGGCGGCGATCATCATCCCGTACGGCCAGGACCATATCGCCTGGTTCGGCCTGTTTGCCGTATTCGCCATCGGTGTGCTGTATGGCTTGAGCCGCTGGTACCGCAACCACCTCAACCTGTTCAAGCTCAAGCAAGGCAGCCAGGCCACCCACGGTCTGTCCAAAGGCCGCGTGACCTTCGCTTTGGTGGTGTTGGCGGTACTGGTGTTTTCCAAGTACTTCTACATGTCCAGCCTGACCAGCTACTTCACCTTCTACCTGATCGAAAAATTCCAGCTGTCGGTGGCCAACTCTCAGTTGTACCTATTCCTGTTCCTCGGCGCGGTGGCGGCGGGCACGTTCTTCGGCGGGCCGATCGGCGACCGCATCGGGCGTAAGAAGGTCATCTGGTTCTCGATCCTCGGCGCCGCACCGTTCACCTTGGCCCTGCCCTACGTCGACCTGTTCTGGACCGCCGTGCTCAGCGTGGTGATCGGTTTTATCCTGGCCTCGGCGTTCTCGGCCATCGTGGTGTTCGCCCAGGAACTGGTGCCGGGCAATGTGGGCATGATCGCCGGTATCTTCTTTGGCCTGATGTTCGGCTTCAGTGGGATCGGCGCAGCCTTGCTCGGCCTGCTGGCGGATAACCACGGTATCGAATACGTCTACAAGCTGTGCTCGTTCCTGCCGCTGGTGGGGATACTCACGGTGTTGCTGCCGTCGACCAAAGGGGTCTGACCGCCGGCCATCGGATGGCGGTATGCCATTACGGTTTGTGTTCTGAAAAACCTGTGTGTGCGCTTACAATTCGCGTTTAAACGCACACCAGGCAGTTCTGCACGATATGACGCTCGACCCTCCCACGATTCTGGCCCTGACCGTCGCCCTGGCGGCCGCGGCTGCGCTTTACCTGTTGATTGAATGGCGCAGTGTGCGCGAACCGTCCTTGCTGTATTGGAGCGCCGGTTTCGCCACCATCACCGTCGGCTCAACCCTGGCGCTGCTGCGCATAAACGGCTACCTGGTGATCGGCATCTGGTTCGCCAACGGTTTGCTGGTGAGCGCACATTTTCTGTTTTTGCTCGGCGTGGCGCGGTTCACCCAGGTGCGCCTTTCACCGCTTTGGGCACTGATGCTGGTGGTGTGGCTTGGCATGCTGATGCTCCCGGCCGACCTGCCGTGGTCCAAAGCCATGTTGGCGGTGCAGTCGCTGTTGGTGGCCTTGCCGACCTTGCGCGCCAGTTTCCTGCTGCGTCCCCATGGCAAATCCCTGAGCGTCGGTGCGGTGCAACTGCGCTATGTGCTGCTGATTCACGGCGCCTTCTACGTGGCCAAGGCCGTGTCGGTGGTGATCCCCGGCACATTGATCGACCTGGCGGCGTTCAAGGGCGAAATCATCCAGGTGTCACTGGTGGAAGGCGCCATGGCGATCATGCTGATCGCGTTGTCCATGACCGGCTCGGAACGCTACCGCCGCGAACAGCACATCGCCCGCCTCGCCGCCCGCGATCCACTCACCGCCCTCTACAACCGCCGCGCCCTCGACCTGCGCGCACCACGCCTGCTGGCCCAGGCCTCGGCGGCGCAACCGGGGGCGCTGCTGCTGATCGACATCGATCATTTCAAAGGCGTCAACGACCTGCACGGTCACATCGCCGGCGACCGACTGTTGATCGCCTTGAGCGAAATGATCCGCAGCGTCACCCCCGACGGCGCCCTGGCCGCGCGCCTGGGCGGCGATGAATTCGTCATCCTGCTCAACGCCACCAGCGCCGAGCAGATCGTCGACCTGGGCAACCGCCTGCGTGGGCAATTCCAGCAACTGGCCGGCCAACACTTCGCCACGCCGCAACCGGTCACGCTGAGCATCGGTGCCCTGCTCTTCGACCAACCACCGGCCAGCCTGGCGGCGTTGATCGAACAGGGGGATGGGGCGCTGTATGAATCCAAGCGGGGTGGGCGCGACCGGATTGGGTTAGTGGATCGGACGGGGGGAGCATCGAGCTGAGGCGCGTATATCGGCAGCCTATTTGAGGTCGGTATAAACGGTGATGACCCGGCAGGCGGCCATATCAGGCCTCTGACCCATCCGGCGACCGCAAGCGATCTATCTCGTCAAAGAGACTAGAAAAAATATCTACCAGGAAAGGGTCGAACTGGGTGCCGGCCTGATCGGTGATGAAACGCCTCGAACGCTCGACATCCCAAGCCTGCTTATAGGCCCGAGGCATTCTTATGGCGTCGTACACATCGCATATCGACACAATCCTTGCCGACAATGGGATTTGCGTACCTTGCAACCCGTTAGGGTAGCCGGTGCCGTCCCAACGTTCGTGATGCGCCAACGCAATCTCCGCTGCGAGATCCGTCAACGGAGAACCGTGCGGGTCACGCAGGATTTCATAGCCGATGCGCGCATGCTCCTGCATGATCTGCCGCTCTTGCGGCGTCAGCGCTCCCGGTTTTTGCAGGATTGCATCGGCAATGCCGATTTTCCCGATATCGTGCAGCGGAGCCGCCATCTTCATAAGTTCGCACCACGGGGAAGGCATGCCGATTGCCTTCGCCAGCAATGCGGAGGACTCGCCGATACGAACGATATGCTGCCCCGTGTCATCGTCGCGATAGCTGGCTGCTCGATTCAAGCTGCTGCTGATCGCCTTGTAACTGGACGCCAGTTGAACGGTGCGTAACTCGACTTTGCGCTCAAGCTCGGCATTGACATCGCGTAGCTGCTTCGCCGCCTGCGACAGCTCCAGGCAATTGCGTACGCGCAGTAGAACTTCGGGCAGGTCAATGGGTTTAGAGATGAAGTCGTTGGCGCCCTTTTCCAGGCCTTTGCGCCTGTTCTGCTGGTCGTTCAGGGCCGTTACGATGATGACCGGCGACTCAGTGCGGTCGCGTTTATTGAGACGATCGAGGATCTCAAATCCGTCAGGCGCGGGCATGTCCAGGTCCAGCAGCACCAAGTCCCAGGCGTTCGAAAGCAGCCAGTCCAGCCCTTGGGCCGAATCGCTGAAGGTTGTGATGTTACGCAGGCCCACGGCCCGCAAGCATGAATCCAGAAGCCTGAGATTGGTGGGCACATCGTCGATAATCACGATCCTGCTTTCAGCATTTATTTTGGCGAACATGCGTCTGCCCTCTTCGCAATGAGCGTCAATACGAGATGACGAATACTCTGCCTCCCCAAGGGAGAAGGCACTATAGCTTGGCACTCCAAGGGGTCATCCGAGGCCTGGTCCATAGCCCCACGAACCACGATGATCGACATGGCCGCCTCGGCGAACTGCGTGCGTAAACTGCGGAAAAACGGATCCAGCACAGGCGCACGATGCGCTGTGGCGACGATCAATACGCTGACTGCCGTGTGTTCAAGCACAAGGCTGGCCTCAGGCAACGTTTCGACCCTTTGCACCTCGAAATCACCGGCCAAAGCATCCCGGACCACCTGACCATCCTCGGGGTTGCTGCTGACCAGTAGCACGCAGGGCAAACCCATGGCTGACGCCGTGGAATCGCTCCCTGGTGCAGGAAAAGCCGAAGAGCACATGTCGATCCAGAAGGTGCTTCCCACATCGACCAGGCTTTCAAAGCCCATGGTGCCATGCATCAGGAACGCCAGGTCCCGGCACAACGCCAAGCCAATGCCAGTGCCCTGGATGGAAGAGTTCTCTTTACCCAAGCGCTGGAAGGGCCGGAACAGCTCCTTCTGCACATCCGCGGAAATGCCCAGCCCGGTATCCTTCACGTAAAGACGCAAGCGCGCGCCCGTCTCGACAACCATGGCTCCCAGCGTGACATCGCCACCGGGCCGGTTGTACTTGATTGCGTTGGATAACAGATTGATCAGGACCTGCTTGAGACGACGCTTGTCCGCCCAGACGTGCCATGTATCCGCAGGCGCCTCGATGTGCAAGGTTTGGCGGTGCGCGCAAACCTGCTGTTGAACCATGTCTGCGCAGTTGGATAGCAGGCTCGCCACATTCACCGGTTTGAGATCCAGCAATGGCTTCTCGGCCTGCAGGCTGGAGAGATCAAGCAGGTCGTCCACCAACTGAATAAGGTGTTCACTGGCCCCGATTATTTCCTGCAAGTTGGCCGTCTGTTGCGATGCATCGTCAGCCGGCTGCATGAGTCCCAATTGGGCAAACCCGTAAATGGCATTCAAGGGCGTTCGCAATTCATGACTCATGCTGGAGATGAACTTGGATTTGGCCGTACTGGCGGCCTCCGCCTCCAGGGTTTTCTCCCGTAGGTCCAATTGGGTCTGCTTGAGCGTCGTGATGTCGACGCAGGCCACGACCACGACAGTGGAATCATCCAGCCGCGACGGCTCCAGGGTGCGGCCTCGGCAAAGGATCCAGATCAACGTGCCATGCACGTCTCTGATGCGGAACTCCGCTTCCGACGCCACGCTGGCGCTGCTGCTGGCCTCTTCCAGAAACCGCGTGAAGATCTGCCGATCTTCAATGGGAATGTTCTCCAGCAGAGTCGCCATCGGCACTTCATTGGCGGCGAAACCGAAACGCTGGCACAGGGCTCCCTTGAGAATAAAGCGCTGCCGTTGGGGGTAATACTCCCAAAGCCCTTCGGCAAAACTCTCCATGACCAATTCGAGCCGCTGCTGTGTGGAGCTGCGCACGAACTCAGCCTGGGCCAACTGCCTGCCCATGCCCAGTGCCTGGTTGGACATTGACCAAAGTTCGATGATGTCCGAAGGGCTAGCAGCCGGTTGCCAGTTACCCCGACCGATTTCCCTCATCATTCGTGAGACGCCTTCCACGGGCCTACTCAGTTGGCGACTGAGATCGCGTGCGCGCCACCACATGAAGGCAAAGAACAAGGCGTAGAACAGCACCAACCCCGCAATCAACAAATAGCCCACTTCACGGTAATGAGTGGCGAGCAGATTGGTCTCTTGCATAACCGCCGCCTCGTCCACTACCGCCAGCAAGAACCAACCGGTAGAGGGGATCTCATCCCAGGCGACCAGGTGGGGCCGTCCATTCAACGTCAGCGTCACGATGCCTTGTGAGTGCGCGGGTAGATTTTTGTTGAGACTGGCAAGGTCCGGATGCCTAGCGAGGTTCAAATCCGGCGATTGCAAACGCTCGTGATCAATAGGCTCACCAGCGGGCTGGCTATCGACGCGCAGGGAAAAATCACGTTGACCCGCCTTGGGGACGGCCATGACATCGAGCTTGTTGTTGACCAGCATCAGGTAGCCATCCCACGGCATCTGCAATTGCTCGATCCGCTTCAAGATCCCGTCGACCGTTACATCGACCCCGGCTACGCCTTCAAGAAAGTCACCTTTGTAGACCGGTGCGATGGCGGACATCATCCATCCCTGGCCGGCCGGGTCCAGGTAGACATCCGTCCAGACCACTTTTCTTTGCGGGTTATGCTGGGCATCGGCCAGGTAGTAGAAGTTGTATTGGGTGATGTCCATGTCATGGGGATATTGTTCGAGCGTATTGAACCAGGGATAGATCCGGTTGTAGCTGTCCCAACTGTTGAAATAGATGCTGGCAATAAGCGGATCACCCTCCTTCAACTGCTTCATCATGAAATCTTGATTCGCCAGAAGCGATATCTTGTAGAGATCCTGTTTTTCCGGCGCCGTGAGATTGGAATAAAACGAGGCGGATCCGCCGTCGTTTACCGCACTGTAACGGACACCATCGGCGCTTAATGAAAGCGAGGCCGCCGTGAGATTCTGGTTTTCGGTCAGTTCATGCTCAGTGGACTTGGCATAAAGGCCGATCGCCTTGTGGATCTGCTCCAGTTGGCCTTGCACCAACAAGGCATTCTGCTGGACAGATACCTGAATGTCTCGTGTCGCACTTTGATGCAGGTACTCGATCTGGGAGTTTCGGATGGATTGGTTCGTGATGAAGTAAGTGGTGATCAGCACGCCTTCCACCAAGACGAGTGGCAACAGACTGGTACTGGCAAACGCGCGCCAGATCCATCTGCGCAGACTGACTCTCTTTTTTGGAGCTGCTTGCATAGGCACGCTCGTTGCGTTGGCAACATGAGTGATATCACAATGATATCATTGTGAGAGCATCCCTGCTCTCTGTCCATATGGGACGCCCTTACTTTTGTGCGAGACCTGGCCCATCCGGTAGGGACACCCAGCCGCGATCAAAAGCCCGTGTGTAGCCTATGACCATAGTCGAACACTCGATTTTTGGGCTCACGACTTAAGCTATGCTCAAGACCGGATAACCGGAGGATGGGGCGAATGGATTCAGCCATGGCTATAGCGACACCGCCCACGCAGGATGCCGACGATGTGGGGGTCCTGCTGCTGGATGCCCAGGGGGCACTGCTCGTCATGGATGACTGCGCCAGCGGATTGCTGGGGCTCAGCGAGAGCGTCGCCGCCCTTTTGCCCGCGCCCGCGTTGTTTGCGCTCAAGCCGCAGGCGTTTGAACAACACCTGACCCATGCGCGGCTTGAAGGCCGCTGGTCTTTCCAGAGCACCTCGGCCAGTGGCGGCGCCCTAAGCGTGACCGTTGACTACAAAGCGCAGCAAGCCACGTACCTGCTGAAAATCCGTCGCGCCGAAAACATCCACCTTGCCGAACAGGATTATCGCCTGGCGTTCGATTCTGCCGGCACTGGCCTGGCCTTGTTGCGAATGAGCGGTGAATGGATCGCGGCCAATCGTATGCTGTGTCAGATGCTGGGCTACACCGAAGAAGAACTGCGCGCCACCTCTTTCCAGGGTTTGACCCATCCAGACGACGCCGATATCAATAAGGATGAATTGCACAGGCTCATCCAGGGGCACCTCACGAGCCTGACGCTGGAAAAACGCTATATCCGCAGAGACGGCAGCACACTGTGGGCACGCCTTACCGTGGGCATCGCCCGTAACGCCGATGGAGAAGCGCTTTACTTCGTATCGCAGCTGGAAGACATCAGTGAACATCTCGCCTTGCGCCAGGCATTGTTCATTAACGAACAGAAGTACCTCTCACTGGCCAAAAGCTCACAGAACATCATCCTTCGCTACAACCGGCTCGGACAACAGATCTATGCCAATCCGGAGCTTGAACGCGCCCGAGGTTTTCCCAACACTCACATTACCGAACGCGCATCGACGCCCAATCAGCTCGACGAGTACTTTCGCACACAGGTAGAACTCACCCTATCAACCGGCGTAGCAAACACGTTTCTGCTGGAAAACACAGACGCGCATTTACGTCGGCCCATGGATTTCCTGTGCAATCTGACCCCGGAGCGTGACGAAACAGGCGAGCTGTGCGGGGTGCTGGTCACCGCCCAGGATATCAGTGCGTTGCGCCGGCAGGAGCGCGCCGAGAATGCGCGCTCGGCGATTTTCCAGAAGATGGTTACCCATGACTCGCTCCAGGAGGTGCTGCCCCTGCTCGGTGCCTACCTGGATATTCTGACACCCGAGTTTCACAACGCCATGGCGTTCAAGGCTGTCCCTGGCGACGACGTCCCTGGCGCCCCCCTTACGGATACGTCTTCGATTGCAACCTGTCTTGCCGAAGACCTCGTTCGACATCCGGAGCTGTTCGCACAGCATCGTTTGATCACCGATTTGAAAAGCGAGGCTTCAGACTTGGCTTTCAGCCGGCCCGCCTTGCAGGCCGGCTATCGAGGTTGTTGGGTTGAGCCGGTGGCCCATAAGAGCGGCGACACGATGGGCGTCATCCTGTTATTCGTCGGTAGTGACACCCCGCTGAGCGAGCAAGATCGCAAACACGCACAAATGGCCAGTCATATCGCTGCCATCGCCTGGGAGCGCTGCTCGGCCCATAGCCACCTGGCGCAAAGCCAACGCCGTTATCGCGAAGTCTTCGATCATTCCCAAGACATGCTTTGCCTGCTGGCCGTGGATGCCGACCAGCAACTCAGTTGCCTGGAGGCCAATCCAAAACTGTGCGAAATGCTCGCCAAGAGTCACTCGCAGATGATCGGGCAATCGCTGGGCCATTGCCTGGAAAAAGAAGCCGCCAGTATCGTCGAGGCCATCTGCCTGCACTGTATTGCCGTGGGCGCCCCCATCGAACTGGATGCACATCTGCCCTGCGGCCGGCGCTCACTCGTAGTCCATTTCAACCTGGTCCCGGTCGCCGATCCCACGGGGCGCTTGCATCGCTTGGTGTGTATTGCTCGCGACATTACCGACATCCTGGAAGCCCAGCGCAACGAACTGGCCCGGCAGCAGGAAATCGGCACGCTGGTGGAAAACTCCCCGGATGGTATTGCACGGCTGAGTCGAACGGCAGAACTGCTGTTCGTCAATCCCGCCCTGGAAGCCTGGCTGGATCGCCCGCAAATCGACTTGCTGCGCAAGGACCTGCTCGAAATTCTGCCGAAAAACCTGCAAAGCCAGTTATTCCACGCCGCAGTCATCGAAGCGGTGGAAAAAGGCCGGCCGTTGGAACATGAGTATGTGTTCAACGAGCAACATCGATTGCAGCGCGTCTATCACATCAGCCTCGTTCCCGAACAGGACATCCACGGCAAGATCTCTACCGTTCTGGCAGTCGTTCGCGATATATCCCAACTGCGCCTGGCCGAGACGCGCCTGGCATCGCTCAACAAGCAGCTGCGCCAATTGATGTCCAGCCGAGAAAGTGCACGGGAAGAGGAACGCAAGCTCATTGCGCAGGAGATCCACGATGAACTCGGACAGCATCTGACCGCCATACGCATGGGCACTTCGCTGCTGCGTTTCCAGTACGGCGAGCAACTGCCCCAGCTCAGCGAACAAGTGGCGCGTCTACTGCAATTGATCGACCAAACGGTGCAGGTGGTCAGGAACATTTCCACCAGCCTGCGCCCTTCCATCCTTAACATGGGCATCGTCGCGTCGTTGGAATGGCTGACCGACACGTTCAAGCAGCAATGGGGCATCGACTGCAACCTGCTGGTGCCTGCGCAAAAAGTCAGCTTGGACGATGCCAGCGCAACCGCCGCATTTCGCATCGCCCAGGAGTCGCTGACCAATATTGCCAGACACGCCGAAGCCACTCGGGTCGATATCAGGTTTGAGCAAAGCGAGCATGACTGGTCACTGGAAATCACTGACAACGGCAAGGGCTTCGAGCAGCGTGAACAATCATCCAAGACCCTTGGCTTGCTGGGCATGCGCGAACGGGGCCTGACCTTGGGCGGAACCACCACGGTATGCAGCGCCCCGGGCAGCGGCACAAGTGTCCAATTACGTGTACCCGCTTCAAGGAGTCAAGACTCATGATCCGTTTAATGGTGGCCGACGATCACACAATCATGCGCGAAGGCCTCAAGCAGTTGTTCGCCCTGGTCAAGGATATTTCCGTGGTGGCGGAAGCGGAGAACGGGGCCCGGGTCCTGGAGTTGTTGCGCCATACCGATATCGATGTGCTCTTGCTTGACATGACCATGCCGGGTTCGAGTGGCGAGGACCTGATTGGCCGTATCCACGGCCATTACCCCAAACTGCCGATGCTGATCCTGAGCATGCACAATGAAGCCCACATCGCCCAGCGCGCCCTACGCGCCGGTGCCTCAGGCTACATGACCAAGGACCGCGACCCGGAAGCGCTGCTGGCGGCGATCCGCAAGGTCAGCACCGGCGCACGTTACCTCGACCCGCAACTGGCCGAACAAATCGCACTGCAAAGCAGCGGTGTGACGTCCGAGAACGCATCGCAGAGCCTGACCTCGCGTGAATTCCAGATTCTGCGCATGCTGGCCCAAGGGCTGAGCGTGAACCAGATCGCCGAGCAACTGGTGATCAGCAACAAGACCGTCAGCACACACAAGACTCGGCTGATGGAAAAGATGTGCTTTACCACCAGTACGGACCTGGTGCGGTACGCCTTGAATGAAGGGCTGGTCTAAAGACGCCGCGGCTCAGGGCTGATGGCCGCGAACGTCAAGGATGGCGCAAGCAATCTGCTCCAGGGGCAGCTCACGCTCGACCGCTCCCAGCTTGAACGCCTCGCGCGGCATTCCATACACCACGCAGGACTTTTCATCCTGCCCCAAGGTCCTGGCGCCGGCATCGCGCATTTCCTTGAGGCCACGGGCGCCGTCGTCCCCCATGCCCGTCATGATGATGCCCAAGGCATTGCTGCCTGCGCTGCGCGCGACCGAACGGAACAGTACATCCACCGAGGGTCGATGTCGGCTGACAGGAGGCCCCTGCACAATATCTACCTGGTATTGGGCGCCACTGCGCTTGACCAGCATATGCGTGCCACCCGGTGCGATCAGCGCACGCCCGGGAATGATGCGATCACCTTGAGCCGCCTCGCGAACCTCGATCTCGCAAACGTGATTGAGGCGTTCGGCGAAGGCGGCGGTAAATTTTTCCGGCATGTGCTGCACCACAACAATGCCTGGACATGCCCGCGACAACCCTTGTAGGACCTGTTCAAGAGCCAGGGTGCCGCCAGTGGAAGTGCCGATGGCAACGATGCTTTCAGTCGCGCGGGTCATCGCTACGCACGCAGGGGGCAGAATCGAGTCGGCACTCAACCGTGGCGGTACGTCGACAGGCGCCCTGGCGCCCGCTACACACCGCATATTGGCCTTCGCCGCCGCCCTGACGGCCTGGACCAGTTCATCCGCGTTATCAGTCAGGAACTGTCGCAGGCTGGACTGTGGCTTAGTGACGATACTGACTGCACCGGCCGCCAATGCCTGCAACGTGGTCTTGGCGCCCTTCTCTGTCAGCGTCGAACAAATCACCACCGGCGTAGGCTTTTGCGCCATCAGTTTTTTCAGGAAGGTAATGCCGTCCATACGTGGCATCTCGACGTCCAGCACAATGACGTCAGGCCATTGTTTGCTCATCTTCTCCATGGCGTACACCGGATCGACGGCAACATCGATCACCTGGATTCCACTGGCCTGGTTCAGAACGGCGCTCAGCACCTGACGCACCACGGCCGAATCATCCACGATCAACACCTTGATATCCGTCATCAGACATTACTCTTGGGCGATTCGAATACTTTGCGTACCGAGTCGGCGTGATTGAGTTGAAGGCGTCCGGTGCTCACATCGAATAGCAAGTGGCGGTACCCCCGGCCACCGACGTGATAGACCCGGCATTGCAACCCATGGTCCTGGATCAGGCGCCTGGCGGCAGTGACGTTCTGTTGGCCAATCCCGATAGCGTCACCGCGCTTGACCCCGGGAAACATGTCAGCGCCGCCAAAAATACTCACCTCGAACTGCTCGGGCCGGGCTCCCGCCTGATGAATGCACTCGAACAGCAACATCAACGCATCCGTAGCGTAACGACCGTTCAAATGCCCGACGATGTGGCGCCCCCGACTGGGCAACATGAAATGACACATGCCGCCCAACAAGCGTTGCGGATGCCAAAACACCAGGGCAACGCAGGACCCGAGCACCGTACCTAAGCGCATCTGGCGCCCTCCAAACGCCACCTCGCCGGGTTGCAGGAAATATTCGACCACCCGCGTCATCTCAAGCAGCCGGCTTGCGATAGATCGAGGGTTTCACCAACTGCACTTCATCGCTGATGCCATTCAGGCTTTCCGAATGGCTCACGATGAAATAGCCGCCTGGCTTCAGGTGTTTGCTCAGGCGCTTCACCACCTCGGACTTGGTCTGGTTGTCAAAGTAGATCATCACGTTACGCAGGAAGATCACGTCGAACTGCCCCACCGAAGGCAACGCATTATTCAAGTTGATCGAAGTGAAGGTGATCCGTGACGCCAACGCGCGGTCGACCATGAAAATGCCATTGTTGCTGCCCACGCCCCTCAAGCAGTACTTGTTCAACAATGCTTCGGGAATACCGCGGATACCGTCCAGCGGGTAGCGTCCGCCTTGGGCCTTTTCCAACACCCGGCTACTGATATCGGAAGCGAGGATTTCCCATGGCCGGGTGCCCAGGCTGTCGGCCAGCACCATGGCCAGCGTGTAGGGTTCTTCTCCGGTGGAGCAGGCCCCACTCCAAATGCGCACCGGACCATTACCGCCAAGCCCGGGAAGAATCACGTCGCGCAGAAACTCGAAATGCCTGGGTTCGCGGAAAAAGTAGGTTTCGTTGGTGGTCAACAAGTCCACCGCTATTTGCAGCTCGGCCCGATCCTTCATCAGCAAACGGTAATAGCTGCCGTAGGTCGTCAAGTTGAAAAACTGCAGACGCTTGGCCAGGCGGCCACTGACCAGCTGTTTCTTGGCGACGGATAAGCTGATCCCGGCGATTTCATGAATCATTGACCGAAACTGCTGGAACTCGGTGTCGGAGAGGATGGTATTCATGCTTGCAACCCGTCCGTGTTGATGGTCGAAGCAAGCAGCGCTGGCCAGTCGTCGCTTCCGAGCATGTATTCGATATCGAGTAACAAGACGAAGCGGTCACTGAGCTTGCCAATCCCCACCACGAATTCGGGGCTCAGACGCCCCTGGAGTGACGGGGCCGGCTCGATCTGCTCGGCGGGTATCTCAAGTACCTCGCTGACGGCATCCACGATGATACCCACCAGACCTGTGCCGCCGCTGCCTTGGACCTCCAGCATAACGATACAGGTACGTGGGTTGGCCAAAGTCTGGACGCCGCCAAAACACAACCCCAGATCCAGCACCGGAATGGCCGCACCGCGCAGATTGATGATGCCGCGCACCTTCGGCGGCGCCATTGGCAATGGGGTAATCGGGCCGTATTCGACAATCTCCCGAACGCACAGGGTGCCTACCGCAAACATTTCCTGACCCACGCTGAAGGTCAAGTATTGTGGGGCGGCCGTTCCTGGGGCGGGCAAGCGCGACGCGGATATGGACATGGTTCACTCCTCGGGCCCCACCGCATCCGGCGGCCCTACACAAGACAACGTACGCACCCCGGGGCGCGACGACTCAATGCAACTGGCTGGCGATCTCACGAACACACAGCACCTGGTCGAGCTGAAGCACAGTCAGGAACGCCCCTCGGATCTTGACCATCCCTCGAATGAAGTCTTCACGGATCCGGTTTCCGATCGCTGGGGCGGCCTTGATGTCGGCCAGCTCGATTTCGATCACCTCGCTCACCGAGTCGACGACGATGCCCAGCACGTGGGATTCGTCTTCCTGGATCAGTTCCAGGATAACGACGCAGGTCCTGTTACTTTGCAGCGTGGCACCCTTGCCAAAGCGCGCCTGCAGATCGATCACCGGGACCACCGAACCACGCAGGTTGATCACCCCGCGGATAAAGTCCGGCATCATCGGTACGCTGGTCACCTGGCCGTATTCGATGATCTCGCGCACACACAAGGTATCGATTGCATAGACCTCCCGGGCGGACACGAACGTCAGAAACTGCAGGAATTGGCCGTCACACGCACGCTGCGGCGCCTGCTGGGGATGACTCAAGACGGCGGCGTCCATGTCTCAACTCCCGAAGCGAATAAAACCGCCTTCCTGAGCATGCTCACTGCTTTGCACGCTGCCCAGACTGGATGCGGCGGCCCGGGGTACGGCAGAAACCGCCGCCCGCCCCTGCAGGGTGAAAAAGCCCATCAACGCCTGCAACTGTTCGGCCTGGCTGCTCATTTCTTCGGCGGTAGCGGCCAGCTCTTCAGACGCCGAGGCGTTTTGCTGGGTGATCTGGCTCATCTGCGACATGGCGGTATTGATCTGCTCGGAGCCGATGGACTGCTCTTCGGAGGCAGCGGCAATCTCCTGGACCAAATCGGAAGTCTTGGTGATCGAGGGCACGATTTCATCCAACAAGTTGCCGGCCCGTTCAGCCAAGGCAACACTGCTTTTGGCCACATGCCCGATTTCCTGCGCCGCGACCTGGCTACGTTCGGCGAGCTTGCGCACCTCAGCGGCGACGACCGCGAAGCCCTTGCCATGTTCACCGGCACGGGCCGCTTCGATGGCCGCGTTGAGCGCGAGCAGGTTCGTCTGATAGGCAATCGAGTCGACGATGCCAATTTTCTCTGCGATGGTTTTCATGGCCGAGACGGTATCCTTCACGGCCTGCCCACCCTCACAGGCTTCTTTGCTCGCCTTGCCGGCCATGCCATCGGTCACCTTGGCGTTCTCGGTGTTTTGCGAAATCGACGCCGACATTTGCTCCATGGACGCCGAGGTTTCTTCAACCGACGTCGCCTGAATCGAAGCCGACTGACTGATGCTCTGGGCCGTGGCGGAAATCTCTTCCGAGGCGCTGGACAGCGAGTCGGCAGAACTGCGCACCTCGCCGATGATCTGCGAGAGCTTGGTCACCGTTTCGTTGACTGCGTTCTTCAGGTCTTGCAGGCTGCCTTGGTATTCGCCTTTGACGCTGCGGGTCAGGTCACCACCGGACAGAGCCACCATGACCTCCATCGCCTCGCTGAGTGGCGCCACGATCGAGTCCAGCGTGCTATTGATCCCTGCGACGATGCGGCGGAAGTCCCCTTGATGGCGAGTACTGTCCGCACGGGTATCGAGGCGGCCGACCACGGCATTCTCGCTGAGCATTTGGGTGTCTTCGATCAGCGCCTGGATGTTGCGGCGCAGTTGCTCGATGTTGTCGTTGATAAAGGCTTTTTTGCCGGGGAACTGCGCCAGGGGCGCCGACAGGTCGCCTTCACCGAAAGAACGTATGCACGCCATGGCCTGCTTTTTCACGCTGATGTGGCCATCGACCATGTCGTTGATGCCTTGGGCGATCTGACGGTACGAGCCGTGGAATCGCTGCACGTCGATATGCACATCGATGTCGCCTTTCTCATGCTCGTCCGACATGTGACGCATCTCTTCGATCAACGCCATGATGGTGCTGCGAAGCTGCTCGACGGTGTCGTTTATGAAAGCCTTCTTGCCAGGGAACGCCTGCAGCGGCGCTTGCAGATCGCCCTCGCTGATCGATTTGATGCAGGCCATGGCTTGCTTCTTGACGCTGATATGACCATTGACCATAGCGTTGATGCCTTGGGCCATCAGCCCATAGCTGCCAGCGAAGTTTGCCGCATTGATTTGCACGTCGATGTCGCCTTTGTCGTGCTCTGCGGACATATGGTTCATATCGCTGATCAACTGATTCAAGGTCCCGCTCAGGCGGTCCATGGAACCCATCAGTCCGGATCGCTCAACGCCATTGCCGCTGCCTTGCACATCCAGCTGACCAGCCACGAAGCGCTCGGCCAACAGGCGCACATCGTCGGGCTCGCCGCCCAAAGTGTGCAACAGCCGGCGTGCCAGGAAGAAGCCGATCAAGCCGATCACCACCAAAGTGGTGCCGCCAACCAAGGCAATGCTGTAGATCGCCGTCTGTTCGGTCGACGCCGCGACCGCTGCTTTTTTACTTCCCAGGTCCAGGTTGTGCTGGCGGATATCACTCAAGGCCGAGGTGACCTTTTCCCGTGTCACGTCCAGGTCGAGCAGCGCAGTGCGGGCCTCAGGCGCAGCACTGCGCAGAGCATTGTCGAAACGCTCCACTCCCCGGTTGTATTCGTTGACTGTGCTGCGCAAGGCGCTGAGCAGCGTTGCATCACGATCGTCGGAGATGAACTCTTTCTGGTAGCGATCAAGGGCCTGGAGCACCGAGTCCTTGTCATTTTGCTGGGGGCTACCGGCAGGTGCGGACAGGCTCTGCCATTGCCGGCTGTGGTTATCTGCAAGGGTCAGGGCCACCTGATCCAGCAATTGCAGGCTGGGCACGGTATTGAATTGCGCATAGCTGGCGGCGCTCCTGACCCCACCCATCAGATAAAGACTGAGACTGACCAGGATCAAGATCCCCAACAGAGCTGAGGCGACCAGCAGCGAGATATTTTTTTTGACGGTCATGATGCTGTACTCCGTGGAAACACTATTGAGTCAATTCAGGGCTGAGGGTCGTACCGTGCTTCTGCTGGCTGGCGACTTGCCCGAGTAGTTTGGGTATATCCAGGATCAACGCGACTGCTCCGCTCCCCAGGATGGTGAAGCCGCCCAGTCCATGGGCTGTACCGAAAATCTTGCCCAACGGCTTGATCACCGTCTGGAACTCACCCAGCAATTGGTCGACGACCAGGCCCACCCGCATCCCCGCGTAATGCACCACCACGACGTTCTCACGGCCGGGGTTAGCCCCATCGATGGCGAACATCTCGCGCAGGCGCAAAACGGGAAGCACCGCGCCCCGCAGGTCGAGGAATTCTTGATTGCCGTAGTCGTCGCTCGACAGTTCGATGCACTCCTCGACCAGGTCCAGCGGCACGACATAGGAGGCATTGCCGACCCCGATCAAAAAGCCATCGATGATGGCCAGCGTCAGCGGCAGGCGGATACGCACCGTGGTGCCCACGCCCTCCTCGCTTTCCAGGCTGACCGAGCCTCGCAGGGCGACGATGTTCCGTTTGACGACATCCATCCCCACGCCGCGCCCGGACAGGTTGCTGACCTGGTCGGCCGTGGAGAAACCGGGTTCGAAAATCAGGTTGAGAATCTCGCCGTCAGCCAACGGTTGCCCTTCGGCTACCAGGCCGCGCTCTATCGCCTTGGCCAGGATGCGTTGCTTGTTCAGGCCTCCACCGTCGTCGCTGACTTCAATAACGATGCTATTGGCCTCGTGATAGGCATTGAGGCGAACCGTCCCCTGCTCCGGCTTGCCGCGTTCACGACGCAGTTGGGCGGCTTCGATGCCGTGGTCCATGGCGTTGCGCACCAGGTGGGTCAGGGGATCGCCGATGCGCTCGACCACCGTCTTGTCCAGCTCGGTCTCAGCGCCAAGGACCTGCAGGGCAATGTCCTTGCCCAGTTCTTTGGAGACATCGCGCACCACCCGCTGGAAGCGATTGAACGTGCCACCGATCTGCACCATTCGCAGGGTCAGGGCGCAGTCGCGCACCTCCTCGACAAGACGCGAGAGCGAACTTGTCGCTTCGATCAGCTCGCCGATGCCGCTTTGGATGGCCCCCAGATTGGCGCCGGCGCCGGCGATGATCAGCTCGCCCACCAGGTTGATCAGTTGATCCAGCTTGCCGGCATCGACACGAATCAGATTGCCTTCGGCCGAACGCGGCTCTTTCGCCCCACGGTTTTTGGTCACGTCATCGCGAGCCGCCAGGTCCGGCACCACGGAGGCCGCTGCAACGGTCGTCGGCGCGCCAGAAGACGAACCGGCCAGCCATTGCTCACGAGTCACCGAACCACACGCAATAAAGGCCTCGACCATGGCATCGGGCTCGGCTTCGAGACGGCCGATCAACGCCCGTAGACCGGTTAAGTCGACGTCGCACGGCAACACGCAGATCTGGCTGCCCTCACGAACAAAGTCGAAGGCCCCTTCAATGGTGGCCTGGCCGGCGTCACTGACAAACCCCAGTTCAAACCCCAGGTAACAGGTTTCCGGATCCATCGCCGCGATATCCGGCAGCCCCTCGGTAATGCACACCACGGCACTGATTTTCCCGAAGCTGTTGAGGTAGCGCAGCAACGACAGCGGATCCATACCGTTACGCAAAGCGTCGGGACACAGGCGAAGGGACAGATGCCAACGCGTAGCGCAAGCCAATTGCGGCGGTTCGATCTGCACCAGGGACGTCTGCGGTTCGTGACGGTTGTCCAGGTAACGGTTGAGACGCTCGACCAACGCCGCGCCCTGCTGCTCGTGCTCTGCGGTCATACCGTGCAGGTCGCCGTGGCTGGCAAGCAACTCAATAAGCGTGCACAAGTGGTCCCGCACTTCGAGGAACAACGCACTCAGCGATTCGTCCACCCGCAGTTCATTGCCGCGCACCCGATCCAGGACGCTTTCCGCCACATGGGTAAAGGCAACGATCGGCGTTAAGCCAAACAGGCCGGCAGAACCTTTGATGGTGTGGGCGACGCGAAACAACGCGTTGATGGTGTCGGTATCATCCGGCGCCTGTTCGATCTGCAGCAGCGCGTCTTCCATCAAGAGCAATAGCTCCTGGCTTTCGGCGATGAACGTCTGTAGCACGTCGTCCAGATTCATGGGCGAACTCATGGTTTCAACCTCTCTGGTGACGAGGCGTGGCCGACTCGTCGAATAAGCTGTACAGCCCGCTCATGTCCAGTGCGTCGAGTACCGCCGTGCTGGGGTTGCTCAGCAGCAGGCTGGAACCGTGGCGCAGTGACGCCTGCTTGATCAGTACCAACAGCTGGAGCCCGGCGGTGTCGATTTCGTCCACCCCACCCAGATCCAGTTCCACTTCCTGCGCCAAGGGAAACAGCTCCAGCAACAGGTCTTTACGCTCAGCGGCGGTGTATATGGTCAGCGGCCCTTCGAGAACCAGAATCCGACGCAGACAAGCCGTGGTATTTGTCATGACAACCTCCTTTCCAGGGGCTCTGGGCGCCTAAGGCATGATCAGTTTGGAGACGGCACCGAGCATCTGGGCCGGCTGGAAGGGCTTGATAATCCAAGCCTTGGCACCGACGGCTTGGCCCTGTTGTTTCATGGCCTCCCCGGTTTCGGTGGTCAGCATGATCACGGGCGTGAACTTGTAGGGCGCCAGCAGTTTGGCGGCTTTGATAAAACTCAGGCCGTCCATGTTGGGCATGTTCACGTCACTGACAATCAGGTGGATCTTGCGACCGTCAAGCTTGGTTAGGGCATCGCGGCCGTCCACACCTTCGATGACCTCGTATCCGGCGCCCTTCAAGGTGATGCTCACCACTTGGCGAATGGAGGCAGAGTCATCGACAATCAGGATGGTTTTGCTCATGGGAAACTCCCTAGAAAAAAGTGATCTCGGATGAAGGACTGCTCGCCACAGGCTTGCCGTGATGAATCGCGTGCTGTTCTGGCATCGTGTAGGTGCTTGCCAATTGCTCAAGCCAGGTATCGGCGATGATCGGCGCAGGCGCAGCGCCAGCGAGGGCCAGTTGCTGGCGTTCGGCGATATGCGCATGCAGCTTGCAAAGATCGTTATTGACCAGGGAAAGCATCTGGCCCACCCGATCCTGGAACTGCAGGGCAACCAGTACCCCCGAGATCTCGGTGGCAACGCTTTCGCTTTGCTGCTGAAGACTGCTGCTGGTGTCGACGATGGCCTGGGCGTTATGCCGGAAGTGCTCGATCACCTGGGACACCAGGTGCTCTGACTGAGCCAAGGTGTGGGAATCCTGCTGCGCCTGATGCCGGGAAAGCTCGACGGTGCGGGAGATGGCAGCATTGACGGTGTTCACCGTTTCGCTGATTTTCTGCCCCGTCTCCCCGGACAAACTGGACAGCTTGCGCACTTCATCCGCCACCACCGCGAAGCCGCGTCCGGCATCCCCCGCCCGCGCGGCTTCAATAGCGGCGTTGAGCGCCAGCAAATTGGTCTGTTGGGCAATATCACCGACAAAGTTGGCCATTTCCTGCAACTGCGAAGTGAAATCAGAGAGGAGCAAGATCTCCTTGAGCTCCGACTCCTTGCGCAAAAGCGCATCGCGCAGCGCAACCATGATTGAATCCAGGTCCCGCTGACCCACTTCCAGGATTTCCAGCAACCGCGTTCCCGAATTCTGGCCTGCGCCTTGGGAAGCGGACGCACTGATGTCTCCCGACAACGTCGCAAAGCGGTTGCTCAGCTTGAGGATCGACTCCTCGCTGAGGATGCGCGCCGCTTCGATCTGGTGACTCCAGATCGGCAGAACCTGCGCGCACACCTCGCCCAGCCCTTCATAGGCTGAAATGGCCGGCGGCAGGTGACCTGGCTGATCGTCTTGCCGGGCGTGGGAACGGCTGCCCACTAAACGCTTGTTCCACAGGCCCATGAACAGCGAGCCCAACAGCACACCAGCGCAACTGACCGCACTGCGTAGGGTGAAGTCCGCGTTGATCACAATCGCGGCGCAACCGAGCACTGCGGTCAAACCTGCCGGCAGTAGCATCAAGATCAGGGGGGAGGAAATTACCTGTCCTTTCACCTTCATCTCTCCAGTTCAGTGCGGATCCGGCGGGACCCGGCGCGCGACATCCGCCCTTGGGATGCCCGGTTTTGTTGATCTGAAGAGATGATGGCCAAGTAATGGCGACGGAACTATCAGAGCATCCTGATTTACACCTAAGGATTGCAGTTACACAGTAGGAAAATCCCTACGCGCCCACAGGGCCCGAGCTGGCTGCTGTTCGATCTAATGGGACGTTCGACGGCGCGGCCGAAGGCTAACAGCGCACTCAAGGACCACAGTTATATCGAGTGTGAATCAAGATTTGTGTCGAAGGTGGCGTTGTCGCCGCGCCTTCAATCGCGCCGCGTATCCAACGCACCGCGGCGGCCGTCTCGCCGACGAAATCATGGGAGATCACGTAATCCATGACGCCGGCCTCCAGCAGTGCTCGCGTATGAACCGTAAGCTCATGACCGACGAAAAAAGGCCGATCCTCAGTCGCAAGCGTCTCTATCGCCTGAGCAACGCCTCGGTTGGCGCCGGCCACGTTGTAGATGGCTGCCGGGTGGTCATGCTTGGAAAAATAACGCTTCAATTGTTCAGTGGTGGTCTGAGGGCGATCGTCGGACATCACTCGTTCGTCGATTTTCAGATACGGAAACTCGGAGCGCAGCACCCTACGAAACCCCATCTCTCGCTCTTGCTGGCAGCGAAACGGCACGCTGGTCACCAGCAGGATCTTCGCCGGTTCTTTAGGTAGTGCGTTGCCTATCAGCAACCCGGCGACACTGCCCGCGGCGTATTGATCATTCCCCACGTAAGCACTGCGCCCGGAGTTAGGAAGATCGGTGGTCAGGCACACAACGGGAATACCGAGGCTGCGCAGTTTGCGGATCGCTCGGTTGATCGCCGGATGCTCGCGCGATACGACGATCACACCATCGGCCGAGACGCCCTCGGCCTGAACCTGATCCGCAAAAGAGGCGGGATCGACCTGGTTAGTCGGTACATAGTAGCCATGCACGACGACGCCAGGGGTCGAAGCATTCACCAGCGTCTCGGCGTCGGCCAACGTAGCATTGAAGGTTTCGCCCGAGTCGCAAAATAGCTTGATCTGCAACGTTGCCATGCCGTCAGCCAGATCTTTCTTTAGCTTATCCAGCGCCGCCAGCACTTTCAGACGGGTGTTTTCCCGTACGCCGGGGCGGTTGTTCAGTACACGATCGACGGTCGCTGCCCCAACCCGGGCCACCTTGGCGACCTGTTGAACCGTGGGGCCCTTCCATAAGCGCGACGAAGTTTGTGTGGTCATCTATAGCCCGCCCTTTTTTGATGTTTTTTACACCATATCACCGCCCTGGCCAGTGTGTTCAAGCGCAAGTACGGCTATCAACGCATTTTCGAATTTGAGGTGATTCACATCATAAAGCGCCTTTGGTGCTCCTTGATGATTGCTTTTGCGGTGCTAATAATCGCGGCATAACAAACACAACAAACCGTCAGGATCGCCCCCATGAATAACTCGCCTCATCGGTTGGTTTCGACCGCCACGGCTGCGCCGCTTTTGCCCCACCGTCCATCTCCTTTCCCAATCAACCCATGCGCGAGTTCGACGCTGCGTTGATGACTGTCGCCCATTGATAGGTAGTTGAATATGAGCATACGAATCGCCGTTATCGGCGCCGGAATTATGGGGGAAGACCACGCCCGCATCATCGCCCAAGACCTTCCGGGCGCCACTTTGCATGTGGTGTGCGATGCGTCGTCAGAACGAGCCAAGCTTATCGCTGACCGCTACGGCGCCGCGGACGTATCCACTGATCCGCTGTTCACGCTTTCAAGGTCCGATGTCGATGCAATTATCATCGCCAGCCCGGACGAAACTCATGCGGGCCTGACCATGGCAGCCATCGAGGCCGGGAAACCGGCACTGTGTGAAAAGCCGCTGTCTCAAAGCCCGGACCAGTGCCTGGCCGTGATCGACAGAGAGATGTCCCAGGGTCGCCACTTCGTGCAACTGGGCTTCATGCGCCGGTTTGATCCTTCGTACAGGGAAATGAAAAACGCCTTGAGCGACGGCGTGATAGGTCGGGCGGTGATGATGCACAACTTCCACCGCAACGTAGAAGCCCCCGCCAACTTCAGCGGGCAAATGGCAATCAGTAACTCCGCGCCGCATGAATTCGATGTGGCGCGTCACGTGCTCGACACCGAATACGTGGCTATTTCAGTGTTCCAACCCGCCCACACGTCCAAGGACGGCGTCGGTGCTCCGGTATTCATGGTGCTGGAAACCCGTGAAGGCCAACTGGTGAACATCGAAATCAACAACAACGCCCATTATGGGTACGACGTACGTGGCGAGCTGGTGGGCGAGCAAGGTTCCGTGCAACTGGCCACACCGGTACATGCTCGCTTCAACACCCGTCTTCAGGGGTTTGAAAAGTATGCCGCCGATTGGCGGCCGCGTTTCGCCGACGCCTATCGCCTGCAAAACAAAGCATTCGTGGAATTTATCAATACAGGCATTTTCCCTGCCTTTGCCGCGAATGCCTGGGATGGCTATTGCGCAGCCGTGGTCGCCCAAGCAGGCATCGAGGCACTCAATCAGCGGCGCCGGGTGGTTTTGCCCACGCTGCAAGCCCCCCCCTTCTATCAGCCGCACGAGGGCGCTACATCATGAAACTGGGATTCGTCACCGATAGCCTCGGTAACCTGCCACTGCGCGAGATGCTCAAGCAGGCTGAACGCCTGGAAGTATCGGGCCTGGAAATCAACACCGGCGGATGGTCGACCGCGCCACACTTTAACCTTGCACAGATGCTCGCCAGTGCCGACGACCGCAAGGCACTCAAACGCAGCTTCCAGGAGCACAACCTGGAAATCATTTCCCTCAACGCCAACGGCAACCCTCTGCACCCCACGCAACCTGAACAAGGCCAATGCCTGCGGGACACCCTACGCGTAGCCGGGGAACTGGGCATCAAGACTGTCTGCACCATGTCTGGATTACCGGAAGGTCGGGCCGGCGACAGCATGCCGAACTGGGTGGTTGCCTCATGGCCTCCGGAAACCCAGACAATGCTGCGCTACCAATGGGAAGAACGCCTGCTGCCCTTCTGGAGCGAGATGGCCGATCTGGCCAAGGAAAATGGTGTGGAGCGTATCGCTCTGGAATTGCACGGTAACCAGTGTGTCTACAACGTCCGTTCGCTGCTGAGGCTGCGCAACGCAATCGGCCCGGTGCTGGGCGCCAACCTGGACCCTTCTCACCTGTTCTGGATGGGCGCTGATCCGCTGGTAGCCGCCGAGGCACTGGGCGACGCCATCTACCATGTGCATGCCAAAGATACCTTGCTTAACACGCCGGTCCAGGCCGTGGACTCACTTTTGGAAAATGGCTCATTGATGGATATCTCATCCCGTAGCTGGTCCTACATCACGCTCGGGTTCGGCCACGGCGAGCAATGGTGGAGGCAGTTCTGCTATCGCCTGAAAATGGCTGGCTACGATGGCTGGCTATCGATCGAGCATGAGGACGTTTTGCTCAACAGCCTCGAGGGTTTGGAAAAGTCCGTAAGACTGCTCAAGAGCGTCATGCCAGTTGCCGCCAGCGACTTCAAACCCCAGTCCATCTGAATCGCAGCGCGAGAAAACCCATGTAATTCCCTATTCGATCGCTCACCGCAACGGCGAGTGAGCACCCCAATGAGTTTCAGTCAGGAATATCACAATGACAATTAATTCCTACGGAAATACGGCGGACACTTCAGTCGCCTATGCAAGCCCTCAAAAACGCCAGGCACAGCGTTACCTGCAAAAAGTGACATGGATCGCCACGTTTGGCGGCCTGCTGTTCGGCTTCGATACCGGCGTCATCAATGGCGCCCTGCTCTACATGAAAGATGACCTGGGGCTGACGCCTTTTACCGAAGGCTTGGTCGCCAGTGCCTTGTTGATCGGCGCCATGCTGGGGGCGCTGTGCAGCGGTCGCTTATCGGACCTCAAGGGCCGGCGCCGTATCATTTTGTTCCTCGCCGTGCTGTTTTTTCTTGGCGCATTGGCGTGTGCCCTGGCGCCCACGCTCAATTTCATGGTGGCCGCCCGCTTTACCCTGGGGTTAGCGGTGGGCGGCGCATCGGTGGTGGTGCCGGCATACCTCGCAGAGATGGCTCCGTCCAGCATTCGCGGGCGCATCATTACCCGTAACGAATTGATGATCGTCACCGGGCAATTCCTGGCTTTCACCACCAACGCCACCCTGGGCAATGTGTTCGGCGATCTCGATGGTGTTTGGCGCTGGATGCTTGCCTTGGCCACGCTGCCAGCCGTAGCACTCTGGTTGGGAATGCTCTACATGCCCGAAAGCCCGCGCTGGCTGGCAACCAAAGGCCGCTTCAGAGAGGGCCTGGAAATCCTGAAACTGGTACGGGAAGAGTACTATGCCAAGGCTGAAATGGAGGCCATCACCCAGCAGATCAGCAACGAACGATTCATCAAGAAAGGTGGCTGGCGCGACCTGTCTCAGAAAGGCGCGCGACGCATATTTTTGATTGGCATCGGTATTGCGGTGACATCGCAACTGACCGGCGTCAATTCGATCATGTACTTCGGCACCCAGATCCTTACGGAAGCCGGCCTGGAACAGCGGAGTGCACTGATCGCCAACGTCGTAAACGGCATCATCTCGATTGGCGCAACGTTCGTGGGCATTGCTCTGCTGGACCGCGTGGGCCGTCGCCCCATGATGCTGCTCGGTTTCACCGGCACCACATTGTCTTTACTGTTGATTGGCCTGGTTTCAGTTTTTGTCGACCCCTCCGTGACCCGCGCCATGCTTATCCTCGCAGCCATGGCGATGTTCCTGGCCTGCATGCAAGGGCTGATCGGGCCTGCCTTTTGGGTACTTTTGGCAGAGATTTTCCCCATGCGCATCCGCGGCGGATGTATGGGTATGGCGATCGCTGCGTTCTGGTTGACCAACGTGATGATAGGCATGTTCTTTCCATCTCTGGTGGCAACGCTCGGGATCGGCCAAACCTTCTTTGTATTCGTGGGCGCAGGGCTGCTGTCCCTGACCTTCGTCGCGGTATGGGTCCCGGAGACACGCGGCAGCACGCTCGAAGAGATTGAGCAGCGGTTGTATGGCTAGCCGGGGATGGCGCGGGCCTGTTGGAAGTCGATCTGCGCCTCATGAAGGCCCTTGTAAGCCTGGCGCAGATAAACCCGGCGATGTTCAGTGCTGCCCGTACCCAGCACGCAGAATGGCTGCGCAAGCGCGCGACCATTGCGCTTGGACTGGACGAGGACCGGCACAAACTCAGGCAGCGGCGCGACCGCTGCTGTACTGAGCCCCTCTACGAACTGGCTTTTTGCGCAGCGGCGCCACTGCTCTCCGATTGCAAAAAGCCACGTGCCAGTTGCTGATACAGTTCGGGCCCCATCCTGGCGCTGACCGCTTTGGCAATCAGCGCGACCGCCATCAGACTGATGACCATGCCATGGCTGTCGATCATCTCCATGACGATGATTGCAGAGGTGATCGGCGACTGCGTGACCGCTGCCAGAAACCCCACCATGCACAATGCAATGATGGGCTGTGCCGCCAAGGCGAAGTAGTCGGCGACATTGGCCCCGACAGCGGCGCCTACCGCCAAAGAGGGGGCAAAAATACCGCCAGGGATGCCGGAAAAGTAAGTCACTACGGTCGCAAGAAAACGCGTAATAGGCGCGTGCCAGGGTAAACCAACATCGGAAACGATGATTTGGGAGGTGATCCCGTAACCGCTGCCATAGGACATCCCCCCACTGAGCCAACCAAGCACCGCCACGATCAAGCCGCAGCCCCCTGCGAACCAGACAGGATGCAGCCGGCGCCATTCCCAGACGACAAAACGACGATGACGCTGTGGCCACAGGAGCATCCGACTGAACAAGCCGCCCATAAGGCCACAGCCAATACCTATCGCCAGTACCGGAACAACGATATCGAGATTGGCCTCTTGCACGTCGAAGTGCCCGAAATAGTTGTAGTTGCCCTGCAAGGCAATCGCGACCATCCCCGACAAAATAATAGTGCTGAGCAACACCCCACTGGTGCGCGTTTCCAACTTGCGCCCCAGTTCCTCCACCGCAAAGGCCACGCCCGCCAAGGGGGTGTTGAAGGCGGCGGCAATACCCGCTGCGCCGCCCGCCAGGATAAGGTCTTCAGCGCGAATGATTCGTGCATTGGGCAGATAGCGGTGAAAGCAATGCATGATTGAGGCGGCGACTTGCACCGAGGGGCCTTCACGGCCGGCTGAAAAGCCTCCCGTCAGGGCCAGAGTTCCAAGGCCAATCTTGGCGAAAGCCAAACGCAACGACACCAACTTATCCACGGGTTTGCCTTGGTGCGCCAACCGCGTGGCCGCGATCACCTGGGGAATGCCGCTGCCTTGGGCCCCTGCAAAAAATCGCGAGGTCATCCACACCACAAACATGCCGATCAGCGGCGTATAGATAAACGGCAGCCAGGGCCGCTCGGCAGCCTGTTGGGCGAACTGCATCAGCGCCAGGTCAGCCAGCCGGGCAAACATCACAACCAGCAATCCGGCGAGGGTAGCAGCGGCCCAGAGCGTCACTCGAGTGCGCCACCGGATAGAGGCAAAGCGGCGACGTATCAGCAATATCGGTTTGATCACCCGAGCGGATTCCCGTTGTGAGACTCAATAAAATGTAATAACGAGAATAACGGGTTAAACCGTCAGGTCCAACCGGCAGTCAGCTAACCATGGCCCCCGCCTGACCGCTCCTCGACAGCCTCAGCCAGTCATTCTGATACAGAGTATGACCGTCCGTCGCCATTGCCGTGATCAATCAACTACAGTTGAGTCGCTCTGAATAAAAACAAAACAAGCCGGAGAGATTCCCATGCTGGTAAAGAACCGCTTCATTCTGTTGGCAACTGCTGCAGCCCTGGCACTGACCACCACGACACAGGCAGCCCCTGTATTCATCAACGTTCTGACCGGCGGCACCAGCGGGGTGTATTACCCCATCGGGGTCGGCCTCTCACAGATCTACAACGAAGGCATCCCCGGCGTGAAGACTTCGGTTCAGGCCACCAAGGCCTCCGTGGAGAACCTGAACCTGCTGCAATCGGGTCGAGGCGAGTTGGCGCTGGCGTTGGGCGACTCGGTGGCGGATGCGAAGAACGGCGTCGAGGAAGCGGGCTTCAGTAAACCACTGACCAAGTTGCGCGCTATTGCCGGCGCGTACCCCAACTACATTCAAATCGTGGCCAGCAAAGAGTCGGGGATCAAGACACTGGCGGACCTTAAAGGCAAGACCATCTCGGTCGGCGCGCCGAAATCGGGGACCGAGTTGAACGCACGGGCGATTTTCAAGGCGGCGGGCCTGACCTATGCAGATATGGGCAAGGTGCAATACCTGCCGTTTGCCGAGTCGGTGGAGCTCATCAAGAACCGGCAGTTGGATGCCACGCTACAGTCCTCCGGGCTGGGTATGGCTGCCATCCGTGACTTGTCATCGGTGATGCCGCTGAACTATGTGGCCATCCCTGCGGACGTGGTGGCGAACATCGGCAACGCGGCCTATCACAGCGCGATGATTCCAGCCGACACCTATGACGGCCAACCTGACCCAGTGCCGACGGTTGCCATCACCAACATTCTGGTGACCCGCTCGGACGTGCCCGATGAGTTGGCGTACCAGATGACAAAGTTGTTGTTCGAAAACCTCTCGCGTCTGGGCAACGCTCATTCGGCAGCCAAGGACATCACCCTGGAAAACGCCACCAAGAACCTGCCGATTGCGCTGCATCCGGGCGCCGAACGCTACTACACCGAAAAAGGCGCGCTCTAGCCACGAGCGATGCTCGGCGCAGCGCATCGCTGCGCCAACGTTCCGCCCTTTTTCCATGCAGTGAGGCAGGCAGGTAATGAGTGAAGAACATCACGGCATCTCTGCGATCCCGCGAGACTGGCCAAAAACGCTGTTTTACGTCGCGTTGTTATTTTCGATCTTTCAGATCGTCACGGCAGCCTTTTCGCCCTTTTCAAGCCAGGTACTGCGCGCGATACACGTCGGTTTCTTATTGTGGATGGTCTACCTGAGCTATCCGGCCTATGGCAACCGGCGCCCCTGGCAACCGTTGGCCTGGATTCTCAGCCTCGCAGCCATTGCCACCGCGTTTTATCAATGGCGGTACGAGGCTGATCTGATCCAGCGCTCAGGGGACCTGACCACCGCAGATACGGTGATCGGCATTGTGCTGGTGCTGCTGGTGTTCGAAGCCGCTCGACGGGTGATGGGCATTGCCCTGCCAATCATCTGCGGGTTGTTCCTGGCTTATGGCCTGTTTGGCGAGCATCTACCGAGGGAGCTGGCCCATCGAGGTTATGGTTTCGATCAAATCATCAACCAGCTGTCTTTTGGCACCGAAGGGCTGTACGGCACGCCCACCTATGTTTCGGCGACCTATATCTTCCTGTTTATCCTGTTCGGCGCATTCCTTGAACAGGCCGGCATGATCAAGTTGTTCACCGACTTTGCCATGGGCCTGTTCGGCCACAAACTGGGTGGGCCGGCCAAAGTCGCCGTGGCCTCATCGGCGCTGATGGGCACGATAACCGGCTCGGGCATCGCCAACGTGGTGACTACTGGACAATTCACCATCCCTCTGATGAAGCGCTTCGGCTACCGGGCAGCTTTTGCCGGCGGGGTGGAAGCGACCGCCAGCATGGGCAGTCAACTGATGCCGCCGGTCATGGGTGCCGTCGCGTTCATCATGGCCGAAACCATCAACGTCCCGTTCGTGGAGATCGCCAAGGGAGCGTTGATCCCCGCGATTTTGTACTTTGCTTCGATCTTCTGGATGGTTCACCTGGAAGCCAAGCGCTCCAATCTCCAGGGCCTGCCCAAGGATCAATGCCCCAGTGCGCTGGGCGCAGTGACGGAGAACTGGTATCTGCTGATACCCCTGCTGGTATTGGTCTACTTATTGTTTTCCGGGCGTACGCCGTTGTTTTCCGGCATGGTCGGACTGGCACTCACGGCCATCGTGATTCTCGGCTCGGCAATTATTCTAAAAGTACAAAGCTTTGGCTTGCGCTGCGCGTTCTGGATTGCGCTGGGCATCCTCTGCACCGGTTTTTTCCAACTGGGCATCGGTGTGATCTTTGCCGTGATTGCAGTGCTGGTGGTGGGCTGCGGGCTCATCAAGGGCGGGCACGAAACCTTGACCATCTGCCTGCACGCCCTGGTAGAAGGCGCACGCCATGCTGTACCGGTTGGCATCGCGTGCGCCCTGGTGGGGATCATTATCGGCGTGGTTTCACTGACGGGCGTCGCCTCGACGTTTGCGGGCTATATCCTGGCGATCGGGCGAGACAATCTACTGCTTTCGCTGATCCTGACGATGATCACCTGCCTGGTGTTGGGCATGGGTATTCCGACCATACCCAACTACATCATCACCAGCTCGATTGCAGCCCCCGCCCTTTTAGAATTGGGCGTACCGTTGATTGTGTCGCACATGTTTGTGTTTTATTTCGGCATCCTCGCCGACCTGACGCCCCCCGTCGCCCTCGCCTGCTTTGCCGCGGCCCCGATCGCTAAAGAGACTGGGTTCAAGATCAGCCTCTGGGCGGTGCGAATTGCCCTGGCGGGGTTTGTCATACCCTTTATGGCGGTCTACAACCCGGCGTTGATGTTGCAAGGCGATAATTTGTGGATGACTGCGTACATGCTGATCAAGACCCTGTTTGCAGTCGGGCTCTGGGGCATGGCATCCACCGGTTATTTGCTGCGCAAGATGCCCCTGTGGGAACGACTGCTGAGTGTGGCGGCTGGAGCCTTGCTGGTGGTGGCGTTGCCGCTGACCGATGAATTGGGCTTCGCGCTGGGGATAGTGGTGATACTCCAGCATGTCTGGCGGTCCCGACGTGCAGAGCTCGCCCTACCATGATCGGCGTATGCCTGGGCCTGACCAGCGTGGTGTGGGCCCAGCTGTCGGTTTCACACTTCACGCTGGCCTGGGATCACACCATTGAAAAGATCCGCTGGGAGGAAGACTACCGCGTGACCGAGCAAGGGCTAGTCCTGGAAGAGGCGCGGGTACGCGGTAACGGTGCGGGGATGGAGGTTCCAGACGACGCACGACTGGAAAATGGCAGCTGGCACTACCGGCACCCATTGCCGCCTTTGCAACCCTTGCGGCTGGGGCGAACACCGGAGGCTGGCGATTACCAGCTGTGTGTCGATGGCCAGTGTCACGCTCTGAGCCATTGGGTGGGCGCGCCAACCACGCGCCATCCCTTCATTCAACTATGGCCGTGCAACACCGGCTGACGGGCGGATGATCACTCAGTCCCCAGATGTCCCTTGCTATTACTTATGCTGATCCGCGTTGCCTTCTTGCATTTGCACGGAGGACTTGGTCGAGCTGCTATTACCTTTGGTGGCATTGTCCGAGTTATCGAAGCAACCCTGCAGGAGGAACAGACTGCACACACTCAGGCACACATATAGCTTTTTCATGATGGTTTACCCGGCAGTAGAGGAATAAGTCATGGACAAGCGCTTTATCTGCAACGGCCCATGTGTAGTCTGTCCATGGGCACTCAACGTATGTTCAAAAAATTTGATCCAAGCCTGATAAGCGGTTGATGTTTCCATGCACTTAAAAAACAGCGTGGAGTTGTGCCTGTCGTCGGTGTTTAGTGCACAAATAACAAACTTTCTCGACACGACGGTTATCCATAGGGAAGCATTCGACTCAGCGGAAGGGATTCAACCATGGCTGCAACACGTACATTCCTCGTACTCAAAACGGCTTGTGCAAGCGCAGCGGCGCTGCTGCTCGGCGCTTGCGCGGCTGACAATACAGCCTCCAATGTGGTCGCACCCGGCGATGCCCCCTCGCCGACCACACGCACCCTGGACGCCGGCGCAGCGCTATTGCAATCGCGCCCTCCGATTGATGCCTTGAACGCTTACCTCGACGGTTTCCATTTCTACAACGGCGATATGAAAGCGCAAATGGAGGCCCATCACTATTGCGCGATCCTCAACGACGAAGTGATCCAGTGCGTGATCTACGATGGCAATCGCAAGGACGCCAAGTTAATGGGTGTGGAATACATCATCAGCGAGCGCTTGTTCACCGGCCTGCCCAAGGCCGAGCAGGCGCTGTGGCACAGCCATGTGCACGAGGTGAAATCCGGCCAACTCGTGGCGCCCGGTATCCCTGAGGTGGCCGAGCATGCGCTGATGGAAAAGCTCGTGCACACCTACGGCAAGACCTGGCACACATGGCACACCGACCTGCATAAGGACCTGCCCTTGGGCGTGCCCCAACTGATGATGGGCTTCACCGCCGACGGCCAGGCCGACCCGCAAAAAGTCGCCGAGCGCGATCAACGGTTCGGCATTGACAGCGCACAGAAGCGCAAAGACCGCGCGGATATACCGGCTCCCGCCGTGGCGCCAGGGGCGGATGCGTGGCGCCGGGGCCAGGTATTTCAGATAGCTGATCCAACCCAAACACCCCATCGGCACTGAATTCATCGATTGAGGAGCCAAGCTATGCAATCCCTCAAGATCGCCACGTTCAATGTCAATGGCATAGGCGCACGCCTGCCGAACCTGTTGCAGTGGCTGGAGCGAGAGCGGCCCGACATTGTCTGCCTGCAGGAGCTGAAAGCGCAGGACAACGCCTTCCCCGCCAAGGCGCTGGAGCAAGCAGGTTACGGCTCTGTACACCATGGCCAGGCGGCGTGGAACGGAGTCGCCATTCTGGCGCGCGATGCCGAGCCGCTGTTGATCCATCGAGGGTTACCGGGGGCCGAACATGATCCCCAGGCCCGCTATCTGGAAGCGGCGGTGCTGGGGGTAATCGTCGGCTGCCTGTACCTGCCCAACGGCAACCCTCAGCCTGGGCCGAAGTTCGATTACAAACTGCAATGGTTCGAACAGTTGATTCAACACGCTCAAACCTTACACAGCAGTGAACACCCGGTGGTGCTGGCTGGAGATTACAACGTGGTGCCTACCGATCTGGATATCTACAACACCCGCTCGTGGCTCAAGGATGCCCTCCTCCAGCCCGAGAGCCGCGCGTGCTACCAAAAGCTTCTGGACCAAGGCTGGGTCGACTCGCTTCGGCACCTGTATCCAGACGAGCGCGTATACACGTTCTGGGATTATTTCCGTCAGCATTGGCAGAAAAATTCTGGTTTGCGTATCGATCATCTATTGCTGAACCCGGTGTTGGCCCCACGCCTTGAAAACGCCGGCGTCGATGCATGGGTGCGCAACGAAGAACATGCCAGCGACCATGCACCGGTCTGGGTTCAAATCAGTGCCAAACCGCGCAAGCGTATCCAGCGTACTTGAACCTCTAGGAGCAATGCCGGTGATGTACCCAACTACCCCCGATGGCCGCTATTTCGTCGTAAGAGGTACCCTGTGGCGGTGCAGCAACCCCTCGCTGCCCGAAGACACTCGGCAGGGCCTGGTCAATCAACTGATGACCGCGCGCCGTGCGGTCAAAGCCGCCAAGGCGTCCGGTGATCCGCGCCAGTTGCAGGCTGCTCGCACACAAGTGCAGAAAGCCAAGGTGGGCCTGGGTGAGCGTGGCCCGGTGTGGTGGGATGACGGTGCTGCGGATCTCAACCAGAAGAAGGTAAGCGATACGCCCTATGCCCAATGGCATGCGGCGTTGGCCGAGACGTCAGCTTAGCGCCCTATTAGCTCGGTTCTGCAATGGGTGTGGCCAGGCGATTGCAGCCATATAGCACAACCCCCAGCAGCATCAGCGCACCGCCGCGCAGCCACGTATCGAGGCTTTGCTGGCTGAGCAGAACCAGGCACGAGGTTATCGCCAATATCGGCACCCAGGTCGGCACGCGGAAGTGGTCCTTGTCGACGCGGTCCCGACGTAGCACCAGCACAGCCAGATTAGTGCTGAGGAACACAAACAACAGCAGCAGCACCACCGTTTCGGCCAGGGCCGCAAGCGTGCCGGTTGCGGTCAGCGCCATGGCCACGCCGCTGGTGGCCACGATCGCCACCAGCGGCGTACGGCGTTTGGGCAGAACCCGCGACAATGGCGCCGGCAACAACCCCATGCGAGCCATGCCGTACGCCAGGCGGCTGGCCATGATCATCGTCAGCAGTGCGCCGTTGGCCACCGCCACCAAGGCAATAAAGGCGAATAACTGGGGTGGAATGTTCAGGCCCGAAGCCCGCACTACTTCCAGCAGCGGCGCTGAGGTAGCCATCAGTCGGTCCGTCGGCAACACCACGGAGGCAGCGACCCCGACCGCCATGTACACGATACCGGCGGTGACCAATGCGGCGAACAGCGCGCGCGGATACACGGTGCGCACGTTACGGATTTCTTCCGCCAGGTTGGCCGAGGTCTCAAAGCCGACAAACGAATAGAACGCCAACAATGCCGCCCCCAATACCGCGAGCATTGGGTTCACGCCAGGCTTGAATTCTACGGCGCGCCCCAGGTTCGCCTCACCGGCCTGGAAACACCAGGCCGCAGCGATGACCACGAGCAACAACCCGGACAACTCAATGCAGGTCATAACCATATTGGCGCCCAGGGACTCTTTGATACCACGCGCATTGAGCAATGCGATCACCGCCAGGAACACCAAGGCCGCCAAGGTCGGTGGCACCTCAAAAAACGCCGCCAGATAGTCGCCGGTAAACGCCAGGGACAGCCCCGCCGCACTGGTGACCGCGGCCGCGAGCATACTGAAGCCCACCAGAAACGAAACCAGCGGCGACTTGAACGCCTTCTCAGCGAACACCGACGCGGCGCCGGCGTGGGGGTATTTGGTTACCAGTTCCGCGTACGAGCCGGCGGTGAGCATGGCAAAGAACAACGCCACCAGCAGCGGCACCCAGATCGCCCCGCCCACTTGCCCGGCGATGGTGCCAGCCAACGCATAGACACCGGCGCCCAGCACATCGCCAAGGATGAACAAAAACAGCATCGATCCGGTAACGGCGCGGCGCAGTGACGGCTTGGAAGGCGAAGCGTTGCTGAGGCTGGAATCAGTCATGGGCGGCTCTACGGGCGGGTTGCACTGTGGATTCAGCCGGCGTGAGCCGGCAATAGCAAAGTTGTTTAAACATGGAAAAGCGTTACGCTGCCATAGTTCATTTATTTGCTTATCCCACAGCCCTAAGAGCCATGAAAAAGAGTGATCTACCAGTCAAGACCTGCGTGACATGTGGCCTGCCTTTCACCTGGAGAAAGAAGTGGGCGCGTTGCTGGGACGAGGTGCGTTATTGCTCGGAGCGCTGCCGACGCAACAAACCCTGAGCATGCTCTTGGTCAACGCTGGACGATCAACTGCAGGGTTTACGACCGCATAGCCAATTCCGGTAAGGCTTGTGCTGCGGGTCCTGCACCGTAAAAAGCAGCGGCGCCTTGATTTCCAGCTCCCCCGAACTGTCCGTCAAGGGCGCGGATTCGCCCATGGTCACCCGCGCGGCGGCCCTCATGACCCACTGATCCACATTGGCATCCCCCGAGGGCTCGACCATTGTCACCTGAGGGGCGCCACTGTCTGACTTGAAGCGGTAGGACAGCGTGACGCGCTTGGCCTCGCCGGTGGCGTCAACGGCCTCTAACACTTCACCCACTGCCATCCGCCGCTTTTGTAAATTGACAAAGCTGCTCAGCCACATCTGCTGATAACGTTTGGCCTGAACCTCAGTGAGCGGCTGGCCGGCTTTACGCAAACGGTTCATCGCAAGCCAAGCCTCATCGCCACAGCGTTCGGAGGCCTCCAGATATAAGGCCAGGGCGCCAGGCAGATCCTGCGGCCCTCCTTTGCCCTCCTCCATCAAACGCCCCAACGGTAGCGCAGCGTTCTTACCGGAAAGACGGTAGAACGTACGCGCCCTGGCGTAATCCACCGGCTCACCTTCGCCGCGCTCGGCCATCTGCCCGAGCAGCACATTGACAGCCGGGTCTAACTTGGCGGCTTCGACGAACAAGGCGTGGGCCTCGCGAAAGTCTTGATCGACCCCATAGCCACCCTCCTGATACAGCTTGCCGAGTATGGCCATGCACGTGGCGTTGCCATACTCGGCGTAGCGCTCGATATAGCGCAGGTTGTCGCGCTCAAACGGTTTCTGGCCGGCAATCCACATGCAGCGAAAGCCAGTCATCGATGAGTCGTAATCGGCGGGTCGGGTCAGGCTTTTACAGCCCATGATGGTGCTCAACAGCACCAGAAGCGTCAGGGTCTTTAACATAGCGTCCATGCATCCGGTTGAACGGGAAAACGGCATTATGCCAGTAATGACTGGATTGGCTTCACCCTAGGAGCCGCGAGTCAGGGTTGCCTGCGTTTGGATCGGTAATGGCGTATCAGCCCCACAGCCACCACCACGCCGACGACGCCTAGTGCAATAGGCAGTCGATAAGGTTTCAAGTCGCCCAAGACGCGTTGCAAAAACTCCCCAGCCCAATACCCCGCACTGGCAAACAGCGTGGCCCAGACCAGCGCGCCAATGGCATTGATGCAGGCAAACTTAAGCGGTGAAATCCTGCTCGCGCCGATCACCATCGGCCCCAACAAACGCATGCCATAGAGAAAGCGCACCGAAAAAATCGACACCGTGGGGTGCCGATGGATCAACGTTGTGATCTTGTCGATGGCCGCTTGTTTTTTATGTAAGCGCGGCAACAAACGGTCGCCGAAATAGCGCCCCGCCCAGAACAGCAATTGGTCCCCCAACATGCCGGCGAGACTGGCGTAGGCGATCACGGGCAGCAACTTGAGCACCTGCTGATGCGCCGCCACGCCTCCCAGTATCAGAATCGTTTCGCCTTCCAGTAGGCAGCCGATAAAAACGGCCCAGTAACCATAGGTGGCCAGCAGGTAATTAAGGTCGAGGTGTTCAAGCATGCGCGCGCATTTGCTCCATAACGGCTAAATGTCTCGGGGCCAGTGCTGATCGGTGGCGACAGCACATGGACACAGCCGTGAGCGAGACGGTTCCTTCAACAGGTGATGAGCAGCCGCTTACTGGACTCCGCGCCAGCGCCGCGCCCTGCTTTATTTACCCCCGGTCACATCGAGAAAGGTGCCGGTTACGAACGACGCCTCCGCGCCCGCCAGCCATAGAATCGCCCGTGCCACTTCTTCCGGCTGGCCGCCCCGCCCCATGGGGATCGAGTCTTTGACGCGATCGACCCGCCCAGGCTCACCGCCACTGGCGTGCATGTCGGTGTAGATATGCCCGGGGCGAATACCGTTGACGCGTATGCCTTCCCGCGCCACCTCTTTAGCCAGCCCGATGGTGAACGTTTCGAGGGCGCCCTTGGAGGCCGCATAGTCCACGTATTCATTGGGGCTGCCAAGTCGGGCCGATGCCGAAGAGACATTAATGACCACCCCACCAGCGCCATTATGACGATAGGACATGCGCCGTACCGCCTGTTGGGCACAGAGTATCGGCCCGATGGCATTGACTGCGAAAATGCGCTGCATCCGCTCGAAGTCGAGAGCCTCCACCCGTGATTGTAGCGCCAGTACCCCGGCGTTATTGACCAGGACGTCGATGCGCCCGAACTCACGGTCGATGGCCGCGAATAGATCGGCCACCTGGCGCGGATCCGCACTGTCGGCGCGCATGGCCAAGGCCTTCCGTCCCAATAACTGCACATCCGCAACCACCGCCTGCGCCGCGGACTCGTTGCTGACGTAGCTGATGGCCACGTCATACCCTCGTTGGGCCGCCAGTCGGGCGGTGGCGGCACCTACCCCGCGACTGCCGCCGGTTATCAGGATCAAAGGGGCCTGCGAAACAGTGGTCATGGTGAATCCCTCTCTAGGTGATTGGCCGAGTCAGCCGAGGATGATGGCGCCGCAGGCGATCACCGCGCACGCCAGAATGCGGCGCGCAGTCAGCGCCTCGCCGAGGAATCCGTAGCCAATCAATGCCGCGAACAACACGCTGGTTTCGCGCAATGCGGACACTGCGCCCAAGGGCGCTTCATTCATGGCGTAGATGACCATGGCATAGGCAAGCAAAGAGACCAGCCCGCCGAGCACCGCCGTCAGGGTGCCGGGCCGCGCGCGGAACAGGCTGCGGGTATCGCGCAGAGCGATGTAAACCATGGGCATCAGCACGCCCCAGAGGGCGCTCATCCAGACGGTGTAGGCCATTGGCGCGCCGGAGAGCCTGGCGCCGATGCCATCGACAACACTGTAGGCGGCGATAAAGCAGCCTGTGCCCAGGGCATAGGGCAGGCTGGGGACCGAAAGCCGGCGCCCTCTGAACGCCAGCGAAATAATCCCACCCGAAACCAACGCAATACCGAGCAACTGGCCAGGAGCGATGGTTTCCCCGGCAAAAACGGCGGCCCCCAGGGTGATCAGCACCGGCGAAGAACCACGGGAAATCGGATAGATCTGCCCCAGGTCGCCGACCCGGTAACTGCGCACCAGGAACAAGTTGTAGCCCACATGCAGCAGCCCCGACAGCAGCGCATAGCGCCAACTTTCAACTGCAGGCGGCAGCATAAACACCGCAGCGACCGCGCAGGTGATAGCGATGGCCATGCACATCACCGTCATGGACCACAGGCGATCGGCACCGCTGCGCAGCAGTGCATTCCAGCTGGCATGCAGGAGCGCGGCGAAAAGGACGAGGCAGACCAGATGAATAGGCATGCCTCATTCTATTTACGCCGGTGTCGGGACTACAGCGAAGTCTCCTCATCGAGGCATGAATGAACACTCATCATGGGCGCCTTCACGTCCCGCACTTTCAGCGCCTCACTCAGTAACCATTGGCGAAGGCTGACGATGTGCGGCAGCGTTTCGACGCCTTTGGGGCACACGAAGTAATAAGCCAGCGGCGATGGGAAATGCACGTCGAATAGCCGCACCAGACGGCCGTCGCTGATTTCCTTCTCGACATGCCCGCTGCGCACCAATGCCACGCCTTGGCCGAGCAATGCCGCCTCGACCGTCATGTTGGTATCGCCGAATCTGACACTTTCCCTGAGCGGCAGATACACCAGCCCCAACGCCTCGAACCACGCCTCCCATTTGGGCGCTAGTTCTGCGCCATCACGGGCCAACAGCGGAAAATGCAACAACTCGGTGGGGCTCAGCGGTGTCCCGACGCGGCGCAGCAATTCGGGACTGGCCACGGGAAATACCTGTTCCCCGAACAAGAACTCCGAATACAGGCCAGGGTAACTGCCCTTGCCCAGCCTGATCGCGACGTCTGCCTGGGCGTTGGAGAAATGAATAATGGCATCCGTGGTGTCCAACGACACCAGCAGCTCGGGGTGCAGGCGAGAGATGTTCGGCAGGCGTGGCAACAGCCATTTCAGCGCAAAGGAATAGGTGGTGCTGACGCTGAGCCGAACCCTGCCCTTCTGCTCGCGCAGGTCGTTGAGCGTCGCCTCCAGGCTCAAAAAAAACTCGCGCACGATCGGCGCCAGGGTAGCGCCCGCCGCTGTCAGGCGCAGCGCCTTGCCACGCTCGAACAACTGCACGCCCCACAGCGCCTCAAGATGCTTGAGCTGGTGACTGACAGCGCTTTGAGTCACATGCAGTTCGTGGGCGGCGGCAGTAAAGGTCGGGTGGCGGGTAGCGACTTCAAAAGCGCGAAGTGTCGCGGTGGGCGGCAGGTCTCTCATCGGGGCGTATCCAGCGAGTCATCAGAGGGTGTTGCATGAACGTTAGCTCATCATAAAGCCAAGCTGATTGAATAACCTCGCCGTTGAAGCAGCCAAAATGCCTAACTTTAGGCTACAGTTCGCAATAGTGGCATTTAGACATGATCGTCGGTCACCTGCTGGTAATAAACCAGACGGAAGGCACACTAGCGTGTCTAAAGTTGCGGCACATAGGGCAGATAACCCCTATGTTGTTTATATATCCGCAGTACTGTTCAAGGATCGAACTATGACCCCGCCTCCATCCAGCCGCACTTCCCTTACCGGTCATCCGCGTTTTCGTTGGTTCGCTTTCATTCCCGTGGTGCCTGCGGTGATCTGGATCCTCGTCCAGTCAACCTCCGCGGCCAACCTCGTTGCGTGCGCGGCGTTGGTGCTGGTCGGTCTTGGGGCCTGCGCCTGGAGCGCGAAATCTCAGCGCGATGCCCTATGGCGCGCGACATCGAGCGCATTGGCCAATCAGGCCGATGCCGACGCAGCGCACAACAGCCAGGCGGCGCGGGCGCAACTCGATGAGGTGTTGCTGGGCGCCATGCCGATCTGGGCCAAACAGGTGGAAAGTTCACGCCAGCAGACCGAGGAAGCCATTGTCAGCCTGGCGAATCGTTTCACTGGGATCGCCGCACGCTTGCAGGAAACCGTCCAGGCTTCACAGCACGCAGCCGGTGAACTGGATGGGCAAGCCGCCGACGGCGCGCTCAAGGTGCTGGCGCGCAGTGACAGCGAATTGAGCCAGGTGATCGACTCACTTAAGGCCACCCAATCCAGCCGCGACCAAACCCTGGCGCAAGTACGCGGCCTTACCGCCTACACCGGCGAATTACGCACCATGGCCGCCGACGTCGCCGCGATTGCCGCGCAGACCAACCTGCTGGCGCTGAATGCCGCAATCGAAGCGGCCCGTGCCGGTGAAGCCGGGCGCGGTTTTGCGGTGGTGGCCGATGCGGTGCGCAGCCTGTCGAGCAAGTCCAGCGAGACCGGCCAGCAAATGTCGGCCAAGGTCGACATTATCAACAACGCCATTACCCAGCTGGTGCAGGCCGCCTCCACCAGCGCCGATCAGGACAGCCACTCCGTCGGTGCGTCCGAGCAAAGCATCCAACTGGTGCTTGAGCGCTTCCAGAACATCACCGGGCGCCTGGCCGAGTCCGCCGACCTGCTCAAGCAGGAAAGCTACGGCATCCGCGACGAAATGACCGACGTGCTGGTCAACCTGCAGTTCCAGGACCGGGTCAGCCAGATTCTCAGCCATGTGCGCGACAACATGAATGCCTTGCACGATCACTTGCGTCAGGCCAGGCAAGCGCCGGACCAGGCCGTGAGCATCGACGCCCGACAATGGCTGGCCAGTATGGAGGCCACCTACGCCACCGACGAGCAGCGGCGCACGCACCATGGCAACGACGCCGCGCAGCAGAATTCCCAAGACATCACTTTCTTTTAGGAGCCCATCATGGCGAAAAGTGTATTAGTGGTCGACGACTCCAGTAGCGTGCGGCAAGTGGTCGGTATTGCCTTGAAAAGCGCCGGTTACGACGTGATCGAGGCCAGCGATGGCAAGGACGCCCTGGGCAAACTCAACGGGCAGAAAGTGCACCTGATCATCAGCGACGTGAATATGCCCAATATGGACGGCATCACCTTCGTCAAAGAGGTGAAGAAGCTGGCCAACTACAAGTTCACGCCGATCATCATGCTGACCACCGAGTCCCAGGAATCGAAAAAGGCCGAAGGCCAGGCCGCGGGCGCCAAGGCGTGGGTGGTCAAGCCGTTCCAGCCGGCGCAGATGCTGGCGGCGGTGTCCAAGCTGATTCTGCCGTGATCCGGGGAGGCTGGCATGTCCATCACCCACGAAACCACTGACGACACGGCCCGCGTGGGCATTGAAGGCGAGCTGACGATCTACACCGTCGCCGAGCTGGCCGCCGCGCTGCTGCCGCAGGTTGGCGCCGCGGCCCGCCTTGAGCTAGACCTGTCACAGGTCACTGAGATGGATGGCGCCGGCCTGCAACTGCTCGCGGTGATAGAACGCGAAGCCGGCATCAACGGCACCGCCCTGAGCCTGACTGGCCAGAGCCAGGCCGTCACGCAAACACTGCAACTCTGTCGCGGCGCCGCGTTGTAGGCGGCGCCACCGTTCATTGATCGACAAGGAAAGTCCAGGTGAGCATCAATCTCGATCAGGCACAGCAGACCTTCATCGTGGAGGCCCGCGAACTGTTGCAGGCCATGGAGCAATCCCTGCTGCAACTGGAGAACGAACCCGACGATCAAGACGCCATCGGTGCGATATTCCGCGCCGCGCATACCATCAAAGGCTCCGCCGGGCTGTTCGGCCTGGCACCGATCGTGGGGTTCACGCATATCGTCGAAGATGTGCTGGACCGCCTGCGCGACGGCGATATCGCGGTGGATGCCGACTTGATCGCCCTGCTGCTCAAGTGCGGCGACCATATGCTCGAACTGATCGACGTGGTTGCCAGTCGTGGTGAAGCCCTTACACCCGCCGCATTGCAGCGCGGTGAGGCTTTGCGCGAGGCGCTGGGTGTCTACCACCCGCTTCACGCCACAACCGCCGACGCCGTAACCGCTAAGGCGGCCGACGGCGAGTCAGCCGAAGTGCTGTGGCATATTTCTCTGCGCTTCGGCGCGGACGTGTACCGCAATGGCATGGACCCGCTGTCGTTCCTGCGCTACCTCCAAACCCTGGGGCAAATGGTGCAGGTCGACACCCTCACCGACAGCATCCCGGCGCTGGAGAACTTTGACCCGGAAAGCTGCTACCTGGGCTTCGAGATCGACCTGCGCTCCACTGCCAGCCACGCCACCCTCAACGAAGTGTTCGACTTTGTGCGCGACGAGTGTGAGGTGCAGATCACGGCCGTCGATGAAGCGCCCATCAACCCGGCGAGCACCGGCACCGAGCTGGTCACCCAGGCCGAACCCACTCACCGGAGCACCGCGCCCCAGCGCGTGGCGACGGCCAGCGAGGCCAAACCCCGAGATGGCAACTATGTACGGGTCAACGCCGACAAGCTCGATGAGTTGATCAACCTGGTCGGTGAGTTAGTGATCGCCAGCGCCGGCGCGAGCCTGTTGGCGCGCTCCTGCAACCACGACCCACTGCATGAAGCCACGTCGACGGTGTCGGGGCTGGTGGAAGAAATCCTCGATGGCGCCCTGCATCTGCGCATGATCCCCATCGGCGATACCTTCAACCGCTTCCGCCGCGTGGTGCGCGACGTCAGCCAGGAGTTGGGCAAGGACATCGACCTGCTGATCAGCGGTGCCGAAACCGAGCTGGACAAGACCGTGGTGGAGAAGATCGGCGATCCGCTGATGCACCTGCTGCGCAACGCCATGGACCACGGTATCGAAAGTGCCGAGGCGCGGCGTGCGGCGGGCAAGTCGAGCAAGGGCCATCTGAGCCTCAATGCCTATCACGACTCCGGCAGCATCGTCATCGAAATCGCCGACGACGGCGCCGGGCTCAACCGCGAACGCATTCTGGAAAAAGCCCAGGAACGCGGGTTGGTGGCCAGCGGTGCGGTGCTGTCCGATCAGGAAATTTACAACCTGATTTTCGAAGCGGGCTTCTCCACCGCCGAGGCGGTGACCAACCTGTCCGGGCGCGGCGTTGGCATGGACGTGGTCAAGCGCAACATCACGCTGCTGCGCGGCACCGTCGATCTGGACAGTCGCCCCGGCCAGGGCACGGTAGTGCGCATTCGGCTGCCGCTGACCCTGGCAATCATCAATGGCTTCCTGGTCGGCATCGACCAAGCCACTTATGTGATTCCCCTGGACATGGTTCAGGAATGCATCGAACTGGACGAACCACAGCGCGACTCCAGCCGCGAACAAGGCTATCTGGACCTGCGCGGCGAGGTGCTGCCATTGGTTCACCTGCGCGACCACTTCAACCACGAAGGCCCCGCCGCCCGGCGCCAGAACGTGGTGGTGGTGCGTTATGCCGAGCACAAGGCCGGGCTGGTGGTGGACGACCTGCTCGGTGAGTTCCAGACCGTGATCAAACCCTTGGGCAAGCTGTTTGGCGCACTGCGCGGAATCAGCGGCTCGACCATTCTGGGCAGCGGGGCCGTGGCCCTGATCCTGGATGTGCCGGCCCTGCTCAACCAACTCGTACAAATGGAAGCTCGCACAGCCCAGGCGCCACAGTCGCCACTGGTCGTCGCTCGCTGACGTATTTGCAATTCCATGGAGGTTCCGCGATGAAATGGTTTTACGATCTAAAAATTTCCACCAAGCTGATCAGCTCGTTCCTGGTGGTCCTGGCGCTCACAGCGGCCATGGGTGCCTTCGCTATCCTCCAATTGGGGGGGGTCAACCAAGCCGCCCAGGACATCCGCGGCAATTGGATGCCGTCAATGCGCGCGGCGGCCGGTATGCGCTTCTTCGCGGCCAACTACCGCTTGAAAGAGAACCGTCATGTCGCCACCGAGGTCGCCGAGGAAAAGGCCCTGGCCGAACGCGAAGCCGCCGAGGCGCGCCAGCAGTTCGACACACGCATGGGCACCTATGAACAACTGGTGTCGAATGACGAAGACCGACAGTTGCTGGATAGCGTGAAAACCGGATGGGCCGCGTACCTGGCCACCAGTAAACAGTTGCTTGAGCTGTCCCGGGAGAACCAGGAAACCCAAGCGCGCGGGCTGCTCAGGGGCGAATCCAAGACGCACTTCGATGAAGTGACCGCGCGCCTGCAAAAAATGGTCGAGCTCAATGATGCTGGCGCCACTGCTGCCGGTGACAAGGGTTCTGCGTTGTATGAAAGCTCGCGTCTGTCGATCATCGCGGCCTTGGTCGCCGCCCTGTTGATCGGCTTGGGCCTGGCGCTGTTTATCGCGCGAATTATTTCCCGTCCGTTGAGGCTGGCTGCCAACGCCGCCGAGCAATTGGCCGAAGGCAACCTCAGTGCACAGATCGAACCGGGCGCCAAAGATGAAACCGGTATGGTGCTCAATGCCATGCGCAATATGGTCGGCAAACTGGCGCATATCATCGGCGAAGTGCGCAATGCCGCCGACAACCTGGCCAGCGCCTCCGAGCAAGTCAGCGCTACGGCGCAATCGATGAGCCAGGCCACCAGCGAACAAGCGGCCAGCGTCGAGGAAACCAGTGCCTCTATCGAACAGATGAGCGCCAGCATCAACCAGAACACTGAGAACGCCAAAGTCACCGACGGCATGGCCAGCAAGGCCGCCAAGGAAGCCACCGACGGCGGTGAGTCAGTGCAGCAGACCGTGGTGGCGATGAAGAAAATCGCGCAGCGCATCAGCATCATCGATGACATTGCCTACCAGACCAATTTGCTCGCCCTCAATGCCGCCATCGAGGCCGCACGGGCCGGCGAGCACGGCAAAGGTTTTGCCGTGGTCGCCGCCGAGGTGCGCAAGCTGGCCGAACGCAGCCAGGTTGCCGCTCAGGAAATCGGCGAACTGTCTTCCAGCAGCGTCGACATGGCCGAGAAAGCCGGCAAGTTGCTTGATGAGATGGTGCCGTCGATCAACAAAACGTCCGACCTGGTGCAGGAAATCAGCGCGGCGTCCGAAGAGCAGGCCGCCGGTGTGGCGCAGATCAACACGGCGATGACTCAGCTTAACCAGGTCACCCAGCAGAACGCCTCCAGCAGCGAAGAATTGGCCGCCACCGCCGAAGAGATGAGCAGCCAGGCCGAACAATTGCAGCAGGCCATGAGTTTCTTCGTGCTCGACACGACGTCCAGGGCCGCCACCCAAAGCAGTGTCGACAGCGCCGGCAGCAAGCCGACTCGCCAGCCGCCGCGCCCCGCGCAACCGCCAGCGCGCAAGGCCTTTGCCTACAACATGGCCAGTGCCCCGGACGAATCGGAATTCACCCGTTTCTGATCAATCCGGGCTCACAGGGAGTAATGAGATGGGCGCAGTGATGACTACCCGCCAGGCCGCCGTCGCGGTCGACGAGGATGCGCAATACCTGACCTTTATGCTCGGCGGCGAGATGTTCGCCATCGGCATTCTGGGAATCAAGGAAATAATCGAATACGGCAGCCTGACCGTGGTGCCGATGATGCCCGCGTTTGTGCGCGGGGTGATCAACCTGCGCGGTGCGGTGGTGCCGGTGGTGGACCTGTCGGCGCGTTTTGGCCGGGCCAATTCGCAGATCACCCGCCGTTCATGCGTGATCATTATCGAAGCCAGCACCGAGGACGGCCTGCCCCAGGATATCGGGTTGCTGGTGGACACCGTGTCCGCCGTGCAGGAAATCCCGGCTGCCCAGATCGAGCCGCCGCCCAGCTTCGGCGCGCGGATTCGTGCAGACTTCATCAGCGGCATGGCCAAGGTCGAGGGCAAGTTTGTGATTGTGCTGGAGGTGGATAAAGTGCTGTCCATCGATGAGATGTCCAGCCTTGCCGAAGCCGGCCAGGCGCCGGCCCTCGACTTCGACCCGCGGTGAGGTGCGATCATGCCTGATACCACCCCGCTGGATGACCGCGAGTTCGGCCAGTTTCAGTCCTGGCTGCATCGCGCGGCGGGCATCAACCTGTCACCGGCCAAAAAGGCCCTGGTGGCCGGTCGGCTGTTCAAGCGGCTCAAGCACTATGAACTCAAGAGCTACGGCGAGTATTTCAAGCTGATCATGAGCGATCAGCGCAAAGGCGAGCTGCAAGTGGCGCTGGACCTGCTGACCACCAACGAGACCTACTTTTTCCGCGAGCCCAAGCACTTTGATTTCCTGCGCCAGCAGGTGCTGCCCAACGCCGCGCCTGGCAAGGTGTTCCGCGTGTGGAGCGCGGCCAGTTCCTCGGGCGAAGAACCCTACAGCCTGGCCATGACCCTGGCCGAAGGCCTGGGCACCACGCCTTGGGAAGTGCTCGGCTCCGATATCAGCACCCAAGTGCTGGCCAAGGCGCGCAACGGCCACTACCCCATGGAGCGCGCCGCCAACCTGCCCCAGCCATTGCTGGTCAAATACTGCCTCAAGGGCATCGGCCGCCAGGACGGAACATTCCTGATCGACAAGCCACTGCGCAACCGCGTCAGTTTCGTCCAGGTCAACCTTAATGAACCCCTGCCTGGCCTGGGCGAGTTCGACGTGATCTTCTTGCGTAACGTGATGATCTATTTCGACCAGCCGACCAAGACCCAGGTGGTGGCGCGACTGTTGCCGCAGCTTAAATCCGGCGGTTATTTCATCATCAGCCACTCTGAAAGCCTCAACGGCGTGAATGACACGTTGAAGCTGGTGGCGCCGTCGATTTACCGCAAGCCATGAAAAAGCCAGCCAATGCCGCCGAGGTGGTGCTCGCCCCTGGCCAAGTCAGCTTTGCCACCTGCCCGACGCGTTTGCGTACCTTGCTCGGCTCCTGTGTGGCGTTCACTTTCTGGCACCCCCAACGGCGCATCGGCGGCATGTGCCATTTCATGCTGCCGGCGCGCAACCGCACGGGCCAGCCACTGGATGGCAAGTACGCTGACGAAGCCCTCGAACTGTTACTGCGCCACGCCCGCGCCAACGGTACACGGCCGCAGGATTACCAAGTCAAAGTGTTCGGCGGCGGCGAGATGTTCCCTGAGCAACCGCGCCAGCGACCGGCCCACAACGTGGCCAACCTGAATATCCGCGCCGCACTGGCCCTCGCCGAACGCCACCACCTGCACCTGGCGGCCCAGGATATGGGTAGTACCGGCTATCGCACGATTATGTTCGACCTCTGGAACGGCAACGTCTGGGTCCGGCACCAACCAATGGGAATACTCGAAAAAGATGCCTACCAAAAAAATCAGCGTGCTGCTGGTCGATGACTCGGCCGTGGTACGCCAGGTGCTACTGGCGATTTTCAACGACACACCGGATATCCATGTCATGGGTGCGGCTTCCGACCCGATCTTCGCCATGGACAAGCTCGCGCGGGAATGGCCGGATGTGATCGTGCTGGACGTGGAGATGCCGCGTATGGACGGCATCACTTTTTTGCGCAAGATCATGAGCGAGCGCCCCACGCCAGTGGTGATCTGTTCGTCGCTGACTCAGAAAGGCGCGGAAACCTCCCTACAGGCGTTGTCGGCCGGCGCCGTGGAGATCATCACCAAGCCCACCACCGGGCTGAAAAACTTCCTGATCGAGTCCGGCCCCGAGCTGGTGGCGGCGATTCGTGCGGCGGCCAATTCCAACGTCAAGAACCTGGGCAAGCGCATCGCCAAGCCCACACCAGCCCCCGTTCCTGCCAGCAAACTCACGGCGGATGCGATCCTGCCCGCCGCCAATGGCCAGGCCATGGCCCAGACCACCGAACGCATCGTCGCCATCGGCACTTCCACTGGCGGTACCCAAGCGCTAGAAGCGGTGCTCACGGCGCTGCCGAGGGTGTGCCCGGGCATAGTGATCGTGCAGCACATGCCGGAAAAATTCACCGCGTCCTTTGCCGAGCGCCTCAACGGCCTGTGCCAGATCGAGGTGCGTGAAGCGCGCAATAACGACCGTATCCTGCCCGGCCTGGCCTTGATCGCCCCCGGCGGCAAACACCTGATGGTCACCCGCAGCGGTGCCTTCTATCACGCCCAGGTGATTGACGGGCCGCTGGTCAATCGCCATCGGCCGTCGGTGGATGTGCTGTTTCGCTCAGTGGCCAAATTTGCCGGCAAGAACGCCACCGGCATCATCATGACCGGCATGGGCGACGACGGCGCCCGCGGCCTCAAGGAAATGCTCGACGCCGGCGCCGCCACGGTAGCTCAGGACGAAGCCAGCTGCGTGGTGTTCGGCATGCCCAAGGAAGCCATCAAACTCAACGCCGCCCAACGCGTCATGCCGTTGCAGGAAATTCATCAGGCGATTTTGCATAAGTGACGTCCAGCGGCTGCGCCCTTGTCAGCGGGCGGCCGTGTTGCTAGTGTCGATTCATGACAAATTATTGCCTCACCTCGACCACCCTCACCACGACCGCTCAAAGCGGTGCGTGCGAGGTGTCGTGAGCCCATAGCCAACGAACTTCAAAGGCCCGCCAGCAATGGACAGGGCCTTTTTTTGTGCCTTGTGTTGCTGGCGCAAACGCAAGGAGATGCACCCATGTATGCACTGTTGGTACTCGATATCCAAGTCGGCCTGGTTCATGGCCCGGAAACACCCTGGCGTTGCGACGCGATGCTCGACACCGTCAATGGCCTGATGGATCAGGCCCGTCGCGCCGGGGCTGGAATTTTCCTCGCGCGCCACATCGGGCCCGCAGGGTCGCCGATGGCGCCGGACAGCCCGCTCACAAGGCTGGCGCCGCAGCTGAAGCTTTCAGGCAATGAAGTGGTGTTTGAAAAGCAGCGGCCTAATGCTTTTGCCCAGACCGACCTGGCGAACAGCTTACGGTCTGTCGGGGCGACGGGCGTGGTGATCGCGGGTATGAAAACCCAATACTGCGTCGACAGCACCTGCCGTGCCGCCCGTGATCTTGGCTTCGATGCAGTGCTGATCGCCGATGGGCACACCTGCTCGGACACTGCAGCGCTGCAGGCCAAGGATATCGTGGCCCATCACAACGCGACGTTGCATGGGCCGTTCTGCCAGGTGATAAAAGCTGAGGACTGGTGCTTCTAGCCAGCGATGGCCAATGCGGGGAGCAAGCGCGTGCCCTCCCCGCAAACAGCACGTCAGTTGTCCGGATGCTCACTGGCAACCGAATCGGCCGCATCTACATCCGACATATCCTCGTCCAGCGGCGCGTCGTCATCGGGTGGCAATGGCAACGCGTCGTCGCCTTTGCGCGGGTCATGCCCGGTCTCGTTGTCGGTGCCCCGCGTGACAGCCTGCTGTGAAAGGTTGCCCGGTGCGTTCTCATCGATATCCATGTTGGCTCTCCGTGGTGACTGAGCACGGAATACCCGCGCCTGATCATAAGAGCCAGTGGCTGACCCACGAGTGCCGAGTACTGGACGAACGGTGACCACCAAAGTCGGTCAGCCCAGGGAGGATTTGAGTCGTCGGAAACTGCCAAACGTTGCCTCGGAGCGTGCTTGCTCCAGCACACTCATGGGCATCGGCTTGCGCACGACGTTGATCACCGGCTTTTGCACCACCGTGCGCTCATGCGTCGCCAGCCGCTCATCGCTGGGCGGCACACCAAAGTATTCGCGATAACATTTGGAAAAGTGCGGCGTCGATACAAAACCGCAGAGCACCGCCAATTCGACGATAGAGATGGGCGTCTGCTTGAGCAATTGGCGCGCGCGGATCAACCGCAGCCGCAGGTAATAGCGCGACGGCGAGCAGTGCAAGTATTTCTGAAACATTCGTTCAAGCTGCCGCCGAGAGAGCTGGACATACTCCGCCAGGTGGTCCAGGTCGATGGGCTCCTCAAGGTTCGCCTCCATCAGCGTGACGATTTCCTGCAGCTTGGGCTGCTGAGTGCCCAGCATGTGCTTGAGCGGTATGCGCTGGTGGTCTTGCTCACTGCGCATGCGTTCATAGACGAACATGTCTGAAATGGCTGCTGACAGTTCATGCCCGTGATCCAGGCCGATAAAGTGCAGCATCATATCCATCGGCGCCGTGCCCCCTGAACTGGTAAGGCGGCCGCGGTCGAGGGTGAACAAGCTTGGGCTGACAGTCACTCGCGCAAACGCTTCTTGCATCGCGGCCAGCCACTCCCAGTGAACGCTGCACTCAAAGCCATCCAACAGCCCTGCCCTGGCCAATACCCAACTGCCGGTGCAGATGCCGCCCAAGCGTTTGGAGTAACGCGCCTGAGCGCGCAGCCACTTGACCAGCTCGGGGGTCACCGTGTTTTGAATGCCCGTCCCGCCGCACACGAAAATAATGTCGGCCGAAGGGGCGGCATCCACCGAGCTGTCCGGCGTGATGGGCACGCCGTCGCTGGCCCAGATGGGCGTGCCGTCGAAACTGGCGGTGTACCAACGATAGAGCTCCTGCCCCGACAATTGGTTGGCCATGCGCAGCGGCTCCACCGCCGACGCCAATGAGATCAGCGTGAACCGGTCCAACAATACAAACAGGATGCTGGTCACAGGTCGTGCATTCATGGCGGCGAAACCATCGAAAGTGGGCTCTGTGCGCGCACGGGTTGGCGCGCAGTGATAACCCCCACCAGTGAAATCAGCAACGCCAACCCAATCGTCGAAGACACCTCAAGACGATGCTCTGGCGTCACCAGCATTACCCCCAGCGCGGCGCAAATAAAGGCGATGACCAGCCAGGTCAGCCAGGGGAACAACCACATCTTGAACGTCAGCGTGATATTGCGGCGCTGCATGAGCTTGCGCATACGCAGTTGCGAAATGGCGATCACCAAGTACACCAACAACGCGATCGCCCCGGAACTGGCCAGCAGGAACTGGAACAGCCCGGCGGGCATGAAGTAGCTGAGCAACGTCACGCCAGCGCCCAGCACGGTACTGGCGATCACCGCGGCCCTAGGCACGCTGGCTGCCGACGTCTTTTTCATCAACGTGGGCGCATCGCCGCGTTTGCCCAGGGAATACAACATGCGCGAGGCAATGTAGATAGAGGAGTTCATGCAACTGGCCACGGCAATCAGCACTACACCGTCGACCAGCAACTTGGCATGGGGAATATTCATCAACTCCAGTGCCCGTTGATAGGAACCGACGGACGCCAGCAAAGGGTCATTCCAAGGCACCACGGAAATCACCACGAAGATCGACAGCACATAGAACACGCCGATACGCCACATCACCGAACGTGTGGCGCGGGCGATATTCTGCGCGGGGTTGCTGGACTCCGCTGCGGCGATGGTGACCGCCTCCGTTCCGATAAAGCTGAACATGATGGTAATGAACGCGCCCACGACGGCAGACATACCGTTCGGGGCAAAACCGCCATGCTCCTCCATCAGTAGACTCAAGCCACTGGCCTCCCGCTCGGGAATCCAGCCCATCAGCACGGCGCCACCCAGGCCGATAAAGCCGATGATCGCTACGACCTTGGCCATGGCAAACCAGAACTCGAATTCTCCGTACTTGGAGACACTGAACAAATTGGTGACCACCAACAAAAAGATCGACAACAAGGCAAACAGCCAAGCGTCGATCTGGGGAAACCACTGGTTCAAGATATGCCCGGCGGCCAGGGCTTCGATCGGAATCACCAGCACCCAGAACCACCAGTACAGCCAGCCAATCGTAAACCCGGCCCAGCGTCCGATGGCCTGGTCGGCATAGGTCGAAAAGGAGCCGGTGTCCGGGTTGGCCACCGCCATCTCGCCCAGCATGCGCATGACCAGCACCACCAGCAGCCCGGAAAAAAAATACGCCAGCATGACTGCGGGGCCCGCCGCCGCAATCGCATGCCCGGACCCGACAAACAACCCAGCACCGATAATGCCGGCAATGGAGAGCATGGTGACATGACGCGGCTTGAAGCCCTGCGCCAGTTGGCCGTTCGAATCCTTGGAACTCAGGCTATTCATCGTTCTTTTTATTCTCTGTGATCGACGTTCAGACGTGCTGACCGGAGGGTCAGGCGATCATCATTTCTCAATGACGGGTCACAGTACGCGGCATGTCGCCGGTCAAAATAGCCTCATTGCGTCATCCAGACGTCTGATATCGACATTTGCTGCCGTCCGGGCAGTCGCTGGAAAGTGCCGGCCGGCACCGAACTGCCGCCACCTATGCCGCCTCCGCGCTGGTTTTGTGAAATATCTGTCCGTAGACTGCCGCCATACCTCCCCTCTGAAGGCGGCGAAAAAACGTGATGCAAGTGACTGAAGTTTCCATTGCCCAACTGCGCGCGGCGCTCGAATCCGGCCAGACCACTGCCGTTGAACTGGTCAAGGCTTACCTGGCGCGGATCGATGCCTATGACGGTCCGCAAACGAGTACCGCGCTTAACGCTGTGGTGGTGCGCAATCCCCAGGCTCTGGAAGAGGCCCAGGCGTCCGATGCGCGCCGGGCCAAGGGCGAAACCCTCGGGCCGCTGGATGGCATTCCTTATACGGCCAAGGACAGTTACTTGGTCAAAGGCCTGACAGCGGCCTCCGGCAGCCCGGCGTTCGCCAAACTGGTGGCCCATCGCGACGCGTTCACCATCGAACGCCTGCGCGCCGGGGGGGCCATCTGCCTGGGCAAGACCAATATGCCGCCGATGGCCAATGGCGGCATGCAGCGCGGTGTGTACGGCCGTGCCGAAAGCCCCTACAACGCCGATTACCTCACCGCGCCGTTCGCCTCCGGTTCGTCCAATGGCGCCGGCACCGCGACAGCAGCCAGCTTCGCCGCGTTCGGCCTGGCTGAAGAAACCTGGTCGAGCGGCCGCGGCCCGGCCTCCAACAATGGCCTGTGCGCGTACACGCCGTCCCGTGGGGTGATTTCGGTGCGCGGCAACTGGCCGTTGACCCCAACTATGGATGTGGTGGTGCCGTTTGCGCGCACCATGGCTGACCTGCTGGAAGTGCTTGATGTGGTGGTCGCCGAAGACCCCGATACCCGTGGCGACCTGTGGCGCCTGCAACCCTGGGTGCCGATCCCCAGCGTCGCCTCGGTGCGCCCGGCGTCCTACGCACAATTGGCCGCCAGCCCGTCGGACCTGGCCGGCAAGCGCTTTGGCGTGCCGCGCATGTATATCAATGCCGACCCGGACGCCGGTACCAGCGAAAAACCCGGCATCGGTGGCCCGACCGGGCAGAAGATCCACACCCGTGCCAGCGTGATCGACCTGTGGCAGGCCGCGCGCCAAGCCTTGGAAGCCGCCGGCGCGGAAGTGGTCGAGGTGGATTTCCCGCTGGTCTCCAACTGCGAAGGCGATCGTCCGGGCGCACCCACAGTGTTTACCCGTGGCCTGGTGTCCAAGCAGTTCCTGCACGATGAACTGTGGGAGCTTTCCGCCTGGGCCTTTGACGATTTCCTGCGCGCCAATAACGACCCGGCACTCAACCGCCTGGCGGACGTTGATGGCCCGCAGATCTTCCCCCACGACCCCGGCACCTTGCCCAACCGCGAAGACGACCTCGCCGCCGGCATGGACGAGTACGTACGCATGGCCCAGCGCGGCATCACGCCATGGAATGAAATCGCCAGCGTGCCCGACGGCCTGCGCGGCCTGGAACAAACCCGGCGCATCGACTTGGAAGACTGGATGGACAACCTCGGCCTCGACGCGGTGCTGTTCCCCACCGTGGCCGATGTAGGCCCGGCGGACGCGGATGTCAACGAAACCAGCGCCGATATCGCCTGGAGCAACGGCATCTGGGTGGCCAACGGCAACCTCGCCATCCGCCACCTGGGCGTGCCCACCGTCACCGTGCCGATGGGCGTGATGGCGGATATCGGCATGCCGGTGGGGCTGACATTTGCCGGGCGGGCGTACGATGACTCGGCGTTACTGCGCCTCGCCTCGGCCTATGAAGCAACCGGCAGCAAACGCCTGATCCCGCCGCGCACCCCGCCACTGAACGCCCACTAACGGGTTCGATGCCTCGAACGCATTTCACCTCAGCCCACGTAGGGCACGGCAATCAGCAGGATTGCCGTGCCATGGCAAGCCGTTGCAGGCACTACCCCATAACGCATGCGCACCAGGGCACAGGCCAACCCTTCCACAAGGGTAAACAGCAGCACCGGCCATCCCAGTTGGGTCACGCTAAGGGCCAGGAAACTATGGCACGCGGCAAAGGCCACGCCGCTAATCAAAGCCGCGCGAATCGGCGCGACCTGCTGCTCCAGGTGGCCCTGTAAGAAACCGCGAAACAGCACTTCCTCCAACGCGTTGGCGCCGTAAGCCAACACGATCATGCCCGGCAACCACAGCCAATAGCCTGGGATCTGTTGAGCATCGACCCCTTGGTAGGTACGCAATGGCACGCCGATCAGACACCCCACCGCCAACCCCATCAACAACCCCGTTAAGCGGGTTCCTCGGTACCACACCACCAGTGCCCACAACGGCGGGGCCACGCGCGCAAGGCCTGCGATCAACAACAACGACAGCCCGCCTAACGTCGCGAGCACGACCGGGTTCGCGCTGAACGCGATCTGCATCTCGCTGCCAAGGGCCCACATGCGCAGCGGCGTCATTGCATCGCGCATCAGCACAAATGCCGCCAGCAGAATCAGAATGCGCATAGCCACCAGCGTTCTGGGGGTGAGCGCGAACCACAAGCCGAATAACAAAAGGCCTGGCGCCAGGTACGCTCCATAGTCCAGCAGGACCACGATTGCCTGGGCGATCATCGGTTCTCCAGCGCCGACCTGTTCACACCGTGCAAACGACACCACTGATCGGCTACGTCGCCCAAGGTGCTGGGTTCGCCGCTACGAAGCCACGCCATAAAGGCCCGGTCGAACTTAAACGTCGGCCCACACTGATCACGCATAAAACGCCGAACGTTCTGGGTGCTTTTGTATTGCGCGGTGATCGGGGTGGCGCGGGTGAGAACGTCACGATGCCAGTCAATGTCCATTTTGAGTCTCGGCTGAGTGATATTAAGGCGCTAGCATAACGGTGCGCCGTCCGCACGGGAAAGCACCAAGCCCTGAATAGCTTTCGACACGCACTGTTAGGACGTCACATAAATAAATCCCCTCTTACATCTCTCTATTTCTCTAGATAATCCAAATTTTACTTTCCATCCCAAGCTGATCTATTGCATGGTTGTACGACGACTTAATCGTCGTCTCGCCTCCATAACAATAAGGACCTCTCCATGCAAAACATCAAAGTGCTGATCGGCTTTCTATGTCTGTTCAGCGGCTACGTCGCCGCCGGCCCTGCCGCCGACGACCAGGATGTAGCCCAAGCCGTCGACCACCTGACCCAAGCCATGCTGCATAAAGACATCAAGCAATTGCAGGCCCTCACCGCCGAGAAACTGACCTACGGCCACTCCAGCGGCAAGATCCAGAACAAACAGGAATTTATCGCCGACATCGAAACCGGCCGCAGCGGCTTCAAGACCCTGGAAATGCAGAAGCAGACCATCACCTTGAACGGCGATACGGCACTGGTGCGCAACCACTTTCACGCCCAGGCGGTGAACAGTGGCGTCGAGGTGCCGACCGATATCGAGAACTTCCAGGTTTGGCAGAAGCAAAAAGGCCACTGGCTGCTGATCGGTCGCCAAGCGTTCAAGTTCTGACACACTCGGTGAGCCCAGCGCGGCTCACCACGCCACGATGCTGCGCACCTTGAGCAACGCCTCGCGCAGCGCCGGCATGTCCACCGACCCCAGGGCCAGGCGCAGCGCATGGGGCACATGGGTCGAGACCGCGAACGGCTCGGCGGTGGACACCGACACGCCCTGGCGCTGCAAAGCCATTGCCACTTGATCGGCGCGAGCGTCTTCGGCCAGCGGTAACCACAAAAAATACGAAGACGGATGACAGGTGTAATCCAACCCCTTGAGCACCTGCGCCGCCAGCGCTTGCCGCGCCTTGGCGTCCTCGCGCTTTTGCGCTTCCAACTGAGCCACAGTGCCGTCTTCCAGCCAGCCCAAGGCGATGGCGCTCATGATGCCGGGCACGTTCCATGTCGTGGCCATCACCCTGCGTTCAAGCGCGCTGACCCACGCCGGCGGTGCCGCGACAAACCCCACGCGCAAACCGGTAGCGACACTCTTGGATAACCCGCCCACATATACCGTGCGCTCCGGCGCCAGGCTGGCCACGGGCGGCGGTGCGTCTTCGGCGAGAAACGCGTAAGCCGCGTCCTCGATGATCATCAGATTGTGCTGGCGGGCGATGTCCACCAACCGCTCGCGCTGCGTCAGGTCCATCACCCAACCGAGTGGGTTATGCAGGGTCGGCATGCTGTACACCGCGCGCACCGGGCGGCGGCGGCACAACTGCTGCAGAGCGTCCAGGTCCGGACCGTAGGCGGTGACCGGCAGGGCAAGGATTTCCAGATGCAGGGTTTCGGCCAGCACCTTGAACCCCGAGTACGTCAGCGCATCGACGGCAATCACATCGCCCGGCTTGAGCAGCGCCATCATGGTCACCGCCAGGCCATGTTGCGCACCGCTGACCACCAGCACCTGTTCGGCCGCCACCGTTAAACCGCGGCTAAGCAAGTGCCGAGCGACGGCGGCGCGCTCGTGTATACGGCCGGCATGGGGCTGGTAACGCAGCAAGGCTTCCAGGTCGCCGGACAGCGCCAACTGGCGCAGAGCCGTGCGCAGCAAATCAGCCTGCCCGGGCAAGGACGGATAGTTGAAATTCAGATCGAGCAGGCCCGCCGCCACGTTCATCTGCCCACTGCCCTGCCCCGGCGGCAAGGCGATCTCACGGACAAAAGTGCCCCGCCCCGTCTCCCCACTGACCAGGCCCATGGCCTCCAACTCGGTGTACACGCGGCTCGCCGTTGCCAGCGCCAAGCCATGTTCGGCGGCCAACTGACGGTGCGTAGGCAGCCGGGTTCCGGGCGCCAGCGCACCTGAGCGGATGGCGTGGGCGAAGCGGTCGACCAGCAGTTTGTAACGGGCTCGCGGCATGGCGGCTGTATCCATGACAATTTTTTGATTGTCACAATCCTCGCTCCTAGGATGACGCCCACGCAACTTCTCTTTTTCAGGCAGACCTCATGGAACGTTCCCTCGACACCCCGCACACCCGCACCCAGGGCTGGATCAACGGTTTTATCGGCGTGGTGATCTTCAGTGGTTCACTGCCTGCCACGCGCCTGGCAGTGATGGAATTCGATCCAGTGTTCCTGACCGCGATCCGCGCCACCCTCGCCGCGCTGCTGGCGGTGTTGCTGCTACGGGTATTCAAGGAGAAACGCCCCACACGCCAGCAGTGGCTGCCTCTGGCGATCGTCTCGCTGGGCGTGGTGATCGGTTTCCCCCTGCTCACCGCCATGGCGTTGCAATACGTGACCTCCGCCCACTCCATCGTGTTTATCGGCCTGTTGCCGCTGGCCACTGCGGTGTTTGCGGTGTGGCGCGGTGGGGAGCGGCCGCGCCCGGTGTTCTGGTTGTTTTCGCTGCTGGGCAGCGCATTGGTGGTGGGTTACGCCTTGTCGCAGGGCCTGACCGCCGCTCCGGCTGGCGATTTGCTGATGCTGCTGGCGGTGCTGGTGTGCGGCCTGGGATACGCCGAGGGTGCCACGCTGTCGCGCAGCCTCGGCGGTTGGCAGGTGATCTGTTGGGCACTGGTGGTGGCACTGCCAGTGGTGGCGCCGCTGAGCCTTTTACTGGCGCCGTCGAGCGTCTCCGGGATCAGCCTGTCGGCGTGGCTGAGCCTGGGCTACGTGGCGTTGTTCAGCATGCTGATCGGCTTCGTATTCTGGTATCGCGGCCTCGCCCAGGGCGGTATTGCGGCTGTCGGCCAGTTGCAGTTGCTGCAACCGTTCTTCGGCCTGGCGCTGGCGGCTGGATTGCTGCATGAACAGGTCAGCCTGGGCATGCTGCTGGTGACGCTCATGGTGATCGCATGTGTGGCGGGCGCCAGGCGCTTTGCGCGGTGATCCGTCGTCGCGCAGCGGCACCATTAGCTCAGCGTTTTATTCCCATTCCTCGTTTGTCCTGCTAAACAGTGCTATCGCCACAGAATAAAAGGATGCGACATGCACGCCCCTTCACTGCAGGACACTACCGCGCCGGAAGGCGTCTGCTACGGCTGCGGCAGCAGCAACCCCCATGGTCTGCACATCAAGAGCCGCTGGGACGAAGACCGCATCCATGGGATCGCCGAGCATCAGCCCGACGCTCGCTATTGCGGCTGGCCGGACCTGGTCTATGGCGGCCTGATCGCCATGCTGGTGGACTGCCACTCCAACTGGACCGCCATGGCCTATCACTATCAGGCCGAACAGCGCGAACCCGGCAGCCTGCCGCGTATCGACTGCGTCACCGGCAACCTGGGTATCAAATTCATCAAGCCCACCCCCATGGGCGTGCCGCTGACGCTGCGTGCGCGGGTCGAGGGCGAAGTCGGGCGCAAAACCCAGGTAATCTGCGAGGTGTACGCCGGCGATGTGCTCACGGCCATCGGTGATTCGGTGTTCGTGCGCGTCGATACCGGCCAATTGGCTGCCGCTGCCCACGGTCGCAGCGACTGAACCTGGGCTACCCTCACTGCCATCGCTTATTGAGGACTGCACTAATGGAACGTCTGACCGCCAAAGACTTCGCTCCCGAACTGCTGGAACTCTATGACGGCTATGCCCACGGCACGATCAACCGCCGCGAATTTCTCGACCGCGCGGCGCTGTTCACCTTGGGCGGGCTGACCGCATCGGCGCTGCTGGCGGCGCTTAGCCCCAACTATGCCCTGGCCGAACAGGTGAAATTCACTGACCCGGCCATCGTCGCCGACTACATCACCTACCCCTCGCCCCAAGGCCACGGCACGGTACGCGGCTATCTAGTGCGCCCGGCCAATGCCAGCGGCAAACTGCCGGCGGTGGTGGTGGTGCATGAAAACCGTGGCTTGAACCCTTACATCGAAGACGTCGCGCGACGCCTGGCCAAGGCCGGTTTCATCGCCCTGGCGCCGGACGGTCTCACATCGGTCGGCGGCTACCCCGGCAATGACGAAAAAGGCAAAGCGCTGCAAGAGAAAATCGACCCGACCCGACTGATGAACGACTTCTTCGCCGCCATCGACTGGCTGATGAAACACGACAGCAGCACCGGCAAAGTCGGCATCACCGGTTTCTGCTACGGCGGCGGCGTGACCAATGCGGCGGCCGTGGCCTACCCCGACCTGGGCGCGGCGGTGTCGTTCTACGGGCGCCAACCGGACGCCAAGGACGTCGCGCGTATCAAGGCGCCGATCATGCTGCACTTCGGCGAGCTGGACACGCGAATCAACGAAGGCTGGCCGGCCTATGAGCAAGCGTTGAAAGCGGCCGGGACGACCTATGAGGCGTATATCTACCAGGGCGCCAACCATGGGTTTCACAACGATTCGACACCGCGCTATGACGACGCGGCGGCGAACCTGGCGTGGGAACGCACCTTGGGGTGGTTTCGCAAATACCTGGCGTGAGATCGACTGTCAGCGGGGGCTGCCTGCCGAAAGCTAGCACATGCAACGCTTGTGATGAGCAGGCTTGCCCTGCTCATCACGGCACGCTGAGGATCAGTGTTCCAGAGCATATCGCCGGCAATGGTTGAGGTAGCCTTGTTCATGGCTGCCCACCAGTTGCACCACGCTCGTCCATAGCCATGACGGCGCATCCAGTTGTCGGGTGCGGTTTTCCTGGAGCACTGCCATCCATGCTTTGCGGGTGGCGCGATCCATCTGGCGGGCGTGGGCGATGCCGACTACGCGGGCCAGATAACCGGCTGCGTGCATGGCATCGGTTTCGCTCAGTTCATCCAGCTCCAACTTCATGTCCTGGGGCAGCAGTTCCCGGATAAAAAAGCCGTGATCCAGAAAACGCGTCGCCACCATGCGCTCGCCCAATCCTGGCGATAGATGGCGTGCGCCTTCGACCACGCGACGACCATTGTCCCGAGGCATCTTCGCCCGCGGCGCTCGAGGTGCGGCCGCGCCCACGGCTTCCTTGATATCGATCAGGCAGTATTCCTGATCATCTTTGTCACCCACGCCGAGCAATACCGCATAGCGCATCAGGCCAAGGGAACTGCAGCCTTTTACCCAATACGCGGAGTCCAGCAGTTCAACCTTGGCATCCTTTGGCCGACCTTTGAGCGAGGTGACCAACTGTTGAATGTCATCCGAGGCGCAGACGTGCTCCAACGCGCTTTTTTCCGCGCGCGACAGCGACCAGAAGTGTTTGCCCAAGGGGATCGTCGGCCGCACGCTTTCGATCCGTTCCCGCGCCAGATTCTTCCAGGTGCGCGCCACCGCGCTGCGCATGCCGGCCTTGACCTGGGAGGGGCGTGGCGGGGCTTCATCCGGCTTGTCTTTGAAGGCTTGCTCGTAACCCAGCATCATTTCTTCGAGCATGCGCGCAGTGGTCACACCTGGCAGGTCCGAACCCCGCGCGGCGGTGGCCAGGGACAGGGCCAGGCGCACCAGATCATGGGCCGGGTTGCCGATCACCGTTTGGTCGAGGTCGCGGATATGCATGTCGATACGGCCGTTGTTGTCGCCGGTCGGGCCCAGGTTGCCGGCGTGGCAGTCGCCGCAGATCCAGATCGCCGGTCCATGGGGCAAGCGGCGCCCCGGCAGGCTGTGCAGCCACTCGTAAAACTGTACGGTGCTGCCGCGCACATAGGCGTGAGCCGAGCGCGCCATCTTCAGATTGCGCAGTTGAGTCAGGTGCGGCATGCGAGCGGAGGGGCGTGGAATTTTCATGAACAGCCTCAGGTGGGGCCACAGTAGATCGCAGCGCCCGGGAGAATGTTTCATTTTGTTTCAAGATAATGGCATTAGGACAGCTCAGACGTCGCCGGATTGCACTTGCAACCACTCCTTGAACGCCAACATTGCCGAGGTTTCGGCGCGCGATTGCAGGCGCGTCAGCCAGTAACTGCCGGTGTTGATGCCGACATCGAACGGCTGGCGGATCAGATCGTTCTCCAGTTGCCGCGTGAACATCAGCGCCGGTGCCAACGCAACGCCGATGCCTTGCAGCGCCGCATCCATCATCGCCAGGGAGGAGTCGAACACGATGCTGCGCGGCACCAGGGTGTCGACGGGCAAACCCGCAGCGTGAAACCACAGGCTCCACTCATCGGCGCGATAGGAGCGCAGCAGCGTGTGTTTCAACAGGTCGTGTGGCGTATGCAGTTGCTCGGCGATCGCGGGAATGCACAGCACCGTCAGCGGCGCTTCCAGCAGATGGCAGGCATCGGTGCCATGCCAGGCGCCGGCGCCGAAGCGTACTGCGTAGTCCAACCCCTCGGCAGCCACGTCGACACGGTTGTTATGGGTGGACAGGCGCAGGTCGATAAGCGGGTAGCGGGCCTGGAAGTCGGCCAGGCGCGGCAACAACCAGCCTACGGCGAAGGTGCCCACCGCGCCCACGGTCAGCACTTCGCGGTAATGCCCGCCTTCGAACTGGCCCAACGTCTGGGCAATGCGATCAAAGGATTCACGCAGCACCGGCAGCAGGGTTTCGCCTTCGCGGGTGAGCATCAGCCCGCGCGGCAAGCGTTTGAACAAGGTCACATTGAGTTGCGCCTCCAGGCTTTTCACCTGATGGCTGACCGCCGCCTGGGTCACGCACAGTTCAATGGCGGCGCGGGTGAAGCTCAAGTGCCGGGCCGAGGCTTCGAAGGCGCGCAAGGCATTGAGGGGCAGATGGGAACGCAACATGGGTTTGAGCCCCAATTTTTCTAATGGCAGGTGCGAGATATGATCGTTTGTCGACCGAATGAAATCCACCTAGATTTGCGGCGCCTGCGCAGGCCTTTATCGCTATCGCGACACTTATAGGGAAGCCAACCACCATGCGTCACTACGCACACACCCTCTTTCTTTCTGCGCTGCTGCTCGGAGCGGGCAGCTGCATCGCCAGTACCGACCTGCGCCCCATGGTCAACGCCAGCATCGAGCCGCTGATGCGCCAGCAAGGCATCACCGGCCTGTCGGTCGCGGTGATTCACCAAGGCCAGGTGCAATACTTTAATTACGGCCTTGCCTCCCGAGAAACCCAACAACCGGTCAGCGAAAACACGCTATTTGAAGTGGGTTCGGTCAGTAAAACCTTCGCCGCCACCCTGGGCGGCTACGCCCAAGCCACCGGCAAACTCACGCTATCGGACAAGGCCAGCCAGCACCTGCCGGCCCTCACGGGCAGCGCGTTCGAGCAGATCAGCCTGTTGCAACTGGCCACCTACACCGCCGGCGGTTTGCCGTTGCAGTTCCCCCAAGCCGCTGACACTGCAGGCGGCATGCTCAACTACTTCCAGCACTGGAAACCCACCTATGCGCCCGGCGCACAGCGGTTGTATTCCAACCCCAGCATCGGTCTGTTCGGTTATCTGGCGGCACAAAGCCTACAGCAGCCGTACAACGTCGCCATGGAGCAAACACTGCTGCCCAAACTGGGCCTGAAACACACCTATGTGAACGTGCCAAAGGCGCAAATGGCCCTTTACGCCCAAGGCTATGACAAACAGGACAAGCCCGTGCGCGTCAGCCCCGGCGCGCTGGACAGCGAAGCCTATGGCATCAAGACCAGCGCCCACGACCTCGCACGCTACGTCCTGGCGAACATGCGCCCGCAAACCCTGGAACAGCCGCTGCAACAGGCCATCGCCACCACCCATAGCGGTTATTACCGCGTGGACGGCATGACCCAGGCCCTGGGCTGGGAGTACTACCCCTACCCCATTTCGCTGCAAGCGTTGATCGACGGCAACTCCACGCCCATGGCCCTGCAACCCCATGCAGCCAGCTGGTTCGGCAAGCCCCAGGCGCAACCGGCCAATGTGCTGTACAACAAAACCGGTTCCACCGGCGGGTTTGGCGCCTACGTGGCGTATGTACCGAGCCAGGACAACGGCGTGGTGATCCTGGCGAACAGGAACTATCCGAACGCCGAACGGGTGAAGGTGGCACATGCGATCTTGAGTGCCCTGGCCCCATAACGCACTCAGGCGGGCGTGGTTCTGCGGGTCATTCGGCGTACGCCCAGGTCATGCGAAACGACGCCCCGCCCCATTCCGAATCCCGCACCTCGACCTGCCCGCCGTGCCACTGTGACACCCGCTGCACCAAGGCCAGTCCAAGGCCGAAGCCGCCAGTGCGGCGGTCGCGGCTGGCGTCCAGGCGCATGAAGGGTTGGAAGATTTTCGCGCGGCCGTCCTCAGGCACGCCGGGGCCGTCGTCACACACGCGCACTTCATAACCGTTACCGAATGCGAGCAATGACACGTGCACCCGGTGTTCGGCGTAACGAATGGCGTTGCGCAACAGGTTGATCACCGCGCGGGCCATAAAGCGCGGTTCGATCTGGATAAAATCCACCTCGCACACGCGCAACGATAACTGCACACCGGCCGCCTCGGCCTCCAGCGCCACGCTGCCGATCACGCTGTCGAGCCAGCTGTGGGCTTCGATGCGCTCGCGGGTGACCTGAGTGGCGCCGCGTTCCAGGCTGGCATAGGTGAGCAACTCCGAGACCATCTCTTCCAGTTCGCCGAGGTCTGCGTACATGTCGGCAATCAGTTCGCCGCGTTGGCGCGGGTCGGCCTGTTGCTTGAGCTGGTCGAGCTCGAACGACAACCGCGCAATCGGTGTACGCAATTCGTGGGACACGGCGTTAGTGAGTTCGCGCTGATTGGCGATCAGGCTTTCGATGCGTTCGGCCATCTGGTTGAAGTGGCCGGCCAGCTCGCGCACGGTGGAGCGGCGCGGCAGCAGGATGCGTGAGCCCAGGTCGTTATCGCCGAAACGCTGGGCAGCCAGGCGGATGTGTTCCAGGTCGCGCCAATGCGGGCGCACCCAAAAATACAGCACAAGGGCCAGGCACACCCCGAGAAGGCCATAGGCCCATAGGTACAGCCATTTGGGCTCTTCCGGCAGTTTGATCTCCAGCAACTGCGGGCCAGCGTCGATAGCGGCGAGGAACTCCTTGAAGTCGCCACGCACCACCAGCAGACCCTGAGCCAGCAGCGCTTGCTCCCGGGAGGTTAGCGCCTGGGTGTCTTTGTGCACCAATTGCAGACGCAGCCCATAGTGCGCTTGCAGCTCGGCGAGCCGGGCCTGGCGCTGTGCACTGGGTAATGGCCGCAGTTGTTCGACCACGCCATACGCCGGGCCACGCATGGCCTCGCGGTTGTAGGTTTCGTTGGCGTCGGGCAGCAGCTCGTCGAAGGTGTAGTTGACCAGCCAGATTGCGCCTGCCAGCCCCAACGCCAGGATCAGATACAAACGCAGGTACAGCCGCAGCACCTAGACCTCCCACGCAAAAGGATTGAACAGGTAGCCCTTGCCCCAGATGGTCTTGATGCACACCGACTCGCGGGGGTTGTCGTTGAGCTTGGCGCGCAGCTTGCTGATGTACACGTCGACACTGCGGTTGAGGCCATCGAAGGCGATGCCGCGCATGCGGTTGAGGATGTCATCGCGCGACAGGATGCTGCCAGCGTTGCTGGCCAGCAGCCAGAGCAGCTCGAACTCCATGGTGGTCAGGTCGATGCGCTCGTCCCCCAGGCTAACCACCCGGCAACTGCGGTCGATGGCCAACCGGCCAAACGCTAGGGCTCCGCGCACCGTAGGCTCCGGCGCCTGGCGGCGTTGCAATGCACGCAGGCGCGCCAGCAGCACCGGTGGTTTGATCGGTTTGATCACATAGTCGTCGGCGCCGGACTCCAAGCCCAAGATATGGTCCAGATCGTCCTCTTTGGCGGTGAGGATCACGATGGGCGTGTCCGACACCCGGCGGATCTCGCGACACACCTGCAAGCCACTCTGGCCCGGCAGCATCAAATCGAGCACCACCATCTTTGGCGTGAAGTCTAGAAAGGCCGCCAGGGCCTCGTCGCCCCGGTGTACCACGCGCACGTCAAAGCCATGCTGCGACAAAAAATGCGCGATCAGCCCTGCCAGCCGCTCGTCGTCCTCGACAAGCAGGACCTTGCCCAGCCCCAGGTTTTCCATAGGTTCTCAGTTGCAAACGGCGATTGATTGAAGAGCGCGCAGTATAGGTGGCAAGCTGCACCACTTGAGCGGCCGGCCAGCTTCGATAAGCCAAGCTTCATGTTTTTAAGAGTTTTTAACAAATAGGCCGCAGTTTTTAACGCCATCCACAGGGAGTTGTATGCGCAAGGATTACCTGGCGTTTTTCGTGTCGCTGTTCCTGTCGCGGCTGGCGGACCAGATTCTGTTGTTTATCGTGCCGCTGCTCGTGTTCCAGACCACCGCCAGCGTGGCGTGGGCGGGCCTTGCGTTTTTTGTCGAGTCCCTGCCGCGCTACCTGGCATTCCCGGTGTGCGGCGCGTTGTGCGACAAGTTTTCGCCGCTGCGGATGTTGCATATCAGCCAGGTCTATCGGGCATTGGCCTGTGCGGTCGCGGTGGCGCTGTATGGGTTGTTCGATGGGATTTATTGGTTGGTGATCCTGTCGGCCCTGTGCGGGGTGCTGACGACCCTGGGCATTATGGCGCGGGAAGTCGTGATGCCCCATGGCTTCGCACAGTACAGCTACGCTAAGACGTTGTCCTATTCACAGATTGCCGATCAGAGCGGCCTGGTGCTCGGCCCACTGCTGGCGGCGTTGCTGCTGGAAATGTGGAGCTGGCCGTGGGTGGTAGCAGGCGTCGCCGGGTTGTTCGTGCTGGCCGATCTGGCCATGCTGATCTGGCAACGCCACACCTCGATGGGCCTGCCCAGTCATGCGCAGCATTCCGATATCTGGCTGCAACCGCTGCGTATCGCCTTGGGCCACATCGGCCGCCTGGCGGCGTTGAAGCGCATCATTATTCTGGCGGTCGGCGTCAACCTGATCGTCGGTGTCACGCTGGCGACCTCGGCGGCATTGGTCACCGGCCAGTTCGCCGCCGGCAAGGACGCCTACGCCCTGCTCCAGGCTGGCGGAGCGCTGGTCACCATTGCGACTCTGTTCTACCTGGCCCGCGCCACTTTACCCTTGAAGCTGATGGGTGGGCTGGCGTATTCGATGATTGCAATCGGTGCGCTGATCACTGCGATCAGCCCTGATGTGGGGGTCTATACCGTGGGTTTCCTGCTGATCACCGGCTGCGACAAGATGTTCAACGTGTACCTGCGCAGCACCCGCCAGCGGGTCATCCCGGTTCAGGATTTCGGCAAGACGGTGGGGGTGATCACCCTGCTCAACAACCTGGCGCAACCCGTGGCGGGCTTGGCGATTGCGCTGTTGGCCACGCCCCTTGGCACGCAAACGGTGATCCTGTTATTAACCGGGATCACCACGCTGATCGGCCTGGCGGTCGCCTCAGGCTGGCACGCCACTGTGAAAGCGGAACTCGACGTCGGGTGACTCGATCAGCTCTTGCTCGGCCGCCCTTACCCGCTCGATCACGTGGGCGATGTCCTTGGCATCGCCATATTGGTAGGCCAGCTTCAAGTACCCCTGAAAGTGCCGGGCCTCGCTTTTGAGCAGACCGAAGTAGAACTTGCCGAGCTCGTCGTCCAGATGGGGCACCAGCGCTTCGAAACGCTCGCAACTACGCGCCTCGATAAACGCGCCGACCACCAGGGTATCCACCAATTTGACCGGCTCATGGCTGCGCACCACTTTGCGCAGTCCCGAGGCATAGCGCCCGGCGTGCAGCTGGCGCAGTTCGACCTTGCGCTTTTTCATCAGGCGCATGACCTGCTCGTGATGCACCAACTCTTCCCGGGCCAGGCGCGACATCATATTGATCAGGTCGACATGGGCGTGGTACTTGGCCATCAGGCTCAGTGCCGTACTGGCGGCCTTGAATTCACAGTTCTTGTGGTCGATCAACAGGGTGTCCTGATCGGCCAATGCGGCCTGGACCCAGGCGTCAGGGGTACGGCAACCGAGGAATTCGTGGATATCGGGCAGGTTCATCGGGCTCACGGGCAAAGGATCACAAAAGGGTGGCGATTATACCGACCGTGCCGCAGACCACCAGCCACTGGGCTTGATGTGTATCAACATGACGCCCGGCGCGGATCAACTATAGTTGTGACACCCCCCTTGTTTCCGGAGAAACCGACCATGCAAGACGTCCGCAGCATCCTGGTGGTCCTTGAAACCGAACATTCCGAGAGCCTGGCCCTCAAGCGCGCCAAGCTGATCGCCGGGGTGACCGGGGCGCATCTGCATCTGTTGGTGTGCGACCGCAAACACGAGCACTCCGCGCTGCTCAGCGTACTCAAAGCGAGCCTGACCGAAGAAGGCTACAGCGTGACCACCGAACAGGCCTGGAACGATAGCCTGCATGACACCGTCATCGCGGTGCAGCAGGCTGAAGGCTGTGGCTTGGTGATCAAGCAGCACTACCCTGATAGCCCGCTGAAAAAAGCCCTGCTGACTCCGACAGACTGGAAATTGCTGCGGTACTGCCCCGCGCCGGTGCTGCTGGTCAAAACCGCCACACCCTGGGCCGGCAAAGTGATCCTGGCCGCCATCGATGTGGGCAACAGCGATATGGAGCACCGCTCGCTGCACCATTCGATCATCGACCATGGTTTCGACATTGCCTACCTGGCCAAGGCCCAGTTACATGTGATCAGCGCCCATCCCTCGCCGATGCTGTCGGCGGCGGACCCCACGTTCCAGCTCAAGGAAAGCATCGAGGCACGGTATCGCGAGCAGTGCCAAGCCTTCCAGGCCGAATTCGATGTGGACGATACCCACCTGCATATCGAAGAAGGCCCGGCGGATGTGCTGATTCCCCACATGGCCAGCAAGCTGCAAGCGGCGGTGACCATTATCGGCACCGTGGCGCGCACCGGCCTGACCGGCGCATTGATAGGCTACACCGCGGAGGTGGTGCTGGATAAAGTGGAAAGCGATGTGCTGGTGCTCAAACCGGAGACGTTGATGGATCAGTTGCAAGAGCTGGCTGCCAAGGACTGACGCCAACTTCCAAGACAACTGAGATCCAAAGTGGGAGGGGGCTTGCCCCCGAAAGCAACCTGTCAGTTGCAACCTGTGTTAACTGACAGATTGCTTTCGGGGCAAGCCCTCCTCTCATATTTGGAATTGCGCTGTCAGTCAGCCAGCGCATCGTTCAGGAAAGCCGGCGCGATATAGCGCTGGTAGTGGGCCTCGGACAGGATAAAAAACTCACGGTCGATAGCATCGCGCAGTTCCGGCAGGGCCCAGTCACGAAACTCCGGCAACAGCACCATGCCATAGGCCTCCAGATTGGAAATCACCCGCGCTCCGCGAGCAATCAACTGATACGCCCAGCAGTACTCGGACTGGTGCGGCACAAAACGGATCTTGCGCTGTTCCAGTTGCCAACGCAGTTTCTGCGGGTCGAATACTTCAAGCTTGCCGGCCATCACCTGCACCAGCAGCTGCTCCAAGCGCAGCCATACCGCGCGCTTTGCCTCCTCGTCGTAACCGTTCCACTGGATCACTTCGTGATGGAAACGCTTGCAGCCGCGGCACACGAGATCGCCGTAGACCGTGGAGCACAGACCGACGCAGGGGGTCTTGATGGTTGAGTTGGACATGGGCGGCAACACGCAAATCAGCGAAACAGTGCGCCATGTTAGCCCTTTGTCTAAGCTCGATCACCCGGCAAACGTGACATGGCAACTTACCTTTAGTTTTTTTTTGCCGTAGAATCATCCGGCCTTGTAAGGCGCCAATAATCCGCTGGAAGCTGTTTTCAAAGCGTCACGAGCACAGTCGTTCCTTCAGAACGGTGTTGGCGATGGTGAATGACCCGGTAGGTCGAGCATCAGCGCCAACCCTCATCAGCTCCGTTCTGCAGGCGTAAAACTTTGAAAGCAGCTTCTGTAAGGAATGCCGGCAGCGCTGGCTTTGCGGCCCAAAAAGCCCCCGAGCGCATGCGTGCCGTTCATTTCTGGATGAGCGTCCCGTGGGACCACTGATGAGGGTAATAACTGTGCTTGAAGCCTACCGCAAACATATCGAAGAGCGTGCAGCCCTGGGTATCGTTCCCCAGCCGCTTAACGCCGAACAAACCGCAGGCCTGGTCGAGCTGCTGAAGAATCCTCCGGCTGGCGAAGAAGAATTCCTCGTTGACCTGATCACCAACCGCATTCCACCAGGTGTTGACGAAGCTGCCTACGTCAAGGCCGGTTTCCTGTCTGCCCTGGCCAAGGGCGAAGCCACTTCCCCCCTGATCGACAAAAAGCGCGCCGTTGAACTGCTTGGCACCATGCAAGGCGGCTACAACATCGTGACCTTGGTCGAGCTGCTTGACGATGCCGAGCTGGCACCTGTTGCCGCCGCTCAACTCAAGCACACCCTGCTGATGTTCGATGCGTTCCACGACGTGGCAGAAAAAGCCAAGAACGGTAACGAACACGCCAAAGCGGTGCTGCAGTCCTGGGCCGACGGCGAGTGGTTCAAGAACCGCCCGACCCTGGCCGACAAGATCAGCCTGCGCGTGTTCAAGGTCACCGGCGAAACCAACACCGACGACCTGTCCCCTGCCCCGGACGCCTGGTCCCGCCCTGATATCCCGCTGCACGCCCTGGCCATGCTGAAAATGGCGCGCGAAGGCATCGTGCCGGACGAGCAAGGCAAGACCGGCCCCATGAAGCAGATCGAAGAGATGCGCGGCCAAGGTTTCCCGATCGCCTACGTCGGTGACGTGGTCGGTACCGGTTCGTCGCGTAAATCCGCTACCAACTCCGTACTGTGGTTCTTCGGCGACGACGTGCCTTACGTACCGAACAAGCGTGCCGGTGGCTTCTGCTTCGGCAGCAAGATCGCTCCGATCTTCTACAACACCATGGAAGATGCCGGCGCACTGCCAATCGAGTTCGACGTCACCAACATGCACATGGGCGACGTGATCGACCTGTACCCGCATGCTGGCAAAGTCTGCAAGCACGGCACCGATGAAGTCCTGACCACCTTCGAAATGAAGACCCCAGTGCTGTTGGACGAAGTCCGCGCCGGCGGCCGTATCCCGTTGATCATCGGCCGTGGCCTGACAGACAAGGCCCGTGCCGAGCTGGGCCTGGGCCCGACCGATCTGTTCAAGCTGCCAGAAGCCCCGGTCGACACCGGCAAAGGCTTCACCCTGGCACAGAAGATGGTCGGCAAGGCGTGCGGCCTGCCGGAAGGCAAAGGCGTGCGTCCAGGCACCTACTGCGAACCGAAGATGACCACCGTAGGTTCTCAGGACACCACCGGTCCGATGACCCGTGACGAACTGAAAGACCTGGCGTGCCTGGGCTTCTCCACCGATCTGGTGATGCAGTCGTTCTGCCACACCGCGGCCTATCCAAAGCCGATCGACGTGACCACCCACCACACCCTGCCTGACTTCATCATGACCCGTGGCGGTGTATCCCTGCGTCCAGGCGACGGCATCATCCACAGCTGGCTGAACCGCATGCTGCTGCCGGACACCGTCGGCACCGGCGGCGACTCCCACACCCGTTTCCCGATGGGCATCTCGTTCCCAGCCGGTTCCGGTCTGGTCGCGTTCGCCGCCGCCACCGGCGTCATGCCGCTGGACATGCCGGAATCGATCCTGGTGCGTTTCAAAGGCAAAATGAAACCTGGCATCACCCTGCGTGACTTGGTTCATGCCATTCCTTACTACGCGATCCAGGCTGGCCTGTTGACCGTAGAGAAGAAAGGCAAGAAAAACGCCTTCTCCGGCCGCATCCTGGAAATCGAAGGTCTGAACGACCTGACCCTGGAGCAAGCGTTCGAGCTGTCCGACGCCTCGGCCGAACGTTCGGCTGCCGGTTGCACCATCAAGCTGTCCAAAGAGTCCATCACCGAGTACCTGAACTCCAACATCACCCTGCTGCGCTGGATGATCGGTGAAGGCTACGGCGATGCACGCACCCTGGAACGTCGCGCCCAAGCGATGGAAGCCTGGGTCGCCAACCCGGAGCTGATGGAAGCCGATGCCGACGCCGAATACGCCGAAATCATCGAGATCGACCTGGCCGAAATCAACGAGCCGATCCTCTGCGCACCGAACGACCCGGACGATGCCCGTCTGCTGTCCAGCGTTGCCGGCGAGAAGATCGACGAAGTGTTCATCGGTTCGTGCATGACCAACATCGGTCACTTCCGCGCTGCCGGTAAGTTGCTGGAACAGGTCAAGGGTCAGCTGCCAACCCGTCTGTGGCTGTCGCCGCCGACCAAGATGGACGCTCACCAACTGACCGAAGAAGGCTACTACGGCATCTATGGCAAGGCTGGCGCACGCATGGAAATGCCGGGCTGCTCGCTGTGCATGGGTAACCAGGCACGGGTAGAACCGAACTCCACCGTGGTGTCGACGTCGACCCGTAACTTCCCGAACCGTCTGGGTGACGGCGCGAACGTCTACCTGGCTTCGGCTGAGCTGGCGGCTGTCGCTTCCACTCTGGGTCGCCTGCCGACCGTCGAGGAGTACATGGGCTACGCGGCCAAGCTGGACACCATGGCCAGCGACGTCTACCGCTACCTGAACTTCGACCAGATCGCCGAGTTCCGCAAGATCGCGGCCAGCGCCAACATCCCGGTGCTGCAAGCTTAACGGTGTGTTGATGTGAAAAACGCCGTGTATCGCAAGATACGCGGCGTTTTTTTGTGCCTGGAATAAGCCATTGGTGCCAAGACAAAACAATGGCGGGAGAGGACCAGCCCCTCCCACACCACTTAAGCCATCAGCGAATACACCAACGCCGTAATCGCCACCAGACCAACCGCCGTGACAAACACGTTGGACGCCTGCCCACGGTATTTGGCCATGGCCGGCACTTTACGGATGGCGTACATCGGCATCAGGAACAGGATCGACGCAATCACCGGGCCGCCGAGGGTCTCGATCATGCCGAGGATGCTGGGGTTGAGCGTGGCGACGATCCAGCACACCACCAGCATGAAGGCGGCAGTCATACGGTCCAGGGTCTTAGCGGCCGGGCGGCGACCGGTTTTAAGCACCAAGCCCTTAAGGCCTTCACTGGCACCGATGTAGTGGCCCAGGAACGATTTGGCGATTGCCACGAACGCGATCAGCGGCGCGGCGAACGCGATGGTCGGGTTGTTGAAGTGGTTGGCCAGGTACGACAGGATCGACAGGTTCTGCGCCTTGGCTTCGGCCAACTGGGCCGGCGACAGGGTCAGCACGCAACTGAACACGAAAAACAGAACCATCGCCACCATCAATAGGTGCGCGCGGGACAGGATCTGCGAGCTGCGCTCATCGGCATTGGCGCCGTATTGGCGCTTCTGATCCACCGCGAACGCCGAAATGATCGGCGAGTGGTTGAACGAGAACACCATCACCGGAATCGCCAGCCACAGCGTATTGAGCAACGCCGACGGCGCCGGCACCTCGCGGGCGGTGCTGAGGATGCCGCCGGTCCAGTGCGGCACCAGGTACACCGCCAGGAACAGCAAGGCGACGATAAACGGATACACCATCAGGCTCATGGCCTTGACGATCACCTGCTCGCCGCAGCGCACCACGGCCAGCAGGCCCAGGATCAGCACGAACGACAGGATCGCCCGTGGCGGCGGCAGGATGTGCAGTTGGTGCTCCATAAAACTGCCGACGGTGTTGGTCAGCGCCACGCTGTAGATCAGCAGGATCGGGAAAATCGCGAAGAAGTACAGCAACGTGATCAACGCCCCGGCCTTGATACCAAAATGCTCTTCCACCACGTCGGTAATGTCGGAGCCTTCACGACCGGACAGCACGAACCGCGTCAGGCCACGATGGGCGAAGAACGTCATCGGGAATGCCAGCAGCGCCAGGATCACCAGGGGCCAGAAGCCGCCCAGCCCTGCGTTGATCGGCAAGAACAAAGTACCGGCGCCAATGGCGGTGCCGAACAGGCCGAGCATCCAGGTGGTGTCCTGGCGGCTCCAGCGCGTGAGGGTTGCAGGTGTCGTTGCATAGCGTTCGTCGACGCTATTGGCCTGATCATTCATCCAGTCGGATCTCCGCATTTACACAGCCGGGACGAGTCAGAAAAACCTGACAGGCAGCGCCCCGACCATAGAAGGGGCCGGATTGTCCGGGATTCTCGTGAAGAAGCAAAGACTTAGCTGAGGAATGGTTGACCGGTGCAGCCGCAAACAGTCACGAACTTGCCCGATCCCACGAGCAGTAAATTTTCCTTCCCGATAAAACGCTCTGTCTTACAAATCCAGCATACTGGTCCTGTCTACCCTCCAAGGAAGAGCCTTGCGATGACCACCACTGTTCTGGTCCTGGTTGAAACCATCAACGACTACCTGCCCATCATCGAAAGCAACGACTTTCATGTGATCCTGGCGCCGACGCCCGCCGAACGCGCTCACGCCATCAAAGCCCACGGCGGGCAGATCCAGGCCGTGCTGACCCGTGGCCCATTGGGCCTTTACGCCGAGGAAATCGCCGCCTTGCCACAGCTGGAGATCATCTGCGTGATCGGCGCCGGCTATGAACACGTCGACCTACAGGCGGCCAGCAATCGCGGGATCGTAGTCACCAACGGCGCCGGCGTGAATGCACCTTCGGTGGCCGACCACGCCATGGCGCTGTTGCTGTCACTGGTACGCGGCATCCCACAGAACGACGCCGCCGTACGGCGCGGCGAGTGGCCCAAAGTGATGCGCCCATCCCTGGGCGGCAAACACCTGGGCATTCTCGGGCTCGGCGCCGTCGGCCTGGAGATCGCCAAACGCGCGGCCTTGGGCTTTGGCATGGAGATCAGTTACCACAATCGCCAACCTCGGGATGACGTGGACTACACCTACTGCGCCACGGCCCTGGATCTGGCGCGCACCGCAGACTTCTTGATTCTGGCCACGCCCGGCGGCGACGGCACCCGGCACCTGATCGACCGGCGCGTACTGGACGCCCTCGGCCCCCATGGCTATTTGGTGAACATCGGACGGGGCAGCGTAGTGCTCACCGCCGACCTGATTGCCGCCCTCGAACAGCGGCGCATCGGCGGTGCGGCGCTGGATGTGTTCGACGACGAACCCAAGGTGCCCGACGCCCTCAAGCGCCTGGGCAATACCGTACTCACCTCCCATGTCGCCGGGCTGTCGCCCGAGGCCGCCCATGACACCGTGCAGCGCGTGGCCGACAATCTGGTGGAGTATTTCGCCGGGCGCCCGGTGCTCACCCCGGTCGCCCTGCCCCCGCCCGTAAAATGACCGATCAGGCACGTTGATCATCCTGCAACACGCTAACCTATTAAACCGCCCCGACCTTGTGGCTGGGCGGTGGCGCGCATTAGATTAGCCAATAGTCCGAGGCCTTTAGAATAAGCAGAAGGGATAAGCATGGCGCTGAACGACCAATCCACCCAGATTCGCCCCGGCGAGGAACTCGATGCCGGCCTGATCGATCCCTACCTCAAGGCCCACATCCCGGGGTTGAGCGGCACGCCCACCATCAGCCAGTTTCCCGGTGGCGCCTCCAACCTGACTTACCTGCTGGAATACCCCGATCAGGAATTCGTACTGCGCCGCCCACCTTTTGGGCACAAAGCCAAGTCCGCCCACGACATGGGCCGCGAGTTCCGCATTCTCAACCAACTCAAGGATGGCTTCCCCTACTGCCCCAAGGCCTACGTGCATTGCACCGATGAGTCGGTGATCGGCGCCGAGTTTTATGTGATGGAGCGCGTCAACGGCATCATCCTGCGCTCCGACCTGCCCGCCGAGCTGGGCCTGGATGCAGCCAAGACTCAAGCACTGTGCAAAAGCTTTATCGACAAGTTCGTCGAACTGCATCAGGTGGACTACACCGCTTGCGGCCTGGCCGACCTGGGCAAGCCCGAAGGCTACGTGGCGCGGCAGATTCGCGGCTGGAGCGACCGCTACGAAAAAGCCCTGACCCCCGATGCGCCAAAATGGGAGGCGGTACGCGCCTGGCTCAACGACAAGATGCCGGCCGATCACCCCACCTCCAGCATCGTGCATAACGACTACCGCTTCGACAACGTGATCCTCGACCCGCATAACCCGATGCAGATCATTGGCGTGCTGGATTGGGAACTGACCACCTTGGGCGATCCACTGATGGACCTGGGCAACACCCTCGCCTACTGGATCGAAGCCGCCGACCCGGCGCCGGTGCAATTGATGCGCCGCCAGCCGAGCAACGCGCCGGGCATGCTCACTCGCCGAGAATTCGTTGACTACTACGCCGAACGCGCGGGCATCCGGATCGATAACTTCGATTTCTATTACACCTACGGCCTGTTCCGCTTGGCTGGCATCGTGCAGCAGATCTATTACCGTTTCTTCCATGGCCAGACCCAGGACAAACGCTTCGCGCAGTTCATCCAGATGAACGCATTGCTCGAGCAGATGAGCCTGAATGTCATCAGCAAATCAGCCCTTTAAGGAATCCCCATGTCCAAGACCCACCTGTTCGACCTCGACGGCAAGATCGCATTTGTCTCCGGCGCCAGCCGTGGCATCGGCGAGGCCATCGCCAAGTTGCTGGCCCAGCAAGGCGCCCATGTGATCGTGTCCAGCCGCAAGCTCGAAGGCTGCCAGCATGTGGCCGATGCGATCATCGCCGACGGCGGCAAGGCCACGGCGGTGGCCTGCCACATCGGTGAAATGGAGCAGATCAGCCAAGTATTCGCCGGTATTCGCGAGCAGTTCGGGCGCCTGGACATCCTGGTCAACAACGCCGCCACCAACCCGCAGTTCTGCAATGTGCTGGACACCGACCTCGGCGCGTTCCAGAAAACCGTAGACGTGAACATCCGTGGCTACTTCTTCATGTCGGTCGAAGCCGGCAAGCTGATGCGCGAAAACGGCGGCGGCAGCATCATCAACGTGGCCTCGATCAACGGCATCTCGCCCGGCATATTCCAGGGCATTTACTCGGTGACCAAGGCTGCGGTGATCAACATGACCAAGGTGTTCGCCAAGGAATGCGCCGAGTTCGGTATACGCTGCAACGCGCTGCTGCCGGGCCTGACCGACACCAAATTCGCCTCGGCGCTGGTCAAGAACGACTCGATCCTGAAAATGGCCCTGGCGCAGATCCCCCTCAAGCGCGTAGCCGACCCGAGCGAGATGGCGGGTGCAGTACTGTTCCTGGCCAGCGACGCCTCCAGCTACACCACCGGCGTGTCGCTGAATGTGGACGGTGGCTTCCTGTCCTGAGTGCCGGCGCAGCGGTACAGATCGATTTGCGAGTAATCTTGGCGCCGATCGATCTGTCTCAGGATGAAACATGGAACTCCACATCGTCATCAACGGGCGTAAGGACCTCGCTGCGCAGCTTTATCAGCAGTTGCGCGAAGCCATCGCCGCCGGGCGTCTCACGGCAGGTGCGCAACTGCCGCCCAGCCGCTTGCTGGCCGAGCAATTGGGCATATCGCGCAAGACGGTGTCCGATACCTACGCCACGTTGACCTATGAAGGCCTGCTGGTGGGCAGGATTGGCCGCGGGACCTTCGTCAACGCCTGGGCCCCACAACCTGATCGCGTACAAACCGCTACAGACCTGGCCTGCTCCGCCAACCTGGCGAAGTGGCAGGCACTGCCCTCGCCCATGCATCACCCCGCCAACGACAAGCGCCTGCGCTACGAATTTATCGGCGGCGCCACCAGCCGCCAGCAGTTCCCCCAGGATGAATGGCGGCGCTGCACCCAGCATGCCCTACGGCGTATCGCCGAGCACAGCGGCTTCTACAGTCAACCCGAAGGGCTGCCGGCGTTGCGCAGTGCCATCGCCGGGCATATCGCGTTTTCCCGAGGGGTCAACTGCCGCGACAGCGACATCGTGGTCACCAACGGCGCGCAACAGGCACTGGACCTGCTCGCCCGCGTGGTGTTGGAACCGGGCAGCATTGTCGCCATGGAAGACCCCGGCTACACCCCCGCGCGCCAACTGTTCACGGCACTGGGCGCCCATGTCGCCAGCGTGCCCGTGGACGCGCAGGGTATCCAGGTCGACCAGATCCCCGACGGCACGCGCCTGATCTACGTCACCCCGTCCCATCAATTCCCCCTGGGCATGCCCATGAGCCCGGCGCGCCGCGAAGCCTTGCTGGCGCGTGCGTTCGACCTGGGCGCGATCATCATCGAAGACGACTACGACAGCGAATTCCGTTACGAGGGCCGCCCTACCGATTCCCTGCAAAGCCTGGACAGTCGCGGCGTAGTGGCTTATGTCGGCACCTTTTCCAAGACCCTGCTGCCCGAGTTGCGCCTGGGCTACGTGGTGCTGCCACCGGCGATCCACGGCGCGGTGCTCAAGGCCAAGCTACTGACCGACCAGCACAGTTCCACGCTGCCGCAGTGGGCATTGGCCAAGTTCATCAGCGAGGGCTACCTGCTCAAGCACATCCGACGCTGCCACACGGTATACGCCGGGCGCCGCGAACGTATCCTGGAGCGCCTGGCGGGCGATCTGTCGCCATGGTTCGAAGCGGTGCCCACAGTGGCGGGGTTCCACCTGGCGGCGCTGTGCAAGGTGCCGGTCAATATTGCGCTGCTACGGGAGCTGGCGCGCCAGGTGGACGTCGGCCTATACCCACTGGAGGTGTTCTTCCATGACGCGCCGGTGCGTGCAGGCTTGATTGTCGGGTTCGGCGCCATTGAACTGCTGGATATCGACCCGGCCCTGGACAGGGTGCGCGATATTCTGCTGAAGATTGCATGACGCTCTATAACCCGGCCGCCGGGCGGGATTTTGGGTCAGTTAACGAGAGGTCGACTGACCCAGCGTCATCGGGGGCAAGCCCCCTCCCACAGTTTCAACCGCCCGATTCGGCAATTCAGGGGCGCTTGAACTGGCGCCGCAGCGCTTCAATCTGCGGGAGGCATGCGCATCCTTCGAGATGATCATTGACCATCCCCATCGCCTGCATCAGCGCATACATCGTGGTTGGCCCTACAAACGTCCAACCACGCTTCTTCAGCGCCTTGGACAATCGCACCGAGGCCGGTGATGTCGGGTTACCCGTCCAGTAAGCCAGGTCCACCACGGCCGGGCGCTCTTGCGGGCCGGGTTCGAAGGCCCATAACCACTGCGCCAGAGAGCCGGTCTCGCCCACCAGTTCACAGGCACGCCGCGCATTGTTGATGGTGGAGACGATCTTCGCTCGATTACGCACGATGCCCGGGTTCTGCATCAGACGCAGGATATCCGCCTCGCCGTACTGCGCCACGCGGCGAAAATCAAAGCCGTCGAACGCTGCACGAAACTGCTCGCGCTTGCGCAGGATGGTGATCCACGCCATCCCCGCCTGAAACCCTTCCAGGCAGATTTTCTCGTACAGCTGAATATCATCGGCCACCGGCACGCCCCACTCATGGTCGTGGTAATGCAGGTATTCCGGCGCGGCACCGCGCCAGGCGCAGTGTCGGTGCCCATGCTTATCGGTGCTCAAACCTAGTGTGTCCATTCGCCCCCCTTCTGTGCCGAGCGCCGGATGATAAGCGAAAATTTTTGCACGCCGCCAACCGCTCAAGCATCGCCCTTACCGACCCACTGGTCAGACCGGGACCTGCCAACCGCCGAATTATTACTTGTGATTTCAAAAAAACCCGGCGTAGACTGGCCCCGCACTGGACTTACCGGTATGACCACAACAATTAAGCCCTGGAACCACCAGGGCGCCGAATAGAGATCCCTCCCATGCTCAGATGGTGCTCGCGTTCGATTTTCCTGCAAGTCGTGATCGGCCTGATGTTAGGCGTTGTTTGCGGCCTGGCCCTTCCCGAATTCTCTTCGCAACTCAAACCCCTCGGCGACGGCTTTATCAAACTGATCAAGATGCTGATCGGCCTGATCGTGTTCTGCGTAGTGGTCAGCGGCATTTCCGGCGCCGGCGACCTGAAAAAAGTCGGGCGCATCGGCCTTAAGTCGGTGATCTACTTCGAAGTGCTGACCACCATCGCGTTAGTGATCGGCCTGGTTATGGCGTTCAGCACCGGCATCGGCACCGGCGCCAATATTCATCTGGAACAGCTCTCGTCCGCCGGCCTGAACGAACTGGCCGACAAGGGCCAGCACATCCGCGGCACCAGCCAATTCCTGATGGACCTGATCCCCAACTCAGTGATCGGTGCGTTTGCCGACAACAACGTGCTGCAAGTCCTACTGTTTTCAGTGCTGTTCGGCAGCGCGCTGAACCTGGTGGGCGAAGCGGCGTCGGGCATTTCGCGACTGATCAACGAATTGAGCCATGTGATTTTCCGCATCATGGGCATGATCGTGCGCCTGGCGCCCATTGGCGTGTTCGGCGCCATCGCCTTCACCACCAGCACCTACGGCCTGGATTCCCTGCAACACCTGGGCAGCCTGGTGGGCCTTTTCTACCTGACCTGCTTTGCCTTTGTCGGCGTGATCCTCGGCGTGGTGATGCGCCTCTCGGGCCTGCGCATGCTGCCGCTGCTCAAGTACCTGCGCGAAGAGCTGCTGATCGTAATGGGCACCGCCTCTTCCGACGCTGTGCTGCCTCAGATCATGCGCAAACTGGAGCACCTGGGCATTGGCAGTTCCACCGTGGGCCTGGTGATTCCGACCGGCTACTCGTTCAACCTCGACGGGTTCTCGATCTACCTGACCCTGGCCATCGTATTTATCGCCAACGCCACCGGCACACCGCTGTCGATGACCGACCTACTGACCATTCTGCTGGTGTCGTTGATCACCTCCAAGGGCGCCCATGGCATCCCCGGTTCGGCGCTGGTGATTCTGGCGGCCACCCTCACCGCGATCCCGGCGATTCCGGTGGTGGGGCTGGTGCTGGTGCTGGCGGTGGACTGGTTTATGGGCATCGGCCGCGCATTGACTAACCTGATCGGTAACTGCGTCGCCACCGTGGCCATTGCCCGCTGGGAAAAAGACATCGACCTCCAGCGCGCCAACAAGGTATTGGACGGCCAGCAGGGTTATGCCTTCCAGGCCAAGAAACCGGTATTGCCGGCGCACCAGGAATTCTGAAGGCGACACTACCCAGGTGGGAGCGGGCAAAACTGCTCCCACCGTATCTGCATCATCAAGGAGCCATCGACGTGATCAGCACCTCAACCGTCGTCAATTCAGTGGTAGAAAAACTACGCGCCGCCCTGGCGCGGGGTCAGTGGCGCCGCGGTGAAATGCTCCCCGGCCAGCGCGAACTGGCCGAACAGCTGGGCATCAGCCGCCCTAGTCTGCGTGAAGCGGTGATCGTACTGGAAACCCTCGGCCTGGTGCGTTCCATGCCCGGCAAAGGCGTGGTCGTGTTAGAGACCAGCGTCAGCGATCCGCAGTCCAGCGACGCCGTAGCCGACGCCAGCCTCGAAGACATTCTGCAACTGCGCTACACCCTCGAACCCTTTATCGTCGGCCTGGTGGCCCAGTCCATCAGCAGCAAGGAAGTCGGCCAGTTGCGCCTGACTTTGATGGACATGCGCGAAGCCCTGGACGCCGGCGATGCCGAAGCGGGCCTGAACGCCTATGTCGATTTTCATGAAGAGCTGTTCGCGCTGACTTCCAACCCGATCTTCCAGAACGTGGTGCAGCAGACCCGCAACGCCCTCAAGCAAAGCGCCCAGGTGCTGCGTAACTCGCCTGAGCACCTGGCCGAACGCCTGCAGGAAAACGAAGCCGTGGTGCGCGCCATACGTAACAAGAACAGCGCCCTGGCCAGCGCCGAAATGCGTCGGCATATCCTCCAGGAAGGTCTGCGCATGGGCATCGCCCTGAACATCCCGGATGACCATCTCGGCAGCTGATTTTTTGGAGACCGGCCATGACCGCCCACGCCTTGCAACGCAACCCGAGCCTGCCTGCCCTGCGCCTGGTGGCCGGTAAAAAACCCTCGGTGGACGACATCTACCCGCGCCTGTTCGACGCCATCCTCGAACAACGCATCGCTCCGTCCAGCCGCTTTACCGAAGAAGGCCTGGGCGAAACCTTCGGCGTGAGCCGCAGCGTGATTCGCCGGGTGCTGGCCAAACTGTCCCATCAGCAGGTGATTATCTTGCGTCCCAATCAACGCGCCCAAGTCGCCGCGCCGGACAGCCTGCAAGCCCGACAAATCCTCGAAGCCCGGCGCATGACCGAAGTCACCGTGGTGCAATTGGCCTGCGCCCAGGCCACGCCGACGCAGACTCGCCAACTGCGCGAGCTGATCGCCCGCGAGCGCGAGTGCATTGAGCGCGACCAGCGTGGGCCGGCGATTCGGTTGTCAGGGGAGTTTCATTTGCAGTTGGCCGCGATCGCCGGTAATGCGCCGTTGGCGCAGTTCCTCAACAGCCTGGTGCCATTGACATCGTTGGTCATCGCCCAATTTGAAGCAAAAGCCTGCACGTATTGCGCGTGGCAGGAACATGTGGCGATTGTGGATGCGATTGAGCAGCGCGACTCAAACACTGCGGTGAGCCTGATGACCCAACACCTGGATCACCTGGAAAGCAAACTACTGAAACATCACTGACCTTCAGATAAATGAAGACCCAAATGTGGGAGAGGGCTTGCCCCCGATGACAGTGTGTCAGTCAACCTATACATGACTGATACACCACTATCGGGGGCAAGCCCCCTCCCACAATTTTGTAGGCGCCAGGCTGGGTGCCAGGGTGCTTTCCAGGCCTCTTGCTGGCCAAGCCCGCATACAAGCCTGAAGCCAACTGAGGCCCAAATATGGGAGAGGGCTTGCCCCCGATGACAGTGTGTCAGTCAACCTATACATGACTGATACACCACCATCGGGAGCAAGCCCCCTCCCACAATTTTGTAGGCGCCAGGCTTGGTTGCGAGGTGCTTTCTATGCCTCCTGCTGGCCAAGCCCGCATACAAACCTGAAGCCAACTGAGGCCCAAATATGGGAGAGGGCCTGCCCCCGATGGCAGTGTCAGCCAACCTGTACATGACTGATACACCACCATCGGGGGCAAGCCCCCTCCCACAATTTTGTACGCACCAGGCTGGGTGCCAGGGTGCTTTCTATGCCTCTTGCTGGCCAAGACCGCATACAAACCTGAAGCCAACTAAGACCCAAATATGGGAGAGGGCCTGCCCCCGATGGCAGTGTGTCAGCCAACCTGTACATGACTGATACACCACCATCGGGGGCAAGCCCCCTCCCACAATTTTGTACGCACCAGGCTGGGTGCCAGGGTGCTTTCCATGCCTCTTGCTGGCCAAGCCCGCATACAAGCCTGAAGCCAACTGAGAACCAAATGTGGGAGGGGGCTTGCCCCCGATGACAGTGTGTCAGTCAACCTATACATGACTGATACACCACCATCGGGAGCAAGCCCCCTCCCACAATTTTGTAGGCGCCAGGCTTGGTTGCGAGGTGCTTTCTATGCCTCCTGCTGGCCAAGCCCGCATACAAACCTGAAGCCAACTGAGGCCCAAATATGGGAGAGGGCCTGCCCCCGATGGTAGTGTGTCAGCCAACCTGTACATGACTGATACACCACTATCGGGGGCAAGCCCCCACAATTTTGTACGCGCCAGGCTGGGTGCCAGGGTGCTTTCCATGCCTCTTGCTGGCCAAGCCCGCATACAAACCTGAAGCCAACTGAGAACCAAATGTGGGAGGGGGCTTGCCCCCGATGGCAGTGTGTCAGTCAACCTATAGATGACTGATACACCACTATCGGTAGCAAGCCCCCTCCCCCAGGTGTTTCACCGGGACATCAAGCCGATTGCAGCACCGACTGACCGCTCATTGCCAGGTCCAGCAGTTCACGGTTGGCCACGGCGTACATGGCGTAGTCCGTGCCGACGGCGGCACGAATTTCCACCATCATCGCGCGCCAGCGATCGGCCATGTCCTGGTGCTGCTCAAGCCACAGGGCCACGCGGGCTTCCATGTCTTGTGGCGCATCGGCCATTTGCAGTACCGAAATGGTGATCGCGCGCTGCTGCCAGTCCACATCGTCGCGGAACGCTTCGCGGGCCTGAGCCTGCCAGTTGTTGGCCACGGGCAGATCGCTGATCTGCTGCAGGTACCACGGCAGGTCCAACGCGCTGCCTACAGCGAAGTAGGCCTTGGCCACTTCGGCAGCATCGTGCCCGGTGACGTCGGCGGCTTCGATGATCGGCAACAAGGTGTACAGGTGCGTGGTGCCTGCCACCATACGCGCCAACAACTCCGGCACGCCGGCTTCGGTGTACGCCTGGTAGCGGTTCTGCCAGCCTTCGCGAGTCGGGCCTTCCAGCAGTTCGTCGAGTTTAAGACCCAACGCAGCCAGGTGCGGACCGAAGTGTGCGGTGTCGCGACCAGCATCCTGCTCATTCCGGCGGCTGCGCAGGAACCAACGCGTGGCGCGGCGGCCCAGGCGCATCAGCTCGTCCATCAGTTCCAGTTGCACGTCGGCGGAGACCTGATGATCCAGGGCTTCGATCTGACGGAACCAGTGCGGGAGATGGAAGATGTCACGCACGATCACATACGCACCGGCCACGTTCGCCGGGCTCATGCCGGTCGACTCTTTGAGCCGCTGCACAAAGGTGATGCCCATGTGGTTGACCAGATCGTTGGCGATCTGGGTGCTGACGATCTCGCGCTTGAGACGGTGACGACGCATGGCCTCGCCGAACTTGGCCACCAGGCTCGGTGGGAACGCGGTCTCCATGTCACGGGTCAGGTAGTCGTCATCCGGCACCAGCGACTTGAGCAAAGCTTCCTTGAGGTCGATCTTGCTATAGGAGATCAGCACCGACAGTTCCGGACGGGTCAGGCCCTTGCCAGTGGAGGCACGCTCGGTGAGCTGCTCCTCGGTCGGCAGGTACTCGATGGCGCGGTCCAGTTTGCCACGGCCTTCCAGGTCGCTCATCAGGCGCTTGTACTCGGCGGCACGCTCGTAGGCTTTGCGCGCAGCCAGGGACAGGGCCTGGGTCTGCTTGTAGTTGTTGCCCAACACCAGGCTGCCGACTTCGTCGGTCATGCTCGCCAGCAACTGGTTGCGCTGCTTGTCGGTCATGTCGCCGGCCTGCACCACTTCGTTGAGCAGGATCTTGATGTTCACTTCGTGGTCGGAGCAGTCCACGCCACCGGCGTTGTCGATAAAGTCGGTGTTGGAACCGCCGCCATTGAGGCCGAATTCCACACGGCCCAGCTGGGTCATGCCGAGGTTACCGCCCTCGCCCACTACCTTGCAGCGCAGTTCGTTGCCGTTGACCCGCAGCGCGTCGTTGGCCTTGTCGCCCACGTCGGCGTGGCTTTCGGTGCTGGCCTTGACATAGGTGCCGATACCGCCGTTCCACAACAGGTCCACCGGCGCCTTGAGCAAGGCGTTCAGCAGTTCGGTCGGGGTCAGCTTGTCGGCCTGGATATCGAAGCGTTCTTTCATCTGTGGCGAGATCGCGATGCTCTTCGCGCTGCGCGAGAAGATACCGCCACCTTCGGACATGATGCTGGTGTCGTAGTCGGTCCAGGCCGAACGCGGCAGCTCGAACATGCGCTTACGCTCGACGAAGCTGGTGGCCGGGTTCGGGTTTGGATCGATAAAGATGTGCAGGTGGTTGAAAGCTGCGACCAGTTGCAGCTTGTCGGACATCAACAGGCCGTTACCGAATACGTCGCCGGCCATATCGCCGACGCCGACGACAGTGATGCTGTCTTCCTGCACATTGATGCCGCGTTCACGGAAGTGACGCTGCACGCCGACCCACGCACCCTTGGCGGTGATGCCCATTTTCTTGTGGTCATAACCGGCCGAACCACCGGAGGCGAACGCATCACCCAGCCAGAAGCCGTAGTCGATAGCGATGCCGTTGGCGATGTCGGAGAAGGTCGCGGTGCCTTTGTCCGCCGCTACGACGAGGTACGGGTCATCGTCGTCATGACGCACGACATTGGCCGGCGGCACCAGGGCGCCGTCTTTCAGGTTGTCGGTGATGTCCAACAGGCCTGAGATGAAGATGCGGTAGCAAGCGATACCCTCGGCCGCGATTTCGTCGCGGCTGCCGCCCAGTGGCAAGCGACGCGGCAGGAAGCCGCCCTTGGCACCCACCGGCACGATCACCGAGTTCTTCACCTGCTGGGCTTTTACCAGGCCCAGCACTTCGGTACGGAAGTCTTCTTCACGGTCGGACCAGCGCAGACCGCCCCGCGCAACGTTGCCGAAGCGCAGATGCACGCCTTCGACCCGTGGCGAGTACACGAAGATCTCGAACTTCGGCACCGGCTTGGGCAGCTCGGGAATGGCGCGCGGATCGAACTTGAAGCTGAAGTACGACTTGTTCTGGCCGTTGGCGTCGGTCTGATAGAAGTTGGTGCGCAAGGTGGCCTTGATCAGGTCCAGGTAGCGACGCAGGATGCGGTCTTCGTTGAGCACCTGAACGTCGTCCAGGGCGCTGAGGATCGCTTGTTCCAGACGCTGCTGCTTGTCTTCCAGGTCGTCGGCGGTGAGTTTGCGCGCCAGGTAGAAGCGGGTCTTGAACAACCGAGTCAACTCGCGGGCGATGTCGGTGTGGTTGTTCAGAGTGCTGGCGATGTAACCCAGGTCGAAGCCCAGGCGGATCTGCTTGAGGTAACGGGCGTAGGCACGCAGCAGCGCCACATCGCGCCATGGCAGGCCGGCGGTGAGCACCAGGCGGTTGAACGCATCGTTCTCGGCATCACCATGCACGATGTGTACGAAGGCGTCCTGCAGGGTGTCGTTGAGCTGCTGGATATCCAGGTTCACGCCTTCGGCGGCGATAAACGCGAAGTCGTGGATCCAGAACTCGCGGCCATTGGCGTGGCGCAGGCGGTACGGGAACTCACCGAGCACGCGCAGGCCGAGGTTTTCCAGGATCGGCAGCACGTCGGACAGCGCCAGCGGCGTATCGGCGTGATACAGCTTGCAATGCAGCTCACGCTGGCCAGACACCTGGCCCAGCGGCTGGTAGAAGCTCATCACCAGCGGGTTGGCTTCGGTGAGGCTGAGCAGGTGCTGCATGTCGACCACCGCCGAATGCGCGGCGAAGCGCTCGCGGAAACCGGCCGGGAAGCCTTTCGGGAAGTCCGCCAGCACGTTGGTGCCGTGGGCTTCGCCGAAGCTTTCCACCACCAGGCTGGCGTAGTCGTCCTGCCAGCTGCGGCAGGCCTGGATCACTTCTTTTTCCAGTTGCAGCGGGTCGATGTCCAGGCGGTTCTTCGGGTCGACCCGCAGAATCAACTGCACGCGCGCCAGTACGGACTCGGAGAAGAAGGTCCAGAATTCGCAGTCGCTGGCCTTGAGGCGCTCCATCAGCACTTGCTGGATCTTCTGGCGCACTTCGGTGGAATAGATGTCGCGCGGCACGTAGGCCAGGCAGTAGCAGAAACGACCGTACGGGTCTTTGCGCAGGAACACGCGGATCTTGTTGCGTTCCTGGATCTGCACGATGGACATCACGGTGCTGTACAGCTCGTCCACCGGGGTCTGGAACAGGTCGTCACGGGGCAGCACTTCAACGACTTGCGCCAGCTCCTTGCCCAGGTGCGCCTTGGCCTGGAAGCCCGAGCGACGCTCGATCTCCGCGACCTTGCGGCGGATATAAGGAATCACACGTACGCTTTCGCCATACACCGACGAGGTGTACAGGCCCATGAAGCGGCATTCCTTGATGACCTTGCCGTCGGCGTCGATCTCGCGGATCGACACGTAGTCCGGGTAGGCCGGACGATGCACGCGGCTTGGGTGTGCGGCCTTGGCGAACGACAATACGGTCGGCTCGCGCAAGTACGACACGGCGTAATCTTCGATGCGCAAGTCTTCGGCGGTGAGGCCGGCGCGCAGCAGCTTGGTCAGGCCGAGGAACGAGCTGGCGTCATATTCGATATGACCGCCGTCCGCCTCGTCACGTACCACAAACTCTTCGTAGCCCAGGAAGGTGAAGTGGTTACCTACCAGCCACTCCAGGAAGTTCTTGATCTCGGCTTTTTCTTCGCCATCGATGCTGAACTGACTGGCGTCGATACCGGCCAACAGGTCCTGGACCTTGGCTTTCATCGGCTCGAAATCGGCCACGGCCACGCGCACTTCGCCCAGCACCTGCTCCAGCTCTTTGCTCAGCACGCTCAGTTCGGCGGCATTGGCGCAGCGGTCGATCTCCAGGTACATCAGCGATTCTTGCTGGATACCTTCGCCCTGAGTGCCTTTGGCCAGGATTTCCTGCAGCTCGCCCTTGCTGCCGCGACGCACGCTGAGCACGGTGGTTTGCAGGGTGTGGATGCTGTAGCCACGACGGTTCAGCTCGGTGCGCACCGAGTCCACCAGGAACGGCAGATCGTGGTGCAGCACTTCGACCGCAGTGTGGGTCGACTGCCAGCCGTGACGTTCGTAATCGGGGTTGTAGACCCGCACTTGCGGTTGGGAGTGGTCAAAGCGCTCAAGCAGGCGCCAGGCAGACAGGGTGCAACCGGCCAGGTCGGAAAGGCGACGCTGGGTCAGTTCGTCCAGGGAAATGATGCCGAAGAATTGTTCAGCGAACAGCGCCACTTGTGGCAGTGCCTGTTCACTGATGTGCTGCGCCAGTGCCGCTTGCAGTTGGTGCTGGAAGTCGGCCTTGCTGGCTGCGGTGAAGAACGCCATCTGTGGTACTCCGCTTGGGCTTGTTATTGATGGAAGCGTCGCGTGTTATCCCCTGGTGGGGAGACCGTCGGCTCTGTTCGTGGGTAACCATAAACGAAACAGGGCGACAGGTGGGTGAAGCTGGACAAGACAGTCAGGTCACATACAACTTCCATAAGATGCGCACCTGCCGGGTGACGGTACGACGGGCAGGTCAGGCGCCTGGAACGTGCGCATCCGTTGCGCAGCTTAACGAGTGTAGAAGGACTGCTCTTGCAGCGCTGCGACATATTCGGTCATCGGTAAGCAGGGCCAGGGTTGCGACGAGTGCAACCGAGGTTGAACGGTAAAAATTCAGTGCATTTAAACGATAAAAGCGTCAGAAATGACTGATAGACGCCGCACGGTCATCCGCCCAGGCCGACGCAGCATGCAGCACAAACGTTCGCGCAATGGCACAATTGCCAACGCCGTGCCCTCCCCAAACAGGATTTCCCATGCTGCAACTGAAAACCGACGCCCTTATGGCCACCCCATGCGACGAAGAAGAAGACAACATGGCCATGCTGTGCTGCCACGGCAAAAACGGCGAGATGTTCATGCTCAGCCGTTATCCGGACGAAGACGAGGTGGAGCTCACCTGGGATTACGAGCCGTCGACCCTGGATGGACTGAAGGTCACCCTGAGTGATACGACGTTGCGCATCGAGCTGGCTGCCGGCGATGCCGATGCACTGGGGGGCAAGGATCATTTGGAGATCACCCACGCCACTGCCGCCTCTGACCTGGCCGAGGTGGAGCAAACTTTGCAGAACATCCTCAAAGGCACCGGCACCTACACCCGGGCTTAAGGGTGGGTGGGGGCTTGCCCCGATAGCGATGCGTCAGTGACAGTGGGCTAACTGACCCACTGCTATCGGGGGGCCAGTCGAATCGTCGCACCGCCCCTCCCCCATTGAGAGTGTTCACAACAGCAAGCGCACCCTCGCACAAAATTCCTACAAGTTTTGCCAAAAATACCCGTTACGCCGTTAGTCGCCACGCCCCTCGATGCATTAAAGTAGTGCCCCCCAGCCCGGTGTTTGTTTCTTAGCACGCGGGCTCATCTTTCCAGGAACCGTCATCGATGGAACATCGTGAAGCGCTGCTCGCGCTGCGAACCTTTCTTTCTACGCAGATTCTCGGCCAGGAAAAGCTCATCGAGCGCCTGCTCATCGCCCTGCTCGCCGACGGTCATATGCTGGTAGAAGGCGCGCCGGGCCTGGCCAAGACCAAGGCCATCAAAGAGTTGGCCGAGGGCATCGAAGCGCAGTTCCATCGTATCCAGTTCACCCCCGACCTGTTGCCCGCCGACATCACCGGCACCGAAATCTATCGCCCGGAAACCGGCAGCTTCGTGTTCCAGCAAGGGCCGATCTTCCACAACCTGGTGCTGGCGGACGAGATCAACCGCGCGCCGGCCAAGGTGCAATCCGCGCTGCTTGAAGCCATGGCCGAGCGCCAGGTCAGCGTAGGCCGAAGCACCTACGACCTGTCGCCGTTGTTCCTGGTGATGGCCACGCAGAACCCCATCGAGCAGGAAGGCACCTATCCACTGCCCGAAGCCCAACTCGACCGCTTCCTGATGCACGTCAAAATCGGCTTTCCCGACGCCGCCGTGGAACGGCGCATCCTCCAACAGGCCCGTGGCGAAGCGCTCAACGGCGAAACCAAGCCCGAGCGGCGCGTCAGCCAGCAGGCGATCTTTGCCGCGCGCAAGGAAATCCTCGGCCTGTACATGGCCGACGCGGTGGAGGAATACCTGGTGCAGTTGGTCATGGCCACGCGCACCCCGGCCAAGTTCGACCCGGAAATGGCCGAGTGGATCGCCTATGGCGCCAGCCCGCGCGGTTCTATCGCCCTGGATCGCTGCGCACGCGCCCATGCCTGGCTGGCCGGGCGCGACTTTGTCAGCCCCGAAGACATCCAGGCGGTGCTGTTCGACGTGCTGCGCCACCGCATCATCCTGTCGTTCGAGGCCGAAGCCGCCGGGATCGATCAGGACCGCGTGGTGCAACGCATTCTCGACGTCGTTGCCGTCGCTTGAAATCGATGAATGCCAGCGATGGAATCCGCGTCACGCTCAGCGAGCTGATTGAGATGCGCCACCGCGTGCGCGAGGTGCAGCTGTTTTCCACGCCCAGCCAACGCAGCCCGCTGATCGGCCTGCACCATTCCAAGCTGCGCGGACGCGGCGTGGACTTCGACCAGGTGCGCGTGTACCAGGCCGGCGACGACGTGCGTACCATCGACTGGCGCGTCACGGCACGCACCCAGGAACCCCACACCAAGCTGTTCCACGAAGAGCGCGAACGCCCGATTTTCATCATGGTGGAGCAAAGCTGCCGGCTGTTTTTCGGCTCCGGCCAGATGTTCAAGTCGGTCCTCGCCGCCCAGGCCGCCAGCCTGATCGGTTGGGCGGCGCTGGGGCATAACGACCGGGTCGGCGGGCTGGTGTTCGGCGACAACGAGCATTACGAAATCAAGCCGCGCCGCAGCAAGCAAAGCCTGCTGCAATTGCTCAACCGCCTGGTGCGGGTCAACCAGAGCTTGAACACCGACACCCGCCCCGAGGCCGACGCCCTGGGCATGGCCCTGCGCCGTGGCCGCGAAGTCCTGCGCCCGGGCAGCCTGGTGATCGTGATCTGCGACGAACGCGCGCTGAGCGAAGGCGCCGAGCAGCAATTGAGCCTGCTGTCGCGCCATTGCGACCTGCTGCTGTTGCCGATCTCCGATCCCCTCGACCATGCGCTGCCTGCCGCCGGGCTGCTGCGCTTCGCCGAGCGAGGCGCGCAACTGGAACTGGACACCCTCAATTACGACCTGCGTCAAGCCTACAAGGCCCAGGCCGAAGCCCGCAGTGCGCGCTGGGAATTACTCGCGCAGAAACTGCGGGTACTGCTGATGCCCTTGAGCACCCAGAGCGAAATGGTCGAGCAGTTGCGCGAATACCTCAACCCACAACGCCCGGTTAAAAAGCAATGAGCAGCCTTGAGCAACTGCAACCGCTGATTGCCCCGCCGGCTATAGGTTTTTGGCCGCCCGCACCGGGTTGGTGGCTGCTGTTGTTGCTGATCCCGCTGCTTGGCTGGGGCGCGTGGTCGCTGCGCCGCTTTCTGCCAACGCGCCGCCCGGTGGTGCGTGCCGAACAACCGCTGGACCCTTTACGCATCGCCGCCCTCGCCGAATTAGCGCTGATGCCCAAACCCTACGACGGCGCGCCCGCCGGGGCTTGGCTGCAACAACTTAATGGCCTGCTCAAGCGCCTGTGCCGCAACGACTACCCCTACAGCCAGAGCCACACCCTCAACGGCCGCAAATGGCTGGCGTTCCTCGACAACCGCTGCCCCGCCGCCGGCCTGACGCGCTGGATGGTCTTGGTGGAAGGCGCCTACAAACCCGAATGCAAACTCGACGACAAGGCCATCGCCGGTCTGACCCAAGCCGTCGACACCTGGATTCGCAAACATGTTTGAGTTCGCCTGGCCGTGGATCTTCCTCCTGCTGCCGCTGCCCTGGCTGATGCGCCAAGTCTTGCCCGCCGCCGACAGCGGCGAGCCGGCGCTGAAAGTCAGCTACCTCAGCGACCTCGAAAGCCTGGCCCGGCGGCGCGCGCGCTCCAACCTGCCGGGCTGGCGTCAACAGGCACCGTTCGTAGTGTTGTGGCTGTTGCTGTTGACCGCCGCCGCGCGCCCCGAATGGCTCGGCGAACCGCTGCCGATCGCCGCCAGTGGGCGCGACCTGTTGGTGGCGGTGGATGTGTCGGGCTCCATGGATTTCCCCGACATGCACTGGCAGGACGAAGACATCAGCCGCCTGAACCTCGTCCAGCACCTGCTCGGCGACTTTCTGGAGAGCCGCGAAGGCGACCGCGTGGGCCTGATCCTGTTCGGCAGCCAGGCGTATTTACAGGCGCCGCTGACCTTCGACCGCCGCACCGTGCGCACCTGGCTGGATGAAGCGCGCATCGGCATTGCCGGCAAGAACACCGCCATCGGCGATGCCATCGGCCTGGCCTTGAAACGCCTGCGCCAGCGCCCGGCCCAGAGTCGCGTGTTGATCCTGGTCACCGACGGCGCCAACAACGCCGGGCAGATCGACCCGCTGACCGCGGCGCGGCTGGCTGCCGAAGAAGGCGTGAAGATCTACCCCATCGGCATCGGCGCCGACCCCGAACAAACCGGGTCGCTGGGCATCCTTGGGGTCAACCCGAGCCTGGACCTCGACGAACCGGCGCTCAAAGCGATTGCCGAGGCCACTGGCGGTCAGTACTTTCGGGCCCGCGACGGTGCAGAACTGCTAGCCATCAAGGAGACCCTGGACACCCTCGAACCGGTCGAGCAGCAACCGACCCAGGCCCGCCCGGCACTGGCGCTGTACAGCGCGCCGTTGGCACTGGCGCTGATTTTGAGCCTGTTGCTGGTGATCCAGGAGCGCTGGCCGGATAACGCGTTGCAACGCGGGTTCGACAAGTTGGCGAGCAAGGGCATGTTCCTGCAACCCAAGCCGCAGTGGCGCCAACGCCTTAAACGCCTGCGTTTGCGGAGGCGTCGATGATCGACCTATGGCCGCACTGGTTCCGCCCCTGGTGGCTATTGCTGCTGCCGCTGCTCGGCTGGTTCCTGTGGCAACTGTGGCATCGGCAAAAACGCGCCGGGCGCTGGCAGATGATCCTGCCGCCGGCCTTCCACGGGGTGCTGCTCAGCGGCGGCAACGGGCGCGAAAGCAAATCGCCGTGGGTGGTGCTCGGTATCGCCTGGCTGCTGGCGCTGATGGCCTTGCTCGGTCCCAGTTGGCAACGGGTGGAGCAGTCCAGCCAGAAACCGTCCGACCCCTTGGTGGTGCTGCTGGAATTGACCCCGCAAATGCTTGCCACCGACAGCCCGCCGAACCGCCTGGAACAGGCGCGCCGCAAGTTGTATGACTTGTTGCAGGCCCGCAGCGACGCGCAGACCGCCATCGTGGTTTACGCCGGCAGTGCCCACACCCTGGTGCCGCTGTCGGACGACCTGGCCACCAGCGGCAACCTGCTGGAAGCCTTGCGCCCCTCGATCATGCCCGAGCCCGGCCATCGTGCGGACCTGGCCGTGGAAAAAGCCCTGGGCTTGCTGAACCAGGCCGGCCTGGGCCAAGGACGGCTGTTGCTGATCGGCTCGTCGCTGTCCAAGCCGGAACGCCAAGGCATCCGTCTGCTGCTGCAAAGTGCCCAGGCGCCGAGCCTGTCGATCCTCGGCATCGGCAGCCGCGAGGGCACCCCGGTGACCCAGGAGAATGGCGAGTTCCTCAAGGACGAACAAGGCGCGATCCTGGTGCCGCGCCTGGACAGCCCGACCCTCAAGGCGTTTGCCAGTGAAATGGGCGGCCGTTACCGCGCCGCGCGGCTGGATGATAAAGACCTGCGCCAACTCGGCATGCTGGATGCGCCGCAGACCTTACGCGACGACGGGCAACGCCTGCGCCTGGATACCTGGGCCGACCAGGGTTACTGGCTGCTGCTGCCATTGCTGCTGCTGGCGGCCTGCGCCGGTCGCCGCGGCTGGCTGTTCTGCCTGCCTTTATTACTGCTGAGCGCACCGCAACCCAGTTACGCGTTTGAGTTGACGGATCTGTGGCTGCGCCCGGACCAGCAAGGCCAATACCTGCTCAAGAAACAACGCCCGGCCCAAGCCGCCGAGCGTTTCGAAGACCCGCAGTGGCAGGGCGTGGCGCTTTACCAAGCCGGCAACTACGCCGAGGCGGCCAAGCGCTTTGCCCAAAGCAATGACGCCTACGCTCACTACAATCGTGGCAATGCCCTGGCCAAGGCCGGCGAGCTGGAGGCTGCGGTGGACGCCTATGATCAGGCGCTGGAAGCCCAACCCGATCTGCATCCAGCGTTGAAAAACAAAGCCCTGGTGGAGGCCTTGATACAGGAACAGGCCCAGGCGCAGGCCGAGCAAAAGCCCGAGTCACCGGCGGAAAATCCGGATGACGAACCCCATCAACCGGGCCAGACTGCGCAACCGGGCGCCGACGGGCAGACCGGCACCGGCGGCGAAGCATCCCCTCAGGGCCAGGGCGAAGCTGGCAACGGCGATCCCCAGGCCGGCGCCAAACCGCCTAGCGGCGGCAATGAAGTCCCGGGCAGCGAGTTGGGCGACGAACAAACCACGACGCCACCGCTGCGCCGCACCGATGCCAGTTTGGATGAACAGCGCCAGGCCCTGGAACAATGGCTGCGGCAGATCCCGGATAACCCCGGCGAACTGCTGCGGCGTAAATTCTGGTATGAACAGCAACAACATCAGGACAAGACTCGATGAGCCGCCCCACCCTTCTGCTTCTGCTCGCGTTGTCGGCCAGCACCGCCCAGGCGGCTAACCTGGTCGCCAGCGTTGACCGCAGCCGCCTCAATTCCGGGGAAACGGTGGAACTGACGGTGGAATCCAGCGATGTCACACAGTTCGGCAAGCCCGACCTGTCGCCCCTGGATGCGCAGTTTGAAGTCAGCGGCACGCGGCAGATCAACCAGCTCACCACCCTGGGCGGTGACAACCACGCCACCACGCGCTGGATCATCACTTTGCTGCCCAAGGAAAACGGCACCGTGGTGATCCCACCGCTCCAAGTGGGCGCGCTACAGACCCAGCCGATTACCCTGCAAGTGATCGAAACCGCCAGCCAAAACACCAGCGCGGAACTGGCGCCGGTATTCGTCGAAGCCAACCTCGACCAGTCCAGTGTGTACGTTCAGGCCCAGGCGCTGTTGACCGTGCGCGTGTACCACTCGGTTTCGCTGTATGACGACAGCAGCCTTACACCGTTGCAGATCGCCGATGCCCGCGTCGAGCAACTGGGGGAATCGCGCACCTATGAAAAAGTCATCAACAGCATCCGTCATGGCGTGATCGAAACCCGCTATGCGATCTACCCGCAGCACAGCGGCAGCCTGGAGGTCGGTGCTCAGACCTTCAGCGCCACCCTGGTTGAATCACGCCCGCCTCAGGAAAATACGCTGCAAGGCACCAAGCCGGGCAAGCTGATCCACGTCAGCTCCGCGCCTCTGCAATTGACCGTCAAGCCCAAACCGGCGCTCTACCCGGCCGATGCACCGTGGCTGCCGGCCCGTAGCCTGACCCTGAGCGAAAGCTGGAACCCCGAGCCGCAACAGGTGCAGGTCGGCGATTCCCTGACCCGCAGCCTCACGGTCAAGGCCGAGGGCCTCTCCAGCGCACAACTGCCGGCCCTGCCCAGCACAGAAATCAGCGGCCTGCGTCGCTACCCGGATCAACCGGTGCTCGGCAACCAGACCAGTGACCGCGGCCTGATCGGCAGCCGCGAAGACCGCGAAGCCTTGGTGCCCAGCCGCGCCGGCGCACTGGAGCTGCCCGCCGTCGATGTGGTGTGGTGGAACACCCATGAGGACCACCTGGAGCGCACCAGCCTGCCGGCGCGCACCCTGCAGGTGGCCAATAACCCGAGCTTGATGGTGGACACCCCCGCCACCCCCACCATCATCACTGCTCCGGACGATAGCCGCCTGTGGTTGTGGCAACTGAGCACTTTGCTGCTGGCCTGCACCACCTTGCTGGGCTTCGGCCTGTGGTGGCGCGCCCGCCGACAACCAGCGGTGCAACGCGCGGCGCAAACCGGCCCCAGCCCGCGCACCCTGCTCGATGACCTCAAACGCGCCACCCAGGCCAACGACCCGCAGGCGACCCGCCAAGCGCTGGATGCCTGGGCGCGGCAGCAACCGGAAACCCTGGCCGACATGGCCGCGCGCTTCGTACCGCTGTCGGATGCGTTGGATGGCTTGAACGGCGCGCTGTACAGCGAAAGCGGCCAGTACTGGCTGGGCGAAGACTTGTGGCGCGCGATCAAGGCCATCCCCATGGCTGAACGTGAAGCGGACCCAACGACGGACACCACCAGTTTGCCGCCGTTGTATCCCAAATAGCCCCCTTCTATTTGGCCTGTGATGCCTGATCAACAGTGTCTGCACCTTGGCGGACCGGGCGTTAGTTAGACTGCCATTGTTGACGCTCCCTCGGTGACCTTTCGTCGCCACTGTCAATTCTGACAGTTACCCACCCCACCCGGATGGGGGTTTGATTCTCCTTGCACAACGCGCCAGTCCTGAGCGCGCTCCCAGCCAGGAGATTCATCATGTCCGACACCCCCCTTGGCCCCGAGAACGATTCGATCTCGGGCGGTCTACCCGCCGCGTCGCTTCCAGTGCCCTATCAATCACCCAGCCTGGAACGCCCTGAACCGCGACGAATTGAAGACCTGGATCACCCATATTCGGCCTTC
>NZ_VFEU01000012.1 GCF_007858255.1 Pseudomonas rhodesiae | reverse complement strand
GAGCACGAGGTCAGCAGCCTCGCGTTTGAATTCAGCGGAAAAGGAACGGCGTTGTTTGGTCATCTGGCACCTCGATCTGGCGAGCATTCTCGCCTAAATGGGTGTCCGGTTTCATTAGACCACTACAGTGCCACCAAGGTTGGACTGGAAGATTCCGGCCGCACTGACAGGAAGGAAATCTTCGTAAATGATCGGGTCTGCAAGTATCAACCCTTTGCTGAGTAAATCTTCCAGTGGGAACAGCTGGGCATGCTCAGGTTGGTATTCCGGGCCAGCGGAATATTTAAAATACGCCAGTTCCTGGATCCGCATGTCTTCGAGGCTATCGGGGAATTTTTTAAAAACTGCCTTTAGGTTGCTTTCGTAAGAGACAGCTTCTGCTCCGATCGCGCGGCGAGCTTCGCTAAGCAGTTCGTCATAGAGCGCCATACCCTTGGGTGTTAGGGCGGCACCTCGCTGTTCAATCTCGCCAAAACGGGCAGTGTGTGCACCGTCGCAGTCTGCTCCTACGAAGCGAATACGTTCTTCGAGCGCCTTGAAGCTCGTCTGGCGGAGAAGGATGGGGAAATTGCGCCGAGGTGGCCCTTCGATTAGCTGCTTCGCTTGCACGCCCCGCTTAGGCATCTCTGCCTGGGCTTGATCGATATCCAGTGTTCTAGGTGTGAGATGATTGATATGGGGCCCACGGAAGCACACCACGTCAGCCACCAGGCGATGAGCATCCTGTAGACGGTCAAAGGTCTCTGCATCTACGGTGGCCTCGCTGTGCCACCTGAACGTTTCAATCAGCTCGGAAACGAACTCAGATCCGGCTACGGCCGATAGGCCACCTTGTTGTTCAGCAAGTTCAAGTAACTCAATTGCGTTACTCGTGAAAATATTTCTACCGGACAGAATCCGTTCAGCTGTGGCACGCAGTTCCAGATTGTCGATCAGTTCCAGGCGCAGGAGAGAAGTGAAAATTCGGAACGGGTTCTTTGCCAGCGATTCGTTCGAGACGGGGCGGAATGCGGTCGCATGTACTGGCACGCCGGCGACGCTTAGATCGTAGTAGTCGACCGGCAACATGCCCAATATGCGGAACATCCGTCGCATGGTAGCGAGTTCCTGGGCGGTGCCGAGCCTGATTGCTCCGTGATATTCCTGGGTTAGCCGATCGAGATCATTTGTTCGACTCAATGCGGCGTGCAGTTCATCGTTTTGACTGAGCGTATTCTCGTTGACGTCCTCGACAATGCTTAGGAGGGTTGAGTATTGCAACACCTCGGCCTTGTACATATCAGACATCTGTTGGGAAAACATTGCGCGTAGGTCATCTGGTGAGATGAATTCAGACTGAGTATTTGTTTGCACGGGTTTCACCGGGTTGCCGTTGGCTCAATTAGGCTGGGCTGGGAGGGCGAATATCGTGACGCGCCAAAGGCAACTACTGGCTTCCTTAAGTCGATTCACGTAACCGCCGCCCCTGCGTTTTTTTATTGGGAGTCAGCTACCGCTTTCTGACAGCAATCATGTCCAGTTCTACTGCTGCATTTCTTGGGAGCCCTGCGACGCCGACGGCGGTACGTGCATGACCGGCCACCTCACCAAACAGGTTGTGCAATAGCTCCGACGCACCATCCGCTACTTGGGTTTGCTGGGAAAAACCGTCAACGCCTTGAACGAATACGTTTATCCGTAGGATCTTTTCTACGGCAGCGAGCGAGCCAAGCGAGTGCTTGAGTACGATTGCGGCACGCAGGGCACAAAGGGCTGCGGCGTTCTTAGCATCGTCCATGGACACATCTTGTCCAACCTTGCCGGAGTGAACCACCGCGTCGCCAACCTTTGGTATCTGGCCACTGAGGTACAGTGACTTTCCGTCGATGGTCACCGGCTCATACAGGCCGCCAGACACTGGATTTTCTTGGATATCCAAGCCAAAGGTAGACGCCAGCTCTGCTAGCTTGATATCGCGTTCATTCGATTGCATGGGTAACCTTCAATCTGATGCTCAATAGTAACGTCGCTTGCGTAAACTCATCGCCTCACAGAGCGGACTGCTTTTGGCGTTCAAACACTTCCGTGGCGGAAACGCCTACCAGCTTCTGGTAGATTTCCGGATCGGTCGCACCTTCACATCCAAAGAGCAGGATTTGGCTGTTCTCGTCCAGACCGAGCTTGGCTTTCAGCTCTGGGTCAGATGCTGCCTTGAGCACGGTTGCGTAACCACCGGCAGCTGACTCACCGCAAACAATTGGAGTGTCATTGTTGCCGTCGGCGAGCGCCTTCATGGCATCAACGGCCCAGGCATCGGGAATGGCTACGTAGTCAGTGCAGAGCCACTCCAGCAGCTTCCATGCTGCCGGCGAAACCTCGCGACAGGCCAAGCCCGCCATAATCGTATGCAAGGTGCCGGAGGAGGGGGTTGGTACACCGGTCGAAGCGCTTTGATAAAGGCAATCGGCTTCGCTTGGCTCGACCATGACAAAGCGGGGAAGGTTCTGTTCACCCAGGCGCAGTGCAATACCCATAAACACGGCAGCAGCAATACTTCCCACTCCGCCTTGCATGAACACGTGCGTGATTTTGGAGAGGTCAGGCACCGCAGCAATGGCTTCTTCCACCATCACCATGTAGGCGTTCATGACATGACGAGGGAGCGGATCTTGGAAATCCGTCCATGATGTGCTGCTGACAAAGTGCCAGCCGTTCATACGCCCATCTTCTTTAGCGCGCTTGACGGAGGCTTCGTACTCACCGTCAATGCGGATCACGATGGCGCCATAGGTTTCCATTGCCTCTTTGCGGCCAGGGCTGACATGGCCATGGATGTAAACCACGCAACGGCAATGGAACGTGGCGGCTGCATGGGCCAAACCTCGACCTTGGTTACCATCCGTTGCGACGCAGACGGTGACGCGTTCGGTGATGTGCTTGAACTCGCCAGCGCGCAATTGGGCCGCAGTTGGGCGGGCGCCGGTGACCTTCTCAACGGCGTCTGCCAGCAGCATGAAGACGGTGTAAGGGGCCCCAAGAGCCTTGAAGCTGCCCAGCTTGCGCCCAAAGCGTTGGCTTTCGTCTTTATAGAAAATCTTACCAAAGCCTAATTTCTTCGCTTGATTGTCCAGCGACCACAATGGCAAGACTTCATATCCTGGCCATTGTGTAACTTCATGAACAGCTGAATGCCAATTCTTCAAGTTGTCGACCGCAGTTTGCGCATTCTGACGTTTTTCTGGAAGCGTGTGTACGGTAGAACGATGATGCAGATATTCAGCTTGCATTCGGGCTATCCTTCGAAATATTAATCTTATTTTGGTGGTTCTAAACTTCAAATGAACAAGTATCGGGCTGCACCAAATCTTCGCCATCTGAACATAATAATCATGCGAAGTTGGCTCTTCTAGTTATGAAACTAAATAGGATCTCGCATAGTTTTGGCAGGGCGAATCAGGCGGCCCGTCTCTCGACTTTCACAGACCAAGAATTATCAATCAAATCGTTTTTAGGTATGGCGCAATCCGTTTGGCAAATGATGGGGCTGCCGGCTGGAACGGATTTGAAATTTTCATATATCAGTTTGGTGAGAGCGAAATTGTTGCTCAGGGGGGAAGGGGCAAGTAGAAATTAGACTTCAAGACCTTGGTGCAGCAAAGCTGCATGGGGAGATCCTCTCGATTATTCACCTAAATCCGCTTGGCCTCGGCCTGCAACGACGTCGTTGACTCTTACGAGCAGCGGGCATCGCAGCGAACTATTTGTTTCATCAATAGCGGTATACAAAATATCCATTGGATAGACTTTTATCTGGCGGTGATATTGGGCGCAACTCATAAGCCGGTAAGTGTCGCTTCCCAACGAGGTCGCGCGATGCTTTGTGTCCGGCAGCAATTGTCATCAGTGGATTGAGCGGCCAACCAGGAGCGTCAGGTTCGGGTTGGAAATGAGACTTCTACGATGATGGTTAGCTTCCTAGAAGTGATCGAGCTCTCCCATGCTCAAGCGAACCGCAGCTGGCTTGCGGACGTAAGAATTGGCCTGTCTTTTTGTATTATTCCCGACGAAAGTGGTGGAGTTTGCTTTGAAAATTGCTCATGACGATCTAAATCGCCTGAAGTCCGATGCTGATACTGAGTATTTGCGGTACTCCAAAATGGATTTGAGGATCGACATGGCAAGAGGCATTCCGTCACCTCAGCAGATCGATCTGTCGATGGCACTTCTGGATGTTCCACTTGGCAACGATTATCTGAGTGAAGACGGTACTGATAGCCGGAATTACGGGGGGCAGCAGGGGCTCCTGGAGGCCCGGCGTCTGTTCTCCACCTTGGTGGGAGTTCCAGAGGATCAAATCGTTGTCGGGGGCAATTCCAGCCTGGCACTCATGTATGAATGCTTGGCTCAAGCATGGCGCTACGGTACGCCAGACAGCCCGCGCGCCTGGTCACAAGAACCCGGTGGCATCTCATTCATCTGTGTGGTTCCAGGATATGACAGGCATTTTGCTATGTGTGAGGACTTTGGTATCCGGATGATCTCGGTGCCAATGCTCGACGATGGGCCTGACATGGAGTTGGTAAAGCGGCTGGTCGTCAGCGACAGCAGCATCAAAGGAATCTGGTGCGTGCCGAAGTACAGCAACCCGACCAGCACCACGTATTCGAAAGCTGTTGTCGAGACCTTGGCATCCATGCCAGCGGCTGCCAGGGACTTTCGCATCTTCTGGGATAACGCCTACGTCGTTCATCCCTTGGTTGAAGTAGATGACTCGCTGGAGAATATCTACACGCAAGCCGTTCGGCACGGCCACTCGAATCGTCCGCTGATCTTCGCCTCGACTTCGAAAATGACGTTGCCGGGGGCCGGCATAGCGGAGCTTGCCGGCTCTAAAGACAATACTGCCTGGTGGCTGAAAGCTGCAGCACTCCGAAGTGTTGGCCCTGACAAAGTGAACCAGCTCAGACAGGTTCGTTTCTTGCGGTCGCCAGAAAAAATCAAAGAGCTCATGGAGCAGCATCGACAGTTGCTGCTGCCGAAATTCGAGCGCGTTCATGAGGTGTTCAATCGAAGGCTCGGAACGTTTGGTGTGGCGCAATGGACTCGGCCGCGTGGCGGATACTTCGTCAGCCTTGAGGTGCTACCGGGGACTGCAAAGCGGGTCGTCGAACTGGCCGCCCAGGCAGGCGTTAAATTTGCGACGCCTGGGTCTTGTTTCCCGTACGGAATCGATGAACGCGACTATCAGCTTCGTATCGCTCCCTCCTATCCAGATATACTCCAGCTAACGACTGCGCTAGAGGTAATCTCGGTGTGCGTCGCCAAGGCGGCATTTGATCACTTGAGTGCCGTTGCATCCGTTGAGTGAGCGCTCGTTGTTCGCCTGCCGCAGGCGAGGTCTGGAGGCGTTATGTTGTGGCAAGCGCTGCGTCGTGCTGCGTCGCGCTGCGCAAAAGTAATCGCGTAAATAATCTGTCCTGGTCTGGAAACGCTTCGTGCTTTTCCTGGACGGCTATTTCTCCTGAATGAGTGATTGGAGGGGGCTATGAACTTGCGAGCGGTAGATCTCAATCTCCTGGTCATCTTCGATACCTTGATGAAGGAGCGGCATGTCACGCGCGCTGCGCTCAAAGTACCGATGAGCCAACCCGCCATGAGTAGTGCGCTGTCTCGACTACGACTGTTGTTCAAGGATGATCTGTTTATTCGGGTTGGCGGCTGCATGGAGCCAACGGCTCGAGCCATCGAGCTAAGTGTCGGTGTTACCAGGATCTTGCGTGAAGCCGAGAGATTAATGACGTCAGAAGTGTTGTTCGATCCAGCCTCAAGCGATGATCATTTCACTGGGCGTATGTCTGATCTGATCACCTATTTGGTATTGCCCACGCTTTCCGGGCTTCTTTCCAGGCAAGCACCCGGTATGCGGATGGATATCACGCACATCCCCATTGATCAGACCCTTGCCCGGATGGAAAGCGACCAGTTAGATTTCGCAATCAGTACTCAGCTCAAGCACACCTCGAACATCGTGAGCGAGCCATTGTTTATGGACAGGCTCGTGTGTGTGATGCGTGACGGACATAAATTGTCCGGCGCTGAGCTGTCTATGCAGGAGTTTCTGAAGGCCGACCATCTACACGTTGCGGTGAGTCAGCATGATGTCCGGTTCGTGGACAATGTGCTGGCAGAGCAGCAGGTCTCTAGGCGAATTACGTTAACGATTCCTCACTGGCTATCCTTACCTGCCATCCTTTGTGAAACAGACATGATTTCTGTCATATCTGAAAGGCTGGCAAGTACCTTCGTTGATAAGGCGCTTGTCATCAAGGAGTTGCCGTTGAGCATGCCTTCCTTCAGTTGGGATCTGTACTGGCATAAGCGCAACAAAAATACTGCTGCGCATTCTTGGTTGAGGGAACAGATCAAGCAGTGTTGTAGTGAGTAAATTGTGCTGACTGGCTACCCACATTCAAACCGGCGATTGATCAATAAGCTCGCTGCACCAGTCAGTTATAGTTTTTGCCAGAATAACCGGTTGTTCGAGTGGGATCATGTGCCCGCTATCGGAAATGCATACAAGCTTAGAGTTCTGAAGGTGCTCCACTATTTCTTTGGACTCTTCGACACTTCGCAGTTCATCAAGCTCGGCCGCGATCACCAGTGTTGGAGTTTTTATGCTGCTTAAGAGGTGGAGTTCATCATGCCGAATGACTTGAGACTGTGCGATGAAGGCTTCCTTGCCCAACGTCTTGCTCATTGTCTGGATACGCCCGACGAGGCGTTGGTCTGTCCGATTACCCGGACTCAACCCCTTGGCAATGACAGAGCGGCTGAGCCCGACAAACTCGCGATTCAGGATCTGCGCCACGCTTGCTTTCTTTTGGGCGGCTTGCTCTGGGCTCTCGGAGCGGCTAGAGCTTGCAACGATAATTAGCCCTATGACGCGTTCAGGTGCCAGACGGACGATTTCTCTAGCGACGTAGCCGCCCATTGAGAAACCACACAGTATGAATTGTTTTGGCGCTCTACTAAGAGCATCAAGTGCCATTTCCGCTATTGAATTACCTACCAACGGAGCGTGATGGATGGTTAATTGATTGGGTAGCAAAGGAATAATGTCACCCCAGAGATTTTCATTGAGCATAAATCCTGGGATGAGAACGACATTAGTCTGTTTCATGCTATTCCTTAAATGGACTATTTATCTGCTGAATGGCGATATACAAAAATAGAGTTGTGGTGCGGCGTATAAGTTTTAATAATACACAAAATAACAACATAGAGCATAGCTGAATCAATGATAAGTTATTTACCTGAAGGCTGACAGATGTCTAATAGCGATATGGGTTCCAGCTCGATTCAATTAGAGCCAAAGATGGAACGCAGCAGTACCCTTGCCATGTTGGCTCTATGCATTGCGGCAACCATGGTCACGCTTGATCTATCTCTGATCAACACGGCGCTACCGACTATTTCGGAAGCGTTGGGTGTAACGGCGAGCACAGCTATTTGGCTTGTGACCGCGTACCAAATCTCCGTCATCGGGCTGCTGCTTCCATTCGCCTCGCTGGGTGAAATCGTCGGCCACAAGCGCATGTTTTTCTACGGCTTGGCTCTTTTCACCGTGTCTTCGCTTGTCGCAGGCGTTTTCACGGATCTCCCCTGGTTGATCGTTGCTAGATGCCTACAAGGGATCGGCGGTGCGGCCGTTGGAAGCGTGGTGACGGCATTGATCAAGCGCTGCTATCCGGCCGATCAGCTTGGTCGCGGTATGGGGATCTACGCGTTGGTCGTCGGTCTTTCTTTCACCGCAGGCCCTACTGTTGCGGCGGGCATCCTTGCTGTGAGCAATTGGCATTGTCTGTTCCTGGTGAATGTCCCCGTTGGGATCTACTGCCTTTATCTGTCACGGCGCTATATCCCGGTCACTTCTGGCTCGAAAGGTCGATTCGACTTAATTGGCGGAGTGTTGTGCTGTGCCATGTTTATCTTGCTGATTCTTAGCTTGGTTGCCTTTGCACGGGGCGGCGTTTCGGCTGTAGCACTATTCAAATTGCTGGGCGCGTTCTTTTGCTTTGCTCTCCTGTCGTACCATCAACGCAAACATGCCGCACCTATGCTGGCGATTGATCTGTTCAAGCAGCGGAATTTCGCTTTCTCCTCGCTGACGTCGATCTGTGCATTCGTGACTCAAGGCGTAGCATTCATTGCATTACCATTCTTTTTCCATACGTTCTTGTCCGCCACACCGTTCATGACAGGCATGCTCATTACGCCCTGGCCGGCGGTCGTGGCGTGTATGGCGATTATCAGTGGCATGCTCTCTGATCGATTTAACCCCGGCACACTGTGCACCGCAGGATTACTTATCCTGGCGACCGGGATGTTCACGCTATGTTTCCTGCCCGAAAAAGTCGTGTTCCTCGATATCGCCTGGCGAATGATGATTTGTGGTGCCGGCTTCGGTCTGTACCAGGCGCCGAACCTGAAGATGATGATCTCCAGCGCACCGTTGGAGCGCAGCGGCAGTGCTAGCGCGATTGTTGCGCTGTCGAGATTGCTCGGCCAGTCCTTTGGTGCTGTGCTGGTATCGTTTGCGTACAACATTTCGCCTGATCGCGGGCCATACATTGCACTGGGGATAGGCGTTGCGTTTGCTCTCCTGGGGGGACTGTTCTCGGCTGTTCGGAAGACCAAGGGCATTGAGACAAGGACTTTTAATGGATCGCGTCCGGTGGAGAGTACGTAACTGTCACTGTGCACAACGGCATCGCCATTCTTCTGTTGACCATGAATGAAGGCCACTGCAAGACGGAGCGGAGACTGCCGATGCATAAAGCAAACTAGGCGAAGTTGGATAGTCGAGGCGCGTTACGTATCAAGGACAGGAACAGGTTAATAGTGCACAACTTGCTTGTGCGCCTGCCATAGCAAGAGAATCGGCACAAGGGCTACCACTGTTCGCAAGTCGCATGTTTCCGAACATGCCGGGCGCAAGAAAACCTTGAGGGTTTGCGATGGTCGCTCGACCCCCGGATGGTTCCCGATCGCGGGTTTAATCCGTTGTCGGTGAAGTCGAGACTGCCATTCCACGGATACGTCAGCTCATCGTGTAAGCGCACCTGAACGCGCGTAGATGCGCCGCTTTGCTCTTACGCGCGCCTGGATTTGAGGAAGAGCGCCTCAGACGCATCGAACGAAAAGTAGATCGGATCAACCACATTAATTGTCGTGAGGAGTGTTGCCGCCACCCCGGGCCCACCAGTGACCAGGTTCCCACTATCCACCCGCCGATCAGAAATGCGACCCGAGATCGGAGCACGAACAGTCGCCCACTCTAAGTCAAACATTCGCTGGGTGAGTTGAGTTTGCGCTGCTGCCATTGCAGCTTCCGCCCGCGGTACTTGAGCACGAATTTTGTCGGTTTCGCCTGCAGAGACTGCATCGTCGCCAGTCAATCGATTAACCCGCGCGAAATCTGAGCGGCAAACACGCAGTGGCGGGCCGTCTCAAAAAGCGCGCTGAGCCAGGCAAAAGCGCGCCGCTTGACTTTAAACTGTCCGTCGACGCCGAACCAATTCTTCAGCGCTGACGCACGGAGCTTCCGCGGATTGCTAGGATATTAAAAAACAACTTAAAGCAGTCTGAACAATGCTGCCATCAAGATTCCAGCTGCAATCGCTGGAAGTGATTTTCGCAAAGTCAGCATCACGATTGCGGTCGTTAGTAAGGCAAGTCGCGCACCGTTATCACCCGTTATTGCCATCGGTGTCAGCACTGCTACAAGCACGGAGCCGGACATCGCACTAATGAACTGCTGAACTCTGTAATTGATGGGCACAAATGACATTACGAATACGCCACCCCATCGGGTCGCGAGTGTGACAATTGCCATGATCAGAATGATGTACAGCGTGCCGAACCCTGATATTTCAATGCTCATTCTTTTTCTCCGTCCACACTGCGCCCAGCAAACCACCCGCCAATGCTCCAGTAACAACGTGACTGTTTTCAGGCAAATATAAATAGGCCAATAAGGACGCTACGGCTGCCACACTCCAGATGACCAACATACGCAGGTTTTTTTGACCTCCGAGCACCATCGCGAGAAGAAAACAGCCCATCACCATGTCGAGGCCCAGACTCACTGGGTTCTGAATGACGCTTCCAAACTTCAGCCCCAGCCAACTGCCAAGCGACCAAGCCGACCACAGCGCAAGACCGCCCCCAAACAGCAGTCCCATGCCTCGCTTGCCGCTGTTGAACGCCTGCATCGACATCGCCCAGTTAGCATCGGAAACCACCATCATCACGCCGTAACGCTTGGCGCGTGGTAGTTCGCGTAACCAGGGGTAAAGGGTTGCTCCCATCAACAGATGGCGGGCATTGATCGCGAATACCGTAATCACCAACGGTATTACCGGGACGTGCTGACCCCAAAGGTCAAGCACGGCAAATTGTGCTGCGCCTGCGAATACCAGAATACTCATTAGAAGAGTTGACGCTTCGCTCAGCCCTGTCTGCGCGGCAGCAAGCCCGAAGGCAATCGCAAAGACCACAACGAACATGGAGATCGGCAAGAGCTGTTTGAAGCCGCTCCATATTTCGTATTTATCCAACTCTACTGAGCTTGCATCGACACTTAACACCATTCCACCTCACCGGATTAGGTTGTACCTCTATTCAGGCGTCATTTTGGGGGCGCTGAGCGATCCAAGAAAAGCGAATAAGTTTTATAATCGCCATTCGAGTTTCGAATGGCTAAGGTTTAGTGATGCACTCCAAGGATTTGCAGATTGACTGGCTACGAACCTTCGTGGCTGTGGTTGATACCGGTTCCATGACGGCGGCAGCGCGACAGGTATCGCGCTCGCAGTCAGCTGTCAGCATGCAACTGAAGAAGCTAGAAGATAGTATCGGTCGCCCGTTGCTCAACCGCGAGCCTAGGCAACTGTCTCTGACGCCCGCTGGCTTCGATCTGCTGGGCCATGCGCGTAGGTTGCTGGCGTCTCACTCGACGCTGGTGCTTGCTATGCATGGTGGGGCTCTTTCAGGGCGAGTGTCTCTTGGCGTTCCTGACGACTATGCAGTGCCGTATCTGGTGCCAGTGCTCAGACACTTTGCTGCGCGCTTCGGTGAGGTCGAGGTCACTTTGGTATGTGAAGAGTCCACAGCGCTGCTGGCAAAGGTTGATCGGGGTGAGATCGATTTGGCGCTGGTAACCCGTGATGCGCCTTCACGTGGTGAGTTGCTCTTCAGGGAGGCCTTGGTGTGGGCCGCCGCTGAACAGCACGAGATCTGGAAGCGCAGCCCGCTACCGATTGCAGTGCATGAATTAGGCGGACGGTTGCGTACCGAGATACTGGCAGCGCTTGAGGCTCAGCAACGTGAGTATCGAGTTGTCTACAACAGTCCTAATGTCGGCGGGCAGATTGCTGCTGCTCAAAGCGGAATGGCAGTTGCTGTGCTTACGCGGTGCAGCCTTCCACCCACTCTAAAGATGCTGGATGCGCGGCAAGGTTTACCCGAGCTTCCAGTAATTGAAGTCGTGCTGATGCGGAGCCGGGACTCAAAGGGATCTCGTGCCGTAGATACACTGTACGATGAGGTCGTGGGTTCCCTAAGAGATCCACTATGTGTTGAACGAGCTAAATGAATCGAGCTTTGAGCTGACAGACATGACGGGAGCGCCGGGCAAATTGCTTCTCGCAGATAGAATAATTCGACTCTTCGGTGCTATTTGCGGTACCTAGCAGGATATCTAAAATACATGCACATGATGGGCTTCGAATTGTACTCATAAATCAATGTGCAGACTGTAGCTGTATCCAAAAAGGGTAAGAAACTAAAATTCAGTGACTCTCAACCCTATTGGACGACCAATCATGCACAGCGTCAGTTTTAAGCAAGTTGATGTGTTCACTTTCGAGCGATACAAAGGTAACCCTGTGGCAGTCGTTCTCGATGCGAAGGGGCTGTCGGACGCCGAGATGCAGCAGATTGCCAATTGGACGAATCTTTCCGAAACCACTTTCGTATTACCGAAAACTCAAGAGCAGGCCGATTATCGCGTTCGTATTTTCACGCCTGGATCAGAGCTCCCGTTCGCGGGCCATCCAACTATCGGCACCGCACACGCTCTTATAGAGGCCGGCGCCATCGTTCCCACCGACGGCGTCGTAGTTCAAGAGTGCGGTGCTGGATTGGTGCGGCTTGATGTCACCATTGACGAGGCCGGAAAGCAGTTAATCTCGTTTGAGCTCCCCCATCCGAAGTTCGAGCCATTTGATGCTCAACGCATTGATGAATTGGAGGCCTGTTTGGGCACATCCATATCACGTGAGTATCCACCTGTTCTTGTTGACGTCGGTGCACGTTGGGTTGTCGTCCAGCTCGCCAGTGCTCAGCAGGTGATTGCGAATAAGCCTGATTTGCAGAGTATGAAGGTAAGCAATCTACGCGATAGAGCAACTGGGGTAATTGTGTTCGGCAAGTACCCGGTTGACGGCACTGCAGATGTAGAAATACGCGCTTTTGCTCCAGCTTGCGGTGTTAGCGAAGATCCCGTTTGCGGCAGTGGAAACGGAGCCATGGCGGCTTTTATCCGACATACCGGGCAGGCCGAAGCATTTGGCAGTCAATTTCGAGCCAGTCAGGGTCAAATTTTGGGCCGCGCGGGTTTCATCAATCTCGAAGTGAGCGATGAGGTCATCAAGGTCGGAGGCGAAGCCGTTACCTGTATTGACGGATTGATCAATCTTCGCTGATGAACGGTGTCCAGCTACCTCCGATGGCTGGGCATGCCTAATCACCGTCACCGACTTTTGAAAGAAGGGGGAACACCCGTATCGGTGCGTCGTCAGAGTTTCTTTTGCTTGGTGGTCAATGAGACCCACGCGACACCGCTCAATGTCACTAAGGCCGAAATGCCGCTGAGCATTGTGATGTCCTCGCTGAGGATGAGAACGCCAAATACCATGCTCAAGATGGGAACTGAAAGCTGAACGGCCCCGGCAGTAATAGTGGTCATTCGAACCCGTGCCCAATACCAGATCGCGTATCCAACGGCTGACGTTAAACCGCCAGCAATCACTGCATACCACGCCCCGGCAGTATCGACACGCAGATGATCGTGTTGGTAAAGCACGAGCACAACAGCAAAGGGAATTGCCCCAAGAAAACTGCTCGCAGTCTTGACGAGTGGAGGCTCGTTAGCCTTTCCCGCCACTGAGAAAGCGCCCCACGCGATTCCTGCAACCGCCATCAACGCGGCAGCATACGCAGGTGGTGCCGATGCGGATGGCGCGAGAAAAGCGACCATTCCGCCGAGAGCAACGAACAGCCCGAAGATGCTTGTGCGTTCCCCCCTCCGGAGCCCATAAGAAATCATAAGGACTTGTGCAGATGCAAAGAGTATCAATGCGCCTGCGCCGGTACTGATGTCACGGTAGGCGAAGGAAAAGGCGGCGACATATGTGAACAGGAAGACTGCGGCCCACCACTGCGCTTTGAGCTGTTTGATTTTTCCGCCCTGAGCCAGAAAAATTATCAGTAATGTCAGTGCGCCCGATATCACTCGGATGCCACTGAATGAAGCCGCATCGATGTCGGTCGTTTGAAAAGCTGCCCTGGTGAGCAATGAGTTGGCTGCGAACGCAATCATTGCAAGGCTCGTCATCAGAACGATAAAAGGCGCGACTGATGCGTTGCTAGCCGCTGTGTCAGTGCTCTGGCCTGAGCTCTTGAACGTCATTCTGAATCTCCATCACCGATTTCAATGCAATCGCAAGTGCGACAATGTGCGCTAGGTGTTAGCGCACGAGAGCGATGACGCTTAGGGCAAACCATTCTGTGCCTCACTTTCACCTGCGACAGTCAACACAATCCGGAATTTGGCTTCACCAGACTTCAACTTCTGAAAGGCCTCATTGGCTTGTTCGAGTGGCATGACCTCGATTCTCGGACGTACATCCGTGAGCACGCTGAAATCCAAGGTGCGCTCATTTTCGTAGGGTGTGCCTGTGAGGGATCCCCACACACTGCGTTCGCCGACGACTAACTGTCCAGACGACACGGGCAGGGGTGACTTGTGTGCTCCAAGCAGAATCAATCTTCCTTGAGGTGCCAATCCGCCCATCACCGCAGACACCGCGTCGGGATGACCAACGGTGCTGACGATGGCCTGAGCACCGCCCAAGCTGTTGAGCGTTGCTGCAGCATCTTCGTTATTGGTGTCGATATAAAGATGCGCCCCCAATGCCAGCGCATCATCTGCAATGTCTTGACCTCGGCCCACGGCGATGACTCTAAACCCCATGCGGCGCGCATACTGGAGCGCCATGTGTCCGAGGCCTCCTATACCAAGAATGGCCACGGTGTCACCCGCGTTGGCACCACATTTTTTTAGGGCATTGAAGGTCGCTATACCTGCGCAGAGGAGCGGGGCGGCCTCCACTGCGTCGAGCTCGTCGGGGATCGACACCAGTCCGCTGCTGCGAGCGATCATCAGCTCGGCATAGCCACCGTCACAGGTAGCACCAACGAAATGTTGGTTAGGGCAAAGTTGAAAGTTGCCCTGACGGCATTGGGGGCACTCGTTACAGTGTCCGCCGAGTCGGCCCACCCCTACGCGTTGGCCAATCTTCCAGATGGAAGAGGTGTGAGCGCCGAGCGCCTTTATACGGCCAACCACCTCATGACCGGGTACCCGTGGTGGTTGTAGTGCTGGATCTGCACCTTCGATGTCGCTTATGTCGGCACCACAGATGCCGCACGCTTCGACTTCAATCAATACCTCTCCGGTACATGGAGTAGGTATCGGGCGATCCACCATTTCGAGGACTCCAGGCCGGGTCACTTGCATTGCTTGGTAAGTATTTTTCATGGTCTTGTGTCCTATGGTTAGGTCAGATTTGACGTGAGTGGGTTCAGCGCTTCATCGATTCAAAGCTGGGCGAAGCCCCCGTCAACAACAATCTCCGCACCCAACATGTAGCGCGACTCATCACTGGCAAGAAACAGGACGGCTTGGGCAATCTCGTGTGGATCCCCTAACCGGCGAGCAGGAATTCGAAGCGCCATTTGCCGCTTTGTCTCGGCCAATTGTTCAGGCGTGGCACCTTCCAATTCGAAGATTGGCGTGTCTACTGCACCAGGGCTTACGGCGTTGACGCGAATTTTTCGATCCATTAATTCGCATGACCACGAACGAGCAAATGAGCGTACGGCTGACTTGGTCGCGGCCAAGGCAGAGAAACCACCCATGCCGACCGCATTTAGCCAGGCGGAATTGAGTACAACGGAGGCGCCGTCACGCAGTACAGGTGTAATGGCTTGCATGGAGAAGAACAGACCTTTGACGTTGACGGCCATAAGCTCGTCAAAGCGAGCCTCTTCGGTAGTGAGCAGGGGTGTGGAGAACGCCACGCCAGCATTGCCGAAGAAAATGTCCAAACCACCTTCACCAAACGTCTCGGCAACTTTTCGAGCCATGCGTTGCATATCATTGAGGCTGCGTACATCGGCCTGAATCGTTGTCACTGCGCCGCCCAGTTCTGCTCCAACCCGTTTAAGACGTTCTGCGTTTCGGCCAGTAATGACCACCCGGGCTCCTTCTTCGACAAACAGCTGTGCAGTCGCCAGCCCAATGCCACTGGTTGCGCCAGTGATCAAAGCAGTTTTGCCTCGTAGTCTCATGTTCAGTTCCTCAGGAGATCGGTTTAATGAGGGGCTCTTCGTCATCCACTAAAGCGTCGCTCTCAACTAGAGAAGTGCTGACATCTGAACCGCGAACGAGCGTCATATCGACGGGGCATCTATCGGCGATGGCCAGAAGCTTTCGGCGCTGCTCATCGTCAAGAGGCCCGTTCAAAGTGATCGAACGAGTGAAAAGATCCGCAGGTGACTGGTCGTTTCGCTTGGCGTGTGTGACGTGGGCACTGGCACGTTGGAGCGGAATTCCTTTGCGGCGGGCATACATGCGCATGGTCATAACCGTACATGCCGCCAAACCTGCAGAAACGAGCTCATAGGGTGACAGTCCGCTTGCGAGCCCTCCCACGGATTTCGGTTCATCCGCGAGCAAATGGTGAGCGCCGGTGCTCAATCTGAGCTGGAACAATCCCGCTCCTGTCTCCTCTGCAGTTACACCTTCGCCCGTAGAGATATCGGCGATGTCATCGACCAATTTGGGCAGGTAGCGGGCGGCCCAAGCAGCGATTACTGATGCTGCATAGTCCGAGTCAGCCCGGCGTGTTAACAGATGGTTGGCATCGTCCAGCGAAACAAAACTCTTCGGGTGGCGCGCCGCGAGGAAGATCCTAGAAGCGTTGTTGATTCCGACCACGTTGTCGCCAGGAGCATGCAAGACCAACAACGGCTTGCCCATCTGGGCAATGCGCTCTTCGAGATTCTGCTGTCGAGCGTCGTCTACGAATGATTTGCGTACTGTGAAAGGGCGACCACCCAGTAGAAGTTGCGCTTCGCCCTCTGTCTCGATCTGCGCGAGAGCGTCATTGTCGAACTGATGAAGGATATGTTTCACATCGGCAGGAGCACCGATGGTTGCCACTGCTTGCACGGAGGGCATTTCGGCGGCGGCGCTCAACGCTGCCGCTCCACCCAAACTGTGACCGATCAGTAATGAAGGTGGATGGCCTGCTTCTGTCATGGCGCGGCCTGCGGCGATGAGATCACCCACATCACTGGCGAAAGTTGAGTCAGCGAATTCTCCTTCGCTACCCCCGAGTCCTGCGAAGTCAAAACGCAGTACACCAATCCCGTTCAGTGCAAGGGCTCGTGCAATCCGCGCTGCCGCGAGGCTTTCTTTTCCACAAGTGAAACAATGGGCAAAAATAGCCCAGCCACGAGGTGTGGTCTGTGGACGCTCAATTCGTCCAGACAGCACTGTTCCAAGTGCTCCGTGAAAGTCAAAACGTTGATCTGGCATGTTCTCATCCTCAACGAACCGGGAAGTATTCGTTTAGTCCGGCAATGGCGATAAGGCCCGAATTGCCAGCGACGTGGCCTCAATGGCGCCGGCGACGTATCCAGGGAACTGTGGTGACCATTCACTGGCGATGCCGGTGAGTCGCCCCTTCCAAATCCCTGAACTCGCCGCAGCTTGGGGAGTGTTTGTGGGATGGCCAGCCGAGCCAAGATCAGCTTCGGTAGCGGTCAAAGGATCCTGCGCCCAGTCCTTGATGAAGTCAGCGCGTGGTTCCGCTGCCTGTGATCCAAAGAGACGTACGAGTTGTGCACGGCAGTGTTCGCGCAGCACATCCTCGGGGACCGCTTTACGGACGTACGCCGGTACACCGAAGAAGCCAAATAGCGCCGCGCTACCATCAGGCATGGACGCATCGTGTATTTCGCCTAATGGGCCACGCGCACTCCGCGCGGCACCGGACAGCCCCTGCTCACGCCAGAATGGTTTGTCGTAGATCGCAAGGTATTTGGCATGAGGCGCCATCCAGGTGGCCGTGTCTCGCCACTGTCGAGCCAACTCGGTTGGCAATGCTGGCTCAAACTTGATGTTTCGCTCCACCAGACGCGGAGGCATCGCCAGCAAGACCTGCTCTGCGCACCAAGTCGTGAGGTTTCCGGCAGAGTCTGTGCTATCAACCTCGACAGAGGCCGGTGTGGCACGAATCGAGAGAACGGTCTGATCCGTAAGCGTTCGTTTTGAGTCCAGCGTTCGGCTCAGTGCGTCAATGAGTGCCGACATACCGCCTTTCAAGCGGATAGAGGCCGGTGAGCTGGCATAGCCACGCATGCGTGCCGGCGAATCACTCGACGCGCGTTCCATCATCATGTCGCCAGTGTCGAACTGCTCGAAGTATTCCAGGCCTAGCTGCACAATCAGTTGATGCAGTTCAATCTGGAAGTCGGGCCAGAACCAAGTGGGCCCTAAATCAAATCGATCAAAGGTATTTGTCGACGCCCGGTCGTGGGGCGCTCTGACTGATGCGATTCGGCCTCCGAGCACGTCACGCGCCTCTAGAAGGATGTAATCCTGGCGGCCCTGACGTTCGAGTAGGTAAGCGGCATACAGGCCGCTCAAACCTGCTCCGACGATGACAGTGCGTACGTGTCGCATTTAGACCTCTGCCGTCAGGTCGGCCAGATGGCCTGTCTTGAGATAGACGGTGGCACCCTGTTCGCCGGCGGTAATTGGGGGGATTTCTCCAGCGGGTGTGCGCACCCAGCTACCGGAGGTAAAAGAGCGCTCACTCACAACCACTTCACCTTCCAGCACCAACAACTCCGCGCCTTGTACGGGCGTTGAGAGGAGCGCTTCAGATGCTGGCAGTCGAATTAAACAGACTTCCTCAGATTGGTCTGAGAACAAGGGGCAGATGTCACGATCACCGTGACGGAGCCAATTGTTTGGGTCGCTGGTGTCAATCCGCACGTGTTGGGCTTCGTCGTCGCGCATTTGCTGAAGTTTGACGAAGATAGTCGCGCCCTCACAGCTGGAGGGGCGGTGTCCAGAGCCGGGTGGGTTACGCAGATACCAGCCAGCGGGATAATCTTCGTCGTCCTCAGAAAAAGTACCGGCCAACACAAGAATTTCCTCACCGCCTGGGTGCATGTGGTGTGGGAAGTACGAATCGGGTGCATACCGCACTATGCTGGTTGCACGAGCTTTTTCTGCGCCGACGCGATCCAGCATCACGCGCTCTACACCACTTTGAGGTGAAGAGACCCATTCATACTTGTGGGACGCCACGAATGCGCGGCGTGAGAAATCTGAGTTGATCAGCATGACGACTTTCCAAATAACGCGCTGACAGGTGCCCTAGGGAAGCGGGCACCTGTCACTGCGACTTATGCTTTCGGGAGCTGTTGGTATGTCTCGATGACACGCGCCGAGTAGGTGAGCGCAGCACCGGCATTGAGGGCGATTGCAACACCCAATGCTTCGGAGATTTCTTCCAGCGTTGCGCCGGCTTCGACAGCCTTTTTAGTATGCACAGAGATGCATCCATCGCAGCGCGTGGTAACGGCCACAGCGAGGGCGATCATTTCATGAAACTTGGCTTCCAAATGACCGGTCTTGGCGGCAGCGTTGTCGATAGTCATCAGGCCGCGCATAACGTCGGGGCTCTGTTTTGCGTAATCGCCTACGCGTTCCAGAAGGGTTTCACGGTAAGCGTTCCAGTCTTGCATCATGACGGTATTCCTCTTGAAAATTTGGGCATGCGTCGCCGTGCTGCGCTTGTAACGCGGCTTAGGCGGCTAGGTAAATGCGCACATCTGGCGCGGCATCGAGCAGTGGTTTCAGAGCTTCGACGACGTCCGCCGTGAACAGCTCGCTTTGCAGGTATGCGCGTGCGTTTTCTGTGGTGTCAAAGCCATGCAGCACTTGCACATCCTCATCGCGTACAAGCAGCTCTTTGGACTGCGCACCCTTGATGGTTTCGAGGAAGGGCGCCTTGTACGTCTGGTAGATGCCGGCGGCTTCAGGACGTTTGGCAGCGGCAATCTTGAGGTTGATTTGCAGATAGACCATATGCATTTCTCCTTACCAGGTGGTGCAGCAATGTAGGCAGGCACGAGTGCCTGCCCGAGGTGTATCAGTTGCGGCCAGCCATCACGCCGCCATCGACATCCCAAATCGCGCCAGTGACCCAGCCTGCTTTATCTGAAAGCAGGAAGGAGACGACTTCGGCTACGTCCTGTGGAGTGCCGACACGACCGATTGGGTGAAAACTGTTGAAACCTTGCAGTGCGCTATGAACTTCAGCTTTAGGAATAAAGCCTTCGTAGATCGGGGTTTGTACGACCGCAGGGGAGACCGCATTGACGCGAATTTGCTTGGGAGCCAATTCCATCGCCAGATGTTGGGTCAGCGAGTGCAGACCGGCCTTGGCCATCGAATAGGCCGACGACGGAGTGGCCGCAATGGCTTGTTTGGCCCACATCGAACCGATGTTGACGATCGCACCTGGCTTGCTCTTGGCGACAAGATTGGCGGCTACTTTCTGAGTGATGAAGAAGAACGCTTTGTTCAGCTTCATGTACTGGTCGTAATCTGCACCCTCGTGTTCCAGAAATGGTTTAGGGAAGAAAACGCCAGCCGCGTTCACCAGCAGATCGACATCTGCATGCTGCTCATCAATGGCTTTGAGCAATGCATTCAAACCCTCGCTGCTGGATAGGTCAGCAGTCACCGCCCATACCTGACCCAATTTCGCCAGCTCCTGGCGCGCCGCTTCGGTCTTATCCGGGCGGTTGCCTACAATTACAGCGCTACCACCGCCAGCCAGCACCATGCGTGCCGATTCCAGACCCATGCCGCTGGTGCCACCGACGACCAACAGTTTTTTGCCTTTGAATTCAATGCTCATTTTGAAAACCTCGATTTACGCCTGTCGACGACAGGGCTCAGTAAAAGAAAAAATATCTCGGAGCATCCAGCTCATGCCCTTGCGCTAACTGCACGTAGCCCCGTGGCGTCCATTTTCCGCTTCATCGATGGATGCGCTTTTTCTGACAGAATCATTGCGTCAGCAACTTCGCACTCCTGAGCAGGGACTTTGCTCCGGCTTCGATATGGGATGGATTCTTCTCTGATTTGCATACGCCGACAAACGAGATAAAGTGTTCCTTTTTGAAAGAAATTCTTTACCGATATGAAATCGCCCGTTCACCTGAATGCCCTACGCGCCTTTGAAGCCAGCGCCCGCCATCAAAGCTTTTCAGCGGCAGCGGCGGAGTTGAATGTCACACCCGCCGCAGTCGGACAGCTCGTACGCACCTTGGAGGATTGGCTGGGTGCACCACTGTTTCTGCGCAGTAGCAGTGGACGCGTGCGGTTAATACCTACTGAAACTGCTGAGCGTGCGCTGCCGGATATTCGGGCCGGCTTCGACAGGTTGGTTCTCGGCATGGAGAGACTTCAGGAGGCATCCCCTTCAGGCGTACTCACCGTGGCGATAAGTCCTGCATTTGCTGCCAAGTGGCTGCTGCCAAGGATTGAGCACTTTCACAACGCTCGACCTGATACTGATGTAAGACTTGATACCAACCTAAAGCCCGTGGACTTCCTCGCTCAGCGTATTGATATCGGGGTGCGATACGGCGCAGGTAGTTGGCCAGGCCTGGTGGCAGATAAGCTGATGGGCGAAGAGGTCTACCCTGTATGTTCACCAAGACTGCTTAGCGAACATTGGCGTTTGCAAAAGCCAAGCGATCTGGCAAGCGAGACCTTGATTCATGATTTGTCGATGGATAGGCATACTGGCTTTCCATCTTGGGACATGTGGCTGCAGACGGCTGGCATCACCAACACTGCGACACGCGGCATGCAAATCAACAACTCAGCGGCGGTTCTACAGGCTGCAATCGACGGTCACGGTGTAGCCCTGGCTCGAAGCGTGATGGCAGCCGATGACCTCGCCGCAGGACGTTTAGTGCGTTTGTTCCCGGAGATATCATGCATGTCGCCATTGGCTTATTACGTCGTGTATCGAGCAGAGTGCTCGAGTTTGCCAAAACTGTCCGCTTTTCGAGACTGGCTATTCGAGGAGGCAGCGTCGAAGTAAAGGCGCTGACATTCGGAGCGGCTACCGATAGTTAGCCGCTTGAAGACGGCGCTCGCCCCGAAGTGCTTTACTACCTAACAGGCTGAACCACATGGTATTGACCTTCTGGCTGCAAGCAGGCCAGTGCCGAGCCGACCCGTTAAGTTTGAGGCTGGACGCCTGCTTTAGATGGGCGACGCTGTAGCCAAAGGAGCCCGAACATAGCCAGCAGCACTGGAACCAGAATTAGACCGGAGACGGTCGTCCAGCCATAGGCGTCGAGCAATCCGCCAGATAAAAATGAACCGAAAACCATAGTGCCGAATACGACGAAGTCGTTGATCGCTTGTACGCGCGGCCCGTCTTCTGAGGTGTGACAGGTCAGCACCAAGGCAGAGGCCCCGAGAAAACCAAAGTTCCAGCCAACGCCAAGCAATACCAGTGCAAGCCAAAAATGGCTAACGCTCATCCCTAGCATCCCAACCAGTGCAGCCATGCCTATCAGCGCTAGCCCTAATTGGATGATCAATGGAGCCCCAAAACGGCTGATCAACCTGCCTGTAAAAAAGCTTGGCGCGTACATGGCGATTACATGTAGTTCGATGCCGGTGTTCGAATGCACTCTGGCAATTCCACACAGTTCCATCGCCAATGGAGCGGATGTCATCATGAAGTTCATCATCATGTAACTGACAACCCCGCATGCCATAGCGATGACAAAGCGAGGCTGGCGAAGCACCTCTGCAAGGGAGCCAGAAGGCCGGGCCTCACTATGCGCTATCTGCGGGCTGAAGCGAACGCCCCACAGAATCCAGCCCGTCAGCGCAGCAAGACCAGCGGCCGCTATATACGTCAGTGCATAAGTATGAGGAGAGAGATCCATGGTCGCACTGACCAATTGAGGGCCCAACACCCCAGCGGCGACACCACCAGCCAGTACGGTCGACAGAGCTTTGGGACGATCATCTGAATTGACGCATTCGGCAGCAGCGAAGCGGAAGGTCAGTACAACCGCAGCATAAGCACCGCCGAAAAGCATAGCGATGCAAAACAGTATGAACGAACTGACATACAGGGCGTAGGCGGCAAGGAGGCCGACGATAACACCACAGATATTTCCGACGGCAAACGCAGAATTACGACCGAAGCGGCGGGATATATGGCCTATAGGTAAGGTGGCCAAAGCCATTCCGATGACAAATACTGAGATCGGAAGCGTTGCCAAGGTCGGACTTGGCGCAAGCATGTTACCGATGATTGCTCCAGTGGCATACACCACCACTGAGTTGGCACCGGATAAAGCCTGGGCAAGTGTGAGGCGCAAGATGTTCGGATTCATCCGAGAAGCAGACATTTTGAGTTTTCCAAATTACTTTTTGTGAAGCACGGCCGGCCATAGTTACTAGCTTCAGGGGAAGCGACAAACCAGAATTTGTGTCTCGGTACAAAAGAAAAACTTTCTCTGCGGCCGCCGGCCAGTAACTGACATCGGAACCAAACCAGGTCAGGCATCGGCTCTTCAATTGAGCCTCCTGCGTGGGCGAAGCGTGGATTCCAATTTTCGTGTGTTCAATAGGCGAAAGCGCCGACGCCTTTTTTACCTTGCCATGAATGACGGCGAGCGCACCCGGACGAGAGCAGCATTAGCGCAAAACCAACGGGATCTGCGAGCGCTTTCATAAGACGATCTTGCAGGCGTTTTCTCAGGGCAAATTTCTGAGAAAATCTACCGAACTATAGGGTAGTGTCAGGCTAATCTTGGCAAGAGGGGCTAATACAATGATGAACAGACTCACTACATTCCGAGGCGGCGGTTCAAAAACTCTTGTATGAAGCCGGATTTGGAGACGCTACCCGTTTCTTCAGCAGCCTTTTCTGGGGGGCGTGGTTGACGTGCAAAGTGGTCTGAACATAGCCGCGAATGGCTGCTTCTAGTCGATTCTGTTGAAAACGGTCAACCATCCCCAGCCGATCCAAGTGCACGACGTCTTCGTCGCCCTGCAATTTCAATGCAGATGCCACCGGCTGTGAGGGTTTTTGCCGGGTCTTTGCCAAGATGTGGCTGGTCGGTATTTCGCGCCCACCCGCAGCATTCTCCCACAGCGACCGCGACGAGACACAGCCATGATGTCGCGTGTCGCCGACACCTCGGCGTCGTCACGCCTCCACCCACTGAGCCTGCTTATCGCGATCGCGATATTTAGGGCTAGAAACCGGAACCCTTGAAGGACTTTAACAAGAGCGGCATTGCGCCTAGTGCCTGTTGATTGGCCGAACCATTGCCCGCGTCGCCGTACTCATCCGTCAGCGACGCTTTTTCCGCTCAATGGCGCTGCCGATGAAATCGCAGTGGCGGTTCGCACGGGCATTACTGCGCGATCAACAAAAAAGCTGAGCCACCGACAGTAGGCAAATCATCTGTGCAAACATTTGAGCACGAATAGGATGTCTCATTGCCCTGACCCTCACGGTAAGGTTCCGGTTAAACAAGTCGTTGTCCGTATTCAGTATAGGTCGTGTAATGAATTGTCCACGGGGGCAGCACGTTCCCGTTACGACAACTGTAGACCTGCGCTGCACTTTTCGTCATTTTTCCGATCTATCTGTGTCCGACCCATGCCGACTTCCTGCGTGGGCAGAGTCGTCAAATCGGGTGCCAATGGATCGCAGGTTAACTGTTTCAATCTTTAATCGAATGCGCCGGCTGTCGCTACCAGCGATGGCTTGTATCGTGCTGGCGGCCTCCGGTTGCACCCAGCAGCAGGGCCGTGATATCGCCAAGCAGTTCAGCAATGGCAAGCCCGATGAATTCTTTCAGACCAGCGTCGACCGTATGGCCACCCTGGGTATGCGTGACAATCTGCAAAGCCTGTATTTACTGATGAGCAAGCTGTATTTGCGTAACCCCAACCAGTGGCGGCAGTCGGGTTACCCGGATGCGGTGAGCGCGCAGCGGGAGATTCGCCAGGCCATTGAGCAACGTCGGCCGCTGGCGGCCTTGGGTGAACGTCGGGACCTGGCGGCGTTGAGTTATTCGTTGAGCCCAGAGTTCAAGGGCGACCGCGTCGGTGCGTTTATCTATGCCATCGGCAGTATGATCGTGACCGCCCATGGCGGGCGTACCGAGTTCTACTTGACCGATTCGATCAACCCGCAGTTCGTCAGCAACGCGGCGCGCAATATCGAGAAAGCCACCTGGCTGCTCAGCCAGCGCCAGGATGCGAACGGTGTGCTACTGCTGTTTTCCAACGAAATATCGGAGGAGGGCAGCAACCTCAGTTTTGCGGTCGAGTTCGGCAAAATAGTGGCGCGCTTGGACCTGCTCACGCAAATGCTCGATGAGCGCTATCGGCGCATCGGCCTGAATTATGCGCAAAGTCTGCTGCTGATGAATTTTCTACCGGTGCAGTGATCGCCGTTTTCGTCCCGGCGGGTGCGTTGCTTCCCTTTCCTCCGTAGGAAACAGCCTATCTTGCATGGCGGTGCTTGAAACACTTCTGCCTCGGCAATAGCCTCGGACTTTTCTGAAAAAACGAGGCCCTACCTTGGGTAAGCGAAAAACGGTCTGGCCTACTGATCGCGAAATACGCCTGCGCTTTATGCTCTTCGCTGTGATCAATGCCGCAACGGTCCAGGATGTCTGCGCTGAAGTGCTGTTGCCGGCGCATAAATTACTGAGTGAGTCGCCTAACGAAACGCAATTGCTGGCAGCCCTTGGGGAAATACTGGCGACCGAGGAAATGGAGGGCTTCAGGTTTACTCCAGGTTCCGAGGCCGATGAATTGATGCAGACGCTGCAAATATCCATCCCCTGAAACGCTCATACCACAGGCCGCAAGACGGCCTGGCGCGTCTTCAACCGAGAGCTATCATGACAGTTCGTCGACCGGTGTTTAAGCATTGGACGACTTAGCCGATGCAGTGATGACAACCCTCAGTGGACGCCAACATGTTTAATCGACGCTTGAAGAAGGACCTTCTGGACCAGGACGACGAACTCTTCCTGCTCCGTCAACTCGTCGCTCAATGTGATCGAGGCATGATCTCGATACGCTTGGATGCCGACTTTCGCATCACGGTCGTGAATGAGGCGTTCGCGCGGGCCTTGGGCTATTCCCGTGAGCAAGTGGAGGGACGCCTGTTGAATGAAATTGTCCCGGCTTACGTCAAGGACCTGCCGTGCTTTCGAAATTTCAATGCGGCGGTCGCGCGCTGCGAGCCGGTCAACGATGATTATCGCTACCTGCGTAACGATGGCAGCCTGGCCTGGTTCCACCTGACCTGGCTCCCCATTAAAGGGCGTGATGGCCAGCTTGCATCGGTACAGGCATACGGCGCAGAAGTCACTCGCGCCATCGAAATCGGCAAGGAAAACGAAGCGTTTATCAACGCGCTGTTGCGCTCGACGGCGGTCATACAATTCAAGTTGGATGGCACCGTAGTCACCGCCAATACACAATTTCTCGATGCCATGGGTTATACGCTCGAGCAGATCGTGGGCAAGAAACACAGCATGTTCTGCACCGCGCAGGAAGCGGCGTCGCCGGCGTACAGCCATTTCTGGCAGACGCTCAACCGCGGGGAATACGTGGCCAGCCGTTTCAAACGCTTGGACAGTCGTGGCCATGAAGTCTGGCTCGAAGCGACCTACAACCCTGTGCACGATGCCGAAGGTAACCTGTGCAAAGTGGTCAAGTTTGCCAGTGTGGTAACCGACCAGGTCTTGAGAGAGTCGGAGGTCAAGGAAGCTGCCGGGGTGGCCTATGAAGTGTCACAGCAAACCGATGTGACCGCCGAGCGCGGCGCGGCGGTGGTGCAAAATACCGTGCAGACCATGCAGAACATCGCCACGCAAATGCAGTCGGCCACCGGCAGCATTGAGGCGCTGGGCAAGCAATCGTTGTTGATCAGTGCGATTGTGCAGACCATCGGTGGTATCGCCGCGCAAACCAACCTGTTGGCGCTCAATGCGGCCATTGAGGCCGCGCGGGCGGGTGAACAGGGCAGAGGATTCGCAGTGGTCGCCGATGAGGTCCGGCAGCTGGCCAGTCGTACCAGTGCCGCGACGGAGGAGATTGTCAGCGTGGTTCAACAGAACCAGAGGCTGGCCGATGAAGCCATCGCCGAAATGTTCAGCAGCCGCGAACAGGCCGAGCAAGGCCTGACATTGGCCAACCAGGCCGGTGCGGTCATCACCGAAATCCAAGGCGGCGCCAAGCAAGTGGTCAGTGCAGTAGGGCGCTTTGCCAACGAGCTGCAATAGCGCCTGACGCGCTCGATCAGGCGACTAACGGGCTAAGTGCGTTCAGTCATCCAGGCTGAACGTCAGCCAGTGGGCGTTATCTGTTTGCCGATTGATCTCCACGATCACCCCCTTTATTTCCCGCCCCTGGGGCAATGTCACCGTGACATGGTTGGCGTGCCCCGGCCATTGCAGCGGACCATCCGCCTCCAGGCGCACGATGGTCGGCGTGCCATTTTCCGACAGACGAATATTGACCGACGGGTTCGGGCATTCCTCCGGCTCGGCGCCGAGGTGGCGTGAGGCCAGGAGTACATGGGCGGTACCTTCGTGTGTCAGCGACATAGTGGTTTCCTTTTGAATGCGCGCGGTGAGTTGAGCAGTGGACCTCACGCAGGTGCTGGAGGTTTCGTCGGGTTGCGACGTGCTGTTCTGCCTTCATTCGGTTCTGATGCTGCCGTGGGAAAGTTCGATGTGCTAATCGGGCGTGACTTGTCGCCCACCGTTGCCTTCCCAACACTGCCCGCGTGCTGGGCCAAGCCTTGCACGCCTCCGAATTTCAAGGATTTGCCCTCATGCTGTTGCGTCAACCTCCGTTTCTGTTTGCTGCCTTGGCCCTGACCTCTCTGGGGCATGCCGAAGAACTGCAATTGGCGCCGGTGGAAGTCACCAGCAGCGAGGCCAGCGCTGGCGAAGTGGCCCAGGCGCAATTGCGCAGCGTGCCTGGCGCCACTAACTACATCGACATGAACAGCGTGCAGCAGGGGCGGGTCAGTTCCAATGAAGACGTGTTCAAGTACCAGGCTGGGGTGTACGCCAAGGCGGCTAATAACGAAGGGGTGAAACTGTCCATTCGCGGCTCGGGCCTCAATCGCGGCCCAGGCGCCCACGCTTCCGGCTTGTACGAAATGTTCGACGGCCTGCCATTGACCGGCCCGGGCGGTACGCCCTACGAACTCAAAGACCCGCTATGGCAAAGCCGGGTCGAGGTGTTGCGTGGTGCCAACGGTTTTGACCAAGGCGCGCTGGCGCTGGGCGGGGCGGTCAATTACGTGACCCGCACCGGCTACGACGCGCCCAAGCTGCAACTGCGCTATGAGATGGGCAGCCGTGGCTACGGGCAGCGTGAGATCAGTTCGGGCCAGGTGCTGGGGGATGCCGATTACTACATCAGCCTTACCGATTCCGAGTCCGACGGCTATCAACACCAAAGCGCCGCCACCGGCAAAGGGGTTGCCGCCAACTTCGGCTATCGCTTCAACCCGAATCTGGAGACGCGTTTTTACCTGCGCTACCGCGAAACCACCAACGACACCCCCGGCAAACTCACCCGTGACCAGATCAGCCATGATCCACGCGCGGCCAATCGCCTCAATGCCGCCCGCGATTCCAAGCGCCTGCAACCCGGTTCCACCTGGCTGGCCAACAAGACCACCTTGCAGTTGGATGACAACAGTCGGGTCGAGGTAGGCCTGGCCTACCACGATTACCCCATGGACCTGCGCGAAGGCACCAATCGCCTGAAAGTCGCCTATACCGATATCAGCGGCACCCTCAATTACATCCGCCAGGACACGCTGTTCGGCCACGACAGCAAGACGACCGTGGGGCTGCGCACCACTCAGGCAATGCCCAACAATGGCACGTCGGAATATGTACGCACTCCCGCGAATAATACTGCGTCCTACGCTCCCGGCACTAAAACCCGCGACTACAGCTACCTGGGTTCCGACACCGTGCTGCATGTGGGCAACGACCTGGAGCTGGTTCCGGACCTGTGGCTGACCACTGGCCTTGCGGCGATCTACACCCGCCGCGAAACCGAAGTGACCTACCCGGCCACGGGCACGCCGGTCAGCCAGCACGATTGGGACTACGCGCCGCGCATCGGCCTGCGCTATGACTTCACCGCGCAATTGCAGGTGTACGGCAACTTGAGCCGCTCGGTGGAGCCGCCGCACGCCTGGTCGATGATCTGGGGTTCCAACCGCTATTTCCCTGAGCGCAGCGGCCCGGCCACTGGCTTGCAGCGTGAAGGCGTGAAGTTGAAAAACCAGACCGCCACTACCCTGGAAATCGGCGGGCGGGGCGAGCAGTGGTTTGGTCAGTGGGACTTGGCGCTGTACCGCTCCGAGGTGCGCCACGAACTGCTCAGCGTCGAGACCCAGGCACAAACAGCCACCGCCAATGCCGTGATCGCCGAGTCCAACGCCAGCCCCACCGTGCATCAGGGTGTGGAACTGAGCCTGCTCAGTCCGCTGTGGGAGGGCGGCCGCAACGGTCAGCTCGCCCTGCGCCAGGCCTACACCTTCAGTGACTTCCATTACCGCGACGACGAGCGCTTTGGCGACAACAGCTTGCCGGGCATCCCCAAGCATTACTACCAGGCGCAGCTGCGCTACAGCCACCCGACGGGGTTCTACACCAGCCTCAACACTGAGCATTCGTCGCGAGTGGCGGTGGATTACGCCAATTCCTACTACGCCGCGTCCTACACCACACTGGGCGCCACCCTCGGCTACGACGCCCCCAAACAAGACTGGCAAGCCTGGGTCGACCTGCGCAATCTGACCAACCGGCGTTACGCCAACACCGTGACGCCCGGTTACGACGACAAAGGCTTGGATGCCGCGCGTTCAACCCCGGCGGACGGTCGTGGCATTTACACCGGTGTGTCATGGAGCTGGCGTTAAGCCGGGTGTCAGCCCTTGCTCCCATAGCGTTTTACTGGCATTGTTCGCGCAATTGGTAATATTTCCCATTTGAGAAGTTTTTGCGCATGCATGACATTCCGGCCGCGCTGGGCGATCCAGTGCGTCAGCAGACCCTTACGGCGATGTACCGCGAACACCATGGCTGGTTACACGGTTGGCTGCGCAAAAAACTCGGGTGCTCGCAACAGGCTGCGGACCTGGCCCATGATGCGTTTATTCGCGTCTTGATGCTGTCCGAGCCGCAGCACATCCAAGAGCCGCGAGCTTTTTTGGCGACCACGGCGGGGCGCCTGCTGATCGATGGCGCGCGTCGGCGGCGCATTGAAAAAGCCTACCTGCAAGCGCTGGCAATCCAGAGTGAAGATGCCGGCGTGCCCGATCCGGCAGCCATTCATGTGGCACTGCAAGCCTTGGAGCGTATCGCCGAGATGCTCACCGGTTTGCCGGCCAAGGCCCGCGAAGCGTTTCTGCTGAGCCGCCTCGACGGGCTGACCTACAGCGAAATCGCCCTGCGCTTGAACGTGTCCCCCAGCTCGGTCAAAAACTACATTTCCAGTGCCCTGGTGCACTGCTACCACAGCCTGCACGCGGCGGACCCGCTGTCGTGAGTTCCGAACAGATCATTCAGCAAGCGGCGAATTGGCTGACGCGTCTGCACGACGAAGATGTCAGCGAAGCCGAGCGCCGGGCATTCGAGGCCTGGTGCCAGGCCGACCCGCGCCACGGGGTGGCCATCGAGCGTATGCGCGGCCTGTGGGGGAGTTTCGACACCGTGCCCGCGCAACCGGCGCGCATTGCCCTGAAGCGCGCTTTTCCCACGCCACGCGCGCGCGGAGCCCAGGTGGTAGGCCTGCTCGGTGTGTTGCTGTGCGGATGGCTGAGCCTGGAACATATGCCGGTGTGGATGGCCGACCAGCGCACCGGCGTCGGCGAGCGCCGCCAAATCGCCCTGGCAGACGGCAGCCAGTTGCAGCTCAACAGCAACTCGGCGGTGGACGTGAAATTCGACGGCCATCAGCGAGTGATCGAGCTGTTGCAGGGGGAGCTGTGGGTCGATGTGGCCAAGGACGCGCAACGGCCCTTCGTGGTGCGCACCAACCAAGGCACGGCGACGGCGTTGGGTACGCGCTACCTGGTCAAGCGCGCGGCGGACGGCTCGACGCTGGTGACGGTGATCGAGTCCACCGTGGCGGTCAAAGGGCAGGCCAGCGAAAGCGTCAAGGTCACGGCCGGGCAACGCTCGGTGGTGGACCACGGCCGCGCCCAGCCGCCCCAGCCTATCGGTAATGCCGACGCGGACGCCTGGACCCGTGGCCTGCTCAAGGTCAACGATCAACCCTTGACCGAGGTGCTGCAAACCCTGGCCAGCTATCGCCACGGCCTGTTGCGGTTCGACGCCGCTGCTTTGGGCGATATGCGCGTGTCCGGGGTGTTCAAGCTGGATGACACCTCGGCGGCGCTGTCGGCGTTGGCCGATAACCTGCCGATTCAGGTCGAGTACTTCACCGACCTGCTGGTGGTGGTCAAGCCGCGCTAATGCTGGCGCAGGCGTTTATACAAGGTGTTTCGGCTCACTCCCAGTTCCCTGGCAAGGTGGGAAATATTACCGCCGGCGGCTTTGAGGCGCCGGGTCAGGTCGTCGCTGTCGTCCAGCCCATCGTTGGCCGGGGCCGGCGCCGCCCGGTCCAGGTCGACGAAGAAGTCGTCCGGCAGATGCTCGACGCGGATCGGCTGCTCTTCGGCCATCGCCAGCGCCACCTGCAGCACGCTACTGACCTGGCGCAGATTGCCCGGCCAAGGGTGCTGCTCGAACAGCGCCAGCACCTCGGCGCTCAAGCCGGCCCTTTGCGTCGGCTCGCGATGCTGTTGCCACAGTTGTTGGAACAGCGCCTGTTTGTCACGGCGTTCGCGCAATGGGGGCAGTTCCAGGGTCAGGCCGCCGATGCGGTAGTACAAATCCTCGCGGAAACGCCCGGCCTGCACCCACTCGCGCAAGGCTCGATTGGTGGCGGAGATTATGCGCAGATCCACCGGGAACAGGTCGCTGCTGCCCACCGGTTGCACGCAGCGTTCTTGCAAAACCCGCAATAGCCGCGCCTGGGTCGGAAGTGGCATGTCACCAATTTCATCGAGAAACAGTGTGCCCTTGTCCGCTTTGCGGATCAGGCCGATGCTGCCTTTCTGATTGGCGCCGGTGAACGCGCCTTTTTCGTAGCCAAACAATTCCGATTCCACCAATTCGGCGGGAATCGCCGCACAGTTCACCGCGATAAAGGCCTGGCGGCTGCGGGAACTGGCCTGGTGCAAGGCTTTGACGAACACTTCCTTGCCCACTCCGGTTTCGCCGTGGATCAGCAGCGGAATGTCTTTTTCTAGCAGGCGCTCGGCCTGGCGCACGGCTTTTTCCACGCGCGGGTCGCCAAAGTGCAGGGTCTTGAGACCGATGGCCGTGGGGGCAGGCGTAGGGCGCGGTTCGCGAGCCTTGGGATCGGTAAATACGCGGGCTTGCACCGGCTGCTGGAGGGGACGCTTGAGCAGGCACTGGAAGCGGTTGCGCCCGGCCGCCTGCAATGAGAATGGCAAGCCTTCGGGCTGGTTGAGCAATTCCAGCAACGACACTTTGAACAGGCTGTCGATCATCACGCGCGACAAACTGATGCCCAGCAGGTTGTCGGCGCGACGGTTGGCCGAGAGCACCTGGCCGCTTTCATCGAAAATCAGCAACCCCGCCCACTGGCTATCGAGATTGCTCAAACCGGTGTTGAAGGTCAGCTGGAAGTGCTCGCCGCGAAACAGGTTGAGGATCAACCGGTTCTCCACGGTCTGGCTCATCATTTTGACCATGCCGAGGGTATGGGAGGGTGGCAGGTAGCTGTCGCTGGAAACGTCCAACACCGCGATGATTTCGCGCTGGGCATCGAAGATCGGCGCCGCGGAACCGGTCATAAAGCGGTTGGCCTTGAGAAAGTGTTCGTCGTGCGCGATGTGCACCGCCTGGGCACAGGCCAAGGCGGTGCCGATGGCATTGGTGCCGCTGGCGCGCTCCAGCCAGCTGGCGCCGGCGCTGAAACCACGGGCCAGCTTGGGTTCGATAAAACGCTGGGTGCCCCACGACGTCAGCACTTGGCCCTGGTTGTCAGCCAGCATGATCAGGCAGTTGGAGTTGCTGAGGATATTTTCGTAGTAGGGCAGGACTTCCTGGTGAGTGGTCTGCACCAGGGAATGCTGGCTCTCCAGCAATTGGCTGATGCCCTCTGCAGGCAATTGGTCAAAGCTGGGGGGGCTTTGGTGGTCCAGGCCAAAGGCGCGGCAACGGCGCCAGGAGTCCTGAATGATGGTGTCGTGAGCCAAGGGTTCGGCCATGGGGCGACCTTCTTTTTATTGTTTTGGGGTCTTGCGCAATCTACTGGCGCCAACGCTACAAAATGCGTTGAGCATTCAATCGGCTTCAAAGAGTGTTGTTCAGAACTGTTCACTGTCAAGCCCCAAACTGTTCACTTGCTCAACCAAATTGTTCACTCCTGAACATCACCTAAGCCCCATTTCCTTGTGAATCAAGTACCTGCATTTTTGGCACGAAACTCGCTCTGACGACTGGCCAGATTCATTCCAATAATAAAAAGGTCGTGTCATGTCATTGACCCTGGAACATGTCTCCCGCGTTGTCGAAGGCCAGACTTGGATCGACGACGCCAACCTGCGTTTCGAACCCGGTTCCTTCAACGTTCTGCTTGGCCGGACGCTCTCCGGCAAGACCAGCCTGATGCGTCTGATGGCTGGGCTGGACAAGCCCGACAGCGGCCGCATCCTGATGAACGGCGTGGACGTCACCCACAAGCCGGTGCGCCTGCGTAATGTGTCGATGGTCTATCAGCAGTTCATTAACTACCCGACCATGACCGTGTTCGAGAACATCGCCTCGCCGTTGCGCCAGGCCGGCATGGCCCATGAGCTGATCCAGAGCAAGGTGCTGGAAACCGCCAGGATGCTGCGCATCGAAAAATTCCTGCAACGCCACCCGCTCGAACTGTCCGGTGGCCAGCAGCAACGTACCGCCATGGCCCGGGCCTTGGTGAAGGATGCCGAACTGATCCTGTTCGACGAGCCGCTGGTGAACCTGGACTACAAACTGCGCGAAGAGCTGCGTCAGGAAATGCGCGAGCTGTTCGCCGCGCGGCACACCATCGCCATCTATGCCACCACCGAGCCCAACGAAGCCCTGGCCCTGGGTGGCACCACCACCATCCTCCACGAAGGCCGGGTGATTCAGAGTGGCAAGGCCGCCGAGGTTTATCACCAGCCCCAGACGGTACTGGCCGCTGAGCTGTTTTCCGAACCACCGATCAACCTGATGCCCGGGCGGATCAGCGGCAACGAAGTGAGCTTCGCCAATTTCGTGCATTTCCCCCTCAATGTGGACCTGCGTCCGATCGGGGAGGGCGAGTTCCGTTTCGGCATACGCCCCAGCCATATCAGCCTGGTGCCAAGCAACGACGATGACCTGGAGCTGGCGGTGACCGTGGAGGTGGCTGAGATCAGCGGCTCCGAAACTTTTTTGCATGTGCGCAGCGAACATTTCCTACTGGTGCTGCACCTGCCGGGGGTGCATGAGTACGACGTCGATGCGCCGATCCGCGTGTATATCCCCACCCATAAACTGTTTGTGTTCGATGGTCAGGGCCGCTTGGTCCAGGCCCCCGGGCGCCGTGTCGCGAGGGTTGCCTGATGGCCGAGATCCATTTGCAGAACCTGGCGCACAGTTACAGTCCTACGCCGAACGGGCCTGAAGACTACGCGATCCGGGCAATGAACCATGTGTGGGAGCAGGGCGGTGCCTACGCCTTGCTCGGCCCGTCGGGCTGCGGCAAGTCGACCTTGCTTAATATCATCTCCGGGTTGCTCAGCCCGTCCGAAGGCCAGGTGCTGTTCGATACCCAAGTGGTCAACGACCTTACGCCGGAAAAACGCAACATCGCCCAGGTGTTCCAGTTCCCGGTGGTCTACGACACCATGACGGTGTTCGACAACCTGGCCTTTCCATTGCGCAACCAGGGCATGGCCGAGGCGAAAATTCACAGCAAAGTGCAGGAAATCGCTGAAGTCCTCGACCTGCAAAACCTGCTGAACAAAAAAGCCCGCAACCTCACCGCCGACGAAAAGCAAAAAGTCTCCATGGGCCGCGGCCTGGTGCGTGACGACGTGTCGGCGATCCTGTTCGACGAACCGTTGACGGTGATCGATCCGCACCTGAAGTGGAAGCTGCGGCGCAAGCTCAAGCAGATCCATGAGCAGTTCAATATCACCATGGTGTACGTCACCCACGACCAGTTGGAAGCCTCGACCTTCGCCGACAAAATCGCGGTGATGTACGGCGGGCAGATCGTGCAGTTCGGCACGCCGCGACAGCTGTTCGAACGGCCCAGCCACACCTTTGTCGGCTATTTCATCGGCAGCCCTGGGATGAATCTGATCGAGGTGCAGGCCGAGGCGGGCGGGGTCCGCTTTGCCGGCACCCACCTGCCGCTATCCACTGCAATGCAACAGCGCCTTGCCGAGACCAGCTACCAGAGGTTGCAGGTCGGCATCCGCCCGGAATTTATCCACGTTTGGGACGAGCACAACTCTGACGCCCTGCAAGCCGATGTCACGCATCTGGAAGACCTCGGCACCTACAAGATCATGACCCTCACTCTCGACGGTGCGACGCTCAAAGTGCGCCTGGCCGAAGACAAACCGGTGCCCGAACACAAGGCTTCCATCAGTTTCCCCGCGCAATGGCTGATGCTCTACGCCGACGACTACCTGCTGGAGGTGTTGCCATGAACAAGGTGCAGAACAACAAAGCCTGGTGGCTGGTACTGCCGGTGTTCCTGCTGGTGGCGTTCAGTGCGGTGATCCCGATGATGACCGTGGTCAACTACTCGGTGCAGGACATTTTCGACCAGTCCAGCCGCTACTTTGTCGGGGCCGACTGGTACAAGCAGGTGCTGCTCGACCCGCGCCTGCACGACTCGTTGCTGCGCCAGTTCATCTATTCGGCCTGCGTGCTGTTGATCGAAATCCCGCTGGGTATCGCCATTGCCCTGACCATGCCGACCAAAGGCCGCTGGTCGTCGCTGGTGCTGATTATCCTGGCTATCCCGCTGCTGATTCCGTGGAACGTGGTGGGCACCATCTGGCAGATCTTCGGCCGCGCCGATATCGGCCTGCTGGGCTCGACCCTCACCGCCCTGGGGATCAACTACAACTACGCGGCCAACACCATGGACGCCTGGGTCACGGTGCTGGTGATGGACGTATGGCACTGGACCTCACTGGTGGCCCTGCTGTGTTATTCCGGCCTGCGGGCGATTCCGGACGTGTACTACCAGGCTGCGCGTATCGATCGCGCGTCGACCTGGGCAGTTTTCCGACATATCCAGTTGCCCAAAATGAAGAGCGTGCTGTTGATCGCGGTGATGCTGCGCTTTATGGACAGCTTCATGATTTACACCGAGCCCTTCGTCCTGACCGGCGGCGGACCGGGTAACGCCACTACGTTCCTGAGTCAGACATTGACCCAGATGGCCGTAGGTCAATTCGACCTGGGTCCGGCGGCGGCGTTTTCCCTGGTGTATTTCCTGATCATCCTGTTGGTGTCCTGGCTGTTCTACACCGCCATGACCCACTCCGACGCCAACCGCTGAGGCCGCCAACATGAGCAAACGCAAGCTGATTCCGTTGTTGCTGTACATCCTGTTCCTGCTGGTGCCGATCTACTGGCTGCTGAACATGTCCTTCAAGAGCAACACCGAGATCCTCGGCGGCCTGACGTTGTTTTCGCAGGATTTCACCCTGGCCAACTACAAGGTGATCTTCACCGATCCGAGCTGGTACACCGGTTACCTCAATTCGTTGTACTACGTGAGCCTGAACACGGTGATCTCCCTGAGCGTGGCGCTGCCGGCGGCCTATGCGTTTTCGCGCTACCGCTTTCTGGGGGACAAGCACCTGTTCTTCTGGCTGCTGACCAACCGCATGGCGCCGCCGGCGGTGTTTTTGCTGCCGTTTTTCCAGCTCTACTCTTCCATCGGCCTGTTCGACACCCACATCGCTGTGGCGCTGGCCCATTGCCTGTTCAACGTGCCGTTGGCGGTGTGGATTCTGGAAGGTTTTATGTCCGGCGTGCCCAAGGAAATCGACGAAACCGCCTACATTGACGGTTACTCGTTTCCTAAGTTCTTCGTGAAGATTTTTGTGCCGTTGATCGGCTCCGGCATCGGGGTGACGGCATTTTTCTGCTTTATGTTTTCCTGGGTCGAGCTGCTGCTGGCGCGCACGCTCACGTCGGTCAATGCCAAGCCCATTGCGGCGGTGATGACCCGCACCGTTTCGGCCTCCGGTATCGACTGGGGCGTGCTGGCCGCGGCAGGGGTGTTGACCATCCTGCCGGGCATGCTGGTGATCTGGTTTGTTCGTAACCACGTGGCCAAGGGCTTTGCCCTGGGCCGGGTCTAGAGGATTCGATGATGGAATGGATGGCCTGGACCACCCCCACCGCACTGTTCTTTGGCGGCATCGCCCTGATTCTGGCGGGCATGACTACCTGGGAGCTGCGTTCGCCGAGCATCCCGCGACGCGGGTTTCTGCCGATCAGCACCACCCGTGGCGATCGTTTGTTTATCGGTCTTCTCGGCAGCGCCTACCTGCATTTGCTGGTAATCGGCGTTACCGACTGGAGCATCTGGGTAGCGTCCGCGCTGTCCCTGGTATGGCTGTTGAGTGTGATGCGCTGGGGCTGATGCCCTTATGAAATAAACAACCAGGAGGTCTCTATGTTGAATAAGAACAATAAGCTGCGACATAGCATTTCATTGGCCGCCGTACTGGCCCTGAGCGGTTTGAGCGCTTCGGCCTGGGCCGATGCCTACGAAGACGCCGCGAAAAAATGGATCGGCAGCGAGTTCAAACCGTCCACCCTCACCGAAGCCCAGCAGCTCGAAGAGTTGAAGTGGTTTATCAAAGCTGCGGAGCCGTTCCGTGGGATGAAGATCAACGTGGTGTCGGAAACCCTCACCACCCACGAGTACGAATCCAAGGTGCTGGCCAAGGCCTTTAGCGAGATCACCGGGATCAAGCTGACCCACGACCTGCTGCAGGAAGGCGACGTGGTGGAGAAACTGCAAACCCAGATGCAGTCCGATAAAAACATCTATGACGGCTGGGTTAACGATTCCGACTTGATCGGTACCCATGTTCGCTATGGCAAAACCGAATCGATCACCGACCTGATGGCCAACGAAGGCAAGGACTTCACCTCGCCGACCCTGGACCTCAAGGACTTTATCGGCCTGTCCTTCACCACCGGTCCGGACGGCAAGCTCTACCAACTGCCTGACCAACAGTTCGCCAACCTCTACTGGTTCCGCGCCGACTGGTTCGAACGCCCGGAGCTGAAAGCCAAGTTCAAGGAAAAGTACGGCTATGAACTCGGTGTGCCGGTGAACTGGTCTGCCTACGAGGACATCGCCAAATTCTTCAGCGAAGACGTCAAGGAAATCGACGGCAAGCGCATCTATGGGCACATGGACTACGGCAAGAAAGACCCGTCCCTGGGCTGGCGTTTCACCGATGCCTGGTTCTCCATGGCCGGCGGCGGCGACAAAGGCCTGCCCAACGGTTTGCCGGTGGACGAGTGGGGCATTCGCGTGGAGGACTGCCACCCGGTGGGTTCCAGTGTCACCCGTGGCGGCGACACCAATGGCCCGGCGGCGGTGTTCGCCACCCAGAAATACGTGGACTGGATGAAAGCCTACGCGCCACCGGAAGCAGCGGGCATGACCTTCTCCGAATCCGGCCCGGTGCCGTCCCAGGGCAATATCGCCCAGCAGATTTTCTGGTACACCGCGTTTACCGCCGACATGACCAAACCGGGCCTGCCGGTGGTGAATGCCGACGGCACACCGAAATGGCGCATGGCGCCGTCGCCGGTAGGGCCTTACTGGGAAAAGGGCATGAAAAAGGGCTATCAGGACGTAGGTTCCTGGACGTTCCTCAAGTCCACCCCCGAGAAGCAGAAACTGGCGGCCTGGCTCTATGCGCAGTTCGTGACCTCGAAAACCGTGTCGCTGAAGAAAACCATCGTTGGTCTGACGCCGATTCGTGAGTCGGACATCAACTCCCAGGCCATGACCGACATGGCGCCGAAACTCGGCGGGCTGGTGGAGTTCTACCGCAGCCCGGCCCGCGTGGAGTGGACGCCTACCGGCACCAACGTGCCGGACTACCCACGCCTGGCGCAACTGTGGTGGAGCAATATCGCCGCCGCCGCCAGCGGCGAGAAAACCCCGCAACAGGCGTTGGACAACCTGGCCAAGGAGCAGGACGCGATCATGACGCGCCTGGAACGCTCCAAGGTGCAGCCGGTGTGCGGCCCGAAAATGAACCCCGAGCGTGACGCGCAATACTGGTTCGACCAACCGGGCGCACCCAAGCCGAAACTGGCCAACGAGAAGCCCAAAGGCGAGACCGTCGGCTACAACGACCTGCTTAAACAATGGGAGGCGGCGCGCAAGTAAGCGCCTATTTGTAGTGAGCGGGCTTGTCGAATCGTCGCACCGCCCGGGCTGGGCTGCGTAGCAGCCCCTTCTTAAGGTGCCGCGGTGTGTCAGATGGGACACATCGCCTGAGACAGGGGCTGCTTCGCAGCCCGGCGCGGGGCAAGCCCGCTCACCACACAAACAAGCCCGTTCACTACACAAGTCTCTCCACCCCATACCGCTGCCAGGCCTTGCCCTGCCAAGGCTTTCAGGCCGATTCTGCGCCACAGCAATTGACCGCTGGTCCACCCCGCCTTAATCGGATTTGAATTTTCCGCACCTCCCGAGGCTCTGCATTCTAGACACGCGCCGTTCAGCGTGCTTACGGGGCCGCCTTGTCGGGAGGCCTGGTTGTTTAGGACTTTGCGGACACTGCCATCATGACGTTCCTCACAGCGCTCTCAGGCCAGCCGGCCTCGATGCATCATTCGGCTCACGGTCGTTATCACGCCCTGTACCAACAGCTGTACAGCGAAGCCGAGGGCGCCGGAGAAGCCGCACGGGATTTTGTGCAAGCGCAATTGGCCCAGGCGCGTAAGTTGCCCGGCGACCTGCCCGAGGTGCCTGAGCATCTGGCCGCCTGGGTGGAGCAGCGCTGCGCCGAAGTGGCCCAGGCCTACGCCGAGTATCTGGAGCAACGCCAGCAAGGCCGGCCCCGTCGATTTTTTCACAACAAGGCCCATGCCTTGTATTGCCTGCAGCGCGTGGCGCCGACCAAACAGGTCGACGGCGCCTGGCTGTATGGCCTGCTGCCCCATTGGCACGACTCGCGCTTTGACGGCCTGCTCACCACCTACCTGGAAGAATTGGGCGACGGCCACGCCGCGCAGAATCATGTGGTGATTTACCGCAAGCTGCTCAGCGACCACGATGCCACCAGCGAAGCCGGCCTGGACGACGATCACTACCTGCAAGGCGCTCTGCAGCTGGCGCTGGGTCTGTGCGGTGAGGACTTCTTGCCGGAAATCATCGGCTACAACCTGGGCTATGAGCAGTTGCCCCTGCACCTGTTGATCACCTCGTACGAACTGAGCGAACTGGGCATCGACCCCTATTACTTCACGCTCCATGTAACCATCGACAACGCCAGCACCGGACACGCCTGCAAAGCGGCGCAATCGGTCATCGACCTGTTGCCGTTGGGCGAGGGCAGGGCGGACTTCTATCGACGTGTGGCTGAGGGCTATCGCCTCAATGACTTGGGCCCGGGCACCACGGCCGTGATCAATAGCTTCAACCTGCACGACGAACTGGTGGCCATGCTCGAACGCAAGCGCACCTTCGGCCAGCACATGCATTCGGACTATTGCCGCTTCGAAGGCAAGACCGTCAACCAATGGCTCGCCAAGCCCGGGCAGATCGGCGCGTTTCTCCAGGCACTGGAAGACAAGGGCTGGATCAAACGCAACCAGGACCCCGCCGAAAGCCGCTTCTGGCAACTGATCGAAGGCGCCGGTGCGGCGATGTTCGGGGTGTTCAGTGGCTATGAAAAACAGGTGCTGCATGACTGGATCGCCGGTGATTGGATCAGCGCCGAACGCGTGCCTGCGGTGCGCCCCGGTCGTGGCAAACCGCTGCCCCGCGACACGCATCGGCCGACGGACCCGGACACCCAGGCGCTGGTCGAATCGCTGTGCAACCTCAACGATCAACAGCAACTCACTGCGCTGCTGCCGTGGTTGTCGGCCCGGCGGCATTGCACCCCCGCGGGGCTGTACGCCACGCGCCGCTTTATCCAACTGCGCGCGCGCCTGCGCTAAGGAACCTGTTTATGTCCGCACAACAACTGGCCGACCGTGCGCTGCTGAACCTGGGACGCGGTTTGCAACAGAGCGGCTACCGCTTTATCACGCCCACGCCCTTGACCCATGACCGCGTCTACGCACGCCTGGCGACGCCGCTGGCCATGAACCTGCGCGATGTCTTCGGCTGGTCGATGCCGTTCGACCGCGACCTATTGCCCGACGCCTTGCGCGAAGAGTTGCAACACGCCGATGTCGTTGAAGAGCACGATTCGCTTTGGCGCAGCGCCGTGCGCTGGTCGAGCCTGGATGACCTGTTGATCGCCCACTCGGCGTATCCCACCACCCAAGCGGATGCGGTGTTTTTCGGGCCTGACAGCTACCGCTTCGCGCAACTGATCGACGCCCACTTGCAACAGCGCTTCGAGCCGATCAAGCGTGCTGTGGACATCGGCTGCGGCGCTGGCGTCGGTGCGCTGGTAATCGCCCGCTCGCGACATGACGCCCAAGTGCTTGCGGTGGACATCAACCCGCGCGCCTTGCGTCTCACCGCAGTGAACGCTGAGTTGGCCGGCCTGAGCAATATCAGCGCGTATCACAGCAACGTGTTGGACAGCGTGGAAGGCGAGTTCGACATGATCGTCGCCAACCCGCCCTATATGAACGATGACCGCCAGCGGGCCTACCGGCATGGCGGCGGCGCCTTGGGCGAGCAACTGTCGGTGCGGATTGTCAGCGAGTCCCTCGGGCGCCTGGCGGTGGGCGGCACATTGGTGCTGTATACCGGTGCGGCGATTGTCGCCGGGGAGGATCCGTTCCTCGCGGCGGTCAAGCCGTTGCTCGGCAGCGATGCCTACGGCTGGACCTACCGCGAACTAGACCCGGATGTATTCGGCGAAGAGTTGGAAAAACCCGGTTATGAGCGCGTAGAGCGGATCGCCGTGGTCGCATTGGCAGTGACCCGTTTGCGCTGAGGGCCGGTTTAGCAACTCTCGGCCCGCCCATCATCGACGAAGCGTTTAGCCAGAAAACCGTACAGCACATAACCGAACGCCAGCACCAGCATCGCGCCAAACACCGCCTCTTCGCCGCAGGCGTAGATCGCATACAGCGAATACGCCGCAGCCACCAGCACCACCAGCGTATTGCGTACTTGCAGCGCTTGAGGGGCGCGGGCCTTGTGCATCATCACCATTAGCCCGGTGAGGGCGGTGACGTAGGGAACCAGGTTGGTCACTACCGCCAGGCTGACCAATTTGCTGAACTGCGCTGAGGCGGTGGGCGAGATCGTCGACAAAGCGATCAGGCTTTGCAGCGCGGCGCAGGCCAACAGGCCCAGGAGTGGCGCGTTGGCTTGGGTGATCCGACTGAAGAAACGCGGAAACATGCGCTGGTCCGCCGACATCTTGGCCGTCTGGGCCAGGGTGAACTGCCAGCCCAGCAATGAGCCGATACAGGCCACCACCGCCAGCGCCATGATCACGTCGCCAACCCACGGCGCGAACATCTGCGCATACACCACCGCGAAGGGCGCGGACGCGCTCGCCAGTTCGGCGTTCGGCACGATGCCCTGGATCACGGTGGTGGACAGCACGTACACCAGCGCCGCGCCGAGGGTGCCGAGCAGGCAGGCCAGAGGCACGGTGCGCTGTGGGTCTTCCACGGCGTCATGCCCCTGGGCCGCCGACTCCATGCCAAGGAATGCCCACAGTGTCAGCGGAATACTCGCGCTGATCGCGTCCCATCCTTGAAGCTGGTGCGGGTTCCAGGCCGCCACGAACACCTCGAACTTGAAATAAAACCAGCCGATCACACACAGCCCCACCACCGGGATAATCACGCCCCACACCGTCACCACGCCTATGCGCCCGGTCAGGCGTGGGCCGCCGAAATTGGCGGCGGTGGTCAGCCAGATCAGCCCCAGGCTGCCGATAAACAGCGGCACCGGGCCACTGGCCAGCCATGGAATAAACGCCGAGAGATAGCCCGCCGCCGAAATCGCAATCGCCACATTGGCGATGATCAGCGACAGAAAATACAGAAACGAACACAGGAAGAACCCCGACTTGCCGTGGGCTTCTTCGCTATACGCCGACATCCCCCCGGCGCGTCTGCAGAACACGCCGCATTGGGCAAAGCCATATGCGATCGCCATCGAGCCCACCGCCGTGATCAGCCACGACAGCAACGAAATCGCGCCCAATTGCGCCATGCTCGCCGGCAACATGATGATGCCCGAGCCCATCATATTGATCGTCACCAATGTGGTGAGGCCCAGCAGGCTCATCTTTTTGCTTGGCGTGGTCATCGAGTACTCCGTTGAGCCTGTGGGCCGGTATGACCGTCAGCAATAGCGCGGATTCAGGCGTTTGTCTCGCTCGGGCGACCAGGGGCCAGCGCCTGTTGCGGCAGCAACGTCATCACATCGCAGAACAATGCACGCTTTTGCCAGTCGTTGCAGTCACCGATCACGTACAAGCGGCGCTTGGCCCGGGTGGCGGCCACGTTCAGCAGGTTCGGCTCGCTGACCACCCAGTCCCGCGCACCGGCGTTTTCGCTGCTGCCGCCCAGCACCATGATCACCACGGGCGCCTCCTTGCCCTGCATGGTGTGAATGGTGCCGTAGAGCATTTTGCGCGGCAGCAGCTCTTTAAGGCGATCGCGCACCGCCTGGAAGGGTGTGACCACGGCAATATCGGCGATTTTCACACCATCCTGGCGCAGCATCGCCAGCAGGCGCATCAGGGCATCGCCTTCGGCCGCGACCCAGTTGCCGGACGAAGGGCCATGCGCTTCGACCCAGCCGGTGGCCAGGCTGGCCGGTGTTTCTTTGGCCGGGGAGGGCGGCACAGTGCCGAAGACCATGGCGCCGTCGTAGGCGATGCGGTTCGCCAGCGCATACATCGGACGGTCGCAGCGACGATGCACCACCAGCGGCAAGCCGACCCAGCGCTTGGCCTGCGGCGGGCCCATCATTCGGCCCCAGCGGGTGGCTTCGTCGGCCAGGGTTTGCGCGGACTGGCGCGTCGGCATCCAGTATTCGTCGACGCCGTAGCGGGTGCGCATATGTTCCAGCACCGCTTCCGACACGGTGACGATGGGCTTGAGTTGCAGCGGATCGCCCACCAGCACGGCACGGCGCGCGCGCCATAGGGCACCGACCGCCGCTTGCGGGGTGGCCTGGCCGGCTTCGTCCACCAGCAGCCAGCCGATTTCACCGACCCCCAGGGAGCCGAACGAGCGCGCGAACGAGGCAAAGGTGCTGCTCAACACCGGCACGAGCATAAATAACGACGCCCAGCTCGAACGGATCGCCGCGCGCGAGACGCCCTGGAAGCGCCCGCCCTGTAACACACGGTTGATGAAATACAGATTGGCGCGAACGCGCTTGGCTTCCAGCTCGAAGAAGCATTGGTGCAACTTCAGGGCCTGGATAAACACTCGGGCGCGGGCCTGGCGCCAGCCTTTGATCGACCACGGTTCAATCAGCTCAATGGCCTCGCCGCGTCCGATAATGCCGTGGCGCAGCCAGGCCAGCAGGTGCTCTGCCTTGCACGCCTTGGCCAGTGCGGTGATTTGCTCAATCTGCTGGCGCTGACGCTCGCGTAAACCGCCCAGAGCCTGCTGGTGTTCCGTGCTCAGGTGATTGAGCGCCTTGCTTTCGCCGGTCAGACGCGCGGCGCTGCGTTTGACTTGTTCGAAGCTTTCTTCGGCCAGGGCGTGCCGGCTGCGGATAACACCTTGTACTTCATTCCAACGCCGCTGCTCGCCCCATAGGCTCAGGAGGTTGGCAAAGAACCCAGGCTTGCCAGCCAGGTGCCGCTGCACCTCGTTCAGGCTGTGTTGCAGAGCGTCGTGGGCGGGCTTGAACTCGCGCTCGTCGAGTTGAGCGATGCGCGCATCGGTCTCTTTGATCGTGTGGGTCAAGCGCTTGAGTGCGTCCTCTTGCTCAGCGATTTGCGCGCGCAAAGCGCTGACAGCCTGCAAATGGTCGTTGATGCGCTGGGCGTCGGCGCTCAACTGTTCGGCGTGAGCCTTGGCCGCCTGATAATCCGCCACTGCCTGCTGCCAGGTGCTCAGGCGTTGCGCGGAGGTGCGGCTGATATCGGCCTGGGTTCCGAGCCAGCCGAGGACGCCACGGCGCGCCTGTTCTTGGCTGTCTTCGCCGGGCTCGTCTTCTTCTTCCTGGTCGTCGTCCAGCTCCTCGGCCTCCAAGGCCGACAGCCAGTCGTGCGCCTGTTCTTCGAGGTCGCTGGCCTTGGGTTTGCGGGGTGGCTGGCCGTAGAAGTAGCGGCTGATAAAGGTGCGGCGCCGCGCCTTGCTGCCCAGCGCGGCGGAGATCAGGCCCCAGGCGGGTTTGCCGCTGACCAGTTCACCCAGTTCGCCGAAATAGTCAGCGTCCGGCAGCCAACTGGCGTCGATCTTGTCGCGCTGCGGCAACTCCAAGGTGACGTTTTCGACGGCGCCGTTATTGGACGACGCGATCACCATCTCAAAGCCGAACAATACCGGGTTGAGCGCATGCACCGTTTGGAAGTCGGTGCCGTCGCTCACCCGTTCGGGCGTGCCGTCGACAAAAGCGGCAGACGCGCGGGGCAGGGCGGCCAGGGCATCGGCGCGCTGGGTGACCACGGCGGCCAGCAGATCACGCAACAGGGTGGTTTTGCCGGTGCCGGGCGGGCCGTTGATGCCCAGCACCCCTTCGCCATCGCTCAAGTTATGCAGCAGGGTATTCACCGCCAATTGCTGGGAATGCACCAGCCCCAGGTGATGCTCGGCCGGCCAGCAGCCCAACGGGTAGTGTTTGGGCGCCAGACGCTCGATTAACGCCAGGGAGGCATCGTCATCGTCGATGTGCAAGCGCTGTTGCGGGGCATGTCGCGCCAGGTACTGCGCCAGCGGTGCGCTGGTGATGCCATTGCGCAGGCTGTCCGCCACGTCGGCCAGGTCCGCGAGCAGAAAGCTGTTGAGCGGGTCGTCTTCCTGGGCGGGGTTCTTGACCTTGATGGGCGTGGAGCGCCAGCGGTGGGTGTAGCGCTCGGTGGCGCTGAAGAAGTCGTCCAGGCCGAGGAAGTTTCGAATCTTCTCCGTCAGCTCGACCAACATCGCTGCATCGACTGGGCCGCCCATCAGCGGCTTGATGTCCTCGCGCAGATAGTTTTGTTCCTCGTCGAAGCCGCGGGTCCAATCCCTGTTTGCCAGGGCGCGGCCGAGGAACCAGGCTTCGCTGGAGAGCACCAGGCTGTCTTGCACCATCAGCCCCTGCTCGGTGAACTTCAGCGCGAAAAGCGCGGACTCGCGGGTTTTCGGCGGCTCTTTGTAGCCTTGGTCGGCACCGTAGAGTTGCTTAAGGCTTTCGGCCACGCGACGGCTGTCGTACAGGTGGGCGAAGAGGGTGTGGCTCCAGACCCGGTCTTTAGGTTTTTGCTGGCCGTGCGCCGGGCTGCCGGCAGCCCATGGCATCACCGGCCGCGCCGCATTGCAGTCATGCAGGAACGACGCAAACAGACTGTCGCGCTTTTCGATTTTGGGGGCCGATTGCGGTTGCAGCAGCTCCACGGCGTGCCAGTAGCGGGTGATGCTTTCTCGGGTCATCAATCTCAATCCTTTGCGTAAAACGCCGGTTCATCCCGGTTCGGCGCGCATTGCGGGGGGCTTTAAGCCAGTTGGGGCAACAGGTTCAAGTGACCGTCGACCTCGTTGACCAGGCCGCTGGCCAAAAACAGTGGCACCAGGCGTTTGTGCAGTTGCGGCTCGACAAATTCCTTTACGGTATCCAGGGCCAGCACACCGGTAGTCGGCAGCTCTGCCTTGGTATACGACAACCAGGCCTTTTTCAACGCCTGCAACACATCGCTGCCTGCCGTGGATGCAAAGCGGCGATGGGTGGCTTTGCCGTCGAAGCTGAAGGTGTGCTGGAACGCGTAACCGCTTTCGTCGCCACCGCTGGCGGTGCAGCGGATGCAGGTGCAAGGGCCATCGCCGAACGCGCTGCGCAGGTAAGTGTTGAAGTCCACCACCGGTTTGAGTGACAGGCGCTTATCGACCTCGAACAGGTCCCCGGTCATTTTTTCGTCAGTGTTCAACGTCCGTTTCCTCGCAGTGGCATGGCAGCTTTTCAAAGCGCCGCACAATAACAGTCGAGGGCGGGTTTGGGCACTACTTGCGCTCGCGGGTGGATGAGTTGCGATAGAACGACAGAATTGCCAGCAACTGAACAACCGCTATCGCGGCCACCATCGCCCGGCCAACGTTGCTCGCACCTGGGCGGTGCGTTGGGCGCGCAGTTGCTGACGCATATGCTGCATGAGCGCTGGCTGATGCGCACGCTCGATACCCGCGCGTTAACGGTCACCCCGAAAGGCTGCAAGCGCCTGGCTGCTGTATTTGATATTTCATCCTGACGCGGGGCTCAGCGGAAAAACTCCCCCGGCGTGGCATCGAACTGCTGGCGAAACGCATTGATGAACGCCGACGTCGACTCATACCCGCTGGCCAGCGCCACGTCCGTGACCCGTTCGCCATGTTCCAGGGCGGGCAGGGCGCTGAGCAGGCGCAGGCGTTGGCGCCAGGCGCGGAAGGTCAGGCCCGTGTCGTGCAGGAACAGGCGGCTGAGGGTTTTTTCGCTGACCCCCAGTTTGTCGCTCCATTGCCCCAAGGTGGTTTGCTGCTCCGGGTGGAGGTTGAGGCTGCGGTAGATTTGGCGCAGGCGCGGGTCCACCGGTAGCGGCAGCATCAGGTCGACCTGCGGCGCGGCGGCGAGTTGGTCGAGGATCACCTGGGCCAGCCGCCCGTCGGGCCCGTCCTCGGCGTATTCCACCGGCAGTTCGCTGAAGCTGCGGATCAGCTCGCGCAGCAGGTTGCTCACCTCCAGTACGTGGCAGTGCGCGGCCGCCCATTGGGTGACGCTGCAATCGAGGTACAGGCTGCGCATCTCGGTGTGGGGCGTGCTGTACACCCGGTGCGGCATGCCCGCCGGAATCCACACGGCTCGTTGCGGCGGAGCGACAAAGCGGCCGGCGCTGGTCTGGATCTCCAACACCCCGGAAATCGCGTAGGACAATTGCACCCACGGGTGACTGTGGCGGCGGGTCAGTGCGCGATTGGGCAGCGATTCAGTGCGCCCGTATACCGGCCGTGGCAGGCTGGACAGCCCGGGAATGCTGCGGCGCACGGTGTTGGCATGTCCTTTAGGCGGCATTTACTGGCTCGTTGGCGTTAGTCGGTAACAAAGCGTTACGTTAGAGTCGCCATGACGCTCTTGGCAACCCCTGGATGACCTCACTATGACTCGGCCCCGCTTTCTGCCCGACAACTTCACCCTCACGTTGATCGCGACGGTGATTCTCGCTTCCTTGCTGCCCGCCAGCGGCCAGACCGCCGTGGCATTCGGCTGGGTCACCAACCTGGCTATCGCGCTGCTGTTTTTCCTGCACGGCGCCAAACTGTCGCGCCAGGCCATCGTGGCCGGTGCCGGCCACTGGCGTCTGCATCTGCTGGTGTTCAGTCTGACCTTTGTGCTGTTCCCATTGCTGGGCCTGGCACTTAAGCCGGTGCTGTCGCCGTTGATCGGCAAAGACCTGTACATGGGCATGCTCTACCTCTGCGCGTTGCCGGCCACGGTGCAGTCGGCGATTGCCTTCACCTCCCTGGCGCGCGGCAATATCCCGGCGGCGATCTGCAGCGCAGCGGCGTCGAGCCTGTTTGGGATCTTCCTCACACCGTTACTGGTGACCCTGTTACTCAATGTCCATGGCGACGGCGGCTCCACGGTCGATGCCATCGTGAAAATCAGCGTGCAGTTGCTGCTGCCGTTTATCGCCGGGCAGATCGCGCGGCGCTGGATCGGCGAGTGGGTAGGGCGCAACAAGGCGTGGCTGAAATTCGTCGACCAGGGCTCGATCCTGCTGGTGGTGTACGGCGCGTTCAGCGAGGCGGTCAACGAAGGCATTTGGCACCAGATCCCATTGTGGGAGCTGGGCGGGCTGGTGGTGGCCTGCTGCGTGCTGCTGGCGCTGGTGTTGGTGGCCTCAACCGTGCTGGGCAAGGCGTTTGGGTTCAATCAGGAGGATCGCATCACCATCCTGTTCTGCGGCTCGAAGAAAAGCCTGGCGACTGGCGTGCCGATGGCCCAGGTGCTGTTTGCCGGGGCGAGCATGGGCGTATTGATTCTGCCGCTGATGCTGTTTCACCAGATCCAACTGATGGTGTGTGCGGCGCTGGCACAGCGTTATGCCAAGCGTGCGGAAAGTATTCCGGAGTTGATGGCGCAGGTGGATCCTTGATGTTCTGCTGCGCTGGCTCGGCTCAGGTCAAATCGGGTGTTTATATGCTCGCTGTCACCACGTTCTGATGCTGCGCTGCTCAAGAGCATCAACACCCGACCGAGAAACCTATAGAATGCTCGGCGGCGGCGCTTGTCCTGGGTGGCCGCTCGATCACCGTCAGAGTACCGCGCCCGTCAATGAGCCTTTCAACCGCAACTCCCCAGCCCAACTGGCAACCGGTCATCGCCCTGGCGTTGGCCGCTTTTGTGTTCAACACCACCGAATTCGTCCCCGTCGGGCTGCTCAGTGCGATTGGCGCCAGCTTCGACATGCCCATCGCCAACGTTGGTCTGATGCTCACGATTTATGCGTGGATCGTCTCGCTGACCTCGCTGCCGGTGATGCTGCTGACCCGCAACATTGAGCGGCGCAAGTTGCTGATCGTGCTGTTTGGGTTGTTTATCGCCAGCCATATCCTGTCCAGTGTCGCCACCAGCTTCGGCCTATTGATGGTCAGTCGCATCGGCATCGCCTTGTCCCATGCGCTGTTCTGGTCGATCACCGCGTCCCTGGCCGTGCGCCTGGCGCCGCAGGGCAAGCAAGTGCAAGCCCTGGGCCTGTTGGCCACCGGCACATCCCTGGCGATGGTGCTGGGCATTCCCCTGGGGCGCCTGCTCGGCGAAGCCATGGGCTGGCGCACAACGTTCCTGGTGATCGCTGCCTTTGCGGCGGGCCTGGTGTTCTGGCTGGCGCGTACTTTGCCGCTGTTGCCGAGCCAGAACTCCGGCTCCCTGCGCAGCCTGCCACTGCTGTTCAAGCGCCCGGCGCTGGTGGCGTTGTACGTGCTTACGGCAATGACCGTGACCGCGCAATTCACTGCCTACAGCTACATCGAACCGTTCGTCGAAGGCGTGGCAGGCCTGGGCGGCGGCGCCGTGACCCTGATCCTGCTGGTGTTCGGCGGCGCCGGCATCATCGGCTCGCTGCTGTTCAGCCTGGTACATCGCTTCAACCCGCACCTGTTCGTGGTCGGGACGGTGTTCCTGCTGGCGGGTTGCCTGGCGCTGTTGCTGCCATTGAGTGGCGCCGAATCCTACCTGGTGGGCTTGAGCGTGTTCTGGGGCATGGCGATCATGGGCTTCGGCCTGGCCATGCAGTCCAAGGTGCTGGTGCTGGCACCCGACGCCACGGATGTGGCCATGGCGATGTTTTCCGGTATCTACAACATCGGCATCGGCGGCGGCGCCCTGATGGGCAGTTGGGTCGGCAGCCATTTCGGCTTCGCCTGGATCGGCGCGGCGGGCGGGTTGCTGGCGGCGCTGGCGTTGGTGGGGTATTGCCTGGCGATTCGGCGGTTTGGGACGGGGGTGGTGCCGCGGGAGTAGCCAACCAATTGGCTACTCCGGGTTTTGTCAGCGAGGGACGTGGTTGCGTCCATACATCATCAGGAATCGGTCCAGTTCAGAAAAGCTGCGCTGAGGCATGGCTACTAGGACCTGCGACATAAAGTCTTTGAGCACTTGAATGTCATTCCAGCTGGATGGCCGTTTCTTGCGTTTCTGGGACGGGCGCACTGTCTCGAACAGGGCGTTCATCGCGCGAAAGTTGTGCTGATCGATAATGGGCAGAGGCGCGCTGTGATGTACAAGGTGCGTGATGTAGGCAGACGTGATGTAGGTCGTTTGCCGTTTGAACTGCGCCTGCCACCATTGGAAGGTTTGGTCTGGCGCTTGAGCGCAACCGGAACCGATGAACCGTGGCCAGAGCGCCTCCACCTCTGCAATCAGGTTGCGATGGCGTTGTGGGTAGTTCGGTTTACCCCAATGGCCCCACTTCCACAGCAGCGAATCTGCAATCTGTGGGTTCTGGGCTGTTCGCGCTGAGTAAGAGGTCTTGAATGCTTGGTAATGGGCTGCCGGATACTTGAGGAAGTCGTACTCGTTCAGCACCGCGTCAAACACGGGAGCAATCCGAGCAGCGATCAGTGTGGCTTCTGAAGGTGTGGTTTTCGAAAACAATGGGGTCATGTCTTAAGTGCTTGCCTGGTCAATGATGTGTGCGGAATGTGCAATCAGCTGTGATTGCACGCCGGGTACCTTCCCCATGTGCATACATATTCCCAGAGCAGCTTGCGCTCCAAATGCTTGATGTAGGCGGTGGTGTAAGGCATGCCCATGCTCACCGGGCAAGTAGACACCCAGATATGTTCGGCGGGCGTTGTTTCAAGCAGCGTCAGCCTGAAGGTGTTCCCTCCCGAGTGTCCGGCCCGTTCGCTGAAAGCCGATACATTGAATTGACGCAGTCGATCAGCCAGGCTCTGACCGGTGGTCTCACCGATATAAATAGTCGCATCGCAATTTCGATGAGTATCTGGTTTGTGTTTGCTGCGCGCGATGAAATACACCCCGGGTAAGTGTTTATCGGGCAGTTCGCCACGGTCGGACCACGGGTGCCACTTTGAAAAACCTACTTCGCCTGACATATGTGTTCATCGTCCTTGTTGAGGTCAAGGGCGCTGATCCTATCTCAAAACATGGCTATGGGCCATCATTGTTGGCTGCGGTCGTTCTGCTGGCGATAGCCTTGGAACGCACCTATGTGGGAGGTTGCGCGAGGGTCAACCTGGCGCCTATCTAAGTTCATGGGACGGTGCAGCACCTGGGCATTTGAACTACTTTGATTGACGACCGATCCCTGCCCGGTGATGACTGATGCGTACGTTCTGGAAGCGATATGTGGCCCTGCTGGAAAACGACTTGAGTGCGCAGATTTTCGATAACGTGAAAAACCTGCTGGTGTGCGCGCTGCTGTTCGCCGCTGGCACCAATACGTTGCTCGGGCAGCAGCCGCTGTTTATCGGAGTGTTCGCCGCTAACGTAGCGGGGTGGGGGCTGATTGTGTTGTCGAGCATGCTGATGCTGTTGAACGTCAGCGATGGCATCCGCCGCCTCGCCAAGTTGCGCTATCACCTGGCGCTGCAAGTGCTGTTGATCCTGGTGTATCTGGTCGTGGCCGAGCGAGTGGTAGAGATTGTGTGGGGCTTTCGCGCCCACTGAAGTATCCTGCGCGCCCCGTTTACCACTGATTCAATCCACGATGACAGGACAAGACATGCAGGCGCTGCTGGAGTCGATTCTCGACGAAGTGCGCCCTTTGATCGGCCTCGGCAAAGTCGCCGACTATATCCCCGCGCTGGCCGATGTGCCGGCCGACCAACTCGGTATCGCGGTGTACGGCAACGACGGCTCGGCTTACTGCGCCGGCGACGCCGATACGCTGTTCTCGGTGCAGAGTATTTCCAAGGTGTTCAGCCTGGTGCAGGCCATCGAACACGGCGGCGAGAGCATCTGGGAACGCCTCGGTCACGAGCCGTCGGGGCAGCCGTTCAACTCCCTGGTGCAGCTGGAATTCGAACGCGGTCGCCCGCGCAACCCATTCATCAATGCCGGCGCGTTGGTGATCTGCGACATCAACCAATCGCGCTTCGCCGTGCCAATCCTATCGATGCGCGATTTCGTGCGGCGCCTGTCCGGCAACCCGCAGATCTTGGTCAATAGCGTGGTCGCCGATTCCGAAGCCCAGCATGGCGCGCGCAACGCAGCCATGGCGTATCTGATGAAATCCTTCGGCAACTTCCACAACGACGTGGACGCGGTGCTGCACAGCTATTTCAACTATTGCGCGCTGCAAATGAGCTGCCTGGACCTGGCCAAGGCGTTCAGCTTCCTGGCCAACGAAGGCGTCAGCGCCCACAGCGGCGAACAAGTCCTCAGCGCGCGCCAGACCAAGCAAGTCAACTCGATCATGGCCACCAGCGGGCTGTATGACGAAGCGGGCAACTTTGCCTATCGCGTGGGCTTGCCGGGCAAGAGCGGTGTGGGCGGCGGGATCGTCGCGGTGGTGCCGGGGCAATTCACGGTGTGCGTGTGGTCGCCGGAGTTGAACGCGGCGGGGAATTCGCTGGCGGGGATCAAGGCGTTGGAGTTGTTGAGTGAGCGGATTGGGTGGTCGGTGTTTTAAGTCATCCAGGGTCTTTTTTACGCGTCGCCGTCCACGGCAAAATCATGCCTACCTCCTTCTGGTAGCGGCGATAACGTTCACCGAACGTCGCCACCAGATCCCTCTCTTCAAAGCGGGCGCCAATGAAGAGATACACCGTCATCCCCAGCGCAAACAATAGATGCCCGGCGGTCATGTGTGGCGTCGCCCAGAAGGCGATCAGAAAGCCCAGGTACAAGGGATGACGTACCCGTTTGTAGAACAGCGGCGTGCTGAAGGTGGGCGTTTGTGGTGGGACGGCGCGCCAATGGTCGAGGGGCTGCTTGAGCCCGAATAGCTCGAAGTGATTGATCAGAAAAGTCGACACCAGCGCAATGCCCCAACCCAGCCAGAACAGGCCAACCAGCAGGGCCTGGGCCCATGGCGCTTCAACCTGCCATAGGTTGAACCTCATCGGTTGCCACAGCCAGAACACCATTGCGAGCATCAGGCTGCTGAGCAATACATAGGTCGAGCGTTCAATCGGCGCCGGGACGATTGCCGTCAGCCACCGCTTAAAGCGTTTGCGCGCCATGACCGAGTGCTGGATACCGAATAGCAGGATCAGCGCGCTATTGATCGACAGAGCGGCCGGCCACGCCATATACACGCCGTCGTTGATGTTCTTGGGCACGGCCAGGCTGCCAACGAAGCCGATCAGATACAAACAGGTGAACAGGAACACCCCGTAGCAGCACGCGCTGTACACCAGGCCGATGACCCCGGCGATGGGTTTGTTGTTGACGTTCATGAGCGTGTTTTTCCCACAGGATTGATGGACCGCAAAACCCGCCATTCAGCCAGTCCAGGCTTAAGCCTAGCGGGTTTTGCAGACCGAGCGACCTATGAGAAATGACCGTTCTCAATGCGTTTGGAAATCGGATTCAGCTGATATTGAGCCGATCCAGCAAGCTGTACCACGCCACCCCCGCACCGATGTAGAAGCGTTGCAGCCCATGCATCGGCAAGCGTTGCAGCGGCGTCACCGGGTAGGCGAACTGCGCCTGGCGGTCACACAATCGCCCGGCCAGTTGCTGGCCCAGGCTGGTACACAAGGCGATACCGCGTCCATTGCAACCCAGCGCCAAGGTCAGCCCGGGTGCCGGTTCATGTACGTGGGGCATAAAATCCCGCGTGATTGCGATCCGTCCAGCCCAGCGGTACTCGAACTCCAGCGGACCCAGTTGCGGAAACAGCAGCGCCAGGGAGCGTTCCAGGTGCGCGAAATCCGTGGGCGAGGTGGGGTCGTTGAACAGCCCGCGCCCGCCCATTAGCAAGCGCCCATGGCTGTCTTTGCGCCAATACAGCAGCAGGCGTTGCGCGGTGGAGACGGTTTCCTGCCCCGGCAAAATGGAATCGGCCGCGCGACCGCTGAGGGGCTTGGTGGCGACGATGAAGCTGTTCGCCGCAAGAATGCTCTGGGCCATGCCCGGCCACAGGTTGCCGCTATAGCCATTGGTCGCGAGTACCACTTGATCGGCGGTCACATGGGCACCGCCGGCGGTGTTTAGTAGCCAACCTGCGCCGCTGCGCTGTAACCCGGTCACCGCACTTTGGCCGTGAATCCGTGCGCCGGCCGCCAATGCCGCGCCCACCAAGCCACGGGCGTATGCCAACGGCTGAATCGCCCCGGCGCGGCCATCCAACCAGCCGCCGGCGAAGGCCTGACTGCCCATGCGCGCGGTCACCGCCGCGGCATCCAGCGGTTGCACCGGCACCCCCCGGCGGGCCCACTGATCTGCTCGCGCGTGCAGGCCGGCCACGCCTTTATCGGTGTACGACACTTGCATCCAGCCTTTACGCACCGGTGCGCAATCGATGCTATGGCGCTTGATCAAATTGAATACCAGGTCCGCCGAATTCGACACCGTCGAAATCAATGGCTCGGCCCGTTCCGGCCCGTACATCTGTACCAATTGCTCCGGGTCGTATTTGAGCGTCGGGTTGACCTGCCCACCATTGCGCCCCGAAGCGCCCCAGCCCGGCTCGTGAGCCTCCAGCACACACACGCTGACCCCGCGCTCGGCCAAATGCAGTGCAGTCGACAGGCCGGTGTAGCCGGCACCGACAATCGCCACATCCACCTTCACCGATTCGCTCAACGCAGGCGTCGGCACAACCGACGGCGCCGTCGCCGACCACAATGACTTCATGACAGGCTCCGCGTGTTACCGGTGGGGTGCAGCACGCGGCGTAGGAAGTCCTGGGTGCGTGCGTGTTGCGGATTGCCCAACACCTCTTCGGCCGGGCCGCTTTCAACGATGTAACCGCCATGCAGAAAGCACACGCGGTCGGCCACTTCGCGGGCAAAACCCATCTCGTGGGTGACCACGATCATGGTCATGCCTTCGTCGGCGAGGGTGCGCATTACCGCGAGCACGTCGCCGACCAGCTCCGGATCGAGGGCCGAGGTGGGTTCGTCGAACAGCATCGCGTCGGGTTTCATCGCCAGAGCGCGGGCGATGGCTACGCGTTGCTGCTGGCCGCCGGAAAGCTGTTCGGGGTAAGCGTCGGCCTTGGCGCTCAGGCCGACTTTTTCCAGTAATACCAGTGCTTCTTCGCGCACTTGCTGCGGCGGTTCGCCCTTTACATACAGCGGGCCTTCCATAACGTTTTCCAGCACTGTGCGGTGGGGGAACAGGTTGAAGCGCTGGAACACCATGCCCATGCGGCTACGCAAGGCGTGCACGGTTTTGCTGCCCCGTTGTACGGTTTCGCCGAATACCGTGATCACGCCGCCATCGTAGGCTTCCAGCGCGTTGATGCAGCGCAGCAGGGTGGATTTGCCCGAGCCCGATGGGCCGATCAAGCAGACCACTTCGCCCTTGGCCACATCCAGGTCGACGCCGTGCAACACGCGATGGCTGCCGTAATGTTTTTGCAGTTGGCGAATCTCGATCATGCTTTTTTCCTCCGGCTCAGGTGCTGTTCCATACGGCGCAGGCCGTACACCAGCGGCAGGCTCATCAGCAGGTAGAGCAGGGCGACCAGGGTGTAGACGGTCATGTTCTGGAACGTGGACGAGGCGATCAGCTGACCCTGGCGGGTCATTTCGGCCACGGTGATGGTGGACACCAGCGACGAGTCCTTGAGCATCATCACCAGGGTGTTGCCATAAGGCGGCAGTGCGATGCGAAACGCCTGGGGTAGGATCACCCGGCGCATCATCAGCGCTGAACGCATGCCCAGTGCTTCGGCGGCTTCACGCTGGCCCTGTTCGACGGCGATGATGCCGGTGCGGAAGTTCTCCGCTTGGTACGCCGAGTAGGCGATGCCCATGCCGATCACGCCGGCGTAGAACGCCGTCAGGTGCACGCCCATGTCCGGCAGCACGAAGTAGATGTAGAACAACTGCACGATGATCGGCAGGCCCCGGATCACGTTGATGATGGTGCTCGCCGTCCATGACAGCGCACGGATCGGCGACAGCTTGAGCAACGCCAGCACCAGGCCGATGGCACTGCTGAGCAGGAACGACAGCACGGTGATCTGGATCGTCACCCAGGCGCCTTGCAGCAAAATCGGCAAGAAGTCTTGGGCGTTTTGCAGGAATTCGGCCGGGCTCATGGGCGCACCTGGGTGTCGAGCCCCCACTTCTTGAGGATGCTGTCCAGGGTGCCGTCCGCCCGGATGCTGGCGATGGCGCTGTTCAAACGTTCAAGGGTCTGTGCATCGCCTTTGCGTACCACCAGGCACACTTCGCCGACGTTCGTAGGCTGATAGCCGGCGGCCAGTTTCACGCCTTTGAACAGCTTCTGACGGATCTGATAGGCCACCACCGGTTGATCGCCCACCGCAGCCTTGATGCGGCCGAGGGACAGGTCGCGGACCATCTCGCCAATAGAGTCGTAGGTGCGGATCTCCTTGAAGATCCCGAGCTTGTTCAATTGGTCATAGAACACCGTGCCGGCTTGCACGCCGACCACTTGGTCTTTCAACGGCTGCAGGTCCGGGTAGGCGGTGTTGTCGTCGGCGTTGACGATCAGGCCCTCACCGTAGGCGTACACCGGCGCGCTGAAATCCACCACCTTGCTGCGCTCTGCGGTCTTGAGCATGCCGGCGGAAATGAAGTCGAGCTTGCCAGCGGTGAGGGAGGGGATCAGCGCAGCGAAGTTGGTCTGCTCGATCTGGCTGGTAAAGCCGCCGGCCTTGCCGACAGCCTCGGCCACATCGACCATCACCCCCTGGATGCTGTTGCTCTTGATGTCGAGGAAGGTGAACGGCGAACCACTGGCGGTCGCACCGACTTTGTACGTGGTTGCACTTTCAGCGTGCGTCGTGGTGACGCACAGTGCGACGCAAAGACCAAACGCGAGACGGCGGAACAAGGGCGAAAGACTGTTCATCGGGTTACTCCAGGAGGAAAACGGAAAGTCAGTAGCGCAAGCGGCTGCCGATGAAACCGCAAGCTCTGTGCCATTTCGATACTAAAAAATCGCATAGCGCGGTATAAAATCGACAAAATGAACTATTCGTATCGATATGCGATACTTAATGGTCTGTTTTCGTGTTTTCAGGTACAAATAGTCCCACGCCTGATTGACCTGACCGTGAGTTCGCCATGTCCGAAGAACGCAACAGCTTGCACAACCAATCCCTGGAAAAAGGCCTGTCGGTGCTTAAGGCATTCAGCGCCCAGCGCCGCAGCATGAGCCTCGCAGAGGTGGCCGAGGCGGCCGGGATGACCAAAAGCTCGGCCCAACGCATGGTGTTTACCCTCGAAAGCTTGGGTTACCTTCGGAAACACTCCCGCACCCGGCATTACCAACTCACCCCACGGGTATTGGAACTGGGCTTCAGTTACCTGGATGCGCATTCATTGATTGAGGTGGCCAACCCGTTTCTCTCCGAGTTGACGCGGCTGACCGGCGAAACCTCGTGCTTGACCGAACCGGCAGGCTACGACATGACCTACATCGCACGCTTCGTCAGTTCAGGCTTTGTGCCGGTGCATATGCCGATCGGCTCGCGGGTGCCGATGTATTGCACGGCGTCGGGGAGGGCGTATTTGAGCGCGCTGCCGGCGCAGGAGGCGTTGGGCTTGATCGAGCATAGCCAGCGTATTGCACACACCAGCCATACGTTGACGGATGTGGCCGCGATCATGGCGTCGCTGGAACAGGTGAGGGAGCAGGGGTACGCGGTGAATACCCAGGAGTTGTTCCTCGGCGACATGACCATCGGCGCGCCCGTGTTGGGTGCCAATGGCCGCCCGGTAGCAGCGGTGCATGTGGTGGCGCCGACCAGTCGATGGAGCAGGGCGGACGCGGAGCGGCAGTTGGCGCCTGCGCTGTTGCAGTGTTCGCGGGCATTGAGTAATTCGGCGCGGAACCTGGAATAACCGGCAACGCAGATGCGGGAGAGGGCTTGCCCTAAAGCCTGTCAGTTAAGGACTCAGTGAGTGATTTTCTGCCCTGGCTGAGTACGCCGTATGATCCAGACCAGGCAATGATTATCAAAGGTGGGAGGGGGCTTGCCCCCGATGGCAGTGTGTCAGCCAACCTATCTTTGCTGATCCACCGCTATCGGGGGCAAGCCCCCTCCCACATTGCGTTCGGTCCGCTATCGCCTATCAGGCCATTGCATCCCAGGCCCGATCACCGTGCTCGTCTTTGATCCGAGTCGGTAAGCCCATCACATCCAGTGCTTTCAGGAACGGTTCGGCCGGCAGTTCCTCGACGTTGGCCATGCGTTGCACGTCCCATTCGCCACGGGCTACCAGCAGCGCGGCGGCTACCGGTGGTACCCCGGCCGTGTAGGAGATGCCCTGGCTGTCGGTTTCGGCGAAGGCTTCTTCGTGGTCGGCGACGTTGTAGATGAACACCTCACGCGGCTGGCCGTCCTTGGTGCCTTTGACCAGGTCGCCGATGCAGGTCTTGCCGGTGTAGCCAGGGGCGAGCGAAGACGGGTCGGGCAGCACGGCCTTGACCACCTTCAACGGCACCACTTCCAGGCCTTCGGCGGTGGTGACCGGTTTTTCGGAGAGCAGGCCGAGGTTGTTCAGCACGGTGAACACGTTGATGTAGTGCTCGCCGAAGCTCATCCAGAAACGCACGTTGGGCACGTCGAGGTTCTTCGACAGCGAGTGCACTTCATCGTGGCCGGTCAGGTACAGATTCTGCGAACCGACCACAGGCAGGTCGTCGGTGCGTTTGACTTCGAACATGGTGTTGCTGGTCCACTGGCTGTTCTGCCAGCTCCACACCTGTCCGGTGAATTCGCGGAAGTTGATTTCCGGGTCGAAATTGGTGGCGAAGTACTTGCCATGGGAGCCGGCATTGACGTCAAGGATGTCGATCGAATCAATGCGGTCGAAATGCTGTTGCTGCGCCAGCGCGGCATACGCGTTGACGACACCCGGGTCGAAGCCCACGCCGAGAATGGCGGTGATGTTCTTCTGTTGGCACTCTTGCAGGTGGTTCCATTCGTAGTTGCCGTACCACGGCGGGGTCTCGCAGACCTTGCCCGGCTCTTCGTGGATGGCGGTGTCGAGGTACGCTACGCCCGTGTCGATGCAGGCACGCAGGACCGACATGTTGAGGAACGCGGAACCGACGTTGATGACGATCTGCGATTCGGTCTCGCGGATCAGGGCCTTGGTCGCTTCCACGTCCAGGGCGTTCAGCGCGAAGGCTTGGATATCGGCGGGAACCTTGAGGCTACCCTTGGCCTTGACGCTGTCGATGATGGCCTGGCATTTGGAGATGTTGCGCGACGCGATAGCAATACGACCGAGTTCGTCGTTGTGCTGCGCGCACTTGTGGGCCACCACCTTGGCGACACCTCCTGCACCAATGATAAGAACGTTCTTTTTCAATTGCTTTATCTCTCCTTTATCCGCCAGCTTACGAAAGGCTGGACAGGTAGTCGTCGTAACCAAATTCACGAACCACCTCGACTGTACCGTCGAGTTGTTTCACTACGATGGACGGCATTTTCAGGCCGTTGAACCAGTTTTTCTTGACCATGGTGTAGCCCGCGGTGTCGATGAACGACAGCCGATCGCCGATGGCCAGCGGACGATCAAATTGATATTCGCCGAAGATATCCCCGGCCAGGCAGGATTTGCCGCACACCATGTAGGTGTGTTCGCCTTCGCTAGGCGCCAGCTTGGCGTTGAGGCGGTAGATCAGCAGGTCCAGCAGGTGGGCTTCGATGGAGCTGTCCACGACGGCGAGGTGTTTGCCGTTATAGAGGGTGTCGAGCACGGTGACTTCCAGGGAGGCACTGTTGGTGATCGCCGCTTCACCCGGTTCCAGGTAGACCTGCACGCCGTACTTCTCGGAGAACGCCTTCAAGCGTGCGCAGAATGCGTCCAGCGCATAGCCTTCGCCGGTGAAGTGGATGCCGCCGCCTAGGCTGACCCATTTGACCTTGTGCAGCAGCGCGCCGAAGCGTTCTTCGATGGTGCCGAGCATCTTGTCGAACAGGCTGAAATCGCCGTTCTCACAGTTGTTGTGGAACATGAAGCCGCTGATCTGCTCGATCACGCCTTCGATCTTCACCGGGTCCCATTCGCCCAGGCGGCTGAACGGACGCGCCGGGTCGGCCAGCAGGTAGTCGGAGCTGCTCACCTGCGGGTTGACTCGCAGGCCGCGGGTCTTGCCTTCGGAACGTTCGGCAAAACGCTGCAACTGGCTGATGGAGTTGAAGATGATCTTGTCGCAGTTCTCCAGCATCTCTTCGATTTCATCGTCGGCCCAGGCCACGCTGTAGGCGTGCGCCTCACCTTCGAACTTCTGGCGGCCGAGCTTCAACTCATACAGCGACGACGACGTGGTGCCATCCATGTATTGCTGCAGCAGGTCGAACACCGACCAGGTCGCAAAGCACTTGAGCGCCAACAGCGCCTTGGCGCCGGACTGCTCGCGCACGTAGGCGATCTTCTGCATGTTGACCAGAAGCTTCTGTTTATCGATGAGGTAGTACGGCGTTTTGATCATTTTTCAGAGCCTGCGGCGGTGCCTGCCAAAAAAGGACACGCATTGTGCCCGCACTTGGAACAGATCGAAAGGTTAGTGGGCGGATTTTGCCGCCCCCGTTTAATCTGGCCTGCCAATATGACAGGCCGTCAGTATGATGGCCCCCTTCGATGATGGAACCGATTCAGGACGACGAGAGGTGAGAATGGATGCATGGACACTGCACTGGCTGGAAGCCTCGGGCTCCTTGGCCGAGTGTCGCCGCGAGGTGAGCGCGACATTCGAAAGTGCTTACCGCGCGATTGCTGGCTGGATGCCGCCGCCGCGACTCGACGTACTGATCCAGCGTCTGCCCGGCGAAACCCTTGCCGAACTGGGTCTGGTCGGACGGGCCTACCGCAGCACGATGTTCTCCATGACCCTGGACCCCGACAACCCTCACTTTGCCCACAGCCTCCACAACGGCGCGCTGCAACGTCACATTGTGCACGAGGTGCATCACTGCCTGCGCATGGCCGGTCCCGGCTACGGCTGGACGTTGGGAGAAGCGCTGGTCAGCGAAGGGCTGGCGGGGCAGTTCGTGGCGCATCTGCTCGGCAGCGCAGCGGAACCCTGGGAGCGGGCGTTCAGCCTTGAAGCGCTGCAAACCGCGCCTGTGCCGATGGGTGAACTTGAGGCGCGGTATTACGACCATAGCGCCTGGTTTTTCGGCACTGGCGACAAGCCTCGGTGGTTGGGGTATGCGTTGGGGTATCAGATGGTCGGGCGTTGGCTGGCGTCGGTTGGCGAGCCAGGCGTGGAGGCGTGGCTCAATGTTTCGGCGCAAGAGGTGATGGCGGTAGGGCTCAAGGAGGGCTTGCTGAGTTGGTAATAGCCAGTATCTGATCATGAGCTATATTCGTGATCATCTAGAATAAAATGAGTTTGTTTCACGATCGGTGTCTGCCGACAATGCCTGCCATTACTTACGGCATTGGAGTTGCACGTCATGGCAGTCGCACATTCCCTCGGGTTTCCACGCATTGGACGCGATCGTGAATTGAAAAAAGCCCAGGAAGCATTCTGGAAGGGCGAACTCGACGAAGCCGGCCTGCTTGCCGTTGGCCGCGACCTGCGCAAGGCCCATTGGGATATGCAGAAACAGGCGGGCATCGAGCTGTTGCCGGCCGGCGATTTTGCCTGGTACGACCAGGTGCTGACCCACTCGCTGATGTTCGGCGTGATCCCCGAGCGCTTTCGTCCTGCCGATGGCCAGGCCACGCTGCATACCCTGTTCGCCATGGCCCGGGGTGTCAGCGACAGTTGCTGCGGCGGTGCCCACGCCCAGGAAATGACCAAGTGGTTCGACACCAACTACCACTACCTTGTGCCTGAGTTCAGCGCCGACCAGCACTTCCACCTTGGCTGGGATCAGTTGTTCGATGAGGTCAAGGAAGCCCGCGAGCTGGGCCACAGCGTCAAGCCAGTGATCATTGGTCCGCTGACTTACCTGTGGCTGGGCAAAGCCAAGGGCGGCGAATTCGACAAGCTCGATTTACTCGACCGCCTGTTGCCCCTGTACGGCCAGATCTTCCAGCGCCTGGCCGAGTTGGGTGTGGAATGGGTACAGATCGACGAGCCAATCCTGGTGCTCGATCTGCCGCAGGCGTGGAAAAACGCTTTCGAACGCGCTTACAACCAAATCCAGCGCGACCCACTGAAAAAACTGCTCGCCACCTACTTCGGTGGCCTGGAAGAAAACCTCGGCCTGGCCGCCAACCTGCCGGTGGACGGCCTGCACATCGACCTGGTACGTGCGCCGGAGCAATACCCGACCATCCTCGACCGTTTGCCGGCTTACAAAGTGTTGTCCCTGGGCGTGGTCAACGGCCGCAACGTCTGGCGCTGCGACTTGGAAAAAGCCCTGGCAACGTTGCAGCACGCCCACGAACGGCTTGGCGATCGGTTGTGGGTGGCGCCGTCGTGCTCGTTGCTGCACAGCCCGGTGGACCTTGGCCGTGAAGACCAACTTGATGCCGAGCTGAAAAGTTGGCTGGCATTTGCGGTACAGAAATGCGCCGAAGTGGCCGTGCTAGCCCAGGCAGTCGACCAACCCGACGCCGCCAACGTACGCGCCGCGCTCGCTGAAAGTCGCGCCGTGCAGGCCGCTCGCGCGGCGTCGCCACGTATCCATAAACCGGCGGTGCAGGCGCGCGTGGCGGCCATCACCGCCAGGGACAGCCAGCGCCAGTCGCCGTTTGCCCAGCGTATCGAGCAACAGCGCGCCGGCCTGAATCTACCGCTGCTTCCCACGACCACCATCGGTTCATTCCCGCAGACCGCGTCGATTCGCCTGGCGCGTCAGTCCTACAAGCAAGGCAAGTTGAGTGAAGCCGAATACGTCGAAGCCATGCACAGTGAGATTCGTCACGCCGTCGAGGTGCAGGAACACCTCGGGCTGGACGTGCTGGTACACGGCGAAGCCGAACGTAACGACATGGTTGAGTATTTTGCCGAGCAACTGGATGGCTATGCGTTCACCCGTTTTGGCTGGGTGCAGAGCTATGGTTCGCGTTGCGTGAAGCCGGCGGTGATTGTCGGCGATCTGAGCCGTCCGCACGCCATGACCGTCGAGTGGATCCGCTACGCTCAGGGCCTGACCCGCAAGGTAATGAAAGGCATGTTGACCGGCCCGGTGACCATGCTGATGTGGTCATTCCCGCGCGAAGACGTGAGCCGCGAAGCGCAGGCTCGGCAACTGGCCCTGGCGATTGGCGATGAAGTGCTGGACCTGGAAGCCGCGGGCATCCGCATCGTGCAGATTGACGAAGCGGCATTCCGTGAAGGCTTGCCGTTGCGTCAGGCGCAGTGGCAGTCCTACCTGGCTTGGGCCACCGAAGCGTTCCGCTTGTGTGCCGCTGGCGTGCGCGATGAAACCCAGATCCACACGCACATGTGCTACAGCGAGTTCAACGACGTGATCGAGTCCATCGCGGCCATGGATGCCGATGTGATTACCATCGAAACCTCACGTTCGGACATGGAACTGCTGGAGGCCTTCGAAGCCTTCGATTACCCCAACGAGATTGGCCCGGGCGTGTATGACATCCACTCGCCTCGCGTGCCGGATGCTTCGGAGATGGCCAACCTGCTGCGCAAGGCGGCTCGGCGCATCCCCGCCGAGCGGCTGTGGGTCAACCCCGATTGCGGCTTGAAAACGCGGGGTTGGGCGGAGACGGAGGCGGCGTTGATTCATATGGTCGCCGCCGCCCGCCAATTGCGTGCCGAGTTGGCTTGAATGGGGAGGGGGCTTGCCCCCGCCCAGATTTGTGTCGGATCAAAGGTACTTAAGCTCAAAGGTACTTAAGCCAGGCCAGGTCGCGGCGGCGATCCTTGAGCCTGGCGAACCAGCGCACGGGCGGGTAGAGCGCCAGGGGCAACATCAACGCCAGCAGCCACACTGCACCCACAGAGTCGAAGCCGAAGTAGTTGCCATGGTTGAGACCGAACAGCGCGACACAGGCGATATACAGCACCTTCAGCACATAAAGATGCAGCAGGTAAAAGAACATTGGCACCGAACCCATCACCGCCAACACCCCGATCCAGCGTCGATGCCCAGCGCGTTCAAACGCCAATAACAGCAGCAGGCCTATGCCCAGGGTCAACGCCAGAAACAACAGTGAAGGCGGGTACTTGGTCACATTGAAAAAACTCATCATTGTTTGCACGCCTGCGTCATACGCCTGCCACGGCTTTTCGCCGTAGCCGTTGATGGTGCGCAACACCACAAAACCCACCAGCGCGCTCACGCCCGCCAGTCGCAGATAACGCTGACGGGTGCCGGGCGGCGTGGCATTGGCAAACCACGGTCCCAGGCCGTAACCCAGGGCAATCACACCGATCCACGGCAACACCGGGTAGGTGACGCGCAGGCGCAGGTTGTCGCTGACATCGATCCAACTGCGCTCATGCAGCATCGACCATAGGGTTTGCAGCGCCGAGCCTGGCGCAAAGTGCACACCATCGAGCAGGTTGTGCCCGGCGATAAGCAGCAGCGCGAACACGATCAACAATGGGCGCGGCAACCACACCAGCGCGGCCAGGGCGAGCATGCTTACGCCGATGGCCCAGATCACCTGCAGGTAGATCACGCTGGGCGGCAGTTGGAAGGTCCAGGCGAAGTTGACCAAGGTGAATTCCAACACCACCAGAAACAGCCCGCGCTTGAACAGAAACGCGGACACGTCGCGCCGTCCCTGGTACTTCTGACCGTACAACCACGCCGACAGCCCGGTCAGCAACACAAACACCGGCGCGCACAGGTGGGCGAGGGTACGGCTGATAAACAGCGCCGGCTCAGTGCTGTCGATGTTCATGGGGTCGCCGACCTGGCGGTGCAGTAAGAAGGTCTCGCGTACATGGTCGAGCAACATAAACAGAATCACCAAGCCGCGCAGGGCGTCGATGGAGAGCAGGCGTTGGCGCAGGGGAGGGGCGTCGGTCATGGGCTAGAGTCGCAGGGTAGAGATAAGCGGAGTGTTATCCTATAACATTCAGGTGCGCAGCGTCCTGCTTCTGATACCTTCTGCGGTATTCGCTCAACCCTCACTGGAGGCCGCCACCGTGACCCTGCATGACGCAACAACCAGCCATACTCCCCACAGCGTTGTTGATTTTTGGAAAACCGCGGGCCCCAAACGCTGGTTCGCCAAGAACGACACCTTCGATGCCACATTCCGCGACAGGTTCTACGCGACCCATCTGCAAGCCGCTCGTCGCGAGCTAGAGGGCTGGCTCGATTCAGCGGAAGGTGCGCTGGCCTTGCTGATTCTGCTTGATCAATTCCCGCGCAATGCCTTTCGCGGCACGGCGCATATGTTCGCCACCGACCCGCTGGCACGGCTATATGCAGAGCGTCTGCTCGACGCCGGCCTGGATCAGCAGGTGGAGCCGGCCCTGCGGGCATTCTGCTACTTGCCGTTTGAACACTCCGAAGACCCTGCCGACCAGCAACGCTCCCTGGACCTCAACCAGCACCTGGACGCGAGCACCTATCACTGGGCCAAGGAACACGCGCGCATCATCGAGCGCTTTGGGCGTTTCCCCCATCGCAATGCCGTGTTGGCGCGGGTCACTACCGCAGAGGAACAGACGTTTCTGGACGCAGGAGGCTTTGCCGGCTAAGTGCTATTCCTGCCGGGAATGCCCCCATAAAAAGCCTGCATTGTCTTTATCGTCGCCGATCTCGTAGCGTAGGGCTTCATTTCAAGGAGATCGCCATGCACCACGAACCGCTGCGTCTTTATGTCGATTCGCTCTACACCAGTCCGTACGCCATGTCGGTCTTTGTCACCCTGCGGGAAAAAGGCCTGGCTTTCGACACCATTCCCGTGGACCTGGACGCTGCGCAGAACCAGGCAGCCGATTACACCCGGTTGTCGCTGACGCAACGGGTGCCGACCCTGGTTGAGGGGGACTTTGCATTATCGGAGTCTTCCGCGATCACGGAGTATCTGGATCAGGTCTACCCGCACACGCCGGTGTACCCGACCGACCCAAAGCAGCGGGCCAAGGCGCGCCAAGTGCAGGCATGGTTGCGCAGCGATTTACTGCCGATTCGCCAGGAGCGCTCGACGCTGGTGGTGTTTTGCGGGCAGAAGATGCCGCCGTTGTCGCCGGTGGCCGAAGCGGCCGCGGCCAAACTGATCGCGGCGGCCCAGGCGCTGCTGGCGGGTAATCCGGATTATCTATTCGGCCAGTGGTCGATCGCCGATGTAGACCTGGCGGTGATGCTCAACCGCTTGATCCTCAACGGTGACCCGATGCCTGCCGAGCTGGTGGCGTATGCGCAGCGCCAATGGCAACGCCCATCGGTACAGGCATGGGTCAATCAGCAACGTCCGGCGCTGTAGCCGGTTCGGTCAATTGCGCGGCACGCCGGTCGAGGTCTTCCCAATCGGCCATGCCCAGCACCCGCGTGGTGTTCAAACCGCGCAGGTAACCGCGCAGTTGGTGGGCGCTGGCCTGGAAACGGTCGGCGTCCACCGTCTTATCCTGCAGCACCTGCTCGTACTCGGCCAGGTAATCGGCGACCCGATCGCGAAACTCCGGCAGGACGGCTTCGCGGATGCGGTCGAAGGTTTTCTGGTGGGGCTTCATGGAATGGTCCTTATAATTTTATCGGTGCACTATCGGTTCAGATAATAGTCACCATCACGTAACGCAAGTTCTGTTTTTGCCGCATAAGCGCAAAATTGCCCCATCGACACGCCGTTCAGGGAAATGCGCGATGAGGACTTTAATTCAACTGTGTTCAATGTTGCTGATGCTCGGCGCTGCCTTGCTCACCAACCCCGCAATCGCCGGCGATCTGCGTACAGGCCATTTGCTACCGATCGTCGCTAGCGTAGACTCTCTGCAGCCTACGCAGTCGGTGGGTGTTTTGCTGAGCGACTACACCCGCGACAACCTCAGCTACCTTGAACGCTACCACGACATGGCCTTGAATGGCGCCAAGGATGCCCTCGACTCACGCATCCGTGCGGCGTTCGTTAACAGTTCCGACCCGGAGCTGGCCATGGACTGGTTGATGCATTCGCTACAGGGCAGTTTTGTCTCGGTCACCGTTTACGAAACTCTGGACGCCTTGCTACAAGCCCATCCCGATGTGGTGGTGATGCTCGACACCCATAATCAGTTGCTCACACCGCGCAATGACCAGGTCCAAGCGCGGTTTGTGGCGCGGTTCTATGACGCCAACCTGCAATACATCGCCAAAGCCGAAGGCTCGGTGCAGCGGCAAGTGCCGTCGGTGTGGGTGCGTGACAAGGCTGCACCGGAGATTGCCGCGCAGATCGAACAGCAGCGCGATGTGCAGCTCGATGCCCTCAAGCAGTTCGACGCGTCGCTCAAGGCCCTGATTCGTGCGGGTTGATATGAACTTTTATTGTTATCGTCAGGATTTTTTCATGCGCTCTTTTTTCGTACCGGCCACGGCCTTCGCTTTTGTGTTACTGGCCGGATGCGTTTCCGCACCCAACACCCCGAGCTTGACCTTGCAGACCACCAAGGCGCCTGAAAGCTATATGCAGTGCGTGCTGCCCAAGCTGGAAAAACACGGGATCTCTTCCACGGTCACGCAAAACTCCCGTCACGCCAAAGTGGTGTTGACCAGCAAGATTGCTGCCGACGATGTGCTGGAAGCTTATAAGGCCGGGGAGGGCGCCAAGGTGTTTTTGTATGAGCGCAAGCCGCTGGCATCGACCATTACCCCGTCGCGGCTGGAGATAGCGGCCAAGGAATGCCAATAACCCGATGACGGCGATGAGAGGGGCTTGGCCCCTATCACCAAGGGCGATTTACGGTTTGGCTTCGTCAGCGAAATGGCCCACCGTTTTGATCAGCCCCTGAGCAGCCAACGCCACCAACTCCCCACCTTTTTCCACCGTCGCCAGTGCCGGGTCCGAGCCCATGCGGCCATCGGGGAAGCGCGCGCGGAAGTCCAGGGCTTCGCGGATTGGCCCGGTGTTGGCAATTTGTGGCGAATACTCGGCCGTCTTGATTGCCTCCGGATAGGCCCATTGGGTCACCGCGATTTCCGAGGGTGTGGCGTGGCTGCCATGGCCGACCGGGAACTGACGCTGGGCCAGCTCATTGACGCCCTCCAGATCCCACCAGTTCACCAGTTTCAGCGCGAACCCGGCCGGGCGCCGCGCAAAGCTGGCTTCGGCGTACAACTCGGAAAAGGCTGCTTCGATGGTAGCGATATTGCCGCCATGGCCGTTCAAGAACAGGATCTTCTCGAAACCATGCCCGGCCAGCGAACGCACCCAGTCGCCAATCGCAGCGATAAAAGTGGAAGGGCGCAGCGAGATGGTGCCGGGAAACCCCAGGTGGTGCTGGGCCATACCGATATTGAACGTTGGGCCTATCAGCAGTTCGGCGTGCCGTTGCGCTTCATGGGCGATGATTTCCGGGCACATCCAGTCGGTGCCCAGCAGGCCGGTGGGGCCGTGTTGCTCGTTGGAACCGATGGGCACCACCACCGTGCGGCTGCGCTGTAGAAACTGCTCGATCTCGATCCAGGTGGACTTATGTAGAAGCATTGGGTGCTCTCTCTAATCGGTGGGGACAGGCTAACCGCCACGGATTGTACGACTACTGGCCACCTGCTGGGGTTTGCAATTGAGGTAGGTCGAGGACTTCAACCAGCGCTGGTCGGGATACCACGAAAACATGAACTGCCCGTCCTTGAGCTTGTCCACCACTTGACGCGCCACTTGCGGGCGGACGGCCGGGCAACCCTGGCTGCGACCGATACGGCCTTCGCGCTTGCTCCACAGCGGGCTGACGTAGTCGGCGGCATGAATCACAATGGCGCGGTCGCGGGCTGAGTCATTGAAGCCCGGCTCCAGGCCATCCATGCGCAGCGAATAGCCGTGGGTGCCCAGGTAACTCTCCTGGGTGCGGAACAGGCCCAGGCTGGATTGATGGCTGCCTTCAAGGTTGGAGAACTGCGTGGCGAAGTTTTCCCCGGACTTGGCGCCGTGGGCCACCAAGTCGCGCAGCAGCAGGGTTTTCTTGCGCAGGTCGAAGATCCACAGGCGACGGGCGGTCGAAGGTTGGGAATAATCGATCACGGCCAGGCGCTCGGAACGTTCTTCGCCATTATTGACCGCGCATTGCACGGCGTTCAGGGCGCTTTTGAGCACAGTAGGATTGAGTTCTGGAGCCGAGCGCGCCAGGCTGCTATACAAGGAAGGAACGTTGCCGTCGGCGGCGAGCACAGATGTACTCAACACAGCCAGGCTTGCGGTGATCAGGCCGAGGCGGCACATAAAAGTCAGCATCTACAGTACTTCCCCCACTGTGGATTGGAGCTAAGGCATTGTTCAAAAAACACGCATGTTACTTGAGCATTTGCTTGCTCGTTGCACCACTGGTCGCCACGGCCGAAGCGCTGCCCGTTGAACCCTTGCCGGTGACCACGCCGGCGCCGATCGACCTGGCCCCCGTGCAACAGGCGCTGGCGCAGTTGCCCAGTGTCTGCCCTGGCCTGGCGCCGCAGATCGACGCCGCCGCGCAACTGCGTCTGCAAGCCTTTTATCAGCAGCAGGGCGATGTCGCGTTGTGGTCCGATGAAACCCGTCGCCAAGCCTTGCATGCCCAACTGCAATTGCTCGCCGACGACGGCCTGGACCCTTCCCACTATAGCCTGCCAACCGTAGATGCCACGGCCAACGTGCTGTGCAGCGATATCGACAGCAGCCGCCACTATCTGCAAGCCCTGCAGGATTTGCACTACGGGCGCTTGCAGCAATCGCGCTTCGAGCCGCTGTGGCACGCGCAGCCGCCGAGCGGCGACCCGAATGCCGAGGTGTTGGCCTTCGCTGCATTGGGCCTGCACGACATGGCGCAAGCCTTCGACCAGGCGCGTCCCAGCGCCGACCTCTACCGCAGCCTGCGCAATGCCTACGCCAGCGTGCGTCAGCAACCCTTGCCCCATTGGGACCCGGTGGGCAGCGGCCCGTTGTTGCGCCCTGGCATGGAAGACGCGCGAGTACCGGAGCTGGCACGGCGTCTCTTTAGTGGCGGCTACCTGGCCGCTGAACCCAAGGGGGGCGGCAAGCAGTACCGCGCGGAACTGGTAGACGCGGTCAAAGCCTTTCAGCTCAGCCATTCATTGCAGGCCGATGGCGTGATCGGCGCCGGCACCGTGGCCGAACTCAATATCAGCCCGGCGGTACGGCGCGAGCAGTTGCGCATCAACCTCGAACGCTTCCGCTGGCTGGCCCAGGACCTGGAACCCGAAGGCGTGCTGGTCAACGTCGCCGCTGCGCAACTGAGCGTGTACCAGAGCGGCATTCCCGTGTGGCAAACCCGTCTGCAGGTGGGGCGCGCCGAGCGCCAGACACCGTTGCTCAAGTCGCGCATCACCCGCTTGACCCTCAACCCCACTTGGACCATCCCGCCCACTATCATGCGCGAGGACAAGCTCCCGGCCATTCGCCTCAACCCCGAATACCTGCGCCAGCAGAACCTGCAAGTGCTCGATGCCGAAGGCCACCCGCTGGCGCCGGAACAGATCGACTGGGCGCGCCCCGGCAATATCTTGCTGCGCCAGGAAGCCGGCCCGCGCAATCCGCTGGGCAAAATCGTGATGCGCTTTCCCAATCCCTACTCGGTGTACCTGCACGACACCCCCAGCCAGCCGCTGTTCACCAAGGGCCCGCGCGCGTTCAGCTCCGGCTGCGTGCGGGTTGAACAACCGTTGCTGCTGCGCGACCTGCTGGTCAGTCCTGCCGAGCGCACTCGCACCGACGAACTGCTGGCCACCGGCGTGACCCACGAATTCCGCCTGGCCACTCCCGTGCCGGTGCTGTTGAGTTACTGGACCGTGGAAGTGGATCGTCAAGGCGGGCTGGTGTACGCGCCGGATATCTACGGGCGCGACCCGGTGCTGATGAAGGCGATGGGCAGCGTGCTCTGATACAGGGCCGCTTCGCGCCCTCGCGCGGGCGGTGCGACGATTCCACAAGCCCGCTCGCCACCTAAAAGCTCACGGCAAAAGCGTGCTTAGGGTGGCTTTATGGGGTGAGCGGACTTGCCCCGCGCTGGGTGGCGCAGCAGCCCCAAAAACACCAGCGCGATTCCACTTATCGCCCCAGATGAGCTAGCAGCCTTTCAACCGCCTCGGCTGCCGATAGGTTCGCCGTGTCAACGCTCAATGGCGCCTGCGCCCAGGCTTCGTACTCATGGGCCATCACCGACCGCCAGGTGGGTGGCGTCAGGCCGGGGATATCCCCCGTACGGCATTCAACCCGGCGTTGATGTTCTTGTCGGTCAGAGCAAATCACCTCTACGTCCACTAACTCGACGCCCGCCGCCAGGGCTACCGTTTGCCAAGCGGCGCGGCTTTCCCGCACGGGGTTGACACCGTCCGCGATCACACAATGGCCCAAGCCCAGATTGCTCAACGCTACGGCATTGGCCACACCGTAACCGCTGCTGCCCACATCGCCCGCCAGCACCCCGGCATCGCGAATGGCCTGCTCGATCACATCGATCCGCAGGTAAACCGCGTTGAGCCGCCGCGCCAGTTCATAGGCCAGGGTGGTCTTGCCGGTGCCGGGCAATCCGCTGAAGACGATAAGCATGGTTCGGTCCTTCGATAGGTCAAGGCGGCGGCTTCAGGGTATCCTCAGGTTCCCTCTGCGGTCGACCTCAGGACAGCCCGTGACTCTACCTTTCGTGAAAATGCACGCCCTGGGTGATGACTTCATCATCATCGACCGCCGGGGTCTGGACGACCCCATTACCGCGCAGATCGCTCGGCGTTTGGGCAATCGTCATACTGGCATCGGCTTCAATCAACTGGCCGTGCTGCTGGACTGCGATGACGCCGCCGCACGCGTCAAATTCTGGAATGCCAATGGCACGGCCTTGCAAGCCTGCGGCAGTGCGACGCGAGGGGTGGCCGACCGTTTGATGCATGAAGCCGGCAGTGACTCGATTGTGCTGCGGACCGATCGCGGCTTGCTCACATGCACGCGCGAGGCAGGGCGGCGGGTGTCGGTAAGCATGGGGCCGCCGTCGCTGGAGTGGGCAGCGGTACCGTTGGCCGAAGCCCTGGACACCCTTGACTTACCGCTCGAAGGGCGCCCGGCGGCGTGCAGCATGGGCAACCCGCATTGCACGTTTTTCGTGGCGGATATCCTCGCCGTCGACCCGGCCGTTGCGGGCCCGGAGCTGGAGCAGCATCCATTATTCCCGGCGGGAACCAACGTACATTTCGTCCAGGTGCTCAACCGTGGCCACATCCGCCTGCGTATCTGGGAGCGCGGCGGCGGCGTGCCGTTGGGCTCGGGAACGTGTTGTTGTGCGGCAGTGGTCAATGGTATCCGCCGGGGTTTGCTGGACAGCAGAGTGCAGGTGCAATGCGATGGCGGCACTGTCAGGGTCGATTGGGACGGGCAAGGCGCAGTGGTGTTGACCGGCAGTGTCGAGCCGGTCATGCAGGGCAACGCCTACGTGTTCTGAAACGTCACCGTAAACGTAGTGCCGGCGGTCGCGCAGGAACTTACCGTCACATCGCCGCCATGCACCTTGGCCAATTCGCGCACGATGTACAAACCCAAGCCTACGCTGCGCACATCGCTGCCCTGGTCGGTGCCGCGGGTCATGGGTTCGAACAGCCCGGCCAGCAAGGCTTGAGGGATCGGCGCGCCGTGGTTATGTACTGATACCGCGCCTGCGCCATTGTCCAGGCGCGAGGTGATGGTGATGGGCTGCTGTAGATCGCCATAGGCCACGCTGTTGGCCACCAGGTTGCCGATGATCTGCTGCACGCGGTCGGCATCCAGGCACGTCTCGCCCGCGCCTTCGGTGCAATGCACCAGGGTGGCCTTGGGGAAGGCCACACGCAGTTCATCCACCGCGCGATGAATCACGTTGTGCAGGTCCAGTGGCGCGGCTTTGATCACGATGCCGTGGCCGACCCGCGCCTGGGTGAAATCCAGCAGGTCGGCGATCATGCGCTGGGCGCGTTCTGAGGATTGGCCGATATGCCCCAACAGCTGACGCTCCTTGACGGTGCGCTCGTTGCGGCTGAGAAAGTCCGAGGCCATGCGAATGGCGGTCAGCGGGTTTTTCAGGTCGTGGCTGACGATCGCCATCATTTGTTCGGCGAACACCGCACGTCGCTGGGAGAAAGCGTAGGCCTGCTTCAGCTCCGCCTGGGCATTCTGCAAAGCCAGTTCGGTGGAGGTTTTTTCCTGCAGCAACGCTTCGGCCAGGTTGCGGGCGTTCAGCAGTTCGCGTTCGTATTTGTCGCGGTCGGTGGTGCCGAACAGCGCCAGGTCGTAGACCATCTCATCGGCCTGCTGGCGTTTATTGCCGTTGAGCAGCACAGTCACCTTGTGGCCATCGCGGTGCAGGATGTCCAGTTTCACTTCGGTGACGCTGCCGTGCATGCGCAGCATAGGGGCCAGATGGGTCTGGTGGAAAATTCGCCCACCCATGGTCAGCAGGTCCTGGAACCTGCGCGTGCACAGCTCGGCAATACTGAACCCCAGCCAATCGCCGAATCGCGCATTGGCCTTGAGGATCGTGCCGTCTTCGCCGGTAACGGCCAGGGCACACGCGGCGCTGTCGAATAATTCAGCCGGCACGGGTGGCCGTCCACGGCGCCAGGAAACCCTGCATGGCCGCCGCGCAGGCTTGGGGGGCGCTCATATGCGGGCAGTGGCCGACGTTGTCCACCAGGCAGTACGTGCTGTTGGGCATCACGCTGTGCAGGTACTTGCCCACCGCCACCGGGGCGATCAGGTCGTCGCTCGATTGCAGGATCAACACCGGGGTGGCCAGGCCGATCACGTCCTGGCGGTTGTCCGAGGTGAACGTCACCCGTGCGAAGTGCTTGGCGATATCCGGCTCGGTGCGGCAAAAGCTGTCGGTCAGGGTGTCGCTGAGTGCCGGTTGCCCCGGCGCGCCCATGATCACCGGGGCCATGGCGCTGGACCAGCCCAGGTAGTTGCTGTCGAGGGTTTCGAGCAGCTCATCGATATCGCTGCGCTTGAAACCGCCCACGTAACCGTCCGTATCGATATAGCGCGGCGACGGGCCGATCATCACATGGGCCGCGATACGCCCTGGCGCCAGGCGGTCGGCGAGGGTGCCGATCATCGCACTGACCGAATGCCCGACCAGAATCACCGGGCCCTCGGCATAGGCGTCGATAATCTCGTTCAAGTCGCGGGCGTAGCCGTCCAGCGTGCCGTACTTGGTCTTGTCGAACGCGCTCAGGTCCGACAGGCCCGCGCCCACCAAGTCATAGAGCACTACGCGAAAGTGCTCTAGAAACGGTGGCGCCAAGTCGTTCCACATGGCCTGGTTGCAGCCGAAACCGTGGGAGAACACCAGGGTCGAGGTCCCGTTGCCCATGACGTTGACGTTGTTGCGGTGACGTAGATCCATGGGCATCTCAAGATTATGGCGTATCGCTATTGGCGGCCAGTTTAGATAGTCAAGCGCTTTGGGTCACGCGTTATAGCGCCGATGGGGTAAAGTCGGCGCCTTCAGGAAGAAACCTCAGGTAACAAATATGATGCGTCGGTTGCGGCAAACACTTTTGAGTCTGCTGGTGCTTGTGTGTGCCAGCCTGTTGCTGACCGTTCACGCCGAGACTTCTCCCATCGGCGTCGCCTTGGACCAGCGGGTGATCGACCTGACCGATACCTTGGACGCCACTACTACCGCCGGTCTCAAGCAACAATTGGCTGACTTGGAACAGCGCAAAGGCGCGCAAGTCGCCGTGCTGTTGGTGCCCACCCTAGGCGGCGCGGACCTTGAGGACTATACCAATCAACTGTTCCGCGCCTGGAAACTGGGGCGCAAGGACGTTAACGACGGCATCCTGTTGCTGGTGGCCAAGGACGACCGCAAGGTGCGCATCGAAGTGGGCTACGGCCTTGAAGGCACGGTCACCGACCTGCTGGCGCACCGCATCATCGCGGAACATATCACCCCGGCTTTTCGCCAGGGCGACTATGCAGGCGGGATACAACAAGCGGTCGATGACCTGACCACATTAGTGGATGGCGGCGATCTGCCGGCGGTCGCCGATACCGCCATTGCGCCCGGCGCTATCGCGGTGTTGCTGGCATTTATCCTCGGCGCCATCGGTGGTGTGCTGCTCGCGGCGCGCAAGCTGGGTTGGCGCGCTGCGCTGATCGCCACACTGGTGATTACTATCGGATTGGCGATCTTTGCCGGTGGCCGCGAATGGCCTATGTACCTGCTGGTGGTGCCGCTGACCCTGTTGATCGGCGGCGCGACGTTCGGTGCATTGTGGCTGGCGCGCGCAGCCTTCTACGCTGTGATAGGGCTGTTGACCTATATCCTCGGGGTGGTGATAGCGAACCGGTTTGTGGACCTCAGTTATGTCCATTGGCTGGCGTGGCCGCTGGGTGGCCTGGTGGTCCTGGGGTTGTACGTGCTGCTGTTTCTGCTGAGCAAGGCTTCCTGGAAGAACAGCCCGCGCGGGTTCCTGCTGCGATTGTTTGCGGTGGCGGCGATCTACGCAGCGGCGGGGCTGCTGCTGGGGCACGGCGCCCAGGGCTGGCTGATCGCGGTGCCGATCGCATCGTTTCTGGCGCTGTTTGTGTTTATCCAAGGCAGCGCGGGGACCGGGTCGGGTGGCGGGTCAAGCTCCAGCAGCTCTAATTCGAGTTCAAGTTCCAGCAGCAGTTCATCCGGAGGTGGTGGTTCCAGCGGCGGTGGCGGGGCGTCGGGGAGTTGGTGAAGTCACGCCAGCGTTCACAGGGTCTTGGACAAGAACACCCGGCTACTGCCGACGGGGTCACACGGGATCTCGCCAAACCGCACCCACCCGTGTTTTTCGTAGAACCCCGGCGCCTGGAAACTGAGGGTATACAGCACCGCCTGCCGGCAGCCTCGGCGCCGGGCTTCATCCTCGAAAGCCTGCAGCAACTGTCGGCCCAACCCGGCACCGCGCAGTGAGTCGGGCAAGTGAAACAGATCGAGGAACGCCATGCCGAGGGTGGTTTTACCGCTGATGCCGCCAAGGATTTGCTGGGTGTCCGGATCTTTGATCAACAGCGTGAGCGGCACGCGGTCGTTGTAACCGGTGATGGCCTCGTTGAACGCGGCCAGACCGCCACCCAGAATGCGCTCGGCTTCGGGGTTGGGTTGGTCGCTGATTTCAATGCGCGGTGCGGTCATCATCGATCCTCCCTGGATTACAGCGCCATCACCATCTCATGCCACGCCATCCCGCCGTGATCCGAAGGCGATGGCCGTACATAGGTGTAACCCATGCGCGTATACAGCGGCACGTGCTGCTCTTTGCACATCAGATGAATCGTCTGTTTGCCCATGACGCGCACGCGCTGCACGAACTCGGTCATCAGCACGTTGGAATAGCCGTGGCCCTGATGTGCCGGGTCGACCACCACCGACATGATCACCACATTCGGCGCCTCGGGCGCATGGCCCACCAATTCCTTGAACGCCTCGTCCGACATCACCACCTGATGGGCGCAGCCGCTGTTGATAAACCCCACCACCTCGCCATCCGCCTCCAGGATCAGAAAGCCCTGGGGGTACTGCGCAATGCGCGTGGCGATCTTTTCCAGCGTCGCGGCTTCGTCGCCTTCGTAGGCGGCGATTTCGATTGCATAGCAGCGAGCGGCATCAGCGGGGAGGGCGTTGCGCAGGGTTAGGGCAGGCATGGGTGTTTCCTGGGACATTGAGCGAAAGGCCACATCATAGCGGCCTCGCTGGGACTCTGCGCTGAACAGGGCTCAAAAAATGGGAAGGGGCTTGTTCGCGTCAAGCATGGTAACGGATACTTTTCCGACGATTTTGGCCATGGTCGTCGACGTCAAGCAGGCAGTGTGAAACCTGACGGTAACCGAGATACCAATGTGGGAGGGGGCTTGCCCCCGATGGCGGCGTGTCGGTCAGCGCATCTATCACTGAACCCGCGCCGCATACCATTGGCGAAACCAGGCTTACCAACTACGCACGGATAGCGACCGTTATTCATTCACCCGAGCGGGTATGAATACGTATGAAGGAAGGACCTCATGCTGGAAATAAAATGCGCCACCCTCAACGATGCCGATGCCGCGTTTGACATCCGCCGCGAAGCCATCCGCAGCCAATGCGTCGGCGCCTACACCGCTGAACAAATGGCACTCTGGACGCGTGGCAACGCTGAGGACGGCTACAGCGCACTGATGGACAAATCGTTTTATCTGGGCTGGTTCAACGACGAGCCTGTCGCCACCGGCATGCTTGACCTGGACAACAACGAAATCGGTGCGCTGTTCGTGTTGCCCGCTTTCACCGGGCGTGGCTATGGCAAGGCGATGCTGGATCACCTTGAAAGTCTCGCGCGGGAACTGGCGATTGAAGAGGTGGTGCTGGATGCGACGTTGAACGCCGCGAGTTTCTATCGAGCATGTGGTTATGTCGGGGATGAACAGGCCATTTACCACTCACCGTCGGGGTTGCAGTTGGCGTGTATCCCGATGAAGAAGCGGGTTGGCCGAACCGATGGCCTGATGAGCGAGGGCCATAGGTTTGTTACGCAATAATTGGCTCCGCTCGTCACTCGCCACGGCTCGTCAATTTCAGCCGATGTTATAGCCCCGGCGTTTTTTTACCATTTGATCGCGCCGGCAGGCCTTTGGAGAATCTGCATGAACCTCTACACCGCAGGCTACGAGGGACTGACCATCGACGCATTCATTGCACGACTCAAGCAGGCCGGGATCGACAGAGTGCTGGATGTGCGTGAATACCCGTTATCGCGGAAAAAAGGTTTTTCCAAAAATGCCTTTGCCCGGGATCTGGCCGCACAGGGGATCGCTTATGAGCATAATCGGTCGCTCGGCTGCCCAAAGCCCATACGCAAGCAGTACAAGGAAGACGGTGATTGGACAACCTATGCGCGCGAGTTCAGGGCTTATATCCGCACCCAAGGCACGGTGTTGAACGAGCTGGTTTGCAATGCAGCCCAGCAGCGGATTTGTATGGTCTGTTATGAGGCGGACGCCCGTTTTTGCCACCGCAGTTTGATCGCTGAAGCCGCGCTGGAATTGAAGCCCTCGCTCGACATTCAACACCTACCCTTCAAAACAACGCTATTTGATGATCGTCTTCTTTCTGTGGCTTAGGCGGATAAATCAGGCTCACGATCAACCACTGGTTGATTGCAGCTTGTCAATTTCCTCCGAAGTCCATGCTTGCGAGGCTGATTTCTGAATGCGAAGTGCGGTGATGCGTGCAGGTTTGATCAGGCCTAGCGTGACGTTATGCTCAGCCCTGGCTTTATCCAAGGCGTCAAAATTCTCATAAATTTTCAGCCTGTCCAGCAACACCCGCCGCTCGCACCAATCACCTGCGGGCAAAACTCTCCCCGCACAAATGCTGTCCACACCGATCAATATCCGAACTTTGCGTTTCATGCGGGCCATATCCAGACGTCTTATTTGAACTGTATCCAGAGACCGGAAAACTGCCAGATAGACGTGTAACCGCATATGCAGATCGCCTGCATCACCGCTATGTCAGTTCACGCAAAGGTCGGTATCAGTCGCGCATACAGGCGCGCAGGCGGTTGATGACCTGCGCGACGGACGGACCTTGAGTCGCCGGCGTCGTCGGACTCTCGCCGAACTCGCGCCATACAAATAGCGTCAACTCAGCCCCGTCGGTCACTAGTTGGGTCGGGTTATGCGAGCCAAAGCGTTGCAACTGCCGATAACGTTCATCCTGCCAGAACGCGTCTTCCACCCAGTCGTACACCGGGATCAAATGAAAATGCAACGGGAAGCCCGGCATATGCCCATAGCGGCTGATATAGAGCCACTTTGGCCGCAACTGCGTCTCCATAATCCGCTGGGCTCTCGCCAGCAATCCCCCCAGTTCGGCCAGTGCGGCGTCGGGCATGTCGGCAAGAGAATCTATCGGCGCCTTGGCGCCCAGCATCAAGTAACCCGGTAGCCTGGACGTCAGGTGATGATTGAGCTGCCAATGGTCGGTCTCAAACAAGACGTAAGCGGGGTCGATCAGCATCAGCATGTCTCCTCGGAGATGGGCGAGCAGAATAACAAGCACGCTTGCCTGTATGCCGCAAAACCACTCCATCTGTGTCTACCCGCCCCCCAATCAGCCAGTTAGCCTCAAGCCACCCTAACCCACGACCGAGTCCCCCATGGATCTTACCGCCGTCCCGTTTTGCACCACCGATTGGTCCACTGTTGAACCGGTCATCTACCCCGGTGTGACCGGTAGCGCTACCTGGCGCACCGGGTACTTTGGTACGACTCGCGTGCGTATGGTGGAGTACAGCGCCGGGTACCTGGCGGATCACTGGTGCACCCGTGGGCATGTGTTGCTGTGTCTGGAAGGCGAGTTGCACACCGAGCTGGCGGATGGGCGTCGGTTTACGTTGACGGCCGGGATGAGTTATCAGGTGGGCAATGAGATGGAAGCGCACCGTTCATCGACGCTGCACGGTGCGAAGCTGTTTATCGTGGATTGATGGGCGGGTTGAGGTGAGCCAACCCGAACCGAACGGGTGCAATCAATGCTTATGGCTAGGGGCCATGCCGTCCACGCCACGAGCGATGGCTTTGACTTCAACGGCTTGCTGTTCGCCCTTGGCGTTTTCCACGGTCAGGGTCAGCGGCACCGGGTCGCCTTCTTTGATCTGGCCGGTCAGGCCCATCAGCATCACATGGTAGCCATTGGGGTCGAGGGTGACGGCTTTGCCGGCAGGCAGGGCCACCGAGTCCACCGGGCCCATGCGCATCACGTCGTCTTGCATGTTCATTTCATGGATCTGCACGTCCGTGGCCACCGGCGAGGCCACGCGCAGCAGCTTGCTGTCGACGTCGGCGGTGACGGTCATGAATGCGCCGCTGGCGGGTTGGCCCGGGACGGTCGCGCGGACCCAGGCGTCGCTGACCTGCACCTGGGCGCTGGCGTGGGCGGCGAGGCCCAGCAGGGTCAGGCCGAGGGTGAGGCGCTTGAGGTGTTGAACGGCAGTCATTAGCAGACCTCCATGACGGTGAGCAGGTCTTCTGCGCACTCTTGAGCGGTAAGGGATGCCTGGAGCCCCAGGCGCAGGTTGCCACGGGTGTCGAAGACAAAACTGGTAGCGGTATGGGACAGGGTGTAGGTGTCGCCGGCCGGGATCTTTTCATAAAAGATGCCGAATTCCTTGGCGGCCACGGCGATTTCTTCCGGGGTGCCGTACAGCGCTTCGAAGCTGGGGTCGAAGGCCTTGACGTACTTGTCGAGAATCTCCGGCGTGTCGCGCTCTGGGTCCAGGGTGATAAAGATCACCTGCATGATCTCGCCGTCGCGGCCCATCAGCTTCTTGGCCTGGGCCGCGCGGGCGAGGGTGGTGGGGCACACCGCCGGGCATTGGGTAAAGCCGAAGAACACTACCGGCATCAGGCCGCGATAGGAACTGAGGGTGACCGTCTCGCCCTCGGTGTTCTTGAGCTTGAACGTGCGGCCCATGATCTTGTCGCTCAAGTCCTTGCCGTACTTGAAGTTCAGTTTGGGGCTGTTGTCACAACCGGCCAGCAGGCCCAGGCCCAACAAGCCCATACCGGTCAGGACCTTGCGGCGGGTGAATAACGTACTCATCAACTGTGCATCCTGTGAAACGCCTGCATTGCGCTGGATCTACCCATCAAGCCGTGAAAAAGCAGGCATTTGAAGTAAGAAACGAGGAGGGCGGCAAGTCTACCAACCCACGCCGGCCTGCGTAATCTGCGACGTTCTGCCACAGGGGCGCGTCGCGCTTCATCCGTTGGCGGCTGGGATGGTAGAGTCGCGGCCATGAAATTGAGCCTGCCCGACCGTTCGCTGATCGCCTGGATCCTGTACTGCTGCGTGCTGATGAACCTGTTCGTGTGCGGTTTGAGCCATGGTCAGATGCTCGGCCAGCAGCTCAATGGAATCGGCGGGGCGTTCTGTTCGGTGGACGGCAAACCGGCGCCACTTTCCGATAAAGGGTCGGGCGACGCGGCTTCCAGCAACATTTCGAACTACTTTGCCTGCCCGGTGTGCGCCGCCTTGACCGTCGCCCTGGTGTTCCTGATCGGCTTGGCCTGGCTGCTCGGCCTGGGTCAAACCCCGCGCGCAGCCCATGCCCAGCGCAACAAAGCGCCGCCGCGCTACGCCTGGCCCTCGGCCAACCCCCGCGCTTCTCCCGCCTGCTGACGTGTGCCTTGGGCCCCTTGTGACCAGGGGGCGTTCTATCGTCACGAGTGTGAGTGCGTTCCATGAATCATCCATCGCCAGCCGGCGCCCTGCGCCTGCGCGCAGCACCGGCGCCTGCGCAATACCCCAGTAATGCCCGCTGTTTCGTCCACCTGGACGCGCGTCTGTTGCCGTACTGGCACAGCCTGTTCGACATCTGCCCGGCGCTGCTCAAGCTCGACCCGCCCGAAGGCCTGAACCTGTTTCGCAGCTTTATGACCTGGGCCTACCGCAACCAGCCGGCCGCGGATTGGACCTACCACCTGAACGTGTGCCGTTGGTTGCTCGGCTCGGCCTACTGCACGCGCATCAATGAGGAACCCATCGAAGCGTTCATGGCCGCCGCTGCGGCGAGTTGGATCAATACCGACCACAGCCAGGCCGAGGGCATCGTGCTGGCATGGCGCGCGCTGCGGGTATTCGATTGGAAAGTCACGCCGCCCGCCGCCGTTGAGCAACCGCCATTGCCAGCGTCCGCCTGGGATTTCGCCTGGAGCCCGCTGAGCCAGCGCGGTGAGTGCTACGGCTGGCAGGTGCTGACTTGATCGGCATCAAGGTGGCCCGCCGCCGCGCGCGCCACACTGCAATCCCGGTGCGATCTGTGAGGCCATCATGCTCTATCTGCTGTTTCTGTTGGCCCACCTGTTCGCGGCGCTGATCTTTATCGGCACGGTGTTTTTCGAAGTGCTGATTTTGGCCAAGGTGCAGGCGCAATTGCCCGCCCGGGCGCGGGTGTTGGTGGAACAAGGCATCGGCCGCCGTGCCCGGGCGCTGATGCCGTGGGTGCTGTTGGTGCTGTTCGGTGCCGGTCTCGGGATGGTCTGGCTGCGATACCTGCCGGTGCTGGCCGCGCCTACGGCGTCGTCCTTTGGCATGTTGCTGTCGCTCAAACTGCTACTGGCCGCCAGTGTGCTGCTGCATTTTGTGACGACCTTACTGCTTATGCGCCGTGGCCGCGCCAGCGAGCGCTACCTGCGCGGGGTACACCTGAGCCTGTTTGGGCATATGGTCGCCATCGTGCTGTTGGCCAAGAGTATGTTCTACCTCAGCTGGTAGGGCCCTTGATGCACATCAAGGTGCGTCGAGGCCCGCCGCCGGACAATGGCTCACCGCCCCTTGATCCGGAGCCTGCCATGCACACTGTCATCCCCCTCGCTCGTCACGGTCCAGGCGTGCTGGACCTGAATGGCCAGGCCGATATCCGCCGTTTCCACCCCGGCATAGGCTCCCTGGATATGTTGCGCGCCCTGCGCACCAGCCGCCAACGGCAACGCCCGCTGGCCGTGACCCTGCATTGGCCGGCCAACCCACCGAGTGACGAGTACCCCCGCAGCCTGGCCCAAGAGATCCAGCTGGTCGGCTGCCACCTGGGCGCTCGCCAGCCGCTGGAGTACTTCCAGTGGCGCGGCGCGGCGAGCATCGGCGCGGTACAAACGCTGATGGCTGCCATGCGCGAGCGCTTTCATTTTCTCGCCCCTGGCCGTGGTGACTACGGCATCGACCTCGACCCGTACCACACCGATTGGGCCGGCATGGGTCTGCTGCGTGACCTGGGCTTCAACCACGTCTGTATCGGCGTGCCCGACGCGCGTGCCGAAGGGGTGCACGCCCTGGCCTGGTACCGCGACCCTGCGCCGATCCAGTCCTTGATCGATGCGGCGCGCACTTTCGATTTCCGTTCGGTCAGCGTCGATCTCGGCTACGGCAGCGCCTGGCAGACCCTCGCCAGCTTCGATACCAAACTCGCCAGCCTGATCGCCCTGGAGCCGGATCGCCTGCAGGTGTTTGACTACGCCCGGCCGCCCAGCCGTTATCTGGCCCAGCCTGCCCGGGCGCAATGCAGCGCGGCGGATAAAGCCCAGATGCGCCAGTTGTGCTTCGAGCGCCTCGGCGCGGCGGGTTACCACTACATCGGCCTGGGCCTGTTTGCCCGCGGCGACGACGACCTGATTCAGGCCCAGGAGCGCGGCCGCCTGAGCCGCACCAGCGAAGGCTTCACCCTGCACGGTTATTGCGACCATATCGGCCTGGGCCTGGGCGCCATCAGCCAGATCGACGGCTTGTGCGCGCAAAACAGCAGCACCGAACCGGCCTACGCCCAAGCCCTGCACAATGGCCAGCTCCCTACCTGCCAGGGCTGGCAACGCCAGGTCGGCGACGGGTTGCGCGAATACGTGGTGGAGCGCTTGGCCTGCGACCTGGAACTGGATATCCAGGCGATTGAGCGGCGTTACGGGTTGGTGTTTTCCCAGTATTTCGCCACGCTCTGGCCGCTATTGGAGCAATGGGCGCGGGACGGCCTGATCGAATTGTCGGCGCAGTTTCTGTGTGTGCTGCCGGACGGGCGCCGGCAGGTGGATGAGCTGTGTGGGTTGTTCGAACAGGCCTAGTGGGAGGTGCCCTCGGCGAATTCGATTTTATTGCCCACGTTGTATTTGCCCGACGGCTTGTTCATGGGCAGGCGCTTGACCTCCTTGAGGGTTTGGCTGTCGTAAACGATCAACGCGCCGTCCGTGGCCCAGATGCTCAGCAACACGTAGCGCCCGTCGCGGGTGAATTCCACATGGGCGGCGGTCTTGCCCGGCACCGGGCGCAAGGTGTGGGAGATTTCCAGGGTCTGTTTGTCGATCAGGTGGATGGCGTCGTTGTCCGGGCCGAAGAACACGTCGCTCCACACATAGCGTGAGTTCACATGGCTGCGCATAAAGAAGCCTGGCCCCAGGGTGGGAATCTGTTTGATCAGCGCCCAGGTGTTCAGGTCGATCACCGAGATTTGCCCTTTGCTGATATTCGGTGTGGCGAACACCCAGTGCCCATCGCGTCGCCAATAGGTGCCCGAGCCCAGGTGCGGCATGCCCGCCAGCGGGATATCGGTGACCACCGCGCCGCTGTCCAGGTCGATTACCTGGCCGCCCCCGGCCTTGCGCGAGGTGGCGACCAACTGTCGGTAATCGGGAGAAAACGAAAAATCATCGAGCACGTCCTGGGCCTGGATGCGCCGGGGCTCGAAGCGCGGTTGCGCGTCGGCATACGCCAGTTCCCACACCTCGTTCAGATCCTTGAGCGCGACGATAAAGCTGTCGCGCGGCGGTGCGGTGTACACGGCGCTGACCCGCGAACCGGTGTCCAGAATCTTGACCAGCGACAGATCACGCGCATCCAGCAGCACCAGATTGCCCGGCAGGTAGTTGCCCGCCAGCACCCAGCGCCCGTCTTTGCTCACCGCCAGGTTGCGAGTGTTGAGGCCGACACGGGTTTCGGCGATCAGCTTGAGGTTATGCAGGTCGTATTGGCTGATCCAGCCGTCCCGGGAGGCGAAGTACACAAAGCGCCCATCCGGGGGAAACTTCGGCCCGCCGTGTACCGCGAAGTGGGTGGGGAAGCGGTCCAGCACGTTGAAAGTGTCACCGTCGAGAATGTCCATGTGATGATCCCCCGATTCCACCACCACAAACAGGTTGAGCGGGTCGGCGTGGTGCTGCGGGGTGGTCGGCAGTTGGCTCAGGTCCGCCAGTACGGTGTGGCTGGCGCGGATCGCCTGGGCATCCCAGGTCGGTGGCGATGCCGGCGGCTGTTGCAGAAAATCCACCAGGCCGTCGATGCGCGCGCTGTCCAATTGCGCGGCGAATCCGGCCATTTGGCTGGCCGGTCGGCCGTCGCGTATCACCTGGCGCACCTCGTCGGGCTTGATCCGCCCCAGGCTTTCGGGCAACAACGCCGGGCCGGTGGCGCCGATGCGGTTGAGGCCGTGGCACTGCTCGCAGTACTGGCGGTAATCCTCGGCCGGCGTACCGTGGGCGACGTTGGCCCACAACAGCGGCACCAGCAGCAGGCGTTTCATACCGCCACCGCTGCGCGCGGCGCTGCCAGGCTGGCCGGGAAGTGCAGGGCGGCGCTGGCGAACAGGTCCACGACCTGGCCGATCACCGTCAGGGTTGGCACGCCGGGTTCGCAGTCGGCGGCCAGGGTCGGCAACTGGCGCAAGGTGCCACGGGCCACCTGTTGATCAGCGCGCGCACCGTTGCTGATCAGCGCCGCCGGGGTATCCGCCGACAAACCGGCAGCCATCAGGTGTTCGGCGATCAGCGCCAGGTTCGACAGGCCCATATAGAACACCAGGGTCTGGCTCGGCTCGGCAAGGCTGGCCCAGGGTAATTTCAGCGCACCGTCGCGCTGCAGGTGCCCGGTGACGAAACGGCACGAGTTGACCAGATCGCGATGGGTCAACGGGATTCCGGCGTAGGCGCTGCACCCGGACGCGGCGGTGATCCCTGGCACCACTTGGCACGGAATATCCCGCGCCAGCAGGTATTCGAGCTCCTCGGCGCCGCGCCCGAAAATAAACGGGTCGCCGCCCTTGAGGCGCACCACGCGCTGGCCTTCGCCGGCCAGTTCCGCCAGCAGTTCGTTGAGTTGATCCTGGGGCAGGCTGTGATGGCCGCTGGCCTTGCCCACGTAATGGCGGGCGCAGGTGAGCGGGATCAGCGTGAGCAGTTCGGCGCTGATCAGCCGGTCGAACACCACGGCATCGGCCTGCATCAGCAGGCTCCAGGCGCGCAAGGTAAGCAGGCGTGGGTCGCCGGGTCCGGCGCCCACCAGCGCGACTTCACCGGGGTGCAAAGGGCTGTGCAGGCTGGGGGGGAGGGCAGTGGTGTGCATGGGACATCCTTGGTCGATCATCAGGAGCGCTGCCCCGGTTGTGTCACCGGGTGGAGCACGGAATCAGGTTGGGCGAGCGCGTGGCAATTTCATCGTCGCTCAGGTAGCAACCCGGGTCCGGGCCCCACAGGTCGCCATCGGCCCAGGCGCGGGTACGGGTGTTGCCGTTGCAGATCGGCAGCCAGCGACACTCGGCGCAGCGCCCGCCGATGCGGCGCGGGTATTCGCGCAGGCGCTGCAGCAAGGGGTCGGGTTGGTCGAGCCAGAGCTGGCGGAATGTGGTGTTGCGCACATTGCCCACCGAGTGCTGCCACCAGTAGGTGTCCGGATGCACCTCGCCGGTGTTGTCGATATTGGCGATGCCGCTGCCCGACGCATTGCCGCCCCAACCGTGCAACAGGTGCTCCAGCTGCGGGTAATGCTCGGGCAGATGGCGATGTACCCATTGCAGCAATAACACCGCGTCGGCGTCGTTGTTGCCGCTGACAAAATCGCTGGCCACGCCGTTTTCGATGTCCTCCCAGGCTTGCTGGAAAATCAGCGCCATGGCGTCGCGGCTGATCTGCCGGTGCGCGTCCAGTTGGCGGCTGCGCTTGCCGCGCCCGCTGTAGTTGAGGTGCGACAGGTAGAACTTCTGCACGTCGTAAGCGCGCATCAGCGCGAGCAATTGCGGCAGCTGCGCGTGGTTGTCCTGGGTCAGGGTGGTCCGCAGGCCCACGCGGATGCCGGCTTCGCGGCACAGACGTATGCCATGCAACGAGCGCTGGAAGCTGCCGTGTGACTGGCGAAAGGCATCGTGGGTCGCCTCCAGGCCATCGATACTGATGCCCACGTAGTCGAAATGCGCGTCGGCAATCTGCTGGATATTGCGCTCATCAATCAGCGTGCCGTTGGTGGACAACGCCACGAAAAAGCCTTTGTCGCGGGCGTAGGCGCTCAGCTGGAATATATCTGCGCGCAGCAGCGGCTCGCCGCCGGAAAGGATCAGTACGCGCACGCCGGCTTCGTGCAAGTCATCGATCACCCGCAGCGCGGTGGCGGTGTCCAGCTCATCGCGGAACACACTGTCGGCGCTGGTGGCGTAGCAATGCTTGCAGGTCAGGTTGCACCGGCGCAGCAGGTTCCAGATCACCACTGGCGGCCGCTCGCTGCCGGGGGCCGAGACGCGCGGCGCCGGGCATTGGCCGGCCAAAGTGCGCAAGTACTGACTGATTCGCAGCATGGGCTATTCCTTTTCAGTGCGCCGGCGGCAAGCGCAGGCCGGTTTTTTTCAGGATGCGACTGCTCACCAGCATCTCGTCGGCGCGGCAGGCATCGGCAAGCAAAAAACGCAGGTGCTCGCGGTAGCTGTCGATTTCTTCACGGCTGCGCCCATGCACCATGGCGAACAGGTTGTAGGGCCAGCCCGCGCGCCGGGGGCGGCGGTAGCAGTGGCTCACGAACGGCTGCGCGCCTATCAGTTCGCCCAGGCGTGGCAGTTGCTCGTCGGCCACGTCCCACACAGTCATGCCGTTATGCCGATAGCCCAGGCGGTAATGGTTGGGCACCGCCGCGATACGCCGGATCACGCCCTCGGCTTGCAGGCGCTTGAGCAGATCGAGAGTCGACTCGACGCTGATTCCCAACTGCTCGGCCAGCCACGCCCACGGGTCTTCCAGCAGCGGCAGGCCGTCTTGGGTGAGGGCGATCAGGCGCAGGGCCAGGGGGCTGTCAGACCGGGAAATGCAGACCGACATGGTAGGTGTGCTCCTTGGGCAGGTTGAGCACCGTCAACCCGCTCAGGGTTTCGATGCGCGACAGGGTGGCGTCGAGTTCCTCAGGGCTGGCGCAGGCCAGCACGAACCACATGTTCCAGGCATGTTCGCGGCGGTAGTTGTGGGCCACCTGGGGCAGGGCGTTGAGCTGCTCGGCGACGGCATCGAAGCGCGCCTCGGGCACTGTTAGCGCGGCCAAGGTGAACGCCCCGCCGACGCGCTCGATATCAAACATCGGGCCGAACCGGGTGAGCACGCCGTCTTCAAGCAACGCGTGCAGGCGGTCGAGTACCTCACCGGGGGCGCAGCCCAGTTCCTGCGCCACTGACTGCCAGGGCTGACGCACCAGGGGCAGGCCGTGCTGCAGGCGATTGATCAATTGGCGATCCCGTTCATCCATGGGCCCACACCTGCGACGGTGGCGGCGCAAAACGTCCGCCGCATTGTTTGAACGCGTGGGTACTGAACAGCACCTGGTGGGGAAGGTCGTTGAGCAGGTGCTCGGCCAATAGCGTCTCGATGTGCGCCTCGACCACCGCCCGCTCGCGGCCGTGGACCATACAAAACAGGTTATAGCGCCACTGCGGCAGGCGGCGCGGACGCTGGTAACACAGGTTCACCCCCGGCGCGCGGCCCAGGCGCTGGCCGACGTTATCCACCAAGGCATCCGGCACATCCAGCACCAGCATGGCGTTGGCCACAAAACCCAGGGCGCGATGGTTAAGCACCAGCCCGACGCGCCGGAACAAGCCTTGTTCATGCCAGTGCTGCATTTGCTGCAACACCTGGTCGTGATGGGCACCGATCTGCTCCGCCAGCGCGTCGTAAGGCCGCGAGACCCGTGGCAAACCGCGCTCCAGGCACTGGCGCAGGTCGAGCATCTGCTCCTGGGTCAGCGGCGCGATCACGGATGCCCTCCCAGGGAGAACCCGAGGTCGATGCGGTAGGCGCTGAGCATCGGCAGATCCAGCGGTGTCAGGCCGGTGTCTTGTTCCAGCTCATCGAGGATCTGCTGTAGATGTTGACGGTGCGGGCCGGTCACCACGAACCACAGGTTGTAGTGATGCTCGCGGGCGTAGTTGTGATTGACTTCCGGGTATTGGCTGACCCGCGCCGCCACCTGTTCCAGGCGTTCGGCCGGGACTGCCAGGGCGGCCAGGGTGCTGGCACCGGCGCGGGTATGTTCGAACACCGGGCCGACGCGCGAGAGGGCGCCGGCCAGTTCCAGGCGTTGCAGGCAGGTCATCAGTTCGGCCTCGCTGCACTTCAAGACCTGGGCCATTTCCCGGTACGGTTCGGCGCACAGCGGCATGCCGTGCTGGTAGCGTTCGATCAAGTGCTGGCTGAGTCGATCAAGGTCCATCTCAATACCCCATTTTTTGTGCACGAGTGCTGAAGAAAATTCCGCTGGGGCTCAAGGCCGGCAAGGTCTTGAGCAAGGTCATTCGATACGGGTCCCAGACCTGCACCTGCTCGCCGTCGCGCACCGACAGCCACAGCTGTTCGCCGCGCCCGGTGAACTCCATGTGCAGCACGCCGGGGCCAGGGCGCAGGTCGGCGACCACTTGGTGGGTTTCGCTGTCGATCACCTGCACGCGGTCGTTGTCCGGGTAGGCGAAATTGACCCACAGCTGGCGCCCATCCGGCCGTGCAGTGACGAAGATCGGCTGGCCGGCCACGGCGATCGCGGCGCTCTGCTGCCAACTGCGCGCGTCCATCACCAACACCTGGTGTCGGCCCACGGCGGGCACGAACGCCTGGTTGTCGGCTACGGCCCAGCCTTCCAGGTGCGGCATTTTGTAAACCGGCAACTTGGCCTGCCCGCGTCCGTAGTCCTTGAGTACCCGTTGCACACCGCGCTCCGGGTGCCACAGGTCGAGCTGGGCCATGCCGTCCTCGCCGAACAGACCGGCCATGTAGTAGCGACCGTCGGCGGTGATCAGTGCGTCATAGGGCTGCTCGCCGATGTCGGTGAAACGGGTGAGGGTTGGGGTGTTGCCGTGGCTGAAGTCCGCGCTCCAGATCTCGCCGGTGTCGAACAGGCTGAACACGAAACGCTGCCCCGGCGCGTCCACCAGCCCCACCACCCGCGAGCGTTTGCCGTTGGCCAGGGGCGTGGCGGGAATGTCGGCGACCTGCTCCAAGGTGACGGCATCGAACACCTTGACCCCGCCCGGCTGGTAGTTGGACACGGCAATCAGGCGGCCATCCTGGCTGATCGCGCCGCCAATACTGTTGCCGCCCTGGATGATGCGTTTAGCGATGCGCTGGGTCAGCAAGTCGACCTTGGTCAAGCCGCCGTCGCGGGCGAACACATAGGCATAGCGTTGGTCGCGGGAAAACACCGCCGAGGCGTGGGACAGATCGCCCAGCCCTTCGATGCGCGCCAGCTCGGTCATGCCGCTGCTTTCAACGATCTGCACACTGCCGCTGGCACGTTCGATCACCAGGCCCAGATCACCGCTGCCGCGCAGCGTCGGTTGGGCACAGGCGCCGAGCAGCAGGCACAGGGAGAACACGGCGGGTCGCATCATGGGGTGGGGCGTCCTTGCAGCAGGCGGTCGGCCAGCCAGGCAATATCGCCGGCGCTGAGCAGTGGGCCCCAGCCGGGCATGGCGCGGGCTGGGCGACCGTAAGTGATGGTGGCGATCAGGCTGGCGCGAGGTTGGCCGGCCAGGGCCTGGGGCGTGAGGGGCGGGCCGAGGCCGCCGGTCAGGTGCAGGCCATGGCAGGCGCCGCAGTCCTGAGTCAGCAGGTGTTCGAGGCGGGCGGCGTCGGGTGTCGCCGTCGCCCACGCGGGAATCAGCATGAGCACCGCCATGGCCGAACCGAACATCGATGCTTTCATGGCGTGCTCCTTGTGGTTATTTCAAGCTCAGGACCCAATCGGCCAACACCTTGGCTTCTTCATCGGTGACCTGGTTCGGCGGCATCGGGATCGGCCCCCAGTTACCCTGGGTGCCGTTCTTGATATGACTGGCCAGGGTCGCGGCGGCGTCTTTCACGCCGGTGTTCTTGGCGGCGACTTCCTTCATGGCCGGGCCTACCAACTTGCTGTCCAGGGTGTGGCAGCCGACACAGGGTTTACTGTTGAACAGGGCTTGGCCGTCTTGAGCCAGGGCCGGGTGCAGGCTGAACGCAGCGCTGCAAGCCAGCAATGCGAGGAGCATATTTTTCATGGGCGGACCTCGTGTTGATGGGGCTCAATAAATGTCGTGTTGGGTGTTGTAAACGTTGAATTTGCCGGTTGGGGTGATCAGGCGTTTGTCCTTGATCACCTGCTTGAGCTTCAGAGTTTTGTCATCGATCACCACCAGCGCCGATTCTTCGGTCTGGCCGTTCCACACCGAGAACCACACCTCGTCGCCGGCCTTGTTGTATTCCGGTTGCACCACGCGCAGAGCGCCTTGCTTGATCCCCGAGTATTCGGCGATCGGCAGCACGGTGTAGCCCTTGTCGAGCTGGTTGATATCGAACACCGCCACCGACTGGCTGAGCTTGGCGTCGGGGTTGAGGGTGGTGTCCACGTACAGGTGATGGGAGTTGGGGTGGGTCTTGATAAACAGCGAACCGCCGCCCTGGCCCTTGAGGGTTTCCACCTGTTTCCAGGCGTATTGCGGGTGCTTGATCGGGTCGGTGCCGATCACCGAAATACCGCCGTCGCCCAAGTGGCTGGTGGCCCACACCGGCCCGTAGGTGGGGTGGATAAAGTTGGCGCCACGCCCGGGGTGCGGGGTCTTGCCCACGTCCACCAGCGCGGCGAGGGTGCGCGCCTTGGAGTCGATCACCGCCACCTTGTTCGAGTTGTTGGCCGCTGTGAGGAAGTAGCGGTGGGTGCTGTCCCAGCCGCCGTCGTGCAGGAACGGCGCGGCGTCGATGGTGGTGATGGTGAGGTTCTTGATGTCCTGGTAGTTGACCAGCATGACCTTGCCGGTTTCCTTGACGTTGACGATGAACTCCGGCCACTCATGGGACGCGATGATCGCCGCCACACGGGGTTCTGGGTGGTACTCCTGCTTGTCGACGGTCATGCCGCGGGTGGAGACGATCTGCTTGGGTTCCAGGGTCTCGCCGTCCATCAGGGTGAATTGCGGCGGCCAGTAGGACCCGGCAATCGTGTACTTGTCTTCGTAGCCCTTGAACTTCGAGGTCTCCACCGACCGCGCCTCGATGCCCACCTTGATTTCGGCGACTTTGGTGGGCTCGGCGGGCCATAGGTCGATCATGTCGATCTTGGCGTCACGGCCGATCACCAGCAGGTAGCGACCCGAGGCGGAGATCCGCGAAATATGCACGGCATAACCGGTGTCGATCAGCTTGACGATCTGCTTGGTGTCGCCGTCCACCAGGGCGATCTTGCCGTCGTCGCGCAAGGTCACCGAAAACAGGTTTTGCAGGTTGAGGTGATTGAGCTGTTTTTTCGGGCGGTCTTCGGGCTTGACCAGCACTTTCCAGGTCTTGAGCGTCTCGGCCATGCCCCATTCCGGCGGCGTCGGCGCGGTGTGCTGGATAAAGGTGGCCATGCTGCTGATCTGCGCTTTGGTCAGCGCATTGGAGGTGCCCCAGTTCGGCATGCCGGCGGGCGAGCCGTAGGTGATCAGCGCTTCCAGGTAGGCCTGGCCACGGGCCTGGGTGATGTCCGGCGTCAGGGGCTTGCCGGTGGCTCCCTTGCGCAGCACGCCGTGGCAGCCGGCGCAGCGTTCGAAATAGATCTGTTTGGACGCGTCGAAATCAGCCTGGCTCATGTCCGGCGCGCCGGCGGTCTTGACCACGGCGGGCTGGGCATTGCCGTGGGCGCTCAGGGGCAGGGTCAGGGCCAGTGCGCAGCCGAGGCTGGCGAGGCTTAAGGTGAAGGGGTTCGTGCGGCGAGTCAGCATTCCATTTACTCCTCAGGCGAGACCTTTGCGGTGCCTCGCAACACGGTGCGGGGCGCAGGTTCTTAGTGCCGGGCCAGACTATGGCGTGGCGTTGCAAAGCTCGCTTGACGGCGATCAAGTTTGCCTGGGTTAGCGCTTGCCAGGTTGTCGCAGGCGCCCTTAGCGTGGCCCTCGAACCCGCCTCGGATATACACGATGAACGCGCCTTTCTATCAGCCTCTCGACAACGAACAGCGTCTGTTCGAACACGCTTGGCAGCACCGCATGCCGGTGCTGATCAAGGGCCCCACCGGCTGCGGCAAGACCCGCTTCGTGCAGCACATGGCGCATCGCCTGAACCTGCCCCTGTACACCGTGGCCTGTCACGACGACCTGAGCGCCGCCGACCTGGTCGGTCGCCATCTGATCGGCAGCCAAGGCACCTGGTGGCAGGACGGCCCGCTGACCCGCGCTGTGCGCGAGGGCGGCATCTGTTACCTGGATGAAGTGGTCGAAGCGCGCCAGGACACCGCCGTGGTCCTGCACCCGGTGGCCGATGACCGTCGCGAGCTGTACCTGGAACGCACCGGCGAAGTGGTCAAGGCGCCGCCGTCATTCATGCTGGTGGTGTCGTATAACCCCGGTTACCAGAACCTGCTCAAGGGCATGAAACCCAGCACTCGCCAGCGCTTCGTGGCGCTGCGTTTCGACTACCCGGCGGCGGCGGACGAAGCGCGTATCGTCGCGCGCGAAGCGCAGGTGGATAACGCCCTGGCCAGCCAGGTGGTGCGCCTTGGCCAAGCCTTGCGGCGCCTCGATCAGCACGACCTGGAGGAAGTGGCCTCCACCCGCCTGCTGATTTTTACCGCGCGCCTGATCGCCGCCGGCATGCCGCCGCGCGAAGCGTGCATGGCCTGCCTGGCCCAGGCCCTGAGCGACGACCCGCAAACCATCGCGGCGCTGATGGACGTGGTGGATGTGCACTTTGCCTGAGCCCCGGCGCCTGCCGGGGGACGTGGCGATGTGGTTGTTCATCCTCGCTGAACTGACCGTGTTCGCGATATTGATCCTGGCGTTTGCCGTGACCCAGCGGCTTCAGCCCGAGGTGTTCGCCCTAGGGCGCGCGCAACTGGATACCTCGACCGGCCTGGCAATGACCTACAGCCTGTTGAGCGCGGGTGCGTTGGCCGCATTGGCCGTGCAGCAGGTGCGCCTGGGTCGCGCGCGGCGCGGTAGTGTCTTGCTGCTCGGCGCATGGCTGGTGGCGCTGGTGTATGTGTGGATCAAACTCACCGAATACCGCCATCTGATCGACGCAGGGCTGGGGCTTGAGCGCAGCACGTTCTTCACCTTGTACTGGATCGTCACCGGCTTTCACTTTTTGCATGTGCTGCTGGGCCTGGTGATTCTCGCTTGGCTCGGGTGGCGCTGCTGGCAACGGCAGTACCTGGCACCGCGTTTGAGTGGGCTGGAATCCGGCGTGTTGTATTGGCACATGGTCGACCTGGTGTGGGTGGTGTTGTTTGCCCTGGTGTATGTGATCCGATGAACAGCTCAGTGAGGTTGTGGCTGTGTTGGGCGGGCCTGATGGTACTGAGCCTCGGCACCGTGTGGAGTGGCGCGGCGGGGGTAGTGGTGTTGCTGGCGATGGTCAAGGGCTGGGTGATTGTGGATGGGTTTATGGAGTTGCGGCACGGGCCCTGGAAGTGGAGGGTGGCGATGCTGGGGTGGGGGCTGGTGGTGTTGGCGGGGATTGTAGGGTTGAGCGCTTGAGAATTCGATCACCCTCAAGGACCTGGCAGGACACCAATGCCTGAACCGCGCGCCTCATGGCCTGGGGCGCTGGGAGGCGAGCCTGCCACTGAGGACGGTCGTTCGCTCAGAGCTTACCGGGCGCCGACGGCTTGGTTCGTACAGTTCTCTTGAGCCTCGCTGCTGCAATCGGCTGTACAGTCAGTTCGACACCTAAGGCCAGCATCAGCTTCTGGACCGTTTCATAACGGGTTTTCGAGCCACCCTTGAGCGTTTTATACAGGCTCTCGCGATTAACCCCCGCAGCTTCCGCCACCTTGTTCACACCTTGGGCCTTGGCCACTTCGGCAAGCGCTTTCATCAGCAACTGCGGGTCGTGCGATTGCATGCTTTGCGCCAGATAAGCGCTGATGGTTTCCGGGCTGTCGAGGAAGCGCGAAGCCTCATAAACGCTTGTGCCGGAGGTATCAAGATCGAGGACCGGCATGTCCTCGGGTTTGAATTTCGATTCAGTCATTTCATCCACCTCTCAGGGCATCGAGAATCTCTTTTGCCCGTTTGATCGCTCTTTTCTGGTCGGTTTTATCGCTGCCCCAAAGCATCAAGTAAGCAGCGATACCCGTACGCACAAAATAAATTCTGTAGCCAGGCCCGACAAACACACGCATTTCACTCATGCCGTCGCCAACGGGTTCACAATCGCCGAAGTTGTTTTCCTCGGCTCGATCCAACCGCGTCAGTACAGCGGCTTTTCCATCGATATCTCTCATACCGTCGAGCCATGTATCGAACTCCGGCGTCCTGCCGATCAGATTGGTCATACAATTTAATGTAGCTTACTGGCTACGTCCTGTGATTGCTAGTGGATTTTTAGTTCCGTAAAGAACCGGAAGAAAAAAACCTAGTCCAGCGGTCGCACTTGCGGCCAGACGAGACTATTAGCGCGTGTTTCTCCTTCCGCCCTCATGCGCTGAAGCTCGTTTAGAGCACTCCCATTTGTGCCGAATGAAGTGGCAGGTGGGTCCGTTCCATACCCGACCAAAACCATCAACATTTCTTGATCGCCATCAAGCCGTTTTCGCCCGCCGCCTTCCTATCATGACCCCCGCCAAGCCATGAGGAAGCGACCATGTCAGATACCTTCACCAAGGGCATGGCCAGGAGTATCTACTTCGGAGGAAGCGTGTTCTTCTTCCTGATTTTCCTGGCCCTGACCTATCACACCGAACAAACCTTTCCCACCCGCAGCAACGTTGACCAGCTCACCGAATCGGTGGTGCGCGGCAAGGGTGTGTGGGAGCGCAACAATTGCATCGGCTGCCACACCCTGCTCGGCGAGGGCGCTTACTTTGCGCCGGAGCTGGGCAATGTGTTCAAGCGGCGCGGGGGTGAAGAGGGGTTTAAACCGTTCCTGCATGCCTGGATGAAAATGCAGCCCCTGGGTGTACAGGGGCGCCGGGCCATGCCGCAATTCAACCTCACTGACCAAGAGGTGGATGACATGGCCGAGTTCCTTAAATGGAGTTCGAAGATCGATACCAATAAATGGCCACCGAACAAGGAGGGCTGAGCCATGCGCAGCGCCAACCCCTATCTGAAATTCCAATCCCAGGCCGTGGCCAAACCCTACTTCGTGTTTGCGCTGATGCTGTTCGTCGGCCAGGTGCTGTTCGGGCTGATCATGGGCCTGCAATACGTAATCGGCGACTTTCTGTTCCCGCTGATTCCTTTCAACGTGGCGCGGATGGTTCACACCAATCTGCTGATCGTGTGGCTACTGTTCGGCTTTATGGGGGCCGCGTATTACTTGGTGCCCGAAGAGGCCGACCGCGAGCTGCACAGCCCCAAACTGGCGATTCTGCTGTTCTGGGTGTTCGCCGTGGCGGGGGTGCTGACCATTCTCGGCTACCTGCTGGTGCCGTATGCGGCGCTGGCCAAACTGACCCACAACGAATTGCTGCCGACTATGGGGCGTGAGTTTCTAGAGCAACCGACCATCACCAAAATGGGCATCGTGGTGGTGTGCCTGGGCTTTCTCTACAACATCGGCATGACCCTGCTCAAAGGCCGCAAAACCACGGTCAGCCTGGTGATGATGACCGGTCTGATCGGCCTCGCGGTGTTCTTCCTGTTCTCCTTCTACAACCCCGGCAACCTGGCGCGGGACAAGTTCTACTGGTGGTGGGTGGTGCATCTGTGGGTGGAAGGCGTGTGGGAATTGATCATGGGCTCGATGCTGGCGTTCGTGCTGATCAAGGTCACCGGGGTCGACCGCGAAGTAGTGGAAAAATGGTTGTACGTGATCATCGCCATGGCCTTGATCACCGGCATCATCGGCACCGGCCACCACTTTTTCTGGATCGGCGCACCGCAGGTGTGGCTGTGGGTCGGTTCGATCTTCTCGGCCCTGGAACCGCTGCCGTTCCTGGCGATGGTGATGTTCGCCTTCACCATGGTCAAACGCCGGCGGCGCCAGCACCCTAATCGCGCGGCGACGTTGTGGGCCAAGGGCACCACGGTCACGGCGTTTTTCGGCGCGGGTGTATGGGGGTTCCTGCATACCCTGGCACCGGTCAACTTCTACACCCACGGCACTCAGCTCACGGCGGCTCACGGCCACCTGGCGTTCTTCGGCGCCTACGCCATGATCGTGATGACCCTGATCAGCTACGCCATGCCGCGCTTGCGCGGAATCGGTGAAGCGCCGGATGCGCGCTCGCAGACCGTCGAAGTGTGGGGCTTCTGGATGATGGTGCTGTCGATGGTGATGATCACGCTGTTCCTCACCGCCGCCGGCGCCGTGCAAGTGTGGTTGCAGCGCTGGCCGGTGGATGGCGTGGCACTGCCGTTCATGGCTACGGTGGAGCATCTGCGCCTGCTGTTCTGGGCCCGATTGGTTTGCGGCCTGGTGTTCCTGCTTGGGCTGCTCTGCTACCTGTACAGCTTCCGGCAACGCGCCCGGATGGCTGGAGCAGCGGTGCCGATCGTCTACTGAAAGTAACGCGATCCAAATGTGGGAGCAGATTTGTGGTAGTGAGCAGGCTTGCCCTGCGCTGGGCTGCGAAGCAGCCCCATTCCAGACGATGCGTTTCATCTGGTATACCGAGGCGTCTGGCTGGGGGGGCGCTGCGCGGCCCAGCGCAGGGCAAGCCTGCTCACCACAGCGTCAGGTGTCAGTCTGTGGAATTTGTTTAGACACCTCTGCCCAGCTGCAGCCCCTCACACATTTGGATCCCGGCGTGCCCGTCAAATCCCCTAACTTGGAGCCCATCCCATGGCCTTTACCCTGGAGCTGGAAGAGTGGGTCGGCAGTGTCTGGCATCGCTTTATCACCCGCCGTGCCCGCGTGGATTTTCCCCACGCGCGGGTCGATCTGGCCGACCGCCAGCGCAGCCTGGCGCTATTGTTCCGTGCCCTGGGCGGTGCCAGTGGGATCGCCCTGGAAGCCGCCAGCGAGCGCGACCTGCTGCTGCGTCGCAACCTGCTGATGCGCATCGCCGGCACCTGCAAGCAGGCGCCACTGGCCTGCTGCGATGGCAACCGCCTGCGCCTGCCGTCGAGCCTGGCGGTGTTCCCGACCGTCGCGTTGAACCTGGAGTTGTACCGCTGGCTGGCGCTGCTGGCCGCCCACGCCGGCCCCATGACCCATTGGGCCCGGGACAACCAACGCTGGACCTGGCTGCTGCTGCAACGCTACCCGGCGCTGCTGCCCAGCTACCAGCGTTTGGTGGAAGCCCATATCGCGCTGCGCCCCGACCCGGCCAGCCTCAATCGCGCTGAAGCCACCCTGGAAAACGCCTTGCGCAAGGCCCTGCGCGAGCCGGGCAGTGTGCGCCAGCTGCCCCGTAGCGAACGTGCCGCCTGGCCGCTGCCCTTATGGCTCTATCCGCCGTTGCGCCTGGATTCGCCTCAAGCCCTGAACGGTGAAGATCACGACGGCGACGACTTCGCCACCCCGCCCGGCGAGCAGCAGGGCGCGCCCAAGCGTGCCAGCCGTGTGGACGATCACAGCCGCGACGGCGGCCTGCTGGTGGTGCGCCTGGAGAACCTGTTCAGTTGGAGCGAACACGTCGAGCTTGATCGCTGGTCCGATGACAGCCACGACCCCGACGCCGCCCGTGTCGCCGAAGACCTCGACCACTTGAGCCTGTCGCGCCAGCGGGTGCGCAAGAGCGGCGGCCTCAAGCTGCACCTGGACCTGCCGCCGGCGGATGTGGATGACCTTCCCTTGGGGGAGGGCATCAGACTGCCCGAATGGGACTACCGCCGCCAGTGCCTGCAAGACGGCTTCGTCAATCTGCAAACGATGCAACCGCGCGACGCCCAGCCACAACCCTTGCCGCCCCGTCTACACGCCGAGGCTCGGCGCCTGCGCCAGCAATTTATGCGCCTGCGCACCGACCGCCAGTGGCAGCGCCAGCAAGCCCAAGGCAGTGAATTGGACTTGCAGGCCTGGCTGGATTTTCACGTCGAGCGTCAGCACGGCGCCTGTGCCGAACGGGGGCTGTTCCTGGAGCAGCGTCACCACCATCGCGACCTCGCGTGCTTGCTGCTGGCGGACGTGTCGATGTCCACCGATGCGCACCTGAACGACGAGCAAACCGTGATCGACGTGATCCGCGACAGCCTGCTGCTGTTCGGCGAAAGCCTGGCGGGGGCGGGGGATCGTTTTGCGCTGTATGGGTTTTCATCCCTGCGTCGCCATCAGGTGCGTTTGCAACAGCTCAAAAGTTTTGCGCAACCCTACGACGACCACACCCGCGGCGCGATCCAAGCGCTCAAGCCCGGGTACTACACGCGCATGGGCGCGGCCATTCGCCAAGCCACCCAGTTGCTCGGGGCCTGCGCCCAACGGCGCAAATTGCTGTTGCTGTTGACCGACGGCAAGCCCAATGACCTGGACCTGTATGAAGGACGCTACGGCGTCGAAGACACCCGTCAGGCGGTGTTGGAGGCGCGGCGCCAGGGGTTGATCCCGTTCTGTATCACCATCGACAAACAGGCCGGCGACTACCTGCCGTACATGTTCGGTGCCCATGGCTTTACCCTGATCCGCCAACCCGGCCAGTTGCCCCAGCGCTTACCGCAGCTGTACCGGCAATTGACCGAACGTCAGTAGATGTCCCGTGGCAGCCAGAAGAACATGGCGACGCAAAACAGCGTGAGGCCCACGCAGAACCATTGGAAGCGGCTCAGTCGGCGGGCCATGCCGCTGGCCTCGGACGCCGGCAGCGGCATGCCGCAGCCTTCGCAGGTATCGCGTTCCAGCGCGTTGCGCCGTTGGCAATACAGGCAGGTTTTCACTCGAATTGCTCCAGGCGCGCACGGTCGAGAATGGTGATCTGGCGACCGTCCTGAGTGATGATGTGTTCGTCGATCAAGCGCCGGATAATTCGCGAAAACGTCTCCGGCTGGATCGACAGGTGCCCGGCGATCAACTGGTTGGCCATCGGCAGTTCAAAACGGCTGTCACCGCCGTGCAAGTGCATCAGTTGGGTCAGCAGATAGCGCACCACACGGTGCGTAGCGTTTTTCAGCGACAGGGTTTCGATCTCGTTGACCCGCTGGTGCAGGCGCACACACAGCTTGCCGAGCAGGGCAAAGGTCAGGCGGCTGTTGCTGTGCAACAGGCGCATATAGGTGGCGTTGGACAACCGGTACAACTGGGTCGGGCACACCGCTTCAGCGCAGGCCACATAGTTGGGAGTGTCCATCAGCATCATCGCCTCGGCGAAGGTCTGTCGCTCGCCGATCACCTCAAAGACCTTCTCCTGGCCATCCGGGGTCAGGCGGTAGATCTTCACCGCGCCGGCAATCACGAAATAAAACGCCTCGGCCGGCTCGCCCTGGCGGAACAACGGCTCGCCTTTGTCGACGCTGAGCAACTGGCTGCTGCTCATCAAGTCGTCCAGTTCCTCCTCGTTCAGCGGTTCGAACAGGTGGTGGCTGCGCAGGATCTGGTGATGCACGCGATGCAACACCCGGCCTGGCTCCTTGAAAATCAGCGGGGCGTTCACACCAACACCAGGGACACGCCGCTGGCCGCAGCGAGCATGGAGCCAAGGATCACAAACCAGGCGAGGGGGACGTAGGCGTTTTTCATCGTGGCTCCACGGTGATAGTCAATATTGGCGTAGCGCAAGCGTACGCGCGATGGCTGGGCCGCGACTTGATCTACGACAAGGGCAACGCACGGCCATCGGCGCAACATCGTCACAGTCCTGAAGGGAGACCCTGTTATGCAAGTGCTCGATCGGCGCAAGGCCTTGTCGATTACCCCGTTGTTTCGCCTGGCTTTCCGGCCATTTTTCCTCGGCGCCTGCCTGTTGGCCGCGTTGGTTATCCCGTTATGGCTGCTGGCCCTGGGCGGGCACACGGGGGCCTGGCAACCAGCCGGCGGTTGGCTGGCCTGGCATCGGCATGAACTGCTGTTCGGCTTTGGCCTGGCGATCATCGCCGGGTTCTTGCTCACGGCCGTGCAGACTTGGACCGGCCGCCCGGGGCTCAGCGGCGGCGCCTTGCAGGGGCTGGCGGCGTTGTGGCTGGCGGCGCGCATCGGTTGGCTGCTGGATTTGCCCTGGCCGGTGCTCACACTGCTGGAGCTGGCGTTCCCGCTGGCCGTCGCCGGCGTGATGGGCTGGACCCTTTGGCAAGTGCGGCAGTCGCGCAATTACCCGGTGGTGCTGGTGCTGGCGCTGTTGGCCGTGGCGGACGGGCTGTCGCTGTATGGGCTGTGGCGCCAGGACGAAGGCTGGCAGCGCCAGTCGGTGTTGACCGGCGTGTGGCTGGTGGCGGCGATGATGGGCTTGATCGGTGGGCGGGTGATTCCGTTCTTCACCCAGCGCGGTGTGGGCCGGGTCGAAGCGGTCAAGCCGTGGCCGTGGCTGGACCGTCTGTTGCTCGGCGGCTCGCTGCTGGTGGCGGTGTTGTATGCCGTAGGGTTGTCGCTGTCGGCCAGCCCCTGGACCGGCGTGCTGTTCGCCGCGCTGGCGGCGGGGCATGTGGTGCGTCTGTTGCGCTGGCATGACCGGGGTCTGTGGCGGGTGCCGCTGCTGTGGTCGCTGCACCTGGCGTATGCCTGGCTCGCGGTGGCGTGCCTGGGCATGGCGCTGTGGCATTTCGGCGCGCCGCTCAACCCCAGCCTGGCGGTGCACGCCTTGACGGTGGGCGCCATGGGCGGGTTGATTCTGGCGATGATCGCCCGCGTCAGCCTTGGTCACACCGGCCGGCCCTTGCAGCCGCCCAGCGGCATGACCCTGGCCTTTGTACTGCTGAACCTGGCCGCTGTCTGCCGCGTGCTGCTGGTATTGGTGTGGCCGCTCGCCGCACTGTGGCTGGCGGCGGTCTGCTGGACCGTCGGACTCGGCCTGTACCTGTGGCGCTACGGCCCGATGCTGTGCCGCCCACGTGTCGATGGCCATCCCGGTTAGGAGAACGCAATGCTCTACTCTGGCTTACTGATCGTGCATCTGCTGGCGGCCATCGCCTTTATCGGCACGCTGTTTTTTGAAGTGGTGATCTGGCACAGCGCGCGCCAAGAGCTGGCGTGGTCGGCGCAGTTCACCTCGGACCACGCCATCGCCCGGCGCACGCGGCGGGTGCTGCATGCCGTGGTGGTGGTGCTGTACGGCGCCGGTATCGGCTTGGCCTGGCATTACCGCGGGGTGTTCAGCGTGCCGTGGGGCAGCCATTTTGCCGCGTTGCTGAGCCTCAAGATCGTGCTGGCCCTGAGCATCATCGGCCACTACGTGTGGCTGGCCTATCTGCTCAGTCATCAGCGCTTGAGCCCCCGGCGTGCGACGTGGATCCGCCGCAGCATCCTGGGGCATATGGTGCTGATCGTAGTACTGGCCAAACTGATGGTGCGCTGATCAGGCCGCCGGGTTCAGCGCCCGGGCAAACAGCACCTGGTTTTCCAGGCGGATGTGCTCGCGCAGGTCGTCATGAAAAGTCGCCAAGTGGCTATACAAGCTGCGCCACGTGCCGCAAGCGCCTGCCGGCGGCGAGAGGCGATCGGTCAGGTTCAACAGTTGCTCCAGCGCCTCACCGTGCTGGTCATGCTCATGCCGCATGACCTGGATGGGCATGCTCGCCTGGGCGCCCATGCCCATCTGCAGCATCGGGAACAGTACCTGTTCCTCCTTGAGCATGTGGTTCTCCAGTTCCTGCTGGATGTCGCGCAGCAGGTCCGCAAGGCCGTTGGGGCATTGCAGATGATGACCGTGGACTTGCTCGACACGGCTGGCCAGGCCAATCAGCTCCGGCAGTTGCTCGCGATGCCGGGCGTGGTAGCGGGCCAGCAGGTGATCGATCAGTTGATCCTGGGGTTGGGTGTTCCAGTCGCTCAGGTTCATCGGGTGTCCTCATCGGGGCTAACGGTTGCACGGGCCGTTGCAGGCGCCATGCCAAACGGCAACGTATTGATAAGTAGAGCTTTATTTCAACGTGAGGTGATCATGACCACCCTATGCCAGGGTAGCGCCAACCCGATCAGGGTCGAGGCGACCCTACCGGCCGACGAGATCCTCGGCCACAGCCGGGTATTGCGCCAATTGCTCGACGAGCTGGCGGTGCTGGCGCAGACCGAGTTACCGGTGCTGTTGCTAGGCGAGACCGGCGTGGGCAAGGAACTGTTTGCCCGGCGCCTGCACCGTCAGTCGCGGCGCAGCCGGCGGCCGCTGGTGCAGGTCAACTGCGCGGCGCTGCCGGAAGCGCTGGCCGAGAGCGAGCTGTTCGGCCATGTCAAAGGTGCGTTCTCCGGCGCCAGCCACGACCGTGCCGGGCGTTTCGATGCGGCCAATGGCGGCACGCTGTTTCTTGACGAGGTGGGGGAACTGCCGCTGAGCGTTCAGGCCAAGTTGCTGCGCACCCTGCAAAACGGCGAGATCCAGCGTTTGGGCGCCGACCGCCCGTTGCACGTGGATGTGCGTATCGTCGCCGCCACCAATCGCGATCTGGCGGAGCGCGTGCGCGACGGCCTGTTTCGCGCCGACCTCTATCACCGCCTTTCGGTGTACCCGGTGGCGATCCCGGCCCTGCGCGAGCGCGGCGACGACGTGCTGGTGTTGGCCGAGCACTTTGTCGAACGCAGCCGCGCCGCCCTGGGCATGCGCGAGCTGTGCCTGTCGCCGACGGCCCGTCAGGCGCTGCAAAGTTATGCCTGGCCGGGCAATGTGCGCGAGCTGGAGCATGTAATCAGCCGCGCGGCGTTAAAACTGCTGTGTCGAGCCGGCCGCCGCGCGCCCACGAGCCTGGAGCCGCAGTGGCTGGGCCTGGGCGACAGCACGGCCACAACGCAACCGGCCCCGGTGCCGGGGGAGTCGTTTCAGCCATTGGCCGCCGCCGTGGATGACTGCCAGCGCGATAAGATCCGCCAAGCCCTTGCCCATTGCAGCGGTAACTGGGCCGGTGCCGCGCGGGTGCTGGGGCTTGATTCCAGCAACCTGCACAAGCTGGCGCGCAGATTGGGGCTCAAGTAGCCCCATGCGGCGTCATGCCACGGGCGAATGTTGATCGTGATCAAGGGATAAAGCCGCGGCAGTTCCCACACTGTGGCGAACTTTCCGGAGGACCGCGCCATGCCCCTGTCCCTTGCACAATTGCGCCGTAACTACACCCTGTATGGTCTGCGGGACGAAGCCGCGCAGGCCGATCCCATCGAGCTGTTCGGCCAATGGCTGAGCCAGGCGCGCAAGACCGAAGTGCCGCCCGCCGAGGCCAACAGCATGGCCCTGGCCACCGTTGACAGCCAAGGGCATGCCCACTGCCGCATCCTGCTGCTCAAGGGTTTTAGTGCCGATGGGTTTTTCTTTTTCTGCAATTACCAGAGTGCCAAGGGGCAGGAATTGGCGAGCAACCCCCATGCGGCCATGACGTTTTTCTGGCCGGGGCTGGAGCGTCAGGTACGCATAGAAGGGCCGGTGGTGCGCGCCGATACGCAATTGTCCGACGACTATTTCGACGCGCGTCCGGCCGCCAGCCAGTTGGGCGCCTGGGCCTCGCCCCAAAGCCAGCCTCTGGCCCATCGCAGCGAGCTGGAAGGCCGCCTGCGCGAAGTCACCGAGCGCTTCGCCGGGCGCCAACCGCCACGCCCCGAGCACTGGGGCGGCTACTGCCTGCAACCGCAACGCATCGAGTTCTGGCAAGGCCGCCCCGACCGCCTGCATGACCGCCTCGACTACCGCCTGCACGCGGGCACCTGGCAGCACACGCGCCTGGCCCCCTGACCGGCATACCTCCTTGGAGGAATAGGCCCTGCGCTCATTGCGGCGCAGGCTGACGCTCACTTTTCAATGCCTGGAGCCTGGATCATGGCCCATTTGACCCAACGGGATTTTGTCCCCCTGAACATCGCCGTGCTGACCATCAGCGACACGCGCACCCTCGCCACCGACACCTCCGGCCAGACCCTGGTGGACCGTCTGCAAGGCGCCGGTCATGTGCTGGTCGACCGTGGCCTGGTGATCGACGACATCTACCAGATCCGCGCGCAGGTATCGCTGTGGATCGCCGACCCTGACGTGCAGGTGGTGCTGATGACCGGCGGCACCGGTTTTACCGCCCGTGACAACACGCCCCAGGCGGTGGCGCCATTGCTCGATAAACAGGTCGACGGCTTCGGCGAGCTGTTCCGCCAGGTGTCCCTGGCCGAAATCGGCACCTCGACCCTGCAATCGCGCGCACTGGCCGGCCTCAGCAACGGCGTGCTGGTGTGCTGCATGCCGGGCTCGCCAGGCGCGTGCCGCACCGCCTGGGACCAGATCCTCGCGGGGCAGTTGGACAGCCGCACCGGCCCGTGCAATTTCGTGCCGCACCTCAAGGCCCAGGCCAACCAGAACGTGGCGGCCTGCGGGGCGCGCTTATGAGCGCCTCGGTGTGCGACGCCGGGCACCTGATGCCGGTGGACGACGCCATTGCCCAATTGCTGGCCCAGGCGCCGCCGCCACCGGCGACCCAGGTGATCGGTCTGTCTGAAGCCCTGGGCCGGGTGGTGGCCGAGGACGTGTTTTCGCCTCTGGATCTGCCGAGTTGGGACAACAGCGCCATGGACGGCTATGCCCTGCGCGCCGCAGATGTGCCGGCCGAAGGCGGCTATCTGCTGGTGGCCGGGCGCGTGGCTGCTGGGCAAAGTCGCCAGCAAAGCCTGGAGGCGGGGGAGGCGGTGCGCATCTTTACCGGCGCGCCGTTGCCGCCCGGGGCCGACAGCGTGGTGCCCCAGGAGCGCTGCCGGGTGTATGCGCAGCGCGTGTGGTGCCCGCCGGTGCGCCTGGGTGAGCATGTGCGCAAACAGGGCGAAGAACTACGCCGTGGCGCCACATTGATCAGTGCCGGGCAACGCCTGCGCGCCCAGGAAATCGGCTTGCTGGCCTCGGCCGGTATCCCACGGGTAAAAGTCTATCGGCCGTTGCGCGTATGCCTGCTCAGCAGCGGCAACGAATTGCGCGAACCCGGCGAGACCCTGGTCCCTGGGCAGATCTACAACAGCAACCGCCATTGCCTGGCGGCGCTGCTGCGCGGCTGGGGCGTGGACGTGCATGACTATGGCGTGATGGCCGACCAATTGGCGGCCAGCCGCGATGCCCTGGCGCTGGCCTCGTCGGAGTGCGACCTGCTGTTGACCTCGGCCGGGGTGTCGGTGGGCGAGGAGGATCACCTCAAGCAGGCCATCGAAGCCCTGGGCCAGGTGAATTTCTGGCGCCTGGCGATCCAGCCCGGCAAGCCGCTGGCTTTCGGCACCGTGGCGGGCAAGCCCTGGTTGGGGCTGCCGGGTAACCCGTCGGCGGCGCTGATCACCGCGCTGGTGGTGCTGCGCCCGTTTCTGCTACGGGCCCAGGGCATGACACAGGTACTGCCCACCCCGGTGCAAGTGCCGGCAGGGTTCGAATGGCCCCATCCCAACCAGCGTCGCCAGTACCTGCGCGCCCGCCTGGACAGCGATGCGCACGGGCAATTGCGCGTCACCGTGCATCCGCAGCAAAGCTCGGCGATGTTGTCGGCCGCGTGCTGGGCCGACGGCCTGGCCATTGTCGAACGCGAACAGCGGGTGGTCAGGGACGACCCGGTGGCCTTCTTGTCTTTCACTGAATTCCTGTGAGGAACCCCCATGCAACTGGTTTGCCCGGCAGGCAACTTGCCTGCGCTCAAAGCGGCGGTGCGCCAAGGCGCCGACGCGGTGTACGTTGGTTTTCGCGATGACACCAATGCCCGACATTTCGCCGGGCTGAACATGGACGATAAGCAGTTCGACGGCGCCGTCGCGTTTATCCGTCAGCACCAGCGCAAGCTCTATGTGGCGGTCAACACCTATCCGCAGCCGAAGATCTGGGCGCGCTGGCAACGCGCCGTGGATCGCGCCGCGGACCATGGTGTGGACGCGCTGATCGCCGCCGACCCAGGGGTGCTCGACTACGCCCACCGGCACCATCCGCAGATGGCGTTGCACCTGTCGGTACAAGGCTCGGCCACCCACGGCGCGGCGTTGAAGTTCTACGCCGAGCGCTATGACATCCGCCGCGCCGTGCTGCCCCGCGTGCTGTCCCTGGCCCAGGTCAAGCAGGTTGCCGCCAGCAGCCCGGTGCCCATCGAAGTATTCGGCTTCGGCAGCCTGTGCATCATGGCCGAGGGGCGCTGCCATTTGTCTTCCTACATCACCGGCGAGTCGCCCAACCTGTGCGGCGTGTGTTCGCCGGCCAAAGCGGTGCGCTGGAGCGAGGACGCCGATGGCCTCAGCGCGCGCCTGAGCGATGTGCTGATCGACCGCTACACCGCCGATGAACCGGCCGGTTACCCGACCCTGTGCAAGGGCCGCTTCCTGGTGGAGGGCAAGCGCTTCCATGCCCTGGAGGAACCCACCAGCCTGGACACCCTGGACCTGTTGCCCGAACTCAGTGCCATGGGGGTGGCGGCCATCAAGATCGAAGGCCGGCAACGCAGCCCGGCCTATGTGGAGCAAGTCACCCGAGTCTGGCGCGCCGCGCTGGACGCCCACCGCCTTGCGCCTGCCCGTTTTGCGGTGCAGGACCAGTGGCGCCAGGTGTTGGCCGGGTTATCCGAAGGCAGCCAGACCACCCTGGGCGCCTACCACCGTGCATGGCAATAAGGAGCGCCTGATGAAACTCAGCCTCGGACCGGTGCTGTTTTACTGGGACAAAGACCACTTGGGTCGTTTCTATTCGGACATGGCCGGCTTGCCCCTGGACGTGATCTACCTGGGGGAAACCGTGTGCGCCAAGCGCCGCGCCATGTCCTTCGACCATTGGCTGGGCCTGGGCCGCGAGTTGCAGGCCTGCACCTCGGCGCAGATCGTGTTGTCGAGCCTGACCCTGATCGAGGCCGCCTCCGAACTGTCGAGCCTGCGCCGCCTGTGCGACAACGGCGAGCTGCTGGTGGAAGCCAACGACATGGGCGCGGTGCAGATGCTGGTGGAACGCAAGTTGCCCTTTGTCGGCGGCCCGGCGCTCAACCTCTACAACGGCCACGCCCTGGTGCAACTGCTCGACGCCGGTATGCAGCGCTGGGTGCCGCCAGTGGAGTGTTCCCAGGACCTGATCGCCGATGTGCTGGAGCAGGTGCGCGAACTGGGGCGGCCATTGCCCGAAGTGGAAATCTTCGCCTACGGCCATCTGCCCCTGGCCTATTCGGCACGCTGCTTTACCGCCCGCGCGGAAAACCGACCCAAGGATGACTGCCGCTTCTGCTGCCTCAACTACCCCGACGGCATGCCCCTGACCAGCCAGGAAGGCCAGGCACTGTTTACCCTCAATGGCATTCAGACGATGTCGGCCGAGGTCACCAACCTGTTGGCCGACTACGCCGGGTTGGTGCAGTGCGGCGCCGATCTGCTGCGGTTGAGCCCACGGGCCGAGGGCATGGTGGGCATCGTCAAAGCCTTTGATCAGGTGCGCCACGGCGCCACGCCGCCGCTGTATGTGGATGGCTGCAACGGCTACTGGCATGGCCAAGCGGGCATGCTGCGCGTCGAGGAGGTGGGCCTGTGCTAAAGCGTAAAGCGTGGTTGCTCAAAGGCGCTGACCGTCTGTTGCCGTTGCTGCGGCATGTGCCGTTCACGGTGCAGCGCCACGCGCTGCAACAAACCCTCAACCGCTGCCTGGCCGAACCGCTGCGCGACGGCGGGTTCGACCTGCTGCGTGGGCGCTGGCTGTGCCTGCGCATTCCCGACCTGGGACTGTGCTGGTACCTGACCCTGGCGCGGGACGGCTTGCGCATCGCCGAAAAGGCCCAGGCCCAGGTGAGCATCAGCGGCAACTGGCGGGAGTTCTTGTTGCTGGCCAGCCGGCAGGAGGACCCGGATACGCTGTTCTTCCGGCGCCGGCTAGTGATCGAAGGCGATACCGAGTTGGGCTTGGGGGTCAAGAACCTGATCGACAGCCTGGACCCGGACGTCTTGCCGGTTTGGCTGTGGCGCAGCCTGGAGCGGATGGGGAGGGGGGTGGTTGAACGTCAGCCGGCCTGATACCCCATCAACTGTTCTTCGCTCAAGATGCGGATGGTGCGCCGTTGGACTTCGATCAACCCACCCTCCACCAGCCGGTGCAGAATCCTTGAAAACGTCTCCGGCTGGATCCCCAGCTTGGACGCCACCAGGCGCTTGGGGACCTGCAACACCACCTCGCCGCTGACTGCATTGCGCTCCTGGAACAGAAAATTGATCACCCGGCGGCTGGCGTTGGCCAGGGTCAAGGTGTCGATGTCCTTGAGGCGCTGATGCAGGTGGATGCTCATGCTGCCCAGAATCGCCAGGCAGATCTTCGGCTGATCTTCCAGCGCGCGCCGGTAGTGTTGGCCTTCGATGCTCACCAGCACGCTGTCCTTGAGCGCCGTGGCGCTTACCGGATACGCCTTGGCCGCGGTGAACAGCAGCGCCTCGGCGAACGTCTGACCGGGTTGGATCACCTCCACCAGATGTTCCTGGCCTTCACCGGTGACCCGATGCAGCTTGATCTGCCCGCTGACCAACAGGAAAAAACGCTCGGCCGCCTCGCCCTGATGCAGCAGCGGGGTGTGACCGGGCACGCGCTTGAGATTGGCCAGGGTGCAGACATCCTGGAAGGTTTTTTCCGGGAGCTGGCTGAATAGGTGGTGCCGACGCAGGGTCAGGACGATATGGGGATGAGTGAGCATGCTTGGGCCTCCGCAAAGGGCTAGCGTAGGGTGCTTGAGCCGGTGTGGATATGCCTCTGTCGGGGTACCTCTGTGGTCTGAACTGCTGCTATCGGGGGCAAGCCCCCTCCCACCTTTGATCAGCGATGCGGTCGGAATGTGGCAGGGGGGCTTGCCCCCGATAACGGAGTATCAGCCCCGAACAGTATCAACCCGCCTGCCGCAAATGCTCCATCGCCCATACCGCCGCTTCCACCCGCGAGCGCAAGCCCAATTTATGCAGCAGGTTCTTCACATGCACCTTCACCGTGCCCTCGGTGATGCCCAACTTATGCCCGATTACCTTGTTGCTGTAGCCACCGGCGATGGTCTTGAGCACTTGCCGCTCCCGTTCGGTCAACTCCACCGCCGCATGGGGCTGGGGTGAGCGCAACGCCTGGGCCAGCACCCGAGTCAGGCCGGGGCTGATCACCAGGGCGCCGTTCAACGCATCGCGGATGTATTCCACCACCAGTTCCGGCTCCATGTCCTTGAGCAGGTAGCCGTTGGCATCCAGGCGCAGCGCGTCGCGGATGTCGTCTTCGGCGTCGGACACGGTAAACAGCAGCACCTTGCCCGCATAGTCCATGGCGCGCAGGCGGCGCAGGGTTTCCAGGCCGTTCATGTGCGGCATGTTGTTGTCCAGCAGTACCAGGTCCGGTCGCAGGCTGTCGATAAGGTCGAGGGCTTCCTGGCCATTGCCGGCTTCGCCGACCACCCGCAGGTCGTCTTCCAGCTCAAGCATTTGGCGCATGCCGTGGCGCATCATCGGATGGTCGTCCACCAGCAAGAGGGTATGGCGTGGGAGGCTGTTCATGAGGCAGTGCTCGCTAAAGAGTGGCCGAGGAATTCCGGCCGGAAACCCAGGTGCACCCGGGTGCCCTGGGGCTCGCGCGGGCTGATATCGAGTTGGCCATGCAGGCTGCGGGCGCGCTCGTCCATGATGGTCAGGCCGTGGTGTTCGCGCCGATCAACCTCGCCGCTGAAGCCGCGACCGTCGTCTTCGATGCTCAAACTGACGGTCTCACCGACCTGGCGCAGTTGCAGCCAGGCGTTTTGCGCATGGGCGTGACGCAAGCAGTTGGATAGCGCCTCGCGGGTGATCTGCAACACATGGATCTGCTCGCTGGCCGACAGTTGGAAGGCCAGGGCATCCACATGCAGATGCACCTGGAATTCACCGCGCCGCGAGAACTCTTCGGCGGTCTCCGACAGCTCCTGTACCAGCCCGGCATCGTGAATCTGCAGGCGGAACGTGGTGAGCAGTTCGCGCAGTTGGCGGTAGGCGTTGTTCAGCCCCTCGCGCAATTCGGCGGTGACGGTGGCCAGGGTTTCCACTGGTTCGCCACGGCGGATCAGCGTCTGCATACGGCTGACTTGCAGCTTCATGTACGACAGCGCCTGGGCCAGGGAATCGTGCAGTTCACGGGCAATGATGGTGCGCTCGTCCAACAGCAGCAGGCGGTGGTCCTGCTCGCGCTGGCGTTTGAGGGACAGCGAGGTGCCGATCAAGTTGGCCAGGGCCTGGATCAGTTGTTTTTCCCAGTCCTGGGGCGCGTGGCCGTCGAGGAAATGCGCCTTGAGTTCGCCCAGTTCCGTGCCCTGGTTGCTGATGCTGAAAATCTGCGGCGGCGCTACTTTGTGTTTCTGGCAGCTGGCGCAATCGCCGATGGCGCACACATTACGGCTGTCGCCACCGTGCAGGGCCAGTATCTGCTGGGCCGGCGCGAGAAAGTGGCCTTGCAGGCACAACGATAGACGCAGCCCCGGCAGGCGTTGCTGGAAGCGCCGGATCAATTCGTCCAGCCCTTCGGCGTTGGCCAGGCGCGTGGCCAGGCTACGGCTGCTCTGGTACAGCAGCTCCAACGCGGCATTGGCCTGTTGCAGGTTGAGGGTCTTGAGCTGCACCTGGGTTTCGAGGGTGCGATGGGAGGCTTCGATGGTCTCGGCCATGGCGTTGAAGCTCAGGGCCAGTTGCCCCAATTCGTCTTCGGAGCGGTGGTTGACGCGGGTTTTAAAATCGCCGTCGCGAAAGCGTCGGGTGGCGTGCACCAGTTCTTCCAATGGGTTGACCACGCCGTATTGCAGTTCATACAGGCCGACCAGCAGGATGATCAAGGTGCTGAAAAGCGCCAGGCCCTGAATGCCTTGCTGCCAGCCTTGCTTCTGTTCGCTTTGTTGCTGCAACAGGCTGACGAAGTGGTTCAGTTGCTCGACGAACGCCGGGGCGTTGAGCTGGAAAAACGCCGCGTCGCCGCGTATCACCGCCGGGCGCAGCGCGTCGTGCCAGCGCTGCTGGATCTGCTGGTAACTCTGCAACAGCGCGCTGCGTGGGCCGTCTTCCAGCACGGCTTTGAGGGATTGGCTGTCGAGACGGCTTTGCAGGCTGCGCGCGATCGCGTCAACCTCGTCGGCCGGCGCGGCGGCGGCGAGTTTCCAGCTCAGGTGGTAGGTCTCCATGCGTACTGAGCCGGCGGTATTGATCGCGGCCGCGTCGCCCTGGCTGAACCAGGCGATCAGCCCGGCACTCAGGGAGCTGGACAGGGCCAGGATGGCGATCAGGATAACGGCCAGGCCGGCGCGGGCGGGCAGGGAGCTGCGCAGCCAGTCAAGCATGGCGGCGTAATCGAAACAGGCGAAGGGGCAGCATAGTCGCACCAGGCATGGAAAAAAGGACTGAACACAGCCTTCCCTGGCGGACTACCTCTAAAGAATTGCCGGCGAACCCTCCCACGGATAAAAGCCGGCACAAGAGACCAATCCATTGATAAATAAAGGCTTTCTCTTGTTGTTAGGTCTACCTCCTTGGAGGTAGGCGCTGCCAGCATAGCCCTATACCCCCCAGGCGGACGTTGACCTGAGTCAAGTTCCACGGGGGTGTCGCCCCTAATCTGCGCCCATGGAATCACTTTCTGGAGCGCATACCGTGACTCAATCCCGTATGAGACAGGGCCTGGTGCTGGGCATGAGCACCTTGGCCTTCACCGTCTGCTTTATGGTGTGGATGATGTTCGCCGTGCTCGGCGTGCCCATCAAAGAACTGCTGCAACTCAACGAAACCCAATTCGGCCTGCTGGCGGCGACCCCGGTGTTGACCGGTTCGCTGGTGCGCCTGCCCCTGGGCTTGCTCACTGACCGTTTCGGCGGGCGCATCGTGTTTTTCCTGCTGATGCTGACCTGCGTGTTGCCGCTGTACCTGATCACGTACGCCAGCGCTTATTGGCAGTTCCTGGTGCTGGGCCTGTTTGTCGGCCTGGCCGGCGGTTCGTTTTCGGTGGGCATCGCCTACGTCGCCAAGTGGTTCGACAAAGACAACCAGGGCTTTGCCATGGGCGTGTTTGGCGCCGGCAATGCCGGGGCGGCGGTCACAAAGTTTCTCGCCCCCGCGCTGATCGCCCTGGGCACCTGGCACCTGGTGCCCAAAGTGTTCAGCGCCATCCTGTTTATCACCGCGCTGCTGTTCTGGTTTCTCACCAGCGAGAACAAGAGCCACCGCAGCGTCGGCGGCGCCACCCTGCGCCAGCAGTTGCAGTGCCTGAAAGACCCAGCCGTGTGGCGCTACTGCCAGTACTACTCGATTGTGTTCGGCGGCTACGTGGCACTGGCCCTGTGGGTGACCAAGTACTACGTGCAGGAATACGGCTTCAGCCTGCAAAGCGCGGCACTGCTGGCCGCCTGTTTCTCGCTGCCTGGCGGCGTACTGCGCGCGGTGGGCGGTTGGATGTCCGACCGTTGGGGCGCTCAGAGCGTGACTTGGTGGGTGCTGTGGGTGAGCTGGATCTGCCTGTTCCTGCTCAGCTACCCGCAGACCCAACTGCAGGTGATGACCGTCAACGGCCCGCTGGATTTCCACATCGGCCTGAGCCCGACCCTGTTCACCGTACTGCTGTTTGTCATGGGCATCGCCTTCGCCTTCGGCAAAGCCTCGGTGTTCAAGTACATCGCCAATGACTACCCGCAGAACATGGGCGCGGTGTCCGGCATCGTCGGCCTGGCCGGTGGCCTGGGCGGCTTTGTGCTGCCGATTCTGTTCGGCGCCCTGGTGGACCTCACCGGCGTGCGCTCGTCCTGCTTCATGTTGATGTACGGCGTGGTCTGGGTGTCCCTGACCTGGATGTACCTCAGCGAAATTCGCAAGCAACCGCTTTTGGGCAACACCGCCCAACGTCTCCAAGGAGAATGAACATGTCCATCGCGCAAAAGCCCGAGTCGGGCCCGGTGATCCATGACTGGCGCCCCGAAGACCCCGCCTTCTGGGGCGCCAGCGGCAAGAAGACCGCCACTCGCAACCTGTGGATCTCGATCCCCGCGCTGTTGCTGGCCTTCGCCGTGTGGATGGTGTGGAGCACGGTGATCGTGCGCCTCAATGCCATCGGCTTCAGTTTCAGCACCGATCAACTGTTCTGGCTGGCGGCCTTGCCGGGGCTGTCCGGCGCCACCTTGCGGGTGTTCTATTCGTTTATGGTGCCGATCTTCGGTGGCCGCCGCTGGACCGCCCTGAGCACCGCGTCGCTGCTGCTGCCGTCGCTGTGGATGGGCTTTGCGGTGCAAGACCCCAGCACCCCCTACAGCGTCTTTGTGCTGATCGCGCTGCTGTGCGGCTTCGGCGGCGGCAACTTTGCCTCCAGCATGTCCAACATCAGTTTCTTCTACCCCAAGGCCCAGCAGGGCACCGCGCTGGGCCTGAATGCCGGCCTGGGTAACCTGGGGGTGTCGGTGATGCAGTTCTGCGTGCCGCTGGTGATCACCTTTGGCGTGTTCGGCCTGATCGGCGGCCAACCCCAGACCCTGCCGGACGGCAGCCAATTGTGGCTGCAAAACGCAGGCTTCATCTGGGTGCCGTTTATCCTCACCGTCACTGTGGCGGCGTGGTTTGGCATGAATGACTTGTCCAGCGCACGCGCCTCGTTCGCCGACCAGGCGGTGATTTTCAAGCGCAAGCACAACTGGCTGATGTGCTGGTTGTACCTGGCGACCTTCGGTTCATTCATTGGTTTTTCGGCGGCGTTTCCGCTGCTGATCAAAACCTCGTTCCCCGACGTGGTGGCGCTGAAATTTGCCTTCCTCGGCCCGCTGGTCGGCGCCCTGGTGCGCCCACTCGGCGGCTGGCTGGCGGACAAACTCGGCGGCGCGCGAGTGACCCTGTGGAACTTCGTGCTGATGATCGCGATGGTGTTCGGCGTGCTGCACTTTCTGCCGCAGAACGGCGAGGGCGGCAACTTCTACGGCTTCCTCGGCATGTTCATGTTGCTGTTCATCACCACTGGCGTGGGCAACGGCTCCACCTTCCGCATGATCCCGGTGATCTTCCGCACCCAGCATGAAAAAGCCAGCGCCGGTAAATCCGCCGCCGAGCGCGAGCAGGCCCTGAAGGACGCCGGTAAGGAATCCGCCGCCGTGCTGGGTTTCAGCTCGGCCATGGGCGCGTTCGGCGCGTTTTTCATTCCCAAATCCTTCGGCACGTCCATGGCCGCCACCGGCAGCCCGGCGATGGCCTTCTACATGTTTGTCGGTTTCTACCTGAGCTGCATTGTCGTGACCTGGTGGTGGTACGCCCGCAAAGGCTGCGCCACACCCTGCTGATCGACCACGAATTCGCGGGGCAACGCACCCCACGGCACGCCTGATGAGGAAAGCACCATGAGTCACTTACTGGATCAATTGCGGTTCTTCAACCGCAAGCAAAACGAATTCTCCGAGGGCCACGGCGAGACCCGCAAGGAGTCCCGCGACTGGGAAAACGTCTACCGCTCGCGCTGGCAGTACGACAAGATCGTGCGCTCCACCCATGGCGTGAACTGCACCGGTTCGTGCTCGTGGAAGATCTATGTGAAGAACGGCCTGATCACTTGGGAAACCCAGCAGACCGACTACCCGCGCACCCGTAACGACCTGCCCAACCACGAGCCCCGCGGCTGCCCGCGCGGCGCCAGCTACAGCTGGTACATCTACAGCGCCAACCGCCTCAAGTACCCGAAGATCCGCAAGCCGCTGCTCAAGTTGTGGCGTGAAGCGCGCCTGACCCTGCCACCGGTCGAGGCGTGGGCGAGCATCGTCGAGGACAAGGCCAAGGCCGACTCGTACAAAAGCAAGCGCGGCATGGGCGGTTTCATCCGCTCGAACTGGGAGGAGGTCAACGAGATCATCGCCGCCTCCAACGTCTACACCATCAAGCAATACGGCCCGGACCGCATCGTCGGCTTCTCGCCGATCCCGGCCATGTCCATGGTCAGCTATGCCGCCGGTTCGCGTTACCTGTCGCTGCTGGGCGGGGTGTGCCTGAGCTTCTACGACTGGTACTGCGACCTGCCTCCGGCCTCGCCGATGGTGTGGGGCGAGCAGACCGACGTGCCGGAATCGGCCGACTGGTACAACTCCAACTACATCATCGCCTGGGGTTCCAACGTCCCGCAGACCCGCACCCCCGACGCGCACTTTTTCACCGAGGTGCGCTACAAGGGCACCAAGACCGTGGCTATCACCCCGGACTATTCGGAGGTGGCCAAGCTCACCGACCTGTGGCTCAACCCCAAACAGGGCACCGACGCCGCCCTGGCCCAGGCGTTCAACCATGTGATCTTCAAAGAATTTCACCTGGACAAGCCGAGCGCCTACTTCACCGACTACGCCAAGCGTTACACCGACCTGCCGGTGCTGGTGATGCTCAAGCCCATGAGCGGCTTCGCGCCGGGCGCGGGCTTCCAGCCGGATCGTTTCCTGCGCGCCTCGGACCTCACCGGCAACCTCGGCCAGGACAACAACCCGGAATGGAAAACCATCGCCCTCGACGTGAGCGGCGAGCTGGTCTCGCCACAAGGCGCCATCGGCTACCGCTGGGGCGAGAAGGGCAAGTGGAACATCCTCGCCAAAGAGGGCGGTGAAGGGCGCGCCATCGACCTCAAGCTCAGCCTGATCGGTGACGACGTGGCCGAAGTCGCGTTCCCGTACTTTGCCGGCGAAGCCCACGAGCATTTCCAGCATGTGGCCGGCGACGCCGTGCAGTTCCGTCGCGTACCGGTACACAGCGTGACCCTGGCCGACGGCAGCGTGGCCAAGGTCGCCACCGTGTTCGACCTGTCGGCGGCCAACCTGGCCATCGACCGTGGCCTGGGCGGCAGCAATGTGGCCAAGGACTACAACGACGCCAGCGTACCGGGCACCCCGGCGTGGCAGGAAGCGATCACCGGGGTCAGCCGCGAGAAAGCCATCCAGATTGCCCGCGAGTTCGCCGACAACGCCGACAAAACCCGGGGGCGTTCGATGATCATCGTCGGCGCAGCGATGAACCACTGGTACCACATGGACATGAACTACCGCGGGCTGATCAATATGCTCATGCTCTGCGGTTGCGTCGGCCAGACCGGCGGCGGCTGGGCCCACTACGTCGGCCAGGAAAAACTGCGCCCGCAATGCGGCTGGCTGCCCCTGGCCTTCGGCCTGGACTGGAGCCGCCCGCCACGCCAGATGAACGGCACCAGCTTCTTCTACGGCCACAGCTCCCAGTGGCGCCACGAGAAGATGAACATGCACGACGTGCTCTCGCCCCTGGCCGACAAAGCACAGTTCCCCACCCATGCCTTGGACTACAACATCCGCGCCGAACGCGCCGGCTGGTTGCCCAGTGCGCCGCAGCTCAACGCCAACCCGCTGCACATTTGCCGTGACGCCGCCGCCGCCGGCATGGACCCCAAAGACTATGTGGTCAAGTCCTGGCAGGACGGCAGCCTGCGCTTTGCCTGCGAGCAGCCGGACAGCCCGGTGAACTTCCCGCGCAACATGTTTATCTGGCGCTCCAACCTGCTCGGGTCCTCAGGCAAGGGCCACGAGTACATGCTCAAGTACCTGCTGGGCACCAAGAACGGCGTGATGAACGAAGACATCGGGTTTGGCGGCGAAAGCAAGCCCACCGAAGCCGAGTGGGTCGACGACGGCGCCATCGGCAAGCTGGATCTGGTGACCACTTTGGATTTCCGCATGTCGTCCACCTGCGTGTATTCCGACATCGTCCTGCCGACCGCCACCTGGTACGAAAAAGACGACATGAACACCTCGGACATGCACCCGTTTATCCACCCCTTGTCGGCAGCCATCGACCCGGCGTGGGAGTCGCGTTCGGACTGGGAAATCTACAAAGGCATCGCCAAGGCATTCTCGGCCATGGCCGTCGGGCACCTGGGTGTCGAGCAAGACCTGGTGACCATACCGCTGATGCACGACAGCGTCGGCGAGCTGGCCCAGCCGTTTGGCGGCACCGACTGGAAAAGCGCCGGGGTGGCACCGGTGCCGGGCAAGAACGCGCCGAACATGGCGGTGGTGGAGCGCGACTACCCGAATATCTATAAGAAATTCACGTCCCTGGGCCCGATGCTGGAAAAACTCGGCAACGGCGGCAAGGGCATCAATTGGAACACCGACGATGAAGTGGCGTTCCTGGGCGAACTGAACCACCACGAAGGCGACGCCGGCGTCAGTCAAGGCCGGCCGAAGATCGACACGGCTATCGACGCGGCCGAGGTGATTCTGTCATTGGCCCCGGAAACCAACGGCCATGTGGCAGTCAAGGCCTGGGCGGCGCTGTCGGAATTCACCGGTATCGACCACAGCCACCTGGCCTTGCCCAAGGCCCACGAAGCGATCCGCTTCCGCGATATCCAGGCGCAGCCGCGCAAGATCATCTCCAGCCCCACCTGGTCGGGCCTGGAAGACGAGCATGTGAGCTACAACGCCGGCTACACCAACGTGCATGAAAACATCCCATGGCGCACCATCACCGGCCGCCAGCAGTTCTACCAGGATCACCCGTGGATGCAGGCCTTCGGCGAGCAGCTGATGAGCTACCGGCCACCGGTCAACACCCGCACCATCGCCGGCGTGAAAGGCAAGCGCAGCAATGGCGAAACCGAGATCGTGCTGAACTGGATCACCCCGCACCAGAAGTGGGGCATCCACAGCACCTACAGCGACAACCTGCTGATGCTCACCCTGAGCCGTGGCGGCCCGATTGTGTGGCTCTCGGAAGTCGACGCCCAGCGCGCCGGCATCGAGGACAACGACTGGATCGAATGCTTCAACGTCAACGGTGCCTTGACCGCCCGTGCGGTGGTCAGCCAGCGCGTCAAGGAAGGCATGGTGATGATGTACCACGCCCAGGAACGCATCGTGAACGTGCCGGGTTCGGAAACCACCAAGACCCGTGGCGGCCACCACAACTCGGTGACCCGCGTGGTGCTCAAGCCGACCCACATGATCGGCGGCTACGCCCAGCAAGCCTACGGTTTCAACTATTACGGCACGGTCGGTTGTAACCGCGACGAATTCGTCGTGGTGCGCAAGATGGCCAAGGTCGACTGGCTCGATGGCTCCAGCGGCGATGACCTGCCGCGCCCATTGCCGACCGATATCGAGGAGAACTGAGATGAAGATTCGCTCACAGATCGGCATGGTGCTGAACCTGGACAAATGCATCGGCTGCCACACCTGCTCGATCACCTGCAAAAACGTGTGGACCAGCCGCGAAGGCATGGAGTACGCCTGGTTCAACAACGTCGAATCCAAGCCCGGCATCGGCTACCCCAAAGAGTGGGAAAACCAGGACAAATGGAAAGGCGGCTGGGTGCGCAATGCCAACGGCTCGATCAACCCGCGCATCGGCGGTAAGTTCCGGGTGCTGGCGAACATCTTCGCCAACCCCGACCTGCCGAGCCTGGACGACTACTACGAACCGTTCGACTTCGATTACCAGCACCTGCACACCGCACCGTTGGGTGAGCACCAGCCCACCGCGCGGCCGCGCTCGGTGGTGTCGGGCAAGCGCATGGAAAAGATCGAGTGGGGCCCCAACTGGGAGGAAATCCTTGGCACCGAGTTCGCCAAGCGCCGCAAGGACAAGAACTTCGATCAGATCCAGGCCGATATTTATGGCGAGTACGAAAACACCTTCATGATGTACCTGCCGCGCCTGTGCGAGCACTGCCTCAACCCGGCGTGCGCGGCGTCGTGCCCCAGCGGCGCGATCTACAAGCGCGAAGAAGACGGCATCGTGCTGATCGACCAGGAAAAATGCCGGGGCTGGCGCATGTGCATCAGCGGCTGCCCGTACAAGAAAATCTACTTCAACTGGAAAAGCGGCAAGTCCGAGAAGTGCATCTTCTGCTACCCGCGTATCGAAGCCGGCATGCCCACCGTGTGCGCCGAAACCTGCGTGGGGCGCATCCGCTACCTCGGGGTGCTGCTGTACGACGCCGACCGCATCAGCGAAGTGGCCAGCACTGCCAACGAGCAAGACCTGTACGAAAAACAGCTGGAAATCTTCCTCGACCCGAACGACCCGGCAGTGATCCGCCAGGCCCTGGCCGATGGCGTGCCGCAGTCGGTGATCGACTCGGCCCAGCGTTCGCCGGTGTACAAAATGGCGGTGGACTGGAAACTCGCGCTGCCGCTGCACCCGGAATACCGCACCTTGCCGATGGTTTGGTACGTGCCGCCGCTGTCGCCGATCCAGAACGCTGCGGCCGCTGGCACCGTGGGCATGAACGGGGTGATTCCGGATGTGGACAGCCTGCGTATTCCGCTGCGCTACCTGGCCAATATGCTCACCGCCGGCGACGAAAAACCGGTCAAGCGCGCACTCAAGCGCCTGTTGGCGATGCGCGCCTACAAGCGCTCCCAGCAGGTAGAGGGCGTGCAGGACTTGCAAGTGCTGCGCGACGTCGACTTGAGCGTGGAGCAGGTGGAAGAGATGTACCGCTACCTGGCCATCGCCAACTACGAAGACCGTTTCGTGGTGCCCAGCGCCCACCGTGAAGACGCCATGAGCGACGCGTTCGCCGAGCGCTCCGGCTGTGGTTTCAGCTTTGGCAGCGGCTGCAGCGGCAGTTCCGACACCAATATGTTCGGCGCCAAAAAGGCCAACCGCCGCGACGTGCTGAAAACCGTCCAGATCTGGGAGGACTGAGCCATGCGCATTCTTAAAGTGATTTCGCTGCTGCTGGACTACCCCACCGAGACCTTGGTGAACGGCCGCGACGAACTGGAACAAGCGATTCTCGAAGCACGGGAAATCAGCCCCAAGCAACGCGGCGCGCTGTTCGAATTGCTGGAGCTGATCTGCGGCAATGACCTGATGGATGGCCAGGAACACTACGGCGCGTTGTTTGGCCGTGGTCGCTCGCTGTCGCTGCTGTTGTTCGAGCATGTACACGGCGAGTCCCGGGACCGGGGCCAGGCCATGGTCGACATGATGGCCCAGTACGAAGCCGCCGGGTTCGCCATCGGCGTCAAGGAGCTGCCGGACTATATCCCGCTGTACCTGGAGTTCCTGTCCACCCGCGAAGACATCGAGGCCCGTGAGGGCCTGGCGGATGTGGCGCACCTGCTGGCCTTGCTGGCTGCGCGGCTGGAGGAACGTGAGAGCGGCTATGCCAGTTGCTTGCGCGCGCTGTTGCAGATAGCCGGCGCGGAGCCGCACCAGGCCGTGGCCGAACTGCGCGCCCAGGTGGCCGCCGAGCCGCGCGATGACTCCCTCGAAGCCCTGGACAAGGTCTGGGAAGAAGAGGCCGTGGACTTTATGCAGGCCGAGCAACAGGACCGTTGCAGTGCGATGCCGAGCGCGCCGGGCAAAGCCCGTGAAGAAAGCGCGGTGCCGTTGCATTGGGTGGATTTTCAGCAAGAAGGCCGGGCCGCAGTGCCCGCCGGGGAGGTGGGTAATGTCTAAGTGGAATTTGCTGGTATTCGGGATCTACCCCTACGTGGCCCTGGCGATCTGCCTGTTGGGCAGTTGGGCGCGGTTTGACTTGTCGCAGTACACCTGGAAGGCCGGCTCCAGCCAGATGCTCAATAACCGGGGCATGCGCGTGGCGAGCAACTTCTTCCATATCGGCGTGCTGTTCGTGCTGGCCGGGCACTTTGTCGGCCTGCTGACGCCAGCGTCGGTCTATCACCATGTGATCAGCACCGAGCACAAGCAACTGTTGGCGATGGTCTCGGGCGGCTTCTTCGGCCTGCTGTGCCTGGTGGGCCTGCTGATGTTGGTCAAGCGCCGCCTGGGCGATTCGCGGGTGCGCGCCACATCAAGCCCCTCCGACATCCTGATCCTGCTGGTGTTGCTGGCGCAGTTGCTGCTGGGGCTGCTGACCATCGTGGCCTCCACTGGGCATATGGACGGCTCGGTGATGGTGATGCTCGCCGACTGGGCCCAGAACGTGGTGCTGCTGCGTCCGATTGAAGCGGCGGAATCGATCGCGCCGGTGTCGCTGATCTACAAGGCGCACGTGGCGCTGGGCTTGAGCCTGTTTGTGCTATTCCCGTTTACCCGTCTGGTGCATATGGTCAGCGCACCGATCTGGTACCTGGGGCGTCGTTATCAAATCGTGCGGCAGAAGTGAGGAGCACACCATGACTAGCGGATGCGGATGTGGCGGCGGCAACGGTGGCAGCGGCGGTTGCGGTTCGGCGACCCAGGAGCCGGTGGTTGAAGCCCCGGTAGCGTTGGAGCCTGAATTGATCGCCAGCAGTGAACAGCAATGGCCGATCATCAGCGTCAACGGCGTGGCGATCACGCCGGAGGCGATGGCCCTGGAGGTGCAGTATCACCCGGCGCAAAGCCGCGAAGAGGCGGTGTACCTGGCCGCCCGCGCCCTGGTGATCCGCGAGCTGTTGCAGCAGCGCATCGCCGCTCTGGGGTTGGCAGTGGACATCGGCGCCGGCGAGAACCCAGAAGAAGCGGCCACGCGCCTGCTGCTGGAGCGGGAAGTGAAGGTGCCCGAGTGCGACGAGGCCACCTGCGTGCGCTTCTTCGAGAACAATCGCGGGCGCTTCCACAGCGCGCCGTTGCTGGCGGTGCGGCACATCCTGCTCGAATGCGCGCCGGACGATGCCGAAGCCCGCCACCTGGCCCATGTGCAGGCCGAAGTCCTGCTGCTGAGCCTGACCCAGAACCCCGGTAGTTTCGCCGAGCTGGCGCTCAAGTACTCCGCGTGTCCGTCCAAGGCACAGGGCGGCTCCCTGGGCCAGGTCAGCAAAGGCCAGACCGTGCCCGAACTGGAGCGCCAACTGTTCACCCTGGCACCGGGCCTGGCGGATAAACCGTTGGAAAGCCGCTACGGCTGGCACGTGATCAGCGTTGATCAGCGCATCGAAGGCCAGGCGCTGCCGTACGAAGCGGTGGCCACGGCGATTCGCACCCAACTGCAACAGGGCGTATGGCAGAAGGCGCTGGTGCAGTACCTGCAAACCCTGATCGGCGCGGCGGACATTCGCGGCATCGCGCTGCAGGGCGCCGACTCGCCACTGGTGCAGTGACATGAGCCTGGTGGATGGGGTAGGCCGCTCGATTGACTACCTGCGGTTGTCGGTGACCGACCGTTGTGATTTTCGCTGTGTGTACTGCATGGCGAAAAACATGACGTTCCTGCCGCGCCAGCAGGTGCTGACCCTCGAAGAGCTGGAGCGCCTGGCCGCGTTGTTTGTCGGCCAGGGCGTGCGCAAGATTCGCCTGACCGGCGGTGAGCCGTTGATTCGCCCGGGCATTGTCGGCCTGTGCCGCAACATTGCCGCGTTGCCGGGCCTGCGCGAACTGGTGATGACCAGCAACGGTTCACAACTGGCGAGGCTGGCCCGGCCCTTGGTGGAGGCGGGCGTCAAGCGCATGAATATCAGCCTCGACAGCCTCGACCCCCAACGCTTTCGCGCAATCACCCGCAACGGTGATCTGCGCCAGGTGCTGGACGGTATCGAAGCCGCGCGCAACGCCGGCTTCGAACGGGTCAAGCTCAACTGCGTGGTGATGAAAGGGCGCAACTTCGATGAAGTGCCGGCCTTGGTGCGCTACGCCATCGAGCAGGGCATCGACATCAGTTTTATCGAGGAAATGCCCCTGGGCGATGTGGGGCGCTCACGCGGCGAGAGCTTCTGTGCCAGCGACGACGTACGTGCGCTGATCGCTCGTGAACATGGGCTGCTCGACAGCACGGAAAACAGCGGCGGCCCGGCGCGCTACGTGCGCTTGGTGCAACATCCGCAGACGCGGATCGGCTTTATCTCGCCCAATTCCCATAACTTTTGCGGCAGCTGCAATCGGGTCAGGATGACCGTCGAAGGGCAGTTGTTGCTGTGCCTGGGGCAGGACAAGGCCGTGGATTTTCGTAGCTTGCTGCGGCGCTATCCATTAGAGGATGGGCCGTTGATCGCAGCCTTGCATCAAGGGTTGAAGGGCAAGCCGTTGCGGCATGATTTCAGCGGGGACGGCGAGGTGCAGGTGGTGCGTTTTATGAATATGAGTGGAGGGTAGAAGCCGCCCATGGGCGCATGCCCGGCCCCAGGCACTGCAAGGCAGCGCCTGGGGCTCGCGGTCAGTGTGGCGAACTCGATGGCCTAGGCCGCCGCCTCCGGTGCTTCATAGGCATGCTCGTAAGCCTGTTTGGGTTGGTTGATCAATTGATCCAGCCAGTCTGGATCGGTGGGGTCCATACGGCCTTTGGGCCCATCCAGTATTTTCAGCCCACTGGCTTGCCATTCGGTCATTACCGCTTTGAGTCGGCCCGTGTACTCACTGGCCGGGCAGGCGATGTCGGTCCAGGGATCGACAATCCAGGCATCGCGCCAGATGGCCTCGGAAAAATCACGGGTCGCCGGCGGTCGTTCCAAAGGGCCGCCAATTACGGTGAACGCATGGGCATCCCCCGCCGACCATTCATAAGCGCGCCCCCCGCTTTTGGTGACAATGTCCTTTGACAGCAGGCTCATTTCCCCGCAGTTACCGGCGCCGGCCTTGAGGATCATGTCACCACGATTGGCCGCACGGGGGGTGTTGAGACGGCGCATCCATCCCAAGGTGTGGGAGGCCGCTTCGGCGCGCGCAATATCGCTGGCGGACCGCAGCTGATTACCGGGGCCCAGGCCCGTGGCCTTGAGCGCGCGGTTGACCGACGCGTTGGTGCTTTTTGCGTAGAACGCGTTTTTTTGCTCGGCCGTTAACGTGCTGAATGCGGCAGGCTTGTTCAGAGGCAGGACCCTTGCGGGCTTGAGGGCGATATCGGGCTTTTCGATGGCGTGGCGACTTTGCAATTGATAGACCACCTCGCGTTTCTGTTCGGCGGTCATGCCTGAAACGCTGGATTTGAGCTCCTGGATCTGGGCATCGGTGTAGCCGTTTTTCTTCAACAGTTTCAACGCCTTGTCCAGGGGTGGCAGGGCGACCAGGTCGGCGTCGAACGGCACCGCGTTGGCGCCTTGACGCTGGGTCAGTTCACTGCGGTATTGCTTGACCAGGTCCAGGTCCGACGGGGTGGCTTCGCAGCGGATGAAATTGACTTTGCCGGTCTGGCCGTCCGTGATCAGCGCTTTATAGAACTCTGCGGTGTCCGCTTCGACGATCAGGTATCGGCGCGTGTCGGCGGGGTTGGAACTGGCAACGACGATGCCCCGGACTTCCCGCGAATCGTTACAAGCGTCGCTGATACTGCCCAGCTTGACGACATAAGTGCGATCGCGCAGAAACTCACTTTCGCTGTTGCCATAGAGACCGAACCGCGCGTTCTTACTGATATCGCCCTTGACCACGGTTTTGTATTTGATGTGGGTTTTGCCTGGCAGTGGCACCAGTTTGTTGCCCAGTTCGGTATCCATCACGCGATTGAGGCGCTTCTCGAAAATGACTTCCCGATCCGCATTGAACAAGGACTTGCGTGGAGCAGGGAACAGCCGAACGTGCTCCAGCGATTGCAGCTCTTTGCCCGCCGTGTCATTGACCGGCTCCAGCGCTTTGACGAAGCACAGATCATTGGCGCCGCGTTTGGCTCTGCCGGACAGGGAGGTAGGCGCCGGGCAACTATTCTCAAATGCGTCGAGGCGGTCCGCACGTTCGGTGGACTGCAAATCGCTCAACAGCCCAGGCTGGTCGGTGTCGTAGCGATAGACCTTCTCGCCGTCCACCAGATCGAAGCCGTTGGTGCGAGCGATGGTGTAGGCGTCGGACGACACGGACGGGTCGATGACCAGAGCGGCCGACCCATCGGCAAAACGTTCCTCGCCAATCGGCAGCGGCGTGTCGTTCACGGTGGTGCCTGGGGCCGCGTTGCGACCCAGCGCAACCGTGTCTCCGATCGCCGTGCCTTCGCTGGAAACTGCGAAGGGGTCCTCGGGACGCTCGGCGGCGCCGACGGCGAACAGGGTGTTGAGTACGCCATCGAGGGCTTTAGCGGCGCCTTCGCGCCGTTCGGACTCGGTGTCCCCCGAGATGGATTTTTCCACCCCTAGGACGCCCTCGGCGATGCCGGTCAGGAACGCCAGAGCCGCCACCGGTTCGGCAATGGGGGCTAGCTTCCCCAGCAGGCCGGCGGCCACGGAAAGGTCGTTCAGCCAGGTATCGCGTGTGACTTCGTCATTGGATTTGATGGTGACATCCGCGTCACGGCTCATGCGTTGACAGGTTTGCCGCATCACACTGTCGAAAACATCGCCTGGGATCCGGAAGTTGCCTTTGTCGATCACCGTGCCCTCCAGGTTGTCCCAGTAGCCCGTGCTCAAGTTACGCAAGGCAGTATCGACGCCTTCCTCCGGGCGCTCCCCGATCAACTGGTCCCCCAGCGGAATGATCGCCTTGAAGAGGCTCACGACGGTGCTGCTGGATTTATCCTGGCGGTCCGACAGGCTGAAGTGCGACGCCAACGCATTGCGTTTGTCCGGGTCTTTGCATTCATCGGCGATCCATTTGTCCATGCTGCCGAGGGATGAGAACCTCAGGAATTCTGGGGAGTGACCTGGAATGTACAGAATCTGCCGCCCATCCCGCCGGTCTTTGAGGTAGCGGTATTGGCCGTCGTCCAACTCGGTGAAGCGCAAGATATCGGTGGACTTGAAACCATTGATATCCAGCGCATGCACACGGACCTTGTCCTTGACCGGGGCACGCGCCTGCAGCGCCTCCACGGGCACCGGTTGCTTGGGGTCTACCGGGACGTTGGAGGCGGCTTTCATGACCAGCTCATAGTCGCTGCGGGTCAAGCGCGCCTCGGCCGGCAAGCGCTCGCGGTCTTCGGGGCTGGCTTTTTCGTACGTTTCCAGTTGGCTGCGGGCGCTGTAAATAAACTGGCCTTTGAGGGTGTCACGGTATTTATCGGCGTTGTCCGCCCAGAAACTGTCCAGTTTGTCGGTCATGTGTTTCTGGAAGTCAGTTGACCAGGCTTCATGCATGATCTGCGAGGGCGCCAGGGGAAACTCGTTGTGCTTGCCATAGCCTCCCGAGTGGCTTTTGCCGGGGCCGTCCGTGTACAAACCCGCTTCGGAGTCGAGGTTGTTAGGCACTCCATCGTTTTCCGAAAAGTTGTTGAGCAACGCGTCGGGCAAACGCAGTGATGACTTCGGTTCCTCGCCCATGTGCTCCCATCCGGTCTGGGTGTCTGCACTTTGCGAGCCATTGAATCGATTCAAATAAAGGGTATCGGCATCGACGACCTTGCCGGTCAATTTCAGGATGATTGCTTCGGCCCACTTTTTCGCTTCCTGGCGCACATCCGGCAAATCCCGATTGACGTTGAACATAAGCGTGGCGAAATCACGCTTGTCGGCCTTCGACTTGGCCACTGCCGCGAACTGCGCCTGAGCCTGGCGATTGAGGTTGGCAAGGGCTGCGGCAGATCGGCCGGCGGCAGGCCGCAGCGGGTCGTCTGCTGCAATCGGATCAAAGGCCTGCTGTGTATTCAAGTGTGTGATGCGGGCCCGTTGGGAGGTGCTGTCAGCCTGGAGCGATTCGCCCTGGAAGTCGGCCACCACGCCCACCGGGGTGGCAATGAAAGCGTTGCCGGGTGCGATCTGCAGCGATTGATCGGGGGAAGGGGCGATGACTTGAGCCACCTTAATGATCGGCCCGGCAATATCGCCCCAGCCGGATGTGTCTGTCGGTGAGAGCACGGTGACGTCGTCGGCTTTTTTGACCAGCAACGTGCCCGTGGAGGGGATCAGCTCCAGCTGGGCCAGATCGAAGCCCTTGACCTTCATCCATTCTTGCACCGCCGGATGATCGAACAGGCTGCGATACAGCTCCAGCCACTGACCTAACGCCGTTTGAGTGGGCACGCGCACCCATGCAGGCGCCTCACCCCGGTTCGCTTTGCTTAATTCATCGGTGAAAGCGTTGAGCAACCGTTGCTCGTGGACATCGTTAGGGGACGATTGGCGAGGGGCAGGGGTGATGGCCTGGATCGCGGCGGTTCTTTTAGCCTGGACCGTACGTGAACGCTCGTCGCTCGGCTGCGCGTGCTCGCGCAACGCTTCGAAACCTGAGCGGTGGAGGGCGGCGCAATGCTTGAGCATCTCTACCTGGGTGGCTTGAGCGACGGGCTCACCATAGAAGTTGAGGACGGTCCTTGGATCGACTTCGGCCCCGGGGTAGCTGAGTTCGGCCGCCGAGCCCGCCGCGATAGACCTGGCTTTCTCCAGGATGGGCGCGGCAACGGCGGCCCATGCGGAATCGTCTTCAAGCGTAAAACGGCGACGCTGACCGTTGGCGACGGCGCTCAAGGTGCCCGACCGGGCCTCAATGCGCAGGCTACCGATGTCGATCCCTTTGTCTCTGGCAAAGCTTTTGAACGCCTCACTGGACAGCGATTGGCGGTAAGCCTCCCACGCCACGCCGAACGTAGATGCGGGTGCGGCGCCGAGCGCATCGGTCGTGTCGCTCCAGACCGCCGATGTGCTGTGCTGGTTGTACAGGTAGATAGCGCAGGCGTGCGCCAGAGCCCTGTCCCATTGCTCGACGGTTTGCGCTGGGGAAAGGTTACGTCTGGACGGCGGCAGCGTCTCTGGCTCATGGCTGAGGTGGGTGGCTAAGGCGTCGATGGCGTCTCTCTGTTTTTGCCTGACGCGTTGGTAGTCCGATGCGCCGTCGTTGGCGCCCGGCTCTCGATGTAAGCGCAGTGAAGGAAAGTCCCGGGTTTGCTTCAATCGGGTAATGGCGCGCAGGGTGCTGGGCAGGTCGGTCGCCCGTGCAGTTGCGTAAAAGTCGCCGATGACGTCCACAGGCGCGCGGTGTGCCCCCGTGAATTCGAAGGCGCCTGACAACGTTGGCATCAACTCCCGCGCGGCGGCAAGCAGGTCCGCAGAGACCTTGTTCCATGCCGGATTGTTTCGGGTCAGCTTCATCGGCACGCCATGGCTGACCCATTCCAGTCGACCCTCTGAGGGGAACACTTTGAAGTGCGCCAAGTTGATGTTTTTGTTGCGCGCGAACGAAGCGAAGGGTTCTTGCTTGAGCGTGGCGGTAAAACGCGCCAGCGCTTGGCCGAACGTCGAGTTGGCCGGGATGTCGTCGACGGTGGCCGCGGGTGGAGGGGCTGTCGGGTTGGCAAGCAATGCTATCGCTCTGTCCATCAGCGCGGCGGAAAACGAACAGCTCAATAAATAATCTTCGTCCTTCACCAGAAAATCCGCGTTCTTCTTTGCGGCGGCGGTGACCGCGTCGTCCGGCGCTGCGCGCTTCGATCGGCCACTGTTGAGCGTTTCGCCGGGGCGCGACGTGTTCACAGACAGTGTGTTTTCCAGCGCCGGGGCGACGGTTGCAAAGCGCTGCATTGGGGATTGAGCTGTTCGCATAGAACTTCTTCGCTGTGAGTGGAGATCCCTTCTGTGTGGAGAGCACCTGGCGAAGGTTCCAGTGATGCCTCTCGGTGGGTGCTTACCCGAATGCGTTTGCCAACCTTGATCCCGGTCAATTTCGATTGGCGTGGTTCGCCGTAAAGTCACTGCATATTGTGTTTGCGTATAAAAAACCACCTATATGTAGTGTCCGGAGATCACTTATGCAAAGTGTGTCGAGCCCGCTGGTCAGCACCCTGTTACACAAACGCGACGGCACACGGGTCGCCTTCGACGCCGAAAAAATCCGCCAGGCATTGATCGCCGCCGGCACGGCCACTGGCGAATATCAGCCCGCCGATGTGGACCTGCTATTGGGCGCCGTGCTCGCGCGTTTGCGCGGTATCGAACGGCTCGACGTCGAGCAGATCCAGGACAGTGTCGAACGGGTGCTGATGGATGCCGGCTTCTTTCTGTCGATGCGCGCCTATATCGTCTATCGCGAGCAACACGGGCGTCTGCGCCGCGACCGCAAGACCCTGGTGGAAGTCGCCACCTCCATGAACGAATACCTCGACCGCGAAGACTGGCGCGTGCAGGCCAATGCCAACCAGGGTTATTCCCTGGGCGGGCTGGTGTTGAACGTGGCGGGCAAGGTCACGGCCAATTACTGGTTGGATGAGGTCTACAGCCAGCAGATCGGCCAGGCACACCGCGAGGCGGATCTGCATATTCATGATCTGGACATGCTTGCCGGTTACTGCGCCGGCTGGTCGCTGCGCTCGTTGCTGCACGAAGGCCTCAACGGCGTACCGGGCCGGGTGGAGGCGGGGCCGCCCAAGCACCTGAGCAGCGCCTTGGGGCAGATGGTCAACTTCCTCGGCACCCTGCAGAACGAATGGGCCGGCGCCCAAGCGTTCAGCTCGTTCGACACCTACCTGGCGCCCTATGTGCGCAAGGATCAGTTGAGTTACCCCGAGGTGCGCCAGGCGCTGCAGGAGTTTATCTATAACCTCAATGTACCGTCGCGCTGGGGCACCCAAACGCCGTTTACCAACCTGACTTTCGACTGGGTGTGCCCACAGGATCTGCGCGAGCAGATCCCGGTGATCGGTGGCGAAGAAATGCCGTTTGCCTACGGCGATCTGCAAGCGGAAATGGAGCTGATCAACCGCGCCTATATCGAGGTGATGCAGGCCGGGGATGCCAAGGGGCGCGTGTTCACGTTTCCGATTCCCACCTACAACATCACCCATGATTTCCCGTGGGACAGCCCCAACGCCGACCGCCTGTTCGAGATGACCGCACGCTACGGACTGCCGTATTTCCAGAACTTCCTCAACTCCGATATGCAGCCCAATCAGGTGCGTTCGATGTGCTGCCGCCTGCAACTGGACGTGCGTGAATTGCTCAAACGCGGTGGCGGTTTGTTCGGTTCGGCGGAGCAAACCGGCAGCCTCGGGGTGGTGACGATCAACTGCGCGCGCCTGGGCTACCTGTTCAAGGGCGACACCTCGGGCTTGCTGCAACGCCTGGATCATCTGATGCAGCTGGCCATGGAAAGCCTTGAGGTCAAGCGCAAGGTCATCCAGCGCCACATGGACGCCGGCCTGTACCCCTACACCAAGCGTTACCTGGGGACCTTGCGCAATCACTTCTCCACCATCGGCCTCAATGGCATGCACGAGATGCTGCGCAACTTCAGCGGTGACGAGCAGGGCATGCACACCGAACAGGGGCGCGCCTTTGCCCTCAAGCTGCTCGACCATGTACGCGCCACATTGCTGCGCTTCCAGGAAGAAACCGGCCATCTCTACAACCTCGAAGCGACGCCGGCCGAAGGCACCACCTACCGCTTCGCCAAGGAAGACCGCAAACGCTTCCCGGACATTCTGCAAGCCGGCAGCGACGTCGCGCCGTATTACACCAACTCCTCGCAATTGCCCGTGGGCTTTACCCAAGACCCGTTCGAAGCCTTGGAACTGCAAGACGAACTGCAATGCAAATACACCGGCGGCACGGTGCTGCACCTGTACATGGCCGAGCAGATCTCTTCGACCCAGGCTTGCAAGCAATTGGTGCGTAAAGCCCTGGGACGCTTCCATCTGCCGTACCTGACGATTACCCCGACGTTTTCCATCTGCCCAGTGCACGGCTACCTGGCGGGGGAACACGAGTTCTGCCCCAAATGCGATGAAACCCTCGGCTACGTTTGATCCCCCAAGGAGACTCACCATGCAAACTGCGCAACCCCAACGTCAACGCTGTGAAGTCTGGACCCGCGTCATGGGCTATCACCGGCCCGTGTCGGCGTTCAACCCCGGCAAGCAATCCGAGCATAAGGAGCGCGTGCACTTCACCGAAACGGCTGCCGCGGCTGGGCGCCAATGACGCGAGCACTAAGGGTCGGGGGCCTGGTGCCCCTGACCACCCTCGACTACCCCGGCATGCTCGCCTGCGTGCTGTTCTGCCAAGGCTGCGCCTGGCGCTGCCGTTATTGCCATAACCCGGACTTGATCCCACCGCGCGGTAGCGCAGAGGTGGATTGGCGCCGGGTTTTGCTGTTTTTGCAGCGGCGTCAGGATCTGCTCGACGCGGTGGTGTTCAGCGGCGGCGAACCGACGCTGCAGGAAGGCCTGCCGGCGGCCATGGACGAAGTGCGCGAGATGGGTTTTCGCATCGGTCTGCACAGCGCCGGCATCAAACCCGCCAGCTTTGCCAATGCGCTGGCCCATGCCGATTGGGTCGGGTTCGATGTCAAGGCATTGGCCGAAGACTGCCAATCCATCACCCAGGTCAAAGGTAGCGGCGCCGCCAACTGGCACAGCCTCGACGCCTTGCTGGCCAGCGGCGTCGACTACGAATGCCGCACCACGGTGCACTGGCACCTGATCGACCCGCCACGCCTGTTGCGCCTGGCCCAGCGTTTGCAAGCCAGTGGCGTGAAGCGCTTCGCCGTGCAGATAGTCCGTACCGCCACCATGCTCGATACACAGTTGGCGTGCGCGCCGATACAAACGGCGCTGCCGGAGTTGTGGGCGCGGATGCGCGAGTTGTTTCCGGCGTTTGTGTTGCGAGGATGAGCCCTCCACAGGATTTTTTATCGATGCTGCCCCCCCCGTGGGCAGGCCTTCATCAAGGAATGTTCAGATGATCCACTTAACCACCGCACGCCGTATTGTCATTGGCTTTGCGATTGCGCCTCTGGCGCTGATCGGCCTGGTGTTCTACGCCTTGCACGACCTGTCCACGCTCAAGCAACAGGCCGACCAGATCGTGCAGCAGGACTGGCCGAAGATCGCGCCGATCATGGTGATCGCCACCGGCGTGCGGGACAACGGGCGCAACACCCGCGACCTGTTGATCGACCAAGATAACCAACAGGCCCAGGCGGCCATCGGCACCACGCGCCAACGCATCACCGAGGCGTTCGCCACCCTCGAACCGCTGCTCGATACCGCCGAAGGCAAGGCCGCCTACGCCCGTTTGAAAACCCATCGCGAAGCCTACGTGGCGGCGTTCACCCAAGTGCAGGCGCTGATCAAGCAGGGTGCCCGTGACCAGGGCCTGGCGCAGCTCAAGCAGCAGGTGATGCCGGCGGAGCTGGAGGTGTTCAAAAGCCTGGACGCCTTGATGGCGTTACAGGGGCGCGTGTTTGCCGAGCGCCAGCAGGTGGCGCAGGCTCTCTACGACGATGCCCGACGCACCATGATCGGCCTCTTTGTGCTGTGCCTGGCGCTGGTAGTGGCGGCGGCGGTGCTGGTCACCCGCAGTGTGCTGCGGCCCCTGGGCGGCGAGCCGGATGAAGCGGCACGGGTTTTGAGTCATATCGCCGGCGGTGACCTGACTATCGTGGTGCCGGTGGGTGACAGCGCGGAGGGCAGCGTGATGCGCAATCTGCATCACATGCAGCAGAACCTCCAGCAGATGGTGCGGCATATCGCAACGTCGGTGGACGGCGTGGCCAGTTCCTCGGAGCAACTCAGTGCGGTCAGCACCCAGACCAGCGGCAGCTTGCAGTTGCAGGGCCAGGAGATTGAGCAGGCCGCTACCGCCGTGAACGAGATGACCGCCGCTGTGGACGAGGTGGCGCGTAACGCGGTGAGCACCAGCGAAGCCTCGCGCCTGTCGGAACAGACCGCCCAGCGCGGCCAGGCCCAGGTCCAGGAAACCGTGGCCTCGATCAACACCCTGGCCAACGGCGTGGTGGAAACCTCCGAGCGCATCCAACAACTGGCTGGGCGCGTGCAAGACATCAGCAGCGTGCTCGATGTGATCCGCAGCATCGCCGATCAGACCAACCTGCTGGCCTTGAATGCCGCCATCGAAGCCGCCCGCGCGGGCGATGCCGGGCGTGGTTTTGCGGTGGTGGCCGATGAAGTGCGCGCGCTGGCCCATCGCACCCAGGTGTCGACCCAGGAAATCGAACAGATGATCGGCGCCATCCGCCAGGACAGCGAACACGCCGTGGCGGCCATGCACGACAGCAGCGAACGGGTGCAGGCAACTTTGGGCGTGGCCCAGCGCTCGGGGCAGGCGCTGGAAGAAATCACCCGGTCTATTTCCCAGATCAACGAGCGCAATATGCTGATTGCCAGCGCCACCGAAGAACAGGCGCTGGTGGCGCGGGAAGTGGATCGCAACCTGGTGGGCATTCGAACCCTGTCGCAGCAGGTGTTGCAGGGGGCTATTCATACACAGACGGCAGGGCAGGAACTGGCAGGCATGGCCGGGGATTTGCACCAGATGGTGGGGCGGTTCAAGGTCTAGGCCGCTACCAGAATCCCACCTTTGGAGCGGGTTCTTTCAGTTAATGCTGGGCAAGCCGTTTGGATTGGCCTGTCGCGAACTGCGCGGCAGTGCGCCGTATGATCCAGCCCAGGCAATGCAATCAAAGGTGGGAGGGGGCTTGCCCCCGATGTGGGCGTGTCAGTTGACACATGTGTTGCTGACCGGCCGCCATCGGGGGCAAGCCGCCTCCCACAGTTTGAGCGAGTTTTTTCAGTTAATACTGGGGAAGCCGTTTGGATCGGGCTGTCGCGAACTGTGCGGCAGTGCGCCGTATGATCCAGCCCAGGCAATGCAATCAAAGGTGGGAGGGGGCTTGCCCCCGATGTGGGAGTATCAGTTGACACATGTGTTGCTGACCGGCCGCAATCGGGGGCAAGCCCCCTCCCACAGTTTGAGCGAGTTTTTTCAGTTAATACTGGGGAAGCCGTTTGGACCGGCATGTCGCGAACTGTGCGGCAGTGCGCCGTATGATCCAGCCCAGGCAATGCAATCAAAGGGGGCTTGCCCCCGATGTGGGAGTGTCAGTTGATGCATGTGTTGCTGACCCGCCGCCATCGGGGGCAAGCCCCCTCCCACAGTTTGAGCGAGTTTTTGCAGTTAATGCTTGGGAAGCCGTTTGGACTGGCCTGTCGCGAACGGCACGGCAGTGCGGCGTATGACCTGGCCCAGGCAATGCAATCAAAGGTGGGAGGGGGCTTGCCCCCGATGTGGGCGTGTCAGTTGACACATGTGTTGCTGTTCCGCCGCCATCGGGGGCAAGCCCCCTCCCACAGTTTGAGCGAGTTTTTGCAGTTAATACTGGGGAAGCCGTTTGGATCGGGCCTGTCGCGAACTGCGCGGCAGTGCGCCGTATGATCCAGCCCAGGCAATGCAATCAAAGGTGGGAGGGGGCTTGCCCCCGATGTGGGCGTGTCAGTTGATGCATGTGTTGCTGACCGGTCGCCATCGGGGGCAAGCCCCCTCCCACAGTTTGAGCCGGTTTTTTCAGTTAATACTTGGGAAGCTGTTTGGACCGGCATGCCGTGAACTGTGCGGCAGTGCGCCGTATGACCTGGCCCAGGCAATGACTATCAAAGGTGGGAGGGGGCTTGCCCCCGATGTGGGAGTGTCAGTCGACGCATCTGTTGCTGACCCGCCGTCATTTTCCCACAATGGACCGCCGTGCATCAGGCAAGTCGCGGTCAAGCCCAGCCCCAGAACTGTAACCACCATGCGCCTGCGACCAAGCCGGCTGCCATCAAGACACCCATCCATGCCGCCATCCGTGCCTTGCGCGGTAGGCCGCTCAGTTGCCGCCATCCCAACCAGATACACCATCCAACAGCCGCCACCAACAGGGCCCCGCGTGCCGTTTGCACCCAGGCCAATACCAACCCTTCGTAGCGCAATAACTTCACCGTGGTCGCCGATAAGCCGAGGAACAACCCCGCACCACCGAGTGGCGTCAGCGTCAGGGCAAGTGGCCGAAACAGTGCGCGGTCGCCCGCCACACGTGCGCTGAACTTCATCAGCACCCAGCATGCGCCGCCCAGCAGCAGTGAGCTGGCGCCCAGGTACAGCACGATGCACATCCCATCCAGCCAACTGAAACTGTCGTTGAGCTGCGGGTAGTGGGTCAGCAGCCACCATGGCGCGGTGTCTTGCAGTGGCCATAGCCAATCGTGTACCACCAGCCATTCGGCCAGGTGTTGTTTGAGGGCGATAAACCACGGGCTGACGGTCCATTGAAACGCGCCCATGGCCAGGCCGATCACGCCGAACAGCAGCAGGCGCGCGTCCCATACCGAGGCAGTTTGATGACGGGCCTTGAGGATTTCCTCGTTGCACGAGCGGGCGATCAGTTGCACGGCGCCGCGTTGCCCACTGCAACGCCCGCACGCGTGGCACTCGCTGGCGCCTTGCAGGCGGCGAATGTCCAGCAGCGGCGCGCAGTTGGGCAGGGGCAGGCGCGGCGCGGTGTTGGCCTTCCAGCGTTGCTCGTCCACCGCAAAGCGCACCGGCGCCAAGCGCGCCAGCAGGGCGAAGACGCCGCTGACCGGGCACAGGTAGCGACACCACACACGTTTGCCGCGCACGAACAAAAGGCCCACCACGACGGCCGCTACGGTGGAGCCGCCAAGAATCAGCAATGCTGCCTGGGCGTAGTCGTATACGCTGATCAATTGACCGTACAGGGTGGTCAGGCAAAAGCCCACGGTGGGCCAGCCGCCCCAGCGCAGCCAGCGCGGAATGCCCAGGCCGCGTCCGTGCTGGCTGGCCCATTCGCTTAGAGCGCCTTCCGGGCACAGCACGCCGCACCACAGGCGCCCGAACAGCACCATCGACAGCAACACGAACGGCCACCACACACCCCAGAACATAAATTGCGCCAGCAGCGTCAGGTTATTCACCAGGTGCGCCTGAGTGTCGGGCAGCGGCAGCAGCGCCGGCACCACCAGCAGCAGCGCGTAGACCACGACCACCGCCCATTGCAGCGCACGGATCAGCCGCGCATGGCGGCGCATGCTATCGCCCAGGCGGGCCAGCCAGCTCATACCGTGTGCCGCGACCGGCGCAGGCCGTGGCTCACCCACAGCCAGTAGCCGAGCAGCGCCACCAGGGTGATCAGGCTGGGCGCGGCGCGGTAGCCGGCGAAATCGGCGAGCAGGGCGCCCACGCCATGGCTGTCGCTGAGCAGTGCGCTGCTGTCCCAGCGGCTCTCACCGAAGGCCGTGTAGACCCAGTCCGGCAGGTCCATTGCCAGCAGCTGCCCGCTGATACGGTCCACGGCGGCCACCAGCAACGCGCCGCCCAGCAGCAACAGCAAGGCTTCGCTGAGGGCGAAAAAGTGCGCCCACGACAGTACGCGGCGGCTGCTGCGCAACAGCAGCACCGTGAGACCGGCCAGCACCAGGCCGAGCACGCCGCCAATGGCGAACAGGCTCAGGGCCGTGTCGTGCAAACGCGCGCCGGCGCCATACAGGAACACTACGGTTTCGCTGCCCTCGCGGCTCACCGCCAGCAACGCCAGCAGCAACAAGCCCCAGCCGCCCTGGCGTGCCAGGCGCTGGTCGGCGTCGCGTACCAGGCTGTGGCGAAGGGTGGGGCCGTGGCGATGCATCCAGAACACCATCTGCACCATCAGAGCGCTGGCGACCAAGGTCAGCAGCGCTTGCAGCCATCCGCCTTCGGCGCCGGTCATGGTTTCTGCGGCCCACAGCATCAACCCGGCCAGGCCCGTCGAGCACAACAGACCGAGCAGCACCCCGGCCCACAGAAAGCGTGCCAGGCCCGAGCGGCCGGCCTGCTGGCTAATCCAGGCTTGCAGGATGCCGATCACCAGCAGCGCTTCGACGCTTTCGCGCCACACAATGAACATCGCTTGATTCATCAACGGCTCCTGCGGTTATTGAGCGAGGAGGCTGCCTTCGGGCAGCTGTGGGTTGAACTCGTCGAAGAACGGGTATTCGCCGGGTTTGAGCGGGTGGATCACCACAAAGGTGGTGACGCCGGGCGATAACACCTTCTCCACGCGCAACGGCGTGCTTTCGAATTCGGCCGGGCCCTGGCCGGCATTGGTGAGCACGATCTTGAAGCGTTCACCGGCCTTGACCACCAGTTGCGGCGGCGTGAAGTGCCCATCGCGCAAGCTCAACTCATAGGTGGGCAACGGCGCCGCGGCGGCCGCGCCGCCGAGCAGCAGGCCACCCAGCAGCAAGGCGCGGCGCATCAATAACCGCCTTTCTTGCCGATGCCGGCGTAGACGAATTCGTAGTGCACTTCGCAACGCTCGAACCACGGCGCAACCCCGGTTTCCTTGTCGGTGTGGCGGCCCAACGAATGAGGGCCGGTGGGCGGCAGCACGCTGAAGGTGAGGGTGTATTTGCCGGGGCCTTGTAGCTTGACGTTATCGCCGTAGTGCGGGCCGTCATTGGCAACCATGGCGTGAAAGTCGCCGCTGATCGGCGTGTCGCTGCCTTGTTTTTTCAAGGTGAAAGATAGGTTCAGGTATGGCACGAAACTGCCTTCCTGAAAGCCTTGGGCGTTGTCCGCCGTGGCGCGCACATCGGCCTCCAGGTGCACGTCGGAGTCGGCGGTGGCGCGCATCATGCCGGTAGGCGCCATTTCGATCGGTTGCAGGTACACGGCGCCGATTTCCAACCCTGGGCACTGTTGCGATTCGCCAATCGGGTATTCCTTGGCCAGTGCGGCAGAGGTGGACAGCAGCAGGGCCAGCGGCAGCAGAGAGAGGGTTCGCATGAAAACTTCCTGACGGGTGAGGGGAGAGGGCCCGAGTCTAGGAAGGTGCGGCGCAGATAATAATGATTCTTGTCAAGTTTCGAGGATATTTCATCTTGGCCATGCTTGATGCCGGTCAAGGTTAGCCGCCACCTCACACGTTACGGTGAGGCTACCGCGCGTTGATAAGGAACTCGTCATGGCCAAGCCGTTTCCGTTGCACCCTAAGCACCCTGAGCGAATCTGCTGGGGCTGCGACCGTTACTGCGCCGCCACTGATTTGGCCTGTGGCAACGGTGCCGATCGCACCATGCACCCCGCCGAGATGCTCGGCGACGACTGGTACGAGCATGGCGATTGGGGCGTGACCACGCAGCCACCCCCCGTGGACGAACCATCAGCTGCCTGAGCGAGGTGTGTCTTTGCGCTCTTTGGAGGGTTTAGCGGGTTTGGGTTTGGGGGCTCGTTTCGCCGGCGGTTGTTTCTGCGTGCTGTTGTCGGTTTTCTGGCTGCTGTCTGAAGGGCTGCTGGGGTAAGTACCCGGCGGCAGTGCCGAACCTGCGGCACCGCTGTTGTCGCCGAATGCCGCAAAGACAGGCCCGGCGAGCAGCGCTGTCAGGCAAGCGGTAAGTACGATCCTTCGGGACGTGGTGGTCTTCATGACGCAATCCCCTTATGTCATTGCACAAACCCCGGGCCGCTGGAGCGTGGCCCGTGGTCCGGCCAGCCGTTAAGCCGCCATCGGCTTGGCCATGGTTTTTTTATACGCGGCCTTCATGGCCTCCATTTCGGCACCGAGTTCTTCCAGTTGTGCCTTGCCCAGCAGCTTGCGGGCTTGGGGGAACATTTCGGTTTCCTCTTCTTCGATGTGGTGCTCCAGCAGTTCCTTGACCACTTTGACGCGGCCGGAAAACTCAGTGCTGGACGGCTGGGTCTTCTTCAGGTCGGGCAGAACCAGGCTGTCGACGGTGCGGTGCTCTTCCTTGGCTTCGTGGTACATGATGTCCTGCTCTTTGCCGCCGGCTTTGCGGAAGGCCGGGTAGAGAATCTCTTCTTCAAGCTTGGTGTGCAGGGTGATTTCCATTTCGAGCTTGGCCAGCAGCTCAGTGCGCTTTTTAACGCCGCGCTCGGTGGATTCGCTCAGTTGGGTCAGCAGTGTCTTGACGCGTTCATGGTCGGCTTTGAGCAGGTCGATGGCATTCATGGTGAAACCTCACGGATAGGGTTCGGGCACGTCGAAATGCGCGCCTCGTCCGATGGGGTGTTGCATCCGCCGTACCAACTCTTGGTTATAAATAAATAATTTAAATATCAATAACTTATTGGTTTTATGCGAATGCTGCTGTCGTGCAGCTTGCATGGTTGCCCAGGCACTACGTTGCATTACGCCGGCCTGATGCGCGCTGTTTGCGACACTTGCGCAAATCCGATGGAACCCTGAGCGCAATGGGTTGACCTAAGCCTTAGACCTCAGGAGGTGAAACATGCAATTAGAATATGTCTGGATCGGGTTGGCGGTGGTTGTACTGCTGTTGGAACTGTGGGCGATCAACGCCGTATTGCGCAGCACCAGTGGCTGGGAGACCAAGGGGTTGTGGCTGATCATCCTGATCTTTGTGCCGCTGCTGGGGCTGATTGCCTGGGCGATGTTCGGGCCCAAGCGTGAGATGCCGGAGCAAGGTAAACACTGAGGTATGGCTCAGACAGCAAACAGGCGCCCCTCGGGGCGCCTGTTTTGTTTACGGGTTCGCCGATCAGCCGGCGAGTGCCTTGGCAATCGCGTCATTGAACGCCGGCAGATCGTCCGGCGTGCGCGAGGTGATCAAGGTCCAGCCATTGGCCTGGCATTGCTTGACCGGCTCATCCACCCAGCCGGCGGCACCGGCGTTTTCCAGGTCGATGCGTACGCTCTTGTAGGAGGTGAGGGTCTTGCCTTTGATCACGCCTGCGTCGATCAAGGCCCATGGGCCGTGGCAGATCGCGGCGATAGTTTTGCCGGCATCGGCGAATTCTTTGATCAGGCGCAGCGCGGCCGCGTCCTGGCGTAGGGTGTCGGCGTTGACGGTGCCACCGGGAATCACCAGGGCATCGAAGTCGCTGCCGACCACGTCCGACAGTTGCACATCGGATTCCACGGTCTTGTCCTTTTCGGTGTCGCCCACGAACGTCTGGGTGGTGCCGCCCTTGCTGGACGCATGGGTCACATTGGCGCCGAAACCGCGCAACGCTTCCAGCGGCTTGACCAGTTCGTCGCGTTCGATACCGGTATTGGAGGTGATGATCAGGATGTGTTTACCGTTGAGGTGGGTGCTCATGATCGAGTGTCTCCTGTGCGAAGGGGGGATTGGCGTCACGAATGCCCCCGCGTCGTCTGACGCAGGGGCGTGATCGGGCGAATTACTTGGCGTACTTGCTTTGCAGCTCTTTGGCCATTTGCAGGTGTTTTTCCAAGGTCGGCAGCTTCTCGGTGGCGAAAGCTTTCAGCTCGGCGTTGTCCGAAGAGGTCGACTCTTTCTTGAACAGTTCCACGGCTTCTTCGTGGGCGTTGACCTGGTTGTTGGCATAGGCCTTGTCGAAGGACTCATCGCGCATTTCCAGGATGGCTTTCTTGGCCTTGTCCATCAGTGCGGCGTCGTCCGGCACTTCCAGATCATGCTTCTTGGCCAGGGCCATCAGTTCCTGGTTGGCTTTGGTGTGGTCATCGACCATGTGCTGGGCGAAGGTTTTCACGTCGGCCGAGCTGCTTTTTTGCAGGGCCAGTTTGCCGGCCTCGACTTCAGTGATGCCGCTCTGTGCGGCCTTGTCTACGAAGTCGTTGGAGGTGGCCGCGAAGGCTGCGGACATCGAACCGGCAACCAGTGCGAAAGTCAGGCCCATTTGTTTCATCAGCTTGGTAGTCATGGTGTCTCTCCTTGTGAATGACGTGATGTCGCTACCTGGGTGTTGAGCCGGCACTGGGGCAAAAGGTTTAAATTTTTTTGTGCTTTTTTCGCCAGCGGTGGCCGCGGCAAATTCCTTGAACTATCGAAAAGCCCAGGGCTCAGCTGAATGAGCCCGCCGTGTGATGGCGGCGCGTCAATTACTAGGAGAATGCCCCGTGACCGAGCACAAGAGCGCCGATAAAACCCCCACCCCCGTCAGCTCCGAAGAGGCGCAAAAAGGCACCGACAATCCTGTCAAAGGCCAGACCCTGGAGCGCCCGAACCCCAACACCGAAACCGTTGACAAGGTGCTCACCCCCACCTCGATCAAAGACACCGAGCGCCAGACCGATGCGATTAACGAACAAGCCGCCAAGGCCGAGCGCAAATTGAGCCACTGAGCGGAGCATTCAAGCCATGGCTGACGACGCCGGCCGCGCGGCTGCTGTTTGGGCGGCCCCCTTGTACATCGGCTGCGCAGGCTGGAGCCTGCCGCGCGAACACTGGCCGGCATTCGTCACAGAGGGCACGCATTTGCAGCGCTATGCCTCGCGCTTCAATGCGGTGGAAATCAACAGTTCGTTTTATCGCGCTCACTTGCCCGCGACCTACGCGCGCTGGGCACAGTCGGTACCGTCGACTTTTCGGTTCTCGGTGAAAGTGCCCAAACTCATCACCCATGAGCTGCGACTGGCGCATTGCGAAACCGCGCTGGAGGAGTTTCTCGCGCAGTGTCAGCGATTGGGCGACTCCCTAGGCTGCCTGCTGGTGCAATTGCCGCCTTCATTGGCGTACGAGCCCGTGACCGCTGCGGTGTTTTTCCGCGCCTTGCGCCAACGCTATCTGGGCGCCGTGGTGCTGGAACCGCGGCATGCCAGTTGGCTTGAGGCTGAAGGGTTGTTGCAGGATTTGCATATCGGCCGGGTCGCCGCCGACCCTGCGGCAATTGAGGGCGGCCATCTGCCCGCCGGCTGGCAAGGCGTGCGCTATTGGCGCCTGCACGGTTCCCCGCGCATTTACCACAGCGCCTATGGCCCCGAACGGGTGCAGGCGTATGCCCGGCAGTTGGTGCAGTCCTTCGAGCAAGGCATCCCTACCTGGTGCATCTTCGATAACACCGCCAGCGGCCGGGCGCTGGACGACGCGCTGTACCTTCTGGAGCAGCAGCTGGCGGGGTTTAGCACGCTCTAACGGGTGAATGGCTTGGGTTCATTGCCAATCGATCTATACACCTGTCAGATCTGACAGTAGCCGCTTTGTATCCGATGGATATAGTCAAAGGCGTACACATGCCCAGCCGGGAGAGCGGCCATGACTAAATCCGAATTGAAGAAGTTCCTCCAAATCAAGATCGACCAAAAAGCCAACATCATCCTCAACGAGCGGGTGCGCTATGACGACGCGGCCTTCGGCGAGCTGAAAATCTATGCCTGTCTGCGGCGTATCCTGAACAAAACTGCGACCCTTGAAGACCTCGGTGTGCTGCATGCCGTGAACAACTTGCTGCATGCCACCGGTGTGCTGGCGCCCAATGAAACGCTCGGCTCCAAGGTCACCAAGTGAGGATATTCAAATGAGTGACATCGAACAGCGAGTGAAGAAAATCGTCGCCGAACAGCTAGGCGTTGCTGAAGCCGACATCAAGAACGAGAGTTCTTTCGTGGACGATTTGGGCGCCGATTCCTTGGACACGGTGGAACTGGTGATGGCCCTGGAAGACGAGTTCGAAATTGAAATTCCGGACGAGGAGGCCGAGAAAATCACCCAGGTCCAATTGGCCATTGATTACGCGAGGGCGCACGCAAAGTCATAGCGCAAACACACGCTGCGGTGGCTAGACATCCACCCGCAGCACTTCCAGCCCCAACTGTTCATACGCCGCGATATCCGGCGCATGCCACTCGGTGATCAGGCTGTGGATTCGGCTGCACGGCGCCACCACGAAGGGCTCCACAGCGCCGAGTTTGTCGGCCATGGTCACCGCCACCACCTGGGAGGCGCTGTCGAGCAAGGCTTGCTTGACCGCCACTTCGTCGAAATGCAGCGACGTCATGCCCACCTGTGGGTGCAGCGCGCAGACCCCGGTAAACAGCAGATCGGCCTTGATGCTTTGGATCAAGCGCACGGTGTCGTGGCCGTGGGTGGAGAGGGTGGCCGGGTTGAGTTGGCCCCCGGCGAGGATCACCTTGACGTCAGGGTGGTCCGCCAGGGCGATGGCAATCATCGGCGATGCCGTCACCACCGTAAGGCGGAGCGACAGCGGCAGTGAGCGGGCGATCTGCAGCGTGGTGGAGCCGGAATCGAACATCACGATCTGCCCGTCCTCGACGCGTTCGGCGGCCAGTTGGGCCAGGTGCCGCTTAACCGCATCGGTCTCACCGACCCGGGTAAAAAAATCCTTACCGGTGTCTTTAGGCCGGGGCAGGGCGCCACCGTGCACACGCTGCAACAGGCCGGCTGCGGCCAGTTCGCCGAGGTCGCGGCGGATGGTGTCCGGGGACACCGCAAAGTGTTCGACCAGTTCGGCTGCGGTGACTTTGCCGTCGCGCTCCAGCAGCAACAGGATCTTTTGTTTGCGTAACGAGGGGAGGTCGATGGCGGCGTGGGTGTTTTGCATGTTTGTGCGCTTTTTTGCGGGTTTGTGCGAGATTAATCGCCGACCCTGTTGAACGCAATGCTTGACTTTCACCCTCTCGTTTAACCGCCCCAAGCCGTCGATTGGAATCGGGGCGGTTTAGCGGCCGCGCCCATTTAAGGCGCGACCCGCCGCACAAAAAAATCGTAAAAAAATAAAAAGAGTTGTCCACGAAAACCGTGGGTATCTCTGTGGATAACTTTGCCGGGCCCCGGCGGGGTTGGTGATTTCGCCCAAGATCAATATTTGATCAACTTAAGGTTTGGCCCAGCATGGCCAGGGTTTGCGCTTGACAGGCCCGCTCGAAACCAGTGCCGAAAAGCGTTTTACGAGTCGCCGTCGCGGCTTGTGGAGTGTGTGATGGCTTGCGTCTGAACCTTCGATTGCATCAGTTGATCGAGCGCCTGGCGATACATGCGACCGGCCAGGCTCATGCTGTTGTTGTGGCTGGCACCGGGCACCAGCAACAAGCGTTTGGGCTCTTGGGCAGCGGCAAACAATTGCTGGCTGAAACGCGGCGGAACGTAGCGGTCGTCCAGGCCATGCACCACCAACAACGGCATGCGGATATCGGCGATCTTGTCGATGGAATCGAATTTCTGCGACAGTAGCCAGCGCACCGGCAACGAGGTGTTAGCCACCGCTGTGGCCACATCGGCAAGGGAAGTAAAGGTGGATTCGATCACCAGGCCACGCACCGGCACCGGCGATTGCTGACCCAGTTCCGCCGCCAGGTCGATGGCCACCGCGCCGCCGAGGGAATGCCCGTAGATCAGGCGTTTTTGTGGGTCGGGTTGCAGCACCTGAAAGCGCTCCCAGGCGATGCGCGCGTCTTCGTATACCGTGGTTTCCGACGGCAAGTCGCCATGACTTTTGCCGAAGCCCCGGTAGTCGATGGCCAGCACCGAAAAGCCCAGGGCATGCAATTGCTCGATGCGAAACAGTTGCCCGGTCAGGTTCCAGCGCACGCCATGCAGGTAGAGGATCGCCGGCGCATTCTTGCTGGCCGCCGGGTACCACCAGGCATGGATGTTCTGCCCGGCTTTGAAGCTGGCCGGCTTGAGTTCGAATTCCTGCACCGCCTTGGGCAGGCCGCTGTACCAACTGGCGGTACCCGGCTCGATGCGAAATACCAGCTCGCGCTCTTTGTGCTGCAAGATGCTGCACCCCACCGGCAGACCCACGATCAACAACGCCATGCACAGCAGGGGAAACCAGCGCAGGCCCAGGCGAGACAGCAAACGAGACGACATGAACGTTCCAGGTCAAAAGGTGAAGCAGGGTTTTTACCAGAAGCCCCGTGCCGGCAGGAATTATTTCGACCACCGTTGTGCGGCTTGACGCTGCCGCTCTCTGCGCGACATGCTCCTGCTCCTTTGAGCAAAGGCCCGACCATGGACAGCAGCCCCGTACGCATCACCGCCGAAGAGACCCTTTCGGACAACTGGTACAACCTCAAGAAATACAGCTTCGATCTGCGCCGCCGCGACGGTAGCTGGCAGGCCCAGACCCGTGAGGTGTACGACCGTGGCAATGGCGCCACTATCCTGTTGTACAACCGCGCGCAACGCACGGTGTTGCTGATTCGCCAGTTCCGCATGCCCACGTTCGTCAACGACTACCACGGTTACCTGATCGAAGCGGCGGCCGGCCTGCTCGACAACGCCAGCCCCGAAGAACGCATTCGCCTGGAAGCCGAAGAAGAGACCGGTTATCGCGTCGGGCACGTCGAGAAAATCTACGCGGCATTCATGAGCCCAGGCTCGGTGACCGAGCGGATTCACTTCTTTATCGGCCAATACCAGCCGGCCGATCAGGTTGGCAGCGGCGGTGGCCTTGAAGAAGAGGGCGAAGACATCGAAGTGCTGGAGCTGGGTTTCGAACAAGCCTTGGCGATGGTGCAAAGTGGCGAGATCGTGGATGGCAAGACCATCATGCTGTTGCAGCATCTGGAACTGCGGATGTTGAAAGAAGGCTGGTAAGCCCGTCCCATCCACACAGCACGTACATGCAATTTTCCTTGGCGGGTCCACGGCACACTTCCCTCATCGCTGATAGTGGGAAGCAGAGGGGCACGCCATGGATCCAGCCGCCAAGACAGGGGCCGACGAAGTCGTCACCCTGGTGGTCAAACACCGCATCAAATCCGGCCTTGAGGCCGACTACGAAGCCTGGCTACGGCGCATCGTGCGCATTGCCGGCGAACGGCCCGGGCACCTGGGCGTCGACGTGGTGCGCGGCAAGCAGGACGGCCTGGCGCTGTTTACCTGCGTGCTGCGCTACCGCTCCACCGACGACCTGCAACACTGGCTCGAATCGCCCCAACGCAAGGCCCTGATCGACGAAGCCGCGCCGATGCTCGCCGATGGCGACCAGACCGAAATCGGCGCCGTCAACGAATTCTGGTTCACCCCCCTGGCCGACGGCAGCGCGCCGCCGCCGCGCTGGAAACAGGCGGTGGTGTCGCTGTGCGTGATCCTGCCGCTGACCCTACTGGTGCCGATTATCTGGGGCCCGCTGCTGCGCCTGCATCCCTTGCTCTCTAACTACGTGGTGTCCACGTTCCTGGTCACCGTGACCATTGTGGTGCTGGTGGTCTACGTGATGATGCCGGCCGCCACGCGCCTGTTCGCTCCCTGGCTTGAAGCCTCTGTAAAGGAAACCCTATGAACGCCGATCTGATCCTGTTCAATGGCCAGTTCCACACCGTGGACCGTGAAAACCCGCGTGCGACCGCCGTCGCCATCCACCAGGGCCGCTTCGTTGCGGTCGGCACCGACGCTGAAGCGATGGCCCTGCGTGGCAGCGCGACCCAGGTCATCGACCTCAAGGGCCGCACGGTTATCCCGGGTCTCAACGACTCGCACCTGCACCTGATTCGTGGCGGCCTGAACTACAACCTCGAACTGCGCTGGGAAGGCGTGCCGTCCCTGGCCGATGCCTTGCGCATGCTCAAGGATCAGGCCGACCGTACGCCGACACCGCAGTGGGTGCGTGTGGTCGGTGGCTGGAACGAATTCCAGTTCGCCGAAAAGCGCATGCCGACCCTGGAGGAACTCAACCAGGCCGCGCCGGATACCCCGGTGTTCGTGCTGCACCTGTACGACCGCGCCTTGCTTAACCGCGCGGCTCTGCGCGTGGCCGGCTACACCAAGGACACGCCGAACCCGCCGGGTGGCGAGATCGTGCGCGACAGCAATGGTAACCCCACCGGCATGCTGGTGGCGCGGCCCAATGCGATGATCCTGTATTCGACCCTGGCCAAAGGCCCGAAACTGCCGTTGGAATACCAGGTCAATTCGACTCGCCAGTTCATGCGCGAACTCAATCGCCTGGGTCTGACCAGCGCCATCGATGCCGGCGGCGGTTTCCAGAACTATCCCGATGACTACGCAGTGATCGAGCAACTGGCCAAGGACCAACAGTTGACGGTGCGCATCGCCTACAACCTGTTCACCCAAAAGCCCAAGGAAGAACTCAGCGACTTCAAGAACTGGACCGGCAGCGTCACCCTGCACCAGGGCGACGACTACCTGCGCCACAACGGCGCCGGTGAAATGCTGGTGTTCTCCGCCGCCGACTTCGAAGACTTCCTCGAACCGCGCCCCGACCTGCCGCTGACCATGGAGCAGGAACTGGAACCGGTGGTGCGTCACCTGGTGGAGCAGCGCTGGCCGTTCCGCTTGCATGCCACCTACGACGAATCGATCTCGCGCATGCTCGACGTGTTCGAGAAGGTCAATCGGGATATTCCCTTCAACGGCCTGCCGTGGTTCTTCGACCACGCCGAAACTATCACCCCGAAAAACATCGAGCGCGTACGCGCCCTGGGCGGTGGTATTGCGATCCAGGACCGCATGGCGTTCCAAGGCGAATATTTCGTCGAGCGCTACGGTGCCAAAGCCGCCGAAGCCACGCCGCCGATCAAACGCATGCTGGCCGAAGGCGTGCCGGTCGGCGCCGGCACCGACGCCACCCGCGTATCGAGCTACAACCCCTGGACCTCGTTGTACTGGATGGTCAGCGGCCGCACTGTCGGTGGTCTGGAACTGCATGCCGAGGGCCTGCCGCGCCTTACCGCGCTGGAATTGTTCACCCATGGCAGCGCCTGGTTTTCTTCGGAGCAGGGCAAGAAGGGCCAGATCAAAGTCGGCCAATTGGCGGACGTCGCCGCGCTGTCGGCGGATTTTTTCAGCGTCGATGAAGAGGCCATCAAATGGATCGAATCGGTGCTGACCGTGGTCGGCGGCAAAGTGGTGTACGGCGCCGGCGACTTCGAAGACTACGCACCGCCGCGCGTGCCGGTGCTGCCGGACTGGTCGCCGGTGGTCAAGGTGCCAGGGCACTGGCGCCCCAGCTCGCCATTGCAGGCCCAGGTTCACCAGTGCAGCGGCCCCTGCGGCGTGCATGCCCACAGCCATGAAAAAGCGCGCCTTTCCAGCGTGCCGGTCAGCGACTTCCAGGGTTTCTGGGGCGCGTTCGGCTGCTCGTGCTTTGCCTTTTAATCCCAACCCAAGGAGTTAACCCCATGACGTACAAGCGCTTGAACAAAGATGACGCAGTGGTGCTGTTGGTGGATCACCAGACCGGCCTGATTTCCCTGGTACAGGATTTCTCCCCCAACGAGTTCAAGAACAACGTGCTGGCCTTGGCCGATGTCGCCAAATTCTTCAACTTGCCGACCATCCTCACCACCAGCTTCGAAAGCGGCCCTAACGGCCCGTTGGTGCCGGAACTCAAGGCCATGTTCCCGGACGCGCCATACATCGCTCGACCTGGCCAGATCAACGCCTGGGATAACGAAGACTTCGTCAAAGCGGTCAAGGCCACCGGCCGCAAGCAGATCATTATTGCCGGTGTGGTGACGGACGTGTGCGTAGCGTTCCCGACCCTGTGCGCTCTGGCCGAAGGCTTTGAGGTGTTCGTGGTCACCGACGCGTCCGGCACCTTCAACGAAACCGTGCAACAAGCCGCCTGGGCACGCATGACCGCCGCCGGCGCGCAACTGGTCAACTGGTTCGCCGTGGCCTGCGAGCTGCAAGTGGACTGGCGCAACGACATGGAAGGCCTGGCCAACCTGCTGTCGCCGCGTATCCCCAACTACCGCAACCTGATGAACAGCTATTCGGCGTTCACCGCCAAGTAACCGGTTCTCACGCCTGTAGGTCATCGATGTGAGAGGGGGCTTGCCCCCTCCCACATTTGATTTGTGGTGTTGCGATCATCCGGTTATAAAGCCCTGCAAATGTCCACCGAGAAGCGACAATGAACCCCTTCGAAGACATGCGCCTGTTCTGCCAGGTCATGGAGTCCGGCAGTTTCACCGCTGCCGCTGAACAGCTGGGCCTGTCCAAGCAGTTCGTCAGCCGCCGCTTGATCCAACTGGAAGACCGCCTGGGCGTGCGCTTGCTCAATCGCTCCACGCGTCGGTTGGATGTCACGCCCCTGGGGCAGAGTTATTACGAATCCGCGTTGCGTCTGCTCGGTGAAGTCGAGCAGGTGGAGCAGGGCATTGCCGGGCAGAACAGCGAGCCGCGCGGCACCATCCGCCTCAGTGCGCCGCTGTCGTTTGCCATCGCCCACCTGGGCTGTCTGCTGCCGTTATTTCTGCAACGCTATCCGCAGGTGACGGTGGAGGTCGACCTCAGCGACCGCCCCGTGGACCTGATCGGCGAGGGCTACGACCTGGTGCTGCGTATCGGCACCCTGGAAGATTCCACGTTGATCGCGCGCCGCATCGCCAGCATCGCGCGGGTCTACTGCGCCAGCCCCGACTACTTGGCGTTGCGCGGCACGCCGCAGAAACCCGAGGACCTGACCGACCACGACTGCCTGCCGTACGGCCACGGCCGCCAGGTGCAATGGCGCTTCAAGGGCAAGGTGCAGGCGCTGAACGTCAGCGGGCGCATGCGCGTGAACAACGGCGACTTGCTGCGCGACACCGCGATTGCCGGGCTGGGCGTTACCTACCTGCCCACCTTTATCGTCGGCGATGCCTTGCAGGACGGGCGCCTGGTCACGGTGCTTAATGAGTTCGCCCCCGAGGCGCTGACCTTGTCGGCGGTGTATCCCCAGCACCGCCAAAGCTCACGGCCAGTGCAGGCGCTGGTGGAGTTTTTGCGCGAGCGCCTGGCTAGCGGCTGTTGAACAACTGACGGATCAGGTTCGGTGTGCTGCCGGTCCAGCGTTTGAAGGCGCGGCGAAAGTTGGCCGCGTCGTTGAAGTTCAGGTAGGCCGCCACCTCATCGTTGCTATAACCCTTGACCTGATACAGGTGCAACGCCACCTGCTTGCGCACGCGGTCGACCTGTTCCTGGAAACCGGTGTCGTGTTTGTGCAGTTTGCGCTTGAGGGTCGCCGGGCTCATGGCGAACGCCTGCGCCGCCTGTTCCAGGTTGGGTGGCTGGCGCACCTGATCGCGCAGGTAATCGTAGAGGCAGTCGAGAAAACTGTCGGCAAAGCCGAGCTGGTCGATCTGTGCATGGGCCTGTTGACGCGCGACTTGAGCGGCAGTGGCCGAGGCGCCGGGCCAGGCATGTGTCAGGTATTGGCGGGGGATGCACAGCATGTCCAGGGGGCGTGAAAAGCGCGTGTTTTCACCCAGGTTTACCCAGTACTGCTCGACATAACGCGGCTCGGCATGGCTGAAGCTGCACGCCCAGGGCAGGCGCTCGCCGCTGAGCCATTGGCTCATGGCAACCAGCGAAGTCATGCTGGCTTCGAGCAGGAAGCGCCAGTGCTCGCCGGCCCCGCAACTGTCCTGCCAATACAGGTAGGCGTGGTGCTCGTCCAACTCCAGATGCAGCGCCACCAGCGGGCTGAGCAACACCTGCAACTGGATCAGCACCTCCAGCGCCTGGTGCAGGTTTTGCGCATGGCCCAGGGCGTGGCTGGCGGCGCCGTAGTAGCCGGGCAATAGGCGTTGGCCGAACAGAAAGCTGCTGTCGTCGGCGTCGAGCAACTTGCGGCTGTTACCGATCAAACCCAGAAACTGCTGCGGGCTCAGGCGCGCGTTGCCGGCCAGGATGTCCTCGTGGAAAAGCCCGGTGCCGCGCAGCAAGCGATGGCTGTCGATGCCCCGCGACAGTGCCAGGTCGATCAGCGTGGCGGGTTGATAGTGCCCAGGGATAAAGCGGCAGTCGCTTTCATACCAGCGGGTGTTGATGGCCATGTCAGGCACTTTTCGCCAGGGGCTGCTTGGCCTTGGCCAACGCCAGGTTGAGGCGTTTGAGCAGGTCGTGGGGCGGTTCGTCCAGGGCCATTACCACCGCTGTGGAGGCCGCCAATTGCAGGCGCTCGCCTTGTTGCCGGGTCTTGTGGGCCAGGCCACGCACCGCTTGCTGCAATTCCAGAGCGATGTCTTTGGCCTGACGCTCGCCGGTATTGGGCAGCAGCACCACAAAGCGGTCGCCGGCCAGGCGGCACAACAAGTCCTGGCGGCGCAGGTTGAGCAACAGCAACTGGCTGAGGGCTTGCAGCACCGCATCGCCTTCGGCATGCCCATAGGCCTGGTTGATGGCGGCGAAATTGTCCAGATCCAGGGCCAGCAGCGACAGCGGTTGGGCCTGCTCACGGCTGTCCTGCAGGCTCTCGGCCAATTGCCGCTTGAGGTAGTCGGCACCGCCCAGGGGCGTGAGCTTGTCGAACAAGCGATGTTCGCGGAACACCCGCTCGCGTTTCTCCATCTGCGCGCTGATCGCCAGTTGCTCGCGGTGCCAGTGGTAGATGCCGAGAGTCAGCAGGATCATGCCCACCGGCATCGGGCCGGACTCCAGCCAGTGGTCCCAGGTGATGCTGTCGGGCAAGCGGATAAATTCGTCGAGGCTGTCGATCCACCAGGAAAAAAAGATGCACACCAGGCCCAGCACCAGATAGTTGCTTACGCGCCCGGCGGGGCGGCTCTTGAGCACCAGCCCCAGCCACACCAGCGCCAGTAACGCCGAACCGCCTTCGCCGACGATATCCAGCCACTCCCATTCGCTGACGCTTTTGAGCTCGCCACAAGCCAGGTGCAGGATCAGCCCCAGGTTGGCGGCAATCAGCAGCAGGGCGAGTTTCCAACGGTGGGGTTTGAGCACGGAGAACATAGCCGCGAGTCCTTGGGCAAAGAAGCGAAGGGCGCCAGCACAGCAGATGGATGTGACGGTTGGATGACAACGGGGAAAGGTCGAATCAGCTCACCTCAAACACGCCGCGCCACAAAAAGCGGGCTTGTTGTGGTGAGCGGGCTTGCCCTGCGTTGGGCTGCGAAGCGGCCCCAAACCCAGGCGCCTCGGTGTATCAGCTAAAACCACATCGCGTGGAATGGGGGCCGCTTCGCAGCCCAGCGCGGGGCAAGCCTGCTCATACATGGACGCCCCCAGTATGCCAAGCACTCAATTCGTGAAAACACAGACGGGATAAGGTTGCAGCCATACATCCGGACTTTAAGTGAGGCGGTGCCTCTGTCCCTGATGGA
>NZ_VFEU01000011.1 GCF_007858255.1 Pseudomonas rhodesiae | reverse complement strand
GCCACATGCCTCCATGCCCACTAGGCAGGGCTCCAGGTTGGCAAAAAAAGGGACAACCTGCTCACGTTTAAGCTGCTTCCTTAGCGCTGTTTTTCCTTGTTGATCGATCGCGTGAAGTTGAAACACGGTTTTTGCCAAGTCAACCGAAACAGTCGTAAGCTGCATGAGGACGCTCCCTTCCGCTAAGTGTGGGTAACACTTTAACTTTGGCACATAGATGCCGTTAGGAAGGGGGCGTCCATTCCATTACCACAGCGTTATGAGCCAGCATTTATGATTGGCTTAGATATCTACACATCTGCGGTGAAAACAAAACCCGAGACCATGAGTTTTTTGTGGTGAGCGGGCTTGCCCCGCGCTGGGCTGCGGAGCGGCCCCCAAACCAAGCCCCTCGGTGTGCCCGATAAAAACACAGTGTCTGGAGTGGGGCTGCTTCGCAGCCCAGCGCAGGGCAAGCCTGTTCACCACAGCGTTATGAGCCAGCCTTTGCGATGACGCAGGCAGTTCAAACCTGCTTACTGAACAGGCCGCAACAACTGCATCTGCTGGCGATAGTCATCCGTCACCTGTCGCGCCTGGCTGCTGCTGGTGATCACCCTCGGTGTAATCAGCACGATTAATTCCGTGCGGTCCTTGGACTTGCTGGTGTTGCCGAACAACCAGCGCAATCCCGGAATTTTCCCCAGGTAGGGCACTGCACTGACACTTTCGGCGTTGTCCTGTTTGATCAAGCCGCCGAGCAGCACCGTCTGCCCGCTCTGCACCGCCACTTGGGTCGAGACCGAGCGCGTGGAGATGCGCGGATTATTTTGCGTGTCGCTGTTGGCGGCTTGGTCCTGGGCGTCGCTGACCTGCTGCTGAATGTCCATGTACACCAGGCCGCCCGGATTGATGCGCGGCACCACGTCGAGGATCACACCGGTTTGCACGTATTCGACGCTGCTCAAAGTGGTGTCGGAGGTGCCGGTGTTGACCGTGGTCTGGCTGATGGGGATGTTGTCGCCCACTTGGATCTGCGCCGGTTGGTTGTTCATCACCACCAGCGATGGCGCCGACAGCACTTGGGTACGGCCATTGGTTTCCAGGGCGTGCAGGGCCACTTGCAGGTTGGAGCTGACGAAGGAGTAGAACAACGAGTCCGTCGCCCCCAGCCCTGCCCCGCCACCGCCCAGCGCACCTTGGCTACCGGCGGCGTTGGCCACGGTGGTGCTGGTGGAGTTACCGGCCAGGCGCCCCAAGTACCACTGCACGCCCAGGTCCAGTTCACCGGTGAGTTTGACTTCGAGGATGCGCGTCTCGATCTGCACTTGCAGCGGCGGGTTGTCGAGGCGTTTGATCGCCGATTCGATCTCTTTCCACTGCACCGGGCGCGTGCGTACCAACAGTTGGTTGCTGCTCTTCTGCGCGGTGATGCGGGTGCCGGCGTCGAGGCTTTTGGCCGGGGCGCCTTCACTGGCGTCCTGGGCGGTGCTGTCCTGATCGGCTTCGGGCTCCTGCTCTTCATCCTCCGCGGCGGGCGGGTTGCTATTGAGGTTGTTACTCAAGCCACCCGGCGTACTGCCGGAGGTGCTGTTGGTGCCGGGGGATGACAGGGTCGCGGTGCGCAGGCCAGGGGCGACTTTAGCCGGGGCGTCGTCCTTGATCGCGCCCGTGCCGTAGATCTGTCGCAAGTACTTGGCCAGGTCGGTGGCCTTCATATTGCGCACGTCATACACGTACATCTGCGGTTCGTTGCCGCCGCCCTCATCGATGGTGTGGATCCAGTCGCCGACTTCGCTGAGGTACTGCGGCTGCGACGAGATCGCCACCACCGAGTTGGTCCGCTCAATCGGCAGGAAGCGCACCATGCCCGCCAACGGCATGCCACTGTCGGGGCCGAACATCTTTTGCAGCTCGGGCATCAGCTCGGCCACCGAGGCGCGTTGCAGGCCAAACACACCCACGGACATGCCTTTGAGCCAGTCCACATCGAAGGTGTCGATGGTGTCCTGATAGTTGGCCAACTCTTCCGGAGTGCCGGCCAGGCTCAGTACGTTGCGCGCCGGGTCGACCAGCAAAAATGCGTTCTCGCGAGCAAATGGCTTGAGCAGTTTTTGCATCTCGGTGGCCGAGATATAGCGCAACGGAAACAGCCGCGCCGACAGCCCGCTGGACGGCTGTGCCACGCGCATCTGCGGCACCAGTTTGCCCGCCACCGCCTGGCTCGCCGGCAGGATCACATAGCGGTTGCCCTGCTGGATCATGGCATTGTCGGTCCAGGACAACAGGGTTTCGAGGATCGACAACGCCTGCTGCTTATTCACCGGTTTGGACGTGGAAAAGCTGACAGTGCCTTTCACGCCCTGGGCGATGCTGTAATTCTCGTGCAGCAGGTCGCCCATCACGCTGTTGATCACCGCTTCGATGGGCTGGTCGGCAAAGTTGAACACGATGTCGCCGCCGCCCTCCTCGCGACCGGCGGGTGCGGCGCTTGGGGGGCGGACGAAGGACTGGTTGCCACGGATCAACTGGCGCTGGGGTGGGGTTTTCGCGCTGGGTTGGGGATTGTCGAGCGGTGCCTGTTGCGTTGCCGGGTCCACCGGCGGGCGTTGCGAACCGGTGCCTTGCAACGCTTCGTGCAACAGCGCCGGGTCGGCGTCCAGATGCTCGGGAAAGGTCCCGCAGCCACCGAGGGTGACGGCGGTGGCCAAGCAAAACGCAGTGGTGCGCAAAGCGCCAGGGAAAGTATCGATCAAGGGGTGGACTCGTGAGGAAGGGTAATCGGAGGCGTCGTGGACGGCGGCGGCAAACGCGGGGTTTTGAGGCTCAGGGTTTGCGTGCGGCCATCCAGCACAAAACGGGCGTCGCGTGGGGTGAGCTGTTCGAGTCGCCAGCCGTTGGGCAGGGTCTGACCCTGGTGGACTTTGAGCGGCGGGCCATCCGCGCGCTTGAGCAGCGCCACCCGCACGTTGCCGTCCAGAAGGACGCCGGTCAGCACCAGGCTCGACAAGCCGGACACACCGGCCTGACCGACAGCGCGGTCAGGGCTGCGATCCGGGCTGAACAGTGGCGCCTGCCAGGTGCCGGCCAGGCTGTCGAGACTTGCACTTGGTGCATTCAGCACCTTGGGCGCGGCCTGGGTACGCGCATCCGGCGCAGGCGCCGGCAGCCACTGGGGTGCGTCACCGATGTTGCTGAGAATACCGGCCATCAGCAGGCCCAACAGCGCGGCCACGCCGAGCAATACCCATTCGAGGGGGCGCAATGCACTGATCATGGCTGCACCTGCCGCGCGCTCGCCGGTTGCAGGTAGCCGCGCACCAACAGGTGCACCACCAGCTTGCCTGCACCGCCACTGGCCGGCGCGTTCGGCGCGCGGCGGATGCTCATTTCATCAACGAACAGAAACGGCCGCTGGTATTCCAGCTCGTGCAGAATCGCGGTCAACGGCTCGATGGCGCAATTAAGCGTGAGGCTGACTTTGACCTGGCGATAGGGCTCGCTGTTGTCTTGTTCCGGGGTGATCGGCATGCGTTGGGTCAAGCTGCAACCGCCGCCGACAGTGGCGCGGCTGTTGATCAGGTCGGCGATGCGTTGCATCAAGTCGGCGGCCACCGCGCTGGGGTCATCGCCGGGCAATAGGCTGGTGCTGCTGGTGGGGTCCTGGCGCGCCTGCTGCAACTGTTGGCGCAGGCTATCGGCCTGGCGCAGTACCCCGGCGTAGCGTTGTTGTTGCTCGCGTAACTGCTCGGCTTGCTCGCCCATAGCGCGCAAGGGGCCGGCGAACCAGCTGTCGATCAACAGCCAGTACACGGCGCCGAGTACCAGAGCCAGGCCCATCAGGGCGGCGCCACGGCGTTCACGGGGTGTCAGGGGTCGGCGCATCAGCGGCCTCCTGGTGCAGGTGGGCTCGCAAGGAAAACTGATCCTTGCCGGTTTGCGCATCGGGTTGGATCACCCCTTCGAACTGGGCGTTTTCCAGGCTGCGGCAGCCTTTGATCCGAGTGATCAGCGCGCTGGCCTTGGCGCTTTGGCCGGAGAAGGACACCTCGGCCCCGTCGCTGACTTCCAACTGGTCGAGCCAGGTGTCGGGCGGCAGGCACGCGGTCAGTTCGTTGAGCAGCGCCGACAGCGGCGGTTGCGCCATTTTGCGGCGGATCAGGTACTGCGCGGCGCCGCGGGTATTAAGCAGTTGCTGGCGCAACGCTTGAACGTCGGCCACTTGCGCTTTTTGCTCGCGCACGCTCTGCTGCATGGCCTGCAAAACCCGTTGACGGTCATCGAGCCACAGCACCATGGCGCCGATCATCAAGGCGCCGCACAGCCACGGCAGGCTGCGCTGCAAGCCCTTGCCGGCCGGACGCTGACGGCGGCGCAGCGGCGGCGGCAACAGGTCGACGCCCAGGGCGTTGCCCCCAGCGTCCTGCACATCCACGGAATGGGGCTGCAACCCCAGGGCGGCGCAGTCGCTGAGGATCTGGTCCAGACGCTCACGTAAAATCGCCACCACGGTCACGTCGACATGGGTCGGCGTACGGCGCTCCTGGCGGGCGACAAAGTACAGTTGGTCCGCATCGAACGGGGTAAAGCGATCCAGTTCATAACCCACCACCGTGGACAGATTGCGCGCCGCCGCCGGTGGTAGACGCAGGGTTTGCATCAGCACCGCCTGCGGAGCCAGCAACAACACTTGGCGCACCTCCCCCACCACTGGCGAAACGGCGGCGGTCAGTGGCCAGTGGTAGAGCCGGTCCGGGATATCGTGCAGCGACAGCCAACGCGGCAGGCAGCCACGCAGTTCCTTGAGCCACAGTCGCCAGCCCTGTTGCAACAGGCTGCCACGCCAGCGCTGGGCGATAGGCGCCGTAAGCGGCTGCAGGCGCGCCGCGAGGAAGTCATTCATTCTTGCCAACGGAGTACTCGATAAGGTTGGGCGCTGCCTTGCGCGGGGCTCAATAACACGGTGGCCTGCAACCGGGCGTGATAGCCGCCGGGCCGTTCGGCGTGGCTGTCGATCACCAGCACCTCGCCGGGGTCGGCGCCCACCGCGCTCAGGTGCGGCAGGTTCAGGGCACGGCGCATCAGGGCGCTGGCGAAGGCTGGGTCAGGCCGGTCGAGGCCGCTCCACAGGCTGATCTCGGGTACGAGTGCGCTGTACAGCGCCTGGGTCATGCCCGGTAATTGTCGCAGTTCTTCCACCACGCGAAACGGCGCCAGGCCCTGGTTACGACGCACCTCCAGGTCCCGCGCCAGTTGGTTGGCCTGGGCCTGGCTGGCACCACAGGCCAGGGCCAGGCGGGCAAAATCGGCCACCTCGGCGCTGTTCAAATACAACTTGCCGCGCTCGCTGCGCAGGCTGACGCGAAGCTGCGCATCGTCGAATACCAATGGGATTTCGCGCCCATCGGCGATCCACTGTTTGCGCTGCAACGGGTCGGCGAACGCCTGCATCGCCAGGGCGATACCCGCTTCGGCCGCGAGCATCGCCTGGGTGTGCTGGCGATGCCACGCCGCCTGACGCGTTTCCAGTTGCACCCAACCGGCCAGGCCGCCCAGCAGCAGGCTGAGCAACGCCAATACCCACAGCACCAGCAGCAACGCGACGCCGCGTTGATGACGGATCATTCCGCGGCCCCGCTGGATAGGTTCAGGCGCAGCGCAATCACTTGGGTCACCCACGGCACTGGGCCGTTGACCCGCGCGGCGATCCGCACCGCCTGGGGCAAGCGCCGCGACCATGGCCAGTCACTGAGCCAGCCGGTCGGCTGGCCCTTGGGCGACAGGCCGCGATAGCTCATCTGCAGGTCTTCGACATCGCTGAGCAACACCTGCGGCTCGCCCCGCGAGGCCGGCACACTGACCTGGGCCGGCGACTCAAACCGCGCGAACGCCACCTGCAAATCGCGCTGCGCCTGGTCACCGGTCAACTGCAAGGTAAAGCGCTGGATGCCGCCGCCGAGCACGCCGGGCAGGGTTGCGACAAACTGCATGCGCTGAGCGCCGCCGACAAAGAAGCCATCGGTCTGGCTGTCATCCTCGGTGACATCCAAGGGCAGCGCCTCGCTGATCGACGTACGCAGAAACTGCTGCGCCGCGCGTACTTCATCCAGGCTTAGCGTATACCGCTGAGCCTTGAGCACCGCGCGATTGGCCCCCAGCAGCGCGCCCCCGACCAGCACCAGCAGCACCCCCAGCAAGCTGATGACGATAAGAATTTCCAGCAAGGTGAAGCCCTGTTGTCGCGTGTTCACAGGCTCGCTCCGCGCAATTTCAAGGTGCTGAATTGCGCGCTGCGCGGGCCTTCGCTGACGGTCAGGTCGAGGCGAAACAAATGCGGCTGGCCGAGGCGTCCGGGTTGTTGGGCGATACGCAACTGCCAAGCGATGCCGTCCAGTTCGCCCTGGCGCACGCCGTTGGCGAGGGGCCCGGAGGCTTCCTGGTCCATCACGCTAAGGGCGGCGTGGCTGAGGCGGTCGCTGTGGGTCACTTGCAGCAACGAACGTGCGCTTTGGCCAAAGGCGACCAGCAGCACCGTGCTGCACAGGGCCATCAACAGCAGAGCGGCGAGCATTTCCAACAAGGTGAAACCGCCTTGTTTTTTCATGGCAACGCCTTGGATTGCACGCTGCCGGTCAGCCAGCCGATATCGATGCGCCAACGCCGCGTGCCGTGGGCCAGTAGCAGATGACCGCCGGTGGAGCTGCCGTCGGGGTAGAACTCAATCGCGGAGCCGGCCTGTTCGGCGGTGTGCAGGGTCACTTGCAGCTCGGCGGGCCAGTGTTTGGGTGGGCGATCCGGAGCTTGGAAGCTGAGTGTGTTCAAGTCGAACAGCGTGCTTTGCGTGGCGCCGCTGACAATCGCCCGCGCCCGTGTGCTGCGCAGCGCTTCAACCATCTGCCCTACCACCTGGCGTTCCTTGGCCGCGCGCAGGCCCTGTTGCAGGCCAAACCCCACCAAGCCGGCCGCGACGCTGATCAGCACGATCACCACCAGCATTTCCAGCAGGGTAAAGCCGCGTTGGCGGGCGGGCATGGGTTATTCCCAGTTGCCCAGGTCGGCACTGTAACCATCGCCGCCGGGCTGGCCGTCCTGGCCGTAGAAAATCAGGTCGAAGGCGCCGTGTTCGCCGGGGAAGCGGTAACCGAAGGCGTGGCCGAACGGGTCTTTGAGGTCCGACGGCTTGGCATACGGACCGGCCCAGCCGGCGCTGTTGGCGGGTTTTTCGACCAATTGCTGCAAGGTCTTGGGCGGCGAGCCGACGTCTAGGCCATAGCTTTCGATCTTCATGCTCAGGCTGGCCAATTGGGCCTTGCCCGCGCCGTATTTGCCCTTGTCCACGTTGCCGCCGACCTGGCGCACCACGATGGTCGCGACGATGCCCAGCAGCACGATCACGGCGAGCATTTCCAGCAAGGTAAAACCGCCCTGGCGGCGGGCGGGTTTGAATCGGGTATGGCGCATGGGAGTGGGTCCTTGTGGGTTCATATATTGCTGGTCAGGCTCATCAGCGGCAGCATGATCGCCAGCATGATCACCGCCACCAGCACCGCCATGACCACGGTCAGCGACGGCACCAGCGCGGCTAGCAAGCGGTCGATGCCGCGCTTGGCTTCAACGTCGAACACATCGGCGACCTTAAGCAACATGCCGTCCAGGTCGCCAGCCTGTTCGCCGACTTCAATCATTTGCAGAGCCAGGTCCGGCAGCAGCGGCTCGGCGCCGAACGCACTGGCCAGGGTGCCGCCGCCCTTGACCGACTCGGCGGCCTGGGCCACCTGGGCTTGCAAGGCGCGGTTGGTGCAGACCTGCCGCGCAATCACCAATGCTTGCAGCAGGGCCACGCCGTTGCTGAGCAAGGTGCCGAGGGTGCGCGCCAGGCGTGCGGCTTCGACCCGTTGCAGCAACGGGCCGATAACGCGCAGGCCGAGCACGCGACGGTCATAGCGTTCGCGGCGCTGGGGGTCGCGCAGGCGCGCGACCAGGACCCAGACCGTTACGATCAGACCGGCCAGCACGGCTAATCCATAGGCGCCGAGAAACTGCCCAAGGCCCAGGATCACTTCGGTGATCAGCGGGATCGGCACGCCGAGGTCTGTGAAAATCGGCACGAATTGCGGCACCACATAGGCCAGCAGCAGCGCCAGGGAACCGAGTACGCCGACCACCAGAAACGCCGGGTAGATCAGCGCGTTGATCACTTCGCCTCGCAGCAACTGGCTGCGTTCCAGGTAATCGCTGAGTTGACGCAGGGTGTTTTCCAGGGCCCCGCCCGCCTCACCGGCGCGCACCATGCTCAGGTACAGCGGCGAGAACTGCCCGCCTTCTGCTTCCAGGGCTTTGGATAACGGCTGGCCGGCCTTGACCTGTTCGCGGATGCGCTCGATCAGCGCGCGGGTCTGCGGTTGGCCGGGTTGCTTGAGCAGAATGCCGAGGGCGCGCTCCAAGGGTTGCCCGGCGCCGAGCAACGTGGCCAGTTGCTGGGTAAAGCTGACCAGGGCGGCGCCGTTGAGCTGGCCACGGCCCAGAGCTTTATGCAGGCCGCTGAGGCCCGCAGGCTCGAGCTGCAGCACCAGCAGGCCGCGCTTTTGCAACAGGGCCACGGCGGTGGGTTGATCCTTCGCGTCGAGCGTGCCGTTGTGCGGCGCCCCCTGAGCATCGAGGGCGCGGTATTTGAACAGGCTCACGTGCCCTCCCCACGCGTGACGCGCAGCACTTCTTCCAGCGAGGTGATGCCGGCCAGCGCCTGGCGCAAGCCTTCTTCGTGCAGGGTACGCAGGCCGCTGCGGCGCGCCGCCTGTTCGAGGGTGGCAGCGTCAGCCTGGCGCATCAGCAGGCTGCGCAGTTCGTCATTCATCACCAGCAATTCGGTGATGGCGCTACGGCCGCGATAACCACCAGTGCCGGGGCGATAGAGCACAATCGGACGTCGGTCCGTCAGACGATCCAGGCCATGTTCCGCGATCAATTCAGGCGGTGCTTCGAAGGCTACGCGCGTGGCTGGGTCCAGGCGGCGCACCAGGCGCTGGGCCAGGATGCCGTTGACCGTCGAGGCGATCAGGTAGCTCTCCACGCCCATGTCCAGCAGGCGCGTGATACTCGCCGCCGCGCTGTTGGTGTGCAGGGTCGACAGCACCAGGTGCCCGGTCAACGACGATTGGATCGCGATGCGGCAGGTCTCCAGGTCGCGGATCTCACCGATCATGATCACGTCCGGGTCCTGACGCACGATAGAGCGCAACGCACCGGCAAAATCCAGGCCGATGGCGGGTTTGACCTGGATCTGGTTAATGCCTTCGAGTTGGTATTCCACCGGGTCTTCCACGGTGATGATCTTGCGTTCGGCGGTATTGAGCCGCGACAGCGCGGTGTACAACGTGGTGGTTTTGCCCGAGCCGGTCGGGCCGGTGACCAGCAGAATGCCGTGGGGCCGCTCCAGCACGTCGAGAAAGGTTTGCAGGCGCTCGCCGTCAAAGCCCAGGCTCTGGAAGTCGAAGCGTACGGTCTGGCGGTCGAGCAAACGCATCACCACCGACTCGCCAAAACTGGTGGGCACCGTGGACACCCGCAGGTCCAGTTCCTTGCCCTGGATGCGCAGCATGATGCGCCCGTCCTGGGGCAGGCGACGCTCGGCGATGTCCAGGCGCGCCATGATCTTTACTCGGGAAATCACCGCCGCCGACGAGCTGGACGGCGGCGCTTCGGCGTCGTACAGCACGCCGTCGATGCGGTAGCGCACCTTGAGTTGGTTCTCGAACGGTTCGATATGGATGTCCGAGGCGCGCTGCTCGACGGCGCGTTGCAGGATCAGGTTGACCAGCCGAATCACCGGCGCTTCGGAGGCCATGTCCTTGAGGTGTTCGATGTCTTCCAAGGCGCCGCCCTGCTCATCGAGGTTTTCGATCAACGTGCCCATGGTCGAGCGGCCCTGGCCGTAATAGCGCTCGATCAAGGTATCGACTTCGGTGCGCGGCCCCACCGCCAGCCACACCGGCACGCCGCAGGCATAGGCCAGGGCCTGGAACGCGTAGCGTTGCGCCGGGTTGGCCGACAGCACCGTCAGCCCGCCTTCTTGCCACCCCACCGGCACCACTTGGTAATGACGCATAAAGCGCTCGGTCAACACCGGTAACGGATCAAGCAGCGCGGGCGCGGCCTCGGCCAACAGCAGCGGCGCGCCCAGCAATTGAGCCCAGGCGCGCGCCAGTTCGACTTCGGAAACCAGCCCCAGACGCGTGAGCAGGCCGAGCAATTCGTCATCGGCGGACGCCTGGGCCAGACGGCGAGCGCGCTCCAGATCGACGGTTTTCAGGCCGGCGTGCCGCATCAGCCAGGCGCAGACCTGGTCGGTCTCCGGGAGGGGGGTCTGGCAGGCATCGATGGGCGTTGAAGGGTTGGACATGGGTGACGGTCTGAGGGGCTATGTGAGGGACTATGTTCAACAGGCCTGTGGGAATGGCGCTTGCCATCTCCCACAGGCGATCGGTTTTCCCGTTAGTTCGAGGTTTTCGGCGCGGCCTGGTGGCTGCTGTTCAGTGGGCGACCGCCCTTGGTGGTTTCGGCCTTTTGTTTCTTGGCGGCTTTGGCATCGTGGGTCTGGGTCAGCACCGTGGAATCGGCAGCGCCAGACTGGGCATCTGCATCGGTGGAGTCGGCGGCCATGGCCGCGCCACTCAATGCAACGCCCAGCACAATACCGGCACCCAACAGGGAAACTTTCATAAATATTCTCCAGATAAAAAACAGCGTTCGGCTCAAGTGGCGCCTTGACTAAGTTCAAGACCCTACACCAAAGCAGGAAGTGTTACAGCCTGTATGAAACATGGCACTTTAGAACCATCGGGCAACGCCATTAGTTCGCCATGACTGCATATATTTTCTTAAACCAATCGACTTGTAGGTTTAGCGTAAGTTCCAAAACGTAAGGAATTATTTCTTATTTTTCGCAAAAATTAGCTTTTATTTGACTTATAAGCGCAAGAATTGCCTTAATTGTGACGTTTTTGCGATTCAAAATGCCATGGCGTGATATCGCATAGACACCATCCACAAGAATAATTAATACAATTTCCAACTAATACGTCCGCGAATTTCGCCAAGTAGTTGCAATTAGCCATCGGCTAAAAATTGCGATCAGGGGCAACTATTGCCTTTGAAAAAGTGATGAGCGCGCAGCAAACCCTGTTGTTTAACGCGCCTATTGATTGAACTGTTGTTGTCGGAGAGACCCATGAGTAAACGCAAAAAGATCGGGGCGCAGTCGGCGCTCGCCCTGCTGGCCCTGGCCGTGTCCCAAGTGCATGCGGGCACCAGCCCGGCGCTGGACGAGGGCCGAATGAGCCGCGCGGAAAAAGCGGCGGATAAAACCCTGGCGAAGATGACCATGGAGGAAAAACTTGCCTACATCGGCGGTATCGGTGGCTGGGACGTCAAACCCCTGAGCCAGTACGGCATTCCACAGATCCACGGCGCCGACGGTGGCGTGGGCGTGCGCTACACCAGCGAAGGCAATGCCCAGGGCGTGGTGTACCCGTCGGGCCCGAACCTGGCAGCCAGCTGGAACCCGCGCCGCGCCATCGACTTGGGCCGGGCGCTGGGTTATGACACCGCCAGCGGCGGCTATCAGTTCGTCACCGGCCCCGGTGTGAACCTGTACCGCATGCCGTACAGCGGCCGTGCGTTCGAGTACCTGTCCGGTGAAGACCCGTTCCTCGGCGCCAGCCTGGGCCCGGCGTTGATCAACGGTATCCAGTCCCGTGGCGTGTGGGCCAATGCCAAGCATTTCGCCGCCAACGATCAGGAAAGCAACCGCTTCCACCTCAATGAAATCATCAGCGAACGCGTGCTGCGCGAGATGACGTTGCCGCCGTTCGAATCCGCGTCCAAGAACAGCAAAGTCGCGATGATGATGTGCGCCTTCCAGAAAGTGAACGGCGAGTTCGCCTGCCAGAACAAGCACCTGATGCACGACATTCTGAAAACCGAATGGGGCTATCCGGGCTTTGTGCAGAGCGACTACAACGCGGTGGTCGATGGCTTGCCCGCAGCCCAGGCCGGCACCGATCTGGACATGATGGGCTACCAGATGAACAGCACGGTGCTCAAGCCGTACCTGGACAGCGGCGAACTGAGCAGCGCGACCATTGATGACAAAGTGCGGCGCATCCTTAAGCAGATCTACCTGTACAAGTTCGACAGCAAGGCACCGTTGACCAGCCACAATATGAACAGCGCCACCAGCAATCGCGTGGCGCTGAATGCCGCGCGCGAAGGCATTGTGCTGCTCAAGAACCAGAACAACCTGCTGCCGCTGGATGCCAAGAAGGTCAAGCGCATCGCCGTGGTCGGCAGCCTCGCCAAGTACGCGCCGCCCACCGGTTTCGGCAGTGCCAACGTGATGGCAGCCAACTACATCAGCGAGCTGAGCGGCCTGCAGCAATTGGCGCCGGGCGCAAAGGTGGAGTTTATCGACGGCCTGTCCCTGGACCCGGCCACCTCGAGCTGGACCCACGCCGATAGCGACGGCAACCCCGTCAAGGGCCTGAAGACCGAGTTCTTCAGCAACGCCAACTGGTCCGGCGATCCGGCCGCGCGCCGCACCGACCAGCATGTCGACCTGGACTGGTCCACCGACAGCCTGCCGGTCAACGGCGACACCGCCGCCACATCGATCCGCTACAGCGGCCAGATTACCCCGACGGTCAGCGGCGAGCAGGTGTTCAAGGTGCGCGCCGACGGTGCGGTGCGCCTGTACGTGAACGGCCAGAAAGTCCTCGATAACGGCGACGGCAAGCCGCTGCCCAACAACAGCATCCCGCCGACCATTCCGGTGTTTGCCAAGGTCAAGCTGGAGGCCGGCAAACCGGTCGACATCAAGCTGGAATACTCGCGTCGCAATGGCTACCTCTCGACCATGGGCGGCCTGGTGGGCGTGCAGATGAGCTGGGCTTCGTTGGTGGCGCCGAAGGACCTGGCCAACTACGACGCGGTACTGGTCGCGGCCGGTAACAGCAACGAGTACGAAGGCGAAGGCTTCGACCACAGCTTCGATCTGCCGGAATATCAGAACCTGCTGATTCAGAGCATCGCCAAGGTCAACCCGAACACCGTCGTCACCCTGCACGGCGGCACCGGGTTGAAGATGAGCGACTGGGTCGATCAGGTGCCGGCCGCGCTGCATGCGTTCTACCCTGGACAGAACGGTGGCCAGGCGTTGGCGGAGATCCTGCTGGGCAAGGTCAACCCGTCGGCCAAACTGCCGATCAGCATCGAACGCAATATCGAAGACAACCCGATCTACGCGACCTTCCCCAAGTTCGACAACCAGGAAACCCTGGACGAGATGAGCTACAAGGACGACCTGTTCCTGGGTTATCGCGGCTACGAGAAAAAGGGCATCAAACCGCTCTACCCGTTCGGCTACGGCTTGTCGTACACCACGTTTGGCTACAGCAATATCAGCGTCACCCCTGGGGTGGCGGTGGCCGGTGCGCCGATCAAAGTCTCGTTCGACCTGGCCAACACCGGCAAGGTGGGCGGCGCCGAAGTGGCGCAATTGTATGTGGGGCAGAACAACCCGAAAGTCGAACGCGCGCTGAAGGAACTCAAGGGCTACAAAAAAGTGTTCCTCAAGCCGGGCGAAAGCAAGCGCGTCACCATCGAGCTCAATGACCGCTCGCTGGCCTACTACGACGTGGCGAGCAAGCACTGGGTGGTGGACGCCGACAGTTTCACCCTGTCGGTGGGCGCGTCGTCCCAGGACATTCGCCTGAACGCCAAGCTGGTCAACCCGTTCCGCCAGGAACTGTCGACCGGCACCAGCAACCCGCTGCCACGTTCGGCGCTGAACTCGACGTTGCGTGAATCGACGGTCAAGACCGGCGGCGTGCTGCATCAAAACCAAGGCGACAGCGGCACCAGCGACGGTGATGGCTATGACATGAGTGATGACAGCAGCCAGGGCAGCGCTGCAGGTAACTGATCCAGCGCGGCCGGGTGTGGCTGGGCTTGCGCCCTACCACACTTGACCCGCGTTCGGCTCAGGTTCTGATGGCCGCTTCGACCCGCGCAAGGTAGGTATCGAAGCGCGCCACCAGGTCCACCCGCTCGGGAAACCGCAGCCACTGGATTTGCAGGCCATCCATCATGGCCAGGATTTCTTCCACCAGCCCAGGGATGTCCACATCGCTGCGCACTTCTCCCGCCGCCACGAGATCGGCGAACTGTCCCTGCAAACGTCGTTGGATCCCCTCATAGCGTTGCTGGAACCAGGCCCAGGCCGGCTGTGCATCGAGCAGGCTTTCGGCATTGAGAATGGTGAACGCGCGCACTACCCCCGGCGCATTGGCGTTCGCGGCATTGATCGCCCGCAGGCTGCCGAGCAACCCGCACAGCGTCTTCTCGGCGCGCACTTGATCGGCGATCCGCTGATTAATCTCGTCACGCCGTTGCAGCACGCCCATCAGCAACGAGATCTTGCTGGGATAGTGATGCAGCAACCCCGCCACCGAGAGACCGGCAACCGCCGCCACCCGCGCCACGGACGCGCCGCTGTAACCTTCGCGGGAAAACACCTGCAAGGCCGCGTCCAGCAGCTCTTCGCGGCGTTTTTCACCTTTGGGGGCGCGACGGGTTTTAGCAGCGGGATCGGTCATGGGGGCATCCTGGGGGGGCAGGTATGCACCCTATCCAAAATGCCCATGAGCCGCAAATAGTGCGTTTTACCACACCGCGATATGCCCATCCGCCCGCGGCTCGGTGCCGCCGCATAACACCCCGCTGTGTGGGTCGCGCAGGATGATCTGCCCGCGCCCGTAATCGGTGAGGTCGCTGGCGATCTGCACCTGGTGACCGCGCCGCGCCAGGGCATTGGCCAACTCGCGAGAAGCGCCGTGCTCGACGCCGACATTCATATCGCCCAACCATTGCCAGCGCGGTGCATCCAGCGCGGCCTGCGGGTTGAGGCCGAAGTCCACCAGATTCATCACCATCTGCACGTGCCCCTGGGGCTGCATGTAACCGCCCATCACACCGAATGGGCCGAGGGCGTGGCCGTTCTGGGTGAGGAAGCCGGGGATGATGGTGTGGAAGGTTTTCTTGCCGGGAGCCAGGCAGTTGGCGTGGGTGGCGTCGAGGCTGAACTCCTGGCCGCGGTTCTGCAGGGCGATGCCGCTGTCGGGCAGTACCACGCCGGAGCCGAAGCCGTGGTAGTTGCTCTGGATGAACGAGACCATGTTGCCTTCGGCGTCGGCGGTGGCCAGGTACACCGTGCCGCTGGCGTGCGGGTCGCCAGGTTTGGGCGGTTGCGCCTGCTCGCCGATCTGCGCGCGGCGACGGCTGCTGTAGCGGTCGCTGAGCAGGTCGTCCACCGCCATGCGCATGTGCAGCGGGTCGGTGATGTAATGCAGGCCGTCGCTGTAGGCCAGCTTCATGGCTTCAAGCTGACGATGCCAGGTCTGTGGGCTGTCGCGGTGATCGAAGTGGAAACCTTCGAGGATTTTCAGCGCCATCAGCGCGACCAGCCCCTGGCCGCTGGGGGGGATCTCCCAGACGTCGACGCCGCGATAGTTAATGTGGATCGGCTCCACCCATTGGGCGCGGTAATCCTTGAGATCGCTGGCGCGCAGGTAACCGCCAGTGGCGCGGGCATGCGCGTCCAGGCGCTCGGCCAGGGCGCCGCGATACAGGCTTTCACAGCGCGTGACGGCCAGTTCCTCCAACGTGCGGGCCTGGGCCGCATTGCGGAATATCTCGCCGGTTTTGGGCGCGCGCCCATCGATGAGGAAAGTGTCGAACCAGGCATCGAGCACCGGGTCGCGATGGGGGCTGAATTCGTTCACGGCCAGTTGCCATTGATGGGCAACCACCGGCGACACTGGAAAACCATCCCGTGCCAAGCGGATGGCCGGTTGCAGCAGCGCAGCGAAGGGCAACTTGCCGAAGCGTTGCGACAGTTCCGCCCAGGCCGACGGGCAGCCAGGCACTGTCACCGGCGTCCAACCGTACAGCGGCATACGCTCGTAGCCGGCTGCCTTGGCCGCCTCGATACTCAACGCTGCCGGCGCATGGCCGTTGCCGTTCAGACCGTGCAGTTGGCCTTTGCACCAGACCAGCGCAAACGCATCGCCCCCCAGGCCGCAGCCGGTGGGTTCAACTACGGTGAGCGCCGCCGCCGTGGCGATGGCGGCATCGATGGCATTGCCGCCCTGCTGCATGACTTCAATACCGGCCTGAGCGGCCAGGGGCTGGGACGCGGCTACCATGCCGCGATGGGCGAACACACTTTGACGTTGCGACGGATAGGGGTACTCATGGGCAGAGAAATTCAACATGGCAAAGGCTCTTGAATACGGGGGGTTGGCGTGCGTTCAGAGCACGCGACTGAGAAACGCTCGGGTACGCGGGTGGCTGGGATGGCTGAAGATCTGTTCCGGTGGCCCTTGCTCAATCAGTTCGCCCTGATCGAGCACCACCACGCGATCAGCCACCTCACGGGCAAAGCCCATTTCATGGGTCACCACCACCATGGTCATGCCCTCCTCGGCCAGTTCCTTCATCACTTGCAGCACTTCGCCGACGGTTTCCGGGTCAAGGGCGCTGGTGGGTTCGTCGAACAGCATGGCCTGGGGTTTCATTGCCAGCGCGCGGGCAATCGCTACCCGTTGCTGCTGGCCCCCGGAGAGCATCGACGGGTAGTGGCTGGCCTTGTCCGCCAGGCCCACCCGCGCAAGCAAACCGCGCGCCTGTTCCAACGCTTCGGCACGCGGGGTGCCCAGCACCTGGATCGGCGCCTCGATGATATTTTCCAGCGCGGTCATATGGGGGAACAGGTTGAACCGCTGGAACACCATGCCGATGTCGCGGCGCTGACGGGCGATGTTGCGCTCCGAATCGCGCACCAGGCTGCCGTCGCTGCGTTCGCGGTAGCCCATGGCGCGGCCGTTGACGCGGATGCGCCCGGCCTGGATGTCCTCCAGCAGGTTGATGCAGCGGATAAACGTGGTCTTGCCGGAACCGGAGGCGCCGATCAGCACCACCACTTCGCCGCGCCGCACTTGCAGGGAGATGCCTTTGAGGATCTGCAACGCGCCGAACGATTTGTGGATATCCAGCGCCTCAATGATCAGTTCTTCACTTTGATGCGCCATGGTTAACGTCCCCTCAGCAGTTTCAAGGTACTGCGACCGAACATGCGGCTGGCTGCCGGCGGCGGTGCAGACGGCCGGTCGGACTGGCTGAAGCGCACTTCAAGCCAGCGCTGGAAAAAGCCCCACAGCGTGGTCAGCGTAAGGAAGTACAACGCGACCACCAGGTACAACTCGAACACGCGGAACGTCGCCGAGGTGATCATCTGAGTGCTGAGCAGCAGCTCCTGCACGCCGATCACGCTGACCAAGGTGGTGTTCTTGAGCATCACGTTGAACTCATTGCCCAGGGGCGGCACGATCACGCGAAAGGCCTGGGGCAGCACAATGCGCCGCATCAATTTGGCGAAGCCCATGCCCAGGGAACGTCCGGCTTCGTATTGGCCCTTGTCCACCGCACCGATACCGGCGCGGATGATTTCGGCCATGTACGCGCCTTCGTTCAGGCCCAGGGCAATGATCGCCGCCTGGATATTACCGGGGACGATCAAGCCGAACAGCTCGATGTCCTCGAAGCGGAAAATCCCGCCCGCCGCCAATGCGGTGTACAGAAACACGATCTGCACCAGTAACGGCGTGCCGCGCATCAGCCACACATAAAAGCGTACCGGCAGGTGCAGCAACGGGTTGCCGGACAGCCGCAACAGCGCCGCCGCCAGGCCCAGCACACACCCCAACGCCATGGCCAGCACACTGATCAGGCAGGTCAACCACAGCCCGGTGAGGTACACCCCGCTGGGCTGCAATAGGTACTGCCAGAACACATCCCAATTGAAGTTCATCGCGGCGGACCTCAGTCGAGTGTGTCGCTGCTGACATGCCACTTGTTCAGTAACTGCACATAGCTGCCATCGCTGCGCATATCGCTGATCACCTGCTGCACGGCGGCCGTCAGTTGCGGGTCATCCTTGCGTATGCCCAGGCCGGTGAGGATGCGGCTGAACGCAGGCACTCCCTCCTGAAACAGGTCCGGGGCCATCGCCGCGTAATAACCGGCGGTTTCCACGGTGGTGCCGTAGGCGTCCACCTGGCTGATGCGCAGGGCCTGAAAGGCGTCGGTGTCGGTGTTGTACACCACCAGTTTCATCGGTGGCTTGCCGGCTTTGGTCAGGCTGTCGTTCTGCGTGTCCAGCAGGGTTTTGATAGTGGAGCCGTTGAGCACAGCCACTTTGTGCGCGGACAAGTCGTCCAGCGTCTTGATGCCCTTGGGATTGCCCTTGGGCACCACCACCGCTTGGCTGGAATACATGTAGTTGACGATGTCGATCACTTGCCGCCGCTCGGGCTTGTCGAACAGCTGATCAACGATCATGTCGCATTGCTGGGCCAGTAACGCCGGCACCAGCCCGGAGAACGGAATCACCTTCCACTGCACCTGCTTGTCGCCCAGGCGCTTGGCGATTTCCAAGCCCAGGTCCACGGTAAGCCCCCGGGGTTTCTGAGACTCATCGAAGGAGACCAGGGGCGGTGAATCCATGCCTGAGCAATAAGTGAGTTTGTCGACGTTGCGCAATCGCTCCGGCACCTTGGGCGCGGCAACGGCCCATTGCGTGCACAGACCGAGGGAGACAGCCACCAGCAAGGCGCGGTGTTTATGCATGACCAGACACTCCAGTTCGTGGAAAAACGGGGCAGGACTCAACGTCAAAACACAGTGGTTCTTATTGTTCTGTTTGCAGGAATTGGATCAGGGCCGGCACGGTGCCTTCGATGTGCTCACGCACCACGGCCTCGGCGCGCGCGGCATCGCCGGCACGAATCGCTTCCAGAATCACCGAGTGCTCCTGACGCGCGCTTAGGGGTTTTTCGCCGTGCTGCAGCCACAGCCGCATCGGCGCTTCGACCAGGGAATACAGCGCCGAAATCTGCTTCATCAAACGCGGCCTGCCGCTGAGGCTGCACAGGTATTCGTGGAAGGCGCGGTGTCGGCTGACCCACTCGGCGCTCTCATCGCGGTAGTCATCCATTTCATCCAGCAGACGCTCCAGCGCCGCCAACTGACGCTCGCCGATGCGGCCTACCGCCACGCGTACCGCCAGCCCTTCCAGGGCGCTGCGCATCTCGAAGACTTCGTGCAACTCATCAATGTCCAGGCCACTGACAATCGCGCCACGGTTGGGACGCAAAGTTACCAGCCCTTGGGCATCCAGACGGCGAAACGCTTCGCGCACCGGCATACGGCTCATGCCGATCTCGCTGGCGATGTCTTCGGCGATCAGGCGATCGCCCTTGCGCAAGCGACCGCTGCAGATGGCGTCAAGCAGGAAGTTGTAAGCCTCCTCCTCGGCGGTCAGCGGCTGACGGTCAACGTAAGCGGGAGCAAATTGCATCAGCGTCACCTTTTGTATTTTTGTATCCAATTATCCACGAATACAAACACAGCAGGATATGTGCCAGATGCACCAGGCGATGTTTAAGAGACTGATTTTGCACGAAACAGCGGCACGCCCCGTCGGTTAACAAGGGCTGCCGTGTGTGGAGGCGTGCTACCAAATGGCTCACAGATGGCACCGATTGTGAGCAGAACAGTGCCAGTAACACGCTGGGGAGGAGCGCTCGGTCAGGCAGTCCGACGGCGCTTACCCTTTTGCTTAACCCGTTGCAGCCCGCGCCGGGCGTTAAAAGTCGACGGTAGCCGACAGCAGATACGTCCGCGGTGTCGACAGGGTCAGCCCCGGCTCGCTGTCGTCCGAAGCCCCTGCCGAGCTCCAGTAGCGTTTGTCGGCGACGTTCTCCACGTTGGCGCGTAGGGTGATGTGTTTGTCGTCCACCTTGAATGCGTAACGGGCGCCGACGTCGATGCGGTTCCAGGCGTCGATTTCCTTGACGTTGGACTGGTCCAGGTACTGGGAACTGGAGTGGATGCCGCGGGTAGTCAGGGTCAGGCCTTCGAGGGTCGGTACGTCCCATTCGGCCCCGAGGTTGACGTTGTACTTGGGCGTGGCCGGCGCACGGTTACCGTCGAAGGTGCCGTTAGTGGTGTTTTTCAGTTCGCTGTCGATATACATCACGCCGCCCAGCAGGCGAACGCCCTTGAGCGGCTCGCCGAATACACTCAGCTCCACCCCGTCGTTCTGGCGCTTGCCATTGGGACCGAACACGCGGGTGGTGGCGTTGGTCTCGTAGGCCGGCTGCTTGATGCGAAACACGGCGGCGGTCACCGCGAATGCACCGGCGTCGTACTTGGCGCCCACTTCCACTTGGCGGCTGATGAACGGCGCGAAGATCTGATCTTCATTGACCGAGGTGGATGGCGCGATCTTGCCCTGGCTCAGCCCTTCCATGTAGTTGGCATACAGCGACAGTTTGTCGGTGGCTTTGAACAACAGACCGCCCGAGGGCGAGATTTTTTCTTCGTCGTAGGCGGTGTCGCCTTTGACACCATTGCTCCAGTCGTCGACCTTGACCCGCTGCCAGCGCGCACCGAGGGTGAGCAACAGGCGATCATCGAAAAAGCCCAGGGTGTCGGACAACGCCAGGCCGCTGAACTTGTTTTCGGTGTAGACCTTGGCGTCCTGGCGCGTAGGCGTCGAAGGTGTCGGCGTTTGCACCGGGTCGTACAGGTTGCTCGGTGCCGCCGCATAACGCGCGCCGCCATTGGTGAAGTCCATATAGAAGTAGCTGGCCGCCAGGTTGACCTCATGGCTCACCGGCCCGGTGTGGAACCAGTTGCGCACGCCGGCGGTGGCGGTGCGTACGTTTTCATCGCGGGTAAAGTCCCGAGGCTGCACGCTGAAGGCACCGGCCGCGTTGGTGACGGACACCGCGTGGCGCAGGAAGTCGTGGTTGCTTTTGCGCACGCCGACGCCGCCATAGAGCATCACGTTATCGCTCAGATCGAACTCGCCGTTGAACGTGCCGAACGTGTCGTTGGTGCGTGCCTTGCTCCAGGATTGCGCATAGTTGCGGCGCACATCGCTGGCCCGGGGCACCGGCGCGGCGGCGGCGACTTGCACGCGCTCCTGGGGCGCGTCGGTGTCGCGTTCGGTGTGGCCGATATCGGTGGAGAGGCGCAGGCGCTCACCACGGAAGTCCAGACCGAGCACGGCCATTTCACGGTCGACGCTTTGGTGATCCCACTCGGTATCACCGGACTGCTTCACGCCGTTGAAGCGCAGGCCGAACTGGTTATCCTCGCCAAAGCGCCGGCCCACATCCACCGCGCCGCCGGCCTGGCTGTCGGAGGCCCAGGTGCCGGTGAACGAGGTGATGTCCTTGTCGGTGGCGCGCTTGGGCACCACGTTGATACCGCCGCCCACGCTGCCTCGCGGCGATATGCCGTTGATCAACTGGGTCGGCCCCTTGAGGATGTCGACGCGGTCGGCCATTTCCATATCGATGCTGTAGGTCGGCAGTACGCCGTACAGACCGTTGTAAGCCACGTCGCTGTTGAACAGGCTGAAGCCACGGATGGTGAATTGCTCATAGCGCCCACCGGCCGGGTTGGTGGCGCGTACCGAGGGGTCATTGGCGATCAGGTCGCCCAAGGTGCGCGCCTGCTGGTTTTTTACGGTGTCCTGGGTGTAGGTGGTGATGCTGAAGGGCGTCTCCATAAAGTCGCGGGTGCCCAGCAAGCCCTGGGAGCCACGTCGCGCCACCTGGCCGCCGGCATAGCTGTCGCCGTCATACAGGCCGGTGGTGCCGAGGATGGAGGTGGGCGCCAGTTCAAGGCTGCTGCCATCCGGCTGGGGCACCAGCATGTAGGCCTGCTCGCCCATGGGTTGCAGCTGCAGGCCGGAGCCTTGCAGCAGGCGCGCAAAGCCCTCTTCCACACCATACTCGCCGGTCAGGCCTTGGCTGCTACGCCCGCTGACCAACGCCGGGGCCACCGACAGATTGACCCCCGCCAGCCCGGCAAACCGGGTCAACGCCGCGCTCAGGCTGCCGGCCGGCACCTGGTAGCTGCGGCGCGGCGCGCTGTCTTCGGCATAGCTGACGGGGACGAACAACGGGCTGGTACTCAGGCTCAACAGCAAACTCAGTTTCAGCAACGGGCGCAAGCGCAAGGGGCGGACGACGGGCATTGGGGAAGCTCTCGATTATGTTCACTTGCCTGGAATGACAGGCGAGGTGAAAAAAAGGGACAGGCTTCACCCCTATTTTTTGTCGATGGCTATGCGCGCCGTAAAAAGGATCTGGTGGAAAATCCGCGGTGAACATGCCTCATCGCCAATATTTTGCCTTCGCCTAGCAGACTTCGCGTCAGCAGCGGATCTCAAAACCGCCGCCAGCAGTTTATGAGCCAACCTACTGCTCTGCCCCCACAACGACAGCACCGTCGGAGCGCTTCTCGCTAAAGCCGCCGACGCGATGTATCAAGCCACACCAAGCAGTGGAGACACCTGCCGTTTCAGTCGAGCACGCCGGCTAGCCGATCAGGGTTGTACAGGGCACAGGGGACGCTTTGATTGGCTTATCCATTGCCGTTGCGTAGCGCATGGGCGTGAGCACGGGTGGCAGTCGTGGGATATTTTTTGGGCATGAAAAAGCCCAACCTGGGTAGATTGGGCTAAGTCATTGAATAATATGGTCGGGACGGAGTGATTCGAACACTCGACCCCTAGCACCCCATGCAAGCGGACACCTCTACAGCCCGCTAAATACAAGGCTTCGCGACTGTCGCTCGCTGCAACGATGCATAACAGTGCGGAACCGTAATTTACGAAGTCACTCGAAAAGTCACTGAGCCTTTTTGACTTACCCTTCCCGGCGTCCTGCCGACGAACACCAAACCGCAAACCTGACACGCCCGGCGTTCGCTTGTAGAATGCCGCCGCTGGGAACATGGCTGTTTCAGTGAAAAGAATGCTAAGGAAGGCAGCGCGAACGACTCAGCCTTTGCCTCATGAGGCAGGCCGAGCGGAAAAATAAATTACGACCGATGGATTAGGCAGTGTTAAGACGTACGCAAAAGTGCTTTAGATTATTGGCTGTTACATTGGCTACTACCAGTTCACTGGGCGCACATGCCAATACTGAGGCAGTCGACCCGCAGAAACAAACAATCTCCCCCGTCGAGCACTGGCAAACATACTCACCGAGTGCGCCCGGCGGCACTCATAAATTTATTGAAAGCAACAAAAGATTTTCAATAAAGAAAATAAATAAACCAGCACCAGATTTTCACACAGGATACGCCTTCGTCGACGGTGGACACTTGTACTTTGAGGACAGAGGCAACAGCGTTAGCTACAAGAGAAATTGGTTAGGCATCTACAACACTTCAAAGATATCTTCTGACAACACATACAAAACTGAAAACTATATATTCGACTACGATTCTTATGCAGGGACTATTTCAGCCTGCCCGCTGCTGGGTGATGGTGGGTGCCCAACGATTGATTTTCTACAGGGCACTTACCCATACGTCTACGCAAAAAATAAAGACTCCGTACTATCCATAACAAACTACGGTGACGCCCTTCTTTTCAAAGATGGCAAGTGGTGCAGAATGTCAATGCGTGACGACATTTACACATGCGCCGGTTCAGAGCCCTCGGCATTGTCCGCGCCCAGGGGGATACAGTTTTACAGCTCAATAAACTATCAGGGCCGGGTTTTCCTGGGAGAGTGGCCGACGGGCCGTCTGTATGAGTTTGATGGCTACGAGCTAAAACCCTCGGACATGACCCCGCCAAAAATTGCAGAGCTTGCAGATAAGCGTATGGGCTATGAGGCGCAGACGATGGCCTCTTACTGTGGAGATTTGTTTGTAGGGTATTGGCCAAAGGGGGAGGTCTGGCGGTATGACCATTTAGCCCGGAAGTGGGTATTCTTCAACAGGTTTTTCAGCGTAGAAGAAGACGAACCCTTCATCCCCCATTCGTACCGACCAGACGACGACCTAAACCCGGCGTTCTTCGGTCAGCGCATTACCGCCATGGTTCCGTTTGAAGGCTCGCTGTATGTGACCACTTCAAACCTGAGGGCCTGGACGGCAACAGATTCGTCGCTGTCAAAAATCCCTCCAGCCAAGGCTGCTGAGTACGGGGCTATCTATAAAGTGACCAAGCCAGGCTGCACAACAAGCTACGCGAGAAACCTGCAATAATGCAGGTTCGCTTCACCCACGGAAGACCGGGAGCAACGGACATGTCGACCACCATAACGCCCACGAAAATTGAAAAATTCGCCGTGCTTGCTTTCGTGCTGCTATTCCCTGGCGCCTTTTTCTACCACGTTGGCACCGGGATTGGGTACATACCGCATGTCCTTGGCGGCTATATAAGCTTCGTGGGTGCTGCGCTCCTGTCGGTTTTTTTGGCGCATTCAGCAATCGCAACAATGAAAGACAAGAAGGTTAAAAAGTACGACTTGCACTTTTATGCATTCATGCTTTTGTTCGGCTCCATATCAGCCATAAGCTACATAAATGGTTATCATGTGGAGAATGCGCAATCTAACTTCCTGCTATTCATAAACCTGCTCGTATGCTTTTATATATTCAAAAGCATAAACATCACAGATGAAACTTTTAAAAAGACAGTAACAGTTTCAACACTGTTAATGAGCGCAACCATACTTTACCTTTCTACTGGCGGTCGCTTCTCCATTGAGCTTTTGTCGGAAACACCGGAAAGCGTTGCAAGCTATCAAACCTTTGCGATTGCGTACATTTGCCCACTTGCTCTCACAATCGGAAAAACAAAGTCGCGACTTTACAGGAATGTATTTTTTGCTCTCGGCATGATCTGTCTTTACTTGAACAGTGCAAGAAGTGAGTTTGTAGGACTGGTTATATTCTTTCTTGTCTTCGAAGCGTCTGCCTCTAAGTACAGAATTGTAACGCCAATAGTTGCCATTGCATTGGCGGCTATAGCCCTAGTAGCAGTAGCTTCAATTGATCCAGAAATGGCAGACAACCGAATCACCCAACTGATGGATCTGTCTAAAGACGAGTCGTCAAATGTAAGGGATGAAATATCTAGAGAGGGCTTTGAAAAGATACTTGAAAGCCCTGTGTTCGGGGACTACGGGAACTACGAACCGGGTTACTACATCCATAACATCCTGTCCGCGTGGCAGGAACTTGGAATTTTCGGTTTCGTGTATTTCCTTCTGTTGATTTACTCGCCAACAAAACGATTCGCTGTGAACGCATTGATCTACGGCGACAGAAGCCGCGGCACGGCGCTGTGCCTGGGCATGCTCGCTGCCACCATCGTGCTGCTGATCTTCGGCAAATACTTTGCTTATCCACTGGTGGCCGTCGCCCTAGGCATGGCCTCCAGTGAATTCAAATCTCGTTCAGCTATCGTGCGTCAGCCCGCCTGAAACTGCGGCCGGTGGACCGGCCGCTTACCACTTAAAACTCCGACAACCCAACCACGCAATTCAACTTGACCGCGACGGCAGCAGAGAAATTGCTAGCGTTCGGAGTCCTGATGGATGGAGTAAATCCTGTTTCGGTGTCTGGATCAGCGCCAGCAATTGGCGTGATAGACCCGATAAACGTGATTTTTGATGTACTCACCACAACAGCTGGCACCTTTGGATACGTGTATCTGTAAGCAATAGGCGTGCCTATCACGAAGCTTGCCGATGTTGATGTCGTCACGGTCTGCGTGTAGGTAAGCCCAGGCAGGCGGTGAGGCATCGATGTGTAAGTGCCCGACGATGCGCCATGCAGTGCGATCCCCTGTGGCAAGTTGCCTGACAGGCCTTGTATCGAGAACCCATTTGAAGACGCTGTGCCGGAATCAAGCGCGCTTCGAGTTACGAAGCCCATATTGTTCACGTTGAAATTTACGCCATTAATGTCGTAACTGATTTTGTTCACTGAGCCTGCATTTCGAAACAGCAAGAAGAACGTTAAGTTGGTGAGGTTTTTCCCATTCAGCGTGCAGTTTTTAACGATAAGGTTGACCGGACCGTCGGTCTTGGCTGTGAGCGCATCGTTCTGGCCGCCGACGTCAATGATCCCGCGACCCGTGCTTTGTGGGTTATTGAACGTGGAGAGCGCGACACCATCAAGCGTGAAGTTGCCGCCGAGCATTTCAGACGAATAAATAACGCAGCCGATATCCATTCCGCTAATACTGCCACCAACAAAGCCATTATTCTTGCCCTGCCAAGTGCCGCCGCCACGTACGTGAGAGTTTACAAACCAGCAGTTTTCGGAGTTTCCGTGCATGTCAGCGGCGTGCACGCCCGATGCCTGATCATTTGTGATCGTGGCTTCATTGACAACCACGTTCCGACAAGGCACGCATCCTGGTCCTGCATATCCACCCATTGCAAAGCCGTGTCGGCGCGCGTGGTACTGGCCACCAGATACCAGGATGTTTTGTGAGTTCGCTGTGATGATCCCGTAATCATCTCCATTGGTGCCGGGGTTGAATGCCGACCCGTCCAGCAGCACCCCGTCAGGCGTTTTCGATATCACAATACCCGCCTCACCTTGCGCGTTTGCGCGGAGACCTCGAGTTCTCAACCTGGTGATCGACTCGAGGAAAATTGTGTTGGTGGCAGTCGTTCCGCTACGGACGTAAACATCGATTAGCGTCACATCGTTTTTTGCAAGTTTGTAAATCTGCACGCCTGCAGCCAAGTAATCGGCGTACAGGCTTCCCGTTAGATTCACTGTCGTCGTCGTAGGAGCCTTGTCCACGCGCACCCATTCGCCCGCATGGTAATAGCTGCGGAACGCCGAGAAACTGGTGCCAACTGGGTTCCAGATGCAAATCCAGTCGCCAGGGACGAGGCCGTGCGGTGTCGCAAAGGGAAGCGCATGAGACCCCGCGGTGACGTTGGATGCCAGAGATGCAATCTGAGTGATTGAGCCCGTGCAGCTGATGGCGTTCACGCCTACAAAGTCGCTTGCTGTAGCGTCGATGAGTGCCCCGGGCTCGGCGGTAATGCTTACGTTACCAGGAACTGCTTTCAGTTCCTTGTTGATTAATGGGGTTCCGCTGTACCGAACAGGCAAGCCAGTATTGAGTGCCGCCTGGAACGCGGCCCAGTCGATGGTATTGGTCAGAGACGTGGCGTGCGGGTAGACCGCCTGGGCCGCCGCCAAGGTAGCGAACCGATCGGATAGCGGATATCTCTCGCCGTCACATACGCCACCGAAATCCTTGGGGTTTACAGTGTCTCCAAGCCGATCACCCACCGTCCTAGATCCATAGCCCACATGACCGGCTCCTTCGGCACTAGCGAGAGTTGATCTTAGCGCTGCATCCCCGACAGCCTGAAGCTTCGGCGAATCACTGGACCAGGTTCCAGTCAAGTTAAGCGGAATGTCTGATGCGTTCATGACTCGGTACAGCTCGCCCTCACGCTGAATAAGCTGGGTCTGACGCTCGACGATGACACCGGGGCCGTAGACCAGGTATGTAGACTCATAGCCGAGAGATGCCATGAACGCGTTGAATTCAGTCTCTCGCTCTGCTTGATCTGCATCGAAAATCGCCTGGAATTCTTCCGCCGCATTAGATGCCGCAGATTGGGCTTCAATCGCAGAGTCGGCAGATGCTACGGCACTCGCCTGGGCCGCTTCTCTCGCTTCTTCCACGGCCTGCGATGACAGGGATCGCTTGCCGGTATCGACGGCCACTCCACCAACTTTTTTCCATACGGCGTAAATTTCGTCATCTTCGCTGGATGCGACCAAAAAGATTGCGCCCTCTGCCGTCGCCGCAAGGCCGGCCGCCACTGTTGGATAGATCGATGAGGAGACGCTGGCCTTGTCAGTGATGACCTTCATAACCTGCTTCAGGTTGGGGATTGGTCCGCTGTCTGTCGGGATCTCGTCCGCTTCGATCGCGTCATTCGAGAATCGGTTGAGGATGTTACTGCCGACCTCTGCTTTAACCGTGGCAATCTCAAGTCGCTGAGTCTGGTCAGTCATGTCATTTCCTTGGGGCGTGTTTAATGAGCGCAGCCGAGTTCGGCCAACGAAAGTTGGGGCGGGTTAGGGTTTTGGGTTAAAGCCAGTTGCTGGAGAAGAAATCGCCGCTGTTGCTGATGAGCATGTCCGCGACTGCGTCGAACATGGTGTCTACCTGGTCGTCGTGGTCGTGACTGTCATCGGCCGTGAAGGCTGATGCCTCTGTAAGGAAAGGCGCGACCCAGTCGGTGCTGGCGATTGTTTCGCCGCGATGATCCTTCACATGCTCTATCTTTCGTCCCTGGTCATCGAAAATTGCTGGCACGAAAACTCGGCCGGACTTGATCCAAGGCACCGCATCCATGCATCGGGTAACCTTGTTTGCCGCCGGTCCGCGGGGCTGAGGCTCAATTGGGATGGAGCCTTTCTTGCTGATGGTTTGAATCAGTCCAGTGCCTGACGATTTATCCTCTACCCGCATATATCGCAGCACGGCGGGCCGGAACGGATCCCAATCCCTCCACTTCTGCCAGATGCGTAGGGCTTCCGTTTCAAGATCGCCGGCATCCCATTTGCCGCGGTGCACATCGATGATGTAGAGGTTTCCGTCAACCCCCAGGCCGCAATGGTTGAACACCGAGAAGTCGTGCTGCTCGCCCGTTTTCTGTGCGGTATCGACGTACACGCCGCGCCAAACCAGAAAAGGCAACTGCTCGTATGTCTTGAACCAGTCGGCATCAATCATGCCCCCAGTGAGCGCCACCGGCTCCTGCTGGTATTGGCTGACCATGGTGTATGGGTCACGATCCCACAGCGCCATCAGGTCGACGACAGTTTCTTTGGCCGGCCAGTACGACCAATACTCGACGCCGCCGCGGACGATTGACGGGGCGCCGAAAACATCACGCTCGGCGTGCTCGCGGATCTCATCCGGCAAGCTGGCGATGTATTCGCGGGTGACCAGCGCAGGAACCTTGATGTGCGCGAAGTCCAGACCCATCCCGCCCTTGAGCAGGAAGCCCGACACGTCATCGGTGTGCAGGCGCTGCTGCGTGCAGATGACAGGCGTGTCTGGTGATGCCCGGCGGCTACGCAGGGTATTGGTGACAATCCGCTGGGCCTTGGCCCGCATGGTTGCGCTGAAGGCGCTATCGGCCTTCTCCGGATCATCCAGATTTATGAAACCGGTGAAGCCCTCTGAGATGTAGCCGCCACGCACACCGGTGATCTGGCCGCCAGTGGATCTGCTGAATATCTGATGCTTGTTGCGCCCGCGCTCGTCGGTGATGACCCAGTTGGCCACATCGGCCTTCCCCAGGTCGCACGGCCACAAATCCTGATATTCATTACTGGTGATTATCGACTTGATGCGGTTCGAGTTTTCCTCAACCAAAGCCTTGGAGTAGGAGACGTTGAGCGTGCGCGTGCGGTCGAACTTGGTCATGGCGTATGAAGGCACATGGATTGACCAGAATTCGGTCTTGGTGCCGCCGGGCGGCATGTTGAAAACTACGTTCTTCAGATCGCCAGAAAGCACCCTCAATGCTGTGTGGTCCATGTAGCGGTGGTGCCAGTTGCAGAGCATCTTCATGCCCTGGTTCAGCTGGAAGAAAACGCGCATGAACGACAGCGGTGAATGCTCGCTGATGAGTTTTGCTGCTTGTCGTTCTGCGCTGCTCATTACATCCCAGTCGAGCAGCTTGCTCATAGGCAGCCCAGCACAGAGCTCAACGCCTTCTGGTCGACCGTGACCGTAGAACTGGTTTCAATCGGAGCGCCGTTCTTGCCGGTGAGCTCCACGATCTTCTTGTCAAGGCCCAGTAGCTTGGCCTTGCCCATGGTGGCGGAGACAGCCGCAGAGGTTTGCGGTGTTTCAGCGCCGAGCGCCGCCTTGCGCGCCTCCTCAAGTTCGGCAAGGAGCGTGTCCACGGTGATTTCGTGACGCTCCATGACTTTCTTCCTTAATTCTTCGAGCCTGGTCTGAACCTGGGGTTTCTGCAGAGTGTTGTAGCCTTCGCGGCCGATGGTGGCGGTTGCCATTTTTTCGGTGTTGTAGGCGATTCGATAGGACTCGGCGGCATTGGCTGTCTCGACATACGCAAGACAGAACTTTTCCATCTTGTCGCTGAAGTGACGCTTGCGCTTGCGTTCCATATTTCACCTACGGGCTGATCAATTTCCATTTATATCCGACCCATTTGGGTATTTTCCCAAAGGTCAGAGTGGGTGGCGCAATATCACAACAGCCGGCCGGGATCAGCCATTGGCCGGGGTTCTGCGGGTCAGGGTCAGCCGTGGTCTCTCCAACATAAAGACCATTTGCATCTGCCTGGTACACGATCTTTTGGCCTGGATGTAGTTTTTGCATAATCAGTACTTAATCCAAAAGTTAACGGCCCTGTTTCTTGGGCGCGTAACACCAAAGTTGTTTGGGGTTGACTCTATCGAACCCGAGCTACCACCTGTTGCGGCCAAAACCGCCCCGGGATAGTCGTTATTTGGCCGATCCGCCCCAATGAAGTCCCTATAGTTTTGCTCAGGACTGACGCTGACATTCCTCAACCCGACCACAGAAGTTGTTTCGATGGTCGAATCAAAAGAAACAAGAGTGCCTTTTTGGAATGAGGCAAATTGCCTCGATGTATCCACGCCCCTTCCATCATCAAACCCCCTCAGAAATTCACCTCGAAAATCCGGAACTCGGAACTGAAGGCTAGATTCTCCGCCGATATTCCAAATTGTTCCGATCTGCTCGAAAAGCCTTGGGTACGAAGCGCGCAAAACCGCTGCTCCGTTGCACTTAAGCCATCCTGCAGATGGAACATTGTTGTGTCCGACAATTTTGATGTCTCCGGGGTCGGAGCCAGAAAAAAACGAGGACCCGATAAATCTCCAGTATCCGCTTGTGCTTGCGGGATCGTTGCCAGTGTTGTTGGCTACCAGGCTTTCGTAATAATTCCCGTCAGGTGCGTATGTAGGGCATCCAATCCCATAAACAGCTTGGGAGTGGTAGGTCATCACGCCAGTTCGCTCGATTCCCTGCAGGGCGCTATCTACACGGTTGTGCCAATAGTTTTCATGCCCAGCAGGTGGAGCGTCCTTATCTTGGCCGCCCTCCCAGCCAGTGCTGACGCGTACAGCTCCGGGGTCTTTGAAGGTGTTGAGGTTATCTTCGGATTCAACACCTTGCGCCCAGCGCGTATTGAAAGGCTGTCTTGGCATCAGTCTAAATCTCCGGGGAGGGTGAAGTTTGCGTATTCGTAGATTCGATCTGACGAGTACTCAATTTCGCCTATGTTCAGCGGAAGAACGAACACCTGACCTATCCTTGTGCCCTGCGGCCTTGGGACCAGGTCAAAGTTATGAATAAGGTAGAGAGTGGTGTTGTCGAGTTGGGCCGCAACTCCGATATCAAATGACTTATCGCCGTTATCAACCAGTGCCGTAACCTTCATTCCGATGATGATCTCCAACAGCTGAATGATGCTGTCGGCAGTTCCGTCGCTTATATTTCTGGCGATTTTCGCCTTGATCAGCTTGCGGTAGAGGTCGTTATTCAGCGGCGCGTCAAAAGCTTCGCCATCACCGATATATGGCGCGATGTTGTAGTTGGTGTAGCTATCGTTTCCCAGGTAACCGAAAACATCGAATTCAGCCGCTCTCAAGATAGGCCTGGAAACACCAACTATTCGCCCTATCACCTCAAGCATGTGACCGCTGACGGTGTCCACGTCATAGCTGCCGTACACAACTTCAATTGGGGCTTCCAAGCGCTGGTTGGCAATTTCAGGGGTAATAGTCAGCCATCGGACCATTCTCTGCTTGTCGCGATACTCGTTGATGATCCGCGACTTGGCTCTTTCAGCATGGTCCATGATCATGGGATCACCGTAACCGCGATGTTGTCGGCGTCAAAAGTAGCTATCTGCGAGATGGTCGGCTGAATCGGCGTAAGCCCTTGGGACCCTGCGCTCAGGCCTATAGTTAGTGACGTCACATAGCTATCTCCGTACTTCCCGAGAATCTTGTTCACTGGGGTGTACAGACGGCCCTGAACTACCTTTTCACCAATGTCATAACCGCCTTTGTTGAAGCCGGTAGTGGTTTCACCATTGAACAGGCTTCGCGTTGAGTCAGCGACAATAGCGTTCTTGAGCTGTGTTTCGATATCGCTAGGAAGGTCACCTTCCTTCTGAATGGCAAGAGCGACGAAGATCGGCAACCCCGTGGCTCGCTGAAAAGTCATGACAGCTTTGTTTCCTGTCACCGGCGATACCACGTCTACCTTGACGCCATTCGCTCCAGGAGCATCGATCCAGGTGTCCGTCTTGGCGCTGTAGCGCGGAAGCATTGGCGTTCCCGGATTGTGCTTCTGGTACATGGCCATGCCGATATCGGCGTCAGTCCCTCCATTCACAATCACCGCAATTCCGGTATATGGCACTCCGTCAATGTCGAAAGGCGAGTCGCTACTGTTTTCAAGGACTTTTACGTCAGTAACACCGGAGACGCTGGCGATATTGGCTTCCATGTTGTCCCGCATGTTGCTGCCGGCTCGGGAGACTCCGTTGTTTCTGCGCACCCTGAAGTCTTCGTCACTCTCCGCTGGAACTCCTGCCGCTGCCTCGCCATTGGTAACAGATGACCAGCCACCGATCGGCGTGCCGATAATCGTCAAATCACCGGGAGAGGCCAGCACGCGCCCTGGAGTAGTGCATGTAGCAAAGCCGCTTGCAGTCTGACCAACGCCAATAACAATCGCCGCAGTCGTCAGCCAAAGGGTGTTGTCGATGCGGCTCCTGATCTGAGAGCCGACTGGTATTGGGGTACTGGTTTGTCCGGTAACAGTGATTGGTGCTACCGAGTAGGTCGCATCACGGATCGGTATGCCTGATATTTTCCCAATGTTGCGAAGAGCTTCACCGGTGGCGCTATCCGGATCCTTGCTGCGATATGCCGCGACTACCGCCTCGTCGAGGTTGGCGAACATCTCGGCTTCGATTCCGACTCGCTGGCCATCCGGACTGTCTGGGTCAATGTTCCATTCAGGGTCAATCGCCAGCGTCTTTTCTTTAATGTCGCCAAGGTACTCATTAAGTGAGCGCCCAGTGATGCCTTGATCGGTGATTTGAGCCATTAGACGATCGCCTGAACATAATTGATTTCTGCGTTATCGCCTGAAGTGCTGACGATTGACGCGGTGACGGTGAGCTGGCGCGTGGCAATGTCCGTGGTAAGACTGAAGGCCGTCATCCCCGCGCACCCGGGCGTCAGTAGGATGCGGCGACGAATCACCGACTCACGAGACGCCAGGACAGACCCTTTTCCCAGCACGCTTCCGAACCAATCCGTGCCGTCAGTGGTGTCAAGGAACCATTCCCCCAAGAAGAATTTGAGGCGGGTAACCACGTTCTGCGCGACTTCCTCAGCGGTGTAGCCTGTCAGGAATTCCTGCGGCCCCAGCGCAAGGTCGCCGGTGGCGTCCAGTTTTCGTACCGTCATGGGTTCACTACTCCAGAGTTCCCGCTTCCTGACTGAACACCGTTATGGGTGTGCGTTCTGCCGATGTTCACACCCTGGTTATGGATCGTGGTCGAAGTGGTGACCGCTTGTTCAAAGTTTGCTGGGCACTTCACGTTCAGCGAAACACCCCCAATCTCCAGCGCCTTGTTGTCGTGGATCCAGAAATAAGCCGAACCATCGTTGCTGCGCAGGCGTATTCCATCATTGGAGAAGTCACCGATCGCGCCGGGGATGGACCGAACCCCAGGGATGAAGTAGGCATCATTGATCGAGAAGCGCCGAGGCTCTGACTTGACAGCCACCCCGCCTTGGTCGACCCATGAGTCGATGCACTCTTGCGAGAAGAACAGAACTCCCTCAGTGCCGCTTGCCACCCGGCATTCCAGCGTGCCGCCGGCGGCGCCCCAGAACTGAACTGGAACATGGATGATTGGACGGCGCGGTTGCTGCGAGCCAAGGCGGTCTTCCAGCATCAGGCCGATCTGAACCTCTGCCATCTGCGTGGCCGGGTCGAAACTCAGGACATGACCAGGAACGCTGGTGCGCATGTTGTCTTTCAGGTACTCGCCGAATATCCCGCGCAGCATCTTGGAGTATTCAGCCTGCGTTCTTGAGGAGAGCGGATCACTCATCGGGTTGCCCTTTCTGAAATACCGGCCTGGGCCGCCGCACTTAGGCGTAGGCAGCTGATCTGGCTTTCCCATTGATCGCCATGGGAGTCTCCGGCGAACACTAGAGAGTTGACCTTGTAATAACCCTCGCCAATGGTGCGAGGCACGTCGTAGAAGAAAGCCCCAGAGAACTCGAAGCGAGGCGCCATAGATTCAAGCTTGACTGTGTCGCCGAGCTTGATCTTGGGGTTGAGGGTGTAACGGATGCCGACTTCGGTATCGCTGACCACTGGGGAGCCGATCATCCCAGTGCCGGCGCTGATCACGTAGACCTGATTATCCAGCGCAAAGTCTCGCTTGATGATCTTGGTCGCGCCGTTCTCGACCATCCAATCGAAGGCGAAGGTCTCGGCCAGCTCATTCATGCAGGCGGTTGGACTGCCTTGTAATACAGTGCCCCTTGATCGACGCTTGAGCTTTGAGAAGTCACCGTAGAACTGGATCTCTGCGCCGAACACCGAGGCGCATTCCTCGATGATCTGAACAGGATCAGTTTCCGGCGACAACGTGAGGTTGATCAGGTTTTGATCGCGCTCCTTGGCTGAGGACTTGCAGAAGAAGCGAATCCCACGGGTAGCGCCGCCATCCTCAAGGTGAAGTTGGGCGTTCGTTATCTGGCCGGAAAAAATCGACCCAAATAGGCCGTCATACCCAGCCTCAAGCGTAATGAACTCATATTTTCCTGCGGATCCATCTCCAAGCATCTGCCGAGATGAGTACCGCGAAACGTTGTAGATGGTGATCTCGGCCACGCTGAAGGCACCGCCGGCGAAGTGTGTGACCTGAAAGGTAATGCGAAGCCCATCTTCGCTGGGGTTTTCCTCGCCGGGCCTCATTTCGTAGACCTTCGAACCGGTACTTCGCCCAATCTTCAGCCGGTAGTTGCGCAGGAATATTTCATCATTCATCTGACCACACCAAAGTATTGTCCACGCCCAGGTTGTCCGGGGTAGCCAGGCTGCCCACTAGAGACAGGGAGCCGTAACGGATCGCCGGCGGCGGGTAAAGTCCAGATAGAAGATCGACGTTCGGCAAGAGGAACCGACCACTTGTCAGCGGAACGCCAAGAGCCGTGAAGATATTCATCCGGAAGACCCCAAGCCTTACCATCCACTGCAGCTCGATAGTGAGTGAGTTCTTGCCGAGCCTCGCCACCAGCGTCTGAGCCGGCAGGGGTTGCACAGAAACGCTATACCGGCTCATTGGATGACCTCCACGGCAGCATCACCCGTGGTGACCATTGGCGCGCCTTGAGTGGAAACAGTGTCGTTCTGCATGAGCTGATCAGCAGAATTGACCCCGCGACCAAGCAGAGACTTTACGATCCTGACCTGCTGAAGCTCAGCGATGAAAACAAGACCATCCTCGTTCTCGGGCCGCGTACGCTCGTCAAGCCGAATGATCATCATGTCCCGCATGATTTCCTTGCCGGTATCCAGGTCGAACTTGGCGCGGGCCTCCTGGATCGCAGTGAGTGACGCCCAGGCCGTGGAGGCCCTGGTATCGTCGCTGCCGGATAAAAGGTAGGCAGATACAGCGCTGATCGCCGCGCCACCAACTCCGCCCACGACTGTTGCCAGCGCGCCGGCGCCCATCATCCCGATGTCATCCAGGCCGAGACCGAGAGGGCTATTCGATACGGCGCCAGTCAGCAGGTATCGGTTCGGCATGAGAATCGCGTGGTCGTTGGTGTTGGCACCGAACTCCACCGGGTACTGGGTCAGGGTAATGGCCTTGCTTGTGATCCCTTCCAGCTTTGCGTCGAACTCAAGAGGGCCGATCTTCGGCAGTGTCTTGGTAAAGATGCTCATCAGGCTCATAGTTCTGGGCTCTTGAAGTCCTGCATGGTCTGCTCGGTCATCTGGCCCATTTGCTCGTTGAGCACCTGCTTGACCTTCTCTGTGTCGGCGCCGCTGATGTGGTACACGCGGTTGTCGGTGTATCCGGCCGCGCTTGCCCCGCGCCTAGATGCCTCACCGGCTGCATCAGCAGGCCGCTCATACTCGCGGGAGACGATCGAGGCAGCATCGTAGGAGCTGGTAGCGGCGCGAAGCTTGTTGCCGGCAGACTTCTCGTTGCCGCGGGTGAGTTCGTGATTGATGAACTCAAGCTGCTCGGCGCCAGTAGAATTGCGAATGTCTTTTCCATATTGCTTGGCGAATTCGGCCTGACGGTCTGGATGCCACTGCGCCAGGCCGTATGCCTGACCACCGTCGCCTGAGGCATTGGCCTTGAAGCCGCTCTCCGCCTCCAGGTTGGCCGCAATACCTTCGGCCTGCTCCTTGCTCCAGCCTTTCGAAGTGAAGTAGTCGACGACAGCGCCAATAGCCTCACCGCCGCCTTTCTTAAGGCGGTTGTTCAGCAGTTCGGTGTCTTCGCCGCTGTTCAGGCTGCTGGAGTACAGAAGAGCTGCTGCGCTACCGCCGGCAACGGCGAGCATTGACGCACCACCGGTAGCCGCGGCACCACCAGCAGATCCGGCAGCAGCAACGCCACCAAGCCCAACAATGGCGCGCAGAGCGGCCAAACCCTTGAGTGCAGCGCCACCACCAAGCAGTGCCATGGCAATGGCGGCAAGCTCAATGTTGTCAGCCAGGCCGCCGAAGAACTCTTTCAGGCCCGAGTCAACCAACTCCTTGTTGTCTCGGTAGAACGCTACGAAATCCTCGGCCATATCAGCCAGGGCGGGGGTGAGTTCGCCCGCAATGGTGTTGCCGATGTCGGTGAACACCTGGTCAAGCTCGCTGGTTGCCTTGGTCAGGCGCGCCGAGTCGTCGATTTGCTTCTGGGTCATCACGGCAAGCTTGCCGCGGGAGTCCAACTGCTTCTCTACCTCATCACGGCCGCGCATCAGCAGTCGAACAGTGGAGTCGTCCAACCCAAGGGCCTGGCCTGCGAGGCGCTGGTTGAGCGCGCTCATGTGTTCGAACTCGCCGGCAATACCGGCTAGGGCGTCAGCCGTGTTCTTCGCACCGATGATCACGTCAGGGTCAAGCCCGAGCTTGGCGACATCACCAAACCATCCGGTATCACCAGTGATCGGTGATGCCATCAGGTCTTGAATCTTCTTCATCGCAGAGAAGGCATCAGATGCGCTTCCGCCTTGAGCCTTCAGTGCCTGTCCGAGGGATTGCACGTTTTGAGTGCTAAGCCCGGTCAGCTTGTTGAAGTTGTTCAGCTCTGTGCCGGCCTGCTTGAAATCTCCCACTACCTTATCGATCGCCAGCTTCCCAGCGAATACGGCGCCAAGCTGTAGGGCTGATTTGGTTAGTCCACCAAACGCCGCGTCAGCCTTCTGGAATGACTTTTCATCGACCTTCATGCCGAGGGCGATCAAGAAGCTTTCGAGAACTTTCAAATTTCAGCCCCTTGAAAAACAAAAGCCCCGCGAGTGCAGGGCTATTTCGGTCGATTGGATTCAGCCAGGTGACTGGCGTAGATCATTTCGTCCATGACCAGGTTGGCCCGCTTAACCCATCCAAGCGAATGGGTGCCATCCGTGAGCTGGTTATAGGTGCAAAGCGGCGGGCAAAGCCCTGGTATACCAACGCACGGGCGCCACAGCTCCCAATCGACAGCCGGGTTTAGGCGTTCTCCTGACTCGAATCCGGCGCCTCGGCTGAAGCGGTAGATTTCTGGAATGGGGTCAGGAGTCCGGAAAAATCCTCGAAGGCGTTCCCGAGAGCCAGCACCACAATGGTGAAGTAGGTCTTCAGGCGCCCGGAAAAGTCTTCCATGGTCAGCGGAGTTTGGCTGCCTTCCTTGAACAGCTTGCCCAGCATGGAGTCACAGACGAAGTTGAAGTCGTCCTCGGGCATACGCGAGAGCATGGCGCCAACGATGCCGCCGGCAACGATGAACGACGACGCGCCGCCAAGCTCAGCCAGGGCCAGGCCCTTGATCATTGGCTCTACGCCGTATTTCCCCAGGCGGAACAGAACTGCACGCTGCTTCTCGGCGCTGGGCATGCCGAAACGGTAGGTCACCCCGTCATGCGTGATGGTGCGGATATGCGATGCGGCATCACTCATACGATCGCCTCTCTGTTGAACTCGGCGATGAAGGTCGCATCGTTCATGCCTGGACCGCCACGGGCCATCGACTTGCCGCGAGTAAACACGCCCTCAGCAAATACTGCGCCCTCTAGGCCGGCGATCGATGCATAAGAGCCAGAAGCTTCGATGCCAGAATTGACCATAGCTTGCAGAGCGATCGCCTGCGGACTGCCTGGCATCAAGTTCAGAGTCACGCGCAGACCTGGATTCTTGCGAGTGAACTTGACAGCATTGCCACCAAGTCCGCGGCTCAGAGTCGATTTGTCGTCGATATTTTCAAAGGTGAATGGCGGGTCTGTGCGACCCCAGTCGTCAATCACGCCTACGGTGGTGATGACGACGATGGTGTTTTCTACAGAAAGATCAGTCAGTGACATGCTCTAGCGCCCCTTATTCAACGTTGGCCGTCAGATCGACGGTATGGATGGCACCGGCGCGAAAGATGCGCATGCTGATCGGTGCGGCACCGCGAGCAGCACGTTCGGCGTCGGAGAGCAGCAGAATGTCTTCAGCCTTGGTCAGGATCTCGTAGCCGCGGCTCAGCTTCTCTTCGCCGGTTTCGTCGTCGAGGTACAGGCGCTCACCCAAGTAGCCGTTACCGATAAACTTTTCGCCCACTTGAGCGGCAGCATCAATAAGCACTTGCTGGCCAGCTGGGGTTTGGCGAAGCTTGGTCGGAACTTTCGTCAGTGCGTTGTAGAGGGCCACCGTCATGAAGTTGGTGAAGGCGTCCAGGTTGAACACATCATCGATGTATTCGCCAAACGTCGACGTAGTTTTCGAATTGATGACCCGGCCATTATCCCGCTCACCACCAGTCTCGACGACGGTGTAGAACACTGCGCCCTTCGATTTCATAGTGCTGTAGGCTGTCGGCGTCAGGCTTTCGGCGTCGATGCCAGGGAGCTTTTTGTACTCGCCAGTGATGGTCGAGTTGGATGCATTGAAGTTGACTCGACTGAAAACCGCGGCAATTTCAAAGCCTTCATACAGTTCGGTCGCATGGCTGGCTACGAACACACGTCGGGAACCCTGGGTCACAGCCTTGGTGACGATGTCGGTAGTGACTGATGGGTCACGGATGGTGGATTGGTTCGAGGTGTAGGCGAAGAACTTGCCAGCGGCATCGCCGGCGGCAGCCAGGGCCAGCACGTCAGCATCGACTGCGCGAACACCTGTCTCGAATTCGAACCAATAGAACCAGATGCCTTTGTTGATCGCATCATTCAGCGACTCGACAGGAGTGTCTTCTTCGATACGCAGGTAGATGCGCAGGGTTTTCGGCTTGGGAATAGCCGAGAACCACGCAAGTGCGGCGGCGTATGGGTCGGAGGCGATGTTGAAATCCTCAGCTACCTGAGCCGCTGTGCCGTAGTCCCGGTAGGTGCCGGCCACGAACGTCGCGTCGCTTGACGAATCAAAGTCGGCGAACACCATGCCGGCGCCAAAGTTGGAAGTCCCAAGCCCGGCCGAATTGATCAGCGTGGTTATGTTGATGATGCTTTCAGCCGGATAAGCCATTTACTTCCCCTTGCGCGACAGCGCCAGATTGTTCGGTTTGCACGGAGAAGCCCGCGCGATAGATCCGCTGTACGCGGTCTTCGGCGATGGATTCGCCATACAGGTAGAGGGTGAGTTGGGATCGCTCTTCCATGGCGGCCTGATATAGGCCGGTCAGGTTGTTGATTGGTGACACGCGGGACCATCCAAGCTTTGCAGCGCGCAAGATGGTCTTCACCGGTTCGCGCTTGTTCGCCTCACACAGGGCGGCGGCATACATCACGGCGCCGGCCCGGTAGAAGTTGATGCTGAACCCCAGCGTGAACTGGGTAGCCACCTTGGCGATGATGTCCTCGTACTGAGGATCGTCAATTGCCGGGACGTTGGTTTGCGAGTTGAGCGCCTGGCCGAACTGTTCAGGGTTCTGTAGGCGCACCGCGCAGTAGCTTCCAGATGGCGCCGCCGTGTTGTTGTCCGCAAGGATCACCTTGTCGGCCGGCAGGCCAGTAACAGCCACGACAATCCGGCAAACCGCCTTGGATAGGGCTTTGGAGTCAAGCATCGGTGTGCGCCTCCAGGCTGGCTATCTCGGCAGGGTCAAGCTTGGCCACCACGGCGCGGCAGAAGTTGTGCCAGGGCCTGTAGTCGGTAGCAATGGATTTCCACCAGGTTGCAGGCTTGTCGGGCGTCTCGGCGAATACCAGGATGTCGGCCAACTTTCCGGGGGTCGAAACCTCGATACCCTTACCGTCGTTGCGGTGGATCACCCGCACATCATTGATTCGCTCAGCGCCGATGTTTAGAAATTCGATTTCCTTGTCACTGACCGGCTGCACGTTTGCGTCGAACGCGTCGGTGTAGGTGATGGCCAGGACCGGTTCAAAGTCCACGATCTCGCTGGAGTAGCGGTTGAGCACCACACCCTTGTGGGTGATGAATGGCCCGCTGACGTGGCCGCGCATGTTGAGCCCCATCACAAACCCTCTTCGAGTGGTTCCGTGCTCTCGTCGATGACGTAGCGGATGGATTGGCGAAGAGCCCCCGTATCGATCAGTGGGCTACTTGAGCCCTTTCTGTCGATGGTTGACTGTGCGTTTGGTGGCGTGTCCAGCTCGGTTATCTCTTGCTTGACGTGCCCTTCGGCCAGGCTGCCCATCTGTTCAAGCAGGGTTGTCATGGCCATGGAGCCGGAAAGAACCTTGGGAATCATTATCTCGGCGAGGCGCTGGTACTGAGGCGCGCCCTTCGTGATTGCAGGCTCAAGGAACGGCCTCGCGGGGATATGCCCATCAGCCGATCCGAAGTTGTTCACTGCGGCAATGGTGGCGATGGTCAAACCATCTTCGTATGAGCCTGCGCCTTCTGGAACACCAACAAGAACGCGGGTCTGGCCTTCAAGTCGCTTGGCGAGCTGCTTCAGCGCCTCCTCGACCTGCTGCGTACCGATCATGCTTATGGTTGGCTCGATCATACGCAGATCGCTCCCATGCCGGCCCGAGAGCGCAGGTGGAGATACTCGACGCCGTATGGAGTCAGGGCAAGGGCCGCTTCCCAGGTTGTAAGCGAGTCATTCGCGCCTGGAATGGCGTAGGACACCGACTCATCACGGACGCTCTTGCTGGACTGGGCGTAGGGTGTTGAGGCGCTGCCGTCTGCCGTAGTGGCGTCGGTCGCCAGCTTGTTCCAGGTCAGGTAATGCGCTGCGAGGGCGAACCAGCCGCGCTGGAGGAATGAGTAAGGCTTGTAGTCGCCCCATCCAGCACAACCGCAGCCGCCAAACTCGCCGCGTGCGATGTACAGCGCCCGGGTGATGGATGCATCAGGCCAGGCGGTGACATTCGAAAATTCAGGGTAGAACGCTCGGAAGTCCGCAATGATCGCCGGCGTCACTTCAATGGTCAGTTCAGCCACGGGTCAGACTCCAGAATGAAACAGCCCCGCACTGGGCGGGGCTATAGGTCGATCACTCTTTAGGAGGGATCTGCTTTTTCAGCTCTTCGACTTCAGCCAGCAGCGCGGACTTCTCGCCACCAACGGTGAGCAACTGAGCGCGTAGAGTTTCAATCTCAGCGCTCAACACTTCGATCTGACCAGCACCGTCATCGGTCAGAACCGGCGCGCCAGAGACCAGCACACCATGCTCTTCCCAAAAGGAGCCCTCGGCGAACTCAGACTGCTCTGGGGTGGTTTGCTCACCAGCCCCCACAGTGCTGCCGTCGCCCAGGATCACCGGGTTCTTGCTGACGTTGGTCCAGACAGTCGCTTCCGACGAAGAGGATTCACCGGTTTGCTTTTTCTTCGCAGCCATGTGACCCCCTTAGATGCCGTCAACGTACAGGTGGGACATCGGAACACGCAGCTCAGTACCAGCAGTGCGCACCACGCCAGCAGCTTCGAAGCGCAGGCCGCCGTGAGACGGGATCGGCGCGTTCAGCGTGTAAGGCATTGGGAGGTGGAACTTGGCGAACTGGGCGTTCTTGGTGTAGACCATCATGCGATTGCCGCCACCAGCGCCGGCAGTTGCCGCCTGCAGGATTGGCTCAATCTTGATGTTCAGCACACGCTCGAGGTAGCTGACCAACGTTTCCGAGGTGTTCGGGATTCGGAAGGTGGTCAACAGGCCGTATTCAACCAGCGGCAGCAGGATGTGAGTCGGGCGGAAAATCGAGTTGGTCTGAGTGGCGTAAACACGCAGGATCGCGTTGTTCAGCAGGGTCAGGATTTCGTTTGCCGCTGTCTCGCCGCCACCAGCCAGTATCTGGGCAATGGTCTTGTTCGCGCCGCCGAGCAGGGTGCCGGTAGCAACGACTGGCACGCCTGGATACTTCAGCAGGCCGCCAGTGGTCAGCGAAGGCCAGCGAGCATCACCGACGAACGCTACACGGTCCAGCCACTGCTCGGTCAGGGTGCGGGTTGCGATTGGCTTCTCGGCCAACAGGTTGATCGCACCGCCGAAGCCGACGGAGTTGGCGATTTGCATGGCCTTGCCGACTTCGATCTGGGTGTACGTGTAGCCCAGGCCAGCCTGAACCACGTCAACACCGCCAACCTTGGCAGCGATTTCAGCCAGCGGGAAGTCGTGGGAAACGTCACCAATTGGCGCTGGCTCACCCTTGTAGTCGAGAACCTTGAAGGCGATCGACTCGGTGTAGTCCGGTGCCGAGGTATCGACGGTCAGGATCGACGGGTATTTGATTTCTGGGTATGGCTGGCGCAGGACTTCCTGTTCAACGTAGGTCAGTTGACCCAACAGGAAGCCCAGCTGCGCCTGGGGGGAAGCGTCGAAAGTCTTCATTCGATCTGATCCTTAAGCGGCGATGGTGGTGGTGACGTCGGACTTGACCTGTACCAGCGCCAACTCACCCGCCGCGGCGGTGGTCTTGAATACGCAACCCGGGAGCAGGTGATTGCCTGCTGTGGCGGCGTTGGTCAGTTCGCCAGTCAGCGGCACGGCGTAGACCTGGGCGCCCTTGGTGGCGCCGGCCAGGGTCTTGACCCAGATGCGGCCAGTGCTGAGCAGGCTGACTTCTTCGTTCAGGCGATAGCCGCCAACGGTGTTGCCGCTGTCGGAGACCTGTCCAGTCATGTAGTTACCGCTCACGCCGACCGGCTTGCGTACGGAGATGCCCAGGAAGAAACCAGCACCGGCGGCAGGCAGTGCGCCTTGCTTGTCGACAGTGGCGGACACCACGGCGCGCGCGAATGGAATGGCGACCGATGCGACGGCGGTGGTTACGTCCGCCATGCTCAGGTCATTGATCTGGCCTTCATAGGCCTTGCCGGCGTACTGGCCGAAGGTATCAATTGCAATGCCCATTAGTTGCCACCCCGCAGGAATGTGTTGTAGGCGTCGGTCCCGTCAGTGGTCGGCTTCAGGCCTCGCGATGCTGCGTCCTTAGCGAACTGGCGGAGGCTGTCGTTGACTTTCGACTTGTCGTCATCGTCATCTTCGTCCTCGGTTTTCTTCTCATCCGCCTCGTCAGCGGCTGAGTCGAAGGCGGCGGTGACGTACGCTTCAGACTTTGAAGCCCAGTCGCGAGTCGGCTTGAGTTGAGCCATTGCGGCACGCTTGATCTCCAGTGGGGAGACCAGGCCTTTGGCGTCGAAGGACTTAACGACCTTGCCAGCCAGTCCGATGGTGTCGAGGGTTGCTTTCACGCGCAGGCCGATAGCGGCGTCGGAAGTTTCCTTCTTGACCTCTTCCAGCTTCTCTTCAGCTTCATCCTTGGTGGCTTCAGCTTTGTCTGCGCGCTCCGACTCTTCATCCGCGAACTTTTGCAAGGCAGACACGGCGTCTTCGACTACCGTTGCGGCCTCTTCGTCCAGGATGATGGAGCGGCTTTTCTTGGAGTCCAGAAAGACTTTCCGGGTCGCCATATGGGTAATACCTTTCGGTTTGTGGTCAAAAATGCGGGCGACCTTTCCGGCCCGCGCTGCTTCTACAACGGCGTTGTGATTGATTTGAATGTCACGCTGCTCGTATTCGTAGGCGGTGCCGTCGGGGGAAACGCCAGGGGCTTCCACGTATTCAGCGAGGTAGCCGGGGGATAGTTCGGCCTTGCCGGACTGGATGTCGTCGATGGCCGACTGATCCTTGATGATCATGTCCACCACCAGGTTGTCGCCGTCGCGCTCAACACCGCGCACGTGACCTACCGACACTTCCTTGAAGGTGGTCGAGTCGACCAGATCGTCCGGGTGGTCGTTGGTCACGTCCTTGTCGAGGTAGGTAGCCATCGACTCTGGCTTGAACACCTCTTCAGGCGACCGGTAGACGTTCACGATGCGCTCGGGCCCATCCAGATCCAGCTCGCTCGACAGGTACTGATAAACCCCTGTTCGGGCTGCAACCCCTTTCACACAGAGGAAACCTTCAGGCGTGAGCGTTCGCGACGTAGGCTTGAAGGCCTCATCGATGGTCATTCTTTGCATTGGGTTACCCGTCTTTAGGGAAGTAGTTCACGCCAGGGATCATGGCCAGGCCGACGCATCGACAAAGGACGTGATGCTTGCCGGGGTGCAGGCCTGTCTTTCCACCCCACGGGGCACCGTCAGCGACCTTGTAGACGCCTGGGCCGTAACCAATGTCCTGCCGAGCGATGCCGTAGCAACTTATCTTGGCGTTAGGGTATTTCCCACCTGGCGCACCAGATACGCGCTGATCTCCTGCATCAACCGCCTTGTAGAACTCAATGCCGGCCGCTGCCTGGCGTTGGCGGGTCAGGTCGCTATTGAGCTGCGACACCTGATCACGCGCAATGAGCTTGGCCCGCCTAGCACTGACACCGGTCTGTTCCTGGATCTGCTTGGCTATGGCGGTAGGCGCGAGACCATCCTTCATGCCGCCCAGCACGATCGTCTCGACGTTTTTGAAGTACTCGTCGGGTATCGACTTGATCAGGTTGACGTTTTCGGCGGTGGAGGCCTCCAGGTAGTCCTGCATGCCTTTGGTCCGAGTGATTAGCTGGAAGTCGACACCAACGGCCTGGTTAACCGACTTGCGGAAGTCCTCGGCGTTATCTGCGTCTGCTCGGCTGACAGTGCTGGCCGCCACCCGCTGGATCTGCGACTCGAACAGGGAAGAGCTGAACCGGCGTGAGACCCCGCGTATTGCCGCGAGGACTTCATCAGTCCAGCCGTCCATGGTCGGCTTGGCATCGGCGATGTAGTCACGCTTCAAACGCTTCAGTTCAGGATCAAGCGCCTTTACCAACTCTTCAGCCATCAGCCTAACCATGCCTCGAAGCTGGCCTCTATAGTAGCGCTCAGCCTCTTGGCTTGGCAGAACAGGCTTAGGGGCGCGGGGTTTCTTTTTCCGCTGCTCCAGCATCGCCAGGTTTGTCGCCTTCAGTTTCTCCAAGGGAGAAGCCTGGGAGGCCTTCGCCGTCATCGCCGATTCCATTGTCTTGATCCTTCTCGATCTTCTCTTGGGCGGCGATCTGCTCGTCGGTAATGGCGTAGGTGCCTTTCCCTTGAGCGCGGCGCATAGCGTGGCTTGGGCGGATCACGCGGCTTTCGATGTTGATCGCGTCGGCCTGAGCGTCGGCTAGATCTTCCTGAGCCTGTTCATCGCCCGAAGGCAGCGACAGCGGATTCCATTCGAACTCGATGTCGTCAGGGTAATAACCCAGCGCCGATCGAATAAGGATCTGGTCGAGCTTTTCAAGGTCAAGGCGCATCTGGCCGTCCTGCTTGCCCTTAATGGTTCCTTCGTAGGTCTTGCGGTCACCTTCGCCGGTTGCGCTCAAACCTGAGGCTGATTGCCCCCAAAGCTCGGTAACCGGCATCTCGGCGGCGCCTGCCGTCCACACCATGAACTGCTCCATGATCTGGCTCAGACCGGAGAACGAGATGCTGTTGCGCTCGTACGTCTCATTGTCGGCGTCGAGCAGACCAAGATTGATCAGCGACTTCATCATCCCGAATAGACGATAACGCTCGGTGATCTTGTCGCATTGGGCGCTGGCGAGAGCACCTTGCAAGCCTTTCACGCTGACAGTGTCGACGTTGGCCTCTAGCACCAGGGAAGCAATACCCCCCTTGGTAGCCACCACATCACGTAGGTCGGACATGCAACGACGCAGGCGACTATCACCCCAGCCCTGTTCGAACATGCGCATACGGCGCGGCAGGCGAGCCCCGGTGCGGCGAATTATGTGACTGTAGTGAATCTTCTGCTCGCCGTTCACCATCATGTAGAACTCGGGAAGCATCCAATTCGGCTTAAGCGGGTCGGTCAGGTTGAATTCGGTTGGCTGGATGTCCCAGCGATCGAGGACCACCAGGTTCTTCAGGCTACCTTTCTTTACCCTGTCCAGGTCGAGCGGATCGCTCAGATTCTGGTTGGTCACCGCCAGCAATGCCGCCCCGCCGTAAAGGTCACCCCAGCAGCAAGTGTCGAGGTAGTGTTGCTGCACACCGAGACGTCGCTCTTCGGTCTCGATCTGTTTGGACTGCTTGCCAGAGAACTTGCGCCACTCTCGCAGGGCATCCTCGTTCGGCTTGTCCACGATACGGCGAGCAATCCAGTTCGACTGATACGCCGCTTCAAGCTCAATCTGATTGACGAACTCAAAGCCGAATACGTTGTGGGTGCGCTTGTCTCGGTTGGTGCCGATGTTGGCAACCATGTTGGAAAGGCTGTCAGTGGTGACGACCTGACCGCCCTGAATCTGAATTCGCGGTTTTGATGTGGTCATAAATTGATCTATCTCGCGCCACGAAATGGGCATCAGCGAAAACGTGGCGCCGATAAATCAGCCCCCTTGTGGCAGCGGGGATGAATCTCCCCTCACGGCGTCATAGCTTGCTTCACAGGCAAATCCGGCCCTACGACTTGCATCAAGCGCTGCTGCCAGTTCGCCCGCATGGTTGTCAGCCTCTGTGCGCAGCTGGGCGAGCAGATCGGTAAGGTCTTCGATTGTCTTGCCTCTTGCGGCAAGGCGGGCACGGAGGGTGGCGCGGTCGGCAAGCAACCTGGCTTGCTGTTCGCGCAGGCTGACACCCACAGCAACAAGCTCAGCAGCGTGAGCGTCATCGCTGATCTTTTGATTGGCTGCATCGGTGCGTACCTGGTCAATATCTCGTTGGCGCTGCTGTTCGGTCTGGCGGGCCTTCTCGCTGTCTTGCTGGGCCTTGGTCGCGATGTCGGAAACGTATTGCGCGTGATCGGTCTGTGCGCTATCCAGGCGATGCGTCTGGATGCCCAGCAGGATTGCCATGGCGGCAATTGCGGCAACCAGATAGCGAGTCATTGCGCACCCATGCACTTCGCATGGCGTTCAAGCTGTCGAGACCAGACGCCCCAGCACCGTTTGTTGCCCGGCGTGGAGCAGTCGAAGCCAGCGGCGAACTTGTACTTGAGCAGGTCATGGCAGGCCTGGGCGTAATTGCCGGCCAGCAGGTCACGGCGCGGCGAGCCCTTGAGCCATGTGCCAATGCCGTACTGGCCTACGAAGTCCATGTACACATCGAATTCGGTTTGATGCAGCGTGACACCGGGCAGTGACGCGGCGAACTGCTTCTCGGCCTGGCTGTTCAGGTTGCGGGCCAAGACCTCGGCGCGGACTGGTGTGATGGTGTCGCCCATGCGGACTGGCGTGCCGTCTTCGTAGCGGGTGGATCCGTGGCCCAGGGTCGGTACATCGCCCTTGGTGGGGATCACAGCGACAGGCGCGAACCCTTCGCTTGCCTGCCAACTGGCGAAGCCGGCGGCGCTCAAGCTCAACACCGCGACGGCGATGCGCTGGCGGATTACGAGATTCATGACCGGCACTGCTCGCGCAAGGCCTTAATGCGCTCGATGCTCTCGGCATGCTCGCGGCGATCTTTGCGCACCTGGAAGTAGAAATTGATCATCAGGCCAAGTACCGCGACCGCCACCCCCGCGACACCGATCCAATTGACCTGGGAGAAGAATCCCACCATGCCAGCAGCACCACCAACCAGCATGCCCTTATTGGCCACTGACGCACCCACCACCTCTACGATGCTCTCGGGCGTCGGGTTGGCCATGTTTTTACTCCTGCCTGGGGCTGCCATAGGGGCCTCCAGATATGAAAAAGCCCCGCGCAATGGCAGGGCTTACATATTGAATCGGCTCACACAGCACTCCCAGCTCGGAGCAATGGGTGTGGTGGAGCCGAAAACGAAAAGGCCTCGATCAATGCCGAGGCCTCAATAGGCCCTCAATGAGAACCTTTGAATTGGTTGCGAGGGATGGATTCGAACCATCGACCTTCGGGATATGAGCCCGACGAGCTGACCGCTGCTCTACCACGCAAAAATCAGGGGGACGACTACAGGTTCTTTTTGTGGATGCGCCAGCCCATGGCGACACCAGGATGCAGGTATTCGCCGGTCTGCGGATGGCGCGAAAAGTTTGTCTCGCCAACCTGCCGCGCAACTGCTTCCCAGGCCGTACGGGCGCGCTCCAGCGTGTTGATTCTGGTCTTCAGCTTCATGCGCACCTACCGGCAGTAGAATTAAGGCAATAAAAAACCCGGCGCTGTGGCCGGGTTTGTTTGGGTCATTAAGTAAGTTGCCGAAGGCAAAACTCTAACAGTGGCGAGATAATGCCACCAGCCGCACGGGAACGCAATAGGCCCTCATGCGGCCTCGCGCATTTCGTAAATTACCGCTGCAACGGGGCTCAATGCGCGACGGTCCAGATCCTCGCAGCACTCGAAGATCAGTTGAAGCACACCACCCCAATCCCGCTCCCAATTGCACGACTCCAGGCGAACGCCGTAGTACTGCCACATCCACGCCCGGAACTTCTCGGCATTGGCCAGCGGATCTTCATTGGCCGACTGCCCTCCCTGATGCATATGCCGGTACCGGCGCAGCACGCCCTTCACCACGAACTCTAGTTTCTCGCGCTTAGCCGCCGTCATCCGTGGGGACCGGTTTTGCACCAGCAGGAACACCACCTCTTCCGCTGCCTCCCGGATATCGTCGCTTTGTTCGGCGGCGTACATGAAGTCACCGAACACGCGGATCTGCGGATGCAGGCGAGCGATTGCCGACTGGATGTGCCCAGCCAAAGCCCCGTGCACAGCGTGGTTTGCCGTGGGCCCGCGCTCGGTGTTCTGCACCACCACGCCCAACTGCACAACGTCAGAGGTCTGGCCGGGGGCAGGGTTGTATTTGCAGTCATGCCACGCCTGGCGCGCTGAGTTGATCTTCATGCTGCCTCCCCCTTTTTCAGCTCTCTGGTCTTTGCCCGGTATTCGGCGGTGATGGCTTTCAGTTGCTCTACGGTTTCTTTGCGTGGCGTGTGGTCGGCTTCCAGCGCCTCGACAGCCTCCAGGCCGATTCGGTCGATAAGGCCAGTGCGGAAACCCTGGGAAACCGTCTCGCCTTTACCGGCGAACTTGGATGAGCCCGCGTTACAGCTTTTGCACTGGAGCCAGATATTGGTGGGCACCAGCCTTAGCTCGGGTCGGGCGCCCTTGCCGAGGAAATGGCCCGCATCGAACGCACCGCCAGTCTTCCAGCCCTGGGCGTGGAGGATTGATTCCTGCGACTCGCCGCAACTGATGCACCCACTGCCGATGCTAAGTTCGTAGGTGCGCCGGTAGTCCCGCACGGCCTTCTCGGCATCCTTCATGTGGTCGGCGCGACTTTTCAGGGCCTCCTTGCGCACCTTGATCTCTCGCCGATCGGCCAGGGCCAGCGACTTTTTCTCCTTGGTCTTCTGCGCCTCTACGGTGGCCAGCGCACACTTAGGGCTGCACACCGCCTGACCGATGCGCTGGGGGACGAATGAGGCCCTGCACGTAGCGACGCGGCACTTCTTTGGCTTGGGCTGTTTCCGCTCGATCGCCATCAGTACCGCCCTCCCCAGTTATCCTTCTGCGTCCACCGCACCTGATGCTCGGCGCCGAAAGCCATAACCCACTCGATCAACTCGCCGCACTGCTTCACGGTGAGCTTGCTGGTACGCTCGTAGATGACGTCGAAGCCGTTGCCGTCTACCGCCGGGATCATTTGCGGCTGGTCGCCTGACTCACGCAGCCAGGCGGCCGTCAGCAGGCGCTTCCAGATCAGGACGTCCCACTTCTTCCCGGCGTGCTCGACCTGGGCGGCGATATCGGCCAATGCCGCGTGCAGGGCCTTGTTCTGCTCCCCACTGCGGTCTACTTCGGTGATGGCCAGCTTCTTGGGCCTGGCCAGGTCCAATCCGGCGATGTAGCCCATGGCCCTGGTGCGGTCTGATTCATTGCGGATCTGGAGATTGGTCATGGCCGCTTCTCCAGGCTTTCGAGGTAGAACACCAGGGCACCACCGATCAGCAGGCCCAGCACGAATACGCCGAAGGTGGTCATGGCCGGTCTCCCTTGCCCATGGAGACGGCGTAATTCCAAACCTTGCACCATGCGCACTCCTTGCCGGCCTTGGAGCCGTTGTCTTCATCCCATACACCTGGAATTGAGTGACAGTGGCCGGGGGCATTCCCAGCACGGCTGATGCGCGCACCTGGAATCTCACTGACTACGGCGCTCATAACCCCTCGCAGCGCCTCGTTCTCAGCCTTCAGCTCAGCATTCACCCGCTCGTAGGCTTCGTAGCCGGTGCGGAGGCCGGCGACTTCGGCGCGGAGCTGGTCGATGTTCACTTCCTGCCTACGGATCCGTGAGGCCGAAGCAAGAAGAACAATGACAAATGGATCATCTTCTCCATCGTCAGCGTTTTCCTGTATCGCTTGAGCGTTATCGACCAGCTCTTTGATCAGGTCTTCAGCCAGCCAGTCATGCGGTCCCTTCAAGGCCTGGTTCTCGGCGATCAGGGCCAGGATCGTTTCCGGATCGACCTCTTCGTGGAACTGCTGGAGCGCACGCATTTCCTCGTTTTCGTCGGCGAACTTGATTGTTTCCTGCGCGGCGTATTCGGCGGCCTTCTGTAGGTCCTTGTAGTCGCTCATGCCCGCTTCTCCGCTGCTTCTGCGATCAATGCCAGGCGCTCAAAGCGCTCAGCGGCCTGGCTGGCGAGATTGGCCATGTCCGCCTCATCCACCACCGGCATGCACACGAAACAAATCCCGTGCTTGACCATGGTGTTCGCCATCTCAAGGGATTGGCGTAGCTGTGCTGGGTTTGCTCGTTTCATGCTGCCGCCCTCTGAGATTTTCGGAACTCCTGGCGATCTAAGAACCATTTCAGGCCACGCTCGCAGGTTGAAATTTCTCGGGCAATTGCCAAGCGATCTGAGTTGGCTTCTGCGTGCGTGGATCGAAGAACCTTCTCCATGTCGGACCGATCAGCCTGTTTGAGAAAGAACTCCTCAATGATGTGGCCGACCGGTCTAACCCAATCCATATCATCCGACTGCACCGAGGCCCTTATCAGGCCCCAAGCGGCAAGCCCTACATGATCACGAACAAGGCGGTGAAGGTCTGAAGGCGAAATATTGCTGTGCCAGCCGTTTGCGCCACGGGCGTACATTCCGCAGTTGATAAGACTTTCCATATCGGACTCAGGCTTGCCGCAAAGGAAAACTACCTCACAACCAGTGCGTGCCATGACTGCATCGGCTTTGCGAACCTCTTCCTCAGTTGGCCAGTCGCCCTTGACTTCCACATAAATCCCGACATTCGGAAGCCAGAAGTCGGGCAAGTAAAACCCGTCATCCACACGTACCAGATCAGGCTCGTAGAGGTAGAAAATATCGGCCGCCTCAAGCACCCGCGCCCAAAGCAACTCCGTGTACGACCTAAGGCGATAGCCTTGGTGGTGATAAACCGTTCTGCGCTCTCTCATCAGAAATTCACCTTCACGACGTTGTCTTGGCGGGCGTGGTTGGCCAGCGGCAGGAATCTGGACTTGGCGCCCTGGAAGGCTGTCGGCACAGTGCCGATCTCGCCATCCCGGTTCTTGCGGATGATGATTTCGCCAATACCCTTGTCCTGGGTGTTTGGGTGGTAAACCTCATCGCGATAAACGAACATGACGATGTCTGCGTCCTGCTCGATAGCGCCGGACTCGCGCAGGTCGCTGAGTACCGGGCGCTTGTCTGGACGGCTTTCACAGCCTCGGTTGAGTTGCGATAGGATGATCACTGGGCAATCAAGCTCACGGGCCAGCAGCTTGATTTGGCGGGACATGGCGGTAACGTCCTCAGTCCTACCCTTCCCTTCACCCTCAACCAAACCCAGGTAGTCGATCACCACGAGGCCCAACGAGCCCATGCGGTGCGACTGGCGACGGGAAATTGAGCGGATGCGCGGCATAGTCATGACCGGAACGTCCGACACAGCGATAGGCGCGTCACGCAGGCGCATGACCGCCATGTTCAGCTCGGTGGAGTGGTCGTTACTGCACTCACCAGTCTTCAGCGATGGGAGAGGAATCCCGCCTACGGCTGCAAGCAGGCGATCCATCAGCTGGGTCTTGCTCATTTCCAGGCTGATCACCAGCACGGGCTTTTTCTGATTGATCGCCACGTCGGCGGCGATGTTCATGGCCAGGGTGGTCTTGCCCATCGCTGGCCGGCCGGCGACAACCACCATCTGTCCGGACTTGAGCCCTTGCGTGTACGCATCCAGATCCGGAATGCCGGTACCTAGTCCGTCGATTACGATCCCGGCGGCGAACTTGTCCAGACGATCCTGCAGAATCTCAACGTGCTGGATCAGGATGTCGCCGATCATCTGGCACTCACCGTCGCTACCGGTGCTGTCTAGGCCAAGCACTATGGATTGAGCAAGGGAGATCTTGTCCTCGATGCTCGCCTCTTCATGGGCAATCTCGTTGATTCGGGCGGCGGCGGCGGACATCAGGCGGCACACGGCCCGCTGGCGAATGATCTTGGCGTACACCTGAGCATTCGCAACACTGGGTGTGCTGGCCTGGATTTCGGCGGCGTAGGCGGCCACACGAACACCGCTCGACAGCTCGGCGCGGCGGTCATGAAGCGTCACTACGTCAACCGGCTGGCCATCGGCGTGCATTTCCAGGATCAGGCGGTACAGTTCGGCGTTGTCTTCCCATGCGAACGCATCGGCGGACAGGTCGTCGCTCAGCACGTCGATCAGGTGCGGCTGGCAGAGCATGGCGCCAATCACGCCGTGTTCAGCCTCAAGGCTTTGGAGATCCATCATTGAGCAGCCTCCGATACTTCACGGAAAACGGCGCGACTGACCAGGGACTCAAGTCTCGGCGCAACGTTGGCACCACGGAAGAACACCTGGCTGCGGTTATTTGCCTTCTGGAAAAACGGGAGCCAGAAGCCCTGCCCGCTCTGGTGCGATGCTGATTCGTTCCAGCGCTCGGCGATCATGCTGCGCAATACCTTGTCGCTCGCAACGGTGACGGTCGGCAGGTTCGGGCAGACCTTGTGGTACAGGTCGATAATCTTGTCCACCGGCACACCGGCCTCGGATGCGCCGCTTGGGTTCTTCTTGAACTCGCGACCCAGCCAGTTGACCAGGAAGCGGCGCCAGTCCTTCTTCGGCTTGCTCCCACTGGCCCAGGCGGCGGCACGCTTGATCTCGGCTTCAACGTCAATCGGCGAGTAGGCTTCTGCCCACTTGGTGATCAGGGTGGCGTCGACTTCAAAATCTTCACCATCGAACAAAACCCCACATGCCGCTTTTCCGATTTTGATTTCAGGCTGAGCGGGTTCCGCCCCCTGGGGGGCAGTAATCTGTTTCGTAGAAACAGTTACTAGGGGTTCTTTCTTTGTATAAAGAAGGGAGTCGTCGGATTTGGTCTGTCTCGCAATGCTGACGACTCGGCTTGAATGATCCGAGTCGGACGATATGGTCTGAGTCGGACATTCTTTTTTGGTGTCGTAGAAGATCCATTCGGAAGGCTCGCTGATGCCGATATCGCCACGCGCCCCGCCAACCCGATAGAGGATACGGCGTTTCAATAGGTGGCTGATGGCCTTGGAAGCCACGTCAGGGTGGATGTTGGTCGCCTTGGATATCTCGGTAGCCTGGATGCGAGCTTCGGCCACCTGATAGCCTATGGTGGCTCTGGCAACGTACAGCGCAACCTTCAGTTCGCGCCCAGGCAGATCGACAACCATCAAGGCCTCGATGAGCTTGTTTTCCATCCGGGTGAAACCCCCGGTGATTTTGAGAGGAATGACATTGCTCATGGGCGGACGCCTTTCGAGGAGGCCAGGAATGCCTGGAGCTGATCAAGGCACTCATGCACGAGCTTATTTTTGGATGGCTTGGAGTACTGGAAGCGAATCTGCTTCGCGGCGCTCATTGCGGCATTGAGGTGAAAATTGCTACGCGCCACGTTTTGCGATTGCAGAAATCGTGGCGCGCATTCGTTGCTGTTGACGATCGATTGGGGAATAGGCATTATTCGCTCCAGACATTAGTTGTATGTGCTGCACGAAAAGCCAGGCCGCGAACCTGGCTTTTTTGTGCCTGTGATTTGGTTGATGGGTGTTTCATTGGCAGATCCTCAATAGTCCCTGAGGGGCTAATCAGCCCTTGCGTCCTATGGAAGCGACGTTGCTCCGGCTCTTTGGTGGCCGGGTCATTCGATCCAGCGCCCGGTTCATGATTGTTGCGGCCATCTCTTCTGGCGTTACCCCGTTGCGTCTGGCTAATAGCTCCAGATCAGCGAGTCCCTGCCAGTCGAGCTGGATTTCCAGCGGCTTTCTTTCAGGCACAGGGCCTCCTCGGCTACTTCAGGCCACGTCTGTTTTCGCGTTAAGCTCTTCCATCATTTGGTTCAGGCCGCGCTCCAGGATTTCGCGAGCGAGCACAGCTTTCTGGGTCCGCTGAAAGCGGGCCATCGCTGTCAGCAGGTCGTCAGCCGCCTCGTCCAGGCGAACCTTGGTCGGCTTGTCGTGGAGGTGGTCAGGTGCGAAGTACGACATCTGTGTTTCCTTGTGTGGTTGGAAGTGGGTTAAGCAGCTGTCTTTCGGGCGGGGATAGGCCGAATCTCATTCGCTTGGATCGACCCGTCATCCATCAGCGTGATGGTGATCGTCCGGTTCGAGCGGTGCATTTGAGAAACGGCGCTCTGCTGGACACCCAGAGCCTTGGCGAGATCGCTCTGGGTGCCGTGTAATGCCAGGTACTCCCCAAGGGTTACGGTCTGCATTGATAGGTCTCCGGTTAATTTGGGGTGATATTAGCACTGCTGTTTTGCAGAAAACAAGGAGTTGATTAGCACTGCTGTTTGCGAAAGCAACAGCGGTGCTACTTAATCGCGAGCATGAAAAAACCTACACGAACCCCTTTGTCGGCCTGCCAGCTTGCGGATGCCGAGCGCTTACGCGCGAAATACGTCGAGCGTGTGAAGGAGTCTCGTGAGCGCGGTGATAAGCCAACGTTAAATCAGACGGAAGTTGGCGAGCGCTGCGAATGGAAATCACCTCAGAGCACCGTAAGTCAGTATTTGAATGGGAAGGTGGCGCTGAATCTTGAAGCGCTTGTGAAGCTTTCTGTCGCGCTGGATTTCGAACCAGCCGACGTCAGTCCGACCCTCGCGAAGGGCATTACCCGCGCGGTAGACAGCCCAGCTAAGCCAGCAAGAAATGCCGCAGCTGCAAACTCCTCACCTACAGACACGCCCTTCCCTGGCGGCGCTGACATAGAGCCTGTTGATGAGAAATACGCCTTCGTCCCTCAGTACTCCGCTAAAGCTGCAGCCGGACTGGGTCATGAAAACCCACACGTCGAATCGGTGGCAACCCTTGCGTTCAAGCGTGAGTGGCTGCGCATCAAGGGTGTAAACCCCAAGAACCTGATCGTCATCTATGCAGACGGCGAAAGCATGTGGCCGACCATCGACGACCACGATGTGCTGCTGGTGGACAAGTCGCGTGCAGAGCCGGCCGACGGTCAGATCTTCGTGATGGCAAGCGCAGACAAGGGCGTGATCGTTAAACGCCTGGTGCAGAGCCCGTTGGGAGGATGGATCATCCGTAGCGATAACGAAGACAAGGGCGAGTATCCAGATCTGATGCTGTCACGTAGCGAGATCAACGAGCACCGGATCATCGGCCGAGTCATATGGCGCGGGGGTGATCTGTAGGTTTTACTGCGACCAAGCACATTTTTTGCGCAACGTTCAAGCACTTCTTGACATACGAACCATTGGTTCTTAACATTCAGTCACGGTGCATGTAAATCCTGAGACAACCGCGAAGCATGATTTGTATCGTAAGCGCTCTGTAAGAGCGTCGGCCTTAGGGAATGCACCGCCCTTCTTCTGAAACCGCGTTCAATGACGAAATTATTCATTTTCCTGGATGAAAGCGGTGATCTAGGCTGGAAATTTGACCTCCCGTATCGGGATGGCGGATCCAGCCGATATCTCACAATCTCTGCATTACTTGCTTCCGAGCAATCGGTCCGATTGCCTGCTCGCGTTATGCGAAAGCTCTACGACAAATTCAAGTGGCCCACAGACAAAGAAAAGAAGTGGGCGCGAATGACCCCCGAAGAGAGGCTTGAATTTGCGCGTTTGGCAGCAAAGCTATGCGCCGGTAATGCTGGCTCGATCCAATACGTGTCAATCACAGCAAAAAAAGAAAATGTGATGCCGCACATACGGCGCGACCCCAACAAGCTCTACAACTATATGATCGGCATGCTCCTGTTGGATCACATGGCCAGGGCTGACGAGGTGATCTTCGCGCCCGATGATCGCAGCATAAAGGTGCAGAGCGGGAATAGCCTTCATGACTATTTGCAAACACAGTTGTGGATGGAGCGCGGGGTTGCCACAGAGCTGAAAACCGTCCCCTGCGATAGCTCTAAGAATCTATGCGTGCAATTCGCCGACATGATCTCAGGCATCGCTCAAGGCCACTACGAAGACAGAAGCTCTGAGCCCTTACGAGTTTTGGCTCGCCACTTCAGGCCTTTTTTGATCTACAACCGATAGCCTGGCCTACTGCCGAGCTTCTTGTCTCTGGCTGGCAACGCTTCCTTCCCCGGAGCTAACCCTGACAGCAGCTGAGGGAACAGCGACGTGAGTGTGTTGCAGCCCTGCCTAGAGCCGGGTTTTTTATTGCCTGCGATTCGAAAGAGTACATCTGTACTCTTTTCAGCTTGCCCTTCCGATCAGCATGAAATACTGTTTATCCGTACAGTTCATTAAGGAGGGTTACCCATGGCAAAGCAGAAGTCCCAAGCACCGAAAGAACCAACATCCTACGAATTGCTGGGCATGCGCATTCAGCGCGTGATCAACAATCCACGCTCGCAGGTGGCCAAGTCAGCCCTGCTGGAGCGATCAGCAAATGATTCACCAGAGGACTGGGATCAAATGCTTGCTGAGATCGCCGAGAACGACAACGTGACCCTTGCCCATCACGACGACGGCAATGTCCGCATCTTCTGGACCGTCCCCAAAGAAGATTGAGAACCCGCTGAGAGAGCCCGTCCTGTGCGGGCTTTTTTACGACTGGTGAAAATAATATCAGCACTGCTGTTTACATTAGATAACAGCAGTGCTAATTTTCACCCATCGCAGCGACACAGTCCCTGCGAAGGGCCTCAAAGAGGCTCGCCACACGACTGGTGAAGCCGCCAGATAGCCCGGGATCAGCGAAATGATCTCCCAGCCCCCGACAAGGGGACCGACTGGAACCAAGTTCTTTAAGTAAGACGGAAAGTTGAGCTGGGGTGATCGGGGAACCGACGCAAACGGCGAGACGCGACATTCGATTCAAGCCGGTGACCGACGCCAGTAGCGGGTCACGGCGGAAAGCATCACTGAGCAGCCTTCTTGCGAGGGCTGCTTGGGATGACAACCGAGCCCTGGAGGGCGATGCAATGTTCAACTTCACCAGTACAGAAGAAAACGGCAAGACCATCGCCCGCCTGGGTGAATACAGCGCTCACTTCACCAGCAGCGCTCGAAACACTCGGATCACAGCGGTCGTGATCGCTGATGAAGAAAGCGGAGAGTGCCGCGCTACTGGTTCGCTGTTCTACCACTACGACGCCATTGCCCAAGGCCATAGTCATTGCGACATAGGCGCCCGGCAGTACGACAACAACGCTTTGGCGTGACGGACCTTTTCACTGATGCCCATCCAGAGCGGTGGTCATCGGGAAAACAACCGCACAATCGAGGATCCCCATCATGGACTAGCCAATATCTGCCCGACGCCACATGCGCCCGGCAGTCACGTACGAAGGTAAAGCCCGGGCAATGTTCGGGCTTTTTTATGCGCCCCTATTACGTCAGCACTCCTCCACCGCGCCCATCGGCAACCAGCGGGAGGCATGAGTGTTGACGAATACAGGTGAACAACCCGCCAACTTGGAGGCGATATGAATATTTTCGAGTCGATGGGGCTCACCGTTCGGACGATAAACGTTCTGAAGTGCGAAAACATTTTGACCCTTGATGAGCTTGTAAAGCGAAGCCATCTGGACCTTCTGCAAATACCAAACATGGGCAAAAAATCTGCTCAAGAAATCGCTAACGCAATTCAAGCCCACGGCCTTCGCTTAAAGGACGGTCCTGCGCCGAGCGCCCGACAAGCTGCCACTGAAAGCTCCCGGCCTCTCGAGATGAATCTTCGCGACTACTTCGCCGCCAAGGCCATGCAGGGCTATCTCGCCAACGCATGGCAGGCAGAGACGCTTGATTCACTCGGCGAAAGCTCTGCCCAGCAGATGGCAACGGTTGCGGAAATTTCCTACGCAATGGCCGACGCCATGCTCGCCGCCCGTTTCGCCTAATCACAAACACTGGAGGTCGCCATGAGCGATATCAAACCGATCCACGCGAATAGCCGTGACGGTGGTGACGCCTACCGCATGCTGAACCTGATCCACGTCATGGCTGGGATGCTGGCAAGCGAGCCAAAGAAACACTTCACCTTGGCTCGCACGAACAGCGACCCGCAATACGGACCGATTACCACTGTTTGGACAAATGGAATCATCGACGTCGAAGCGCGGACTTGGCGTGATCAGGAGCCGGCTTACCACGAATACTCGATGACGCGAGCAGTCACCCCGCCCACCGAATAACGCCACCCTGGAGGCGACCATGAACGCAACAGCGCTCGCACAAAGTGAATTCGATAACCATCTGCCGCCTCCAGTGAGTGAAACCCCTCGTGAGCTTGCGCGGGCAGAGTGGCTGTACAACGCCACCGAGCAGCTGGTGCGCTTCGGTCAGGATGTGAAGTTCCAGCGTCGCCTGCGTAGGCCTCAGGCCGTCACGGTCGCACAACTGGCACTGGCGGCGGACGAGCTGGCGAACAGCCGGCAGGCGAGCTGTGAGGTCGGCACCCCGGCACTTGGCTGGATGCTGATCGCCAACAACTGCGGGCGGGCCGACAAAGACGCAGCCGCCGAGTTGCTGGGGCGAAGCGACCACCCCTTCGGCAAGCTTGGCGAAATTGCAGAGGCCCTACTTCGGCCCCTAGCTGACGATGCATTGGCCGCCCAGGCCGAGGACGACGAACTATGAACACCCCTACCGCCCTCGCCCGCCTGGGCCTGGAAATCGCCAAGATGAAGAAGTCCTTCACTCCGGTACCGGATCGCACCTTCGTCATGGGCATGATCGAAATGGCCGAGTTCGCCGACCTGGTCGACTCCCCTACCGCCAACCGTTACCGCGATGCGCTGGACGCCAAGTTCGTCGAGCGCAATACCGAGCTCAAGAGGGCTGCAGCATGACCACGCCAATCGTGAAATCGCTGATCGACGAGCAAATCGAAGAGCTGCCCGCCGACCGCATGATCTTGGCCTTCACCCATCCCAAGTGGCTTGGAGCCCTGTCGTTGGCACATGACGCCGGTATCCCCAACGTGCACGCATGGAGTGGCCGGGCCTGCATGTGTGGCGAGTGGACAGTTGCTTATGAGGTGAAGGCATGATCAGCGTATTTCTCTGCTCACCCACTAACAGCACGATGTTCACGCGCTGCTGCCAGGTGGCAATTTGTGACGATCAAGCCAACTGCCCGCGCTGCGGACAAGAGGTCTACCCGGGCGCCGATGCAACACCGCACCAGCGCCAAGTTTCGCGCTGGAACATGGCTTTCGGCCCTACGCGCCGCGCACAGGCGCAGCGGTCGACATGACCACCCACCAGCGGCACCGGCGCCGCGCCATCCGCGCTCTGTCGGCCATCGTTGGCCTGACCTTCCTCACCATCGTTCTACTGGGCCCCGCTATCGGTGGCCTGATCACTCAATAAACAACACCTCTAATCGCTGCGAGCATCGCGGCAGGGAGTCACCGTGTCCGCACAACAGCAAGTAATCACCATCGACGACATCAGCGCCGACAATGCTCCGGCCATCTACGTGGCCGGCGGCCTGGGCCAGTTCTTCGAAGCGGTGAAAGCAGAAGTCACCGGAGAGGTGCCCGATCTGACCACTGTGAAAGGTCGCGCTCGCATCGCCTCCTTGGCAGCAACGGTGAGCAAGTCCAAGGCTGCTGTCGAGAAGCCTGGTCGCGACTACCTCAAGCGCCTCAAGGAAATGCCAAAGGTCGTCGAGGCCGAGCTACGCGAGTTCGTCACCAAGATGGACAGCCTGCGCGATGCAACCCGCCAGCCCCTGACCGACTGGGAAAATGCCGAGCAGGTCCGCAAGGACCGGCACGTCGACAACATCCAGGCCATCAAGGACATGGAAGTGTTTGGCGCCACGCCGACTGCAGCTGCAGTGGCGCAAGTGATTGTCCAGCTGGAAGCCATCGAGCTTGGCGACTCCTGGGAAGAGTTCCTGCCAGAAGCAGCCCAGGCGAAAGACCGCACCCTCTCACTATTGCGCGCAATACATGCCGAGCGCACCCAGCACGAAGCCGAGCAGGCCGAACTCGTCCGGTTGCGCGCCGAAGCAGAAGCCCAGGCCCAGCGAGACCGTGACGCTGCTATCGCCCAGGCCGCCGCTGATCAGGCCCGCCGTGAAGCAGCTGAGCGTGCTGAGACTGAGCGCTTGGCCGCCGCCCGCCGAGAACAGGATCTACTTGATCAGGCCGCCGCCGCACAGCGCGCCGCCGCTCAAGCCGTACTGGATGCCGAGGCCGCCGCCGAGCGCCAGCGCATGCGACTTGAACTACAGGCCGAGCAGGCCCGTGCAGCAGCGGCGCAGGCCGAGTCAAGCCGTCTGTCCGCCGAACAGCGCGCCGAGCAAGATCGTGCCGCCGCAGCGCAGCGCCAGGAGCAGGCAGTCGAGCAAGCACGCCAGAACGAACTGGCACGCCAGGCCGCAGCCGTAGCGTTCGAACTGGAGCAGGCCCAGGCCCGCGAAGCTGATGAAGCGCATCGCCGCGCAATCAACCGTGCAGCCCTGGACGCCTTTATTGCTGGCGGCATGCCAGAAGAGTGCGCCAAGCAGGCCGTTAAGTTGATTGCCCAGCGCAAGATTCCAGCCGTATCCATTTCCTACTGAGGTCGCCATGAGCCAAGCCGTCGCAACAATCACTCAGGACATCTACGGTGCGCGCAATCAGTTCGCCAACGTCCTGACCGACCGCTCGCTGAACTTCGAGCGCGAGGCTGAATTCGCCATTCAGGTGATCACCTCCAGCGAGTACGCCACCAAGATCGCCGTACAGAACCGGCAGTCAGTGGTCAACGCAATCACGAACATCGCCGCCATCGGTATCAGCTTGAACCCTGCGAAGAAGCAGGCCTATCTGGTTCCTCGGGACGGCAAGATCTGCTTGGACATCAGCTATATCGGTCTGATGGACCTGGCCATGGCCACTGGCGCAATTCGCTGGGCCCAGGCCGAGCTGGTTTATACGGCTGACTCCTTCGCTCTCAACGGCTTCGACAAGCCGCCGACCCACTCATACAACCCGTTCGCAAAGGATCGTGGCGAGGCTGTCGGCGTTTATGTGGTGGTCAAGACGGCAGACGGCGACTACCTCACCGAGACGATGAGCATCGACGACGTGAACGCGATCCGTGACCGTTCAAGCGCTTGGAAAGCATGGATCAGCAAGAAGTCATCCTGCCCATGGGTTACCGACCCGGGTGAAATGGCAAAGAAAACCGTGGTGAAGCGCGGCTACAAGTATTGGCCGAAGACGGAGCGACTTGAGCAGGCCATCCATCACCTGAACACCGATGGCGGCGAAGGCCTCGCATCGATTCAAGGCTCGGCTCCAACCGACCCTGAGATGGTGAACGACTGGATTGATTTGGCTATGCGCGCCGGAAGTCTGGAGTCACTCGCCGAGGTTTACCACAACGGCACGGCCGCGATGAAGCAAGCCAAAGATGCTGCTGGTCACGCCCGCTTTAAGGCGGAAGTGACCAAGCGCAGCGAAACCCTGAAAGCAGCAGCCGAGCCAATCGAAGGTGAAGCTGAGGAGGTGTTAGATGGAACAGCGTAGCGCTGAATGGTTTGCGGCAAGGCTGGGCAACGTCACGGCCAGCCGCGTCAAGGATGTGATGGCCAGCGGGCGCGGCGGCGCACCTTCTGCCACTCGCAAAAATTACATGATGGAGCTGCTCTGTGAGCGCCTGACCGGACAGCAAGGCGGTAGCGACCTTTCGCGCAACGCTGCAGTACAGCGCGGCGTCGAGCTTGAGCCGTTCGCCTGCATGGCCTACGAGGCTGATAAGGGTCTGATGGTGGAAGAGACCGGGCTTGTCATGCACCCCAAGATCCAGGGCTTCGGTGCATCACCAGATGGGCTTGCAGGTGATGATGGCGTTCTTGAAATCAAGTGCCCGAACACCGCAACCCACATCGCGACGATGCAGTCAGGCAAGCATGACCCTCAGTACGAATGGCAGATGCTGGCCCAGATGGCTTGCACCGGCCGCAAGTGGGCCGACTTCGTGAGCTACGACGACCGCTTGCCTGAAGAGCTTCAGTACGTTTGCTTCCGGTACGAGTTCGACTTCAAGCGAGCCCGCGAGATGGAATCCGAAATCACGGCATTTCTGGAAGAGCTGGCCGACCTTGAGAAGGAAATGCGGGAGCGGATGAGGAGCAAAGCAGCATGACCTACGTCAGCAACCACCTAAGCCTGGTAGAGCAGCACCGCCAGCACGCCGACTCAATATCGGAACGCACCGCGCAGTTCCTGGCTGCCGGCGGGAACGTCGCCCAGGTGCCAAGCCTGGCGGGCAATCCGATCCCTCCCAAGCGATCCGCGAAGATTGATCCCGAAACCATCCTCAAGCGCCGAAAGCCAGCCATCACCAGGGCTGAGCGTAACGCGCTGCGCAAATTGGCGGAGGCATTATGAGCAAGCGTAAGCCTCACAACCTGCAGGCGCGCATCGCCCGGTCGTGCCGGTCACTCCTGACATCCAACCATGTCGCGGTGGTGAACATCGATCCCAGCGGCCGCCAGGGCATGATCAATTACAAGTCACTCAAGAACATCGCCCCAGGGAAGATTGGCCAGGCCGTGTGCGGAATCCCTCACCGCTGGACGATCTACATGAGCGCAATGTGCATTGACGCTCGCGGCGACCGCTACAGCAAGTCGCTGGAACTGGCGCCGGACGGGGTTTACCTGTCCGACCACCTGGAAGACGTGATCGAGCATTGCTACATGAAGCTGCGCGCCGAGGCCAACCAAAGCCAGATGGTGGCCTCCGGCTGGATCGCCATCCCCGACACTCTGTCGCTGGACGAGGAACACGCCGCGCGAATCTTCGAAGCGGTCGGTGCTTGGCGCCAGGTGAAGGTCGATTCATGCGCCGCATAGCCCGCACCCAGCAACGCAAACGACAAACCTGGCTCGCACTGCCGGCCAGCGGAATAGAAGAGGTAGGCCATGGCTGTGACCCAGGAAGAACGAACAGCCAGGCTGGCCGAGAAGCGGCAGGAGCTTGGCGAGCAGGAGTTGCGGCATACGACGCCTTGCGGCACCCGACAGATGCTCGACGACTTGATGCTCTGGCATGAGATCAAGGAAGTGGGCGAGGCAGTGCAACTGCTGGTGCGCAATGCCAAGGCAGAAGATCTGCCGCCAGCAGCACCCAAGGTAAAAGGGCCGTCCGACATCATCCGTCACTACTTCCGCCAGGGAATGCGTGACCGTTTGGACGAGCTCACCGCAGAACTGGGTGAGGCAAAAGACCGAACAACCATCTGGCGACTGATCGCATATGCCCACTCGTTGGGTGCGGAGAAGTCCGCCCCTCTATTCGAAATTAAGCCCCACGGCTACGAGATAACAGAAAACGTGGCGCTCAAATTGCGGCAAGCAGGTTTTGCCGAATCGCTCCAAATGAACGCCGAAGACGACGGCGACGAATAACCCACCCTACTCGCTGCATCCGGTAACCGGAGGGCGGCGCTTACCCGGAGCAACCCCATGACCAAGCAAGCACAGCAAACCGCCCTCGCCGCCGAACTCCCTGAGCGCGGCCAACCTCTGGCCGGCGGCGTATTCGTCACCCGCTACTGGCTCAACGGCGTAGAGCGCGCCCTGATCCTTCTGCCTGACGAGCTCAACGGTGTCTGGGGTGAGTATGGCGTAAAGATCGAAGGCGCCGGCAGCTATAGCGACGGCGAAGCTAACACCCGCGCCATGGCCGAGGCCGGCAGCGAGATCGCCGTAAAAGCGCTGGAACTGGGCGGCTTTATTCCGTCCTGCCTTGAGGGCCAACTGCTGATGGCGGCCAAGGCTGATGGCCTGGTGGAGCTTCGAGATGATCGATACCACTGGCTGAGCACGCAGCGCTCCGCCTACAGCGCCTACTTCATGGCCTTTGGAGATGGCTGGCTCCTCTACGACGGCAAGAGCACCGAGCGGCTCGCGCGCCCTGTCCGCCGTATCTATGTCACCTCCTGAGGACTGAACATGACTGAAGAGCAATGGCGACGAGTATCGGATTGGCCGGACTACGAGGTAAGCAGTCACGGGCGGGTCAGGCGCGGCTCTCACATCAAGAGCCACTACTTCGACAGGAAGGGGTATCCGAAAGTAAAGCTTTGGAACAGACAGGTTTCCAAGGGCTTCCTGATCCACCGCTTGGTCGCCATTCACTTCATAGGGCCTATCCCGGACGGCCACATTTGCCGCCACCTGGATGGCGACAAAACCAACGGTCGCGTCGGCAATCTTGCCTATGGCACGCCGACCCAGAACGAGGCCGACAAGAAGCTCCACGGGACCGACGGCACAGGCGAGCGACACCCGGCGGCGAAGCTGACCGAGGCACAGGTCATTGAGATCAGGTCTATGTTCAAACCGCATAGCCGAGAGTTCGGCGGCGTCGTCTTGGCGAAACGGTACGGGGTAACTCAGGCGCTGATCAGCGCGATTGTATGCCGACGGATCTGGAAGCACGTGGCATAACCCAGCAAACAGCTACTTCGGCCTGCTCAGCCAGGCCAGCCATAGCCACAAAGACCGGGCAGCACTCGCCCGCGTCGTGCTGAAGCGTGGCAACAGCGTCAACGCCGCGCTCACCAAGACCTTTCAGAACAAGTAACTCCCCCACTCCACAGCCAGGCCTGGCCCGGCTAGGACTCCCCATGCCTACAGAAAACAAAGTCGCCGAGCAGCTCCAGGTCGAGCGCTCGACAGTCACAAAGCTGGTCATCACCGGCGCGCCGCGGCTGGACCCGATCACCGTCTTCCTCGAGGACTTCGGCCGGCGCGACTGCCCGATCGAATCCGATCCGAACTACCAGACCGCCCAGGGCAAGATCACCATCAACTGCTGGGACAACAGTTGGAATGCGTACTGGGGTGGTATGGGCCCGCGCACCGTTGCGGAGTTCGTCACGAACTGCGGTTGGGACTATGTGCTGAATTGCCTGGATCGGGGAATCAGCCCCACCGTCTTCAGCGGTGACGCGCTGCACGACTTGGCTAAGAAGTGCATCATCCAGCGCCGACGGCAACAGACCGGTCGACACGAATGGGAGCTGGGCGAGCTGAGCAAGAGCGAGGCCCGCGAGCTTTGGCACGACATCGACTCATTGCGCAGTATCGAGAGCCCGAACGAATGCTGGCACCAGAGCAGATTGTTGACCGAGCTGTTCGGTGAGGAATGGCACTACCCGCTCTACGGCAAGGCTGTCGAAGAAAACCACAAGTTCACGTACCTGCGGCGGGTTGTCGAGGCAGTACAGCAGGCGCTGCGCCAGGAACAGCAGGCCGGCATGACGGCTATGAATGCCCATGATCTGGTAACGAGGGAGGCTGTATGAGCGAAGTCGAGCGCTACTGGATCGCCCCCAGCAGGCTGGTACAGGAAGGCTGGCATCAGGACGACACTTGCGTTGTGAAGGACTGGGCGTATGACCGCGTTGTCGCCGAGCGTGACGCACTGCAACAGCGCCTGACCGCAGCGGATGAGCGGGCGGATGTGCTGGAGGGGTTGTTGCGTGAGGTCCAGAAGTCGGCGCGCAAGCAAGACTGGGCAAACGGCTATCCGACCCTGTTCGCAAGTGTCGACGCCGCACTCAAGCCAGCAGAGGGTGTTGGCGATGACACCACCCTTGAAGAAGATCGCGAGGACTTTAAAAAGGTATTCGTTCGAATCAATACCAAACAGGGCCAGAGCATCAGCTTGGCTGACATGATCGCCCGTTACGAGAAGAAGCCATGACCCAACTCCCCGCCTACTGCTGGTGCCTGCTGGCACTGGCACAACTGATTTGCTGAAACCTCTGTAACCCCTCCCCCTTCAAAGTCAGCCGCTATAGCGGCAAGGAAAAGTGTTGCCGATGAAAGCCCTTTCCATTCGCCAGCCCTGGGCCTGGCTGATCATCCACGGCGGCAAGGACATCGAAAACCGAAGCTGGCACACCAAGTTTCGCGGTCGTTTCCTGGTACATGCTGCCAAAGGCATGACCAGCAACGAGTTCACCCAGGCACTGCTGTACTGCTCGGAGCGAGGATTACCGATGCCGGACCGGGATGATATGCAGCGCGGCGGCATCATTGGCTCGGTCGAGCTGGTCGATAGCCTCGATACCAGCGCCTCGCCCTGGTACATGGGAGAGAAGGCGTTTGCCCTCCGCGATCCGAAGCCGTTGCCATTTTCACCGATCAAAGGTCGCCTCAACTTCTTCGACGTACCTGACGAACTGGTGACGCCATGATCGCCACCCTCTGGTTCGCCTACGTCTTCATCTACAAGGTGGGTAGGCCATGAACATAGTTCGCGAAAACTTGATGACTCGTCCTGGCTACACCCCGTACTGCGGCAACGGTCATTGCAGCATGCCGCGCACCAATTGGACCGGCGAACAGTTCAAGTGCCCCTACTGCAACTGGGTATCGCAATTCCCGGCGAACTTCATCGCTGAGTACAAAGCGAAGTGGCACGCAGCGGTGAAGTCGTGAAGCGGTTCTTCCGGCGCAAGGCCGAAGCCTGGCTGATCCTGCTGGCAGCCAAGATCCTGATCGATCGCAACGTCCAACGCGCAGCAGTGGTATCCCGTCGCGACAACAACGACATGTGGAGCATGGCCGAAAAGCTCGAAGCCATCGCCCAGCGGATCAGCAAGAACTACCCCTAACCCCAATCCCCCTAAATGCCTGCCGGTGCGGTAATTCAGGGCAACTGACTGTCGACCCATCGCTCAGCTGCAGCCATAGCTTCACTCAGCGCCGCTGGGTAGTCGGGCCAAGGCCCCATCAGTTCGGCAGCGACTTCGCCCAGGCCATGAATGGGCGCCGGCTCGATGATCTTGGCAGCGACCGGTGCTTTGTCGTTAGGGCGCCGCCAGACGAACTTGAGAAACATCGTTTGGCCGCGGTACGCGTGCGCAATTGGCGCATCTAGTTGATGTGGCACGCGCCCTCCTGGCGACTGGGTGGGATGAATACCCGTTTTACACCCATCCAAACGACAGAGATATCTAGGCAAAACGCCATTACTCCATTCCCCTACATGCCTGCCGGTGAACGGCGGGCGAGGATAGCTATCGCCATGAACACGGATAGAAATCAACGGCGCCTGCTCGAAAAGCAAAACGCCAAGCTGCCGCCATATCTCCAGCGAGTTCCACCGGATGAGTGGCCACGCTTAAAGCCGCCAGACCTGGTTGAAGTTTGGCGATCGCGCGGCTTTCTCGTCCAGATATACACAGAGCCATCAGGCTACCAACGAATGAGCATCTGCCGGTCCGTCCACAACGGGGATAGCTGGGTTGACCAAGTCACCTGGGATGAGCTGATGCGCCTAAAGCGCGAGTGCGGGCGTGGAGGCCTGGATGCCGTTGAGGTTTTCCCTGCAGATCAGGACATCGTGAATGTCGCGAACATGCGGCACCTGTTCTTTCCGCCAGAACCATTGACCTTTAAGTGGTCTGCGCCTCGATAAATCACTAACCACCTTCTGCCGCCCAGCGCGGCAAGGACACCCCATGTTCGCAACGAAACTCACCCTGATCCTGCTTGGCGCTTTGCTGTACCTGGCCGGCACCGGCTACTGGTTCGCCTGGCTCGGCCCTGACCTGCTCAGCACCGGCACCACCGAGGCGCTACTCGGCGCATTCGCCGGCACCTGTGCCTGGATGCTGATCACCTTCGGCCTGGTCATCCAAATCATCAAGACAGCGCGGCCCACAGCGGGCGGCGGGAGGTAGCTATGTCAAATCGAAGCGCGGCCCAGACTGCGCCAATCCTCCCGCGATTCATCCGGGCCGGTGATGCCTACGGCTACCTCGGCATGTGCCGGGACGAATTCAACAAGACGGTACGCCCTAACGTCCGCGAATTCCCTATTGGAAAACAGGGGGTCGGGTTTGATCGGTTGGAGCTTGACGCATGGGCTGACGCCTACGTCGAGAGTAAGTCGATTGAAAAGGCGACCAATCAAGACAACAATCAGCCCCGCAGCGAGCGCCAGGCGCGGGCCACAGGAGCAGCGCCATGGCCCAAAAAGCAATCACCGGCCTCCAGCAAATGCCGAACGGCATCTGGAAGATCGACAAAAAATACAGAGGAGAGCGAATTCAAGAGAGTACTGGCACTTGTGACCGCGCCGAAGCAGAGCAGTACCTGATCCACAAGCTGGAGAAGTTGCGCCAGCAGAAGGTTTACGGCATTCGGCGGGTTAGGACCTGGCGGGAGGCGGCGACTCGCTTCCTGCTGGAAGTAAAGGATCAGGCGTCCATCCATATTTCGGCGACCTATATGGAGCAGCTCGACCCGTTCATTGGCGATATGCCGCTGACTCACATTGATGACGATGCGCTTGCCCCATATGTACGATCGAAGCTGAACCCGGCGACGGGCAAGCCGGTCACGAACAGGACTGTGAATATCGCGCTACAGCGGGTTATCCGGGTTTTGAACCTCTGCGCACGCAAATGGAGAGATGAGGAGCGCCGACCATTGCTTGATGTGGTTCCGATGATTTCTCTGCTTGATGAGAAGACGAACAGCCGGAAGCCCTACCCGCTTTCGTGGGAAGAGCAGTCGATCCTGTTCGCCGAGCTTCCGGCGCACCTTCAGACCATGGCAATGTTCAAGGTCAACACGGGGTGCCGGGAGCAGGAGGTTTGCAAACTTCAGTGGAATTGGGAGATTGCCGTACCTGAGCTGGGAGCGAGTGTGTTCCTGATACCGGCTGGATTTGGAGGGCGGAGCGCAAGGGCTGGTGTGAAGAACCGCGACGAGCGCCTGGTCGTGATGAATGACGTTGCCAAGTCAGTGATCGAGAAGCAGCGCGGCAAGCATCCGCTCTACGTGTTCCCGTTTGGCAAGCCAGATGGCGAGGGGAATGAAACGACGGTTCACCGCATGAACGACTCAGCCTGGAAGAAAGCGAGGATTCGGGCGGCGAAGAAGTGGCAGGAGAAGTTCTTGCGGCCGGCACATGATGGCTTTGCCAGAATCCGCATTCACGACTTGAAGCACACCTTTGGGAGAAGGCTACGTGCTGCAGGGGTGACAGAGGAGGATCGGAAAGCACTGCTCGGCCACAAGAACGGAAGCATCACCAGCCACTACTCGGCAGCGGAACTGGATCAGCTTATTGCGGCGGCAAACAAGGTATCAGCAACCGACTCGCGCGCACCAGCGCTGACGATTCTGAAAAGGAGGGAAGCGTGAAGAAAAAGGCCAAGGTCACTCGAAAAGTCACTATGGCAGAAACAACAAAGCCGCTAAAAAGCGGCTAAGTCATTGAAAAATATGGTCGGGACGGAGTGATTCGAACACTCGACCCCTAGCACCCCATGCTAGTGCGCTACCGGACTGCGCTACGCCCCGACTAGGCGTGTTACTGGGTTCGCTTCGCAACGAAGCGATCAGGAATATACCGCAAGCTTTTGAAATGTGGAAGTATTTTAAAAGCCGGATTTACTTCTTCAAAACCACCAGCACATCTTCGAGCTCGGAGATCATCTGGCGGATCAGTTGCTTGTACTGAGTGGTGTCGTCCTTGGCTTCATCACCGGACATGCGCTGACGCGCACCACTGATGGTGAACCCTTGGTCGTACAGCAACGCACGGATCTGTCGGATCATCAGCACATCCTGGCGCTGATAATACCGACGGTTCCCGGTGCGTTTGACGGGGTTGAGTTGAGGAAACTCCTGCTCCCAATAGCGCAGCACATGCGGCTTTACCGCACACAGCTCGCTGACTTCACCAATGGTGAAGTAGCGCTTGCCTGGGATGACGGGTAGTTCGTCGTTATGACTTGGTTCCAGCATAAGCCTCAACTCGGGCCTTCAACTTCTGCCCTGGACGAAAGGTGACCACACGGCGAGCCGTGATCGGGATTTCTTCTCCCGTTTTTGGATTGCGGCCAGGCCGCTGGCGTTTGTCCCGCAGGTCAAAATTGCCGAAACCAGACAATTTGACCTGTTCGTTGTCTTCCAGAGCATGGCGGATCTCTTCAAAAAACAGCTCGACCAATTCCTTGGCCTCGCGCTTGTTAAGACCCAGCTCTTCGTACAGACGTTCCGCCATCTCAGCTTTCGTCAAAGCCCCCATACGTCACTTCCTTAACGTGGCGTTTAACCTTTGTTCAAGCGAGGTGAGGATATTTTGTGTCGTGGTATTCACCTCATCGTCATTAAGAGTGCGCGATGGATGCTGCCAGGTCAAGCCGACTGCGAGGCTTTTTCTATGCGGATCAATACCTTTACCCTGATAGACGTCAAATAGCCTGAGGTCCGTCAGCCATTCCCCTGCATTTTCACGGATTACATCCAGAACGGCAGTAGCGGCGACATCGCGATCGGCGATCAGCGCCAAGTCTCGGCGCACTTCAGGGAAACGCGACAACTCGCTGAATTTGGGCATCTTGCCAGTCGCCACTTCAGCCAACACCAGCTCGAATACAAATACCGGGCGATCAAGGCCGAGAGTTTTCGACAGTTCCGGGTGAATCGCGCCGACGAAACCGACCAAACGTCCCTCACGCTCGATGCGCGCAGTCTGACCCGGATGCAGCGCCGGGTGGCTACCCGGAACAAAGGTGAACGCGTCCAACGCACCGGCAAAGCCCAGCACGGCTTCTACGTCAGCCTTAACGTCGAAGAAGTCCACGGCTTCGCGGCCTTGGGCCCAGCCTTCCGGCAACCGGCTGCCACAGACTACACCGGCCAGCATCGGCTCTTGCTCCAAGCCATCCAACTGCCCTACAAAACGCAGGCCACTTTCGAACAGGCGCACGCGATCTTGTTGGCGGTTCAGGTTGTGAGAAAGCGCTTTCACCAAACCTGGCCACAGGGACGAACGCATGGCGGCCATATCGTTGGAGATCGGGTTGGCCAGCAACAGCGGCTCGACGCCTGGATTGAACAGTTCGAACTGCTTTGGATCAATGAAACTATAGGTCACCGCTTCTTGGTAACCACGAGCAACCAGCAGACGACGCAGCTCAGGCAAGTGCGCACGCGCCTCAGCCTTTGGCTGAGGAGCAAGACGAGCTTGCGGGTAACGGACCGGCAAACGGTTATAACCGTACAGGCGCGCCAGTTCTTCGATCAGGTCGACTTCAAGGCTGATATCGAAGCGATGGCTTGGCACCTCTACCTGCCACTGCCCTTCCCCGCCCTTAGCAATGCCAAGGCCGAGGGCTGACAACAACTGCTCGATTTCAGCAGGCTCGATCACCAGGCCAAGCATCTGCTCAACGCTTTTAGCGCGCAGGGTAATCGGCGCCACACTTGGCAGATGCTGTTCGCTGACAGCTTCGGTGATTGGGCCGGCTTCACCGCCGGTAATCTCCAACAGCAGGCCAGTGGCGCGCTCCATGGCTTCACGGGCCAGCTTCCAGTCCACACCGCGCTCGTAGCGGTGCGAAGCATCGGTGTGCAAGCCGTAGGAGCGAGCTTTACCAGCAATGGCGATCTGATCGAAGAACGCACTTTCCAGGAATACGTCGCGGGTGGTCGCGGACACGCCGCTGTGCTCGCCACCCATCACGCCGGCAATCGCCAGCGCGCGAGAGTGGTCGGCGATGACCAGTGTATCGGCGCGCAGGGACACTTCCTGGCCGTCGAGCAGTACCAGCTTTTCGCCTTCTTCGGCCATGCGCACACGAATGCCGCCGTTGATTTCGGCGAGATCAAATGCGTGCAACGGCTGGCCCAGCTCCAGCATCACGTAGTTGGTGATATCGACGGCAGCGTCGATGCTACGGACATCAGCGCGACGCAGACGCTCGACCATCCACAACGGGGTAGGCTTGGACAGGTCGACATTACGGATCACACGGCCCAGATAACGTGGGCAAGCATTCGGTGCCAGCACTTCGATCGGGCGCACTTCGTCATGCACCGCAGGCACGGCAGCCACTACGGGCCGAGTTACCGGCACGTTGTAAAGAGCCCCGACTTCACGGGCCAGACCGGCGAGGGACAGGCAGTCACCGCGGTTCGGGGTCAGATCGACCTCAATGCTGGCATCCTCCAGCTCCAGGTAGACGCGGATGTCCTGACCTACCGGCGCATCGGCCGGCAGCTCCATCAAACCATCGTAACCTTCACCCACCTGCAGTTCCGCCTGGGAACACAGCATGCCGTTGGACTCGACGCCACGCAGCTTGGCCTTCTTGATTTTGAAGTCGCCCGGCAACTCGGCGCCGATCATGGCGAAAGGAATCTTCAGGCCCGGGCGCACATTGGGCGCTCCGCACACAACCTGAAAGGTTTCCGCGCCGTTGCTCACTTGGCACACACGCAACTTATCGGCATCCGGATGCTGCTCGGTGCTCAGCACCTCGCCCACTACCACGCCGCTGAAGACACCGGCGGCCGGCGTAACGCTATCGACCTCAAGACCGGCCATCGACAGACGAGCAACCAGCTCGTCGCGATCTACCTGCGGGCTTACCCAGCCACGCAGCCATTGTTCACTGAATTTCATCCTGCTCTCCTAAAGATTCGTTACGACTAGCGAAATTGCGCGAGGAACCGCAAGTCGTTGTCGAAGAACAGACGCAAGTCATTCACGCCGTAACGCAGCATAGCCAGGCGCTCTACGCCCATGCCGAAAGCAAAGCCCGAGAACTCTTCCGGGTCGATCCCGGACATGCGCAACACATTTGGGTGAACCATGCCGCAGCCCATGACTTCCAGCCAGCCGGTCTGCTTGCACACGCGGCAGCCTTTACCGCTGCACATCACGCACTCCATGTCGACCTCAGCGGACGGCTCGGTGAACGGGAAGAACGAGGGACGGAAACGCACCGCCAGCTCTTTCTCGAAGAACACCCGCAGGAATTCTTCGATCGTGCCTTTAAGGTCGGCGAAGTTGATATAGCGATCGACCAGCAGGCCTTCGACCTGATGGAACATCGGCGAGTGGGTAATATCGGAGTCGCTGCGGTACACACGGCCTGGGCAGACGATGCGGATCGGCGGTTTGTTCGCTTCCATGGTGCGGACCTGTACCGGCGAGGTATGGGTGCGCAGCAGCATATTGGCGTTGAAATAGAAGGTGTCATGCATCGACCGGGCCGGGTGGTGGCCTGGGATGTTGAGTGCTTCGAAATTGTGATAGTCGTCCTCGACCTCAGGGCCTTCGGCAATGCCGTAGCCAATATGGGTAAAGAACTGTTCGATACGTTCCAGAGTCCGGGTGATCGGATGCAGACCGCCCGAGGCCTGACCACGGCCAGGCAAGGTCACGTCAATGGATTCGGCGGCGAGCTTGGCCGCAAGATCGGCCTCCTCGAGCGACGCCTTACGCGCATTGAGAACCTCTGTGACACGCTCCTTGGCAACGTTGATCAGCGCACCGACTTGCGGACGCTCTTCAGCCGGCAAATTTCCCAGGGTCTTCATCACCTGAGTCAATTCACCCTTTTTGCCAAGGTAGTGAACCCGGATTTGCTCCAGGGCATTGATATCTTCAGCGCTTTGCACAGCCTCGAGAGCTTGAGCGACGAGCGCGTCCAGGTTTTCCATGTACAGACTCCAGATGCGAAATAGGGGAAGAGCTTTAAGGCTCTTCCCCTATTTATGACGTTTAACACCTTGGGCTGCAGGAGCAACCCAGGGTGACTGTCGGGGGTACTTAAGCCAAGGTGGCTTTAGCTTTCTCGACAATCGCAGCAAACGCCGCTTTTTCGTTCACTGCCAGATCAGCCAGAACCTTACGGTCGATCTCGATGGACGCTTTTTTCAGGCCAGCGATGAAACGGCTGTAGGACAGACCGTTAACACGAGCACCAGCGTTGATACGAGCGATCCACAGAGCGCGGAACTGACGTTTTTTCTGACGACGGTCACGGTAGGCGTATTGGCCTGCCTTGATTACCGCTTGCTTGGCAACACGGAATACGCGTGAACGCGCGCCGTAGTAGCCTTTAGCAAGTTTCAGAATTTTTTTGTGACGTTTACGGGCAATGACGCCACGCTTTACACGAGCCATGAGTTACTTCCTCTATTCTTGATCCAAAAATTAACGAAGGCGCAGCATGCGCTCGACTTTTGCCACGTCAGACGGATGCAGCAAGCTGCTACCGCGCAGTTGACGCTTACGCTTGGTCGACATTTTGGTCAGGATGTGGCTCTTGAAAGCGTGCTTGTGCTTGATACCGTTAGCAGTTTTCAGAAACCGCTTAGCAGCACCACTTTTAGTCTTCATCTTTGGCATGTTCGGATACTCCGCATTCAGTTGATAAACATAATCAGAAGGCCTGCCGTGCCCTGTTGATTACTTCTTCTTTTTCGGGGCGATGACCATGATCAGCTGGCGTCCTTCCATCTTAGGATGCTGTTCGACCGAACCGTACTCGAGCAGGTCAGCTTCAACCCGCTTGAGGAGTTCCATCCCCAGCTCCTGGTGGGCCATCTCACGGCCGCGGAATCGCAAGGATACCTTGGCCCTATCCCCATCACTCAGGAAACGTACCAGGTTGCGCAGTTTTACCTGGTAATCCCCTTCCTCCGTCCCTGGACGAAACTTGATTTCTTTTACTTGAATCTGCTTCTGGTTCTTCTTCGCCGCAGCAATCTGCTTCTTCTTTTCGAAGATCGATTTGCCGTAGTCCATCACCCGGCAAACAGGCGGGACTGCGTCGGCGGAGATTTCCACCAGGTCCAATTTGGACTCTTCAGCGATACGAAGCGCTTCATCAATCGAGACGATGCCAATCTGCTCGCCGTCAGCGCCAATTAACCGAACCTCGCGTGCCGAGATATTCTCGTTGATCGGGGCTTTCGGTGCAGCTCGTTTATCTTGTCTCATTTCACGCTTAATAATAATTACTCCGAATCTGGGCGACCACGCCGGGAAACCGCTTGCGCGAGGAACTCAGCGAACTGGGCGACGGGCATCGAGCCCAGGTCAGCACCTTCACGAGTACGCACAGCGACAGTCTGCATCTCGACTTCCCGATCTCCGATAACCAAAAGATAGGGAACCTTGAGCAAAGTATGCTCGCGGATTTTAAAGCCGATCTTTTCATTTCTCAAGTCGGACTTGGCACGAAATCCGCTTTCGTTGAGAGTTTTTTCAACTTCGGCGGCAAAATCTGCCTGTTTATCAGTGATATTCATGATCACTGCCTGGGTTGGAGCCAGCCACGCAGGGAATGCACCCTCGTAGTGCTCGATCAGGATTCCGACGAACCGCTCGAACGAACCGAGGATCGCCCGGTGCAGCATGACCGGGTGCTTACGGCTGTTGTCTTCAGAGACGTATTCGGCTCCCAGACGGATCGGCAGGTTAAAATCGAGCTGCAAGGTACCACATTGCCAGACACGGCCAAGGCAATCTTTCAGCGAGAATTCAATCTTAGGACCGTAGAAAGCCCCCTCACCCGGCTGCAGGTCGTATGCAAGGCCCGCACTATCAAGGGCTGCGGCCAATGCTGCCTCGGCGCGATCCCACAGCTCGTCGGAACCGACGCGTTTTTCCGGACGAGTGGACAGCTTCATCTCAACTTCGGTAAAGCCGAAATCACGATAAACGTCCATGGTCAGCTTGATAAACGCCGCCGACTCAGCCTGCATCTGTTCTTCCGTGCAGAAGATGTGAGCGTCATCCTGCGTAAAGCCGCGCACACGCATGATGCCGTGCAGCGCACCCGATGGCTCGTTGCGGTGGCAGGCACCGAACTCCGCCAGGCGCATCGGTAACTCGCGGTAGCTCTTCAAGCCTTGGTTGAACACCTGTACGTGGCATGGGCAGTTCATGGGCTTAATGGCGTAATCGCGGCTTTCCGACTCAGTCGTGAACATGTTGTCGGCGTAGTTGGCCCAGTGTCCGGACTTCTCCCACAGACTACGATCAACCACTTGCGGCGTCTTGATTTCCAAGTAACCGTTTTCGCGCTGAACCTTGCGCATGTACTGCTCAAGCACTTGATACAGGGTCCAGCCGTTCGGGTGCCAGAACACCATGCCCGGCGCTTCTTCCTGAAGGTGGAACAGGTTCAGGCGCTTGCCGATTTTGCGGTGGTCACGTTTTTCGGCTTCTTCGATGCGCTGGATATAAGCGGCCAACTGCTTCTTGTCAGCCCAAGCAGTGCCATAGATGCGCTGCAATTGCTCGTTCTTGGCGTCGCCGCGCCAGTATGCGCCGGACAGCTTGGTCAACTTGAACGACTTGAGGAAACGCGTGTTCGGCACGTGCGGGCCACGGCACATGTCGACGTATTCTTCGTGATAGTACAGACCCATGGCCTGTTCGTCCGGCATGTCTTCCACCAGACGCAACTTGTAGTCTTCGCCTCGAGCGGTGAACACGTCGATCACTTCGGCGCGCGGCGTGACCTTCTTGATCACGTCGTAGTCTTTTTCGATCAGCGCGTGCATGCGCTGCTCGATGGCCGCGAGGTCGTCCGGAGTAAAAGGACGCTCGTAGGCGATATCGTAATAAAAGCCTTCTTCAATGACCGGACCGATCACCATTTTCGCTGTCGGGTACAGTTGCTTGACCGCATGGCCAATCAAGTGCGCGCAAGAGTGGCGAATGATCTCCAGCCCTTCTTGATCCTTGGGCGTGATGATTTGCAGGCTGGCATCGGTGGTGATCAGGTCGCTGGCATCGACCAGCTTGCCGTCGACCTTACCGGCCACGGTGGCTTTGGCCAGGCCTGCGCCAATGGATGCGGCGACCTCGGCTACGGAAACCGGATGATCGAATGAACGCTGACTGCCGTCGGGAAGAGTAATAGTTGGCATGGCGCCTCCTCTCCTAGTGGTGACCCCTACCAAAGGTCACGTGGGTTGGGATGAGCCAGTACAAGATCCAACACCAGGCCGCTCAATGCTGAACGCCTGCCTTACAGCGGCAGGAGCCTTTCGGCCAACCGATAATCGAACCAGAGTGACTGGAGTGAAAAAAAACAACGTGGCCAGGCCGTCTGGAACGCGCCGATAAATAGCCAGGCCGCCGATGCTAGCACAGATGAACGGTCATCGCGCCGCCGCCGCTGCTGGTAACGATAATTTCCAGGCTTTAATAGGTGCAAAAATGAACTTGGGCTGTACGCAGTGCCTCAAACCCATTGAGAATCGCCGTTCGTCCTCGACTCAAAGGAGCATCCCATGATGCGTTTCACCTCGACCCTCGCTCTCGCCGCCTCACTGACCTTCGTTTCCCTTGGCGCTCAGGCTGCGGCTCCATCGAACTGGCCAGCCGGTGCGCGCGATAGTTTCGTCAGCGACTGCAGTGCTGCGGCCAGCCAGAACGTGGACGTCAAAACCGCCAAAGCCCATTGCGAATGTGGCGCGGACAAAATCAACGCGGAATTGAGCACTGCTGAAATCAAGGAATTGATGACCAACCAGAACGCCAGTGCGGAGCTTAAAAACAAAGCTGTAGCGGCTATTTCGTCCTGCAAAGTCGTGAAGAAAAAGTAAGTTCAGTGCCCGTTCACATGGGCGACTGGTTGAAAAAAAGCTCTGAAATCCGCAATTTCTCACAAATTACGCAGGTTTTACGGCTTTTTTTAACAGCCTATATTTAGCGCAAAAGCCCCGTAGATCGGGGCTTTCAGCCTGGCAAAGAGCTAAACGCAACGCTATTGATTAGCAAACAATGCCTTGGGGGGGCTCCCAAGCCGAACATTTCGACTATGATAGCCCGGTGTGCCCAGTTGGCCTGAGCAGCACAGCACTACTGAAAATATATGTTTCTTGGAGATACACCATGTCTAATCGCCAAACCGGCACCGTTAAATGGTTCAACGATGAAAAAGGCTTCGGCTTCATCACTCCTCAAGGTGGCGGTGACGACCTGTTCGTACACTTCAAAGCTATCGAAAGCGACGGTTTCAAAAGCCTGAAAGAAGGCCAAACCGTTTCCTTCGTGGCTGAGAAAGGCCAAAAGGGTATGCAAGCTGCACAGGTTCGCGGCGAGTAATTCTCCGCTGAGCTAAAAAAACCCCGTCCATGTGACGGGGTTTTTTATGGGCACTGCAAAAGCCGATGAGGATCAGCCGCAATTGACCCGCGTGATCACCAAATTGTCATCGGTGTTCAGGTTCAGTCGGTCGGAGCGGTACTCCAGGGTGATCATGTCGTTGGGCTTGAGGATCCGGGCGTTCTGCGCACCGGAGCGCGTCCGAGCCTGTTCCAACAGTTGCGGCGAGGCTTTCTGGCCAATTGTAAATTCGGCAGCCTTCGCCTCACAGCGGCTATGACCGGCATCGGTCACGGCGGCATTTTTGGCTGGCTCAGAGGTACCCGAGGTGCTGCAGCCCGCCAATGCGAGTGCTGCCAACAAAGTACCGAATGATGCGAGCTTCCAAGGCATGAAGCCTCCTATGAATAAAAAATGGACAGAGATCGTGCGACAGCGGTGTGGCGATTTGGTTTCAAGACGTAAACCGTTGAGAAGCAAGTCTGCCTGACTCTCGCCGGGCATTCGCTTGATCAATCGTGACCAGATATGAACGCGATCAGTAGATGTCGATGTAGTCATCCGACGGTTTCGGCCAGTTTTGCCGCAACGCATTGAAAATCTGCGTGACCCAGACTTCATCACTGGCCGCCACGTTACCGACATAACCGGAGCCTTTTGCCCAGGTCTCCAGCCGAAACAGCAACCCGTCGATATCCACACTGCCCACCGCCCGTCCGCTCGAAATATAGGCAAAACCGGTCTTGGTCACCCGTAACTGGGCATGCTCGTCGTCGCTGGCACTGGCCAGCAGTTGGCGTACGGCGGCCAATGTCAGATTTTCGGGGTTATTCAAATCGATATGCACGGAGCGTTTTCCGACTATTAAACAAGCTAACAGTGTCGCACAGCGCGCGCGCGCACCTAAGCCTCATGCCTAAGTATCAGTGCCAAACAGCGTGCAAGATGGTTAACTGCCTCGGCAAAAACCGCGCACCAGCGCGCTGCCCAGTATTTTTTTCTGCCTCGCGAGACCTTCATGACCACCGTAACGCTTCAAGCCGACATCAAAGCCAAATGGCCCTTGGGCCAGAGTTCCTACAGCCCAGGCAGCCCAGAGGAATTGGCAATCATCGGCATCGACCTGCTAGTCAAGGAATTGGGGACCCAGGCCGCGCAAGCATTCATCGGCCAGGTATTCGAAAAATACCCAGCCGATCACATGGGGGCAGATAACCCCGAGCGCGAGTAAGAATCGGCCGGCGAACGCCGACCGATCAGCACGTTACTTCAAGCGCGCCAGGCGTTCGGTCAGCAGATCGAAAAAGCCCTGAGCATCGCCGTTCTCAACCCAGAATGCGTTCTTCGGTTGTTTCAGGCCATCGTACCAATCGACGATGGTCTGGCCGAAGGTCGGGCCTTCACGGCTGTCGACCACAACGTTGACTTCACGCCCGCTGAACAGCGAAGGCTTGAGCAGATAGGCGACCACGGTGGCGTCGTGCACCGGCCCACCGGGAATGCCGTAGTGCTCCATGTCGCCCTTGACGTACTCGTTGAGGATATCGCCGACGATCTTGCTCGCATTGTTCTTGAGGTCGGCGATCCGCTTCAGGCGCGCTTCACTGGTGAGCACCTTGTGGGTGACGTCCAGCGGTAGGTAAGTCAGCTTGACGCCACTCTTGAGCACGATTTCTGCCGCTACCGGGTCGGCAAACAGGTTGAACTCCGCGACCGGCGTAATATTGCCGCCGTTGAAGTGCGCACCGCCCATCACCACCACTTCCTTGATGCCTTGAGTGATTTCCGGGTCTTGGGTCAATGCCAGCGCCAGGTTGGTCTGCGGGCCGAGCATAGCGATGGTGATGCTGTGAGGCTTGGCGGCACGCAGGGTCGTGACCAGGTAATCCACGGCATTGCCTGGCGCGAGGCCCTTTTTGGGCTCGTGCACGGTGACGCCGGAAATACCTTCCTTGCCATGAATGTTCTCGGCATAGATCGGCGTGCGCAACAGCGGTGCTGGCGCACCGGCGTATACCGGAATGTCCTCGCGCCCTGCCCACTCACGGGCCAGCCGGGCGTTACGGGAGGTTTTGTCCAGGCGCACATTGCCGGCGACGGTGGTGAGCGCGCGGATATTCAGCTCCTCAGGAGAAGCCATGGCGAACAGCAACGCCACCACGTCATCGGCGCCCGGGTCGGTGTCGATGATCAGGTCGATTTTTTCCGCCGCCTGGGCGCTTGCTGCAGTGAGTGCGGACAAAAGCAGAACACTCCGAAACAAATTTCTCAGGGTGGGTAGACCACGTTGCATAAAACACTCCTTGTCGTTGGGAAAGACTAGAACGTCACGCCGGACACCAGCGCAATATTGCAGTAAGGCTGGCATTCGCCAGTACGCACCACGGCGCGGGCCTGACGGCTCAGCTGTTTGAACTCATCATGACTCAACAGACGACGCTCGCCGAGCCCGGCCTGAGCCGTCAGGGCATTCAGCTCAGTCAGCGCTGGAGGCTGCTTGAGCAGAATCTCGTTGGCCAATACATGACTCTCCACCTGCATTTCACTGAGCACAATGCGCAGGGTACTGATGAAGTCCGGAATGCCCTGGGTCAGCGCCAGGTCGATCAACTCGACACCCGGCGGCACCGGCAAACCGGCGTCACCGATGACCAGGATGTCGCCGTGTCCCAGAGAAGCGATCACCCGCGACAGGGCGATATTGAGCAGTGGGGTCTTTTTCATGAGGCTACAAAACCTTGTACGTCGTGCAGCGTTGGAATGGAGGGTTGTGCGCCGGCGCGGGTGACCGACAGCGCAGCCGCGACCTGACCGAAGCGGATGGCCTCGGCTTCGCTTTTGCCAGCGGACAACGCAGCTGCAAAACCGCCTACGAAGGTGTCGCCGGCTGCGGTGGTATCCACCGCCTTGACCCTGGGTGCCACCAAGTGCTCAAACCCTTGGCCATCGGCAAACAACGCACCTTGCGCACCCAGGGTAACGATAACTTTACCGGCGCCAGCTTCGATCAGACGAGTCGCCGCCTCTTTGGCGCTGTCGAGAGAATCGACCATCACGCCGCTCAGCGCACTGGCTTCGCTTTCGTTAGGAATCAGATAGTCGATCGAGGCGTACCACTCGGCCGGCAACGGAGCACTGGCAGGCGCTGGGTTGAGGATCACGGTCTTGCCCAGTTCACGGCCACGCTTGAGGGCGTACCCCACCGTGTCCATGGGCACTTCAAGCTGGCAGACGATCACGTCGGCCCCTTGTAGCACCGCGTCGAACGCTTGCAGTGACGCCGGCGTCAGAGCGCCATTGCTACCGGCCACGATGACGATTGCGTTCTGACTGCTGTCATCCACCACGATCAACGCAACACCGCTGGAGCCGGCGACGCTGCTGACCGCCTGGCAATCGATGCCTTCGAACAGCAATGCCTCGCGCAGTTGGCTGCCGTAGGCATCGGTGCCGACGCAGCCGATCATCGCCACCTCGCCACCCAGCCGCGCCGCCGCGACTGCCTGATTGGCGCCCTTGCCGCCGGGGACGGTGGAAAAGGTTTGGCCGATCAGCGTTTCACCGGCGTGCGGCAAGCGGCTGGCGCGGGTCACCAGATCCATGTTCAAGCTGCCTATTACCACTACTTTTGCGGGCATACATCAGTACTCATCAATTCGGTTCAGCGGTATTGGGCAAACACACCGGCGACGGGGGCCGTCGACTCACGCAACACAATGCTCGGCGTCACGATACGTTGATCGATCGGCAGTTGAGGGTTGGCGATCCGTCGCAGTAAAAGCTCGGCAGCCGTCTCGCCCAGTTGCACGATGGACTGCCCCACCGTGGTTAGCGCCGGGTAGACGTAACGGCTCATTTGAATGTCGTCGAAACCGATCACCGACAGCTCGCCGGGCACGCGAATATTACGCTCGGCCGCCGCGCGCAATACACCGAAGCCGATCATGTCGTTGCTGGCGAAAATCGCGCTGGGCGGTTTTTCCGCCAGCAGTTGCACGGCGGCGGCATAACCGCCGGTGCTGGTGAAATCGCTTTCGCGGATGCGCTCGGCCGGTACTTCCACGCCAGCCTCGTGCAACGCCCGGCGATACCCTGCCAGACGCATTTGTGCCACGCGGGTGTGGGCCGGGCCGCCGATACAGGCAATATCCCGATGACCGAGGTCGAGCAGGTGCCGGGTGGCCAGGTAAGCGCCCTCTTCGTGGTCGATACGCACCAGATCGACATCAATGCCATCCAACGCCCGGTCGACGATCACCATGGGCGTTCGCACCGCGCTCAAGCCTGCAGCCAGCCCACTGTCGTCGCCGCCCACTGAGGTGACGATCAAACCGTCGATACGCTTCTCCAGCAATACCCGCAAGTAACTGCGCTGCTTTTCAGCGTTGTCATCGGAGTTGCAGAGGATCACGCAATAGCCATTACGCTCGCAATAGTCCTCGATACCACGGGCCAATTCCGCGAAATACGGGTTGAGGCTGTTGGGCACCAGCAGGCCTATGGTTGCGGTGGTCTTGGCTTTGAGCGAACGCGCGACGGCACTGGGCACGTAGTCGAGCTGCTTGATCGCCGCCTCGACCTTGAGGCGCACCGGCTCGCTGACCGGGCGCGTCTTGTTCACCACATGGGACACCGTGGTGTAGGAAATACCCGCAAGCGCTGCCACATCCTTGATCGTTGCCATAGTTCAGCCTCGCCGACTGGCACGCTGGCTGCGATAGGTATCGAGCACCACGGCGATCACAATCACGGCACCGGTAATGATGCGCTTGGTCGGCTCCGTGGCGCCGATCTGTGCCAGGCCGGCAGCCAGAACCGAGATGATCAAGACGCCGAAGAACGTGCTGATCACCGAGCCGCGCCCGCCCATCAGGCTGGTGCCGCCGATAACCACCGCCGCGATCACTTGCAACTCCAGACCGGAACCCGCGTTCGGGTCAGCCGCCTCCAGGCGCGAGATCTGGAACAATGCGGCCACGCCAGCCAACAACCCCATAAGGCTGAATACCAGGATTTTGTAGGGCTTGGGATTGATCCCCGCCAGGCGTACCGCTTCCTCGTTGGTGCCGATACCGATCAGATAGCGACCGAACACCGTCCGCGTCAACACCAGTTGGGCCGCAATGATCACTAGCAAGGCAATGATGAACGACGGCGAAATACCAAAGGCAACTGGATTGGACAGCCAGGCGAAGGAGTCACCGATGTAGGCGGTGCGTGAACCGGTCATTTGGTACGCGACGCCGCGGGCCATTTCCAACACACCGAGGGACACGATAAATGACGGAATGCGCCAGGCCACGGTGATTGAACCGGTGAGCGTGCCGGCCAACGCGGCGCAGCCCATGCCCAGCACGGCGGCCGGCAAAACGCTCCAGCCCCAACTGAGGATCGCCACACTGACCGCCGATGCCGCCAGCGCCAGCACCGAGCCTACCGACAGGTCGATACCGCCGATGATCAGGATGAAGGTCATGCCCACCGCCAGCACCATCAGGTCCGGGATCTGGTTGGCCAGCGTACTGAACGTGTCATAGGACAGGAAGTGATCGCTCAATACCGAGAACAGCGCAATCATCGCGAGCAAGGCACCTGCCAGGCCCAGGTAAGTCCCCAGGCCGTAGAAGTTGCCGCCGGTTTTACCGGGAGAAGTGGTCGTTTTCATGGGGTATCCCTAAGCACTGCATCGTTGAGCAGCGCATCACGTTTCTGATAGCCGGCAAAGGCGGCGGCGAGCAATTCGTCCTGAGTCCAACTGTCGCGCTCGAAGGTGTCGATCAGGCGCCCGGCGGACAGCACACCGATGCGGTCGCAGATCAACATGAGTTCGCGCAGGTCGCTGGACACCACTACCAACGCCTTGCCCTGCCGGGTCAACTCGCCGAGCAAGGCGTAAATGTCGAATTTGGCGCCGACGTCGATACCGCGCGTAGGCTCGTCGAACAGCATCACCGAGCAGTCGCGCTCCAACCAGCGACCAATCACCACCTTCTGCTGGTTGCCGCCGGATAATTCCGACACCAACTGCGCCGGGCTGGAACTGCGAATGCGCATGGCATCGATCTGACGTTGGGCCAACGCGGTTTCATCGCCACTGTTAACGACGCCGCCCGCGGAAATTTCAGGCATGTTGCCCAGAGCAATGTTGGCGCTGATGGACTGGGTCAGCAGCAAGCCTTCCCCCTTACGGTCTTCGGTGATCAGCGCGATGCCATGGCCCACGGCATCCACCGGCGAACGAATGCTCACCACCTGAGCTGGCGAGCCCAGGGCCACGGTGCCGCTGTCGGCTTGGTCAGCGCCGAAGATCAGGCGCAGTAGCTCAGTACGGCCCGCGCCGATCAGCCCGGAAATGCCATAGATTTCACCGGCACGAACTTCGAACGAGACGTCGCGGACTTTGTCCGAGCGCGTCAGACCTTTGACCGTCAGCGCCGGGCCACCGATGGTGCGCGGGCCCAAATCGATGTGTTCGCCCAGTTCGCGACCGACCATCAATGTGACCAGTTGCTCGCTGTTGTAGTTGGCCATTGGCTCGACGCACACCAGTTTGCCGTCACGCAGGACCGCGATGCGCTGGGCGACACGAGCCAGCTCTTCCAGCCGATGGGAAATGTAAATAATCGCTACGCCGCGGGCCTGCAAACGGGCGATCTGCTCAAACAGCATCTCGACTTCACGGGCGGTAAGCATAGCCGTGGGTTCGTCGAGGATCAGCAGATGGCAGTCGCCGATCAGGTTGCGCGCGATCTCGACCATTTGCTGGTGGCCGATCCCCAAGCTGCCAACCAGAGTGTCCGGGTCGATGGCATCCAGGCCGACCTGGGCCATGGCTTCGATCGCGGCCGTGCGCAGTTGCTTGCGGCTGATCCAGCCACCGTGGCTGGGCAGGTTATGCAAAAACAGGTTTTCGGCGACAGTCAGGGTCGGCAGCAGGTTGAGTTCCTGCATGACCATGCGCACACCCAGCGCTTCAGCCTGGGTACGGCTACCTGGGCAGTAATCCTGGCCGTTGAACTGCATGTGCCCGGTGGTCGGGGTGACCAGCCCGCCGATGATTTTCGACAAGGTGCTTTTGCCTGCGCCGTTTTCACCCGTCAGCGCCAACACTTCGCCGCGATTGAGCGTCAGAGTGATGTCGGACAGAACTGGCTGGGCATACGTCTTACCGATACCGCTGACCGAGAGGACAGCGTTCGGGGCGGAAGATGACATAGGAAAATCTCCGAGCGTCCGCCCGGGAGCGAGCGGACGCTGTTTGGGTGCTGCCAGAATTACTTCTTGAGGACGAGTTCGACCGGGGTTTCGATCACGCCATCTTTGGCATCGACTTTTTCACCCTTGACCAGCTTGAGCGCGTTCTGGATACCGAACACGGCTTGCTGGGCAGCGGCCTGGTCGGCGGTGGCCAGCACGCGGCCGTCCTGCAGCATCGGCTTGATGGCTTCGATATTGTCGTAGCCCACCACCAGCACCTTGCCCGCTTTGCCGGCTGCACGTACGGCGGAGACAGCACCCAAAGCCATGTTGTCGTTACCAGCCAGCAGCGCTTTGAGGTCTGGGTATTCGCTCAGCATTGCGGAGGCGACTTTCTGGCCCTGGTCGATCTCCCAGTTACCCGACTGGGTGGATACGATCTTCATGCCGGCAGCATCCATCGCGTCTTTGAAACCGGCGGTGCGCTGCTGGGCGTTGGTGGTGGTCGGTACGCCTTCGATGATGCCGACCTTGTCGCCCGCGCTCATTTGCTTGGCCAAGTAATCGCCCACCAGCTTGGCACCTTTGCGGTTGTCCGGGCCAACGAAGGGAATGTCGAGGTTCTTGCTTTTCAACACACCGGGGTCGAGACGGTTGTCGATGTTGACCACCTTGATCCCGGCATCGGAGGCTTTTTCCAGTACGGCGACCAGCGCCTTGGAGTCGGCTGGTGCAATGACGATGGCGTTGACCTTGGACAGGATCATCTGTCTGACGATATCGATCTGGGCAGCGGTATCGGTCTCGTTCTTGATGCCATTGGAGATCATGTCGAAATCAGCGGAGTGAGCTTTATGATAGCCCTTGGCGCCTTCTTCCATGGTGACGAAGAATTCGTTGGCCAAGGACTTCATTACAAGACCGACTTTCGGTTTGGCGGCGGCCTCGTCAGCGAATGCAGAAGAGAGCGGTAAAGCGGCGGATGCGGCAGCAAGCACAGCGATAGCGAGAAGACGTCCAGCAAATGGCAGCTTCATGGGGTCACTCCGATCTTATGATTATTGTAAGCAACGCTTGCACCGAAGAAGGCTTCGGCAGCCCGCCCACTTGGGTGGCTGATACGAGCTGTCACGTTACGCCAAGCGCATCGGAAACATCTCGCAAACGTTTGCGTTACTCAAACTATGAGAACCTTGTCGAAATTTGTCAACGGGGGAAGCATCTTTCATGCAGCTCCTTTCATCAACACCTTTGCAGCATACGCGGCAGCTTCTGAACATCGTCTCCCTTATTGCTCTCTGAACCGCTTACGCCTGGCAAGCCAATGCGGATTATTCCGTCATTATTTTCGGACAACCGAACGGCAATTGATGCCGTGTTCGGAAAGCCGGACGGCACGAAAATCGATCACACTTAAATTTCACAGAAAATCCTTTTTTATCAATAAGTTAATTTAAAAAACCATCAACCATGAGGCTGGTACAGATCCTGCTCCTAGTCAGCACCTCGCGGCATTTAGCATCGCCCGAGTGTTCTGGATGAAACTGCTACAGCACTCATCAAAAAATCAGAGAGAAAAATAATGAAATCCGCACTGAAGAACTTTGTTCCGGGCGCCTTAGCCCTCCTGCTGCTGTTCCCCGTTGCCGCCCAGGCAAAAGAAGTTGAAGCCAAGACCAAACTGTCCAACGTGGTGATTCTCGCCACCGGCGGCACCATTGCCGGCGCCGGCGCCAGTGCCGCTAACAGCGCCACCTATCAGGCGGCCAAGGTCGGTATCGAGCAATTGATCGCCGGTGTTCCTGAGCTTAGTCAGATCGCCAATGTGCGCGGCGAACAAGTGATGCAAATTGCGTCCGAAAGCATCAACAATGAGAACCTGCTGCAACTGGGTCGCCGTGTTGCGGAGCTGGCCGACAGCAAAGACGTGGATGGCATCGTGATCACCCACGGTACCGACACCCTGGAAGAAACCGCCTACTTCCTGAACCTGGTAGAGAAAACCGACAAGCCTATCGTAGTGGTCGGCTCGATGCGCCCAGGCACCGCCATGTCGGCGGACGGCATGCTCAACCTGTATAACGCAGTGGCCGTGGCCGGCAGCAAAGATGCACGCGGCAAAGGCGTACTGGTGACCATGAACGACGAAATCCAGTCAGGTCGTGACGTCAGCAAGATGATCAACATCAAGACCGAAGCCTTCAAGAGCCCATGGGGTCCACTGGGCATGGTGGTTGAGGGCAAGTCCTACTGGTTCCGCCTGCCAGCCAAGCGCCACACCATGGACTCCGAGTTCGACATCAAAACCATCAAGAGCCTGCCCGATGTGGAAATTGCCTACGGCTACGGCAACGTGAGCGACACTGCTTACAAGGCCCTGGCCCAAGCTGGCGCGAAAGCCATCATCCATGCCGGCACCGGTAACGGCTCGGTGTCTTCCAAAGTGGTGCCGACTCTGGTGGACCTGCGCAAGCAAGGCGTGCAGATCATTCGTTCTTCCCACGTCAACGCGGGTGGCATGGTGCTGCGTAACGCCGAACAGCCTGACGACAAGTACGACTGGGTCGCAGCCCTGGACTTGAACCCACAGAAAGCGCGGATTCTGGCAATGGTCGCCCTGACCAAGACTCAGGACAGCAAAGAGCTGCAACGGATGTTCTGGGAATATTGATTTCTAAACATCTTCTGTAGGAGCGAATTCGCTCCTACAGTCCCTCCTCCCCCCTCCATCAGCCATCCCGAATTGCTGACAGAAGAACCTCCAGAAGTTTAAGCAGTTGCGAAATTGCCTACAGTTAAATACTGTATGCACGTACAGCAAACTAAGGAATATTCCGTGGCAAAATCTTCTGCGGCACTGCCGACAGCACCTGATGCTTATGAACGCTTGGCCGTTCGTGTGCAAAAGATCATTAACTCGACCCAGGCTCAGAAAGCCAAGGCCGCCCTCATCTTCCGCCTGCCGGATGAGCCTGAAGAGCAATGGCAGCGCCTGCTCGAGGAAATCGCTGAAAACGATAATGTCACCCTCGCCTACCGCGACGACGGTGGCGTGCAGATTTTCTGGGTTGTGCCGAAGGAAGATTGACTCAATGAGTGCCCGCTTTATTGCTGTGTGTTGCCTGTTTTTTGCCATTTCCGCCCATGCCCAAGCGCCTCGCACGTTCAGCGAAGCCAAGAAAATTGCCTGGAAACTCTACGCCCCGCAATCCACCGAGTTCTATTGCGGCTGCAAATACACCGGCAATCGCGTGGACCTGAAAGCCTGCGGGTACATTCCACGCAAAAACGCCAACCGCGCCGCGCGCATTGAATGGGAACACATTGTGCCCGCATGGCAGATCGGGCATCAGCGCCAGTGCTGGCAGAACGGCGGTCGCAAAAACTGCACGCGCCATGATGATGTGTTCAAGCGTGCCGAAGCGGATTTGCACAACCTGGTACCCAGCATTGGCGAAGTTAACGGCGACCGTAACAACTTCAGCTTTGGTTGGCTGCCGGTACAGAGTGGGCAATACGGCTCATGCCTGACACAGGTTGACTTCAAGGCCAAGAAAGTCATGCCGCGCCCATCGATTCGCGGAATGATTGCGCGTACCTATTTCTACATGAGTAAGCAGTACGGTTTGCGCTTGTCGAAACAGGATCGCCAATTGTACGAAGCCTGGAACAAGACCTACCCCGTACAGGCCTGGGAGCGCCAGCGTAACCAGACCGTGGCCTGCGTGATGGGGCGCGGCAATGAGTTTGTCGGCCCGGTGAACCTCAAAGCATGCGGTTGAACATGGGCGGGAGCCCCCGCCCAATCGGCCCATTACTGGGCGGCCTTGTGCTCGATGACTTGGGACTCGGTGTCGTTCTTCTTGGCCCGCGCGAGTTTTTCAGTGAGCAGTGCCTGCTTGGCTTCTGCTTCCTCCTTGGTTGCGAACGGCCCTAGAAGCACTTCGTCCTTGCCGTCCACCTTCACGATATAAAAATTGAAACCATGTTCCAGCAACCAGGCGGTAAGGTCAGTGATCGCCTGCAGCTTGTGGTCCGGCGGGCCTACCCGTACATCCCATTCCTGCACAGCAATCGCGCCGGTCTGTGGTTGGCTTTCGCCCACGGCAGGCTTGGCCTTGGGGGTATCGACGGGCTTGCCTTCGCCACAGCCGGCCAGCGCCAACACCATCATTGCCATCACTACTTTACGCACTGCCCTGCTCCTTTAAGGATTAAAGAGGCGACTTTATCATCCACTGTCTATTCTGGCCGTCATAAACGTTGGATTAAACAATGCGAATGATGTATCGCAGACCTGTATGATGCGCCCATGGGAATTAATGTTGCCTCTATGCGTCCTAAAGAGGCAGTCACAGGGAAGCGCTTAGCAGTAAGCTATACACATCCGACACCTGCCCTGTCTGAAACATGTGTCCTTAAAAGTAATCAAGGAGAAGTCCATGCTTATACTCACCCGCAAAGTTGGTGAAAGCATAAACATCGGTGATGACATCACGATCACCATCCTGGGCGTCAGCGGCCAGCAAGTACGAATCGGCATCAACGCACCGAAAGACGTTGCCGTGCATCGCGAAGAGATCTATCAACGTATCCAGGCTGGCCTGACTGCTCCGGACAAAAACCAGACGCCTTGAAACGCCCTCAGTAGCCAGCCCTTTCGTGCACGGTAACGGCTGGCGAAAACTCTTCCCAACGGCCTGCGTTTCGGACGTGGCCAGCATCGCCATCAAGTCGGTCCACGCGACAAGATGAAACAATCTTCGGGACCGGAACTTGTTACGTCATTTACAGCCGAAACTCCTGACTGACTTCCTCAATGTGCACTCGGGAGCACGTACATGAGGTCTCATACCGCATCGCCGCGCTTTTCCAGATCCTGGCTGATCGCCTTGCTGATAGGGCTGGCTTTTATCGGCCTGGAATTGGCAATCAGGTTTGAAATTGCAGGCAGCGCTCCCACCGATCAGCATTCGGTGCTGGACCTGACGCTACTGCTATGCGGTTATCTGTTTATGTTCTGCCTCAAGCCTATACAAAAGGTTGTACACCGCAGATTCTGTCAGCGCAGCCCTGGAAAAACGTCACGCCCATAGTGACGTATCAGCTAGCAGATTGCCGGTATTTACAGTGTCGCATCGCGGCCTATGCTTGGTGTGTTTACCCGTTAGTTGAAGGCCTGAAACCGATGGATACCCTCAGCCGATCAGAAATCGAATCCGCCCTCGCAGCCCGCTTACCCAGCTATGCGGTTGCCTGCACGCTACACGCTGACGGCACCTTGTCCGTGGTGCTCAGCGGCCCGGAGACAGATCATTTCGCAATCACCGGGATCGTACGCGCGCACTATCGCGGCGCCGAAGCGATTGCACGACTGGCTAATGAGATTCTTCGCGAAATGGTGGTGTCACGACGCGGCATGAGGAGCGAACGCATGCATGCACCGCCCAACGCGATTGCGTGGCAAGAAAGCCAAGACCCGTAAAGGTCTTGGCTTTCTTGTATCAACCCGTCTCGTTGTGCAAGGTCAACCAGCCCTCGGCATTCCGCCGCACCTGCAGCCGCTCATACCCACTAATGGTTGGGTGTTGTGTCGCCAACGGCTTGAGGTGGGTCGCAGTCACCACCATCACATCCGCGCCCGCCGCCTCACTTGCGCGAATGCCCACCGACGCATCCTCAAACACCAGACACTCCTGCACCGAAACGCCCAAACGCTGGGCGCCCAGCACATAACAGGCCGGATTCGGCTTGCCGATAGTGACATCTTCTGCCGTCACCATCACCGTCGGCGGCGCAATGCCCGCCGCTTGCAGCCGGCGCATTGCCAGCTCCTTGGGCGCCGACGTCACCAACGCCCACTGATCGGCAGGCAGGCTGTCGAGAAACGCCGCAGCGCCGGAAATCGCAACCACGCCGCGCACATCGTTGATTTCAGCTTCGGTGATCCATTGCGCTTCAGCGTGCGGGTCGACGCCGGGTAACCCCTGGCGCGTGATGGTATCGATGGCGCGGGCGCCATGGATGGTGGTTAAAAACGCCGCCACATCCAGACCGTGACGTTCGGCCCAGAGGCTCCATACCCGCTCCGCGGCGGCGATGGAGTTGAGCAGGGTTCCATCCATATCGAACAGAAAAGCACGGTAGGGACGGGCAAATACAGCTGAAGCGCGGATGGACACTGGATGGCTTCCTCGTGGGCGGTAACACATGATCGGCTGCTGCAATCTACGGGGCTAGCCGGTGGCTTGTAAACGCCGCCAGGCCTGGGGCAACGGGTTTGATTACGAACTTGTCATCATTCTGTTGGCGGGCTGTTAGGGGTGGCTGATTACCGTGAACGTACTGCCAAAGCCTGGCAGCCACCCTTCTGGAGCAAGACCGTGATGAAACTGTTTATCCTCGGCGTCACCGCACTGCTTGCCACCGGCTCCGTATTCGCTGCCGACAACACCGGCATAATCCATGACGCCACTGGCTTCTACGTGCACCTGGACGTCGCCAAAGTACTGTCGAGCAGCGACACCGGCAGCCAATGCGGCGTTGTCCCGGCGCAATTGCGCTACCTCGACCACCAGGGGCGCGAACATGTACTGGACTACCAGGTCCAGGCCATCGGTTGCCCCAATGACAATTGATCGGATTACACTGGCGCGACGTACCGAACTTGAGCCCTTCCCATGAATATCCTTGTTGTCGAAGACGAACCCAAGGCCGGCAATTACCTGCTCAATGGCCTTCAGGAACTGGGCTATTCCGTCAGCCTTGCCCGCGATGGCGTGGACGGCCTGCACCAAGCGCTGGAAACGCCGTTCGATGTGATCGTCCTGGATGTGATGATGCCGAAAATGGACGGCTGGGAAGTGCTGCGCCGCCTGCGTAAAGAAGCTGACACACCAGTGCTTTTTCTTACCGCCCGTGATGATATCGCCGACCGCATCAAGGGCCTGGAGCTGGGTGCGGACGATTACCTGATCAAGCCCTTTTCCTTCGCCGAACTGGTAGCCCGCCTACGCACCCTGACCCGTCGCGGCCCAACCCGTGAAGAAGACCAGCTGCACATCGCCGACTTGCACATTGAAGTGCTCAAACGACGCGTCACCCGCGCCGGCACACGCATTACCCTGACCAACAAGGAATTTGCCCTTCTGCACCTGTTTGCCACGCACCAGGGCCAGGTGTTGTCACGCTCGCTGATCGCGTCGCGGGTATGGGATATGAACTTCGACAGCGACACCAATGTGGTGGACGTGGCCGTGCGCCGCTTGCGCCTGAAGATCGACGACCCGTTCCAGCTCAAGCTGATCCATAGCGTGCGCGGCATCGGCTACCGCTTCGATACCCAACCATGACGCCTCGCCGACATTATTCGCTGACTTTGCGCCTGGCGCTGGTGTTCGCCCTGCTCGCCTTTGCTCTGCTGGCCACCCTCGGCGTGGCGCTGTACCGGGAACTGGAGCGGGAGCTGATCCGCCGCGACGATGCCGCGCTGATCTCGCGGGTCGATCAACTGCGCAACCTGCTCAACGACAGCAACACCTTGGAGCTGATCAGGAACAAACCGGAATTGTTCCAAAACATGCTGGGCAACCGCGAATCGGTGCTGAGTATCGCAGCTCCCGGGCAACAGCCATTGCTGCTGGTGAATCCCGGAAATATCGACTTGCCGGCGGTTACACCGGTGCCCAAAGGCCATGTCCTGGACCTTACCGATGTGCAGCACCTGGCTGGTGTCAACGGCGTTCCTTTGGCCGCCCTTGCCGCGTCTATCGACTCCGGCGACCTGGGCAACCTGCAAGTTACCAGCGGACGCTTGATGACCGAACGTACCGCCATGCTCGCCAGTTATCGATTGAGTGTGTATATCCTGGCAGGTATCGCCGCACTGGCCCTGGCGCTGGCCGGCTATCTACTGGTGCATCGCGGCCTGCTGCCGTTGCGACGGTTGGCGCAGCATGCCCAAGGGATCGGCGTCGGCAACCTGGCCGAACGTCTCGACAGCCGGGGCGCGCCGAAAGAACTATTGCCGATGATCGATGCCTTCAACACCATGCTCGAACGCCTGGCCAAGGGTTTTGCGCAATTGAGCCAGGTGTCGACCGACATGGCGCATGAACTACGCACGCCTATCAACAACTTGTTGGGGGAAACCCAGGTTGCCCTGCATCAACAGCGCAGCGTCGATAGCTATCAGCAACTGTTGGCCTCGAATGTCGAAGAACTCGAACGGCTGGCGCGCATGCTCGACAATATGCTGTTCCTCGCACGCACTGACCCGGCCAGCGCCCTGCGCCAACGCCAGGCACTCAGCGCCGCAGATGAAGTGGAACGCATCGCGGAATACTTCGAGGGGCTGGCAAGTGATCGGGGGATGCGCATTCTCGCCGCTGGCCAAGGGGAAATCTGGGCCGAGCCCATGCTACTGCGGCGCGCCCTGGCGAACCTGTGCGCTAATGCGATCAAGTACGGCGCCGCGCATTCAGAGCTGCGTATCGAGGCGATGCCCACGGATGAGGGCCTCATCCTGCGGGTCAGCAATCAGGGGGAGACGATTGCGGCCGAACACCTGCCGCGTCTGTTCGAGCGTTTTTATCGAGTGGATGAGTCGCGGGAACGTTCGGCTCACTCCAACGGGTTGGGCCTGTCGATCGTGGCGACCATCATGCAGTTGCACAATGGCCGCTACAGCGTCAGCAGCCAGAACGGTGTCACCCGTTTCGAGCTGTTGTTCCCCGGGCGAGAAGCGGACTGATCAGTTGAACGCCCCATTGAGGACTTCGTAGATGATGCCCGAAGCAATGGCCACCAGGATCAAGTCAGTGCCCGCCTGCTGCCATTCGTAGCCATCGTAATGTGGCAACTGGCCCAGCAAGCGGCCATCGAGTTTTTTCGCGATACCCGGCGGCAGCGGTTTGCCGCGTGCCAGGTTCTTCTGGATCCCCGGCGGCAAGGCCGGGCCGGGGCTCCAATAGTCGCGATAACCGCCCAGCACACTCAGTACGCTGCTGCGATCCACGTTGGGCCCATGACTGCCCGAGGCACCTTTGCCTTTGGGTTTGTCGTAGTTCTGGCCGCCAGGGTTATTGCCTTTGCCGTTACCGCCGCCGCCCTTGCCATTCCCATGGCCGTTGCCAGGATCAGCCAACGCGAGAGCACTCCCGGCAGACAACGCAAGCACTAGCACAACAGACGCATATTTCGAACACTTGAGCATGGCGATTTTTCCAGGGCAGAAACGTCCTTGAACTGTAGTTGAAATTGCACGGCGACGCATTGAAAGCAGCGCCCGATCAACTTACCTGACCGCCCGCCTCCACCACATCCACCGAGGTCTGCCAGGCTGTCGTCACCGCGACGCGCAGTCCTTCGACCAGGGTCGTCAACGGCATGGACGGCTCGCTGCCCCCTGGCAAGCGCGGCACATGAATAAAGCCGCTGCGCACACCAGAGCCGGCGAGCGCATGCTGCAGGCGATAGAACACCTGGTTGCACACGAACGTACCCGCTGTATGGGACACCGAAGCGGCCACCCCAGCCTCGCGCACCGCCCGCACCATCGCCTTGATCGGCAGCGTGGTGAAGTACGCCGCCGGGCCATCCGTCACCACCGCCGTGTCGATCGGCTGCGCCCCGAGGTTATCGGCGATACGCGCATCGTTGAGGTTGATCGCCACCCTTTCGATGGAAATATCGCTACGCCCAGGCCCCAGCCCCGTGGCGATAACCATCGCCGGGCGCAGTTCGTTGATCATTTGCAGCAGGGATTCCGGGGCCGTGGCAAAGGCACAGGGCAGCCGCCGCGCAACGATCCGCACGTCGTCGCGCAGTTGCAGACCATCCAACTGGCGCACGGCTTCCCAGGACGGGTTCACCGGGTCTTGGTCGAAGGGCTCAAATCCCGTTAGCAACACCGTGTGCATAGTGGCCTCACATCAACAGGTAAAGCAGGACGATATTGACCACCAGCATCATCAAGGCAGTCGGCAGTTGCGCTTTGATCACCGCGTTCTTGTCCGGCAGTTCCAGCAAGGCCGCCGGGACGATATTGAAATTGGCGGCCATCGGGGTCATCAGCGTACCGCAGTAGCCGGAGAACATACCGATGGCAGCCATGACCGCTGGGTTGCCGCCGTAGATCCCCACCAGCACCGGTACACCGACGCCGCCGGTCATCACCGGGAACGCCGCGAAACCGTTGCCCATGATCACTGTGAACAACGCCATCCCCAGCACATAGACCATCACCGCCACCAACTTGAAATCCAGGTTGATGTAGGTAGTGGTGACATGGGCGACCGCCGTGCCCACCCCAGCCTCGTTAAACAACAGGCCGAGCATGGCCAGCATCTGCGGCAAGACCATGGCCCAGCCCAGGGCTTCGGTCAGGCGACGCGACTCGCGCAAGGCTTGCACCGGTGTATCGCGGGTCAGCCAACAGGCCAGGCCGAGGGCGATCAGACAGCCGATACCGAGGGACACAAAGGTAGTGTTTTTCGGGTCCAGCAACGGCACGCCGCCGATCTCGGTGTGCTTGAGCAAGACCGAACCGATCACCGTGGTCAGGGGAATAGCCAACGCTGGAATAAACAACTTGTGCCCCAGGCGACCGGCACTGGCACGGGTGGCCTTGTCATGCAGTTCAGCATGGGAGCCACGCCCCACACCGCCGAAACCGGCGATCAATGCCATTACCACCACGCCGGCGCCGATCACCACCGAGGGCAGACGCTCACCCACCAGAAACGGAATCGCGAACAGCAGCCAAAAGAGCGCGCTGGACCAACGCTTGGGGTGACTGCGATCCAGCACAATCATGCCTGCCGTAATCAACAGCAGCACCCCGGCCAGCCAGTACAGGTATTGAATCGAAATAATCATTGCGCCGCCTCCACAGCCTTCACGCTGGGCGTCAGCTCGCGGGTGAGCCGTCGGTCGAAGCGGTGCAGCCGGATCCCATGCACGATAAATGCACAGATCGCCGTGGGAATGCCCCATACCGCAATGTGCAGCGGCTCCACATTGATCCCCGAGCCCAGCAGGAACGTGTGCATCAGCGCGATGGCGCCGAACGCCACAAAGATGTCTTCACCGAAGAACAGCCCAACGTTGTCCGTGGCCGCACACATGGCCAGGACCTTGTGACGCACTTTGTCCGGCAGTTTGCCGTAGCGCTTTTCCGCCGCGCCTTCGGCCATCGGCGCCAGCAGCGGCCGCACCATCTGCGGATGCCCGCCCAGGCTGGTCAGGCCCATGGCCGCAGTGGATTCGCGTACGAACAGATAGATGATCAACAAGCGCCCGACCGTGGCGCGCTGGAACCGTGCGATCCAGTTCTGCGCATGCAGACGCAACCCATGACGCTCCAGCAGTCCGATGACTGCCAACGGTAACAATAGAATTAGCTGTAGGGCACGGGTCTGAAGGAAGCCATCCCCCATGGAGGCGAGGATTTTTTCCAGGGGAAAGTGAGCAGCAAGCCCGGTGGCGATCGCGGCAGCGGTGACCACCAGCAGCGGATTGAAGCGCAAAACAAAGCCGAACACGATGACGAGCACGCCAATCAACGGCCATAGATTCACAACAGTGTGCATGACGGAGAGGTCCTTTAAATGCGCGCTGCGGCGCCATTACAGCAGGATGTGAACAAAGGGTTCACAGCAAGAGGTGGCGTGCAGTCGGCTCGGTTTTTTATTGTTGACCCGGAAGGTCGAGCGTCAGTGGCGGCAACTTTGCTGCCTGGAGGCGGGAGGTGTCCAACAAGAAAAATTGTTGCTGCGATCCAATAAATTTTGTGGGTATCGGAGGGGATGGGGGCGTGCCGTCGGCAACGCCCCCAACACGAGACTCAGCTCACGCCGTTGGGGCCATCGAGCACGTACCTGACCTTCTTGGCCAGCACATTGGGCAAGCACGGTTTGGAGATCACCTCGAACTCCGCGCCGCCCAGGTCGGTGCGTTCAATGGCGTTTTCCGCGTAGCCAGTGGTCAGCAGGATTTTCATGTCGGGGTACAACTGGCAGACCTCCCGCGCCAGCATCACGCCATTCATGCCGCCGGGCATGATCACGTCGGAGAACAGCAAGTCATAACGCTCTTCCCTGGCCAACACGTCCAATGCCTCGGCAGCGCCGTAGGCGATGGTGGTGTGATAGCCGTAGTCCTCCAGCACCATGCGCGCCAGCTCCGCGACATCCGGGCGGTCCTCGACGATCAGGATACGTTCCGAACCGCTGCGGGCTTCCGACACCTTGGGCTCTTCCTGGGCCGACACGCCAGCCTCATCCGCCGGGAAATACAAGCGCACCGTGGTGCCAAGGCCCTCCTCGGAGTAAATCCGCACAGCGCCGCCGGACTGCTTGGCAAAGCCGTAGACCATCGACAAGCCCAGGCCGGTGCCCTTGCCTTCATCCTTGGTGGTGAAGAACGGGTCCATAACCCGCGTAAGAATACTGTCGGGCATCCCACAGCCATTGTCCGTCAAGGCCATACTGACATAGCGTCCCGGCATCAGCCCGTCGTAGGACATGGAGCTGAGTTCGCGCACTTGGATATTGCGGGTCTCGATAGCCAAGGCAGGCTGCTCACGCTCCACCAAGGCGTCGCGCGCATTGATCACGATATTGAGGATGGCCAGCTCGGCCTGGGTCGGGTCGATGCGGCAGTTCCACAGATCGGTTTGCAGGTCGGTGCGAAAATCGATGTTGTCGCCCATCACCCGCTCAGCGGAGCGTCTGGCCAGTTCGACGAAATGATTGAGGTTGATCACTCGCCCCTGCAACTTCTGCTTGCGGGAAAACGCCAGCAACTGCTGCGTCAGCGTGGACGCTTTCTCTACCGCCCCTTTGGTCATACTCAGGCTGCGAATCACACGATCTTCGTCCAGCACAGGCTTGCGCACGGCGCGGTCGACCATCTCGACGTAGCCGCCGATGACCTGCAGCAGGTTGTTGAAGTCGTGAGCAATACCGCCGGTGAGCTGGCCCAGCGCTTCCATTTTCTGCGCCTGACGCAGCGCGTCCTCGGCATCGCGGCGGCGACTGACGTCCAGCTGCGAAGCGAAGAAGTACATCAACTGATTGGATTCGTTGTACACCGGCGAAATGAACAACGCGTTCCAGAACGTCGAGCCGTCTTTGCGGTAGTTGAGCAACTCGACCGCGACGTCTTCTTCTTCACTGATGGATTGCTTGATCTGGCCCACCACCTCGGGGTCGGTATCCGGGCCTTGTAGAAAGCGGCAGTTGCGCCCGTAGATTTCGTCGGCGCTGTAACCGGTCATATCCAGGAAGGCCTGGTTGGCAAAAATGATCGGATTATCTTCGCGATTGGGATCGGTGACGATCATGGGCATACGCGTGGTGCCGACGGCAGCAAAGAAGATGTTCTTACCTGCCGATGTGATATCACCGGTTTCAGAGTTATCCACGCGGGTGTGGAGATCTTTTGGTTGATGAGTCACGGGGCTAAATCCTGTCGGCTTGATAGAGGAGAAAACGGACTTCCTGCCTCATAGACAACCGGAGTCAAAAAATAGTTTGGCGCCCCGTGGCTCCGTTCTACAACGACCCTTTACGATCAGTTCAAGCCGTGGTGCTGAGCATTGACCCCTTCCCGCTGCCGCTCTCGGCCATGACGGCCTGCAAAAGCGCCGCGGTAACCGTCTGCAATGCCGCGTTTATGGTCGAAATCTGTGTTTGAGCCGCCATGACAGCCACAGCCTTGGCCTCTTCACTTTGTTTGCTGGACTGGGCTCTCTGCAACGCCTCCTGAGCCTGCTGAAGCTGCTTTTGCAGTTGCTCGATCTGTTTTTTCAACTCTTTGACCTGATCTGACTCCTGCGTGCCGGATAGAGCCTGGTCCCCGCCGTTCGCAGCAGCCCCCGTGGCTTTTGGATCCATACGAATGGTCAGAGCCCCGGTGTCTTCGTTCTTGGTTGTCTCACTGGTGATAGACGTGGTCTGCGGGACGACTACGGAGCTGGAATTACCAACATTGATAAGCATGTCGAATGTCCGATAACGAGAGATTGCTCACTTTATCGGCTTGATTACCGGGGACTTTAGTCTTGCTGTCCATTTCCATTGCGGTAATTTCGACAACAAAAAAGGGCCCACCTTTCGGTGAGCCCTTCTAAACCGCCCAGCAGAGCGGATTTTGTTTGGTAGGCGCGATTGGACTCGAACCAACGACCCCCACCATGTCAAGGTGGTGCTCTAACCAACTGAGCTACGTGCCTGCTGTGAGGCGGCATTCTACGGAATTCCGAAGGTGTGTCAACATCTTTTTCGTAGCTAACCCTATGAATATGCGAATTTTTTATCGAGGGCCACATCACCCGCAGTTTTTGCATGGCTGGCAGCCGATTTTCAACTCAGGTAGGATCGACGCACTCGTAAAAAATATAAAACAGAGGTTCCAGGATGGCGAACACCCCCTACCCCCAGTCGTATTACGCCGCTTCCGCCAACGCCGTTACACCTCGCCCTGTGCTGCAAGGCGAGGTCGAAACCGATGTGTGTGTGATTGGCGCCGGCTATACCGGTCTTTCCAGCGCACTGTTCCTGCTGGAGCACGGCTTTCGCGTTACGGTACTGGAGGCCGCGAAAGTGGGTTTCGGCGCCTCGGGCCGCAATGGCGGACAGATCGTCAACAGCTACAGCCGCGATATCGACGTGATCGAGCGCAGCGTCGGGCCCAAGCAGGCGCAGTTGCTGGGGCAAATGGCGTTCGAAGGGGGCAAGATCATTCGCGAACGGGTGGCCAAGTATCAGATTCAGTGCGACTTGAAAGATGGTGGAGTTTTCGCCGCGCTCAACAGCAAGCACATGGCCCATCTGGAGTCGCAAAAGCGTCTGTGGGAACGCTACGGCCATACACAACTAGAGCTGCTGGACGAGCGTCGTATCCGCGAGGTGGTGGCCTGCGAGAACTACGTAGGCGGTCTGCTAGACATGAGCGGCGGCCATATCCATCCGCTCAACCTGGCATTGGGCGAAGCCGCCGCCGTGGAATCCCTGGGTGGCACGATCTACGAGCAATCGGCGGCGGTACGTATCGAGCGAGGCGCGAGCCCCGTGGTGCATACCGCCGAAGGCAAGGTCAGAGCCAAGTTCATCATCGTTGCGGGCAATGCCTATCTGGGTAACCTGGTGCCGGAGTTGGCGGCCAAGTCGATGCCGTGCGGCACCCAAGTCATCACCACTGCGCCGCTGGGCGATGACTTGGCCAATTCGCTGCTGCCGCAGGATTACTGCGTCGAAGATTGCAATTACTTGCTCGACTACTATCGCCTGACCAGCGATAAACGCCTGATCTTCGGCGGCGGCGTGGTGTATGGCGCGCGCGACCCAGCCAACATCGAGGCGATCATCCATCCGAAAATGCTCAAGGCCTTCCCACAACTCAAGGACGTGAAGATCGACTACGCCTGGACGGGTAACTTCCTGCTGACTCTGTCTCGCTTGCCGCAAGTCGGGCGCCTGGGCGACAACATCTACTATTCCCAAGGCTGCAGCGGCCATGGCGTGACCTACACGCACTTGGCAGGCAAGGTACTGGCGGAGGCTTTGAGAGGCCAGGCAGAGCGCTTTGACGCATTCGCCGACCTGCCGCACTACCCGTTCCCGGGCGGGCAACTGTTGCGTACGCCGTTTGCGGCGATGGGGGCGTGGTATTACGGGTTGCGGGACAAGCTGGGCTTCTGAATAGGTCGCTGGAGCCGGTTCGCCGGCTCCAAAATCCGTTGCAAATCGCACAAACAAAAAACCCCGGTCTTTCGACCAGGGTTTTTGCTATCGGATCAAAACAGCTTTTAGCTTGCTTTGTGCTTCAAGGCGTTCAGTGGGCCTTGAGGCAGATATGGCGCAGCGGACGGGACTCGAACCCGCGACCCCCGGCGTGACAGGCCGGTATTCTAACCGACTGAACTACCGCTGCGTATCGCTTGACCGGCAGAGCAACATCTCTACCGTCATTAAACGTCTGACTGATCAACCTTGGCTGTTCAATCTCAGGCCCGATGTATCAGACCTGGAAAATATGGCGCAGCGGACGGGACTCGAACCCGCGACCCCCGGCGTGACAGGCCGGTATTCTAACCGACTGAACTACCGCTGCGCGTCGGTGCAACCTTAACGTTGCGTCTTGCCCGAAGGCAAAACTCTCAAGAAGTGGTGGGTGATGACGGGATCGAACCGCCGACCCTCTGCTTGTAAGGCAGATGCTCTCCCAGCTGAGCTAATCACCCTTTGCTTCGTTGAGGCCGCGAAATTTACGCAGGTAGCAGACCTAAGTCAATAGCCCGCTTGAAGTTTTTCCAAAAAAGACAAAATTGCTTCAAGACAGCCCTGCGCCCTACTCGCTGTAAATCATCTTCTTGCTCATGCCACCGTCCACGACGAACTCTTGCCCGGTAACAAACCCGGCCTGACGCGACAGCAACCACGCCACCATCGCCGCCACATCCTCCACCGTGCCGACCCGGCCGGCCGGATGCTGAGCATGATCGGCGTCACTCAACGGCTCAGCGCGCCGCACCGCAGGATCACGTGCATCGATCCAGCCAGGGCTGACGGCATTGACCCGCACTTCCGGCCCCAAGCTGATAGCCAGCGCGTGAGTCAGCGCCAGCAGCCCGCCCTTGCTCGCCGCATAGGCTTCACAGTCCGGCTCCGATTGCCGCGCACGGGTCGAGGCCAGATTGACGATTGCGCCACCGTGGGCACGCAGGTAGGGCGCACAATGCTTGGCCAGCAACATCGGCCCACTGAGGTTAACCGCCAGCACACGATTCCAATACGCCAGATCCAGGCTTTCCAGGGTGATGTTATGCGGATCGGCAACCGCCGCATTGCACACCAGGGCGTCCAGGCGCCCGAACTGCCCGAGCACTTCGGCAACCCCTTGGGCGACCTGTTTCTCGTCGGCCACGTCCATGCTGATAAACCAGGCGTTATCGCCCAGCACCTTGGACACCTTGGCACCGCGCTCACGATCAAGGTCCGTCAGCACAACTTGCCAACCCTCACTGATCAACCACGCCGCGATACCCAGGCCAATGCCCCGCGCCGCGCCGGTCACCAGCGCAACACGGCCGTTACTGGCTACCGCGGCTTCCATGGCCCACTCGATCACAAGGCCGCCAGCCCGCGAGCCAGGTCGGCCTGCAGGTCGGCCACGTCTTCCAGGCCGACTGCGATGCGGATCAGGCTGTCACGGATACCGGCCGCTTCCCGCTCCTGCGGTGCCAAGCGTCCGTGGGACGTAGTGCTCGGATGGGTAATGGTGGTTTTGCTGTCACCCAGGTTGGCGGTGATGGAGATCAAACGCGTGGCGTCGATAAAGCGCCAGGCGCCGTCCTTGCCGCCCTTGACCTCAAAACTCACCACAGCGCCGAAACCACGCTGCTGGCGCTGGGCCAACTCGTGCTGCGGATGGCTCTTGAGGCCCGCGTAGTGAACCTTCTCGATGCCGTCCTGCTGCTCCAGCCACTCGGCCAGCGCCTGAGCGTTGGCACAGTGGGCCTTCATGCGCAGACTGAGGGTCTCCAGGCCCTTGAGGAAGATCCAGGCGTTGAACGGGCTCAGGGTCGGGCCGGCGGTGCGCAAAAAGCCCACCACTTCCTTCATCTGTTCGCCGCGACCAGCCACTACACCGCCCATGCAACGACCCTGGCCGTCGATGAACTTGGTCGCCGAATGCACCACAACGTCCGCACCCAGCTTCAGCGGCTGCTGCAAGGCTGGTGTGCAGAAACAGTTGTCGACCACCAGCATTGCACCTTTGGCATGCGCCACTTCGGCCAGGGCGGCAATGTCTACCAGCTCGGCCAACGGGTTGGACGGCGACTCGACGAACAACAATTTGGTGTTGGCCTTGATGGCCGCGTCCCAGCCGGACAGGTCCGCCAAGGGCACGTAGTCCACTTCGACGCCGAAGCGCTTGAAGTATTTTTCGAACAGGCTGATGGTCGAACCAAACACGCTACGTGACACCAGCACATGGTCGCCGGCGCTGCACAAACTCATCACCACCGCCATGATGGCTGCCATGCCGGTCGCGGTGGCTACCGCCTGCTCGGCGCCTTCCAGGGCCGCAATGCGCTCTTCGAATGCGCGTACGGTAGGGTTGGTGTAGCGCGAGTACACATTGCCCGGCACTTCACCGGCAAAGCGCGCAGCGGCATCGCCAGCGGTACGAAACACATAGCTGGAGGTGAAGAACATCGGATCGCCGTGCTCACCTTCCGGCGTGCGATGCTGGCCGGCGCGCACAGCCAGGGTATCGAAAGCTACGCCATCGAGGTCGCTGTCCAGCCGACCGGCATCCCATTCCTGACTCATGCTGCCACTCCTTACTCAATACGGTATTTAAGATACAAAACCGGCCCCTCAGGGCCGGTGTCTACTCAGTTGTTGTACAGGTCGATGATCGCACTGACCGCCTGGGTCTTGATCTTCGACGAGTCGTTACGCGCCTGCTCGATCTTGTCCAGGTACGCCTCGTCGACGTCCCCGGTCACGTACTTGCCGTCGAACACGGCGCAATCGAACTGGTCGATCTTGATCTTGCCGCCACCGACCGCTTCGATCAGGTCCGGTAGGTCCTGATAGATCAGCCAATCGGCGCCGATCAGATCAGCCACGTCCTGGGTCGTGCGGTTATGGGCGATCAGCTCATGGGCGCTCGGCATGTCGATACCGTACACGTTCGGGTAGCGCACGGCGGGTGCGGCGGAACAGAAGTACACGTTCTTCGCCCCAGCTTCGCGGGCCATCTGGATGATCTGCTTGCAGGTGGTGCCGCGCACGATGGAGTCATCCACCAGCATCACGTTCTTGCCGCGGAACTCCAGCTCGATGGCGTTGAGCTTCTGACGCACCGACTTCTTGCGTGCTGCCTGACCCGGCATGATGAAAGTACGGCCGATGTAGCGGTTCTTGACGAACCCTTCGCGGAACTTGACGCCCAGGTGGTTAGCCAGTTCCAGCGCAGCGGTACGACTGGTGTCCGGAATAGGGATCACCACGTCGATATCGTGCTCGGGACGCTCGCGCAGGATTTTCTCGGCCAGTTTCTCACCCATGCGCAGGCGCGCCTTGTACACCGACACACCGTCGATGATCGAGTCCGGACGCGCCAGGTAGACGTGTTCGAAGATGCACGGCGTGAGTTTCGGCGCCACGGCGCACTGACGGGTGTGCAGCTTGCCATCTTCGGTGATGTACACCGCTTCACCCGGCGCGAGATCGCGGATCAGGGTGAAGCCCAACACGTCCAGGGATACGCTTTCCGAGGCGATCATGTACTCGACGCCTTCGTCGGTGTGACGCTGGCCGAACACAATCGGGCGGATGCCATGGGGGTCGCGGAAACCGACGATGCCGTAGCCAGTCACCATGGCCACTACCGCATAGCCACCTACGCAACGGTTGTGCACATCGGTGACCGCGGCGAACACGTCCTCTTCGGTGGGTTGCAGCTTGCCGCGCTGAGCCAACTCGTGGGCGAACACGTTGAGCAGCACTTCCGAATCGGAGCTGGTGTTGACGTGGCGCAAGTCAGACTCGTAAATCTCCTTGGCCAGTTGCTCAACGTTGGTGAGGTTACCGTTGTGCGCCAGGGTGATGCCGTAAGGCGAGTTGACGTAAAACGGTTGGGCTTCGGCCGAAGTGGAGCTGCCGGCAGTCGGGTAGCGCACATGGCCAATGCCCATGTGACCGACCAGCCGCTGCATGTGACGCTGATGAAACACGTCACGTACCAGGCCATTATCCTTGCGCAGGAACAACCGGCCGTCGTGGCTGGTCACAATACCGGCAGCATCCTGGCCGCGGTGCTGGAGGACGGTTAGCGCGTCATACAGCGCCTGATTGACGTTCGACTTACCGACGATACCGACGATGCCACACATGCGACGCAACCCCTACTTAATGGATCTTGACTGAGTACCGCTTACTGAGGCGTTTTGGCCGGTAAGAGGTGCTCCTTGAACGGCATATCAGCGGGTACGCTGATGCCGCTGGCCAGCCACTGACTGCTCCACCCCAATATGAGGTTCTTGGACCAATCTGCAACCAATAGAAATTTTGGCACGAGTACCGACTCCTGCCACCATGCATCCTGCTGTACCGGCCCCAGGCTCAACAGCCCGACCGCCACGACCACCAGCAACGCACCACGCGCGGCGCCGAAGGCCATGCCGAGAAATCGATCGGTCCCGGAGAGGCCGGTGACGCGTATCAACTCGCCAATAAGATAATTGACCATTGCCCCCACCAGCAGCGTGGCGATGAACATGATGGCGCAGCCCGCGATGACGCGAGCCGAAGGTGTCTCGATGTAACCGGCCAGATAAACCGACAGTGAACCACCGAACATCCAGGCTACGACTCCTGCGATGATCCAGGTCAGCAACGACAGGGCTTCTTTGACGAAGCCGCGGCTGAGACTGATCAAAGCGGAGATGGCGACGATTGCGACAATCGCCCAATCAACCCAGGTAAATGGCACGTTTGAGCCTACGGACGGATAAGGCGGCGCATTTTAGCAGAGCGTCGGGCTGTCGGTAAGCGGTGATTGCAGCTGCTTAGCAAATCAATGGTTTGTGACGCCCATGACAAACCAATGTGGGAGGAGGCTTGCCTCCGATGGCGCTGGATCAGTCATTCATGCGCCGACCGCTAAATCGCCATTGGTGCAACCCCCCTCCCACACTAAGAACGATTGGTCGGCTTGAATCAGCCACGCTCAGGCTGGAAACGGGTCACAAAACCTTTCAGACCCTGCTGACGATCGAGCAAATCGCGCAAACGATCGGCTTCGGCACGCTCGATCAACGGCCCGATAAATACCCGATTCTTGCCGTCAGCACTGCGGATATAAGCGTTGTACCCTTGAGCCCGCAGCTTTTTCTGCAAGGCGTCGGCACCGTCGCGATTGCCCAGGCTGGCTACCTGGATTGACCAGCTGATCGACAGACCATTGGCGTCGATACGGCTCTGCCCCACGTCCGGCTTGCCCGGGGCGGCGGGCTGTGGCGCCACCGGCTTGGGTGCCGGCGCGGGCGCTGCAGGCTTGGCCGCTGCGGTCGCTGGCGCAGGTGCCGGAGCAGGCTTGACCACCGGCACGCTTGGCTGCACCGGCATCGACGGCGCCTGTTGCGTCGCCAGGTCTTCCTCGCTTGGCACGGGTTCTTCTTCCGGCAAGGCTTGCGGCTCAGGCACCACCACCGGCTCAACCTGTACCTGCGGCACTGCTGGCGCCTGAGGCGCAGCCGGGGCCTCGACCACCACCTGGCGCTGTTCGTCCTGGCGGGAAAACAGCATCGGCAGGAAAATCACCGCCAACGCCACCAGCACCAGCGCGCCGACCATCCGCTGCTTGTAAGCGCTATCCAGTAATGCCATGTGCAGCTTCCTCCGTGGAGCGCCGGGCCAACCACTCAAGCGCCTCGGCAACACAATAAAATGATCCGAACAACAGAATCTCGTCCTCGGGCATTGCCACCGCACACTGCGCCTCAAGGGCTGCGATGACGCTTGTATACGACGTCACCGGTGCACCAAGGTTCTGTAGCGCCGCCGCCAATTCCGCGGCAGGACGACTGCGCGGCGTATCCAACGGCGCTACCGCCCACGCCTGGACGCTGCTCAGTAGAGGCGCAAGCACCCCATCAAGATCCTTGTCGGCCAGCAACCCGAAGACCGCAAGACGTCGCCCGACCGGCGGTGTGCACGCCAAGCGGCGCGCCAGGTAGTCGGCGGCGTGGGGGTTATGCCCCACGTCCAGCAACAGATTCAAGCGCTTGCCTTGCCATTGGACCACACGACGATCCAGGCGCCCGGTCACCCGGGTCGCCAACAAGGTCGCAGCAATCTGCTCGGCATTCCACGGCAGATCCAGTAGCAGATAGGCTTGCAGTGCTAGCGCAGCGTTTTCCATCGGCAGATTCAACAGCGGCAGGTCACCCAGCGTCACGACCTGTCCGCGCGCATCACGCCCCTGCCATTGCCAGTGCCGCTCGCCGATCTCAAGTTTGAACTCACGGCCTCGCAGGAAAAACGGGCAATTCAGCGTGCGCGCTTTGTCCAGCAATGGCTGCGGCGGGTCAAGATCGCCGCACAGCGCAGGCTTGCCCTGGCGGAAGATTCCGGCCTTCTCGAACGCCACGGATTCCCGAGTGTCGCCCAGATAATCGGCGTGATCCACGCCAATACTGGTGACCAGCGCCAGGTCGGCATCCACCACGTTAACCGTGTCCAGGCGCCCGCCCAGGCCCACTTCCAGCACCACCACATCCAGGTGCGCACGCTCGAACAGCCAGAACGCCGCCAGAGTGCCCATTTCGAAGTAAGTCAGGGAAATATCGCCACGCCCGGCATCAAGCGCGGCAAAGGCGTCGCACAGTTGCGCATCGGTGGCTTCGACGCCATTGATCTGCACCCGCTCGTTGTAGCGCAGCAGGTGCGGCGAGCTGTACACGCCCACCTTCAGGCCTTGGGCCTGCAGCAACGCGGCGACAAAGGCACAGGTAGAGCCCTTGCCGTTGGTGCCGGTCACCGTGATCACGCGCGGTGCCGGCCGGCCCAACCCGAGGCGGGCCGCTACCTGTTGCGAGCGCTCCAGGCCCATGTCGATGGCGGAAGGATGCAACTGCTCAAGGTAGGCGAGCCATTCGCCCAGGGTTCGTTGGGTCATAGGTTTGCAGGCACCGGCGGCACCACGATCGGCTCGACCTTGGGCGCAACGTATACCGGCGTCGGCAAGCCCATCATTTGCGCCAGCAGGTTGCCCAGGCGCGGACGCAGTTCGCCGCGCGGAATGATCATGTCGATGGCTCCGTGCTCCAGCAGGAACTCGCTGCGCTGGAAACCTTCGGGCAGCTTTTCGCGCACGGTCTGCTCGATCACGCGCGGGCCGGCAAAGCCGATCAGGGCTTTTGGCTCGCCGACGATCACATCACCCAGCATCGCCAGGCTGGCGGAAACGCCGCCGTAGACCGGGTCGGTCAGCACGGAAATAAACGGGATGCCTTCTTCGCGCAGACGCGCCAGTACCGCGGAGGTCTTGGCCATTTGCATCAGGGAGATCAAGGCTTCCTGCATACGCGCACCACCGGAGGCGGCGAAGCAGATCATCGGGCAACGGTTTTCCAGCGCATAGTTGGCGGCGCGTACGAAGCGCTCACCAACGATGGCGCCCATGGAGCCGCCCATGAAGGAAAATTCGAACGCCGACACGACGACCGGCATGCCCAGCAGCTTACCGCTGACGGAAATCAGTGCGTCTTTCTCGCCGGTCTGCTTTTGTGCGGCGCTCAGACGGTCCTTGTACTTCTTGCCGTCGCGGAACTTGAGACGGTCGACCGGTTCCAGGTCGGCGCCCAACTCATTACGGCCATCGGCGTCGAGGAAGATGTCGATGCGGGCGCGAGCGCCAATACGCATGTGGTGGTTGCACTTGGGGCAAACGTCCAGGGTCTTTTCCAGCTCGGGGCGGTACAGCACCGCGTCGCAGGATGGGCACTTGTGCCACAGACCTTCAGGAACCGAGCTTTTCTTCACCTCGGAACGCATGATCGAAGGGATCAGTTTGTCTACTAACCAGTTGCTCATGCTTTCTTTCTCCAGTACCGGTGGCTTGAACTCAGCCCCGCGTATGCCCTTGAGCTAAATTCATATGTGGCGATGACACAAACTGGACGGGGTCAGACGTTCGACCTGCCATTTCCAGCCAGTGCCCTCAGCCTTCCAGACAACCTGCCAACGCAAGGTTGCCACTTCGTTTCCGAGCCACCCACAGACGGCGTCGGGCTGTTTTACACAGTGGTAGTTATGGACGGCGGCAGACTGCCAGCCGTCACATCCCGCCATTGCTGTCGCGCACGGCCTGCATGAACGCGCGAATCTTGCTGTGATCCTTGATGCCTTTGGCCTGCTCCACCCCACCGCTGACATCTACCGCATAGGGCCTGACTTGCTGGATGGCCGCCCCGACATTCGCTGGGGTGAGCCCGCCGGCCAGGATGATCGGTTTGCTCAACCCTTGCGGAATCAGCGACCAATCGAACGCTTCACCCGTGCCGCCCGGAATACCTTCGACGTAGGTGTCCAGCAGTATGCCCCGCGCACCGGCATAGGCGGCGCAGGCACTGGCGATGTCATCGCCGGCCTTGACTCGCAGCGCCTTGATGTAAGGCCGCTGATAGCTTTCACATTCTTCGGGGGTCTCGTCGCCATGGAATTGCAGCATGTCCAGCGCCACGGCATCCAGGGTTTCGTTGAGTTCGCAACGGCTGGCGTTGACGAACAACCCCACGGTGGTCAGGAACGGCGGCAAGGCGGCAATGATGGCCCGCGCCTGCAACACATTCACCGACCGCGGGCTTTTGGCATAAAACACCAGGCCGATGGCATCCGCCCCCGCCTCGACGGCTGCCAGCGCGTCTTCTATGCGGGTAATCCCGCAAATCTTGCTGCGAACGGCTGACATGTCGTAGAAACCTCGGGGTTGGACCGCGAAAGTCCCGGATGGTAACAAAAGCTTTTCCGGGCGTCAGCCGCCAAGTTCGCTGAAGCCGGTCAGGAAGTGTGGCCCGATAAAACGCTCCGGCAGCTCAAATTCGTCCCGGTACTCCACTTGCACCAGATACAGCCCGAACGGGTGCGCCGTCACCCCCCCGGTACGCCGGATGCGGCTTTCCAGCACTTCCTTGGCCCATTCCACCGGGCGCTCGCCGGCACCGATGGTCATCAGCACGCCAGCGATATTGCGCACCATATGGTGCAGGAACGCCCCGGCACGAATATCCAACACAATCATCTTGCCGTGACGGGTCACACGCAGGTGATGAACTTCCTTGATCGGCGACTTGGCCTGGCACTGGCCGGCACGAAACGCGCTGAAGTCATGTACACCGACCAAATGCTGCGCCGCCTCGGCCATGCGTTCGGCGTCCAGCGGGCGATGGTTCCAGGTGATCTCTTCATTGAGGTGGGCCGGACGGATCTGGTCGTTGTAGATCACGTAACGGTAGCGCCGGGCGATGGCCTTGAAACGCGCGTGAAAATGCGCGGGCATCACTTTGGCCCAGCTGACGCTGACGTCATGGGGCAAATTGATATTAGCGCCCATGACCCATGCCTTCATCGAGCGCTCGGCCTGGGTATCGAAATGCACCACCTGGCCGCACGCGTGGACGCCGGCATCGGTGCGCCCGGCGCACATCAGCGACACCGGCGAGTCGGCGACTTTGGACAGCGCATTCTCCAGGGTTTCCTGCACCGTCGGCACGCCGGACGCCTGGCGCTGCCAGCCGCGATAGCGCGAACCTTTGTATTCAACGCCCAAGGCGATGCGGTAAAAGCCTGCGGCCGCCATTTCGGCGGCCGCGTTATCTATATTTGCCAAGAACTGAGAGCCTGATGAGTTGCGCAAAGGCGGCCATTATAAGGCGGCTCGCCGCGGACGCCATGTGTTTGGTGGGCTGCAAAGCAAAACGGCGACCCGAAGGCCGCCGCTGCGTCACTGACCGGTCATCAAGCCAGCCGGCCGAGCATCTCCTTGGCCTCGCCGCGCTGCACCTCGTCGCCCTCGGTGAGCACTTCGGAAAGGATGTCCCGCGCACCATCCGCATCGCCCATGTCGATATAGGCCTGGGCCAGGTCGAGCTTGGTGGCCACTTCATTGGTGCCGGAGAGGAAGTCAAACTCTGGCTCATCGTCACCCAGCGCAGCGTCCTGCGCCGTGAAGGACGGGTGCTCAAGGCTCTGAGACAGGCGATCCAACTCAGCGTTGACGTCGTTCAGCTCCGAGGCAAACGCATCCGGCTTGGCCTCTGCTTCGGGTTCGTCCGCCAGTGACAAATCGAAATCTTCCGGCAGTTCGAAGTCGTCCAGCGCCGCGGGGGTCAACGTTGGCGGCTCGACGGCCGGTACATCCTTCATCTCGCTTTCCAGACCCGAGAGGAAATCGTCGTCCGACTGCGCCGACGCCGGTGCGTCCAGTTGCAAATCGAAATCCGCCAGTTCATCGGTGGCGGCCTGGGCCTGGGTTTGCTCCTTGAGCAGGGATTCGAAGGTCTGCTGATCGTCCTTGAGTTCGGCTGGGGATGCCGACTCCAGCTCGTCCAGGCTCAGGTCGAAATCGGTATCGAACGCTTCCGACTGCTGCGCCGGCTTATCTTCCAGCAACTCCTTGACGTACTGAGCGTCAAGGGCAGCGGCGGCCACCGCGGCACTGACCCCCGCCGCCAGCACAGCCATCGCCGGGAAGCGCGCCTTGAGCTGCTCGACCTGGGCGTGGTTTTCACCGTTGGCCACCAGTTGACGCTCTTGGGTGACGAAGCCGTCTTTGTCGTTTTGCAGGCCATAGACCTCCATCAGCTTCAGGCGCAGATCGCTGCGCTTGGGCTCATGCTTGATCGCTTGCTCCAATACGTCGGCGGCCTGGTTGAGCAGGCCGCGATCGATATGGGACTGAGCCAGCGCCAAGGCATCATTGGCGTTTTGCGGCGCGACCGCCGCGGCCAGGGGCGACAGCACGGACGCAACCGACGGTGCCGCCACCGGCGCGCTCACCGCAGCAGGCGCGGGCGCAGCAGCCAGTTTGACGTTTGGTGGTGGCACTTCCAGGCCTTCAAAACTGTCCGGCGGCAAGTCCTGGTCGATATTGGAGGTGAATTCCGGCTCTTCGGCCAGGGCTCGCGCCATGCGCAGGTGCTTTTCTTCTTCGCGGCGAGCATTGCGATGGCGCAACACCAGCAGCAAAAGCAGCAGTGCAATCAAGGCCGCGGCACCGCCGACCACACCCAGGACGATCGGATTGGTCAGCAGCTCATTGAACTTGCCTTCGGTGGTGGCCGGTGCTGCGTCCGTCTTGATCGGTTCAGACACCGGGGCCACTGGGGTCGGTGTGGTCGGTGCAGCAGGAGCAGCCGGGGTGGCAGCGGGGTCGGCGGCCAGTTGGGCCGACATCGCCGGCGCGGCGGCGGCAGGGTCCGCTTTTTCAGCCTGAAGGCGAGCCAACTGATCGTTCTTCAGTTGAATCAGCTTTTGCAGCTTGTCCAGTTGGCTTTGCAGGTCGGCGGCGCGGCTTTTCAGCTCTTCGTTGTCGCGGCGCGTGGTGTCCAATTGCTCCTGGGTCATCGCCAACTTGTCGCTCAGGGCCTGGCTGTCGCCAGCCTTACCCTTGCCGCCTTTCTTGGCCGCTTCGGCAGAGACCAGGCTCAGGTTGTCCTTGGCATTGGTGGTCGCCGGGGCATTGCCTGCCTGGGTGCGTTTGGTGGCGTCCAGCTGCTGCTTGCCGGTGGCCTGGTTGGCCGCCGTGCGACGGCCCTGACGCCAGGCCTCGTTCTGCGCCCTGACTTCGGCGATCGCCTGGGGTTGCGGCAGTGCGGTACTTTGGACGGTGTCCGGCAGGCGCAGCACCTGGCCGGTTTTCAGCCGGTTGATATTGCCGTCGACGAACGCGCTCGGATTAAGTGCCTGGATAGCCAGCATGGTCTGTTGGACCGAAGCGCCATTGCGATGCTTTTCGGCAATTTCCCACAGGGTATCGCGGGGAGTGGTGGTGTGCTGGGCGGGCTTGCTCACGGCCGGCGCACTCAGGCGCGGCGCCGGGGCTGCCGTGGTGGCGGCTGGCTGATCGAACTTGGCCGGGTCAAGCAGCACGCTGTAGTCACGCATCAAACGGCCATTGGGCCATTGCACCTGCAACAGGAAACGGATGTAGGAATCGGGCAATGGCTTGCTGGAGGTGACGCGCACCACACTGCGACCATTGGGATTGACCACCGGGGTGAACGTCAGGTCATCGAGAAACGCCTGACGATCGACGCCGGCATCCACAAATGCCTGGGAAGACGCCAGGCTCGGCGTGATCTCGGACGCCGTGAGGCCGCCGACATCGAGCAATTCGATTTCCACCGACAAGGGCTGGTTCAGCTTCGACTTGAGGGTCATTTCCCCCAACTGGAGCGCCTGCGCCATACCGGAGGACAGCGCCGAGGCGGCCGCTATTGCTAACACCAGTTTGCGAACTTGAACCATAGCCTCATCCTTTGTTTGAACGCTCCCCGGCCTGCGAGAAGGTTGGTAACCGCTGCCATAAAAGGCATGGCGAGCCGATAGGTCACCGACACGCAATTGTTCCTGCTTGGGGCCAAGCATAGCGCCTGGTTAGAATCAATCTACAAATTGCCGCCAAGTATCTTTTACACAAGGCCTTTTATCAACAACTGCGCCAGCTGCACGGCGTTGAGCGCCGCGCCTTTGCGTACGTTATCTGACGTCAGCCACAGATTTAGTTCCGCCGGGTCATCCACACCGGCACGCACGCGCCCGACATAGACCACATCCTGGCCCACCGCATCGCCGACTGCCGTTGGATAATCGCCCTCCTCCACAAGCTCTATCCCTGGCGAGGTATCGAGGATGCGATTCACCGCAGCAAGATCGACCGGCGCCCCCAATTGCAGCGAGACAGTCAGGCTATCGCCAAAAAACACCGGGGCTTGAACGCAGGTTGCGGAAATCTTTAGCAAAGGTAAATCCAGCACGGCGCGCAGTTCGTGTACCAGGCGCTTTTCCAGGGCGGTATGACCTTGGGCATCTGGCGTGCCGACTTGCGCCAAGAGGTTAAAGGCCATCTGGCGATCGAAAAACGTTGGCTCCAATGGCCGCGCATTCAGCAATTCGGCGGTTTGCCGGGCCAGTTCACTGACGGCTTCGCGCCCCTGTGCCGACACCGCCAGATTAGCGGTGACGTTAACGCGCTGGATATCCAGCAAGCCACGCAACGGCGCCAGGGCCACCGCCAGGTATGTGGCGGATGGGCTCGGGCTGCTCAGCAGGAAAGGTTTGCCCAGTCCATCGAGCAGATGGGCATTGGCCTCGGGCACCACCTGCGGCGCCTGCTCGGCGGGCAACGCGCCCGACAGGTCGATCACCGAGCAACCCGCGGCCGTGGCGCGCGCAGCGAAGCTCATGGTCACGGCCGGGCCGGCGGCGAAAAACGCCAGGTGCGCTTTGCTGAAATCGAACTCGTCGACTTCTCTGACCCGCACGTTCTTGCCACGAAACGGCACCGAGGCGCCGGCGGAATTGCTGCCCGCCAGCAGATACAAAGTGCCCACCGGAAATGCCAGTTCTTCGAGAATCTGCACCAGGGTTTCACCGACGGTGCCGGTGGCGCCGATCACGGCGACTTCAAAGGTCTGGGTCATGGGGGTTGCCTCGGGCATTGCGGGGGGAGCGGCACTTTACCGGGTGGCTGGGGGCGAGGCAATTGGCGTGGGGGTGTGGTGGGGCGGATGGCGCTATCGGGGGCAAGCCCCCTCCCAGCTTTGAGTTGCGAACACATGCCACTGTGGGAGGGGGCTTGCCCCCGATAGCACCCGAACGCCCAACAAAAAACCCGCGTCTGTCACCAGAACGCGGGTTTCTCTTACCGCCTCAGGCGATCAACGCTCCAGCAGAATCCGCAGCATGCGACGCAGCGGTTCGGCCGCGCCCCACAGCAACTGGTCGCCGACGGTGAATGCGCCCAGGTACTGGGTGCCCATGTTCAGCTTGCGCAGACGACCCACCGGTACATTCAGGGTGCCGGTGACCTTGGTCGGGCTCAGCTCCTGCATGCTGATCTCGCGGTTGTTCGGCACCAGCTTGACCCAGGGGTTGTGCTGGCTGATCAGCGATTCGATATCGGCGATCGGCACGTCTTTGTTCAGTTTGATGGTCAGCGCCTGGCTGTGGCAGCGCATGGCGCCGATGCGCACGCAGATACCGTCGACTGGGATCGGGCTCTTGAAGCGACCGAGGATCTTGTTGGTCTCGGCCTGGGCCTTCCACTCTTCACGGCTCTGACCGTTGGGCAGCTCCTTGTCGATCCAGGGAATCAGGCTGCCGGCCAACGGCACGCCGAAGTTCTCGGTCGGGTAGGCTTCGCTGCGCATGGCTTCGGCCACACGGCGGTCGATGTCGAGGATCGCGCTGGCCGGATCGGCCAATTGATCGGCGACGGCGGCGTGGGTGGCGCCCATCTGTTTGATCAACTCGCGCATGTTCTGCGCGCCGGCGCCGGACGCCGCCTGATAGGTCATGGCGCTCATCCACTCGACCAGCCCTGCTTCGAACAGGCCGCCCAGGCCCATCAGCATCAGGCTGACGGTGCAGTTGCCGCCGACGTAGTTCTTGGTGCCGGCGTCCAGTTGCTGGTCGATGACCTTGCGGTTGACCGGGTCCAGGATGATCACGGCATCGTCCTGCATGCGCAGGCTCGACGCGGCGTCGATCCAGTAACCCTGCCAGCCGGCCTCGCGCAGCTTGGGGAAGACTTCGCTGGTGTAGTCGCCGCCCTGGCAGGTCAGAATCACGTCGAGGGTCTTCAGCTCGTCAATGCTGTAGGCGTCCTTGAGCGGAGCAATGTCCTTGCCCACGGACGGCCCCTGGCCACCCACGTTCGACGTGGTGAAAAACACCGGCTCAATAAGATCGAAATCCTGCTCTTCCAGCATCCGCTGCATGAGCACGGAACCGACCATACCGCGCCAACCGATCAGACCTACACGTTTCATCGCAACTACACCTTGTTAAAAAGTGGGCCGCCTTGCAGCAACAACTGCAAGCGGGCCCGAGAGATTACAGATTCCGCAGCGCGGCGACTACTGCGTCGCCCATTTCTTGCGTACCGACTTTGGTGCAACCCTGCGACCAGATGTCGCCAGTGCGCAAGCCCTGATCCAAGACCAGGCTCACGGCCTTCTCGATGGCATCCGCCGCGTCGCTCAGGTTGAAGGTGTAACGCAGCATCATCGACACCGAAAGGATAGTCGCCAGCGGGTTGGCAATGCCCTGCCCTGCGATGTCAGGCGCCGAGCCGTGGCAAGGCTCGTACATACCCTTGTTGTTGGTGTCCAAAGACGCCGACGGCAGCATGCCGATGGAGCCGGTGAGCATCGAGGCCTGGTCGGACAGGATATCGCCGAACAGGTTGTCGGTGACGATCACGTCGAACTGCTTGGGCGCACGCACCAGCTGCATCGCGGCGTTATCGACATACATGTGGCTCAGTTCAACGTCCGGGTAGTCCTTGGCGACTTCTTCGACAATCTCGCGCCACAGTTGGCTGGACGCCAGTACGTTGGCCTTGTCCACCGAGCAGACCTTTTTGCCGCGCACGCGGGCCATGTCGAAACCGACACGGGCGATCCGGCGGATTTCGCTTTCGCTGTAGGGCAAGGTGTCGTAGGCCTGACGCTCGCCGTTGTCCAGCACGCGCACGCCACGTGGGGCGCCGAAATAGATGCCGCCGGTCAGCTCACGCACGATCAGAATGTCGAGGCCCGACACAACCTCCGGCTTGAGGCTCGACGCATCAGCCAACTGCGGATAGAGGATCGCCGGACGCAGGTTGCCGAACAGGCCCAGTTGCGCGCGGATTTTCAGCAAGCCGCGCTCTGGACGGATGTCGCGTTCGATCTTGTCCCATTTCGGTCCGCCCACGGCGCCCAGCAGCACGGCATCGGCGGCGCGGGCACGTTCCAGGGTTTCATCGGCCAGCGGCACGCCATGCTTGTCGATGGCGGCGCCGCCGATCACGTCGTGGCTCAATTCGAAGCCCAGGCTGTACTTGGTGTTGGCCAGCTCCAGGACTTTGACCGCTTCGGCCATGATTTCCGGACCAATACCATCGCCAGGGAGAATCAGAATCTGCTTGCTCATGCTTGCCTCATTTCATCGGGCGACCCATCCACGGGACAGGTCGGAAAAATTAATCAGCGCTCGGCCCACACTACCAACACGTCGGTGCTGAAGGTGCCGTCGGCTTGAATCTCGTAGTAATCGCGCACTTCCTGGCCCATCGCTTGCTGCAGCTCAAGAATCGCGGTGCGCAAGGCTTGTGGCGTGCGCATGCGCTCGACCCAAGAGGTGTATTCCAGACGCAGGCGTTGGCGGCTGCTGTTGCGTACGTGCAAACCGGCTTCGCTGAGCTGACGCATCCATTCAGCGGCAGAATAATCGCGTACGTGGCTGGTGTCGCGCAGCACTTCGACGGTTTGCAGGTAAGTGTCCAGCAGCGGGCTGCCGGGTGACAGCACATCGACAAAGGCCGCCACGCCCCCTGGTTTAAGCACCCGGCGTACTTCGCGCAGGGCCAGGCCGAGGTCACTCCAGTGGTGGGCCGAATAGCGACTGAACACAAAATCGAACTCGCCATCGGCGAACGGCAAGCGCTCGGCGGCGCCGTTTACGGTGCTTATGTTGGTGAGACCGCGCTCCTGCGCGGCGGCGGCCACTACGTCGAGCATCTGCTGGGACAGGTCGTAGGCCACCACATCCTTGACCAGCGGCGCCACCTGGAAACTCACATGACCGGCTCCACACCCCAGGTCCAGCAGTCGCGCACCGCCCTGCCCGGCCAGCTCGGCCTGGAGCAGCGCGAATTCGGTGCCTTGGGCGTGCACGGCGCTGCTCAGGTAGGCCGAGGCCTGTTCGCCGAATTGTTTTTGCACGACTTGGGTGTGGGCGGTGGTAGTCATGGTGGCATCCTTCAAGGGCTGTGTTGCTGGTACCGGCCCTATCGGGGGCTAGCCCCCTCCCACATTTGAATGTATTCACAACTCAAAAGGCGGGAGGGGGCTTGCCCCCGATGAAGCCGGCCCTGCCTACATCAATTTACGCATCACGAAACAACCAAGGCTGGCTGGCCCGGTGCTTGGCTTCAAACGCCGCAATCGCATCGCCGTCCTGCAGGGTCAGGCCAATATCGTCCAACCCGTTGAGCAGGCAGTGCTTGCGGAAGGCATCCACTTCAAAGTGATACACCTTGCCGTCCGGACGGGTCACGGTCTGCGCGGCCAGGTCCACCGTCAACTGGTAGCCCACAGTGGCTTCCACTTGCTGGAACAGCTCGTCCACTTCGGCGTCGCTCAAGATGATCGGCAACAGGCCGTTCTTGAAGCTGTTGTTGAAGAAGATGTCGGCAAAGCTCGGCGCGATGATGCTGCGAAAGCCATATTCTTCCAGGGCCCACGGCGCGTGCTCACGGCTGGAACCGCAGCCGAAGTTTTCCCGGGCCAGCAATACACTGGCGCCCTGGTAACGCTCGGCGTTGAGGACGAAATCCTTGTTCAGCGGGCGCTTGGAGTTGTCCTGGTAGGCATAGCCCACGTCCAGATAGCGCCACTCGTCGAACAGGTTGGGGCCGAAGCCGGTGCGCTTGATCGACTTCAAGAACTGCTTGGGGATGATCTGGTCGGTGTCCACGTTGGCACGGTCCAACGGCGCGACAAGACCTGTGTGTTGGGTAAAAGCTCGCATCGGGTATTCCTCAGATCAATTCGCGAACGTCGATGAAACGACCGTTGACGGCAGCAGCGGCGGCCATGGCCGGGCTGACCAGATGGGTACGGCCACCGGCGCCCTGACGCCCTTCGAAGTTACGGTTGGAGGTCGACGCGCAATGCTCGCCCGACTCCAAACGGTCCGGGTTCATCGCCAGACACATGGAGCAGCCCGGCTCGCGCCATTCAAAACCGGCCTCAAGGAAGATCTTGTCCAAGCCCTCGGCCTCGGCTTGCGCTTTGACCAGGCCCGAGCCCGGCACCACGATGGCTTGCTTGATGGTCGAGGCGACTTTGCGGCCCTTGGCGATCACCGCCGCGGCGCGCAGGTCTTCGATCCGCGAGTTGGTGCAGGAGCCGATGAACACGCGATCCAACTGGATATCGGTGATCGCCTGGTTGGCGGTCAACCCCATGTACTTCAAGGCGCGCTCGATGGAGCCGCGCTTGACCAGGTCGGTTTCCTTGGCCGGGTCCGGCACGTTCTGATCCACCGCCAAGACCATTTCCGGCGAAGTGCCCCAACTGACCTGCGGCTTGATCTGGGTTGCATCCAGCTCGACCACGGTGTCGAACACCGCATCGGCGTCGGACACCAGGTCTTTCCAGGCTTCGACCGCCGCGGCCCAGTCGGCGCCTTGCGGGGCGAACGGCCGGCCTTTGACGTACTCGATGGTTTTTTCGTCCGCCGCCACCATGCCCACGCGGGCACCGGCTTCGATGGACATGTTGCAAATGGTCATGCGGCCTTCGATGGACAGATCACGAATGGCGCTGCCGGCGAACTCGATGGCATGGCCGTTCCCGCCGGCGGTGCCGATCTTGCCGATCACAGCCAACACGATGTCCTTGGCGGTCACGCCAAAAGGCAATTGGCCTTCGACGCGCACCAGCATGTTCTTCATTTTCTTGGCGACCAGGCACTGGGTGGCGAACACATGCTCCACCTCGGAAGTGCCGATGCCATGGGCCAGCGCGCCGAACGCACCGTGGGTAGAGGTGTGGGAGTCGCCGCACACCACGGTCATGCCCGGCAGCGTGGCGCCCTGCTCCGGGCCGATGACGTGCACGATGCCTTGACGCACGTCATTCATCTTGAATTCGGTGATGCCATATTCGTCGCAATAGTCGTCGAGGGTTTGCACCTGCAGGCGCGATACCTGGTCGGCGATGGCGTCGATGCCGCCCTTGCGCTCGGGAGTGGTCGGTACATTGTGATCCGGGGTGGCGATGATGGAATCGACGCGCCAAGGCTTGCGCCCGGCCAGCCGCAGGCCTTCGAACGCTTGGGGCGAGGTCACTTCATGGATGATGTGACGGTCGATATAGATCAGCGACGAACCGTCGTCGCGCCGTTTCACTTCATGGGAATCCCAAAGCTTGTCGTAAAGCGTTTTGCCGGCCATCAGTCGGTCCTCATCAGCGGTCTTTCTATGCCCCGGGTTTTGAGATGTATCAATAACCCTTTGGCTTGTGAGGCTGATGGTATGGCGCTACATTAAATAACTCAAATTCATATTTTTTATGCTTTGGATTACCAGCTGGAATACAACAATGGACCTGGCCAACCTCAATGCCTTTATTGCCATCGCCGAGACTGGCAGCTTTTCCGGGGCCGGCGAGCGCCTGCACCTGACCCAGCCCGCCATCAGCAAGCGCATTGCTGGCCTGGAGCAACAGCTCAACGTGCGACTGTTCGACCGCCTGGGCCGCGAGGTCGGCCTGACCGAAGCCGGGCGTGCCCTGCTGCCGCGCGCGTATCAGATTCTGAATGTGCTGGACGACACGCGCCGCGCCCTCACCAATCTCACCGGCGAAGTCAGCGGGCGCCTGACCCTTGCCACCAGCCACCATATCGGCCTGCATCGCCTGCCGCCGGTACTGCGCACATTTACCCGGCAGTACCCTAACGTGGCCTTGGATATTCAGTTTCTGGATTCGGAAGTGGCCTACGAAGAAATCCTCCATGGCCGTGCCGAAGTAGCGGTGATCACCCTGGCGCCCGACCCTCATCATCTAGTGCGCGCCACCCCCGTTTGGGACGACCCGCTGGATTTCGTGGTAGCGCCGGAACACAGCCTGGCCGGCGATAGCCCTGTGAGTCTGGCCGACATTGCCGGCCACCCAGCCGTATTCCCTGGCGGTAACACCTTTACCCACCATATTGTCAGCCGTTTGTTCGAGGCTCAGGGGCTCACGCCGAATATTGCGATGAGCACCAATTACCTGGAAACCATCAAAATGATGGTGTCCATCGGCCTGGCCTGGAGCGTGCTGCCGCGCACCATGCTGGACGATCAGGTGGCCAGTGTTGCTTTGCCAGGCATACAGCTCAGTCGCCAGCTAGGCTATATCGTGCACACCGAAAGGACGCTGTCGAACGCTGCGCGGGCCTTTATGAGCTTGCTGGATGCACAGGTCGATCTCCCGGGGATATCGGCATGACCTACTGCGTCCCGGTTTATTGAGCAGGACCGCGTTGTTTGCCCATTGAGTGAGCCAAGGCCCTTTGATAATGCGCACCCCCGTCGATTCCATGCCACCGCTGCCCCGCATCTACGCCCTCGACCCGCGTGAGGCGGAGCAAAGCTGGGAGAGCGCCCCGCAGTTGCTGGCGGCGCTCAATGCCGCGCGCCTGGGCGCATGGTGCTGGGAAATCGACAGCGGGCGCATCAGTTGGTCACGGGGCACCCAGGCGCTGTTCGGCTTCGACCCGCGCCAGCCACTGCCCAAGGACCTGGAATACCTGGAGCTGCTGGATCCCGCCGATCGCTCCCGGGTGGTGCGCGCCTTCCACGCCGTCTTGGCCGGCGAGCCGTTCGAGCAAGCCATGCACCACCGCATCCAGTGGCCCGACGGCAGCTTTCATTGGCTGGAGATCAACGGCAGTGTGGTGCCGGACAGCACCGGACGGGGCCGCATGATCGGGGTGATCCGCGAGATCACCGAGCAGCGCGAACGGGAGCACGCCCTCAGCCACTCCGAAAAGCGCTTCGCCACGCTGTTCCACCTGTGCCCGAACATGGTGCTGCTGACCCGCCAGGCCGACGGTTTGATCAGCGAGGCCAACCAGTATTTCGAAATGCTGTTCGGCTGGCCCCTGGCCGATGCGATTGGCCGCACCACCCTGGACCTGGGCCTGTGGCGCCATCCCGAACAGCGCGCGCAACTGGTCAAAGCCACCCAGCGCAAGGGCGAACCGATCACCATGGAAGTGCAGTTCTGCGCCAGTAACGGCCAGATCCACGACGGCACGCTCAGCGCCCAGAAGGTCGAACTGGACGGTGAGGCCTACCTGATCAGCACGTTCCTCGACACCACCGAACGCAAAATGGCCGAGGACGCCCTCAAGGACAGCCAGGAGCGTCTCGACCTGGCCCTTGATTCCGCGCAATTGGGCACCTGGGATTGGCACATCCCCAGCGGCATGCTCTACGGCTCGGCCCGCGCCGCCCAACTGCATGGCCTGCCGCCGGAGCCGTTCCACGAGTCCTTCGATGCGTTTTTCGAAGGCATGCCCGATGAAGAGCGCGAAAATATGCGCCATGCCTACCGCACCCTGCGCGAAGGCCCGGCCGGCAACTATCAGCTGACCTACCGCGTGCCGATGGAAGACGGCTCCTCACGCTACTTGGAAAGCCGCGCCCGCCTGTACCGCGACGCCCAGGGCGCGCCGTTGCGCATGGCGGGCACCTTGCTGGACATCACTGACCAGGTCGAACGGGAACAGCGCCTGAGCGCCTCCGAAGAGAAATTCGCCAGTCTGTTCCAGGCCAGCCCCGACCCAATCTGCGTCACCGGCCTGGATAGCGGCGCGTTCATCGAGATCAACCCGGCGTTTACCCAGACCTTCGGCTGGAGCGTCGCCGAGGTGATCGGCAGAAGCGCCGATGAAATCGGCCTATGGAACGATTCGAGCCAGCGCCTTGAGCGCATCGAGCGAGTAATCCGCGAGCAAGCGCTGAACAATGTGGCGGTGGTGGCCCATCACAAAGACGGCCGCAGCCTCACCTGTGTAATTTCCAGCCGCCTGATCAAAGTGGGGGAGCAACCATGCATTGTCACAACCTTGCGCGATATCACCCAGCAACAACGCTCGGAGGCGGCGTTGAAGGCCAGCGAAGAAAAGTTCGCCAAGGCGTTCCATTCCAGCCCGGACGCTATCTCGATCACCGAACGCGACACCGGCCGGTATGTAGAAGTCAACGATGGTTTCTGCCGCTTGACCGGCTACCGTGCTGAAGAGGCCATCGGTCTGACCCTCTACCAGATCGGCATCTGGGCCGACGACAAACAACGCTCGGCGCTGCTGGCCGAGCTGCAGATCAAGGGTCGCATCCATCATCTGGAGATGCTCTGGCACAACAAACGCGGCGAATTACTGGCAGTGGAAGTCTCGGTGGAGCCTATTACGCTGAATGAAACCCCGTGCCTGCTGCTGACGGCGCGGGATGTGAGCCTGCTGAAAAACGCCCAGGCGCAGATCCGCCACCTGGCCTATCACGACCCACTGACCAACCTGCCCAACCGCGCGTTGCTGATGGATCGTCTGAGCCAGCAGATTGCATTGCTCAAGCGCCATAACCTGCGCGGGGCGCTGTTGTTTCTGGACCTGGACCATTTCAAGCACATCAACGATTCCCTCGGCCACCCGGTGGGCGACACCGTGTTGAAAATCGTCACCGCGCGGCTTGAAGCCAGCGTGCGCATGGAAGACACCGTGGCGCGCCTGGGCGGCGATGAGTTCGTGGTGTTGCTTAGCGGTCTGGAAGGCTCACGCAACGAAGTCAGCCATCAGGTTCAGAACCTGGCCAATACCCTGCGTGAGTTGCTCTCGGAGCCAATGTTTTTAGACGGTCACCGCCTGCAAGTCACTCCCAGCATCGGCGTGGCGCTGATCCCCGACCACGGTTCGACCCCGGCCGACCTGCTCAAGCGCGCCGACATCGCGCTGTACCGCGCCAAGGACTCGGGGCGCAATACCACGCAAATGTTCCACAACAGCATGCAGAAGACCGCCAGCGAACGGCTGCGCATGGAAACCGACCTGCGCCTGGCCCTGTCGCGCGGCGAGTTCAGCGTGCATTACCAGCCGCAAGTGGACGCGCGCGGCAACCGTATCGTCGGCGCCGAAGCCTTGGTGCGCTGGCAGCACCCGCAATTGGGCGCGCAGTCGCCGGCGGAATTTATCAAGGTATTGGAAGACAGTGGCTTGATCCTTGAAGTCGGCACCTGGATTCTCGACGAGGCCTGCGCGGCGTTCGGGCAATTGCTTCAGGAGGGCAAGATCGACCCGTTGGACTTCAGCCTGTGTGTGAACATCAGCCCGCGGCAGTTCCGCCAGAGCGATTTTGTCGAGCGGGTGGAGCGCAGTCTGCAGCAGCACTCCTTGCCCTGCAGCCTGCTGAAACTGGAAATCACCGAAGGCATCGTGATCCAGAACCTCGACGACACCATCAGCAAGATGCGCCGCCTGAAAAAACTCGGCGTAAGCTTTGCGATGGATGACTTCGGCACCGGCTATTCATCCCTCACTTACCTCAAGCGCTTGCCGGTGGACGCGCTGAAAATCGACCAATCGTTTGTCCGCGATGCCACCCACGATCCCAACGATGCCGAAATCATCCGCGCCATTGTGGCCATGGCGCGCAGCTTGAACCTGGAGGTGATTGCCGAGGGCGTGGAAACCCCTGAACAACTGGCGTTCCTGCAAAAGCTGGGCTGCCATTTATACCAGGGGTATTTACACAGTCGTCCGCTGCCGATTGAAGGCTTCAGGCGGCTGCTGGTATAGCCGACACCCGCCCTTCAGCGCTGGTAAGCGACCCCTAGATCAAGGCTACTGCAACGCCCCGCCTCGGTGTCGAACCCTGTCGCCCCCACAACTCTTCACGTCCGTTGATAACCGCCACCGAATGCCCGGCTCGATTACACATGCCTATTTGTCCACGGGCGAGCTCACGCACGGAGACTCTTTTCATGTGCTTTTTCAACCCAAGCCGTTCAAACCCCTCACCCGCGATGGATTCATCCTCACCGTTGTTCAAGCTGTGGATCGCAGCACGGTAACTCCTGCCCGCCGTGCCGTCGTTATTGTCCAGTTGAGCACGCTTGGCGCTCACCGCAAACAGAAACTGCGCATCCTTGAGCATTCCTTTGTCTGGGCCAATAAACTTCGCGCCTTGTGCGCCCTCTCTCAACTCTTGGTCGCTCAAGGTCAGTTCATAGCCGTCCCGCATGACCACGTGATAACCCGTACTGGTTTTTTTCACCTCTTTATAAATATCCGTTGGGCTTTGACCGAAGCGATGCATCGCCGCCTTGATCGCCGAGACAGTGACACAATTGCCATCGGGGCCCTGACGAAAACCACTCCAAATATTCTCCGGCTTGGCACCACTACGCTTGCTTGAAAGACCTGGGATATCAGTGGCTGGTCCGGGAGCGGGCGGTGTCGGATCAGGTACGACCTTGGGCAGTACGTCAGGGGGACGTGGAACGTCAGGTACGGTTGTTTCTTTTTTATTGGATATCAAGCCAATTAATTGGTTAAAAAATGAAGTAAATAATGCCACCAATGAATTGACCGCATCCGCATTTTGGACAGCACTATTTTTTACATTCGCGACGGCGCTGGGCGACGCATCAAACTTTATGTTATTTCTGGAAGAACCGTGCGAGACGTCTTCATTCACTGCATTGAAAGTATCAACACCCAGGACCTGGCGCACATCTATCACACGCGCAACATTATTAATTAAAGGACATGGCATAACTGACTCCTTGAACAATGACCTCACCGAACCGAGCCGACACCGGAGAAGTCATTGTTTTACGTGAACGAACCTAGCCTGTTGTTTTCAACGCCTGAATGCAGGCCGCCTATTAAAACGCCAGTCCCTGTTATCGAATGTATTTTCGGCTGGGCCAGGGCTGGTCAAATCAGGTTCCGTTTTGTCAGGTTTAACTTCGACGAGGGTGTCCGGATTGACGGGTGGCGTCACGTTGGGTTTCGTATCCGGTTTCACATCCAACTTCACGGCCGGATTCGTGTCCGGTTTCACATCCAACTTCACGGCAGGGTTCGTATCCGGTTTCACATCCAACTTCACGGCCGGAATCGTGTCCGGTTTCACATCCAACTTCACCGGCGGATTCGTGTCCGGTTTCACATCCAACTTCACGGCCGGATTCGTGTCCGGTTTCACATCCAACTTCACGGCCGGATTCGTGTCCGGTTTCACATCCAACTTCACCGGCGGATTCGTGTCCGGTTTCACATCCAACTTCACGGCCGGATTCGTGTCCGGTTTCACATCCAACTTCACCGCCGGCTTCGTGTCCGGTTTCACTTCCAACTTCACGTCTGGCTTCGTGTCCGGTTTCACCTCAGGCTTGACTCTCGGCACGGGTTTTGGCGTTACGCCAGGCGTTACATCGGGATTGGGCCCAACGCGCACGTCTGGGATAACCCTTGGCCTGATCCCACTATCAGGCAATACGCCGTGGTCGGGGCAGTGACAATGGCTGACGTTGACATTCACCTGTACGTTCGCCTTTGCATCGTTGGTCACTGCGACCTCAGGCCGGGGCACTTGCGGCATCACCGGTTTTGGGGTGTTGCGGGCGTCCGCTAAAACCATCGACTTCTCTGCGTCAGCCTTACCGGAGAGGTCCGTTGTCTGAGGGGTTACCCGACGCTTATCCAAGCCTGGTGTCACGGATGGGTCGGCAGCATCCGGCTTCACCGATTGCTTTTCCATATCTGGTTTTACCGATTGCTTTTCCATATCCGGCTTTACCGATTGCTTTTCCATATCCGGCTTAACCATTCGCTTATCTGCACCTGGCGTCGCCGGTTGGTCAGCGGCATCCGGCTTCACAGGCGCTTTGGTGACGTCCGGCGTAAGACCCGGCGAATGCTTCAAACCAGACATAAGATCAGGCGCATTATTTCGCCCAACAAACACTTCCCGCATAGACCTAAAGAACTGTTCGATCATGTCAAACATCTTGGAGAGTGCACCCGCGCTGAACATCAACTCGTTATTTTTAACGCTAGAATTTTCAAAGCGCGCCGTCGAAACATCGGAACGGGAAGTGCTACTAGGCGGGGTGGATTTAGCATCAGCGCTCGTCGGCTTGGACGACGGTTGATCGAGAATCGATGTATCAGGTTTTACAAAAGTAGGATTATTGATCGTTAGAGACATTCATAAATTCCTCAATTAACGCAACCTGACTCCGCTATAGGAACAGGAAAGCAATTAGTCTTATTGACCAGTAAGCAACAAAGCTGCTTCACAGTCCCTACTTTCGTGGAAAATAACGCTGTCGGGTTCCTCGAATCGCATTTCATATAAGGAAACCAAACCGAATTTTCAGATAATACCCCATGGCTTTTATCGGAAGTCCGCGAATCAAGCCGCCAAGCGAAAGCATTAACGGAAATACAAATTAATAAATCGACGCGCGCGCAACTCAGCGAAATAATTCCGGATACCGCCCAGTAATTGATTCTGCTAACAGCCTCGCAAGAAACAAATCAAGACAAACTGACACATGTGTATGAACTTAAATAAAAAGACACCCGGCGATACATCAGCTTGGTTAAATATAAAAAATACATCTCACTTGACGCCGCATCACTAATGCTGCCCATAAACAAAAAATGCCCCGCATCTTTCGATACGGAGCATTTCCTTAAAACATGCAGCCATTCACGCCATGCCGCCGACCCACTCCCCCGTCAGGGTTGATAAACCGGAGGGTGGGGCGCGCCGAGCAAACGACTGACTTGCTCCAGCGATGTCTCACGCCGCAAGGCGGCAAACAACGCCACCGCTTCAGGGTAGTTACGCGTCAACATCGCCAGCCACTGTTTCAGGCGACCCGGCGCCTGGCGCTCGGTCAATTGCGCCACGCATTGCACCCAGAAATCCTGCAGCAGCGGTTGCAGTTGGGCCCAGGACATTTCCACCACGTCTTCACCTGCACGAGCAGCCGCGATTTGCCGCGCGAGATCAGGACGCGCCACCAAGCCACGGCCGAGCATGATGTCTTCGGCGCCGCTGACTTCGCGACAACGCCGCCAGTCTTCAACACTCCAGATATCGCCGTTGGCAAACACCGGAACCTTGACCACCTCCTGCACACGAGGAATCCACTCCCAATGCGCGGGCGGCTTGTAGCCATCGGTTTTGGTACGAGCATGCACCACGATGTGGGCGGCGCCGCCCTCGGCCAAGGCCGTGGCGCACACCAATGCACCGTCGGGGCTGTCGAAGCCCAGGCGCATCTTGGCAGTCACCGGGATATGCGTCGGCACCGCGCGGCGCACATGCTCGACAATCTGGTTAAGCAGCTCTGGTTCCTTGAGCAGCACGGCACCGCCGCGCGATTTATTGACGGTCTTGGCTGGACAGCCGAAGTTCAAGTCGATCACTTCAGAGCCCAGCTCACAGGCCAGCGCGGCGTTTTCCGCCAGGCAAACCGGATCGGAGCCGAGCAATTGCACACGCAATGGCACACCCGCAGCGGTGTGGGCACCGTGCAGCAGTTCAGGCGCGAGCTTATGGAAATAGGCTGGGGTGAGCAGGCGGTCGTTGACGCGGATGAATTCGGTCACGCACCAGTCAATCCCACCGACGCGGGTCAGCACGTCACGCAGGATGTTATCGACCAGCCCCTCCATGGGCGCCAAAGCAATTTGCATGGAAAACACTCAAGAAAAATCGTGGCGCAGTTTACTGGGTTTCCCGCTGCAACCGTTAACCCCCTGTCAGGGCAGGGCCATAGCCATCGAGAAACTCCGCCGGCATGCGCTTGGGCTTGCCGCTGGACAGCTCAATGCAGACGAATGTGGTGTGCGCCCGCAGCAAGGTGGCGCCATCCCGGGGGCGGACCAGTTGGAAACGGCGGGTCATCTTCAGACGCTGATCCCAATCGACGATCCAAGTGGCCAACTGCAACTCATCGCCTTCGTACCCGGCCGCCAGGTAGTCGATTTCATGACGCACCACCGCCATGGCACGATCCAATCGACGGTACTCGGCAAGGTCCAACCCCAAGCGCTGCGAATGGCGCCAGGCGCAGCGTTCGAGCCAGGCGACATACACTGCGTTGTTGGCGTGCCCCAGACCGTCAATGTCTTCAGGGGCGACCTGCAGGTCGATGATAAACGGCGTTGCCAAATCCCAGCCCATGCGCTGCTCCCGGTCGATTAATGTCAGGGGGCAGCAGTGTATCAGGCGCTTTGTCGCTCCTGTAACCGAGCGCCGGCCAACAACGTCAGCACACCGTCGATCACCCGTGGATCGGCCAGTACTTTCTGATGCCCACCCTGCTCCAGTTGCAGCAAGCGGCTGTCGAACCAGGCCTCGTGAATGGCCTTGGCGGCCTTGACGGGCACAAACGTATCGTCCTCGGCGTGCACGATCAGCCCGGGAATAGCCATATCGTAGTGAGCGACATCCAGATGTTTGAGCGGCATGCCAAATGTCAGCTCGACCTCTTGGATAAATGCCAGCCGCGCCCGCGTCGGCAGGCCCACCATACGGGTAAAGCCGCGCAGCACATCCAGAAAGCGCGACGGCGCAGCAATGCTTACCAACGCGTTGGTGCGCAATCCCAATTGCACGGCGAGCATGGCACTCGCCCCGGCCATGGAATGGCCGATAACCGCGTGCAGCGGCGGCAACTCGGCGGCCGCCTCCAACATGGCTCGGGCAAACAGCAGCACATGGGCTTCACGCCCCGGCGAATGGCCATGGGCCGGGCCGTCCAGCGCGATCACGGAGTAGCCGTTGTCGATCAGTGCATTGATGAGGCTGGCGAATTGGGTTGGCCGGCCTTCCCAGCCGTGCATCAGCAGCACGGCGGGCCCTTCGCCCCAGCGCAGCGCCGACAAACCGAAACGCAACGTGACACGCTGCGCCTGCGCCAGCAGCGGCAACTCCCAATCACGGGGCGGCAACTCGCGCGGGGTCATGAACACACGCCGCATTCTGTTGGCCACCGTTCGCGGCGCCACGTACCCCAATGTACCGTTGACACCTCGCACCCAGGTTAACGCACCCATAACCCGCTCCTTTTTAACGCACCGCCGACTTGGCCGCGCGCATCACCCGATCCGACAATTCACCCGGCCCGAGCGCACGCGCCAGGGTCAGTCCACCCACCATCAACGCCATGTCCGCCAGGGCTTTGTCGATGTCTTCCGGGCACGTCGCCAACTGTGCCGCCATCAATTCAACATGCTCGCTGAGCACCTGGCGGAACGCCTCTGGCAAGCGCCCCATCTCCCCGACTGTGGCGGGTAGCGGGCACGCCTGAGAGGTTGAGTCGCGGTGTTTGCGCGACAGATAAAACGCCGCCGCCAGGGCGCGGCGCTCTTCGCCGGTGATCTGCTCGTCTAGGTCATTGATGGACGCGCGGCGCTGAGCCAGCAACTGACTGAATGCCTCCAGCATCAGCGCGTCCTTGCTTTCAAAGTGTGCGTAGAAGCCACCCACGGTCAGCCCCGCCGCGCCCATGACTTCACCGACGCTAGGCTCAGCCGGGCCACGCTGGATCAACGCAGCGCTGGCAGCCTGCAGAATGCGTTCGCGGGTTTGCGCTTTTTTGTCGCTCATCGTTGCCTCCGTGGTTCATGGGTTGAATATTATTATCATAATAATATTCCGCAAGCGACGCGCATGACCACTGGTCAGAACGACACGAAGAAAGAGAAGGGGGAATGGGCCAAACGCCAGACAAACAAAAGGGCCATTCAATAATTGAATGACCCTTAAAAATCCCGCAGAGCGGGTAATCGTGGCGTCCCCTAGGGGACTCGAACCCCTGTTACCGCCGTGAAAGGGCGGTGTCCTAGGCCACTAGACGAAGGGGACACAAACCTTCTATACAACTGATCAGGCTGAGACTGATCGATCCAAGGACGGTGTGGCCGGAACCTTGAACCTGTAAATTGGTGGAGCTAAACGGGATCGAACCGTTGACCTCTTGCATGCCATGCAAGCGCTCTCCCAGCTGAGCTATAGCCCCGGATTTTTCGCCTCGCGGCGCAGCAGACCTTGCGAGCTGCTTGTTGAAACTGGCGTCCCCTAGGGGACTCGAACCCCTGTTACCGCCGTGAAAGGGCGGTGTCCTAGGCCACTAGACGAAGGGGACAAAACCTTCTGTACAACGGATCAGAGCTGAGTTCTGATCGATTCAAGGACGGTGTGGCCAGACCTTGAACCTGCAAATTGGTGGAGCTAAACGGGATCGAACCGTTGACCTCTTGCATGCCATGCAAGCGCTCTCCCAGCTGAGCTATAGCCCCTCATCGGTGAGGACGGGGCGAATCTTAATGGCGGTTTGGAAACGTGTCAAATTTATTTTCAACAATTTCCAAAATTTTTTGCCGGGATAACAATCACTTACCGACGAAACCCCGGAAAACCGGGGTTTCGTCGTTACAACCGCGTGCTTAAGCGATAGTGCCCAGCAGCTTTTCCCACTCTTTGTTTTCTTTCTTGGATACACCACCCAGCAAATCAAGCGCTTGGCGCAGACGGAAACGCGTCAGGTCAGGGCCGAGAATTTCCATCGCATCAAGCACCGACACCGAACTGGCCTGCCCGGTGATCGCCGCGAACATCAGCGGCATGGCGTCGCGCAGTTTCAACTCCAGGGACTCGACCACCGCCTGAATCGTCGCGGTGATGGCGTCCTTCTCCCACTGACGCAGGCTTTCCAGTTTCCACAGGATCAACTGCATCAACTGGCGAACCTGATCACCCGAGAGCTTCTTGGATTCAAACAGCTTCGGATCCGGGTTCACGCCCCCCGCAAAGAAGAAACTGGCCAATGGCGCGACCTGGCTGAAGGTCTCCACCCTGCCCTGCACCAGCGGCGCGATCTTCATCATGTATTCAGGGTTCAACGCCCACTGCTGCACACGGCTGGCGAATTCTTCCACAGGCAAGTCGCGCAGCCATTGACCGTTGAGCCACGACAGCTTCTCGATATCGAAGATCGGCCCACCCAGCGACACACGGGACAAGTCGAAGTTGTCGACCATCTCCTGCAGCGAGAACTTCTCGCGCTCGTCCGGCATCGACCAACCCATGCGGCCCAGGTAATTGAGCATCGCTTCGGGCATAAAGCCCATGCGCTCGTAGAAGGTCACCGAAGTCGGGTTCTTGCGTTTGGACAGCTTGCTCTTGTCCGGGTTACGCAACAGCGGCATGTAGCACAGTTGCGGCTGCTCCCAGCCGAAGTACTCGTAGAGCAGGATCAGCTTCGGCGCCGACGGCAGCCATTCTTCGCCGCGCAGCACATGGGTGATGCCCATCAGGTGGTCGTCGACCACGTTGGCCAGGAAGTACGTGGGCAGGCCGTCGGTCTTCATCAGCACCTGCATGTCCATGCGGTCCCACGGGATCTCGACGTCACCGCGCAGCATGTCCGGCACCACACACACGCCTTCGCTCGGCACCTTCATGCGGATCACATGGGGTTCGCCGGCAGCCAGGCGGCGTGCCACTTCTTCTTTGGATAGCAACAGCGCGCGACCGTCGTAGCGCGGGGTTTCGCCCCGGGCCTGTTGTTCGGCGCGCATCTGGTCGAGTTCTTCGGCGGTGCAGAAGCATGGGAACGCATGCCCCATGTCGACCAGTTGCTGGGTGTACTGCTTGTAGATGTCGCTGCGCTCGCTCTGGCGATACGGGCCGTGTGGGCCGCCCACGTCCGGGCCTTCGGCCCAGGTAATGCCCAACCAGCGCAGCGCATCGAAAATCTGCTGCTCCGACTCGCGGGTGGAGCGCAGTTGATCGGTGTCTTCGATCCGCAGAATGAATTCACCGCCGTGCTGCTTGGCGAAGCAGTAGTTGAACAAGGCGATGTAAGCGGTACCGACGTGGGGATCCCCAGTGGGCGATGGCGCGATGCGCGTGCGGACGGTGGTCATGGCAGGTCTCGAATGGGCGATATAACTGAAAATTGAAACAAGGGGCGAATGGTAACAGCCCAGGGGGTTTTCTGGAAAACCGCGGCGCGGCTATCGGGGGCAAGCCCCCTCCCACACTTGGATCTGTAAACACATTTCAACTGTGGGAGGGGGCTTGCCCCCGATAAGGCCAGTCAATTCAGCGCAGATCAAACCGCCAGCAATCGCTCACGCAACTTGCCAATCTCGTCACGCGTCTGCGCCGCCGCTTCAAACTCCAGGTCGCGCGCCAACTGGTACATCTTCTCTTCCAACTGCCGAATCCGCTTGGTGATTTCACTCGGCGAGCGCAGTTCGTTTTCGTACTTGGCACTCTCCTCCGCGGCCTTGGCCATGCCCTTGCGCTTCTTGCTGCGCGAGCCGGGCACGGTGGCGCCTTCCATGATGTCGGCAACGTCCTTGAACACACCTTTGGGCGTGATGCCATGTTCCAGGTTGAAGGCAATTTGCTTGTCGCGACGACGCTCGGTCTCGCCGATCGCCCGCTCCATGGAACCGGTGATGCGGTCCGCGTACAAAATCGCACGACCATTGAGGTTACGCGCCGCGCGGCCGATGGTCTGGATCAGCGAACGCTCGGAGCGCAGGAAGCCTTCTTTATCTGCATCCAGGATCGCCACCAACGACACTTCCGGCATGTCCAGGCCTTCGCGCAGCAGGTTGATGCCCACCAGCACATCAAAGGTGCCCAGGCGCAGATCGCGGATGATCTCCACGCGCTCCACGGTGTCGATGTCCGAGTGCAGGTAGCGCACGCGCACGCCGTGGTCGGCCAGGTAGTCGGTCAAGTCTTCAGACATGCGCTTGGTCAGGGTGGTAACCAGCACCCGCTCTTCCAGGGCCACGCGCTTGTTGATTTCCGACAGCAGGTCGTCGACCTGGGTCAGCGCCGGGCGGATTTCGATTTCCGGGTCCACCAGGCCGGTGGGACGCACCAACTGCTCGATCACCCGCCCGGCATGCTCGGCTTCGTAGTTGCCAGGCGTTGCCGAGACAAAAATCGTCTGCGGGCTGATGGCCTCCCACTCGTCAAAGCGCATCGGCCGGTTATCCAGCGCCGACGGCAGGCGGAAACCGTATTCCACCAGGGTTTCCTTGCGCGAACGGTCGCCCTTATACATCGCGCCCACCTGCGGCACGCTGACGTGGGATTCATCGATCACCAGCAGCGCATCCGGCGGCAGGTAGTCGTAGAGGGTCGGCGGCGGCGCGCCGGACTCGCGGCCCGAGAGGTAGCGCGAGTAGTTTTCGATGCCGTTGCAGTAACCCAGCTCCAGGATCATCTCCAGATCGAAGCGGGTGCGCTGTTCTAGGCGCTGGGCTTCCACCAGCTTATTGTTGGCGCGCAGGTATTCCAGGCGTTCGGCCAACTCGACTTTGATGCCCTCAATCGCGCCCATCAGGGTTTCGCGGGGCGTCACGTAGTGGCTTTTCGGATAGAAGGTGAAGCGCGGCAGTTTGCGGATTACCTCGCCGGTCAACGGATCGAACGCCGAGAGGCTCTCGACTTCATCGTCGAACAGCTCGATGCGGATCGCTTCCAGGTCCGATTCGGCCGGGTAAATATCAATCACATCGCCGCGCACGCGGAAGGTGGCCCGGGCGAAGTCCATGTCGTTGCGGGTGTATTGCAGGCTCGCCAAACGACGCAGCAACTCGCGCTGGTCGAGTTTGTCGCCGCGATCGACGTGCAGCACCATCTTCAGATAGGTTTCCGGGCTGCCCAAGCCGTAGATGCACGACACCGTGGTAACGATGATTGCGTCCTTGCGCTCCAGCAGCGCCTTGGTGGCGGACAGGCGCATCTGCTCGATATGGTCGTTGATCGAGGCGTCCTTCTCGATAAAGGTATCGGAGGACGGCACGTAGGCTTCGGGCTGGTAGTAGTCGTAGTAGGAAACGAAGTACTCCACCGCGTTGTTCGGAAAAAACGCCTTGAACTCGCCATACAACTGCGCGGCCAGGGTTTTATTCGGCGCCAGCACCAGGGTCGGGCGGTTCACCTGGGCGATGACGTTGGCGATGCTGAAAGTCTTGCCTGAACCGGTCACCCCGAGCAGCGTCTGGTGGGCCAGGCCGGCTTCAATGCCTTCGACCATCTGGCGAATGGCCTCGGGCTGATCGCCGGCGGGTTCGAAGCGGGTGACTAGTTGGAAATCCGACATAACGTACCTCTTGAAGTCACCCCAGACTGTAAAGCGGTCGGGGAAGAAATAGACCACCACCCGCGAAAATACAGAGCGGACCGTAGGAAATAATCATGATAGCCATACAAGTGGAGGCGAATGTGACGGCTTTCAAGGCAATCGTCTGACCCTGGGTTTTCGATCAAGGTTGCAATATGACTAACGGTCGGTAAATAAACCGAAAAACTTGGCCGAAAAGCCGTTTCGGTGGTCGCCCTCGGCGATGATGGCCTCTATACTAGCTCCCCGTTTGTGCACCGCTCTAGTGCATTCGGCTGGAGCGCGACACGTCCCTCCTACCCCCCATAGAGCTGCCGCAAAAATGAGCCTGTTCTCCGCTGTCGAAATGGCACCACGCGATCCAATCCTGGGCCTCAACGAAGCATTCAACGCCGACACCCGAACCACCAAGGTCAACCTTGGCGTAGGCGTTTACTGCAACGAGGAGGGGAAGATTCCACTCTTGCGTGCCGTTGCCGAAGCGGAAGCCATTCGCGTGGCGCAACATGCCGCTCGCGGGTACTTGCCGATCGATGGTATCGCCGCCTACGACAAGGCCGTGCAGACCCTGCTGTTCGGTCAAGCATCGCCATTGCTCAGCGCTGAGCGGGTGGTCACCGTGCAAGCCGTTGGCGGCACCGGCGCGCTGAAGATCGGCGCAGACTTCCTCAAGCAGCTGCTGCCTGACGCCGTGGTGGCCATCAGCGACCCGAGCTGGGAAAACCACCGCGCGCTGTTCGAAACCGCCGGTTTCCCGGTGCAGAACTATCGCTACTACGATGCCGCCACCCACGACGTAAACCGTGCCGGCCTGTTCGAAGACCTCAACGCCCTGCCGCCGCAGTCCATCGTGGTGCTGCACGCCTGCTGTCACAACCCGACCGGCGTCGACCTGAGCCCGGCCGACTGGCAAAAAGTCCTGGACGTGGTCAAGGCCAAAAACCTGGTGCCGTTCCTCGACATGGCCTATCAAGGCTTTGGCGATGGCATCGACGAAGACGCCGCCGCCGTGCGCCTGTTCGCCGAGTCGGGCCTGACCTTCTTTGTGTCCAGCTCGTTCTCCAAATCGTTCTCGCTGTATGGCGAGCGCGTAGGCGCGCTGTCGATCGTCAGCGAATCCAAGGAAGAAAGCGCGCGCATCCTGTCCCAGGTCAAGCGTGTGATCCGCACCAACTACTCCAACCCACCGACCCACGGCGCGGCCATCGTCGCGGCGGTACTCAACAACCCGGAGCTGCGTGCTCAGTGGGAAGCCGAACTGGCCGAAATGCGCCTGCGCATCCGTGGCATGCGTGAGCAGATGGTCGCAGAACTGGCCAAGGCTGCACCGGGCCACGACTTCAGCTTTGTCGGCCGCCAGCGCGGGATGTTCTCCTACTCCGGCCTGACCGTTGAGCAAGTCACCCGCCTGCGCACCGAGTTCGGTATTTATGCGTTGGATACCGGGCGGATCTGCGTGGCAGCGTTGAACCAGGCCAACATCGATGCGGTCACAAAGGCAATCGTTCAGGTCCTGTAAACCTGCTGGTTGCATAAGGAGGGGAAGCCGATGGCTTCCCCTTTTTCGTATCCAGCCCCTAGACTGAACCCCACCGCCCCTTTGCTGTGAGAGCCCTATGCGAAACGATGACTTGGACCTGCGCGCCGACCCCGACGACATGGACCCCTTCCCCCCGCGTACCATCCACCACCCCAAGCGTGAAAAAAGCCTGGTGCTGCAAGTAGCGCTCGGTGTGTTCCTCGGTGGTTTGGCACTGTGGCTGGTGCAACTGGGGGCAACGGCGATCATGGCGAAATTGGCCATAGGCACCTTCCAGTTCGGCGGCTGATGAAGACCAACATGTGGGAGAGGGCAAATCCACTCCCCTATCGATAACTCAGGCGGCAACCAGGCCGCCCTCCTCCAGCAGCTTCACAAAGCTGTTCAAACTCTGCGACACCGTGCCACGCCGCCAGATCAGCCAGGTATTCAATAAGCGGAAGGTATCGGCCAGTGGCCAAACACTCACCGCCGCCGACCCCGGCATGCTTTCCAGCATGCTGCGCGGCATCAACGCCAGCCCGGCGCCCGCACTGACGCACGCCAACATACCGTGGTACGACTCGATTTCGAAGATTTTTCCCGGCACCGCGCCATCCTGGGAAAACCAGCGCTCAAAGTGATGCCGGTAAGAGCAATTGGAGCGGAACGTATAGATGTTCTCGCCATTCACGTCTTGCCCTCGGGTGATCGGCGCGTGGTGCAGCGGCGCGATCACCACCATCTCTTCCTCGAACACCGCCACACCTTCCAGGGTCGAGTGCAGCACCGGCCCGTCGACAAACGCGGCCGTCAGGCGCCCCGACAGCACACCTTCGATCATGGTGCCCGATGGCCCGGTGCTCAGGTCCAACTCGACCTTGGCGTGCTTCTGGTTATAGGCCGCCAGCAAGGCCGGGATGCGCACCGCCGCCGTGCTTTCCAGCGAGCCCAGGGCGAACGCGCCCTGGGGCTCCTCTCCCGCCACCGTGGCGCGGGCCTCTTGCACCAGATCGAGAATGCGCCGCGCATAGCCGAGGAAATTCCACCCAGCTGGCGACAAGCGCAAACGGCTCTTCTCGCGAATAAACAACTCGACGCCCAGGTCCTGCTCCAACTGCTTGATGCGCGTGGTCAGGTTCGACGGCACCCGATGGATCAGCTGTGCCGCGGCACTGATGCTGCCCTGCTCGGCCACGGCCTTGAAGATTTCCAACTGCACCAGATCCAAGTCATTCTCCATTCGTGAACGTATTGCTTAATATTATTCAGTTCTCAGAAAAGAGCCAGCCCCGTACGCTGAACCCATTCCTCCCATTCAGCAGGACGGCGCCATGAACGCAATCACTTCCCAGACCCACGCCCTCTCGATCAACCCGGCCAGCGGCGAAACCGTCGACAGCTACCCTTACGAAACCGCATCGCAACTGGACGCGGCGCTTGATCGCGCTACCCAGGCGTTCCGCACCTGGCGTCGCCAGCCGGTCGGCCAGCGTGCCGAGCTGCTGCTGGCCCTGGCCACCGTGCTGCGCGAGCAGGCCGAAGCCATGGCGCAGATGATCACCCTGGAAATGGGCAAACCCATTGCCCAGGCCCGTGCCGAAATCGAAAAATGCGCCCAACTCAGCGAGTGGTACGCCGCCCACGGCCCGGCCATGCTCGCGCCGGAACCGACCTTGGTGGACAACGGCACGGCCCACATCGAATACCGCCCGCTGGGGCCGATCCTCGCCGTGATGCCGTGGAACTTCCCGGTCTGGCAGGTGCTGCGCGGTGCCGTGCCGACTTTGCTCGCTGGCAATACCTACGTGCTCAAGCACGCGCCGAATGTGATGGGCTGTGCGTACCTGATCAAAGCAGCGTTCCAGCACGCCGGTTTCCCTGATGGCCTGTTCGAAGTGCTCAACGTGACCCAGGATGGCGTGTCCAACGCCATCGCTGACCCACGCATCGCCGCCGTCACCCTCACCGGCAGTGTGCGAGCCGGCATCGCCATCGGCTCACAGGCCGGCGCCGCGCTGAAAAAATGTGTGCTGGAACTGGGCGGCTCCGACCCGTTTATCGTGCTCAACGACGCCGACCTCGACGCCGCCGTGCAGGCCGCCGTCATCGGCCGCTTCCAGAACAGCGGCCAGGTCTGCGCCGCCGCCAAGCGCCTGATCATTGAGGAAGGAGTGGCACAAGCCTTCACCGCGAAGTTCGTCGAAGCCACTCGCGCCCTGATCATGGGCGACCCGACCGCCGACAGCACTTACGTCGGCCCGATGGCGCGCTTCGACCTGCGCGACGAACTGCATGGGCAAGTCCAGGCGACCCTGAATGAAGGCGCCACCCTGCTGCTGGGCGGCGACAAGGTCGAGGGGGCCGGCAACTATTATCAGCCGACGGTCCTGGCGGATGTCACCGACCAGATGACCTCCTTCAAACAAGAACTGTTTGGCCCGGTAGCCTCGATCATCACTGCCCGCGATGCCGACCACGCCGTGACCCTGGCCAATGACAGCGAGTTCGGCCTCACCGCCAGCATTTTCACCGAAGATTCGGCCAAGGCACGCCAGATCGCCGACCAACTGGAGACTGGCGGTATCTTCGTCAATGCGTTCAGCGTTTCCGATCCGCGCGTCGCTTTTGGCGGTGTGAAAAAGAGCGGGTTCGGCCGCGAGTTGTCGCACTTTGGCGTACGAGAGTTCTGCAATGCGCAGACGGTGTGGCTGGATCGCAAGTAGCCCCATTGAACAAATGGCGTTAGCATCCTGTCCACTCGGCTTAACAGCATGTTTTTAGGGTCAGGATCGCACTGTGGAAAAGCTAAATCGCCTTCAAAGCGGAATCGAAGGGCTGGATGCTCTGCTCAAGGGAGGGCTGGTGTCTGGGGCGTCCTATATCATTCAGGGGCGCCCCGGCTCCGGTAAAACCATCCTCGCCAACCAGTTGGGGTTTCATCATGCGCGCAACGGCGGCCGTGTCTTGGTTGCTACGTTGCTGGCGGAATCCCACGACCGCCTTTTCCAGTTTCTGTCCACCCTGAGCTTTTTCGATGCCTCCCGCGTCGGCGCCGAAATCCAATTCGTCAGCGCCTTCGACACCCTGGAAAACGAAGGTCTCGACGAGGTGGTGAAGTTGCTCCGGCGCGAAATCAGTCGGCAGAAGGCTACCGTCATGGTGGTGGACGGCCTGCTCAATGCGCGCTCCAAAGCTGACTCACCCATCGACACGAAAAAATTCATCTCCGAACTGCAAGGCCATGCCGCCTTCGCCGGTTGCACCGTGCTGTTTCTGACCAGCTCGCGATTGGACGACGGCAGCCCAGAACACACCATGGTCGACGGCGTGATCGAAATGGGCGAAGAACTGTTCGGCACCCGCTCGGTCCGCCGTATCCAATTGCGCAAGACCCGCGGCAGCGGCGCGCTCACCGGCCTGCACGAATGCGAAATCACCAACGACGGCCTGGTGGTGTACCCGCGCCTGGAAAGCCTCTATGGCCGCCCTTCCGCACCGGACAGCGCCGACCTGACCCGCATCCCCAGCGGCATCACTTCATTGGACGCGATTCTCGGCGGCGGCCTGCACAGCTCCAGCGTGACCCTGGTGATGGGCCCGTCGGGCATCGGCAAGACCACTTTGGGCCTCAAGTTTTTGTCCGAGTCCACGGTGGACGCGCCGGGTCTGCACTTCGGCTTTTACGAAAGCCCGCAGCGCCTGCAACTCAAGGGCCTGTCCCTCGGCATCGACTTGCAACAGATGCAGGACAGCGGCGCCCTGAGCATCGCCTGGCAGCCCACCACCGAAGGCTTGCTCGACGGTCTGGGCGCGCGTCTGCTGGGCCTGGTGGAAGAAAAAGGCATCAAGCGTCTGTTTATCGACAGCCTCAGCGGCATGACCCGCGTGTCCACCAACCCGGCGCGCATCACCGATTTCTACAGCGCGCTGATGAACGAACTGCGCGCCCGTGGCGTCACGGTATTCGCGACCTGGGAAATGCACGATCTGTTCGGTTCCGAGGTCAGTTCACCGGCATCCGAGCTGTCGAGCATTGCCGACAACTTGATGTTGATGCGTTTCTTCGAGATTCAGTCTGAACTTAGAAGGACGCTTTCCATTCTTAAGGTCAGAGACAGCTTCTATGACCCCTCGCTTCTGGAAGTGGTCATCCGCGACCAAGCCGTTGATCTAAGAAAGGTTTCAAGAAATGCCCCCTCAGTGGTGTCCAATTCAGCGCTGCCTGGTTCAGCTTTTTAAGTCTTTGTGTGGGTTGGACTGACATGACCACCATCCTGGTCGTCGATGACGAATATCTGATCGCCGACATCCTTGGCTTCGCGCTGGAGGATGAGGGGTTCATGGTCGTCACAGCGAGCAACGGACGCAAGGCACTGGACGTGCTGGAGCGCGAACGCCCGTCGCTGATCATCACCGACTTCATGATGCCGGTGATGGACGGTCAACAGCTCGCCGAAGCGGTGCGCGCCCTGCCGAGCGTCAATCACCTGCCGATCATCCTGATGAGCGGCGCGCAGGCGCACATCGGTATGGAGCGCTCGGACTTGTTTGACGCCGTGCTGGCCAAACCCTTCAAGATCGATCTGATCGTCGCCGAAGTGAGAAGGCTGCTGGCGGCGACGTGACAAGCGCCGCCTGGACAAGGGCGATAGCGACCAGGCTGAAATTGTCATGAGCCTATGCTGCACTGGTGTGTATTCAAGGACCGAGAGGAACACCCCATGCCAGCCCGCAATCCCCCTATCGATTTGTCCCATCGCCCGCGCCTGGCCGATCTGCGCCCACTGATCGCGCCAAGCGCGAGTCTGCTGGAAGCCCGGGCAGCAACCCCACGGGTGACCGCCGCCAAGGATCTGCAGGACCGCCAAGGGTACGCTACGGATTTTCTCAGCCGCTTCGTCGTGCCTTGGCCCACTACAGACGAGGCGTTGCAGGATGATGTGGAACCACTGCGCCTGGACTACACGCACTTTTCGATAACGATGTCGCGCTCGCGGCGACTGGCGCTCTACGTGGGCGTCAATATCGACGGCGCCAAGCACGTAGACATTACCCGCAGCAACGACACCTGGGCCTACGACGGTCGCCTGCCGATCAGCGCGCAGGTGGGCGAAGCGCTCTACACCAACAATGGCCTGGACCGCGGCCACCTGGTACGGCGCCAAGACCCCAACTGGGGCGAGCAGGCCGCCACCGCCAATGTCGATACCTTCCATTTCACCAACTGTTCGCCGCAAATGAGCGGGTTCAACCAGAAGACCTGGCTGGAGCTGGAAGACTACATCCTGGACAACACCCAACGCTGGCAAGCCCGCGCCACCGTGTTCAGCGGCCCGGTGTTTGCCGATGACGACCGCGTGTACCGTGGCGTGAAAATCCCCAAGGCATTCTGGAAAGTGGTGGCTTACCTGGGCGATGACGGCAAGCCCTCGGCCAGTGCCTACATGATCGACCAAAGCCGCGAGCTGGGGCAGCTTGACCTGATCTTCGGCCCGCTCAGGACCTACCGGCGCAGCGTGCTTCAAATTGAACAACTGACCGGCATCCGCTTCGCCAACCTGGCTGACTACGACGGCTTCAGCAACGAAGAGCGCGCTACGGGCACGCGGATTGAGGCACTCATCCGGGGCCCGCAAGACATTCGTCTATGACCGGGCGTTCTTCGGGCTATATCGCCTCGCCCTGATCGACTACCATACCGCGCCGGTTCCCGAACGGGACTAATAGGGAATCCGAAGCGCGGTACGCCGCGCCAATCGGAACTGCCCCCGCAACTGTAGGTGCCGAGCCTGCTCCCCACTGCCACTGGACGCGTCCGGGAAGGCTGGAGCGAGGCGACGACGCATCAGTCAGGAGACCTGCCGGCCCAGCAACATCACTAACCGGCGGGGTGTCCGGGAAGGACTTCCTTGCCCAGCCCTTGGCGGCGGTGTTCAAGGGCGTGTTTCCATGACCGTAGCTCCCCAGTCGCACGTACGGTCCACACGGAGAACGCCCCATGCTGCCACGCGCTACCGCCCTGCTCGCCAGTTTCGGCCTGGCCACCCTGGCTCACGCCGCGCCCACTCACTACCCGCTGACGGTGCAGAACTGCGGCAGCACGCTGACCTTTGCCCAGGCCCCCGCGCGCAGCGTGACCATCGGCCAGACCGCCACCGAAATGCTTTACACCCTCGGTGTCGGCGACAAAGTGGTCGGCACCTCGCTGTGGTTCAACCCGGTGTTGCCGCAGTTCAAGGCGCAGAACGACACCATCGAGCGCCTGGCCAATAACGAGCCGAGCTTCGAAGCCGTGATCGCCAAGCACCCGCAACTGGTGGCCGCCGAGCTGGAATGGGTGGTCGGCCCCCAAGGCGTGGTGGGCACTCGCGAGCAGTTTCATGAGCTGAACATCCCCACTTACCTGCTGCCCTCCGATTGCGAAGGCAAGGACAACCTGGTGGGCGCCGACGGCACGCGGCTGGAGCCGTTTCGCATCGACACCATCTACAAAAGCATCAGCCAACTGGCAGCCATTTTCGACGTCCAGGATCGCGGCCAACAGCTGAACGACAGCCTCAAGGCGCGCCTGGCCAAGGCCGTCGCCACGGCGCAGGGCAAGGGTCTCAAGCAGGCCAGTGCGCTGGTGTGGTTCTCCAGTTCCGAGATGGCCAGCGACCCGTACGTGGCCGGCCATAAAGGCGTGCCCGAGTTCATGCTGGAAACCCTCGGCCTGCGCAACGTGGTGCAGTCCGACGAAGAGTGGCCGGCCGTCGGCTGGGAAACCATCGCCAAGGCCAACCCGACCTTTCTGGTAATCGCCCGCATGGACCGCCGCCGCTACCCCGCCGACGACCACGAAAAGAAACTCGCTTTCCTGCGCAGCGACCCGGTCACGCGCAACATGGACGCGGTCAAACATAACCGCATCATCATCCTCGACGCCCTGGCCTTGCAGGCCAGCGTGCGCACCTTCGATGGCCTGGAACAACTGGCCAGCGCCATCGACGGCTACGACCTGCCGCAATGACCGCCAGTCTGCTACGCACCTTCCTCGCCCTGGCGCTGCTGCTCGCTGCCGTACTCGCCGGGGTGGCCATCGGCGAAACCGCCATCGAACCCCAGGTGGTGTTGCAGGTGCTCGCCAACAAACTATGGCACGCCGGTTATGTGCTCGACCCCATCGACGAGGGCGTGGTGTGGAACTACCGCCTGACTCGCGCCCTGGTCGCCGCCGCCTGCGGTGCCGGGCTGGCCACTTGTGGGGTGATCCTGCAATCGCTGCTGCGCAATCCGCTGGCCGATCCGTATTTGCTGGGCATCAGCGCCGGCGCGTCGACCGGCGCGGTGCTGGTGGCGCTGATGGGCGTGGGCGGCGGGCTGGTGTCGCTGTCGGCCGGCGCATTCGTCGGCGCGATGGCGGCGTTTGCCCTGGTGATCCTGCTCGCGCGGGCCAGCGGTTCGTCCAGCGGCACCGGCCAGATCATCCTGGCGGGCATTGCCGGCTCGCAGTTGTTCAACGCCCTCACCGCCTACCTGATCACCAAGTCGGCCAGCTCCGAACAGGCGCGCGGCATTCTGTTCTGGCTGCTGGGCAACCTCAGCGGCGTGCGCTGGCCATCGGTGTGGCTGGCGGTGCCGGTGGCGCTGTTGGGGTTGGCGGTATGCCTGTGGCACCGTCGTGCGCTGGATGCGTTTACCTTCGGCAGCGACTCAGCGGCATCCCTGGGCATCCCAGTGCGGCGAGTGCAGGTCGTGCTGGTGGGCTGCGCGGCGTTGGTCACGGCGGTGATGGTGTCGATTGTGGGCTCCATCGGTTTTGTCGGCCTGGTGATCCCCCACGCCGTACGCCTGTTGCTGGGCACCGGGCACTCGCGCCTGCTGCCGGCCAGTGCGTTGGGCGGCGCGCTGTTTCTGATCGCCGCCGATGTGCTGTCGCGCACTTTGATCAAGGGCCAGGTGATTCCAGTCGGCGTGGTCACGGCGCTGGTGGGCGCGCCGGTGTTTGCGCTGATCCTGATCGGCCGGAGAAACGCGCGATGACGGTGTTGAGCTGCACCAACCTGGGCTTCAAAGTGCGCGACGCCGAGCTACTGCGCGGGATCGATCTGCAGGTGGCCCAGGGGGAAACCCTGGGCATCGTCGGCCCGAACGGCTCGGGCAAATCCACCTTGCTCAAGCTGCTCGCCGGCCTGCGCCCGCCGGCCAGCGGCGAAGTGCGCTTGGGCGAGCAGCGCCTGCACGACCTGTCGCGCCGCGCCATCGCCCAGCAACTGGCGGTGGTGGAACAACAGGCCGACACCGACGACGCCATCCGCGTGTTCGACGCCGTGGCCCTGGGGCGCACGCCCTGGCTGTCGGCGCTGAGTCCATGGTGCGCCGAGGACGACGCCATCGTGCGCCAGGCCCTCGTCGACGTGGACGCTACGCACCTGAGCCAGCGCGCCTGGCGCAGCCTTTCCGGCGGTGAACGCCAACGCGTACACATCGCCCGCGCCCTGGCGCAACGGCCCCGGATCCTGCTGCTGGACGAACCGACCAATCACCTGGACATCCAGCACCAACTGGCGATCCTTAAAGGCGTTCAAGCGCTACCGGTGACCACCCTGATCGCCCTGCATGACCTCAACCAGGCCCTGACCTGCGACCGCCTCGCCGTGCTGGATCGCGGGCGCCTGGTAGCACTGGGCAAACCGCTGGAGGTGCTCACCCCGCAACGCCTGCAAGACACCTTCGGCGTGCAGGCGCACTACCTGACCGACCCGTTCGATGGGGCGCAGATACTGCGGTTACGGCCCAACTGATCAAACAGCCAGGGCGTGGGGCGGATTCAGCCTGCGTAGACGAGTAATTTTCCAGTTCTCTATTTCAGCTCAACCAGTCAAGGGCACCCTGTGAAACTTGATAAAAGCACCACGATGCTGCCGGCACTCACACTTACACCAACAGCGATAACCGCCGCCGACATCCCCGACGTACTAACCTTCGTACTGCTGGCCCGCGCCGAGTTGTTCCCGTCCCTCAGCGCCGCCGGTCTACCCGCCGATCTAGCGAGTTTCGAAGCAACGTACCTTCAGGGTGGAGGTCAATTCATGATCGTGCGTAACGCCGGTGCGATCGTTGCCGCTATCGGCTATCTCCCCTACGACGGGCGTTTTCCCCAGTTGAACTACCAAGGCCTGAACACCGTGGAAGTGGTGCGCCTGTACGTGCTGCCGGCGTTCCGTGGCTTTGGCCTGGCAAGCAGGCTGTATCGGGCGCTAGAGGCACAGGCCCGAGCCGATGAAGTGCAGATGATGTACCTGCACACTCACCCGTTTCTACCGGGGGCGATTGATTTCTGGAGACGTCAGGGCTTTGAAGTGGTGGATATCGAGTCAGACCCGGTCTGGCAGACCACTCATATGCAACGGCAGTTGTGAGTCCACTCAGGTGAGCGGGCTTGCCCTAATGCCAGTCAGTTAAGGCAATATGGGCAATAACTAAAAAATCAGAGCCAGTATGCGAATCTAAACGGCCTACCCAGTATTAACTGGAACAACCGGCTCAAAAGGTGGGAGGGGGCTTGCCCCGAAAGCGCTGGTGAGTCAGCCCATCTGCCAATTACCCACCGCAATCGGGGGCAAGCCCCCTCCCACCTTTGATAGTCATCGCCTGGCTGGATCATACGGCGTACTGCCGCGCAGTTTGCGGCATGCGAATCCGTCCTCAGCCTGGCGCAGAAAATCACTCACTGAGTCCTTAACTGACCGGCATTCGGGAAAGCCCGCTTACCACAGAAAACCGCTCATCACATCACGTCGACTCACCACGAAAAGAGTCTTACTGACCTTCGTCCTGCAGACCCGCGCCGAGTTGTTCCCGTCCCTCAGCACCGCCGGTCTACCCGCCGATCTAGCGCAGATACTGCGGTTGCGGCCCAACCGATCAAACAGCCAGGGCGTGGGGCGGATTCTGGGGATTGCTCTATATGGTTGGTGGATAGGCTTGTTGTGGTGAGCGGGCTTGCCCTAATGCCAGTCAGTTAAGGCGAGATGGGCAATGACTAAAAAATCGGAGCCAGTTTGCGAATCTAAACGGCCTACTCAGTATTAACTGGAACAACCGGCTCAAAAGGTGGGAGGGGGCTTGCCCCCGATAGCGCTGGTGAGTCAGCCCATCTGCCACTGACCCACCGCAATCGGGGGCAAGCCCCCTCCCACCTTTGATAGTCATCGCCTGGCTGGATCATACGGCGTACTGCCGCGCAGTTTGCGGCATGCGAATCCGTCCTCAGCCTGGCGCAGAAAATCACTCACTGAGTCCTTAACTGCCCGGCGTTAGGGCAAGCCCGCTCACCACAAAAAAACCGCTCATCACAGCGCATCGACTCACCACGAAAAGAGTCGTCAGGCCCACTGTCGATGTGATGCGCTGTGTTAGCGCGAAGACTGTTCACCAGTGAGGCAATCGCTGATCCACTGTCGGCTATACGCCAATACCGCAACCGCCATGGCCACCGGAAAGTGGATAAACCCGCGGGCCGATTCCGGCAGCAAGTGCGCCTCTGCCAGTGGCCAGCGCTCGGCGAGCAACCGCGTATCGTCCAGCAGCGGGTCCAGCTCGCCGACAAACATCAAGGCCGGCGGCATCCCCTCCACCTCACCAAACAGCGGCGATAACGGGGGCTGCCGACGCTGCTCGTCACTCAGTCCCGGGGTCAGCAAGCGCAGCGCGTCGACCATGCCCGGCCCGTCCAGCAGCAACGTATCGGGGCCTGCCGCCCGCACGCTGGGGCTGCCGGTGAGGTCGTAGACGCCGTAATACAGCACCGCGCCGCTGATCCGTTGGAGCAGCGCCGGCCATTGTTTCAGCGCGAGCAATGTCGCGGTCGCCAGGTGCCCACCGGCCGATTCGCCGACGACGATCACCGGCAACCCGGCAAACTCCGGTTCACCGAGCAGCCAGCGCGCGGCGGCCAGGCAGTCCTGCATCAGGCCCTGGACCGGCGTGTCGACCGCCAACCGATAGTCCACCGACACCACTATCACGTCGCAGGCGCGCACCATGCCCAGGTTGAGGTCGTCGTCCATTTGCGCGTTGCCGATCACCCAGCCGCCGCCGTGGATATCCAGCACCACGCCCTTGGGTGGGCCATTGGGACGCAGGATGCGCACCGGCACCTGAATGCCGTCCTGGCGAATCAAGCGGGTTTCAGCGGCTGGGCCTTTCTTGATTTTCTGGCTGATGCGCAACAACGTCTGCAACACGCGCGGCGTGACGCGATTGCGGATCTTGAAGCGCGGCATCCACCCAAGCTTTTGGTTGAAGCGGCGCATCTGGGCCAGTTCGGTCGCACTGGCGGGCCATGGCTGCAGGGCCATCAGCGGTTATTACGCAAGATCGAAAAATTCAACGCCGCCGCCACACACAGCCACGCCAGGTACGGGAACAGCATCAAACCGGTGAGCAGGTCCAGGCGCACGGCCAGCACCACCATCGCGGCGACGGTAAGCCACAGCAGCACGATAATCACCATGCCCGCCAACAGCCGGTGGGCGCCGAAAAACACCGGGGTCCACAAGGTATTCAAGGCAATCTGCGCCGCCCACAGCGCCAATACCATCTGGCTGCCGGGGATCAAGCTCAAGCGGTAACCAGCCCAGGCCAGCAGCAGATAGATGATCGTCCACGCCACCGGGAACAACCAATTGGGCGGTGTAAAGCTCGGTTTGACCAGGGAGTCGTACCACGCGCCAGGCTTGAAAATGATGCCGGTACTGGCGGCGGCGGCGCAGGCGAGCAGGAAGATAAAGAAGGTCATCGTCGGTCCTTGGCTGAAGTCAGCGGGGCGAGTGGAAAGAAAACCAAGCGGTCTGCATGTTTCAAATGACTCAAGCAAGCGCGCATAAATTCAATGCAGGTCTGAAATTCGCGTCGGATCCCTCGCTTTCAGCCGTCATTAAAATTGGTTACCGTGCCTTCACTCCACCCGCCCGAGAGCCCAATCTTGACCGACCCCATCAGCGATCGACACAGCAGCCCCTGGGCGGTGTTCCTGATTTTCCTGCGCCTGGGGCTCACCTCGTTTGGCGGCCCGATTGCGCACCTGGGGTATTTTCGCCATGAGTTTGTGACCCGGCGGCGCTGGCTGAGCGAGCGCAGCTACGCGGAATTGGTCGCCCTGTGTCAGTTTTTGCCCGGCCCGGCCAGCAGCCAGGTCGGCATCGCCCTGGGCCTGACCCGCGCCGGTTACGGCGGCGCGGCGGCGGCGTGGGCCGGGTTTACATTGCCGTCGGCGTTGCTGCTGATCCTGTTTGCCCTAGGCTTGGCCCACTACGGTACGGCCGTGCCCGCCGGTGTGCTGCATGGCCTCAAGGTGGTTGCGGTGGCAGTGGTCGCCCAAGCCGTGTGGGGCATGGCGCGCAACCTGTGCCGGGGCGTAGCGCGGGTGCTGCTGATGCTGCTCGCGGCCGCGGCGGTGCTGTGGCAACCCTCGGCCTGGGCGCAGGTGGGGGTGATCGCCGCCGCTGGATTGGCCGGTCTGGTGCTATTCAAACCTGCACTGGCCGCTGCGCCCGACGCACTGCCCATCCCCCTCAGCCGACGCGCCGGGGCCCTGTGGTTGCTGCTGTTTGCCGTGCTGCTGGTGGGCCTGCCGGCGCTGGCGCAGGGGCTGCCCCATCACAGTCTGGCGCTGGTGGACGCCTTCTACCGCAGCGGCGCCTTGGTGTTCGGCGGCGGCCATGTGGTGCTGCCGTTGTTGCAAGCTGAAGTGGTGGCGCCGCAATGGCTGAGCAACGACGTATTCCTCGCCGGCTACGGTGCCGCACAAGCCGTGCCCGGCCCACTCTTCACCTTTGCCGCCTTCCTCGGCGCCTCGATGCATGCGCCCCCCAACGGCTGGATCGGCGGCGTGGTATGCCTGCTGGCGATCTTCGCGCCGTCGTTTTTACTGATCTTCGGCGCGCTGCCCTTCTGGCAGAGCCTGCACCACAGCCCCCGCACCCAGGCCGCATTGGCAGGGGTCAACGCGGCGGTGGTTGGCCTGTTGCTGGCGGCGCTGTACCACCCGGTGTGGACCAGCGCGATCTTCAACCTGTACGACTTCGCCCTGGCGTTACTCGCACTCGTCGCCCTGATGGCCTGGAAGCTGCCGCCGTGGCTGGTGGTGGCAGGTTGCGCCGTGCTGGGTGGCCTACTCGGCTGAACCGGGCGCGACGATCCTGAGCCAGGGCCAGCGCGCCTGATAACTAAGGGCCTTTTGCGCAAACAACGCGGGTTCTGTGTGCAACGGGTTGATGCGCAGCACGCCCTCGGCCACATCCTGCAACCCGTAAGGCGCATACAACTCGCCCGTCGCCACCTCCAAAGCGATGCAGGTGCCGGCCACCAAGTAATGATCCACGCCGTCGCGGGCCGAGTGCAACTGGGGGTAAGGCCGACCGAAACGTTGGCCATACCACAAGTGAACCCGCGCCTGATTCCTGACCTCGACATTCACCCCCAAGTCCTTGAACAACCCCTGCGCCGCCCGAATCACACGGTCCTCAGCCTCGTAGGACAGGTCCGGGTCGAAGTAAAAAACGTCGTAGTCCTTTACGCCGTGATCGGCCGGTCGATTCGCTTGATGGTTCCACACCGCCTGGAACAGGCAGCCCGCCGTGAGCATGCATTGCGCCACACCCAGGTCGGGTAGGCGTGCAGTAATTTCGGCATTGAGGGGGTTGGCCATGGCCAGGGAGATAAACGTGTCGACGGTCAATGTCATGGGCGCTCCTGCGGACGGCACTGCTTATTCGGGCGAAGACGGCCACAATAATGCACCGTCGTAAATGGCGGAAACATTTACTCAATGTGACAGTCTCAGTGCCGACACGCCCTCAATCGTCAAGGATAAAACGATGCGACTCACTGCCATGGCCCTCGCCACCGCCAGCGCCCTGCTGCTCACCGCCTGCAGCGACAGCCCGTCCGACACGGACATCCAAACGGCGCTGCAAACCCGACTGCAAGGGCCTGCCTGCATCAGCGCACCAATGTTCAAGAGTTTCCCGGTGACCTTGAGCGAGAGTTTCAGCGCCGGCGTTTCCAGCGGCAACGCACCGGCGTTCGACGCCCTGGTCGACGCCGGCCTTCTGGCCAGAAGCGACAAAACCTACAGCCTCACCGAATCCGGTCGCACGGCCTACACCGAACAAGCACCGGGCTTCTGTTATTCCCAAGGCTACGAAATTGCCAAGATCAAGGATGTCAGCCCCAACCCTGACCCGATGGGCGCGGCTGTGGACAAATCCTGGGTGGTCACCCTAGACATCCGCCAGATGCCCGTGGCCGCCTGGGCCAAAACCCCGGCCCTGGCAAAACTCACACGCCACCCGGAAAACCTTTCCGAAGCGCCCAAGACCTACCACGTGACGGTCGGCCGCGTGAAAGGTGAGCAGGGCCTACAGCTGATCGACCCACGGTTTTTTATCATGCGTGGGGTCAGTGTCAGCCAGGGGTTCTGACCGTAGAGCTTGGAGGTGTTGGCGGATATCGTCTGAAGGCTAAATCCGAATAGCCAGCGACGCCTTGCTCCCTTGCCTACGCCTGCGTCAGAATCCGCCGGCTTGTGCGCTGGGGTGGCCGTCTCTAAGGTTGCCCGGTCGCTGAATTTCTCAGGGACCGGGTTTAGTAGCCCACGATTCAACCTAACGATTGCATAAGCATCATCTGTCAGACGTTCCGGTGTCTGTGCTTGATGGCGGCTGTGCGCAGGGCACCTCCGGGTGCGCCGGTTTTGTTAGGTTCCACCGGTCTACTAACCTGCGTACAGCTGCCTCCCTTTTGTTTAGTAGCGAACGGGAAGCGGCCTCAAGTCAGGAACTTAACCATGGTTATCGATTCAACCACCCTCTTCAGCGTCACCCCCGACGCCAGCACCGAAAGCCTCATCACCAACAGCTACGAAACCTTCACCAGCGTCAGCACGCTGCTGCTCGACCTGTCCGAAGACCTCAGCGGCAAACACCGCGACATCGCCCTGGCCATCCACCAACTGAGCGAACTCGGCGTACTGCTCACCGCCCGCCTCCTCGACCGCGAAGCGCCCTGCTCGGCTTAACCTTTCAACTCATCCGCCCGATGGCTCGCCGCGTCGTCGTAAGCCACATACAACGACTCGGCGACCTGGCTCTTGATCGCTTTGCTGGCTTCCAGCCCAAGCACAAACCCTTCGGCTTTACCCCCGGCGCGGTTGAGTTCTTCAGCGGTGGCGGCGCCGGTAATGGCGTCAAGAAGCTTAGCGGCCTGTGGGCCGACGCCTTTGGGGAGGGAAATGTGCTCGATGGACATTGCGGTACCTATTGAGGAAAAGATCGGTAGCGCGTGGAACCACTGCCGGCGGCGCATGGTAAACGGGTTGGCCGAGTGATGGGTTGTTTTCGGCCGATTCTATGGAAAAAGCTACCCTTTCAACTCTGCCCGATGATTGATTGCTGCGACTGCGTCCAACACACCGCTAAGCGAAATCTCAGAGCGATAGCAGGGCCACAGGGCCATCTATGGAAATAATGAGATGGCCCCATTTGGCGCCCCCTTAGCATCGATGCGCTAAAGCTTGGCACATAGCCGTCGATACTCTGGAAGAGGACGACACATCATGGAGCGATAAATGAACCTTTCCGTTAGCGCAGCCTACTTGGCGCCAGCCAGCACCCAGCTCGCACCTTCCGACCAAAAGCTCGTGGCTCAGCCCCTGACTGATCACGCGAAACAGACGTTGGCAAACACCGCCCCGGCAGCGATCTATCATCCCAGTGAATCAGCAAGCACAACGGTTGAACCGGTGGACATTGTCGATACCTGGGTCGGTCGCCAGCAATCGTCGGAATATCCTCGACTCGCTGAAATTTCCAACGGGGCGTTTCACACGTTGAAGGCCTCTTTCAAGGCATTCGTGTCCACGTTGTCGGGTATCGCGCCGGACCTGGCGAGCAAAGAGTATGGTTTCACCGTCGAGGCTGATGGCCGCCTGACAGTGCAGGATACGGCCAGCCAGCTCAGCGGCGAAGAGAGCAAGCGTCTCACTGAGTTGCTCAATCAATCCCTTTCTATGAAAACCGCAGCGGTGGCTTACCGCAACGCCATTATCGATACGGTGGACGCCGACTCGGTTTGGTCGGGCATGGGTTATTACAGCCTGACCAACGAAAACTTCGCCAAAACCATTGATCTGGCGCCTCTTCTGAGGGATTACGACCCGTCGGATTTAACGTCGATGAAGGACCGTTCTTTTGTCCTGCAACTGTCCTACAAAGGTGAGCGGGCCACACAGGAGACGGAAAACGCCATGTTTGAGCGACGCGCATCACAGCGTTTCAGCGCGCAAGCTTGATCCGCTTTGCGTGATGAGAGATGAAGGCTACCCGCTGGCTCTTGGACAAACCCAAAGTTTCGGCCATGACTGGCCCGCCCACTTGCTCAGCGGCAGCGCGATTACTGATAAGTGTCCGCCTCTTGCGCCGGATAAAACTCCCCCTCCTTGCCCATCCTTACCAGCCGTTCGCGCACGATCACCTCAACACGGGCCACCGCAGCCTGATCGTCAGGATCGACCAGTTGCAAGCACAGGCGCCGAACATTCTGATCGTGAGTGCCCTCGCTGAGCATCTCATGGGTGAACACTTGCTCACCACGCCATAGACACAGCTGGGTATGCGTGCTGCCGAGCCATATCTCGTTGATCGATCTGAGGTCAGTGGTCGCCAGTTGGTCCACGGTGATTGTCTTATCCATTGCGCCGTACCTTACCGATGAATAGGTACAGGTAGACTGAAAGGCACAGCGGGTCGTTCCACGCGTCCACAGGTCGACCGGACCTATGGTGTTGAACTGCGGCCTGGTTCAGGGTTGAACAGGCAGCAATTGCAGGGGGTGGGGAAGAAGAGTCCAGGGGGAACCACCACTGTCTTGATATGTTTACTCACAAAGGACCGTATGCAGATATAGCTCTTTGTGACGGGCAGAAATCGGCCGATTCTGTTGAAAAAGTCGACTGAGAATTCCACGTCGGGAAAGTACGCGCCTGAGATTGAAATCTGAATTTTTGGCAGTAGGTTCAGGACTCAGATTTCACGTAGCAGCCTGCAAAAGAGGTCTTTTCACCCATCAGTATTCGAGCATTTTGGGCAAGGCGACTTTTTCAACACAATCGGCCAGAAGCGGACGTTCCCAAGTGGCCACTAACGACAAGAAGTAAAAGTCTTTCCCTTTCTGATTATTAATGGCGAACGCTTACGGACTTCTAGTCAAACCGCACCAAAGCAATTCGCCACTATTGGCCTATACTCGGTTCGTCCGCGGTGTCTTCAAGGAGAGATCTCAATGGTCGCACCAGATTTGAATGGGCTAGACGCTCCCGTTGCCGATGATTTTGAAATTTGGCTCGGCGAAAGAAGCCGGTGGTTACAGACAGCTGCCAAGAACCTAATCGAGACCAAGAAGCCACCAACAGACGACCAGATCCAAGAGCTTGCCCGGCTGTGCATGATTGAATCGAAGAATGAAGATGACCCAGGCTTCTGCACGGTATCGCCTGGCTCATTGGCACTTGCTGCCAGTCGTCCTGCCATACGCATAGAAGGGATCTCAGATGTCTACGGGTTGAATGCGATCAAATCAGGTGCAGCACTACCAGTTGGCTCAGGCAACATCACAGTGTTCTACGGTCAAAATGGTTCAGGAAAAAGCGGATATGCACGCCTCCTGAAACAGGCATGCGGCTCAAGGTCAAAAGACGAAATTCACCCTAACGTCTTCATTGAAGAACCTGAGGCTTGCAAGGCTAATTTCCAAGTATCGGCAGGAGAAAAGAAAGGAACTATTGAATGGACGCTGGCACAGGGTGCAGATCCTTTACTTCGTCACGCCCAGATTTTTGACTCCAGAACGGCCACCCAGTACATGGGTAGAAACGAGGCCAGCTACGAGCCAAGCCAAATGAAATTTGTGGCGTCGTTGATCGCCGTGTCAGACAGGGTTAATCAGCACCTCACCGCTTCGAAGAATGCATTGCTGAGCGTATTGCCACAATTCCCAGCGGATTTGGAAATCACTGAGGAACGTAAGTGGCTAGCGAGTATTAAGCCTGCAACGACTGATGCCGTCATCGACAGATTCTGTACGTACACTCCCGAGCACGATGCTGAGCGGATTATCACAGAAGGTGCGCTGGCCCAGAAGGACGTAGCGGGGCGACTGGCATCAATCACGAAAGAAAAGCAGGGGTTGGCAACAGTTCGGCTAGCTATGAGCCAACTCAAGGATAAGCTCTCCAACGAAACAGCGCAGATCATAGTAAGTGCCAGTGCTGATGCAAAGGGCAAGCGGCAAGCGGCTCAGAAATTTGCGCAACAACTCTTTTCCGAAACTCCACTCGAAGGAGTCGGCGAAGCGGTGTGGCAACAGTTATGGGCCCAAGCACGATTGTTTTCTCAAAATCATGCTTACCCTGGTCAACCATTTCCTGTTGTGGGTGAGCAGGCAAGGTGTGTGCTCTGCCAGCAAGAGCTCAATGAGGATGCTGGCCATCGGTTGACCCACTTTGAGCAATTTGTTACCGAAGGTTTGGAGTTAAGCGCAAAACAAGCAGAAGACAAACATAAGGGCTTTGTACAGGCCTTACCCCAATCACCGAAGGAACAGGACTGGTTAGCTCATATGGCCCTGATCAAACTGGATCAAAAGCAGGCCATAGAACTACATAAAACTTTGGTGGAAAGACGTTCCGATCTCGAGACCGCTGAAAAAATCGAAAATGTGACCCCATTCGACTGGTCACTAGTAGATCAAGCGCTGGCAGAAGTGACAGATCAGTTAGTTGGTGAAGAAAAGTCGTTGAACGAGCTTTCTCAAGACGGCAAACGACAGCAAATGGAGGCGCAACTTCGTAAGCTGAAGGCTCTGCAATGGCTGTCGCAAAACAAACCTGCAGTCGTTGCCGAACGGGACAGGTTGTTGGCTGTTGACCAGTACGGGAAAGCCATCCGGCTTGCTGCAACCAACACGCTTACTATCAAAAACAACGAATTGGCGAAATCCGAGGTGGAGGCAGGATATCAAACTCGCTTCGCCGCCGAACTGAAGCTATTAGGTGGCTCGAGGTTGCCTGTAGCCCCTCAAAGCAAAACAGTCGGTAAAGGCAGGACCACATTCGGACTGACACTCGTTGGCGCGAAAGGAGCCCGCCCACCAGAACAAATTCTCAGTGAGGGCGAGACGCGAATTGTAGCATTGGCTGCATTCCTAGCTGATATTACCGGCTCCAATCAAGTAGCTCCCTTTATTTTCGACGACCCGATTTCCTCACTCGATCAAGATTTTGAGGAGCGAGTTGTCTCGCGCCTTGTAGATTTGGCGCAGTCCCGCCAGGTCATCATCTTCACCCACAGGCTTTCGCTGGTGACACTTCTGGAATCCGCAGTAAAGAAAGTGAAGGAACATCCAGATATACAAGACATCGTCTTTAACGTTCAGACGCTTCGACGTCTCGACAAAACATCCGGCATTCTGACGGGACAAAGTGCTCGAGACTCGAAACCGAAACCGGCTATCAACAAGCTACTTAATGAGAACTTAGCCCAACTCAAGAGGCACCAGGCAGAGGGCGATGCTGAAAGTTACGACCTCATGGCCAAGAGTGTTTGCAGTGACTTCAGGATCATCGTGGAGCGCACTGTTGAGGTGGTAATGCTGAACAGTGTCGTGCTGCGATTCCGCAGGGAAGTGATGACCAAAGGGCTACTGAGGCAGCTAAGTAACATCACTCAGGAGGATTGTGATCTGATAGACGACTTGATGACACGATACTCTGTGTATGAGCATTCTCAGGCAGACGATCTTCCAGCGGTCCCCCCCGAACTCGCCCAACTCGAAACAGATATGCGATCGCTTGCGGACTGGATAGAGGGGTACTCGAAGCGAGTGGCCTGACCCACATTGAAACGCCGACTGCTTTTTACCTATAGCGGTCGCTTGTGAGCGTCCGCTAATGGCTGTGGATTCAACCGGTCGAGGAAAAGATCTTGAGCAGTGACAAAAACGAGCACAAAATCACTCTGCCGCCCGGCTCTCGATTTCGGCGACAGGCTGGTCTGTATGCTCTTGGACGGCTGTGGTCAGGAATCTAAGCCAGCAGCTGTACTTCACCTTGCTTCGATCACACTTGGTGTCATTCCCGAAAAGATCGGCGGCTGCGAGGAAGGTTGTAAGAAACTGGACAAGTCTGCTAGGTGGCAACTGCTACTCGCTCCGCTGGTTGAAATGCACCGCAGGCAGTAGAAGTGCTCCTCAGTTGAGTATGCGATGCCCGATACCGACTCTGATCCAGTGGTCCCGAAATTTTATGTACAGTACAAGGAAGTGAGAAGCGGCCAGCTTTACAACACCTTCTACACTCGGATACAGATCGAGATCGGCACGCCGGCTACGAGTGAGCCGGTTTCCGTGCGTATGCTGGACCTCTTTGTGCAGGCAATTAGCTGAGAAACTGCCCGGCTCTACAATTGTCAACCAAGGCTTTTACGAAGCTGCGAACGGCTCAGTACGTCTAACCTATGACTTAAAAGTGAATGGCGTCGACAAGAAGGCGGCCTGTCTAGTTAGCCACGAGTCTTTTGAGTTCAACGTCGTCCGGTAGCTCAGTAATCAAGGAAAAAATGACTCTCGCAATAAACGTGATTTTTGGCCTATCGCTGCAGTTGCAGGTATTGATTGACCAGGTGAGAGCCGAGGGAATTCGATCAGTCCCCTCAAAGGGACTCGTCATGTGAAGTTGAGCCGTAAGATAAGAATTTTAAGGCCGTTAGAAACGCTGCATGGACTCTGGAGATATTCCGATGAATTTTTTGAAAGTAATATTGGCTGTCACTTTTTTTGCTGCTGCTCCCGCATGGGCTGTGGATTTGACTGGACCTCAAAAAAATGCAGTCAGATCAGCGAAGCAGTATCTCAGCATGGCGGGGTTCTCACGGAATGGGCTTATTCATCAGCTTTCATCTGATGCTGGAGAGGGTTTCGATGTTTCTGACGCTACGATAGCAGTGGACAGCATGAACATTGATTGGAACCAGCAGGCGGTGAGGTCTGCGAAGCAGTATCTCAATATGATGGGCTTCTCGTGTAAAGGCCTCATTAAGCAACTTTCCTCGAGTGCTGGAGAAAAATACACTGTGGACCAAGCAACCTACGGGGCAAAACATGCAGATGGTTGCTGAAAAATGGCGTGCTTTAAATCGCCTCTAGTTTCGTAGATGCCATCAAGCTACAAGGAAAGGTTGCTAACCCTGCATAACTGTCCGCTTTTGGCCGATTCTGTTGAAAAAGTCGACTGAGAATTCCACGTCGGGAAAGTACGCGCCTGAGATTGAAATCTGAATTTTTGGCAGTAGGTTCAGGACTCAGATTTCACGTAGCAGCCTGCAAAAGAGGTCTTTTCACCCATCAGTATTCGAGCATTTTGGGCAAGGCGACTTTTTCAACACAATCGGCCGAACGCTGCCTTTCCCAACCGCCATATATTGGTCAAACGCCCCCCACAACACCAACCTCCCTTTTGTTGACACACACCGCCATTAACGCAAAATCCCCCACCCACCACTCAACGTGCTCAACCCAAAAGGAGCCTCAATGCAGCGCGTGATGATCGTCGGTCAACCCGGTTCCGGTAAAAGTACGTTAGCGCGCAAGCTTGGCCAGAGTAAGGGCTTGCCGGTGATTCATATCGATACCATCCACTGGCAACCCGGTTGGGTAGAACGCAGCGGGGACGAGAAGACGCGCTTGTGTCATGAAGCCGAGGCGCGTGAGTGCTGGATATTCGAAGGGGGTCATTCTGCTACTTGGGACAATCGGGTCGCCCGCGCAGATCTATTGATATGGATTGATCGTTCGGCGGCGCTTCGATTCTGGCGCGTAGTGCTCAGGACGTTCTTGGGACGCGGACATTCGCGCCCTGATCTGCCGGAGAACTGCCCCGAGCAGTGGGGGAATTTGCCGGCTTTCTTTGGGTTTATGTGGCGCACGCGAAAATCAGCAAGGGCCAAGATGCAACAACTGGCGGCGAATGCGCCCTCTACTTGCCGGGTGGTTTGTTTGCGGTCTAATCGCGAGACCCAGGTTTTTCTTGCCAGCATTGAACAATCGGCTGGCCTGGCACAGCGAGATTGCTAGGCACGACGATTACCCCAATCACACCTTGAGCAAACCCGGCTAGGCACGCGCGCCCCGCTATAGTCGACTCTATCGCCGACCGCCCTTCCAGGAGTTTCTCCCAGTGTCCGAGACGCCGACTCAACTCGCCTACACCAAGCGCTTCAACGCCGTCCTCGCCTACATCCAGGCCAACCTCGAAGGCGACCTGTCGGTGAATACGTTGAGCCGATTGGCGAATTTTTCGGCGTTTCACTTCCATCGACAGTTCACCGCGTTCGTCGGCGTGCCGGTGTCGCGTTATGTGCACCTCATGCGCCTGCGTCGTGCGGCCCATAGCCTGGCAAGCGCTGCCGATTATTCGGTGCTGGAGGGAGCGCTCAGTGCCGGTTTCGATAGCCCGGAGGCATTTAGCCGGGCGTTCCGGCGGGCGTTCGGTATGGCGCCGAGTGCGTTCAGGAAGGCGCCGAACTGGCAGACCTGGAATGCGGTGTTCGCTATCCCTCACTTTTCCAGGACGATCATCATGCAATTACGCATCGTAGAATTTCCCCAAACCCAGGTGGCCGCGCTTGAGCATTGCGGGCCCGCCGGGCTGGTCAACCAGACGACCAGCCGATTTATCCAATGGCGCAAGCAGAGCGGCCAGTCGCCGGTGGCGTCGAGCCGCACGTTTGGCATTCCCTATAACAACCCCGATACCACTGCGCCCGAGGCGTTTCGCTTTGCTATCTGTGGCGAGATTGACGAGGCCGTGGCGCCGAATGGGTTTGGCGTGCATGCGCGCATCATTCCTGCCGGGCGCTGCGTGGTGGTGCGGCATGTGGGCTCGCCGGATCATATCGGCGAAACCATCTATCCGATTTACCGCGATTGGCTGCCTGCCAGCGGCGAGGAGCTTCGCGACCACCCGCTGTTCTTCCATTACCTGAGCGTCTACCCCGAGACGCCGCAGGATCAATGGCAGACCGATGTGTATGTGCCGCTGCGCTAGCGGATCGATCAAGCCCGCTGGGTTTCCTGGCGCAACGCATCGAGGTGACGTTGCGCATGGGCGGCCTGGCAATAGGCGTTGAGGATCTCTGCGATCTGGTCGCAGTCCAGGGTGCGGCCGCCCTGCATCAGGCCGGCGGACTGGATGCGGATCTGCGGCTGGGGCTTTTTAAGGGCCAGGGCCTGGTTGCCGAACAGCTGTCGCGCGGAGCGATGAACAGGCAGGGGCGCATCGGCACGCAAAATCAGTTTCTGTACCGTCAGCCAGCCCTCCTCACTGATGGAAACATCGACAATGTCCACCAGGTCCACCGGCGCGCTGAGGGTGTCCACAAACAACTGGCGGCGGGTCAGGCGCATAAAGGCGTGTTGCCCGGCGTTGCGGTGCTGCCAGGTGAGCAGCACGAACACCAAGGCCATCACTGCGGCACACACGCCAAGGCCGGTGGAGCCCCGGTGCAGCGCGAACCCCAGCAGCGCCAGGGAAATCAGTAAAAACAGCGGGCCGCGCACCTTGTACCGGCGCGAGTTGGTGAATTCGGTCTGCTCGGGGACGCACTGGATAACCTGCTCAAGTTCGGCGACCGCACGCTCGCGTTGAGCGTCGCGGGAGTCGGCATATTCCTGGCTGAGTGCGCCGGCGAGGTCCGCCAGCGGATCGGTGGGTTGGGTCATGGTCATTCTCCTTGGACGGTTGATATCGGCGGTGATACGGGCTGTGTGGCAGCCGACGACGCCGTACGGGTGAGTTGGCTGAACCAGTGTCGGTCGTGTTCGGTGGGCACACGGGTGGCCTCGGCCAGCAGGGCTTCATCCAGCGTGACGCCCAGTTGCTGAAGGCGTAATGCCGTCGGCGGGTGCGTATCGAAAGGGTGGGCAATGGCGTGATCCAGTGCTGCCTCGTTCAGGCGCAGCGGCGTATGACGCAGATGGTCGGCCAGGGCCTGGATCAGATTGGGGTGACGCTCGCTGAGCAGCGTATTGATTTCAGCGTCCAGCGCGATCACCCGTAACAACGCCTGGCAGAACAACCGCTCGCCACCGATGTTGCCGCCCACCCGATCCGCGACCAGTTCCTGAGCGCGGCCCCAGTGGTGCACCGCCAGTTGAAAGTGGTGCAGGAAACGCTGCGTCATCCAGATCGCCGGACGCTCGATCCAGGCCGGGTCGGCATCTTCAGCGCGGATAAACGCACAGTGCAGGCACATCAGGCTGAAATGCGCGCCGATTTCGCTGCCGCGCTCGGTGTCGCGACTGCTGAAATGGCCCAGCTCATGACCGATGATGGATGCCGTCTCGGCCTGGCTCAGGGTCGAGAGGTAGGTCAGCGGCAGGTAAAGGGTGCGCCCGCTGAGCGAGTCGCCGGCCGGTTGCAAGAGCACATCGACGCTGGTGACGAAAAACGATTGGTCGATGCCCACCACGATATGGTCGGGCACCGGCGCGCCGGTGGCGGTGGCCAGTTGTTCAATCCACGCCCACAAGGCCGGAGCCTTGTCGCGCCCGATGCTTTGCCCCAGAAACGCCGAGGACGGGCTATCCAGGGCATGCCATTGCTGGCGCAGACGCCCGATCAGCAAGCATCCGGCCCACAGCACGGCAACCACCGGCACCGCTACCAGCAGCATGAACCAGCCACCGGCCTTGAAGTGGCTCCAGCCCCAGCTCAGTTCATACAACAGGCTCAGGGCCAATGCGCCCACCAATAGCCCGGTGTACGCCACCAGCCAATGCCCCAAGGCACGCCAGCAGAGAAACAGGCGGTGGTAGAGAAAATCCCTGGACTTCAGCGCGCGCCAGGCATCCAGCCGCAGCTTGAGCCACGTCGCGGGCCCGGCCACGAATGCGGCAAGGGCCAGCCAGTAGGCCAACCCAGCCAGCACCTGACGCACGCGCAGCCAGGCATAGTCACTGCCGACACTCTGTGCTTCGCGCAGCACGTCATCGACACGCCCGCTTTGCACACTGGCCCAGCCCATCAATACCAGCGGCAGCAGCAACATCGTCAGCGGCCACGACCACCGCGCGAATCGGCCCATGGCTCAGTTGGCCTGCAAATAATCGGTCAAAAAGGCCTGTGCATTGCCTTGGCTGGACAGGAACTCGTCATAACCGACGTTCAGCGTCTGCGACTCGCCGGGCAAGTACAGTTCGCCCCAACCTTGTTGCAGCACCAGCACCACGAACTTCTGACCGTCCACGGTGGTGGAATAGCGGGTGTCCTTGCTGGTCTTTTCCACGGCCATCTTCTGGATCTTCATGTTCCAGTCATGGTCCACGCCCTCTAGCTGCACCAGCGCCTGGTTGTCACTGCGCGCACCGATACGCAGGGTCCAGACTTTCACGCCGCCTTCACCGGCATAGGCCAGCACTTTTTCCGCGACTTCCGGGCGATTGTCAGCATGGGCGAGCCCCGCGATCACGGCCAGAACCAAGCCCATCAGCGCTGCCCACTTGCGATACATCAACATTTGCGGCTTCCTCGACAGTTCAAAGCCGACCATTGAAATCAACGCTTGGCCGCCTGCCAAGCGGGCCGGCCGTGGCGCACAATAATAAGGCCGTGACTCACAACAACTGATCGGCCTGCCAGATGTCGATATCATGCAACGCTGCCCACCAGCTCTAACGGACGCTTTTGCCAATGGACCGCCGCAACCCCTACTTGGACACACATTTCTGCTTCGATCACCCGGAGGCCCTGGACCAGGCCGGTGTATTCGATGACAGCGCACGGCAGGTCATGGGCAGCGCGATCGGCCATTACCGCGCGCAGACGGTGCGGCCGCACGTGCAATATTTCGACTGCGATTTGCAGTTCCCCGAGCCGTTGCGCATCCACAAAGTGCTGCCCGACAGCGTGTGCATCGTGCAAGTGCTGGGTGGGCAATGGCAGCATCGGGTGGACGGTCGGCTCAATCAATACACCCCCGGCGCGCCCCATGTGCTGGGCTTGAGCGAAAGCATGGAAGCCATGGACCAGATGCCTGCCGGCAGCCGTGCGCGCATGGCGGGGCTGCGCATCGGCGGCGACTATCTACGCGAACTGGCCGAAGAAGACCCGTCACTTAAACCGCTGGCCAGGCTGCTCGACGATGGCATGCACTTTTCAGAGTTGCATGGCTGTCGCGCCGTCGGGCGTTTGTTCGAGCGCCTTTATCACTCGCCCTACCAAGGGGCGTTGGAGCGGCTGAATCAGGAAAGCTTGAGCCTGGCCGTGCTGGTCGAGTTGGCGACGCATCTGGCGCCGCAGCCAGCCAAGCCCATGGCCCCGCTGCGCAGCCATTCGGACCTGGCACACGAAGCACGCTTCAAGCTCGACGCCAACCTGATGAACCCACCCGGTACGCTGGCGCTGGCACGGGAACTGGGCGTGGGCGAAACCACCCTGAGACGCGCCTTCAGCCGCGTGTACGGCCAGTCGATGCTCGATTACGTGCGCCAGCAACGCCTGGAACTGGCGCGCACCCTACTGCGCCAGCGCAAATGGCACGTCGCGCAGATTGCCCACCGCCTGGGCTACGCCAACCCTGCCAACTTCAACCATGCCTATAAGGCGTATTTCGGTCATCCGCCGGGAGCTGAATCCTAGAATTGGCACAAGGTGTTTTGGGGCACGCAAATCGGCTACTGTCGTGGGCTTCCCTCTTTCGCCGGATGGCCAGCAATGGATCTGAAATTCAGTCACGTCGATATCTTGGTCGAGGACCTCGACGAAGCGTGCGCTTATTACGCCAACATTCTTAATGCGCGCATCTCCACGACCCAGGTCTGGGAACGCGGCGGCCTGCATGTGCGCTATGCGGTAGCGCTGATGGGCCAGGAGCGTTTTATGCTGGTGCAACCGTTGACCGGTAACCTGCGGGTGCTGTTGGACGCTCACGGTGAGGGCATGATTTACCGGCACTGCTACACCACGCCGGACATCGAGGTGGCTTACGCCGAACTGGTCGCCAAGGGTGTGCAGCCCGAGGACGAAAACGGCCAACCGTTGACCCTGGAGGACCTGCAATCGCCGGCGGGCACGCGCATCATCTGGCTGCCCAAGCGTTTCGGGCACTTCTCCATCGAGATCCTTGAGGAGCAAGGGCTTGAGGCGTTTATGGTGGCGGCATTTGCCTGAACCTCAACGCGGGCCCTTGTTCTCCGACAGGCAGTTGCCGCCGTCGATCACCAGCAGTTCGCCGGTGATGTAGCTGGCCTCTGGCGACGCCAGAAACGCCACCGCTGCCGCGACCTCATCCGGCCTGCCGGCACGCCCCACGGGCACATACTGAGCGGCGGCGATTTCTTCGGCGGTGCTGGACTGCGTCGCGATCCACCCCGGCGCCACCGAATTCACGGTGATGCCAAAGGGCGCAACTTCCAGCGCCAGGCTCATGTTCATGCCCACCATGCCGGCTTTAGCCGCCGCATACGCCGCCTCGCCGGGGTTGCTGACTCGGGTGCCGGTGGTGGAGCTGACCAGTACGATGCGCCCGTAACGACGCTGCTGCATCCCCGGCAGGACCGCGCGGGTCAGCAGAAACGCCGTGGTCAGGTTGCGCGCGATTGACGCATTCCAAGCATCGAGGCTCATGCTGGCCACCTCAGCGAAAGCTTCGGCGTCGCCCTGCATCGCCATGCCCGCGTTGTTCACCAGCACATCGATTCGACCCCAGCACGACTCAGCCCACGCCACCAATTGCGCGACCTGATCGGCTTGGGTGAGGTCCGCCGCACGCCCTTGTACCTCGTAACCCTCCTCGCTCAATTGCGCGACGCGCTCGTGGATGCGGGCACTGCTGCCGGTGATGATCAGCTTCGCCCCCGCCGCTCCCAGCCGCCGCGCAATTGCCAGGCCAATCCCCTGCTCACTGCCAGCGCCACTCACCAGCGCGACCTGGCCCTTCCAGTCGTTCACCATTGCACAGCTCCTCGCGTTATCTGGACAGACTGCTCGCGCCCTCCAATGGCGCCGGTCACTCCACCTCGTCCGACGGCGCGCCGTACGCCTCCCCAATCTCAACCCGGTCGGCCTTGAGCCAACCGGTGTAGTCCTCGCCATCCTTGGCAACGAAGTTCACTTGCACCCAAGTCTGGTCTTCCAGCATGGCGTAGACCGTCAGGCCGTCACCGGGGATAACGAACAGCTTCTTGTTGGCACAAGCCTCATCCGGCGCGGTATGAAAATGCGCGCGCCCGGTGCCGATAACCTTGCCCTGCACCGCAGGATGAAATTCAGGCGCCGTGCCGGAGATTTTTTCCGCCAGGGCGGAGCAGTCGACAGCGGCCTGAGACAGACCGCTGAACAAGCACAGGCATAACAGGCTGGAACGCAGAAGCATGGGGCGAATTCCGAAGGAGTTGATGGCGCAGGACAATAAAGCCAGAACCTATTGGATAATTCAGGGCCATGCCAGCGTTATCTCAGAAAACCCATCCCCCGGCGAAGTTAAATCACCGTCTGGGCTCGCCGGGCTTCTGCGCGCTCGGGATACATCAGGTCCTCAATTTATTGATCCGTACGCTGAATGCCAGACATCGGCGCGTCGATTACCTCTTGTGGGGCGCTTGAAGCAAAACGGCTTCAGTAGCCTGCGTACGTTCCGCCTTGATGTTTGCGAAACATTTGCGCGTTATCGCTTTAGAGCGCTTCGTTGAGCAGCGCGCATTAATTGCAGTGATGATCACTATCGAACCACCGACCTGTTTAATCGCCAGACCGGCTTCCTATAATCGCCTCCACTTTCCTCCCCGCGTCCCCGTCGACTGGCTTCGGTCGGCCCTCTCCCGGAACCCAACCTATGCCAAGCGCCAGCCAGGCCCCTCGTGGCCTTCCCGAACATAATCAGCAAAGCGTCAAACAACAGTGGTTGGCGATTCTGTCGGTCGCCGTGGGTGCCTTCGCCCTGGTTACCAGCGAATTTCTGCCGGTGGGGGTGCTCAATGACGTCGCCAGCGACTTAGGCATCAGCGCCGGCCACGCCGGGCTGATGGTGACGCTGCCCGGCATCATGGCCGCGCTGGCCGCGCCGTTGCTGTCGGTGAGTATCGGCGCGATGGACCGGCGTTATCTGCTGATCGGCCTGACGCTGATCATGATCATCGCCAACGCCGTCGTGGCCTATGCCAGCGACTTCAGCTTGTTGCTGTTCGGTCGTGTGTTACTGGGCATCAGCATCGGCGGCTTCTGGGCCACGGCCATCGCGCTGAGCGGACGCCTGGCGCCCAAAGGTGTCGGCGTGGCGCAGGCGACTTCGATCATCATGGTCGGCGTAACCCTGGCCACCGTGCTCGGCGTGCCCGTCGGGACCTGGCTGAGCGGCCTGATGGGCTGGCGCATGACGTTTCTGGTCACCGCGTTGGTGGGCGTGCCGGTGCTGCTGGCGCAGATCTTCCTGCTGCCGCGACTCACCCCGGAGAAAGCCATTCGCATCAGTGATCTGCCTGCGTTGTTCATCAACCCACAGGCCCGGGTCGGCTTGATCGCTGTGCTGCTGATCGGCCTGGCGCACTTTGCCGCTTACACCTATGTGGCGCCGTTCTTCAAGCACAGTTCCGGCTTCGACGGGCCGACCATCGGCTCGCTGTTATTGCTGTATGGCGTGGCAGGCGTGATGGGCAATATCTTCGCCGGCTTCGCCGCCAACCGCAGCGTGCGCCACACTTTGTTGCTGGTGGCGCTGATGATCGGCACCAGCACCGCGCTGTTTCCGTACTTCGCCACCGGCCTGACCGGCGCCGCCATGCTGATCGCTCTGTGGGGCTTCGCCTTCGGCGCCTTTCCGGCCTGCGCGAGTATCTGGATGTTCGTCGTCGCCCCCAAGGACGTGGAGCGCGGCATGCCGCTGTTCGTCGCCTTGTTCCAGGTGATCATCGCCCTGGGCTCGTTCTTTGGTGGGCGCATCGTTGATCAGATGGGCAGCTCGGTGCTGCTCAGTATGGCTACGGGGCTGGTGGTGTTGGGCTTCGCCACGGTGCTGGTGTTGGGGCGCAGGGTCAGTAATGGGTTGGTGGCGCAGGCTTGCTGAACCTACGGCGCTGCGCTTGAGGCCGGGGGCTGATGCGCCGTCATCGCGAGGGTCCCATTTGCTGGCGACGTCTCAAGGACGCGACCGAAAGCCAGCTTTCACAGGCTCAAGCATCCAAACTATGCTAGCGGTACATCACCCTCCCCCCACTGGTCCTACCCCATGACCCTCTCCCCAGATTTCACCCCTTGGTCCTCCCTGCTCGGCGGTGCCCTTATTGGGTTATCGGCCGGGCTGTTCATTCTGTTTAACGGCCGCATCGCCGGTATCAGCGGGTTGTTGGGCAGCCTGCTGTCACGCCATGGCGAGGGCCGTGGCGAGAAAGCGCTGTTCTTGACCGGCCTGCTGGTCTCTCCATGGCTGTGGTCGCTGTTCAGTGAACTGCCGGCTTCGTCGTTTCCGGTCGGCGATTTTGGGTTGGTGGCGGCAGGGTTGATGGTAGGGATCGGCACGCGCTATGGCGCCGGTTGTACCAGCGGGCACGGGATCTGCGGGCTGTCGCGGTTGTCGCCACGGTCGATGGTGGCGGTGGGGTGTTTTATGGGCAGCGGCTTTGTCGGGGTCTATGTGATCCGCCATTGGCTGGGGGTTTGAACATGCGTCGACTAACGGCGTTACTGGCTGGCCTGATCTTCGGCATGGGGCTGTACCTGAGCGGCATGACCAATCCCGCCAAAGTCATGGGGTTTCTGGATCTCGCAGGCGAATGGGACCCTTCGCTGGCATGGGTGATGGGCGGTGCGCTGATGGTCAGCGGCGTACTGTTCTACTTCGCCCGACGGCGCAACGTATCGTTGCTGGGCGCGCCGATGCAGATGCCCACGCAGAGCCGCATCGACAAACGCCTGGTGCTGGGCAGCCTACTGTTCGGCATGGGCTGGGCGATTGCCGGCTTGTGCCCCGGGCCGGCGATAGCGCTGGTGCTGACGGGGCAGTGGCAGGTGCTAGTGTTCGTACTCGCCATCTGGTGGGCATGGGAATATTCGAAGGGCTTGAATCGCGCCGGCGGCGTTGACTCGCCCGCCGCGCTTCAATCCTTGGCCTGTGACAACGGCCTGGCCACGCTTTCCAATGCTTGCCGTTCCGCCGCCACGCCCCAGATCGCCTGCACCAGCGCCGCGCCGCACATCAATGCGGCGCCGATCAGATAGCCGATCAACAGGCTGCCACGCTGCTGTGTCTGGATCAGTTGCCCGAACAGGGTCGGCCCGATAATCCCGCCCAGCCCAGTACCGAAGGCATAAAACACCGCGATGGCCAACGCGCGAATTTCCAGGGGAAAGGTTTCGGCAACGGTCAGGTAGGCCGAGCTGGCCGCAGCCGAGGCGAAGAAGAAGATCACCATCCACGCTATGGCTTGCTGGGTCACATCGAACCAGCCTTGCGCAAAGGCGTAACCGCTCAGGGCCAGCAACACGCCAGACACCGCATAGGTGAGGCTGATCATCACGCGCCGGCCAATCACGTCGAATAGCCGCCCCAACAGCAGCGGCCCACAGAAATTGCCCAGGGCCAACGGCAGCACATACCAGCCAACCTGTTCGGCGGGCACTTGGTAGAAGTCAGTCAAGACCAGCGCGTAGGTGAAGAAGATCGCATTGTAGAAAAACGCCTGGGCGGTGAGCAGGGTCATGCCCACCAGCGCCCGGCGGCGAAAGCTGACGAACAGGGTGTAAAAGATTTCACCCAAGGGCGTGTGATCGCGGGGGTGTAACCGCAAAGCCGGGCTGTTGACCGCCGGCAGTGTGTGGCCCTGGTCGCGCAGGCGGGCTTCGATACCTTCGACGATGCGCCGGGCTTCGTCGTGCCGGCCGTGAATCAGCAACCAGCGTGGGCTTTCCGGCAGCCACAGGCGCATCACCAGAATGATCAGACCCAGGGCTGCACCGATGCCGAAACACAGGCGCCAGCCGAGATCGCCGCCGACCACGTTGGGGTCGAGCAACACAATGGCCCCGCCCGCACCGAGCGCCGCCCCCAGCCAGAAGGTGCCATTGATGGTGAGGTCGACCCAGCCGCGATAACGCGCCGGGGTGAACTCCTGAATGGTCGAATTGATCGCGGTGTACTCGCCGCCGATGCCCATGCCGGTGAGAAAGCGAAACAGCAAAAAGCTCTCCAGGCTGAATGAAAACGCGGTGGCCGCCGTGGCGCCGATGTACAGCCACAAGGTGATGAAAAACAGTTTGCGTCGCCCCAGGCGATCGGTAAGCCAGCCGAACAACAGCGCCCCGAGCACGGCGCCAGCGATGTACACGCCGCCGGCCAGGCCAATATCGAAATTGCTCATGCGCAGTTCGGGGCTGGCCTTCAGGGCGCCGGACACTGAGCCGGCCAAGGTCACCTCCAGGCCGTCGAGCAACCAGGTGATCCCCAGCGCGAACACCAGCAAGGTGTGAAAGCGCCCCCAGGGCAAGCGGTCGAGGCGCGCCGGCAGGTCGGTTTCAAAGACGGTGCCGGGCTTACCGGCGGGCAGGTGTAGATCGGTCATCGCGACATCCCTGGTGCAGAACCTTACGAAATAGGAGCCAAGCGGCGCCGCAGGAGTTCAAAGTCTTGGAACGCGGCACACCTTGCCGTAGTCGGAACAACACCTCCCGGCAAAGAACCTGGCCCATGCCTTTCAAATCCTCCGCCCTCGCAACCCTCTTCACATTGGCCGCCAGCGCAGCCGCCTGTGCCCAGGAGCCCCTGCGCCTGGAAAACCTCAAGCGCTGCGGCGACCTGCTGGAAAACCACGAGCAGGACTGGTGCCTCAGCGTTCGCGGGCTGGGCGCTGCCTCGCCGCAGTTGAAACTGGCTGGTAAGGCCCTGCCCGCGCCAGCCGTTGTGCGTGACGGCAACACCCTGCGCCTGCGCCTCGACAGCACCCACTACCAGAGCGGCCCGTTATGGCTGGAGGACGGCCCGCGCACCAGTAACGCGGCATGGCTAACTCTGCGCCACAGCCATGTAGTGGCCGCCCGAGCGGATGAAGTGGCAAAGAACATGGACGGCCTGACCACCTATGTGGACCTGGTCAGCGTGCTGATCGAGGAAGACCAGAACGGCCGCCAGGAAGCCGAGCGCCTGGCCCGCAAATACGGGGCGACGGTGGTCGGTGCCATTGCGCCGCTGAATGTCTACCAGCTACGTTTGCCCGCCAAAGACCTGATGCAGCGTGACGCGCTGGTGCTGCGCCTGGGCAGCGAGACCGGGGTAGATGCGGTGGTGATCGAAGAGTCGGGCGCTGAAGAACAGGAGCAGGCCGCGCCACAGGCCACGCCGAACAAACCTGCGCCGGACTCCGACGAGTGGGCCGCCAACCGTTTTCTCGACGCGGTGGCCTACTATCAGCGGCGCATCCCTGGGCACCACACACCGATCACGCTACAACCGATTCGCATCGGCGTCATCGAACGCGGCGTGGATTTCGACACCGCGGACTTCGCCGACGACCTCGGCGCATGCACGGGCAAGCGCACCTGCGTGTACGCTCGCGACACCTCCAAGCCCGACAGCCATGGCACTACCGTCACCGGCATCCTCGCGGCGCGCTGGGACAAGGGCGGCAACCGGGGCTTGCTGAGCGGTCTGGATAAGGCCAGCGGCGGCTTCGAGGTCATCGTTGACCGCAACTCCGACGCCGGCATCACCGCCAACATCGCCGCTTCGGTCAACCTGGTGGAGGACGGCGTGCGAGTGCTGAACTGGAGCTGGGGTATCCATCGCGTCGGCACTCAAGACGTCAACGGCAAGGAGGTCGATTCCCTGGTGCGCTCGGGCATCGCCATGAGCGGCTACGAGGAACTGCTGGAGGAATTCTTCCTGTGGCTGCGCAAGGAGCATCCCGACGTGATCGTGGTGAATTCCGCAGGGAATGGCTCGGCATTCTCCGGCACCGATGACTATCGCCTGCCCTCCTCGTTTATCACCGAGCAACTGTTGGTGGTGGGCGGGCACCAGCGCAGCGAACGCACTGACGTGGGGGTGGATGATCCAGGCTATGCGGTCACCCGCAGCTCATCGAACGTGGATATGCGCGTGGACATCACCGCCGCAGCCTGCACCCACGCCTCGACGCCGGGGGCCGACGAACAAGGCGCCGTGCATTGCGGCACCTCGTACGCGACGCCAATGGTGGCGGGCCTCGCGGCGGCGATGCTGTCGATCAACCCGCAGTTGCAGCCCGAGCAACTGCGCATGCTGCTGCGCCGTAGCGCCATGACTATCGGTGATCAGCATGATTTCGAACGCAGCGACGCCCAAGACCTCACCGCGCCAATCCTGCCCTCGGAGCGCAACTACCGGCTTGACGACAAAGACGTAGGACGCTCGGCCCGCCTGGACATGCAAAAGGCCCTGGACCTTGCGGTGCAGAGCCGTACGCGGGTGCGCTGACGCGCACAATCGTGCAAGCCCGTGTGGCTGTCGCGTCGATAGTCTGGTCATCCTATAAATGATCAGAGACTTCGTGATGGCTCAGGCAACCCCCACCGCACAACCGATCAACCTCGCTCACAAAGCTTCGCTTATCCCTGAACAGTGGAGCCCCAGGGTCGTTGCGCAAATGAACGACTACCAGTTCAAAGTGGTGCGCATTGAAGGTGAGTTCATCTGGCATGCCCACCCGGAAACCGACGAAGCGTTCCTGGTGCTCGAAGGCACCTTGCGCATCGATCTGCCGGACGGGCCGGTGTATGTGGCGCCAGGTGAGCTGTATGTGGTGCCGCGGGGCATGCAGCACCGCACGGCTGCGGAGGGCGAAGCCCGGTTGCTGATGATCGAGCCGCGTGGCGTGTTGAACACCGGGCATGAAGGCGGCGATCGCACGGCGACGAATGATGTGTGGATCTGAACATTCCTCGCCGACAATGCCGCCTGCATCACACGGTCATTTGGCGAACGCGTACTCGCCGCCCTGCTCCACCGCTTTGCGGTAGGCCGGGCGCGCTTGCAGGCGTTGCAGCCACGCCGCCAGATGCGGGTAAGCCTGTAATTTGCCTTGGGCCTGGGCGATTTCGCCGATAAAACTCATCTGGATATCCGCGCCGCTGATGGCTTCACCCACCAGGTACGGGGTGCGCGCCAGCACGTCGTTGAGGTAACCCAGGTAGTTGGCCAGTTCCGATTCGATACGCGGATGCAACGGCGCGCCGGCGTCGCCCAGGCGGCCGACATACAGGTTAAGCATCAACGGCAGCATCGCCGAGCCTTCGGCGAAATGCAGCCATTGCACGTATTCGTCATAGGTGGCGCTGGCCGGATCGGGCTGCAAGCGGCCCTGGCCGTGGCGGCGGATCAGGTAGTCGACGATGGCGCCGGACTCGATCACCACATGGGGGCCGTCCTCGATCACCGGGGACTTGCCCAGTGGGTGGACCGCCTTGAGTTCAGGCGGCGCGAGGTTGGTTTTGGGGTCGCGCTGGTAACGCTTGATCTCGTAGGGCAAGCCCAGTTCTTCCAGTAGCCACAGGATGCGCTGGGAGCGCGAGTTGTTCAGATGGTGGACAGTGATCATGCAAACTCCGCGGGCGACAGTAGGTGTGTAGCAACAGACTACGCCAATGCGGCCGAGTGCCGTGCATCAACCGTCTGAATGAGACTTGTGCATGATCGATGCCCAGGCCGCCTGCGCCAGCAGGTCGGCATAGGCCGTGGGGCTGTGCTTGACGCGCCCGGACAACCAGGCCCGCGCATAGCTTTCCGCCGCGCCGATGATCAGCGATGGCAGCAGCTCAGCAGGAATATGGCTGAACGCTTCGCGGCGACCTTCGCCGGTCATCCATTCGCTCAGTTGTCGGTTGCGTTGCTGATTGCGGCTGAGCAATTCCTCCTTGAACGGGCCGTTGGCCACGGCAAAGCGACCTTGGAACACAAAGCGCGCCCAGTCCGGTTCGGCATCCACCCATTCAACGTAACTGCGCACCAACGCCGCCACGCCCTGCTCGGCCGTGTGGGCGTTGCTCAAGTGCTGGTCGCGCAGTGCGCCCTGGTCGTCCAGCGCAGCAAAAAACAGCGCGGCGACGATGCCTTCTTTGTTGCCGAAATGGTGATAGATCGCGCCCACGCTGGTGTCACAGCGGGCGCGGATGGTTTCGATAGTGGTCGCTTCGATCCCCGCCTCGTTAAAGCAGGTCAGGGCCTGGCGCAAGATGCCGCGCTTAAGCTCACTGCGCCGGCCGGGAACGGCGCGCTCGATCAGATCGGGTGCTTGCATGAAGAGGCTCGCCAAATGTGCGGAGTCTAAAGGTACAGCGGCCGCGAGAGAAGGCACGGCTTGACATCCCTGAATTAAACGGAATATTGTTCTGTTACAGAATATTATTCTGCTAACCCATCAGGAGGATCGTTCCATGAGTCAGGCTCTCAGCATGTTCAACAGCGTCGGCCCGTCGGCATTCAGCAACCTGGCGTGTCAGATGGCGCCGTACTTCAGCACCATCACCCCAGAAATCAGCGAGCTGCGTCCCGGCCACGCGGTGGTCAACGTGCCGTTTCGTAAGGAAATCACCAACCATCTGGCCTCGGTCCACGCGATCGCGCTGTGCAACGCCGCCGAATTGGCCGGCGGCATGATGACCGACGTATCCATCCCCGCCGGCGCCAAGTGGATTCCCAAGGGCATGACTGTGGAATACCTGGCCAAGGCCAAGTCGAACATCCGCGCCGTCGCTCAAGGTGAGGGGATCGATTGGCAAACTGCTGGCGACAAGGTCGTGCCGGTGGATATTTTCGATGAGGCCGGTGTGAAGGTATTCACCGCGAACATCACCATGAACGTGAAGATCGCCTGAGGCGCATAGAACGGCTCGGTGCAGGCCGAGCCGTATCGACCTCAGCCGTTGACCATTGCCCACAGCGAAGCGCCGACCCCGGTGATGCTCTCCCCGGCGATCAAGCCCGCCGCAGCGGTGATTGCAAAGCGCTCGGTGAGGCTCGGCCAACGGCAACTCACCAGCCAGGTCAGCACGGCGCCGAGGGCCATCATCAGCGAGACCGACGCCGGCAGTACAAATGCCAGGCCCAACGCAGCGGCACTGGGCAGGTAACGCGCACGGTGCGCGGGCAAGGTGCTGTCCAGAATGCCGAGCAGAACCCCGATCACGCCGCCCAACCCAATCGCCCAGCGGATACTGATCGACAACGAGTCAAGCCCATGGGTCAGGGTTTGCGCCACGGCTTTCCAGGTGGCGACGGCCGGAGCAGGCCACTGCTCGGTCAACAACATGGCTTGTGGGTCGGGGATCAGCGCCAGGTAAGCGAATACGCCGACGATGCTACCGATAAAAACCCCCAGGATTTGCGCGATCACCTGTTTATGCGGTGTGGCGCCAATCGCCTTGCCCACCTTGAAATCATTCATCAGGTCGGTGCACTGCCCGGCTGAACCGCCTGCGGTGTTAGCGCTCATCAGGTTGATCGGCACCTGGCCCGGCGCGACGATGCCAAAACTCAGCTGAGACAACTGCCCAATGGCGCCAATCGGCGGAATACCCGTGGCGCCCACCACGCGCGCGGCCACCGCGGCCAGGCAGATCGCCAACGGAATGGTCAGCAGCGCCATCCACAGGTTGATGCCGAACAACAGCGCCTGCAGGCTGACCACCAAGGCAATCGCCAGCACGAATCCAGCGGCCGGACCGGGCTTGGGCACACGCCAAGCCTGCGCCCCGGTAGAGCGGCTGGACGCATATAGCGCCCACAACCGAATGGCCAGGGACGCCAAGGTCGAACACACCATCAGGCTCACGCCCGGCCACAACAGCCATTCCACCAGCGCGGCAAACTGCGGGCCGGTGCTACCGGCGGGCACGATCACCAAGCCTTCGGCAAGCAGCCATGGCGCAAGCCCACCCCAGGCGAGCACGGCACCGAGCAACAGGGTCAGGCCGACGCGGATGCCGATGATGCCGCCAAACCCCACCAGCAACAGCGATGGGTCGGCGCTGAAGGTCAGGCGCTCCAAGTGGGCGCTCGGCGACCAGCGCGGCAGGCTCCATAGAAACGTGTCCACCCATTTGACCAGCCCGGACAGCAACGCAGCGCCCAGCAGCACTTTCAAGCGCGTCGCGGCTTCGCGGCCATGGTTGTAGATGTGCAGCAGGGTTTCCAGGGTGGCCATGCCTTCGGGAAATTTCAGCGCGTTGTCATTGAGCAACGAGGGCCGCAGGTACCAGGCGATCCAGATCCCCAGAAAACTCACCGAGAACACCCAGGCGATCATCGGCAACGCGTCCAACTGGTTGCCGGTCAGCAAGGTATAGGCCGGAATCGGCGCCACCAGCCCGCCGGAGATGATCGACGCGGCGGCCGAGGCGACGGTCTGGTTGATATTGCTTTCATGCAACGTCCACGGCAGCGCCTGGGACGAACGCCGGGCCAGGCCTTGCCAGATCGCGTAGCCGACCAGCAGGGCAATGATTGACATATTGAACGACCAGCCGATCTTCAGCCCGGCGTAGACATTGGAAGGCGTGAGCAGGATACCGAGCAGCGTACCGGTGACGACGGCGCGCAGGCTCAGCTCGCGTTTGATAGGGCCGTGCTCAGGGAGCACTGGCCGAGTGGAAGGCATGCGGAGTCCTTTCAGCAAAAAAAGAGCGACCCAACAAGTGAGCCCCCTCAGCCTCGAAGGTTCCTGAAACGACACCCGAACCTGTGTTTGTGCTGAGCGGACTTGCTGCTATGAACAGCCTTGTTGGATTGAGAGAGCTTGATGTGGTGAGCGGGCCGGCTCTGCGCTGGCCTGCGCCTTGTCCACCAGTCGCTGTACCCAGGCTGCATCCTGGGGATTGATTACGCCGTAACGGTCCGGCGGGGAAAAATGCCAGTGGTGCGCAAGCTCCGTCAGGCGCTTGTGTTCGTCGGCCGACAACCAGTACGTGGTGCGGGTCAACGGTATCGGTTCGCCATCGAAGCGGCGCCCGAGCATCACGTTAGTGCGGGGGGCGAAGGCCACGGCCAGGTTCTGGGCGGGGTGCAGTTGTTTGTCGAGGGCTGGCATACGTCCGACGCGGTTATAGGTGAAATTGCCGGCGTATTCTTCCCTGAGCACCAGCCAGTGGCCCGCCGCAGTCGTGGCCACGATCCACTGTGAAACTCCGCTGCTCTGGGTACTGCTCCACTCGCCATCCTTCCACTGCGTCAGCGTGTTGCAGTCCGGGTCGAAGTCCGACACCCACAGACACGTACCCGCCACCAGCCTGTGGCGCTCCAGTTCCACCACGCCCTGGCCCGGCATCGCCGCCCAGTAGCGTATGACCGGGTCGCGGCGGTCGCGCAGGTAGTTACGCAGCCCCCAGGCCACGATGACTATCAGCGTCACCAGCACTTGCCAGCCAAAGGTATTGCCGACGATGCGATCAACCGCCAGTGTCGGCATGAACGTGGCGCTCAATAGCCACAAACCCGTCAGGAATACCAGGAACGGTAGGACCGCGCCCAGACACAGCGGCGCCATCAGCACCGTGAGCCAGTCAAAGCGTTGCCCGCGCGCGCGCTCGTAGGCCCACGCCTGCTCCTCAGCGAGCATCGGTACCTGTTCGCGTGGAGCAATGTCGGGATCGGGAGTATGAAAGCGCCAGTAGCGCGTGTAGGGGTCTTCGTTCATGGCGCTCATCATGCCTTCCCCGCAGGGTCAGCGACACCGCTGATGACGTCGATCAACACAGGCATTGCTCCAACCGCGATACAGTCATACGATGACTGATCACAACCATAAAAATAAAGGATCACCTGTGAACACTCCCCTCCTCCTGGCTACTGCAGTCATCTGCGGCCTCAGCGCCCACGCCAACGCGGCTACCTTCGCCTATATCTCCAGCCCCGGTGACGGGCTGATCTCCCAATACAGCCTGAACGAAGACAACGGCGCATTGAACCTGGTGAGTCAGGTGGCGGCCGGCGATCAGGTCAACCCGATGGCCCTGAGCCCCGACGGCAAAACCTTGTATGCCGCGTTGCGGGTCAAGCCATTCCAGGTTCAGGCGTTCAACATTGACCCCACCACCGGACGCTTGAGCGCAAAAGCCAAAGCGCCGCTGGCCGAAAGCATGGCGTACCTGGCCACCGACCGCACCGGGCGTTACCTGCTCGCCGCCTCGTATGGCGCCGACACCCTCAGCGTGCAGCCTGTCGATAAGGCCGAGCCGATCCTCACCTACAAGACCGGCCTGCATGCGCACTCCCTGCGCACCGACCCGAGCAATCGCTTTGCCTACGCGGGCAACCTGGGCACGGACCAGGTGCTGCAATACCGTTTCGATGCCGACACCGGCGCCCTCAGCCCCATCGGCAGCGGCTACGTGAGCGTGCCGGCCAATACCGGGCCTCGGCACCTGGCGTTTTCTGCCGATGGCAAATTTTTGTACGTGGTGGGCGAAATGAGCGGCACCGTCATCGCGTTCGCCATCGACCACAACAGCGGCGCGCTGACCCGGATCGGCGTGGCCAATGGCATACCCGAGCGCTTGAACCTGGCGCCCGGCCAAGTGCGGGACGCCCGCAACAATGACTTGAAAGACGACCCCACACCGCGCATCTGGGCGGCCGACCTGCGTTTGTCGCCCGATGGCAAGCTGCTGTTTATGAGCGAGCGCACCAGCAGTTCGGTGTCGGCATTTGCGGTGAACACAGGCACCGGCGAACTGTGTTTCCTGGACAACTACCCGGTCGAAGAAAAACAGCCGCGCAACATCGCGTTCTCGCCGAACGGGAAATGGCTGCTGGTCACGGGTGAAAAAAGCCAGCAAGTCGGCACCTATGCGGTAAACGCAGGCGGTGGCTTGAACCGCGTGGGTGAAGCCGCGTCGGGCAAAGGGGCATTGTGGATCGAGGTGTTGAGCACTTCGGCGCACTGACCCCCAGGGCTGAGCACACTTGAAGGGGGAAGGAGCAAGCCCCCTCCCCCTTCGGTTCAGCTCAGGCGGAACCGCGCCGTGTTATCGCTCAGCGCCTGGCTGCCCTTGCTCAGGGTGTCCGCCGCGCGGTTCACCGCGCGGGCGCCGTCAAGCAAGCGCCCGGCGGCCTGGTCGACTTGTTGGATATTGCCGCTGACTTCATCCGCCGTGGTCGCTTGTTCCTCTACCGCCGTGGCGATTTGCGCCAAGGTGTCGGTGACGTTCTGCACCGCGCCGGCGATCTCGCCCAATCGCACGCCCAGCCCGGTGACCGATTCGGCATCGCTCAGTGCTTGTTCGCACGCGGCGCCCATGAGGGTAACGGCCTGGGTCACGGTGGCGCGTAGGCTGTCTACCGTGCCGGCGATCTGCGCAGTGGATGCCTGAGTGCGTTGGGACAGGCTGCGCACTTCATCGGCCACCACCGCAAAGCCGCGCCCTTGCTCACCGGCGCGCGCCGCTTCGATGGCGGCGTTGAGCGCCAGCAGGTTGGTCTGCTCGGCGATACCGCGGATGGTGTCGACCACCGATTGAATCTGCTGGCCCTGATCGCTGACTTGCTGCAAGGCGGCGGCGGTGTCGGTCAGGCGTTGGTTGAGCTGCTGGATGCTGGCCGTGGTGCGTTCGCTGTCGCGGCTGCTGTCCTCGGCGATGCGCCGGGTTTGCTGGGCGCTGCCGGAGGCCTGTTCGCAACTTCTGGCGACCCCCATGGAGGTGGCGGCCAGCTGCGTGGCGGCGGCGGCGATCTGGCTGATCTGATGTTGCTGGTCTTCGACTTCGCTGAGGGTGCTACCCGATTGGGTGTTGAGGGTGACCACCGCCGAGCCGAGCTGCTGGGTTTCGTGATTGACCCCCAGCAGGCTGGTGCGCAGTTGCATCACCGCCACGTTCAATGCCGTGCTGATCGCCGCCAATTCGTCACGCCCCTGCACCGCGACTTCCACGCACAGATTGCCGTCGCGCAGGGACTCGGCCAGGGTCGTGATGCCACTGGCGCTACGCCGGATAGAAGCTTGCAAGCTCATAAACAAGTACAGCGCCGCCAAGGCCAGCAGGCCGAATGTCGCCGCCACCGGGATAAATTGCTGCAGTGAGCGATCGTGGTAATACGCCAGGCGCGCGTCCAGGGAATTGAGCGACTGGTTGCGCAGTGCGCCGAGGCTGCTCAGCATGGCGTCGACACTGCGCTCGAAAGCAGCGGTGTCGAGTTTGATCGTGCCGCCGAACACGCCGTCGTCCAGCACTTTGAGTTCGTTGTCCAGCACCTGCAGGCTGTTGTCGTACTGCGCGGTCCACGGCTCCATACCCGCGTAAGGCTTGGCCTTGAGCGATACGGCGGCCTTGATCAGTTGATCCCGCGCATCACCGATGCGGCTGCGCAGGTCACGCATCTGCAAGCGGCTCTGCAAGGTGAACTGCCCCGACGCGATGGACGACTGGCCGATACCCGCCATGCGGCCGATGCGCTCGATCAGGTCGGGCGTCTGCTGCGTGGCGATTTGCATCGTCAGGTAGGTTTCCAACCACGGGTCGAGGATCAGGCCGGCGTCCAGCGCGATCTGCTCGCGCAATGCCTGCATGGCACCGAGCGCCGACGTGAAGCGGTCGTAGCCGTCCGGCCACCAGCCGACGGTGCGCAGGGATTGGCTGTCAAGGCCCTTGACCGCGCTTTGCAAGGTGTCAAAGCGTGCCTGAATGTCCGCGCTGACGTCCTGCGCCTTGAGTGTCTCACCCAAGGTTTGCAGGCTTTGTTGGATCGGCCCGTAGTTGGCATCCAGGGCGGCCATGGCAGCCTTCGCGGCGGGTGTGGGCTCGCGCAGCAGGTCCACGGCCTTCCAGCGCGCAGCCAGGTTGCGCTGGGCGGTCAATTGCGCGTCCAGGCTATCGAGCGCCAACAACTGGCGGACACCGGAGCGCTCGCTGGAAATCACGGTTAATTTTTCTCGGTAATCCTGACCGATCATCCACAGGCTACCCGCCAGGGGCAGCATGAACAGGAAAAACAGAATCTGGAATTTTCGCGCGAAACCAAACTGTCCGAGCAGGCGGATACCGGGTGATAACAAACTGTGCATGTCCGACTACTCCCTCAAACCACCCAGGCGGTGCAGCGCTGGGGGAAACCTTGAAATGACTAACGGCAAAACGCCATGTCATTGATTATTCTGGGACTAGCAAGATACGGGCCGTTGAGCCACAGCCCCGAAACAGGGCAGGCGATGTGCAAAAACGCGCCGTAGCGTGCTCGAAAATGGGGCGAAAGCACTCAGTCCTGGCAGTGACGGTGTCACCGCAGGGGACGACAAGCACACGCTTCAACCATCCGCCGTCATAGGCAGGCTATCGGCTGCCTACGGCGCAAACTTGAAGACGCGATGAGGTGTGCTTAACCCAGCAGCTCCCGGATCCATTGCACTTGCCGGGCGATGTGTTGTTGCTTGCCGTGTAGAGCGCCCTGCTCCGACTGTTCAAGGCCTGCCAGCACCTTCTGCTTCAGACGCAACGCCCGTTGCCACTTGGCCAAAAACACCGGGCTGCGTGCCTGCATCTGCAGTGGGCCGAAGTACAGTTGTTCGGCGCTGTAGGCCACCGGCCCGGCGCGTTCGGCGACGATGATTTCGTAGTAGAAGCGGTTTTCGTGCACCAGCTCTTCGTTGAGGATCGTGTAACCGTTATCCATCAACCAATGGCGCAGCGGTGCCTCGCCGCCATTGGGTTGCAGGATCAGGCGCTCGCGGCCGCTCAAGCGCGCCTTGCCGCTGTCCAGGATGTCGCGAATCGTCTCGCCGCCCATGCCGCACAGGCTGATCGCAGTAATGCCGTCGTCGGGCTCGATGGCCGCAAGGCCGTTGGCCTGGCGCACGCTGATGTGCGCTTGCAGGTCGTTATCGCGCACGGTGCGCTGGGCCGCGTGGAACGGCGTGCTCGCCAGCTCCCCCGCAACCGCCGCGCTGATCGCGCCACGACGCAACAAGGCTACCGGCAGGTATGCGTGGTCCGAGCCGATATCGGCCAGGCGCGCGCCCGACGGCACGTTCGCCGCCACGCGCTCCAGACGCATGGATAAAGTGTGTTCGTTCAATTGAGGGTCCTATGGGCGCGTTCGAGCGTCTTACTCGCCGGAAAACCGGTCCCGGCTATTGGTCAGGTGCAGCACCATGGCTGCGCGGGCCGCGTCCGCATCCTGACGCTTGATCGCGTTAAAAATCGCCTCATGCTCCAGGTGCGCCAACTGCCCCAGCTTTGCGAAGTCCGCACCACCACGCTCGGCGCCCTTGACCAGGCTGCGCGGAATCATAGCGCTGCCCAGGTGCTGCATGATCTCGGTGAAGAAGGTATTGCCGGTGGCTTCGGCAATCAGTTGGTGGAAGCGTTTATCTTCTTCCACACAACTGTCGTTGTTGGCCAGGGACGCCTGATAGTCATCCAAGGCCTGGCGCATATGGGCCAGTTGCGCATCGGAGCGTCGCCCCGCAGCCAGCGCCACCGCCTGCACCTCCAGGCCCAGGCGCAGCTCCAGCATGTTGCGCACACTGGCCACCGTGTCCACATGCAGACGCAAGCCTTCTTGGGGGCGCGGCTCCAGCACAAAGGTGCCGATGCCGTGGCGCGTCTCCACCAGCCCGGACGCCTGCAGCTTGGAAATGGCTTCACGCACCACCGTGCGGCTCACGCCGTGTTCGAGAACGATGGTGGATTCGGACGGCAGTTTTTCACCGGGTTTCAACTGCCCCAGCAGGATGCGCTGGGTCAGATCATCGACCACGCCTTGAGCCAGGTTGGTGGAGCGTTTGCGCGGGGTGGCTGGGGGTTGGATGGGCATTGCGACGGGTCCAAGGGGCTGGGCTGGGGAGGAGCTTAACATTCTGCCTGTTCGGCGTGACACGAATCCGAAACCCTCTTACTTGTATGACAACATCACACATCAAGCTCTATTAGGGTCCTTTGACAGAGACCACACTCCGGGCTTAACAACCGCCAAAAAACCCAGTGAAAGCTGAGAAATAACCAAAATACCCACTGAATAGCGGGCTTTATAAGAACAAATCCCGAGCAGCGCATTGCGACCTCAAGAAAACTACTTGTATGATGTCTATCAACAAAGCATCCAAACCCGCATAAAAATAATCAGGGGGAGTCTTGAATTGTGAACAATTCAAACCACGCAGCTGTTGCTTCAGAACGCAGTCCGGTCCTCGCGCGCGCCGTGAGCAAAGTGAAGGGCCATGTGCTCCCACTGTTCGTGATCATGTTCATCCTCAACTACATCGACCGGGTCAATATCGGCTTCGTGCGCACGCACATGGAGCATGACCTAGGCATCGGCGCGGCCGCCTATGGCTTTGGCGCCGGGCTGTTTTTCATTGGTTATGCGCTTTTCGAAGTGCCCTCCAATATGCTGCTGCAAAAGGTCGGCGCGCGTATCTGGCTGACCCGCATCATGTTCACCTGGGGCATCGTCGCCACGCTGATGGCGTTTATCCAGAACGAAACCCACTTCTATATTCTGCGTTTTCTGCTGGGAGTGGCCGAGGCTGGTTTCTTCCCAGGGGTGATCTACTACTTCACACGCTGGCTGCCGGGTGTGGAGCGCGGCAAAGCCATCGCGATTTTCCTCAGCGGCTCGGCGGTGGCCTCGCTGATCTCCGGCCCGCTGTCGGGTGCACTGCTGCAGATCGAAGGGTTTGGCCTGCACGGTTGGCAGTGGATGTTCGCCATCGAAGGCCTGGCCTCGGTGGCCATCGGGTTCTTCGTGTGGTTCTGGCTCGATTCCAAGCCCCACGACGCCAAATGGATGACCCGCGAAGAACAGGACGCACTGGTGGACGCCATCGACCAGGAACAGCGCGAGCGCGAGGCGCTGACCAGCGTCAAGCCGACCCTCGGCCAACTGCTCAAAGACCGCCAGATTCTGTTGTTCTGCGCGCTGTACTTCTGCATCCAACTGACCATTTACGCCGCAACCTTCTGGCTGCCGAGCATTATCAAGAAGATGGGCGACCTCAGCGATGTGCAGGTGGGTTTCTTTAACTCGATCCCGTGGCTGATCTCGATCATCGCCATGTATGCCTTCGCCTCGCTGTCGGGCAAGTTCAAATTCCAGCAGGCCTGGGTCGCGGCGGCGCTGTTGATTGCGGCGGCGGGCATGTTTATGTCCACCACCGGCGGGCCGATCTTCGCCTTTGTGGCGATCTGCTTCGCGGCGATTGGTTTCAAGTCGGCGTCTTCGCTGTTCTGGCCGATCCCCCAGGGCTATCTGGATGTGCGCATCGCCGCGGCGGTGATCGCGCTGATCAACTCCATCGGCAACCTGGGCGGCTTTGTTGCGCCAACCACGTTTGGGTTCCTGGAGCAGACCACCGGCTCGATCCAAGGCGGCCTCTACGGCCTGGCCGGCACCTCGGTACTGGCGGCGATCCTGGTGTTCTTCGCCAAGACCACGCCCTCGTCCACCTTGACTGCGCCCGGCACAGTGCCCAGCACCGCTCTCAGCAAACCTCTTTAAGCTCAATCAGGAACCTGCCATGACTACGCCAATCGTCACTCACTTTCAGGTCATCCCCGTGGCCGGCCACGACAGCATGCTGCTCAACCTCAGCGGCGCCCATGGGCCGTTCTTTACGCGCAATATCGTGATTCTCAAGGACAGTAGCGGCCACACCGGCGTCGGCGAAGTACCCGGCGGCGAACGCATCCGCGAAACCCTGGAAGACGCGCGCAGCCTGGTGGTCGGCCAACCCATCGGCCAGTACCAGCGCATCCTCAACCGCATGCGCAGCACTTTTGCCTCGCGGGATGCCGCCGGGCGTGGCCTGCAAACCTTTGACCTGCGCATCACCATCCATGCGGTGACCGCCATGGAAGCCGCCTTGCTCGACTTGCTGGGGCAGTTTCTCGAAGTGCCGGTGGCCGCACTGCTCGGCGAAGGCCAGCAGCGCGATGCGGTGAAAATGCTTGGCTATCTGTTCTACGTCGGCGACCGTAAGGCCACCGACCTGGCCTATCGCAACGAGGCCGACAGCGACGATGCGTGGTTCCGCCTACGCCATGAAACCGCCCTGACCGCCGAGGCGGTGGTGCGCCTGGCCGAGGCGGCCCAGGCCAAATATGGCTTCAATGACTTCAAGCTCAAGGGCGGCGTGCTAAGCGGCGATGCCGAAATCGAAGCGGTCACCGCACTGGCCGAACGCTTCCCCGAGGCGCGCATCACCCTCGACCCCAACGGCGCCTGGTCGCTGAAAGAAGCCATCCGCCTGTGCCGCGACCAGCACCACGTACTGGCCTATGCCGAAGACCCCTGCGGTGCCGAAAACGGTTACTCAGGCCGCGAAGTCATGGCCGAATTCCGCCGCGCCACCGGGCTCAAGACCGCCACCAACATGATCGCCACCGACTGGCGCGAGATGGGCCACGCGATCCAGCTGCAATCGGTGGACATCCCCCTGGCCGACCCGCACTTCTGGACGATGCAAGGCTCGGTGCGCGTGGCGCAGATGTGCCACGAGTGGGGCCTGACCTGGGGTTCGCATTCCAACAACCACTTCGATATTTCCCTGGCGATGTTCACCCAAGTGGCCGCCGCCGCACCGGGCGACATCACCGCTATCGACACCCACTGGATCTGGCAGGACGGCCAACGCCTGACCCGCGAGCCGCTGAAAATCGAAGGGGGTTATGTGAAGGTGCCGACCCGACCCGGCCTGGGAGTGGACATCGACATGGACGCCGTGGCCCACGCCCATGAACTGTACAAAGGCATGGGTCTGGGCGCGCGGGATGACAGCGTGGCGATGCAGTTCCTGATTCCGGGGTGGCGGTTTGATAATAAGCAGCCTTGCCTGGTGCGCTGAAGCCTTCAGGTAAAGCGGATAAATGTGGAAGGGGCGGAGCGACGATTCGACTTGCCTCAGATAGACACAGGTACCCACACAAGTCTTAAAGGCTGACGCATAACCCTGTGAGCGGGCTCGCTGTGGTAATGGAATGGACGCCCCCTTCCTAACGGCATCTATGTGCCAAAGTTAAAGTGTTACCCACACTTAGCGGAAGGGAGCGTCCTCATGCAGCTTACGACTGTTTCGGTTGACTTGGCAAA
>NZ_VFEU01000010.1 GCF_007858255.1 Pseudomonas rhodesiae | reverse complement strand
ATCAGCGAATTCCATCAGGGACAGAGGCACCGCCTCACTTAAAGTCCGGATGTATGGCTGCAACCTTATCCCGTCTGTGTTTTCACGAATTGAGTGCTTGGCATACTGGGGGCGTCCATGTATGAGCAGGCTTGCCCTGCGCTGGGCTGCGAAGCAGCCCCACTTCAGACACTGTGTTTTTATCGGGCACACCGAGGGGCTTGGTTTTGGGGCCGCTTCGCAGCCCAGCGCGGGGCAAGCCCGCTCACCACAAAAAAACCTATTTTCTCAGGTCTTCCAGAGCGGCCGCAGCGCATGGTCAATCACCCAATGTGGCTCGCCGGGGCGGATGCAAGTGCCGCCGACCCAGCGTTCGTGTGAGGCGTGGTCGGGCCAATAGGCTTGGCCGCTGAGCACCTGATGGCCCAGGGGCGTCAGCGTCAGCACGCGACGGGGCCATTCCAGTTGTGTTGCGCTTTCGGTAAGTAACGGTTGCGCGCCATCGATGAGCGGGCGGAGCAGCGCATGGAACATCATGTCCCCCAGAAACGGCAGTGGTTCGCGCTTGGCCATCAGGTCGGCGAATACACGCCCGAAGGGCATGGGCCCGGTGTCGGCGAGGCTGGTCAAGGCCAGGCGTTCGGTCAGCGACAGGCCGTCCTGGGCGCCAGGCAATTCTTGCAACTGACGCAACAAGGCCGGGCCCAGCAAGGGCAGGGCGGGGTGATAGGCGTGTGCCAGTTGCGCCAGTTTGAGCGGTGACGGATCGCAATAGGCCGACCAGGCCTGTTTGGCCAGTTGCACCGCGTCGTCACCGATCAAGCGCCGCTGTGGCCACAGCCAGGCGAGCACGTCCGGGGCCAGTTGGCCGATGCCGATAAAGCGTTCGACGCCTGGAATCTGCGCCACTTCAATCAACTCCAATTGGCGCGGAGCACGGTCCAGGCTGGCCAGGACGCGGATCAGGAACAGCTGGTCATACGCGTCCGCTTCGCACCACAACACACTCGGCGTGTCGTCGGCCAGCGCCTGTAATTGCTGGTATTCATCGTCGACCCGGCGCGCCACGGTGGCCAAGTCCAGGGCGAAGGCCTGGCTGATAAAGGCGCTGCGTAGAGCGCGAAACGCCTCGGCGGGCAGGTCGCGTACCGGGCCCATGCACAGCGGGTCGGTGAGCATGCGGAACTGGCCCTGGAAGCCGGCCAGTTGCAAGGTGTGGGCGATGTCGCTGCCGCAGCGCCAATGGGTGGTGCGCGCTTCGTCGCTGGCGTGGAAATCGGGATGGCGCGCGGCAAAGTCGAGGGCGTCGACATGGGCCTTGAGCTTGGGCCAACTGCTGAACCCCAACTGCTTGGCGATCTGCCATTGGGCCTGGGACAAGGTCGCACCGGGGTCTTGGGCTTTGAGCTGCGGCAGCAATTCCTTGGCGCGCTTGCGCTGCTGCTCAAGGTTGAGGCGACCATCGGTGGTGGAGGTGATAGGAAGTGGCGACATACGAGCTCCTGGGCTTACCTTTTTCCGCTGTCAGGTGGGGAGTCGTAGCAATCGGATGGGTGTTGCGGTGTCCTGGGCGCAGCCCTTTCCGCGGAAGGTGGCGTGGATCGCGCCAGGCCGCAAATATAGGCAGCATGGTAGGCGATTGCAAGGCGGCCCTCGCGCAGAGGGCCGCCTTGCCTCACTTGTCCTGGCGCGCGTCCAGGGTCTTGCGGTGTTCGGCCAGGAACGGCTGTTCGGCCGGATCAAAGCGATCGATCCCGGCAGTGAAGCGGTGCCAGTACGGGTACAACGGCTGGCGCCGTGTCACGGCTTCGATGCGGGAGGATTGCGCCTCGGTGAGCTTCAACTCGGTGGCCGCCAGGTTATCGCGCAGGTGTTCCTCGGTGCGCGCGCCGACGATCAGCGAGGTGATGCCCGGACGATCCTTGAGCCATGCCAGGCACGTACGCGCCACCGAGACGCCGTGCTCGTCGCCTACCGAGGCGAGGGTTTCGATGATGTCCAGCGCGCGCTCCTGATCATGCACGTAGGGTTCCGGCCAGTCGCTGCCCTGGCGGGTATTGGCCGGCGGCTTTTGCCCTCGGCGGGTGGAGCCGGTCAACAGACCTTCGCCCATCGGTCCCCACACCAGGGTGCCCACGTGCTGATCGAGGGCCAGCGGCAGTAATTCGTACTCGGCCTCGCGGGATTCCGGGGTGTAGTAGATCTGTTGCGTAATGGGTTTGAGCATGCCGTGCAACTCAGCTTTGCCCAGGGTTTTCATCATTTGCCAGGCCGTGAAATTGCTGGTGCCGAAATAGCGGATCTTGCCCGAACCCACCAACAAGCGCAGGGCTTCGAGGGTTTCCTCGATGGGCGTCATACCGTCCCAGTTGTGCAGCTGATACAGGTCGATATGGTCGGTGCCCAGGCGCTTCAAACTGGCTTCACAGGCTCGGATCAAGTGATAGCGCGACGAGCCGGAGTTGTTCGGGTTGTTGTCCACCGGGCTGCGCCCTTTGGTGGCCAGCAGGATGTCGTTGCGCTTGTCGCCAAGCGCCTTGCCGACCACTTCCTCGGCCAAGCCATGGGAATAGAGGTCGGCGGTGTCGACCATGTTTACCCCGGCGTCGAACGCGATGTCGAACATGCGCCTGGCCTGGGGCACGTCGACGCTGCCGCATTTCTCAAACTCGGCGCGGCCGCCAAACGGTACGGTGCCCAGTATGATTTCGGATACCAGCAGACCCGAATGGCCCAGTTGTCGATACTGCATGTCGCCTCCTGCTAAACGTTGAACGTGAAGTTCTGAGCCGTGCAGCTGGCGATAGTTTGAATTTTTTCCATGAAACCTCGATACGCCTGCATCGCTGTGCTGGATATATGTGGATGGGCATTGTTTCGCCAGATGAAATGCTCGATTGTGAAGCGTGGTGATTCCATCGGTGGCAGCAGCGCTGGAAGATGGTCGGCGCTGCCTACCCACTACTTTTTTTGGAGCCTGTCATGTCTCAGCCTGCGATCAAACTCTACGGTTTTCCGTTGTCCGGCCACTCCCATCGAGTCGAGCTGATGTTGTCGCTGTTGGGGCTGCCCAGTGAATTTATCCTGGTCGACCTCAAGCAAGGCGCGCATAAAAGCGCGGCGTTTCTGGCCAACGTCAACAGTTTCGGTCAGGTGCCGGCCATCGATGACGGCGGCGTGGTGCTGGCTGATTCCAATGCGATCCTGATGTACCTGGCGAGCCGATACGGTAACGGCCAATGGCTGCCGAGTGACCCGGTGGGGCAGGCGCGGGTCCAGCGCTGGCTGTCGGCCGCCGCCGGGCCGCTGCACGCAGGGCCTGCCACCGCGCGGCTGGCGGTGGTGTTTGGCGCCGATGTGGATGCGCCGTTGGCCATCAGCCGCGCCCATGGGTTGTTGAGCCTGTTGGAGCAGCAACTGAGTCAGACACCGTTTTTGGTGGGCGAGCAGCCGAGCATTGCCGATGTGGCGTTCTACAGTTACGTAGCTCACGCGCCGGAAGGCAATGTGTCGTTGGCCGACTACCCTCAGGTACGCGCCTGGTTGGGGCGCATCGAAGCCCTGCCGGGTTTTGTCGGTATGCCGCGCACAGCCGTCGGTTTGCAATCGAGCTAGGGAGCGTCAATGGACCGATTTCATGAAATGCAGGTGTTTCTGGCGGTGGCCGAGGAGCAGGGCTTCGCTGCGGCAGCACGGCGGTTAAATACGTCGCCCCCCAGCGTGACCCGTGCCATCGCCGCAATGGAACAACGCCTCGGCACACAGCTGCTGGCGCGCACCACCCGCAGCCTGCACCTGACTGAAGCCGGCCAGCGTTATCTGGAAGATTGCCGACGCATCCTCGCCGAGTTGGACGAGGCCGAGGAGGCGGCGGCGGGCAGTTACGCCAGCCCCTGGGGCCACCTGACGGTGACCGCCCCGGTGCTGTTCGGCGAGCTGTATGTGGCGCCGCTGCTGGGCGAATACCTCGACCGATTCCCCCAGGTGACGATCAACGCGCTGCTGGTCGATCGTGTGGTGAACATGGCCGATGAAGGTGTCGACGTGGCCGTGCGTATTGGCCATCTGCATGAGCCGGGGCAGCAGGCGCTAAAAGTCGGCGAAGTGCGCCGCGTGGTGTGTGCTGCACCGGGCTATCTGGAGCGGCATGGCCGGCCCGAACATCCCGGGCAGTTGCGCGAGGCTACGATTGCCACCTCGTCCGCCAGCCAAGTGGTCAGCGAATGGCAATTCGTCGACGACGGTCGCTCGCTGACGGTGCCGATTACCCCACGCCTGGTGGTCTCGGCGAATAACGCGGCGATCCACCTGGCGCGGCTGGGCTGGGGGATGACGCGGGTGCTGTCGTATCAGGTCGCGGCGGCGGTGGCGGCCGGTGAGCTGGAGATTGTGCTGGACGCCTTCGAGCCGCCGCCGCTGCCGATCCAGGTGGTGTTCCACAACCGTGGGCGCGTGCCGGCCAGGGTCAACACCTTTGTCGACTTTCTCAGCCAGCGCCTGAGCCAGGATGCTGCGCTGAACCCGTCCCACCGGCACTCGCTTTGATGGAGCGTTATCGCGACATGCAGCTGTTCGCCGCGCTGGCCGGGCAACCGAGCCTGGCGTCGGCGGCGCGCGCTGCACGGGTTTCCGGCCCGACCTTGGTGCGCGCCATTGCCCGTTTGGAGGCGCGTCTGGGGGTGGCGTTGTTGCAGCGCAGCACCCGCGGCGTCAGCCTCACCACTGCCGGCGCCGCCTACCTGGCCGATTGCGTGCGGTTGCTGGCCGCCGTCGACGCCGCCGAAGCCTCGGCCAAGGGCTTGCAGATGCAGGTTCAGGGCAGCCTGCGGGTGTGTTTGCCGTTACTGTTCAGCCGCTACGTGATGGCGCCGGTATTGGCCGACTATCTGGCGAACTACCCCGACATGCGCTTGCGGGTGCGCTATCAGGACCCTCACCCTAACCTGCACGAGGAGGGGCTGGATGTGGCGATCCTGGTGGGCGAATTGCCCAACTCAGCGCTGATCGCGCGACCTTTGGGCCAGGTGCGACCCATTCTGTGCGCAAGCCCCGATTACCTGGCTGCCCACGGTGACCCCAACCACCCCGATGAACTCAAGCAGCATCGCTTGATCGCCAGCCCCGCCCCCCACGACCCGTTCCGCACCCGCGCGCGTCTGGCCTGCTCCACGGTGCAAGGCGCGATCAATGCCGCCGTACAGGGCGCTGGATTGTTGCAGTGCCTCAGTTATCCGGTGCATGAGCATTTGCTCAGCGGCGCACTACGCCGTGTGCTGCCGGACTTCGACGGACCACCGCTGCCGGTGCAGGTGGTGTACCGCGAGGGCAGGCAGGCGCCGATGCGCGTGCGCAGTTTTGTCGAACACTGTGTGAGCGCGCTGCGCGGGCATCCGGCATTTCAGTTGGCGTAACAGTGGATTGCCGGAGGTGGTGATTCCCCCGTCGCGTATCGGGGCGCAGCATTCGCCTATCCCTAATTGGAGGTGGCCCTATGAACCCGATCGAACAGTCCCCTTGGCATGCCGGCGAACGGCAGATGCAGCACAGCGCCGGCGTTGCAGAGCGCATGGCGATGGTCGGGCCCAAGGTGATTCGCGACCACTTGCCCGAACAGCACCGGGATTTCTACCCCTTGCTGCCGTACCTGGTGCTGGGCGCGGTGGATACGCAAGGCCTTCCCTGGGCGACCCTGGTGGAAGGTGCGCCGGGCTTTGTGCATTCGCCCGACCCGCAGCGCTTGCAGATCGACAGCCTGCCCTCGGCGGGCGATCCGGCCCGTGCGGGTCTGCATCAGGGCGCGTCGGTGGGCGTACTCGGCATCGACCTCAATACCCGTCGTCGCAATCGCATGAACGGCCGCATCGGCGCTCTTGACCACGAAGGATTGTCGATCGAGGTGGTGCACACCTTCGGTAATTGCCCCAAGTACATCCAATTGCGCCCGGTCGAAGGCGTCGCCCGCAAACCGGGGAGTGCGGTTGAGCGCTACGATCACTTGGATGCCGCCGCGCAGCACCTGATTCGCAACGCCGACACCTTCTTCGTCGCCAGTTACGTCGACACCGGCAGCGAGCGCGCGGTGGACGTTTCCCACCGGGGCGGCAATACCGGTTTCGTGCGCGTCGACGGCAACGTGCTGACCATTCCTGACTACGCCGGCAACCTGTTCTTCAACACCCTGGGCAACCTGGCGGCCAACCCGGTGGCAGGGCTGTTGTTTATCGATTTCGACACGGGGGATGTGTTGCAGCTTGTCGGGCGCACCACGCTGATCCTGGACGGGCCGCAAGTGGCGCTGTTCGAAGGCGCTCAGCGCGTGTGGACAGTGACCGTGGAGCACAGGGTTCGGCGCCCGGCGGCATTGGCCTTGCGCTGGCGGTTTGCGGAGTTCTCGCCGTTCAGTCTGGCGATGGTGTGATCGTTTCTGTGGCAACTGCAAATAGGATGAGCAGCGGGCCAGGTGTGAAGGGTGAGACTTCTGTGGTGGGCGGACCTGGCTTCATCCTGCTTCGTATCCAGACGCTGCCGCGCCGATCATCCACTTGGCTAACCCGTGCCGGCCGCTGACGCCCAGCTTGGTGGCGGCGCGTTTGAAGTAGGTTTCGATCGAGCTGTTTTTCACACTGAGCTTTTGCGCCAACTGCGGCACGGTACCGCCGGTCAACAGGCCCAGGCACACCTGTTGCTCGCGCGCGGACAGGCTGACGGCGTCCAGGGACAGGCGTTGGTAGAACGCACGGTGCAACTGCGATTGTTCGGGCAGCGCGTGATCCGGATTACGCGGTACCTGATGCAGCAGTTGTACGTGGTGTTCGAGCAGCGGCAGCAGGGTATCCGACAGTCGCTTGAGGAATGACAGCTGTGCCAAGGCAAAGCCGCGTTCGGTGTCGGATCGGTACAGCGAGATCACCCAGCGTCGGTTGCCTTGGCGTGACACCAGGTGGCACTGGTGTAGGTTGTTGATCCTTGGGTTTATCTGGATCAGCAACGGGTCCTGCATGTCGAGCATGTCCCGCAGCAACGGCTGGTCCTGCCCCGACGTCAGGCATGGCGGCCGTGCGTGCGGGTGGCCGGCGCTGCCCAGCCGCTTGATGTCGAGGACGTGCCCGGGCAATTCACCCAGGGTCCACTCACTGAGGTCGACCCATTGGGCAGGCACCGATCGGTTGACCAACTGCAGCAGATGGTCGGCGAAATGGGCGTGGCCGCTATGGGCAATCACCTCGCCCAGTTGCGCGTAGAAATGTGGGCTCTCGGGTTCGTGTGGCTGGGCATCCATGGCCCGCCGAGCGTCAAGGTTCAGCACTGTTAATGGCCGCCCTGGGAGTTTGCTTGAAGCATAAGCGCCTGATCCTACTTATCCAGCTGAAACGAGGTAGACAACGTGCCATAAAAATCGCGTCATTAATTCGACGTTTCTGAAGGGCGTTTCCGGATATGGATCTGGGGGTCAAATTTTTGATTTATCCTAACTATATGAAATTTATGGATAATATTTAGCGAGAGACAGGCAAGCACTCTGGTTGACCTCGCCAATCAGTAGCCAATGTCTTACAGCGCTTTAATCGTTTCAGCCGTCGGGCTTCAGGGGTGGGGACCTATTCGTTTGGATATCGGGGCAAGAGGGCGGCAGTCAAGTCAATCGCCCCTTTCAGGGCTGGCGCGGAATGAATGCTTTGCTGCCGTCCTGCCTCGCCCGGAACAGCCGTTCGCCGTTATCCGGTTGTGTCGTGATGACCTGATGGTCTGCGGCGAGGTAAGCCAGTGGCGTCGGGTCGTCCTTGGAGAACGCTGTGACGATAATCGTGCGCTCTGGGGCGAAGTGCCGGCCGCTGGTGGTGTCCAGCCAAGCCATGAACGCGGCGCTGTCGCCTTGGCGCGGGAAGTTTTGGGCCTGGCTGACGTAGTAGAACGCGTTGCCTTGGTTTTGCAGGTACAGGGGCACCTTGTTGTCGACTTCCAACATGACCATCTGCCATTGATCCCACGGCGCGGTTTTGACCGCCTCGGTGCGTACATCCTCGGCAAAGCGGGTGACGCCGCCATTGCCGTTGCTCCAGGGGTAGGCCACGCCGAGCACACCGAGCATCACCACGGCGGCGATGGCGAAACCCTTGTGCCAGCGCGTCCCACTGGCCGGCTTTTTCGCCAGGCGTTCGCTCAACCACCAAGCGGCCAACAGCTGGGCGAATGGCACCAGCGGCAGCACGTAGTAACTGCGTCGGCTGCCGCTGGCGGTAAAAAACACAAACAACAGACCCAAGCCCCAAACCAGCCAGCGCACATTGGCAGGCGTATGGCGCCAGTGCCGCACGGCCAGCCACAGACCCAGCAGCCAGCACGGCGTCCAGGGCAGGGTGTAGGCGGGCAGGTAGATCAGGTAGGTGTAGATCGGCCCCATGTGGTCGAAGGGATCGAAGAAGCGCACCACGTTTTCCCGGAACACCAACGCCAGGCCGCTCTCGCCGTAAGTCGCCGCGCCGTAGCGGTGGGATAACACGAACGGCACCGCATATGCCGCGCCGCCAATCAGTGCGGCCAGTAACAAGCGCAGGTTGAGGTGCTGCCTGTAGCGCTGCTTGCTGAGCAGGTGCGGCAGCAACACCAGGCCTGGCAGCACCACGCCGATCAAGCCTTTGAACAGCGACGTCGCTGCCAGTAACAGGCAGAACACGGTGTAACGTCCCAGCCGTGTGTCGTCCGGCCCACGCCAGTACCACCATACGGCGGCGAGGACGCCGCACAGAGTCAGCACATCCGCCGTGGCCACCCGCGCCCAGAAGAGGAAGTAGAACGTGGTGGCGAGCATCCAGCCCGCGATCAGACCGGTGCCTCTGCGAAACAGGCGCTCGCCGAGCAGGTAGATCAGCCACACGCTCAACCACGCAGCGATGACCGAGGGTAAGCGCAGCGACCACGGGCCCAGGCCGCCCATCAGGTGCGCCATGCCGGTGATCATCCAGTAGGAGGGCAGGGGTTTGTCGTAATACAGCGCACCTTTGAGGTAAGGGTCGAAGTAATCGCCGCTCTGCAACATCTGCAAGGCAATGTTCGCCCAACGGGTTTCCGGCCCCCATAGGTCACGCGCGCCGAGCCCGCACAACAGCAACAGGGCACAGACGCCGAGCAGTAACAGCAAGGCGCCACGTTCGCTGCGAGGATAGACCGGCATCAGGGCACCTGCGGGTACAGGGTCAGTTCCAGATAGCCTTTGTTATAGCGTTTACCACCCAGCGGCAGTTGCCCAGCCTCGGCCATTTCGCTGGTGCTGCCGACCCGCAGCAGCACGCCGACCGGGCCGTGACGGCGGGCCTCTTTGAGCCAGTCCTGAACCTGCGTCACGTCCACCTTACGCTGCGCGGCATCGGGGTATTGCAGGCCGTAACGCAATTCGCCCTCGGTGTTGTACAGCGTCACGTCAGGGCGTTGCAGGCGCCAGGCGAGGGCGCTGGCGCTTTCCAGTTGGTTGCTCAGCAAGGCGCTGGTTTGCTGCAGTTCGCCCAGGTGTTCTTGCACGAATTGGTCGGGCATTTCGTTGTCGGTGATCAGTGCCGGCATGCCGGCCGGCAGCAGTACCACCAGCAGGCCGATGCCCAGGGTCGGCATGGCCCACAGCGTCAACGGGCGGAAGGCTTGCAGCAGGTTGGTCAGAATCCACATCAACAGCACGATAAAGGTCAGGGACAGGCTGAACATCTCGGCATGGCTATTGCCGTATAGCGGTCGGGCGATTTGCAGGTAAATCAGGCCGATCATCGCCGCCATGCCAATGGCGAAATTAAGCAGGCCGTTAAGGCCGATCGACCGGGCTTTGCCTTGGCTGATCAGGTCGATCAAGGTGTGCCCCATGAGCAGGGCGAGCGGCAGCAGGCACGGCATGATATAGGTCGGCAGCTTACCGTTGCTGAGGCTGAAGAATCCCAGCGGCAGCAGTAGCCACAGGGCCAGGAAGCGAATGGGGGCCTGGGTTTTTTCCTGCCAGGTCTTGCGCAGGGTGTTGGGTAGCAGCCCCGCCCAGGGCAGGCACGCCACAGTCATGATTGGCAGGAAAAACCACCACGGCCGCACATGCTGCGCATCCTCGGCACTGAAGCGGCGAATATGTTCGTTCCAGAAAAAGAAGCGCCAGAAATCCGGTTCCTGCACATGAATCGCCCACACCCAGGGCAAGCACACCAGCGCCGCCACTAGTACCGCCAGTGGGCCGTAGCGCAGCAATTCCCCCAGGCGCCGTTGCCAGAGCATATAGGGCACCGCGATCAATACAGGTAGCGCCCAGGCCAGAAAGCCTTTGGTCATAAAGCCCATGGCGCAGGCAAGCCCCACGATGGCCCAGGCGCTCAGTCGGCCAGGCAGTGTTTGACTGTCGAGGGCAAACCACAACGCGACCAGACTCAGGTTGACCCACAGCGTGAAAAGCGGATCGAGGTTGGAATACCCGGCTTGGCCGGCGATCAAGCCGAAGCTCAGGTAGAGCAGGGCGCAGGCGAAGGTTTTGCGCGGATCATTCCACAGGCGGCGGGCGAGCAGATAGGCCAGCAACACACTCAGGCCACTGGTCAGGGCCGAGGCGATGCGCACGCCGAACAGGTTCTGGCCGAACACGGCTTGGCCCAGGGCGATCAGCCAATAGCCTCCGGCGGGTTTTTCGAAATAGCGCATGCCCATAAAGTGCGGTGCCACCCAGTTGCCGCTGAGCAGCATTTGCTGGCTGACCTGGGCGTAGCGGGTTTCATCCGGCGTCCACAAACCGTGCAGGCCCAAGGGCAGCAGATAAAACCCTGCGAAGGCCAATAACAGCAGGTGCAACGGTTTTATGCGGGGCATGGCAACGTCGCTCCTTGACGTTTTATGGAGACTGTTTGAACTAATAAAGTCATAGCGGAAGAACCAAAGCGTTCACTAAGTGGCGAGAAAGAGTCATGGCGTCCTGATTTAAAGACGCAATTCAACATGCCAGAACAGGGCTGTCTTTTTGCTGAACACGCTGTGGCGGTTGTTGTAACTGTGCTTAAAGTTGCTTGAGGGCAGCGGGCCAATCGGGGTTATTAACAATGCCCAGGGTTTTGAACTTACCGTTGGGCAGAACTTGCACGAACAGTGCACTGCCGTACTCGGGAAACCGCGCACGGGGGTAGCCCAGATGGGTTTCAAAGTCGGCGATGCAGCCGCTGTGCGTGACGAACACCAGGTTGCGCCCGGGCTGTTTATGGCTGAGCAATTCCTCGCCCATGGCCGCGCCGCAGACGGCTTGCTGGCTGGCGGTGACATCGGTCTTGCCGAACATGAAGCGGGACGTCTGGGCGGTACGAATAGCCGGGCTGGCGAGCACGTCGCTGCCTTCCATGCCCAAGGATTTAAAGGCTTTGCCGAGTTGTTCGGCGCGTTGGCTGCCTTTGATCGTCAGGCCTTCGACGGGGCCCAGGCACGGGTTGCTCGAACGGTCGCAGCGCTCTTCATGGCGCACCAGTACGATCAAGTCGCCATCGCGCCAGAGCGGCAACACCGATGAACTCAGCAGGCGATTGCCGACACCCAAGTCCCGTGGCGATAAGGGCCAGTTCATGAAAGCAGTCACGAGCAAGGCAACTACCGCAATGCCCAGCCAGAGCGCTGACAAGCGCTTGAGAAAGTGCCGGTGTGCGCGTGGCTTGGTCAGGGTCAGGTCAACCACTTCATTCACCTTGGGCGCTGTCGCCAGCGTTTTATTTATTGGGCGCGACATGTTGGCGAGTGCCTTGAGTGGAGCCAGAAGCTGTCACAGAGCGGCTGTCTTTTCGCTGAACATGGAGCGTTTAAAAGTTGCCAGGCGTAGCAACTAACAAGTTGCCGACGGATGACGCTTGGCCGGCAATTTAAAGAGTGACGGGTGGCCGTCCGGTGAAATCCATGTGAAAAATTTGCGTGGGCTCGGACCGCAGCCGTTATCCTCGATGGCCACCCATCAAACGAGTGCTCCCATGTTGCAGGTGCAAGGCGTGTTTAAAAGCTATGTCACTCCTCAGGGCCCGTTGACGGTGCTGGCCGGTGTCGATCTGCACCTGGCCGCACGCAGCAGCTTGGCGTTGATGGGGGAGTCGGGCAGCGGCAAGAGCACGCTGTTGCATCTGGTGGCCGGGTTGGATCGAGTCGATAGTGGCCGTATCCAGATCGGCGAACAGCGCCTGGACCGGATGAGCGAGGCGCAACTGGCGCACTGGCGGCGCACGGACATCGGCCTGGTGTTTCAGCAATTCAACCTGATCGGCAGTTTGCGGGTGGCCGACAACCTGGCATTCCAGGCGCGGCTGGCGGGGCGTTTCGATGCCCATTGGCAGGCCCAATTGATCGAGCGCCTGGGCCTGGGGGATTTGCTCAGGCGTTACCCGGAGCAACTCTCGGGCGGCCAGCAGCAGCGGGTCGCGGTGGGGCGTGCGCTGGCTTCGCGTCCGCGGCTGTTGTTGGCCGACGAGCCCACCGGCAACCTCGACGAAGCCACCAGCGACGAGGTGCTGCAACTGATGCTCGACCTGTTGCGCGACAGCCCCACCAGCCTGTTGATGGTCACCCACAGCCCACGCCTCGCTGCACGACTGGATCGCCAGGTAGTGCTGCATCGCGGCCAGGTCGTAGCGGCGGGAGCGGTCTGAGGTGGCGGTGTTCTATTGGACGTTGCGCGCCTTGCTCAGCCATTGGCGACGCCATCCCGTGCAGTTTTTCAGCGTGCTCACCGGCCTGTGGCTGGCCACCGCGTTATTGACCGGGGTGCAAGCCCTCAACAGCCAGGCGCGCGACAGCTACGCCCGCGCCAGCCAATTGATCGGCGGCGAACCCCAGGCCAGCCTCGCGATGCCGGACGGCGCCAGTTTTCCCCAGACACTGTTTGCCCAGTTGCGCCGTGCCGGGTGGCCGGTGTCGCCGGTGGTGCAGGGCAGGGTGCAACTTCAAGGGCATGCAGACCTGCGCCTGCAATTGATGGGCATCGATCCGCTGTCGCTGCCGGGCAGTGGCGCGGTAGCGGGGCAGCGCTTGAGCCAGGCGCAGATGCTGGCGTTCTTCGCGCCGCCGGGCCGCACCTGGGTCGCCCCGCAAACCTTGCAAGCCCTCGGGCTGCAAGCGGGTGAGCAACCCTTGACGCTGAATGGGCAGCGCCTGCCGCCGTTGCAGGCCCAAGCGGATATGGCGCCTGGGCTGTTGCTCATGGATATCGCTTTCGCCCAGCCGTTGCTGGGGATGCCCGAGGGTTTGTCACGCCTGTTGCTGGACAACGCCTTCGCCGCCGACCGCCCCACGCCGCCCGCCGGGCTCCAACTCAAGCAAGGCGAGGACAACAACCTCGCGCGGCTGACCGAGAGCTTTCACCTGAACCTCGACGCACTGGGCTTTTTGTCCTTCGTAGTCGGGCTGTTTATCGTGCATGCCGCCATCGGCCTGGCCCTGGAGCAGCGGCGTGGGTTACTGCGCACCTTGCGTGCCTGCGGCGTCAGCGCGCGTTGCCTGATCGTCGGCTTAGGGGTGGAGTTGGGTGCATTGGCGTTGCTCGGCGGCGTGCTCGGCGTGGCCAGCGGTTACCTGCTGGCCAGCCTGTTGCTGCCGGATGTGGCCGCCAGCCTGCGCGGTCTGTATGGCGCCGAAGTGCCGGGGCAATTGAGCCTGAACCCAGGCTGGTGGCTGGCCGGTTTGGGCGTTAGCCTGCTCGGCGCCTTGCTCGCCGGCGCCAGTAGCCTATGGCGTGCAGCGCGCCTGCCGTTGCTGGCGTTGGCCAATGCCCAAGCCTGGCACGAGGCCCACGGGCGCTGGTTGCGGCGTCAAGGCTACGTGGCCGCCGCCGCGCTGCTGGTGGCCCTGTTGGCGCTGTGGCGCGGCGATAGCCTGGCCGCCGGCTTTGTGTTGATGGCCGCGTTGCTGCTGGGCGCCGCCCTGGGGTTGCCGGTGTTGCTTAACGGCTTGCTCAAAGCAGTGCTGGGCCGCAGTCGCTCGGTGCTCGGCCAATGGTTTCTCGCCGATTGCCGTCAGCAACTGCCGGCCCTGAGCTTGGCGCTGATGGCGTTGCTGTTGGCGCTGGCCGCCAATATCGGTGCCGGTTCCATGACCTCGGGCTTTCGCCATACTTTCAATCATTGGCTGGAACAACGCCTGACCGCCGAGCTGTACCTCAACCCCCAAAGCCCGGCCCAGGCCGAGCAACTGGGCACCTGGCTGGCGCAGCAACCACGGGTGCGTGCGGTACTGCCCACCTGGCAGGTGGCGGTGCAGGTGCAAGGCTGGCCGGCGGACCTGTCAGGGGTGGTCGACGATCCCACCTATCGGCAGCACTGGCCGTTGCTGGAAGCGGCGCGCGCGCCTTGGGACCAATTGCGTGACGGCGACAGCGTGATGCTCAGCGAGCAACTGGCGCGCCGCCTGGCAGTCAGCGTGGGCGAAACGCTGAACCTGTCAACGCCGCAGGGGCCGTGGACACCGAAGGTGGTGGGCATCTACGCCGACTACGGCAACCCCAAGGGCCATCTGCTGATCAATGCCACCCACTTGCTCAGCCACTGGCCGGGCCTGTCGCCGTCGCGTTTCAACCTGCGGGTCGCGCCGTCCGATGTGCCGGCGCTGATCCGTGACCTGCAACGGGTGTTTGCCCTGGAGGACAGCCGCATCATCGATCAGCAGCAACTCAAGGGCTGGTCGAGCCAGGTGTTCGAGCGCACCTTCGCCGCCACCGCCGCGCTCAATAGCCTGACCCTTGGCGTGGCGGGCGTGGCGTTGTTCATCAGCTTGCTGACCCAGAGCCAGAGCCGCCTCGGTCAACTCGCACCGCTGTGGGCGCTGGGCGTGACGCGGCGACAATTGATGCTGCTCAACCTGGGCCAGACCTGGCTGCTGGCGGTGCTCACCTTGTGCCTGGCGCTGCCGCTGGGGCTGCTGCTGGCGTGGTGCCTGGACGCGGTGATCAATGTGCAGGCGTTCGGCTGGCGCCTGCCGTTGCAGGTGTTCCCGTGGCAATTGGCGCAATTGCTGGGCCTGGCACTGCTGGCCACGTTGCTGGCTTCGGCCTGGCCGCTGTGGCAGTTGTATCGCAGCCGTCCGGCGGACTTGTTGAGGACATTTGCCCATGAAGGTTAAGTCGTTGTGTTGGGCTGTGCTGTGGCTGCTGGCGGCCTGCGATAAAGCCCCAGCGCCCGCGGAAAGCTTCGCCGGCCTTGGCAGCGATGCGGCGGACTTTGCCCAAGTGGTGCCCGGCGAAGTCTTCAGCTTTCCCGAAGACCATGGCCCCCACGCGGGGTATCGCATCGAATGGTGGTACGTCACCGCCAATCTCAAGGATGCCCAGGGCAATCAGTTCGGTGTGCAGTGGACATTGTTTCGCAACGCCCTGAAGGCCGGGCCCACCCAACCGGGCTGGCACGACTCCACCCTGTGGCTCGGACATGCAGCCGTCACATCCGCCACCCGCCACTACGCCGCCGAACGCTTTGCCCGTGGCGGCGTGGGCCAGGCCGGGGCGCAAGCGGCGCCGTTCAATGCCTGGATCGATGACTGGAATTTCGCCAGCCGCCCCGGTGTCACCGGCGCATTGAACGACATGCAACTCAAGGCCCACGGTGCGCAATTTGCCTACGACCTGCGCCTGACCTCCCAGCGCCCGCTGGTGTTACAGGGCGACAACGGCTACAGCCGCAAATCCGATCAGGGCCAGGCGTCGTATTACTACAGCCAGCCATTCTTTAGCGCCGAGGGCAGCGTAAGCATTGATGGCAAGACCTATCAGGTCAGCGGCCCCGCCTGGCTCGACCGCGAATGGAGCAGCCAACCGCTGAGCGCCAGCCAGAGCGGCTGGGACTGGTTCTCCCTGCACCTGGATCGCGGCGCACAATTGATGCTGTTCCGGGTGCGGCAAACCGACGGTGCGCCCTACCTGACCGGCACCTGGATCGACCGCGAAGGCCGTACCCAGACCCTGCACAATGGCGATATCCAACTGACGCCGTTGCACACTACCGCCATCGATGGGCGCCAGATACCGACGCGCTGGTCGCTGAAGATCCCCAGCAAACAGCTGGACATCACCACCGAGGCGCTTAACCCCAACGCCTGGATGAACCTGAGTATTCCGTACTGGGAAGGCCCGGTGCGCTTTGACGGTGGGGTGGGTTACTTGGAGATGACCGGCTATTAGGGGCGTTTCCGTAGGCGCTATTTCCTCACCCAGTAGGCAACTTCCCAAATGCGCTTCACCCCACCTGCGCTTGTGTCCGGGGCATAGGCGCTTGCTTATATTTCCACGCCATCTTCTTTGCATCCCGGATGTAGGGCATGGCGCAGAGCTATATCAACGACCGCACCACGGACTCCCACAGCTTGAAATCCCGCCTGATGGGCAGCGCCCCGACCCGCCAACGTTCCGAGCATTTTGATGTGTTGAACCGGCACCTGCGCCCCGGCCTGGTCACGCCGGGGCAGTTGGTGATTATTCCCGATCCCCACAGCGTAAGTTGTTCCGGCGAGGAAGCCTGGTTGATGCGCCATGCCGAAGCAGTGCGACGCAACCTGGACATGAACTCATCCACCGGCAAGGCCTTGATCGACAACTATGACTTGTTACAAAGCTTTATGGCGTACAGCTCCATAGGCATCGGCAGCGCCACAGCGGCCTGGGCGCGGCATCTGAATGACGTGGCGCAGACCTTGGAAGAAATCGAGCAGTTGCATCAGCGCTTGAAAGACGGTGCATTGGACCGCGATGCCTTTATCCAACAGCGCCAGACCCTGTTCCGCCGCCTGGACCTGCAACTGCAAGGCGCGGCACGTTTTGGCACAGGGTTGCAGGGGCATGAATCGTTGAAAAAGGTGCTGGGAATATCGACCAAAAGCTATCTGCATAAAGGTGAGATCGCCGGGTATGCACAGCGGATTCGGGAGACCGCGCAAATGTCGAAGTGGCTGGGCAAAGGGACCTATCTCGGCGTGGCGCTGGATGTGGGCGTGGCGGGGTTGGAGATCAAGGAGGCGTGTGTGACGGGGCGAGAGGCGCAGTGCAGGAGGGCGAAGTATGTGGAGACGGGGAGGTTGGTGGGGGCGGTGTCGGGGGCGGCTGTCGGGGGGAAGTACGGGGCTGCATTTGCTCGCCGTGCTTGCGATATGGTGTTGGGGGTTTCTCTGAAAGCTAACGCCAGACTGGCCTGCGCAATTATCGGAGGTGCTGGGGCAGGGTATGTGGGAGGTAGCGAAGTTGGCGATTTCGGTGGGTTCGTAGGTGGAAAGATCATGGAAATCGATGGTGTTTTTATATTCCAACCGGTAGATGCGTAGTCATGGACCTTTTTTTCGTCTACGTCACCCTGTTGATTATTTTGACGTTCGTCATCCTGGGACTGATGTTATTTGCCGAACATAGAAAGCTGGAAGAGCTGGAGAGTTATTTCAGCAAGAACACAGTGGTTCGTGAGCACAAACGTAAATGGGGACGTAACCAGAGACTCGCCAGATTTCATCGCATGGGTTTGATGATCGATATCCTCTCAATGCCAAAGCGCTATGTGAAAAAAGGACTTGTGACCGAGGCTGAGTTGGACTGCGTTCCGTTAGCTCTCAAACGCTGGGCTCTATGGCCCTATCGCCTGTGCCACATTTGGGCTCTCGCGTTGCTCATCGGGGCTGTCTGGCGTAGATGGGGCGGCATTGAAATCTGAAATCTCCCACATTTTTTTCAAAAAATACTGTACATGCATACAGTTGTGTCCTACAGTCCATCCCAGGTGACCGGATGTCACCTGACCTTCAGTTTTTAACTATGGATGGATAAAAAATGAAATCGAAAAAAGCCTTTATGCTCGGCGCGGCCATGGCGGCCTCCTGCTTTGTTTCGGCCTTTGCGCTGGCGGAGCAAACCCCTCAGAAACTCAGTGCCCAGGCCGTCCGGCAGGCGGTCGACAAGGCGCTCAAGCCCGGCGGCAAGTTGGATGGGGCGAAGGTTTCGGCCTCGCTCAAGCAAAAACTCAAGGCCGCCAAGACCGGACAGTCCAAGGCGCTGACCCAGGCGGTGAAAACCGCACCGTTCGACACCGTGGTCGGTGAACTGAAAAAACCGGCGCAGGCCCAATTGAGCGCCGCTGCCATTGCTGCGTTCGAGCCGTTGTTCCCCACGCTGGATATCAACACGCTCTACAGCGTGGACGGGGTGCAGACGGGCAACGAGTTCGCCTACCACTTCAACCTGCCGCAGAACGCGCGCATCCAAGTGCAACTGGTCAACCAGAGCGCCGGCACCGACATGTCGCTGAACCTGTTCCTCGACGACGGCCAGGGCAACCTGAGCCTGGTCGGCTCTTCGGATGCCGCCGGCAACGCCGATGAATACCTCAATGGCGTGCTGCCGGCGGGGGATTATTACTGGTACATGGTGGCCAACGCCGCCAGCAACGGGCAGTTCAGCTTTGGCGTTGCCGTAGACACCAATATCGATGCCTACGAACCCAACGACACGCCGCAAACCGCCTTCGTGCTGCCGGACTCGATGAACAAAGTCAGCGGTAACCTCGACAACGCCAACGATGTCGATTACTTCGACTTCAAGGCCGTGCGCGGCCAGAGCGTGAGTATGTACCTGGCCGGTGATGAAACCGGCAGTCGCAACCAGTGGATCTTCGACCGTTTCGACGGGGTCAATTGGGTCACGGTGCCGGCCGGTTCGACGTCGACCTACCCCAGCGTGGCGCCGGGCACCACGGTCAAAGTGCGCGTACGGGCCAACCCGAACGTGGCGCAGGATGCGACCAAGCAGTACCAGCTGAGCCTGGGCTCCACGCCGCGCCTCAATAACCACGATGTGAAGGGTGACAACATCGTTCGTGTGCCGGTATCGGAAATGCCACTGGCCACGCAAACCGCGCGGGTTCTGAACTGGAGCACGCAATGGTCCGACTCCACCGGAGCGCCGTTGCTGGGTGTCACGCCGGTGTTGCGCGTGGATAACCACTTCATCGACTTCGACTACCGCTGGGTCGACTACCCGGCCACCACCAACAGCGCAGGTGCGACCTCGGCCACGGCAAATATCGGCAGCTGCTTCGGCGATTACCATACGGTCATCAACGACAGCAGCACCGGTGTGCCGTACAAGTGGGACACCACCTACAACCAGGGCGGCTGGCGCATCGAGCTGGCTGAGTTTCCGGGGGTAGGCGTCGGTGGTGACAATGTGCAGTACGTCAGCCTGGGGCATATCTGCACCCAGACCATCGTGCATTGATCGTGACGCGTCAGTGAAAAAGGGGGCAGCCTGCACAGGCTGCCCCCTTTTTTTGCGGCAATGGCTGATGGCTTAACTCAATGGATCCCAGCGCTGTGACCAATCCCCTTCGGCCTTGACCACCCCGCGCAGCAGTTCCAGCGCCTGTTGCAACACCGCCGAATCCCGCGCCCGTGCGTACACTAGGTACGTCGGAAAGCTGAATTCGGGCGCTTTGGCTACGCGCCGCATCACGCCGCTGTCCAGGTAGCTTTGCACCACCCGCGTGCGGAAGTACCCGGCGCCGCCGTTCTCCAGGATGTATTGCAGTGCCAGCGGGCCGAGGTTGAAACTCACGGCGGCGCGGGCCCGGTCGGGCAGGGCGGCGTCATGCTGCTGGCGAAACCCCGGGCCCCAATCGATATAGACGTAGGGTTCGGGCTTGCTCGCCAATTGCACCAGGATCAGTTTTTCCTCCAACACCTGCTCCACTTGCAGCCCCGGCCAGTAGTGCGGCTGGAACACCAGCGCGGCGTCGAGCACGCCCAGTTCCAGTTGACGCAACAGATAGTCGCCCTCGCGGATTTCCGTACGCAGGGCATGACCGGGGATGTGTTCGCGCAGGGCTTGGGCCCAGCCGAGCATCAGCGGGTTGCACAGGCTCACCTCGCCGCCGATATGCAGCACATTGCGATAGCCATCGGGCAACGGCAGGTCGCGACGCGCGGCTTCCCAGGTTTGCAGCAATTGATTGGCGTACACCACAAACGCTTCGCCATCGGCGGTCAGTCGTGCCCCGGCCCGGTTGCGCACGAACAGCGTGCAGCCCAGCTGGTTCTCCAGGTTTTTCACGCGGGCGGTGATGGCGGTCTGGGTAACGTGCAGTTTCTCTGCCGCCGCGGCCAGGCTGCCGCAGCGAGTGATTTCGAGGAAGGTGCGTGCCAGTTCGATATCCATGAAGCCCCCGCGTATGAGTGGGGCATTGTAGAGGCAGGGAATTGAAATGCGATCAGAAAATGTGGGAAGGGATAAGCCCAACCCACATTTTGTTCTACGGTGTCGAGTCCTTCGGCGCCCGCAAGTGCTGGGTAGGAAACGCGTCGGCATAGGCCCGACACACCCGCAACACCTTCTCATCGGCAAATCGCGCCGCCACCACATGCAACCCCACCGGCAAGCCATTGGCCAAGCCGCAGGGTACCGATGCCGCCGGTTGCTGGGTGAGGTTGAAAGGGTAGGTAAACGGCGTCCATTGCGTCCATTCGTCCATCCCCGAGCCTGGCGGTACGTTGTGCCCGGCGGCAAATGCGGTGATCGGCAGCATCGGCGAGACCAGCACGTCGTAATTCTCATGGAACGCCGCCATCCGTGCCACTAACGCTGCGCGGGCTTCCAGGGCGGTGTTGAAATCGTTCAGGCTCAAGCGTTCGCCGCGTTGCGCGATGTGCAGCAGGCCAGGGTCGAGCAGGTGTTTTTGTGCCTCGCTCATCGAACCGGTCAAGCGCGCGGCGCCGGCCGCCCACAGGGTGCTGAACAGGTCCAGGGGGTCGCTGAAGCCGGGGTCGATCTGCTCGACATGGGCGCCCAACTGCACCAGGCCCTCAACCGCCCGTGCGACCACCTGGGCCACCTGCGGATCCACGTCGACGTAACCGAAGTTGGGGCTGTAAGCGATGCGCATACCCTTCAGGTCCAAGGCGTCGGATAACCACGGCGTGCTGCGTGGTGCGCCGATCAAACCATCCCGCGCATCCGGCCGTGCGACGGCTTGCAACATCAGCACGCTGTCTTCGACGGTGCGGGTCATCGGCCCCAGGTGCGACAGGATGGTCATGGAACTCGCCGGCCATTGCGGCACGTAGCCGAAGGTCGGCTTGATGCCGAAGGTGCCGGTAAACGCGCAGGGAATGCGAATCGAGCCGCCCGCGTCGCTGCCCTGGTGCAGCACGCCGAGGTTCAATGCCGCCGCCGCGCCGGCGCCGCCGGACGAGCCGCCGGCGGTGGTGCGGGTGTCCCACGGGTTGCGGGTGATGCCGTATAGCGGGTTGTCGGTGACGCCTTTCCAGCCGAATTCCGGGGTGGTGGTCTTGCCCAGCAGTACCGCGCCGGCGTTGCGCATGAATGCCGAAAAGGGCGCATCGATATCCCATGGGCCGTCGGCGCAGGTGGTGCGTGAACCCTTGCGCGTCGGCATGCCGACGGTCAGCGTGAGGTCTTTGATCGACGCCGGTACGCCATCCAGCGCGCCGCACGGTTCACCCTTCAACCAACGTTGCTCCGAGGCCCGCGCGGCATTGAGAGCGCCTTCGGGGTCCACATGGCAGTACGCATTCACCACCGGGTTGTAACGTTCGATGCGCAGCAGCGCGTCTTCGGTGACCTCCACCGGCGACAGGGCTTTGTTGCGGAACTGCTGCAGTAGCTGAACCGCTGTCAGCTGGCCGATCTCACTCATGGCGGCTCTCCTGGGCGGCGTTGAGCATGGCGCGCAGCAACACCGCGCAGCCTGCCGCCAGGTCGTCCGGGGCGGCGTTTTCGATTTCGTTGTGGCTGATACCGCCTTCGCACGGCACGAAGATCATGCCGGCCGGGCCCAGTTCGGCGACAAAGATCGCGTCGTGCCCGGCGCCGCTGACGATGTCCATATGGCTCAAGCCCAGCGCCTGTGCGCCGTCACGTACGGCATTGACGCAGGCCGGGTCGAAGTCCAGCGGCGGGAAGTCGGCGGTGGGTGTCAGTTCAACGCTGAGCCCGTGGCGGGCGGCGGTGGCGTCTATCACGCTGCGCACTTGCTCGACCATGGCTTGCAGCTTGTCGGCGTGCAGGTGACGCAGGTCGAGGGTCATATGCACCTGGCCGGGGATCACGTTGCGCGAACCCGGATGCAGGCTCAGGCAACCTACCGTGCCGCAGGCGTGCGGCTGGTGTTGATGGGCGATGCGGTTGACCGCGCTGACCACTTCGGCGGCGCCTACCAGGGCGTCCTTGCGCAAGTGCATCGGGGTCGGACCGGCGTGGGCCTCGACGCCGGTCAGGGTCAGGTCGAACCACTTCTGGCCCAGGCAACCCATCACCACGCCGATGGTAGTGGCGCGGTCTTCCAGCACCGGGCCTTGTTCGATATGCGCCTCGAAATACGCCCCCACCGCGTGGCCGGTGACGGCGCGTGAACCGGCATAGCCGATGCGTTGCAACTCGGCGCCCAACGACAGGCCCTGTTCGTCCTGTTTGTGCAGGGTGTCCTGCAAGTCGAATTTGCCGGCGAACACTCCGGAGCCCATCATGCATGGCGCAAAGCGCGAACCTTCTTCGTTGGTCCACACCACCACTTCAATCGGTGCTTGGGTTTCAATCTTCAAATCATTGAGGGTGCGGATCACTTCCAGACCGGCCATTACGCCGTAGCAGCCATCGAACTTGCCGCCGGTGGGCTGGGTGTCGATATGGCTGCCGGTCATTACCGGCGCCAGGTCCGGATTGCGACCGGGGCGGCGGGCGAAGATGTTGCCGATACCGTCGACGGTCACGCTGCACCCGGCGTCTTCGCACCACTGCACGAACAGGTCGCGGGCCTGGCGGTCGAGGTCGGTAAGGGCCAGGCGGCACACGCCGCCTTTGGCGGTAGCGCCGAGGCGAGCCAGGTCCATCAGCGACTGCCACAAGCGGTCGCGGTCGATCAGCGGGGCATTGCTCTGGAGCGGTTGTGCAAAGCTGTTCATGGGCACTCTCCGGTCAGGCGCTCAGGGCCAAATAACGGTTTTTGATGCTCGGGTCGGCGCGGAACGCTGCGGCGCTGCCCTCGTACACCACGCGCCCCTGTTCGAGCACGTAATGGCGGTCGGCAAGCTTGTCGCAGACCATCAGGTTCTGTTCCACCAGCAGTACCGGCAGGCCGTCGTCCTTGACCTTGCGCAGGATCTTTACCAACTCGTCGACAATCACCGGGGCCAAGCCTTCGGTGGGTTCGTCGAGGATCAGCAGCTTGGGGTCGTTAAGCAGGGCGCGGGCGATGGCGAGCATCTGCTGCTCGCCGCCGGACAACGCGTGGCCGGCGTTTTTGCGGCGCTCCTTGAGGCGCGGGAACATGGTGTACACGTCATCCAACTGCCAGCGACTGCTCTTGCGCACAGCGATGCGCAAATTTTCTTCGACGCTGAGCAGGCGGAAAATCCCACGGTTCTCCGGCACCAGCGCCAGGCCTTGGCGCGCGATTTCAAAGATTTTCTGCCCCACCAGCGCCTGGCCGTTGAAATGGATCTGGCCCTGGCGCGGGCAAATGATGCCGAGGATGCTGCGCAGCGTGGTGGTCTTGCCCGCACCGTTGCGGCCCAGCAGGGTGACCAGCTCGCCGGGGTTGACGGTCAACGACACGCCTTCGAGGACATGGCTTTTGTCATAGTAGGAATGGATATTCTCGACAGTCAGCATCAGGCAGCCTCCCCCAGGTAAGCCGTACGCACACGTTCATCGGCGCGCACGAACTCCGGCGTGCCTTCCACCAGGATCTGCCCGTGGCTCATCACGGTGATGCGTTGGCTGATGGACATGACAATGCTCATGTTGTGTTCGATCAACAGCACCGTGTGGTCACGGCCAAGGTCGCTGATCAACTGGGTCATGATCGGGATATCGTCGATGCCCATGCCCGAGGTGGGCTCATCGAGCATCAACAGTTTGGGTTTGGAGCAGATCGACATGCCCACCTCCAATACCCGTTGCTGGCCGTGGGACAACTCGCCGGCCAGGGTCTCGGCACGGGCGGTCAGTTGCAGGCGTTCCAGCACCTGATCGGCCATCTCTAGATGTTCGCGTTGGCTGTCCACCCGGCGCCAGAAATTCAGCGCGCGCGCACCGTCGCGGCCCTGGGCGGCCAGGCGCAGGTTTTCGCGCACGCTCAGGTTCTGGAACAGGCTGGTGAGTTGGAACGAGCGCGCCATGCCCAGGCCCACACGGCCGTGGGCCGGTTTGCGCATCAGGTTCTGGCCGTTGAAATGAATCGCCCCGGCCGTGGCCTGGCGTTCGCCGGTCAGGCAGTGGAACAGGCTGGTTTTGCCGGCGCCGTTGGGGCCGATGATGGTGTGGATGGTGCCAGCCTCGACCTTGAGGTTCACGCCGTTCACCGCCCGGAACGCGCCGTAGGCCAGTTCCAAATCTTGGGTTTCCAGCAAGATACTCATAGCCCTTCCTCCTTGACGACGGCAGCGGTTTTGCGAGTGCCGCGCACCCGTTCGAACAGCCCGGCCAGCCCGCCCCACAAACCGCCGCGCATGAAGATCACCACCAGGATCAGGATCGCCCCCAGCAGCATCAGCCAGCGTGGCCACAGGTCGGACAAAAAATCCCCCAACAGCACGATGGAGCCGGCACCCAGCAGCGAACCGAACAACGAGCCGGTGCCGCCGACGATGGTCATGATCAGGATGTTCTCGGACATCGCCAGGTCGATATTCGACAGCGGCACAAAGTGCAGCAGCATGGCGTACAGCGCGCCGGCGACGCCGGTGACCGCGCCGGACAGCACGAACACCAGGATCTTGAAGTGCCGCGTGTCGTAGCCAATGGCCGAGGCGCGGGTTTCGTTTTCGCGGATCGCCATCAGCGTGCTGCCGAATGGCGAAGCGATGACCCGGCGCGCACCGATAAATATCAGCAGGAACAGCACCGCGACAAACCCGTAGAACGCACGGGCATCGGCCAGGGACAGCAGCACGTTGTCGCCGACGCGGATTTCCGGGCGCGGCACGCTGAGCAAGCCGTTGTCGCCGCCGGTCCAGTCGCTCAAGGTGTAGGCCACGAAGTAAGCCATCTGGCTGAACGCCAGGGTCAGCATCACAAAGTAAATGCCGGTACGCCGAATCGCCAGGGCGCCCACCAGCAACGCCAGGAACCCGCCGGCCAGGGCCGCGCCGAGCAGCGCGGTGAACAGCCCCAGTTGCAGGTGGATCATCAGCAGCGCTGCGCAATAGGCGCCGGCGCCAAAGAAGATGCCTTGGCCGAACGACAACAGCCCGGTGTAGCCCAGCAACAGGTTGCAGGCCAGGGCGGCCATGGCGAAGATCAGAATCTCGGTAGCCAGGGTCGCCGAGGGCAGCACCAACGGCAGGCCGATCAGCACCGCCAGCACCCACAGCAGCATGGCGCGGGACTGGGTTTTGGCGAACGGCAGGGGGTTTTTCTCGCTCATGTCAGGCTCTCCCGAACAGGCCGTAAGGACGCACCAGAATCACCGCGGCCATGGCGCCGTAGATCATCAGGCTCGCGCCCTGGGGCCACAGTGTGGTCATCAGGCTTTGCACCACGCCCACCAGCAGACCGCCGACCAGCGCGCCGCCGAACGAACCCATGCCGCCGATCACCACCACCACGAAAGCGATGCCGAGGATTTCCGGGCCGACAAAAGGCTGCGCGCCACGCAACGGCGCGAACAGCACGCCCGCGACGCCGGCAAGCGCCACGCCGAGGGCGAAGGTCATGGAGAACAGACGGAAGATATTCGTGCCCAGCAGCGATACGGTTTCGGTGCTTTCACTGCCGGCGCGCACCAGAGCGCCGAAGCGCGTGCGTTCCAGCAACAGCCACAGGCCCAGGCCGATCAGCGCAGAAAACCCGATCAAGAACAGACGGTAGTAGGGATAGATAAAGTCCCCCACCACCAGTACGCCGCGCAGCAACTCCGGTACGGCGACGCTTTTGCCCACCGGGCCCCAGATCATCACGCTGGCTTCCTGGATGATCAGCGCAATGCCCAGGGTCACCAGGATCTGGAACATGTGGGGCAGGTGATAAATCCGCTGGATCAACACGCGTTCGATCACCCAGGCCAAGGCGGCCACCACCAGCGGCGCGAGCAGCAACGCCAGCCAGAAATTGCCGGTCAGGCTGACGGCCGTGTAGCAGATGTACGCCCCCAGCAGAAAGAACGCGCCATGGGCGAAGTTGACGAAGTTGAGCAGGCCGAAAATGATCGTCAGCCCGACCGCGATCAGGAAGTAGATCATTCCCAACCCCAGGCCATTGAGTATCTGGAACAGGTAAAGATTAAGCATGCAGAAACCCTCGGACAGGTGGCCGCCGGGGCGGCCCTGTCGCGTTTGACTGGTCAGGATCAGGCGAGCGTGCAGCCCGTGGCGTCGACCGGCGGGAAGGATTGGCCGGCGCTGAGCACTTTGGCCAAGTCGTCCTTGTCGGCCATTTCGCTGGCGGCTTTGCCGATCAACAGGTAGTAGTCCTTGATCACCTGATGGTCGCCGGCGCGGATCGATTCTTTACCGGTGGGGCCGTCGTAGCTCAGGCCCTGCATGGCCTTGGCAACCGTGGGGCCGTCGAAGCTGCCGGTGGCGACGATGGTGTCGAGCATGACCTTGGTGCTGATGTAGTCGGCGGCCAGCGGGTAGGTGGGGTTGATGCCGTACTTGGCCTGGGTCAGCTTGACCAACTCGCGGTTGAGTGGGGTGTCCACCTGATGCCAGTACTGCGCGCCGAGGTACACGCCTTCCAATAGGTCGCTGCCCAGTTCCTGGAACTGGTCGAGCCCGGCAGACCACACCAGCAGCACCTTCATGCGCTCCTTGATCCCGAAGTTCACCGCCTGGCGCAGGGTGTTGGAAGACTGGCTGCCGAAATTCAGCAGCACCAGCACATCGGGCCGAGCGGCGATGGCGTTGGTCAGGTAACCGGAAAATTCCTGCTCCTGCAGCGAATGGAAACTGTTGCCGACGTGCTCCAGGCCCTTGTCCTTGAGCACGGTTTTCGCGCCTTCAAGCAGCGCTTCGCCGAACACGTATTGCGGTGTGATGGTGTACCAGCGCTTGGCCTCGGGCAGCAACTTGATCAGCGGCACCAGGGTTTCGCGGATCGCACCGTAGGTGGGCACCGACCAGCGAAACGTGGCCTTGTTGCAGTCCTTGCCGGTAACTTCATCGGCGCCCACCGGAGTCATGAACACGCCACCGGCCTTGTCCACTTCCTTGGCTACCGCCAACGCCGAGGAAGACAAGGTGCAGCCCTGGAAGAACCGCGCACCGTCCTGCTGGATCGCCTCTTGCACCTTGCGTACCGCTTTGCCGGCATTGCCTTCGGTGTCGATAACCTTGTAGTTCAGCGGGCGACCGAGAATCTCGGGGTGCTGCTCCACCGCCAGGCGCGACCCCATGTCGGCAAACTTGCCATAGCTGGCGAAAGCGCCGGACATGGACTTGAGGCCGTAAAAGGTAAAGGGCTCGGCGGCGAATGCCGAACGCACACTCAGCGGGAGGCTGAGGGCGGCGGCTGCGGTGAGGCTGGCTTTCAATAACGTACGACGCTGCATGGGGTGACTCCCTGGTTTAGTTATTGGCAGGAGCGGCAAGGGCGATACGGTGGAGCTGGGGCCTGTGGGCAGGCCTGTTATTTGGGGCGAGCATGGATAGTGGTCACGGTGGGGGAGAGGGCAAACCGCTCCCACCTTGAATCGACGTGTTCTTAAGAGTGATCGAACTCCAAAAGGAAGTGCGGGCTGACCTGGCCTTCCAGCGCGGCCATATGGTGCTCGGCGTCGCACATATGTTCGTGCATCAGGCTGCGCACGGCGTGTTCATCGCCGGCGCGAAAGGCCACCAGCAGCTGTTTGTGATAATCCAGGTTGGCCGCGTCGAACTGCTTGCGCTTGGGTTTGTAGGCTTTTTTCAGCACCACCAGGTCGCGCAGCAGGTCGTTGAGAAATTGCGCCATAAAACTCAGCAACGGGTTAGGACAGGCCTTGGCCAGCAGGTTGTGAAACTCCAACTCCGCCAGGCGCTGTTCGCGTTGGCCGGCTTCGCTGTCTTCCGGCGCGCTGCAAAAATCCACGTTGTCCTGCAGGGCCTGGAAGTCGGCTTCGCTCAGGCGACCCAACACCGACACCGCCAGTTCCACTTCGATGACTTTGCGCAATTGGTACACCTGCTCGCCGTCCAAATGCTGGAAGTGTAGATAGTTGCGCAACGCACGGCTGGCCGGCTCGGTGCCCGCCTGGTTCAGGTACGCACCGCCGCTGGGGCCGGTGCGGGTGCTGACCAGGCCTTCGACCTCCAAGGCCTTGAGCGCTTCGCGGGCCGAGCCTTTCGAGCATTGGAAGCTCTCCATCAGCTCACGCTCGGTGGGCAGCCGATCACCCGGCTTCAAGGCGTCGGTGACGATGGAGCGCTTGACCGACTCGACAATCACATCGGAGAGCTTCTGGCGTTTGCGGCGTAGCGGGCGGCTTAGCATGGGTGCGATTTATCGTATTAATGCGGATAAATAGCACTTAATAACGATCCGACCGGAGCGTCAACGCGAGAGGTCGCTTTCGGCGGCAAAGGGTCGCAAACAGTGTGCTATGGCCAATCGCCCAGATCCAGGCAGCGCGTGAAGGGCGGCGGCTGCCTGCCGTAGGCCAGAAAGTCGCCGATCCAGCGGGTGATGCAAGCGCCGGCATCCGCCTTTGCCGGCTCCTTGAGACGCAGCTGTTCGACTTGCAGGGGGCCGCTGTCGTCGGGGTCGGCGTTGACCAGCACCATGCGCGCCACGCGTTCGGGGAACAGCGCGCTGTAGCGATTGCCCAGCCGCGTGGCTTCAGCGTTGCCCAGGTAATGCAGTTGGGCATCGCCGAGTTGGGCACGTACGTATTCCATGTCGCGGGCGGCGTATTCGACGTCGTTGGGCTGGCGGATAGTGCGCGCGCTGAGTTCGATCACGTCATAGCGATCGAGCAGCGTGCGATAGGCCGGGGTGGCGTGGGTATTCCAGCGGCTGGCCAGTTGAATGGCGAAGGTGCCGCTGCTGTTTTTACGCGCCGGTTCGCCGGCTTGGGTGAAGACCACGCCCTGGCGGCTCAACGGCTCGCGGGCACCAACGCGGGTGACGAACAGGCGCAGGTTGCCCTGGCGGGGCGCTGCGTAGTTGCGCGGGACCGATATGAGGCCGCATTGGGTGCGCGCCAGCACGCTGGGGTCGAGGTGCTCGGTAGCGGGCAGCGGGCAGTCCAGCAACCAATCGATGGCGGTGGGTTTGATCAACGGCTCGGCAAAGGCAAGGCCTGCCAGCAGCCAGAGGCAACCGCACGCCAAGTGTTTTACGACAGTCATCGAGAGGTCCAGGGCAGCTGTATGACAGCGGCGTTTTTACCAAGGACCTGGGGGCTGGGAATGTAGGGTGAGAGGACGCCTCATGTACGAAAGCGGAGTTTTGTTTATCGGATGCCAGAGTTCCAGCCGCCACCCAATGCTTTGTAGAGCGCGATGCTGGCTTGCAGACGTGACAGTCGCAACTGCACGTTCAGGTCCTGGGCGGCGTACAGGGTGCGCTGGGTTTCGAGCACCGTCAGCCAGTCGGCGGCCCCGGCCTGGTAGCGTTGTTGGGCGATTTGGAACGCGGTCTGCGCCTGCTGCAGTTCTTCGTCCTGCCATCGGCGCTGCTGGTCGAGGCGGGTGATGCTGCTGAGGGCTTTTTCCACGTCGGCAAAGGCGTTGATGATCGCGCCGCGGTAGGTTTGCAACAGTTCATCCTGGCGCGCGCGGGCCTTGTCCCGTTCAGCGCTTAAACGGCCGTTGTTGAAGATCGGTGCCACCAGCCCGGCGGTCAACGTGTAATAGGGGCTGCGTAGCACATCGACGGCCTTGTAGGCGTCGGAGCCCAAGGTGGCGCCGAGGGTCACGGCGGGCAGCAGGGCGGTGCGGGCCACCGTCACGTCCGCCTGCGCCGCCGCCAGTTGGGCTTCGGCCTTGGCGATGTCCGGGCGGCGGCTGAGCAATTGGCTGGGCAGGCCGGCGCCAATGACGGGCCAGGTCAGGTTCTGGAAGGGCTCGGCGCCCAGGTCCAGGGCCTGCACGGGTTGGCCGAGAAGGGCGGCGAGGGTGATGCGCGATTCTTCGGCCTGTTGCGCGATCAACGGCAACTGGCGCTGCTGGCCGGCCACCAGGCTTTTTTGTTGGGCCAGTTCCAACGCGGTGGCCGAGCCGGCGTCATAGCGGGTTTGCACCAGCGCGAGCACATCCCGCGCGTTGGCCAGGTTCAACTCGGCGATCTGCCGGCGCTGCGCGGCGGCGAGGGTTTGCGCATAGCGGTCGGCGACGTTGCTGAGCAAGGTCAGTTCCACGGTGGCCTGATCGAATTCGCTGGCCCGCAAGCTGTGCAGGGCGCTGTCGCGGGCGGCAGCGCGCGCGCCCCAGAAATCCACTTCGTAGCTGGCGGTCAGGTTGGCGCCAAAGTTGTTGACCGCGTCGTCGCTATCGCTGGCGTCGAGGTCCGGGCCGCCGGGGCCGCGTAGCAGCTTCTGATGGCTGGTGGTGAGGTTGGCCTTCACCTCCGGCAGCAACGGCGCGCCGGCAATCACCGCGCTGGCCTGGGCCTGGCGCACACGCGCCACCGCTGCGGCCACATCGAAACTGTCGCGCCGCGCCTGTTCGATCAAACGATTGAGCGGCGCACTGCCGAACTGTGTCCACCACTGGGTGTTCACGTTTTGGGCGGCCTCGCGTTCGGCGTACTGCCAGGCGGCCGGCGGCGCGAGGCCGCTGTCGACGCTGGGCGGTTGGCCGGCGCAGGCATTGAGCAGCAGGCACAGGCTGAGCATGCCCAGGTGCGATGGGATACAGGGTTTATTCACTGGTCAATGCCTTAACCGGATCGAGCCGGGCAGCTTTACGGGCCGGCATAAAGCCGAATACGACGCCGGTGACCAACGCACAGCCAAACGCGCCAAGCACCGCCACCAGGGAAAACTGCACCGCCACCTTGGCCAGCGTCAGCACGCCGCCCACCAGCAAGGCCAGGGCGATGCCGCACAGGCCGCCGACCACCGAGAGCATCACCGCCTCGGTGAGGAACTGGCGCAGGATGTCGCGCTGGCGTGCGCCGGTGGCCATGCGGATACCGATTTCGCGGGTACGCTCGCGCACCGTCATCAGCATGATGTTCATCACACCGATACCGCCTACCAGCAGGGAAATCGCCGCAATCGAACCGAGCATCAGCGACAGGGTGTTCTGGGTGCGCGCCTCGGCCTGGATCATCGCGGCGTTGTTGGTCAGCTCGTAGTCGCGCTTGCCGTGGTGCAGGCGCTGCATCAACTGGTCGATGGCCTGTTCGGCCTCATGCACCTTGCGTGCATCGGCGGCGGCGATCACCACGTACTCGGGGTTGTAGCTACCGAACAGGCGCACGCTGGCGGCGGTGTAGGGAATGGCGATGCGGTCGTCGCTGTCTTTATTGCCGGAGCTGGCGCCTTTTTCCGCCAGCACGCCGATGACCTGGAACGGCACGTTTTCGATCAGGATGTATTGGCCGATCGGGTCGACCAGGCCCTTGAACAACTTCTCGCGCACCCGATGACCGATCACCGCTACCGTGGCCCCGGCGCGCTCGTCGGCCGCCGTGAAGTAACTGCCCTCGACCACCGGCCAGTTGAAAATGTCGGGGAAATTGGTGTCGTTGCCGCCCACGTACGCCATGTAGTCGACGTTGCCGTAACGCACCCCGGCTTCGCTGCCGTTGACCGGCATGATGCGCTGCACCTGAGGCAGCGCCGCCAGCGCTGCGACGTCGGCCAAACTGACGATGCCCAGCGGCGTGCGTGGGTTGGGTGATGAACCGCCCAAATAAAGGATGTTGGAACCGAACGCACCCATCTGCGCCATGACCTGGCGCTTGCTGCCTTCGCCCACGGCCAGCATCACCACCACCGACGCCACGCCGATAATGATGCCGAGCAACGTCAGCGCGGTGCGGAAGCGGTTGATCCACATCACACGCCAGGCCGCCTGGACGGCGTCCACCAGTTCGGCTTTCCAGGCGCCATTGTGTTCGGCGCCGTCGGCCAGACGCTGACGCAGGTCCACCGCTTGCAGGGCGCCGGGGGTAGCGGCGGTCGCGGTGTCGTGGGCGGATGCCGAATCGCTGATGATCAGGCCATCGCGAATCTCGATGATGCGGTTGGCGCGCGCCGCGACTTCGCGGTCGTGGGTGATCAGGATCACCACATGGCCCTGGCTGGCCAGCTCGTCGAGCAGGCTCATCACCTCGGCGCCGCTGTGGCTGTCGAGGGCGCCGGTGGGTTCGTCGGCGAGGATGATGTGCCCGCCGTTCATCAACGCGCGAGCGATGGACACCCGCTGCTGCTGGCCGCCGGAGAGCTGGTGCGGGCGGTTGCCGGTCCGTTCGGCCAGGCCCAGGCGGGTGAGCAGGGCGCTGGCCCGGGCATGCCGTTCGGCGGCGCTGATTCCGGCGTAGATCGCCGGCATTTCTACGTTTTCCTGGGCCGAACCGGACGGGATCAGGTGATAACCCTGGAACACAAAACCGAAGGCTTCACGGCGCAGCCAGGCCAGGGCGTCGCTGTCCAGGTGCGCGACATTTTCCCCGGCGAACAGGTACTCGCCACTGCTGGGGCGGTCGAGGCAACCGAGGATATTCATCAAGGTGGATTTGCCCGAGCCGGACGCGCCAACAATCGCCACGAATTCGCCGGCGTGAATCGCCAGGTCGATACCGCGCAATACGTCAACCTGAGGGCTGTCGCCGCCGCCGTAGGATTTGCGGATGTGCCTGAGTTCGATCAGCGGCGTACTCACCTCAACCCCCATGGCCGTCGACCGGGCCGATCAACAGGTGGTCGCCTTCGTTCAAACCGTCGAGCACCTGCACCCGCAAGCGGTCGCTGAGGCCCAGGCGCACCTCGCGCTGTTCGATGCTGCCGTTGGGCATCACCACGCGGGCGATCTGTTTGTCGGTGTTGCCGTTGCCGAGCAGGGCGGCGACCGGGGCGGTGAGGGTGTCCTTGGCCTGGCCGGCGACGAAGAACACCTGAGTGGTCATCTCAGCCATCAGTGCGTTGTCGGTGTTGTCCACGTCCAGCAGCACGGTGTACAGCACCACGCGGCCGGTGCCGCTTTTATTGGAACTGGTGGGGCTGCCGCTGCCCTGGGTTTCGTTCAACGGCTTGGGCGGGATCGGCAGGATCTGGCGCACAGTGCTGCTCCAGCGCCGGTTGCCGCCGCTCAGGGTGGTGAAATAGGCGCTCATGCCGGGTTTGACGTGGCCGATATCGGCCTCCGACACCTCCGCCCATACGGTCATCGGCGACAACTTGGCGATGCGCAGGATCAGCGGCGTCTGCTGTTGAGCGTTGAGGGTCTGGCCAACGCGGGCGTCCACCGCCACCACGGTGCCGCTCATTGGCGCATAAATACGTGTGTAGCCAAGCTCCGCTTCATCGCTGCGCAGGCTGGCCTGGGCCTGGCGGATCTGGGCCTGGAACATGTCGACCCGGGCCTGGGTCGCGCTCAGCTCGGCCTTGGCGGTTTGTACGTCTTCTTCACGGGTGGCGTTGCCGCTGGCCAGGCGCTGCTGGCGCTGGTACTTCTGGCGCGCCAACGCGTGCTGGGCTTTCTGTTCCTGCAATTGCGCCTTGAGGTTTTCGATGGCGTAGCGGCTGGCGTCGAGCTTGGCCTGTTGGGTTGATGGGTCGATTTCCACCAGCAATTGGCCTTCCTTGACCTGATCGCCCGCCTCGACATGGATCTTGCGGATCTGCCCGGACGCCTGGGCGCCCACGTCCACATAGCGGCGCGGTTGCAGGGTACCGAGGGCGGTCACGCTGTTTTCGATATTGCCGCGGGTCACGGTGACGGTGGTCAGGTCGTCGCGGCCCGAGGGCAGTACCTGCCACGCGGCGACGGCGATCAGCGGTAACAGGCACGCCACAACAAGCAAGGCGCGTCGGGCGGGGCGGGGGCGTTTCATGGATGGATTCCAGCCAGGAGAGTTCAGGGCGCGGTTGCGCAGAGCTGACAGTTAAACGAGATAAGGGCGCTGGAATTTAAGTGGTTACACAGGCCGTTACTGCTCTTTTGCATAAAAAAAACGGCTGGCGTTACAAGTCTTCTTTAAAAGTAGATGAGAATTACTATAAATTGCACCCACCCAAACTGCCATTATCGAATGGCACCCTTCTGCAGGCCTGACAACGCTCGCGCCTGCAGCGTGTTTTCAAGATGGTCGGGAGTCATGTTGGAAAACTACTATCGCGAGCTGGTGTGTTTCCTCAACGCCAAGCTGGGCAACCGTCAGGTGGCCGAAGATGTGGTGCATGACGCTTATGTGCGGGTACTGGAACGTTCCAGCGATACCCCCATCGAGCAACCCCGCGCCTTTTTGTACCGCACGGCGTTGAACCTTGTGATCGACGGCCATCGGCGCAATGCCTTGCGCCAGGTCGAGCCGCTGGAGGTGTTGGACAGCGAAGAGCGCTTCGCCGCCGGCACGCCCCACGCCAGTCACGATCAGGCCCAGCGCCTGGAACTGCTTGAGCGCGCCCTGGCCGAACTGCCGGCGGCCTGCCGCGAGAGTTTCCTGTTGCGCAAGCTCGATGGCCTGAGCCATCTGCAAATCGCCGAACGCCTGAGCATCTCCCGCGCCCTGGTGGAAAAAAACATCGTCAATGCCATGAAACACTGCCGCGTGCGGATGCGCGAGTGGGATGCGCACTGAGGGTCGACGGCTTAAATTTTTTTTCACTGTCCTCGTTTCCTATCAACACACGACCTGTTGTGCAGGTCTTGAAGGTATTCCCGCCCCACCGCCACGGGGCTTATCCAGAGGACACTGGAATGACACAGGCAATTGCTTCGCCCGCGGTTCACGACCTGATCGGCATCGGTTTCGGCCCGTCGAACCTGGCACTGGCCATCGCCCTGCAAGAGCGCGAGAAGGCGCAGGGCAAACTGGACGTGCTGTTTCTAGACAAACAGGCCGACTATCGCTGGCACGGCAATACCCTGGTGACCCAGAGCGAATTGCAGATTTCCTTCCTCAAGGACCTGGTGACCCTGCGCAACCCCACCAGCCCGTACTCCTTCGTCAACTACCTCAAGGCCCACGGCCGTCTGGTGGACTTTATCAACCTCGGCACCTTCTACCCGTGCCGCATGGAGTTCAACGACTACCTGCGCTGGGTCGCCGGGCACTTCCAGAGCCAGGCCCGCTACGGCGAGGAAGTACTGGCCATCGAGCCGATCCTGCATCATCAGCAGGTCGAGGCTTTGCGGGTGATCTCCCGCGATGCGCTGGGCGAGCAGCATGTGCGCACCACCCGTTCGGTGGTGGTCAGCGCTGGCGGCACGCCGCGCATTCCCGAGACCTTCAAGGCGTTCAAGAACGACCACCGCGTGTTCCACCACTCCCAGTACCTGGAGCGCATGGCCAACCAGCCGTGTGTTGAGGGCAAGCCGATGCGCATCGCGATCATCGGCGGCGGCCAGAGCGCGGCAGAAGCCTTTATCGACCTCAACGACAGCTTCCCCTCGGTGCAGGTGGACATGATCCTGCGCGGTTCGGCGCTCAAGCCGGCCGATGACAGCCCGTTCGTCAACGAAGTGTTCTCGCCGGCGTTCACCGACCTGGTGTTCCAGCAAGTCGGCCCCGAGCGTGAGCGGTTGGTGGCGGAGTATCAGAACACCAACTATTCGGTGGTGGACCTGGACCTGATCGAGCGCATCTACGGCATTTTCTATCGCCAGAAAGTCTCCGGCATCGCGCGCCAGGCGTTCCGCACCATGACCGTGGTGGAGAAGGTCACGCCCGGCCCGTTGGGCATCGAACTGGCCCTGCGCAACAACGCCACGGGTGAAGCGACCGTGCATCACTACGACGCGGTCATCCTCGCCACCGGTTATGAGCGCCAGATGCACCGCGAACTGCTCGCCCCCCTGGAAACTTACATGGGCGATTTCGAAGTGAGCCGCGACTACCGCATCGTCACCGACGAGCGCTGCAACGCCGGCATCTATATCCAGGGCTTCAGCCAGGCCAGCCATGGGTTGAGCGACACCTTGCTGTCGGTGCTGCCGATCCGCGCGGATGAGATTGCAGCGTCGCTGTATGCCCTGGACCGTGGGCGCGGCCAAGGGCGGTCAATCGAGGAATTGCTGCTGGCCACCGCAAGCTGAGTTCGCGCCGGTGGGCGGGGCGGAAGGGCGAGGCAGTGTGCTTTCGCCCAAGCTCGCCCCTACGGGCGGTACTTGTGACAAAGGGTTACCACTGATACTGTACAAAAAACCAGTATCGGTAGCCCGCCATGCAGTTGATCGAAAAACTCAGCATCCTCGCCGACGCCGCCAAGTACGACGCGTCCTGCGCCAGCAGCGGCGCGCCCAAGCGCAGTTCCGAGGGCAAGGCGGGGCTGGGCTCCACCGATGGCATGGGCATCTGCCACAGCTATACGCCTGACGGGCGCTGTGTGTCACTGCTCAAGGTGCTGCTCACCAACTTCTGCCTTTACGACTGCCAGTACTGCGTCAATCGCCGCTCCAGCGACGTGCCCCGTGCGCGGTTCAGCCCGGAAGAAGTGGTCACCCTGACCCTGGATTTCTACCGGCGCAATTGCGTCAGCGGGTTGTTCCTAAGCTCCGGCATTATCCGTTCGGCCGACTACACCATGGAGCAGCTTGTCCGGGTGGCGAAACTGCTGCGCGAAGAGCACGACTTTCGCGGGTATATCCACCTCAAGACCATCCCCGAAGCCGACCCGGCGTTGATTGCCGAGGCCGGGCGTTATGCCGATCGCCTGAGCGTGAACATCGAACTGCCCACCGATGCCAGCCTGCAAACCCTGGCACCGGAAAAGCAGATCGGCTCGATCAAGCAGGCCATGCAGACCATCTACACCGGCGAGCAGACGGTCCTCAACGAGCCTCGCGCGCCGCGTTTCGCTCCAGCCGGGCAGAGCACCCAGATGATCGTCGGCGCCGACGACACCGACGACAGCACCATCCTGCATGGCGCCGAAGCGTTGTACGGCAACTTCAAGCTGCGCCGCGTCTACTACTCGGCGTTCAGCCCCATCCCTAATAGCCCCAAAAGTGTACCCCTGGCCGCGCCACCGTTGATGCGCGAGCACCGTTTGTACCAGGCCGACTTCCTGCTGCGCAGCTACGGCTTCAGTGCCGGCGAGTTGTTCGAAGGCCCCGGTCACCTGGCGCTGGATATCGACCCCAAACTGGCCTGGGCCCTTGAGCATCGCGAGGTGTTCCCCCTGGACCTCAATCGTGCCGAACCGACTTTGATCGCGCGTATTCCCGGCATCGGCCTGCGCACCACCCAGCGCCTGGTGGACCTGCGCCGCGAACGCAAAATCCGCTTCGAAGACCTGGCACGCATGCGCTGTGTGCTGGCCAAGGCCAAGCCGTTTTTCATTACCAGCGACTACCACCCGCAACAGGCGGACAGCACCAGTGTGTTGCTGCGCGAGCAACTGCGCGACCGGCCGCAACCGCAGCAAATGGGGCTGTGGGGATGATCAGCCTGGAATGCGACAACCTGTTTGGCACCTGGCGCGAACAGGCGCGCTGGCTGCTCAGCCATCAGGTCGACCCCAGCCAGGTAAGTTGGGGCGAGGCCCAGGCGGCGGACCTGTTTGCCACCGATGAGCCGATCCTTGCCGGGCTGGGGCCGTTTCAGGCGCGCATCCCCAAGGCACTGCTCGAACTGCTGGAGTCGGCCGCCTGCTACCACGGCGACCAGCGCTGGAGCCTGTTGTATGAAGTGCTGTGGCGCGTCAGCCACGGCGACCGCACCGCGATGCTGGCCGGCGACAAACTGGGCAGTGAGTTGCAGCGGCGGATCAAGCAGGTCAGCCGCGAAGCCCATCACCTGCACGCGTTCGTGCGCTTTGTCGCGTTGCCGCCAGAGGCCGGGCCGGAGTTGCCGGAGTACGTGGCCTGGCATGAACCGGCCCACGACATTCTGAAATCGGCCAGCCAGCACTTTATCGGGCGCATGGGCCGCCATCGCTGGATGATCGCCACACCGTTGGACGGCGTGTATTACGACGGCCAGCAATTGATTCATCAACGCCATTGCCCCGAAGCCTGGCAGCAACTGGCACAGAACGTCGAAGACCCCCACAGCGCCATGTGGCTGACCTACTACAGCCACATCTTCAACCCGGCGCGGTTGAACCCCAAGGTGATGGAAGGCCACTTGCCCAGTCGGTTCTGGAAAAACCTGCCGGAGGGTAAGTTGATCCCAAGCTTGATCAGTGAAGCGCGAACGGGGAAGCAGAAGGATGGTCAGGCCAAGATGATCGGCAGCAAGCCCGGCAAGCGTATTGCCAGCGGGCAAGGTTAAACAGGAGGGGTCATGTCTACCGTCGTACGTCTCGCTCAACCCGACGATGCCGAGGGAATCAGCCGGGTGATCCTGGCGGCTTTGTACGGCAGCAACGCACAGGATTATCCGGCGGATGTGATTGAGCGGGTGGCCAGCAACTTTACGCCGTGCGCGGTGCGCGAGCTGCTCAAGCGGCGTGTGGTGCTGGTGGCGGTTCAGGGGCGGGTGATCGTCGGCACCGCTGCGTTGGATGCCAAAGTGGTGCGCTCGGTGTTCGTCAACCCGACGCGGCAAGGGCAGGGTATTGGCCGGTTATTGATGAGTGAAATCGAACTGCGCGCGCGGGAAGCGGGGGTGGCAACGCTCAGTGTGCCGTCCTCGCTGACGGCCGAGCCGTTTTACGCCAGGCTGGGGTTTCGCACGGTACGTGAGGTCGATCACGGCAATGAGCGCACGTTAGTGATGGAGAAGACGCTGTTGTCGTGCGATGCCTGAGCACACCGGAAAGTAAATGAGGGAGGGGGCTTGCCCTATATGAGAATCCAAACGCCCTCCTCAGTTAACTGAAAGAACCAGCTCGAATGTGGGAGGGGGCTTGCCCCCGATGCGGTGCATCAGTCGGCGGATTCATTGACTGAGCCATTGCTATCGGGGGCAAGCCCTATATGAGAATCCAAACGCCCTCCTCAGTTAACTGAAAGAACCGGCTCGAATGTGGGAGGGAGCTTGCCCCCGATGCGGTGTATCAGTCGACGGATTCATTGACTGAGCCATTGCTATCGGGGGCAAGCCCTATATGAGAATCCAAACGCCCTCCTCAGTTAACTGAAAGAACCGGCTCGAATGTGGGAGGGGGCTTGCCCCCGATGCGGTGTATCAGTCGACGGATTCATTGACTGAGCCATTGCTATCGGGGGCAAGCCCTATATGAGAATCCAAACGCCCTCCTCAGTTAACTGAAAGAACCGGCTCGAATGAGGGAGGGGGCTTGCCCCCGATGCGGTGTATCAGTCGACAGATTCATTGACTGAGCCATTGCTATCGGGGGCTTGCCCTATATGAGAATCCAAACGCCCTCCTCAGTTAACTGAAAGAACCGGCTCAAATGTGGGAGGGGGCTTGCCCCCGATGCGGTGTATCAGTCGACAGATTCATTGACTGAGCCACTGCTATCGGGGGCAAGCCCCCTCCCACTAACTTTAAAAGCCATTGCCTGGGCTGGATCAACTGAGCCCTTAACTGAGTGGCATGAGGGCAAGCCCCCTGCCACAGGCGGTTAGACCTTTACGATCCAGCCGGCTGGCGCTTCGACGTCGCCGGTCTGCACGCCGGTCAGCTCTTTGTAGAGCTTCTGGGTGATCGGGCCGACTTCGGTTTCGCTGTGGAACACGTGCAGCTTGCCGCTGTACTGGATACCGCCGATCGGCGAAATAACCGCCGCCGTGCCGCAGGCGCCGGCTTCCTTGAATTGGTCCAGCTTGTCGATGAACACTTCGCCCTCGACCACTTCCAGGCCCAGGCGGGTCTGGGCCAGTTCGATCAGCGACAGGCGGGTGATGCCTGGCAGCACCGAAGGCGACTTCGGCGTGATGAACTTGTTGTCATGGGTGATTCCGAAGAAGTTGGCCGAACCGACTTCTTCGATTTTCGAGTGGGTCATCGGGTCCAGATAGATCGCGTCGGCGAAACCGGATTTCTTCGCTTCCGAGCCTGGCATCAGGCTGGCGGCGTAGTTGCCACCGACCTTGGCTGCACCGGTGCCCTGTGGCGCGGCGCGGTCGAAGGTGGAGATCTGGAAGTTGTGGGGCACCAGGCCGCCCTTGAAGTAGGCGCCGACCGGGATGCAGAACACCGAGAAGATGAACTCCGGCGCGGTGCGCACGCCGATGTTGTCACCGGTGCCGATCACGAACGGGCGCAAGTACAGCGCGCCGCCGCTTCCGTAGGGCGGGATGAAGCGCTCATTGGCCTTGACCACTTGTTTGCAGGCGTCGATGAATACGTCGGTCGGTACATGCGGCATCAGCAGGCGCGCGCAGCTGCGTTGCATGCGTGCGGCGTTCTGGTCCGGGCGGAACAGGTTGATCGAGCCGTCCTTGCAGCGGTAGGCCTTGAGGCCCTCGAAGCACTGCTGACCGTAGTGCAGGGCGGTGGAGCCCTCGCTGATGTGCAGCACGTTGTCGTCGGTCAGGGTGCCAGCTTGCCATTCGCCGTTCTTCCAGGTCTGGAGAAACCGCTTGTCGGTCTTGATGTAGTCAAAACCCAGCTTGTCCCAATTGATGCTTTCGTTACCCATGACACCCTCTATCTCTGGTCAAGTCGGATTTTTTTCTGGATGGGCGCAACAATACTGCATTCTTGGCTCGTGTGGGAGCAGGTGGGCGGACCATCCGACATCTGTATTGGCTGATCCGCCGCTATCGCGGGCAAGCCCGGCGCCCACCGTTGATTGCATTCCAAAGGTGGGAGCTGACTGGTCTACAGATGCAGCGCGTGGCCCAGCGCCCGCAACGCCGCTTCCTGCACAGCCTCGCCGAGGGTCGGGTGCGCATGGATGGTGCCGGCCACGTCTTCCAGGCGCGCGCCCATTTCCAGGCTCAGGCCGAAGGCCGTGGACAGCTCCGAGACGCCAACGCCCACTGCTTGCCAGCCGACGATCAGGTGATTGTCACGCCGCGCCACCACCCGCACGAAGCCTGTTTTCGACTCCAGCGTCATCGCCCGGCCATTGGCTGCGAACGGGAAACTCGACACGATGCAGTCCAGCCCCGCCGCCTTGGCATCGTCGGGGGTCTTGCCGACCACCACCACTTCCGGGTCGGTAAAGCACACCGCCGGGATCGCCGCCGGGTTGAACTCGCGATGCAGGCCGCTGATCAGTTCGGCGACCATCTCGCCCTGGGCCATGGCCCGGTGCGCCAGCATCGGTTCGCCGCTCAGGTCGCCGATGGCCCACACGTTGCGCATGCTGGTCTGGCAGCGGCTGTCGACTTGGATTGCCGTACCGTTCATGTCCAGGTTCAGCGCTTCCAGGTTCCAGCCCTGGGTGTTGGGTTTGCGACCCACCGCAACCAGCACCTGGTCGGTGGCCAATGACAAGGTGTCGCCATTGGGATCACGCACTTGCAGGTGGCCGTCGGCAAACCCGGTGACACTGTGCTTGAGGTACAGCTTCACTCCCAGTTGCTTGAGGGATTCGGCCACCGGTTGGGTCAATTCGGCATCGTAGGCGGGCAGGATGCGATCCTGCGCCTCGACCACGCTGACTTCCGCGCCAAGCTTGCGGTAGGCCGTGCCCAGTTCCAGGCCGATGTAGCCACCGCCCACCACAATCAGTCGCTTGGGCACTTGGGTGGGAGCCAACGCTTCGGTAGATGAAATGATCGGCCCGCCAATCGGCAGCATCGGCAGGTTGACGCTTTTCGAACCCGTGGCCAGCAGCAGGTGTTCGCACTGGATGCGTTGCTCGCCGACATCGACGGTCTTGCCGTCCACCACCTTGGCCCAGCCGTGGATCACTTGCACCTTGTGTTTCTTGAGCAACGCGGCGACGCCGGTGGTCAGGCGGTCGACGATGCCGTCCTTCCACTCCACGCTTTTGCGGATATCCAGGCTGGGTACATCCACTTCGATGCCCAACTGGGAACCCTGGCTGTGGTGCACGGTTTGCTGGAATTGCTCGGCCACATGGATCAAGGCCTTGGACGGGATGCAACCGATATTCAGGCAGGTGCCGCCCAGGGCCTGGCCTTCCACCAGGATGGTCGGAATGCCCAATTGCCCGGCGCGGATCGCCGCCACATAACCGCCGGGGCCGCCGCCGATAATCAGCAGGGTGGTATGGGTAATTTGTGTCATGCCCTTACTCCAGGAACAGGCTGGCGGGTTGTTCGAGCAGGCCGCGAATGGCCTGGATAAATTGCGCCGCGTCCATGCCATCGACCACGCGGTGATCGAAGGAACTGGAGAGGTTCATCATCTTGCGAATCACGATCTGGCCCTTGATCACCATTGGTCGTTCGACGATGCGGTTGACGCCGACAATCGCCACTTCCGGCAGATTCAGCACCGGCGTGCTGACAATACCGCCCAAGGCGCCGAGGCTGGTCAGGGTGATACTGGAACCAGACAATTCCTCACGGCTGGCCTTGCCATTGCGTGCGGCCGTGGCCAGGCGCGTGATTTCTTCGGCGGTGCCCCACAGGTTGCGCGCTTCGGCATGCCGCACCACCGGCACCATCAAACCCACGTCGCTCTGGGTGGCGACGCCCACGTGCACCGCGCCGAGGCGAGTGATGACCTGGGCTTCGTCGTCGTAGCGTGCGTTGATCTGCGGGAAGTCCCGCAGCGCCACAACCATGGCCCGCACAATAAACGGCAGCAGGGTCAGTTTGCCTCGAGTGGCACCGTGTTTTTCGTTGAGGTGCACGCGCAGTTCGTCCAGCGCAGTGACGTCGATTTCTTCCACATAGCTGAAATGCGCGGCGCGCCGGGTGGCGTCCTGCATGCGCTGGGCGATCTTGCGGCGCATGCCGATCACCGGGATTTGTTCTTCGTCGTGGCGTTCGGCGTAAGGGGTGGCTGCCGTCGAAGGCTTCGCCGAACCTTGTTGCAGATAGGCGTCAAGGTCTTCGTGCAGGATCCGCCCGGCCGGGCCGGTGCCCTGGACCAGCCGCAGTTGGATGCCGGCATCCAGCGCATGCTTGCGCACAGCGGGGGAGGCCAGCGGGCGTTCGTCGGCCTCGCGGGATACGGGGGGCGGTGCGGGCTTGCGTTCAACCGCAGGGGCCACCGGCGCTGGTTTGGCTTCAACTGCGGGGGCGGCCTTCACTGGTTCATCCGTCACAGGCACATCCTTGGCATTGCCCGCGCCTTCCACTTCGATGCTGATCAACACACTGCCCACGGCCATGACTTCGCCCGGCTCGCCGCCGAGAGCAATGACCTTGCCGTGCACCGGCGAGGGAATGTCCACCATCGCCTTGTCGGTCATCACGTCCGCCAGCACCTGGTCTTCGACGACCATATCGCCGACCTTCACATGCCAGACCGACAGTTCAACTTCCGCGATGCCTTCGCCAATGTCCGGCATCTTGATAACGTGCGTGCCCATTCAGACCTCCATGACCCGTTGCAGCGCCGCGCCCACACGGGACGGCCCTGGGAAATACGCCCACTCTTGCGCGTGCGGGTAGGGGGTGTCCCACCCGGTGACGCGTTCGATCGGCGCTTCCAGGTGGTGGAAGCAATGCTCCTGCACCAGCGCTACCAGCTCGGCGCCAAAGCCGCAGGTGCGCGTGGCTTCATGCACCACCACGCAACGGCCGGTTTTTTTCACCGATTTGACGATGGTTTCCAGGTCCAGCGGCCACAGGCTGCGCAGGTCGATGACTTCGGCATCGATGCCGGTTTCTTCGGCGGCGACTTGCGACACATACACGGTGGTGCCGTAGGTCAGCACGGTGACGGCCGAGCCCGGACGCACAATGGCGGCCACGTCCAGGGGCACGGTGTAGTAACCGTCCGGTACTTGGGCTTGCGGGTGTTTCGACCAGGGGGTGACAGGGCGGTCGTGATGGCCATCGAACGGGCCGTTGTACAGGCGCTTGGGTTCGAGAAAGATTACCGGGTCATCGTTTTCGATGGAGGCGATCAGTAGGCCCTTGGCGTCATACGGGTTGGACGGCATCACCGTGCGCAGGCCGCAGACCTGGGTGAACACCGCTTCGATACTTTGGCTGTGAGTCTGGCCGCCATAGATGCCGCCACCGCAGGGCATGCGCATGGTCAGCGGCGCGGTGAACTGGCCGGCCGAGCGATAACGCAGGCGCGCGGCTTCGGAGATGATCTGGTCAGTGGCCGGGTACACGTAGTCGGCGAACTGGATTTCCGCCACCGGGCGCAAACCATAGGCGCCCATGCCTACCGCCACGCCAACGATGCCGCTTTCGGAGATCGGCGCGTCGAACACCCGCGAGGTGCCGTACTTGCTCTGCAAGCCTTCGGTGCAACGGAACACGCCGCCGAAGTAGCCGACGTCCTGGCCGAACACCACGACGTTGTCGTCCCGTTCGAGCATCACATCCATGGCCGAGCGCAGGGCCTGGATCATGGTCATGGTGGTGGTGGTCATGGCGGTTTCCAGTTCGATGCTGTTGTTGTGATCGTTCATGTCAGATCCCCAACTCCTGACGCTGGCGCTTCAAGTGCTCCGGCATCTCTTTGTAGACGTCTTCGAACATGGTCGCGGCGCTTGGAATCTGGCCACCGGCCAGAGTGCCGTACTGCTCGGCTTGTTTTTGTGCGGCGATGACTTCGGCTTCCAGTTCGGCACTGACCGCCGCGTGTTCCTCTTCGGACCACTGGCCAATCTTGATCAGGTGCTGCTTGAGACGGGCAATCGGGTCGCCCAGCGGGAAGTGGCTCCAGTCGTCGGCGGGGCGGTACTTGGATGGATCGTCCGAAGTGGAGTGGGGGCCGGCGCGGTAGGTGACCCATTCGATCAGGGTCGGGCCGAGGTTGCGGCGCGCACGTTCGGCGGCCCAGGCGGAAGCGGCGTACACCGCGATGAAGTCGTTGCCGTCCACACGCAGGGAGGCAATGCCGCAACCGACGCCGCGTCCGGCGAAGGTAGTGGCTTCACCGCCGGCAATGGCCTGGAAGGTGGAGATGGCCCACTGGTTGTTGACCACGTTGAGGATCACCGGCGCGCGGTAGACGTGGGCGAAGGTGAGGGCGGTGTGGAAGTCCGATTCGGCGGTGGCGCCGTCGCCGATCCAGGCCGAGGCGATCTTGGTATCGCCCTTGATCGCCGAGGCCATGCCCCAGCCCACGCCCTGTACGAATTGGGTGGCGAGGTTGCCGGAAATAGTAAAGAACCCAGCGTCTTTGACCGAGTACATGATCGGCAACTGACGGCCTTTTAAGGGGTCGCGCTCGTTGGACAGCAACTGGCAGATCAGGTCCACCAGCGGCACTTCGCGGGCCATCAGGATGCTTTGCTGGCGATAGGTGGGGAAACACATGTCGTCGATGTTCAAGGCCAGGGCCTGGGCGCTGCCGATGGCTTCTTCGCCAAGGCTCTGCATGTAGAACGACATTTTTTTCTGACGCTGGGCGACCACCATGCGGTTGTCGAAGATCCGCGTCTTGAGCATGGCGCGCATGCCCTTGCGCAGAACCTCCACGGGAACCCCTTCGGCCCACGGCCCCAGGGCCTGACCCTGGTCATCGAGCACGCGGATCAGGCCCTTGGCCAGGTCGGCGGTGTCGGCGGGTTCTACATCGATGGCGGGTTTGCGCACCAGGCCGGCGTCGGTCAGGCGCAGGTAGGTGAAATCGGTCTTGCAGCCTGGGCGGCCCGAGGGTTCGGGAACGTGCAGGCGCAGTGGTTCGTACTGCTGGGTCATGGCTTTCTACGCTCTATCTTGTGAATTTCTTGTAGTGGGCGCGCTAGCTGACAGTCAGTCTCCGGGTAGGAGAAATCTTGTCCTACAACAATCATAGGCGGGGCGTAGAAGAATATTTATCTGTGTTTCGTTGCGCTCAGGACTATTTGCGGATAAAAAAACTGCATAAACATAATAAACAGGTGATTTTGTCTCATGCGCAAACTGGACCGTACCGATATCGGCATTCTCAACGCCCTTCAGGAGAATGCGCGCATCACCAACGCCGACCTGGCGCGCTCGGTCAACCTGTCGCCCACCCCGTGCTTCAACCGGGTCAAGGCCATGGAAGAACTGGGCCTGATCCGCGAGCAGGTCACCCTGTTGGACGCCGATCTGCTGGGTTTGCACGTCAATGTGTTCATTCACGTCAGCCTGGAAAAGCAGAACGAACTGGCCCTGCAACAGTTCGAGAGCGCCATTGCCGATCGCCCCGAGGTGATGGAGTGCTACCTGATGGCCGGCGACCCCGACTACCTGATCCGCGTACTGGTGCCGACGATCCAGGCGCTGGAACGCTTCATGATGGACTTTCTGACCAAAGTGCCGGGCGTGGCGAATATCCGCTCCAGCTTTGCGCTCAAGCAGGTGCGCTACAAGACCGCGTTGCCATTGCCCTCCAACGGCATCAGCCTGGGTTCCTGATGAACCCAAGCACACATGTGGGAGGGCGCTTGCCCTCTTCAGTGAAAGCACAATGTTTTTGTGGTGAGCGGGCTTGCCCCGCGCTGGGGCGCGCAGCGGCCCTAATCCAGCCGCCTCGGTGGGCCAGGTAAAACAACATCGCCTGGGATGGGGCTGCTGCGCAGCCCAGCGCGGGGCAAGCCCGCTCACCACACAGTGATGGGTCGGCTTTTAGTAGGCCCATGCCCTGGTAACGGCATCAGCCTGGGTCGCTGATGCACCCAGGCATATAGGTGGGAGGGGGCTTGCCCCCGATGGCGGTGAATCAGCTAGCGCCAAGCTGCCTGTAACACCGACATCTTGGGCATCTCGAGTCCCGCATTTCAGAGCTGGTTGAGCGGGATCTTCAAATACACCACGCCATTGTCTTCCGCCGGCGGCATATTCCCCGCGCGTACGTTCACCTGAATCGCCGGCAGCAGCAGCGTCGGCATTCCCAACCCGGCATCGCGTTGGGTGCGCATCGCCACGAACGCCGCTTCATCCACACCGTCATGCACATGAATATTGCTTGCGCGCTGTTCGGCCACCGTGGTCAGGCATTTCGCCTCGCGCCCCTGGGGCGGGTAGTCGTGGCACACGTACAACTGGGTTTCCAGGGGGAAGGCCAACAACTTGCGCATCGACGCGTACAACTGATGCGCATCGCCGCCGGGGAAGTCGCAGCGGGCGGTGCCCACATCCGGCATGAACAGTGTGTCGCCCACCAGGATCAGCTTGCCGTCGATCAGGTAGGCCATGTCCGCCGGGGTATGCCCGGGCACATGCAACGCCTGGGCTTTCAAACGTCCGATGTGGAAGATTTCGTCCGGCGCGAACAGATGATCGAACTGTGAACCGTCGGCGTGGAATTCCGGCTCCAGGTTAAACAGGTTTTTAAACACGTTTTGCACCTGGCTGATGCACTGGCCGATGGCGATCTTGCCGCCCAGCGTGCGGCGCAGGTACGGCGCGGCGGATAGGTGATCAGCGTGGGCATGGGTTTCCAGCAACCACTGCACCTGCAACCCGTGCTCGTGCACGAATGCGATCACCTTGTCAGCCTGGGCGGTGTCGGTGCGACCGGAGGCCGGATCGTAGTTGAGCACCGAATCGACGATGGCACAGGGGCCGCCGTCCGCTTCGTAGACCACGTAGGTGTAGGTCGACGACGCCTCGTCCAGAAAGGATTGAATCAACGCTGGCATGGCGGTAGCCCCTGATGCTGGAAAAAAGTGATTACAATCACTTTATGTTTACACATAATGTTTTCAGATTAAGTGACACACAGGACCCGAAGCAAATGGAATCTACCTTGAGTGAGGGCGAAGTCGCCCAACTGCGTGCTTCCGCGTCCAAGGCCTGTGCCTTGCTCAAGGCGTTGGCCAACGAAGACCGCCTGTTGATCCTGTGCCAGTTGACCCAGGGCGAACGCAATGTGGGCGAGCTGGAAACCATGACCGGCGTGCGCCAGCCGACGCTGTCGCAACAGCTTGGCATCCTGCGCGACGAAGGGCTGGTGGCCACCCGTCGCGAAGGCAAATACATTTTCTACGGACTGGCCAGCCACGAAGTGATCCAAGTGATGAAGACCCTGTCCGGCCTTTACTGCGGCGCGGTCATAAAAAGCTGGGCGTGACGCCATCCGGCAGCGACCCTTGTGTGCATTGACAAAAAAAGGCGATAGACCATGACCGACCAACACTGGGGCCAGACCATCAGTGGCGACATCGTTGTCATCGGCGGCGGTTCGGCAGGCATTGGCTTGCTGGCCAGCCTGCTCAAGCGCGACCCCGACCTGAACATCACCCTGATCGAACCCAGCGACTATCACTGCTACCAACCGGCCTGGACTCTGGTGGGCGGCGGCGCGTACGACCTGAAAAAGACCCGCCGCCCTTTGGCCGATGTGCTGCCCAATGGCGTGACCTGGGTGCAGGCCGCCGTGACCGAGGTGCTGCCGGACAGCCAGAGCCTGGTGCTCGACAACGGCCAGCGCGTGACCTGGAACAACCTCATTGTCTGCCCCGGCCTGCGCCTGGCCTGGGAGAAAATCGAAGGCTTGCAGGACACCCTCGGCCAGCACGGCGTGACTTCCAACTACAGCTACGAGCACGCCGCTTATACCTGGCAGCAAGTCAAGCAACTCAAGGCCGGCAAGGCACTGTTCACCCAGCCGGCCATGCCGATCAAATGCGCCGGCGCGCCCCAGAAGGCTATGTACCTGTCCTGCGACCACTGGCTCAAGCAGGGCCATTTGCAAAACATCGAGGTGGAATTCAACCTGGCCGGCGCGGCGCTGTTCGGCGTGGCGACCTTTGTGCCGCCGTTGATGAAATACGTGGAGAAATACAACGCGCGCCTGGCCTTCAATGCCAACCTGGTGAAGGTCGACGGCCCGGCGCGCAAAGCCTGGTTCGAGGTCAAGGATGCCGAGGGCAACGTCACGCTTGTGGAAAAAACCTTCGACCTGCTGCACGTAGTGCCGCCGCAACTGGCCCCGGAATTTATCCGCCACAGCCCGCTGGCCGACGCCGCCGGCTGGTGCGACGTGCACCCGCACAGCCTGCAGCATCAGCGCTATGCGCCCATCTTTGGCCTGGGCGATGTGTGCGGCACCAGCAACGCCAAGACCGCCGCGGCCGTGCGCAAGCAGATCGTGGTGGTCGCCGAAAACCTGCTGGCCCTGCGCAAGCAGGCGCCGCTGCCGCTCAAGTACGACGGTTATGGCTCCTGCCCGCTGACGGTGGAGAAGGGCAAAGTGGTGCTGGCTGAGTTCGGCTACGGCGGAAAATTGCTGCCGACCTTCGCCCTCGACCCGACCCAAGCGCGCCGCTCCATGTGGTGGCTCAAGGCGACCTTGCTGCCGTGGTTCTACTGGAACGGCATGCTCAAGGGCCGCGAGTGGCTGACCCGTCTGAGCAAGGTGGACTGAATGTTACTGGCCAGTGTGTTGGGGGTGTTGATGGGCCTGGTCATGGGCCTGACCGGCGCGGGCGGCGGCATCCTCGGCGTGCCCGCGTTGGTGCTGGGCCTGGGCTTGAGCATGACCCAGGCCGCGCCGGTGTCGTTGCTCGCGGTGGGCGCGGCGGCGGCGGTGGGGGCGATAGACGGTTTGCGCCATGGCCTGGTGCGCTATCGCGCCGCCTTGCTGATCGCCTTGCTCGGCGCGTTGTTTTCGCCGCTGGGGGTGTTCGTCGCTCACCAGATGCCCGAAGCGTTGCTCAAGGGCCTGTTCAGCGCGTTGATGGTGCTGGTGGCCTGGCGCATGCTGCAACGGGAAAAAAACCAGGCCGGGCCGAGCGACCATGGCGCCGCCTCCTGGGGCCAGAAAAACTGCATGCTCAACCAGCAGACCGGGCGCCTGGCCTGGACCGCCAAATGCACCGCCACCCTCGCTGCGCTTGGCGCCATCACCGGTGCCGTGTCGGGCTTGCTCGGCGTCGGCGGCGGCTTTCTGATCGTGCCAGCGTTCAAGCAACTCACCGACGTGCAGATGCGCGGCATCGTCGCCACGTCATTGATGGTGATCAGTCTGATCTCGCTGATCGGCGTGGTCGGCGCGTTCCATGCCGGCGTCCGTATAGACGCCGTGGGCTGGGTGTTTATCGCCGCGAGCATCGTCGGCATGCTGATCGGCCGGCGGCTATGCTCGGTGATTGCCGCACGCACCTTGCAGGTGGGGTTCGCCAGCCTGTGTGTCGCGGTTGCAGCGGGAATGCTTTTGAACGCTTTACGCTGAACTTGAAATGCAATTGCAATGTGGGAGGAGGGCTCTTGATTGGCATAGCTCTCTATACAAATGGGTAGCAACCCCCAGTCACCACGATGTGAAGCGAGCCGCTCTTGCTTTTGATCTCATGCGCCCCGTTAACCACGCTGGCCGGAATTCGGCATTGATTTGGAGGGTAAACCGGCAGGGATGCCGGTTTAGCCAAATCAATGTCGAATTACGGGCACACCGAGCCTAGGCGAGGTGCCGAGTGGTGGGGCAAAGCGTTTTTGGTTACTTTTGGCGCTCTTCCAAAAGTGACCCGCCGTAAGGGCGGAACCCATAGCCGCCGTGACCGCGGCAATGGATATGTACTCGGTTTGATCCAACCTCCTGGTCGACTGTCAGGCCGCGATCGAGGGCAAGCCCCCTGCCACATTTGAATCCTCTGTGCGTTTGCGCACTTTCATCCCATCGCATCCCCCACCCAGTACCCAAGTAGCATAGGGCCGCCGCCTCTGCCTTCGTACACTCAAGCCTCTGAGGGGAGAGTCGACGATGCACAACCACGAAGGCGTAGTGAGCGCCATGTCCCAGGCAATCGATGCCGGGCAGGCCGCCGAAGAGTTGGCGCGACAGCTGCTGCATCCGTACCTGGGTTTCGTGCTGTTTTTCTGCTCGGCCTCCTACGATTTGCAGGCCCTGGGCAATGCCTTGCAGCACTGCTTCGGCAGCGTGCGCGTGGTCGGCTGCACCAGCGCCGGCGAGATCACGCCCCAGGGCTACGGGCGCAATTGCGTGACCGCGATGGGCTTTAACCATGCGCACTTTTCCATTGCCACTGAACTGATCGACCAGGTCGAGCACTTCAGCCTGATCGATGCCCAGCACATGGTCGAACGCCTGGTGGGCGGTTGCCGCAGCAACACCCTGGCGCCGATCAAAGGCAACACCTTTGCCCTGACCTTGCTCGATGGCCTGTCCAGCCGCGAAGAAATGGTGCTCGCTGCCCTCAGCGCGGCCCTGGGGGATATCCCGCACTTCGGCGGCTCGGCCGGTGACGACAACTTCCTGACCCACACCCATGTGTATTTCAACGGTGCGTTTCACAGCGGCGCGGCGGTGGTGGTGTTGGTCAACACCTGGCTGGATTTTGAAGTGTTCACCACTCACCACATCCTGCCGCGTGCGGAAAAACTGGTGGTGACCGCGGCCGACAGCCCGTCCCGCCGGGTATTCGAACTCAATGCCGAACCTGCCGCTGAAGAATACGCGCGGCATATCGGCGTGGCGGTGGCCGACCTCGATCACCGCATCTTCGCTGCCCACCCGCTGGCGGTGCGCATCCACGACCAGTATTACGTGCGCGCGATCCAGCAAGTGCATGACGATCTCAGCCTGAGTTTCTACTGCGCGGTGGAAAACGGCATCGTGCTCACCGTGATGGAACCCGGGCCGATCCTGCCAAACCTGCAAAACCTGTTCGACGGCCTGCACACGCGCCTCGGCGACCTATTGCTGACCATCGGCTGCGACTGTTTCCTGCGGCGACTGGAGCTGGAAGACGCCGACACCCTGGAACAGATCGGCGGTTTCCTGCAGGACCAACGCGTGCTGGGCTTCAACACCTACGGAGAACAGTTCAATGGCATGCACATCAACCAGACCTTTACCGGGGTCGCCATTGCCCGAGGACGCGCGCCTGGGCCGCACTGAACTGCTGGCCGAACTGGCGCGCCTGCGGGTGGACAACCACAAGCTGGCGCGGATCAACGCGGCGCTGATCGAACGCATCGAGTCCGGTGTGTCCCAGGGCAATGACCCGTACACCACGTTCCAGCACTCGGTGGTGTTGGCCGAGCAAGTTCGTGAGCGCACCGACGCCTTGAACCAGGCAATGGCCGAACTGCGCGCCAGCAACCACTTGTTGATCAATGCCCGCCTGCGCGCCGAAACCCTGCGCCGTGAGCAGGCCGCCGCGCAAAAGGCCCAGGAAAGCGAACGCTGGATTCGCCTGATCACCGACCACGTCCCCGCGCTGATCGGCTACCTGAATGCCGACCTGGTGTATGAGTTCACCAATAAAGTCTACGAACAATGGTACTGCTGGCCTCCGGGCATGATGCTCGGCCAGAGCTTGCGCGAGGTCCATAGCGAGCAGCACTGCCAGCGCCTCGATGCGTATGTCGCGCGCGCCCTGGCGGGGGAGAGCGTGACCTTTGAATTCGCCGAAACCAATATCAACAACCAGGAGCGCTACATGCTGCGCTCCTACGTGCCCAACCGCCTGGCCACGGGTGAAGTGGTGGGGATTTTCGTGCTGATCCGCGACATCACCGAGCGTCGACGCACCGCCGAGGCCCTGCATCAGGCCTATCAGAACCTGGAGCAGCGTGTCGCCCAGCGCACCTCGGAACTCACCGCGCTCAACGACCAGTTGCTCAAGGAAATCGATGAGCGCCGCCGCATGGAAACCCGTCTGCGCGAAGCCAAGCGCGAAGCCGAACAGGCCAACCTGTCGAAGACCAAGTTCCTTGCCGCCGTCAGCCACGACCTGCTGCAACCGCTGAACGCCGCGCGTCTGTTCACCGGCGCCTTGCTGGAGCGTCGCGAGCCCCAGGCCAATGAAACCCTGGTGCGCAATGTGAGCAACTCCCTTGAAGACGTAGAAAACCTGCTGGGCACCCTGGTGGATATTTCCAAGCTGGACGCCGGCGTGATCAAGGCCGATATCGCGCCGTTCGCCCTGAGCGAGCTGCTGGACAACCTGGCGGCCGAATACACCGAACTGGCCCGCAGCGAAGGGCTGGAATTGCATTTCATCGGGTGTTCGGCGTTGGTGCACAGCGATATCCAGCTGCTGGCGCGGATTCTGCGCAACCTGTTGAGCAATGCGATTCGCTACACCTATAGCGGCCGCGTGGTGTTGGGCTGTCGTCGCCAGCATCAGCGCTTGTCGGTCCAGGTGTGGGACAGTGGCATGGGCATCGCCGAGGAGCGCCTGGAGGAGATTTTCCAGGAGTTCAAACGCGGCGATGTGCAGCGTCGCGATCAGGATCGCGGGCTGGGGTTGGGCCTGGCCATTGTGGAAAAGATCGCCGGCATCCTGGGCCATCGCATCAGCGTCAAATCCGTACCCGGCAAGGGCTCGATGTTTGCCGTGGAGGTGCCCTTGAGCGCCACCGCGCCCAAGACCTTGCCCGCACCGAGCATGAGCGAACCGATGCTGGAGCGTTTACAGGGCGCCCGGGTATGGGTGCTGGATAACGACGCGGCGATCTGCGCCGGCATGCGCACCCTGCTCGAAGGCTGGGGCTGCCAGGTGGTCACCGCCTTATCGGAACAGGACCTGGCCGGCCAGGTGGACAACTACCACGCCGAGGCCGACCTGCTGATCGCTGACTACCACCTGGACAATGACCAGAACGGCGTCGACGCCGTGGCCCGCATCAACGCCCGCCGCGGTCGTCCGATACCGGCGCTGATGATCACCGCCAACTACAGCAACGAACTCAAGCAACAGATCCGCGAACAGGGGCACACCTTGATGCACAAACCGGTACGGCCGATGAAGCTGAAAACTGCCATGAGCCATCTACTGGGCAAGGGGAGGAGGGGGCAAGCCCCCGATGGCGGATTGTCAGCCAGCTCATGTATTGACTGAACCACCGCTATCGGGGGCAAGCCCCCTCCCACCTCTCGCCCCGCGTTTGTCTGGAAGGCCAGCGGCGCAGGCATGAGCCAGGATTGAGCATAATCGGTGCTGATCTACACAGATCAAGATGTGGGAGGGGGCTTGCCCCCGATGGCGGCCTGTCAGCCAGCCCATGCATTGACTGAAACACCGCTATCGGGGGCAGGCTCCCTCCCACCTTTTGCCCCGCGTTTGTCTGGAGGCTCAGCGGCGCAGGTAGGAGCCGAAGTCGATGTCGCCGGCGCTGAGGATGGCCTGTACGCGGTTGTGTACATTGAGCTTGCGCAAGATGGCCGATACATGGGCTTTCACCGTGGTCTCGGCGATTTCCAACGTGTAGGCGATCTGTTTGTTCGACTCGCCTTTAGTCATGCGTTCGAGCACCAGCAATTGTTTGCGGGTCAGGGCTTGCAGCAGTTCGGGGGCGAAGCCCGGGTTTTCGTTGAGGCGGCGCTGGGCGCCGGGTTTTTGGGTGCGGATGATGTCCGGCGGCAGGTACACATTGCCGTTGAGAATCTGCTGGATCGCCTCGGTCATTTGCAGGCGCGGCGAGGACTTGGTGATAAACCCCACCGCACCATAGGTGATGGCTTGCAGCACGATCTGCTTGTCCTGCTCGGCAGAAACGATCACCACCGGGATGGTTGGCGACTCATTGCGCAGGTTGATCAGGCCGTTGAGCCCGTGCATGCCCGGCATGTTCAGATCGAGCAGGATCAGGTCGAGGTCGTCGTGTTCCTGGGTCAGGGCCAGGGCACTGTCCAGGTCGGCGGTTTCCATCACTTCGCTGCCGGGGAAGCCGTCGCTGATGACGTTATGGATCGCCTCGCGAAACAGCGGGTGATCGTCGGCAATCAGGATTTTGTACATGGCCGTTCACCTTCTTGTAGTGGTTATTGAAAAGGCTCGGGTGTCGCAGCCGTCACTGGCAGGTTTGCCGCTTCCCACGCATCCAAACCGTCGCGGTACCAATACACAGAGGTATAGCCCAGGTTGGCGGCACGTTTTACCGCGTTCCAACTCAGCCAGCAATCGGAGCGGCAATAGAACACCAGCGGGCGCGACAGGTCGCCGCCGGTGTACTTGTACAGGTGCCGCACGAAATAACCTTGCCATTCCGGCGTGAGGTCGCCGTCGCCGGTATTGGCCAGCCAACGGCTGCCGGGCAGGTTGGCGTGGGGTTGGTCTTCGATAAAGCGGCCTTGCAGCCATTGGCGACGGTAAACGTCGATCAGCACCGGTGCGGGCACCTGGCCGAGCAAGCCTTGCAGGGCGGGAGTGTCGACGATGGTCGCTCCCGACACATGCTCGGGCGTAGGGCTGCGGTACAGGCTGATGCGATAGCCGTCGGCGGAAAACAGTGGCGTGTCGGCCTGGACCTGGGCGGTGAGCAGGCACAGCAGGGCCAGCAGGGGCAATCGGGCGGGCAGCATGGCGGGGCAATCCTTATCGTTATGCGCCCATTACACGTGAGTCCCACGCCCTTGGGAATGCGACGATAGACAGCAAAACCAGTACCAAAGTAGTAGTTTTGCCGGCCTCAGCCCGGTTTGCGCAACGCCGCGTGTTGCGGGTTGAAGGTCAGCACTGCCAGCAGGGTGAACAGCACGGTCAGGCCCAGACAGATCGCCAGGGCCAGGCCGGCCAGACGCTCATACAGGGCGAAGCGCACCAGCTCCACCGCGTGGGTGAACGGGTTGACCGCGCACAGCCAGTACAACCACTGGCTGGCATCGCGCATCTTCCACAGCGGATACAGCGCCGACGACAGGAAAAACAGCGGGAAAATCACGAAATTCATCACCCCGGCGAAGTTCTCCAACTGACGGATCCCATTGGACAGCAACAACCCTAACGCACTGAGCATCAGCGCCACCAGCAACAATGCGGGCAAGGCCAGCAACAGCCCCATGGCCGGCGGCTGCACGCCGTAGACCCAGGCAATCGCCAGGAAACCATACACCTGCAACAGGGAAATCAACGCCGTGGCCAGCAACTTGCTGCACAGCAAAAACGTGCGTGGCAGCGGGCTGGTCAGCAACACGCGCATGCTGCCCATCTCCCGGTCGTAGACCATCGCCAGCGAGCCTTGCATGCCGTTGAACAGCAGGATCATGCAGGCCAGCCCTGGAATGATGTACACCTCGTAAGGGATGTAGGTGTCGTAGGGTTCGATCACCGAGATGCCCAACGCGGCGCGAAACCCGGCGGCGAACACCACCAGCCACAACAGCGGCCGCACCAGGGCGCTGAGAAACCGCGTGCGCTGCAACACAAACCGCAGCCATTCGCGCAGCACGATGCCGCGCAGGCACTGCCAATACGCATTCATGCTGGCGCTCCCGTTGCGGTGGGGCGGGTCAGGCCGGCGAACAGACGACCCAGATCGCCGTCATGTTCCTGCACCAGCGCGTCGACTTGCCCGCTGGCCACCAACCGGCCCTGATGCAGGATCATCAGCGCGTCGTCGGCGTGCACTTCATCGAGCAGGTGCGTGGTCCACAACACGCTCAGATCGTGCTCCCGGCACAGCTGGCGCACATGCTGGTTCAACCCCAGGCGGCTGGCCGGGTCGAGGCCGACGCTGGCTTCGTCCAGCAACAGCAGGCGCGGCTCATGCAGCAGGGCGCGGGCGATTTCCACGCGGCGCCGGTGCCCGCCGTTGAGTGCGCGGACCTTTTCACGGCGTCGCTCGCTGAGGCCCTGGCGTGCCAACTCAGCTTCGACGCGCAGGTCGGTATGCCGGCGTGACAAGCCATGCAACGCGGCGTGATAGCGCAGGTTCTGTTCCACGCTCAGTTCCAGGTCCAGGGTGCTTTGCTGGAACACCACCCCCAGCTGTTTAAGGGCCGCCCGCGGTGCGTCGCGCAGGGAGTGGCCGCCGACGTGGATCTCGCCGCGTTGCAGGTGATACAGCCGCGTGAGCAACGCGATCAAGGTAGATTTGCCGGCACCGTTAGGCCCTAGCAGCGCGGCAAAGCGCCCTGGCGCCAGGCTGAAACCTACCTCGCACAGGGCCTGACATGGGCCGTAGGCGAAGCTCAGGTCCTGCACGGTCAGGGCGTTCATGGCGTGACCACCACGCCCCACGGATAGCGCCCCACTTTGATCGACTTGATCACCTTCAGGCTGTCCACATCGATCACCGACACATCGCCGCTGACGCCGTTGGTGGCCAGCAGTTGTTTTTGATCCGGGGTGAATGCCAGCTGCCATACGCGGCGGCCCACCAACAGATAATCGAGCACCTCGAAGGTCTTGGCGTCGATCACCGCCACATGGTTGGCCGGGCCGAGGGCGACAAATCCATACTTGCCGTCGGCGCTGAGTTTGATACCGACCGGCTGCACTTTGTCCGGGTGCACGCCCTTGATGGCGAACGTCAAGGTCTTGAGCACCTTGCGGCTGGCCACATCGAGAATGGTCACGGTGCCGCCGATTTCCGCCGAGGCCCACAGCTGCGCGCCGTCGTGGCTGAATTCGACAAAGCGCGGGCGTTGATCCACCAGGGTGCTGTCGGCCAGGGTCTGGGTGCTGGTGTCGATCCAGTGCAGCATGTTGGTGGTTTCACTGGTGTTGACCGCCCACTTGCCGTCCGGGCTCACCGCCATGCCTTCGGGTTCCACGCCGACGCTGATCTGGCCGAGCACCTTGGCGGTCTCGGTGTCGATCACCGTGACCAGCGCATCGTCTTCATTGGATACATACAACCAACGGTTATTGGGGTGCAGGGCGAACTGCTCGGGGTCTTTGCCGGAGGGCAGTTCCTTGATGATCTTGCGCGTGGCCACGTCCATCACCTGCACACGGTCCGAGTCGCTGGCGCAGATGTACAGCAGCTTATTGTCATGGGACAGCAGCAAGCCCCGTGGGCGCTGGCCGACCTTGAGGGTGTCGGTGACCTGCAGGGTGTTCAGGTCGATCAGGCTCAGGCTGTTGTCTTTCTCGTTGGAGACCCAGGCGGTGCTGGCCATGGCATGCCCGGCGGCAAGCAGCAGGGCGCATGAAAGCAGGGTGCGGCGCATGGCGAGTTCCTTATTATTGTGGGCGATCAGGGAAAGCGGCAGGTCACCTCGGGTTGGTCGTAACCCAGGCTGTCCATTTCATTAGTAGGGTGCAGGAAGCCCTCTTGGGGCGAAGTGCTGACCAGGGCGCGCGGCTGCACGATGGGAATCGGTTGGCGCAACTGGCCGTTCCAGGCGCGGTAACTGAGCTTGCGGCCCTTGAAACCATCCAGGGGCAACTGCTCGCTCAGCTCCAGTTGCCGGATTGCCTGGGGGTCGACCTGGTGTAGTTTATTCACCGCGCTGGCAACGCTGCGCACGGCCATCCAGGCAGCGAAATCGCGGTCGTTCATCCAGCGTCCGGCCAGGGCTTCGAAGCGCTTTTGCAATTGGGCGGCGCCGTAGGTTTCCACGGTTTTGTGCCAGCCGGTGGGCGTGAGGCCCTGGGTGCCGGCGACCGGGCGCGGATACCAGGTTTGATAGGGCACGTATTCGCCGAAGTCACCGCGCTCGTCGGCCACCAGCACCACGTCGTATTCGGCGGTTTGGGTGAACAGCGGCATATCGGCTTGGGCGCTGCGGCGTTGGTCGTTATCGAAGCGCCAGGCTTTTTCCGCGACCAGCTGCACGCCGAAGCGTTTGGCGGCGCGGCGCAGGGCAGCGGCGTAGGCTTGGTCGTCTTCGGTGGGGCCAACAATCAGCAACGCCTTCTGCCATTTGCGCAGCACCAGAAACTGCGCCAGGGCATCGGCGAGCATGGCGCGGCTGGGCAGGGTATGCAGCACATTGGCCAAGCACTCGGTGCTGCGCAAGCGGTCATCGGCGCTGCCGGCGTTGAACAGCAGGCTGTCGGGCAGGGCGGCACTGAGCTGGCGCAGGCTGGCGGCGGGGGCATTCACCACGAACAGGCGCAGGCCCTGGGCGTGTTGAGCTTGGGCCGCGGCGAGCAGCGCTTCGGGGCTTTCCACGCTGGCGCTGGTCAGGCTGTAGCGCTGGTTGAGAAATGCGCCGGTGCTGTTGCTGTCGATGATCGCCAGTTCGGCACCGCGTTGACCGGCATCGGCGGGCTCGGGGATTACATTGGAGAGCAGTGGCCCCGGGTCGGGCCGATAGCCCAGGTAGCCGATCTGCACCTGCAAGGGCGCTTGAGCGGCCTGGCCGTGGCTAGCCCAGGCAATTGCCAGCAGGCAGATCACGGCGTAAGGGGCGAACTGGCGCATAAGGCACTCCATGACAGGTAGCGCCAGCATAGGAAGCCCCGTGCCCGCTGCAAATATGCAGAAAGTAGCGCTGAGGCAGTACCAAGGTAGTAGCCGCGCCGGCGCGCGGCGGTCTTAGCATGGGTCACCCTAGCCTCATTCACAGGAGTGACACGAGCATGCGCGTCTTCACCGCCCGGCCTGGGCTGTCGGCCCTGTGGCGCATCAACCTGTGGGTGTGCGGCTTCTTCACCTTGGTGACCAGCGCGTGTATGGCACTGCTGCTGCACCAAGCCTTGGCGGACGTGGAGCGCGAATTGCAATCGGCCGCGGCGGTGGTGGCCTACCTGGGCGACACCGCCGAGCGCGACCCCGCCAGCCTGCAACCACAGCTGACTGCCAGCCTGCGCCATGTGCGCGTCTACTGGCTGGCCGCCGGCCAAACCCCACCTGCGCCCGAACAAACGGGACTGGATGCCTGGCTCGGGCGCTGGGTCTTGACTCCCGCACAGCACACCGCGCGGGTGCTGGACTTAACCGATGGCCGGCGCGTGTCCATTGCCGTCGACCCACGGGATGAGATCGATGAAGTCTGGGACTCCGTGCAGCAGTTGCTGAGCCTGTGCGGGCTGGCGCTGCTGGTGAGCCTGTTGACGATCCGCTGGGCCGTGCGCCGGGGCATGGGTGTGCTGGACGCCTTGCTGCGCGCCCTGCAACAGGTGTGCGCCGGCCAGCTCAACGTGCGCCTGCGCACCCAGGGTTCGCCGGAGGCGCGACAACTGGCGCTGCACTTCAACCGCATGACCGACGCCCTGGAGCAGGCCCGACGCGACAACACCCAACTCACCCACACCTTGCTGGCGGTACAGGAACAGGAGCGCACCCAGCTGGCCCAGACCCTGCACGACGACCTCGGCCAATACCTGGCCGGTATTCGTGCCCAGGCCTGCCTGCTACGGCTGGTCAGCGACCAACCGGCCTTGGTGGCGCGCACCGTGGCGCAGTTGGAGGATCACTGTGAACACTTACAGCAAGGCTTTCGCGCGCTGGTCCACGACCTGTATCCGGTGGCCCTGCAACACCTGCCGCTGGGCGAGGCATTTGCGATGCTGGTAAGCCAGTGGCAAACCCGCCATGGCATCGAATGCCAGCTGCGAGTCAGCCCCGACTTACCGGCGCTGTCGAGCACCAGCAAGACCCATCTGTATCGCCTGCTGCAAGAGGCCCTGACCAATGTGTTGCGGCACGCTGAGGCCAGCCAGGTGCGGGTGCGCCTGCAGTGTCGCGGTGCGCGTTTGCGCCTGTGGGTACGGGATAACGGGCGCGGTGCCCAGCCGCCGCAGCGTCCGGGTGTGGGCTTGTACTCAATGGGCGAACGCGCGCGCTGCCTGGGCGGCGAACTGAGCGTCCTTAGCCATCCCGGCGCCGGTTGGGCGCTGGCGCTGAACATGCCGTTGGAGGTGTCATGAATATTCTCTTGGTGGACGACCATGCCGTGGTGCGCCAGGGCTACGCCAGCCTGTTGCGTGCCGTGTTGCCGGCCATTGACGTGCGTGAAGCCGCCAGTGGCGAAGACGCACTGGTACGCGTGCAGGAGGCCGTGCCGAACCTGGTGATCATGGATGTCGGGCTGCCCGGCATCAGCGGCCTGGAAACCCTGCGCCGCCTGCGCCAGCGCCTGCCGCAGCTGCGTGTGTTGTTTTTCAGCATGCACGATGAACTGCCCCTGGTGCGCCAGGCCCTGGACGCGGGCGCTTCGGGCTACCTGACCAAAAGCTCGGCCCCCGAGGTGTTGATCGAAGCGGTGCGGCGCATCCTCGACGGTCACGCTTATATCGAACAGGCCCTGGCCACCGAACTGGCCTACACCCCCGGCGATCAGCGTTGGCAGGGCATGACGCCGCGTGAACTGGAGATTTTCCTGATGCTGGCCAAGGGCACGCCGATGCGCCAGATCGCCGAACAACTGAGTATCAGCAGCAAGACCGTGTCCAACCACCTGACCTTGCTCAAGAGCAAATTGCAGGTCAGTTCCCATGCCGAGCTGGTGCACCTGGGGATCGATATGGGAGTGGTGCGAGTGGCTGGATAAGCGGGCGCGTGCAGAGGCAACGACTGATACGCCCTGATGAGCAGGCCAAGCCTGCTCACTTTTCTCATTCAGTAGTGTTCTAGCGACCCCAAGTGGTGGGGCAATCCGTACAGCCTTCCATATTGGCGTCCTGGAAGTTCGCGTAGTGCTGGCGACTGCCGGTGAGGGTGGCCTGTTCCAGGTTGCTCTCACCGAACTTGGCTTCCTGCAAATTCGCATCGCTGAGGTCGGCACTTTGCAGGTCGGCCTTGCTCAGCCAGGTCATTTCCAAGTCGGCCGCGCGCAGGTTGACCTTGTGCATCTTCGCCCCCGACAGCCGCGCAAATTGCAGGTAGGCCGCGCTGAGGTTGGCGTTTTCGAACTGCGCGCCTTGGGCGAACAGCCCCCAGCCTTGCACGGCCATCAACGTGGCGCCGGTAAAGTCGGCCAGGCGCAGGTTGCTTTGTTGCAGGCTGGCGCGGGTCAGGTTGGCGCCCTGCAATTGGGCTTTTTCCAGGTTGGCCAGGTCGAGGTTGGCATGGCGCAAATCCGCCCCGCTCAGGTCGGCGCCGGCCAGGTTCATTTTGCTCAGGTTCTGGTTGCGCAGGTTGGCACCCTTGAGGTTGGCGCCGGGGCATTGGCTGTGTTCGGCGATGGTGCAGCCATTGATAACGAGCGGGGTGTCGTCGCCATCGTCGGCGTGCGCCAGGGGCAGGCAGAGCAGGAGTAACAAGGGCAGGTAGTTCATCGTGAGACCTCTGGGGATCCTGTGGTGAGCGAGCTTGTTGTGATGAGCGGGCTTGTCGAATCGTCGCATCGCCCGCGCTGGGTTGCGCAGCGGCCCTGGCATTCCTCCAGCACCTCCCTGCGCTCAGGTCTACGACTGCTGCGCAGCCGAGCGCAGGGCAAGCCTGCTCCCCACTGGGGAGCCGCTTGCCGCAAAAGGTGGCCCGGAATTCTCGCCGGGGGTTATTTTTGCGCGGTCTTGTTATCCCAACTCGGGATCTTGAACACCCAGAATGACCCACCCTGAGCCACCGGTTTGGTCAACTCGGCCATGTCGCCACCCCACAACGGCACCGCGCCGCCGTAGCCGACGGTAACGCCGATGTACTGCTCGCCATCCTGTTCCCAGGTAATCGGCGGCGAGACGATGCCGCTGCCGGTCTGGAACTTCCACAGCTCCTCTCCGGTTTTAGCGTCGAAGGCTTTGAAAAAACCGTCGCCGGTGCCGGTGAAGACCAGGTTGCCTTTGGTCGCCAGCACGCCGGCCCACAGCGGCAGAGCTTCCTTGTGCTCCCACACCACTTTGCCGGTGGTGGGGTTCATCGCGCGCAGGGTGCCGACGTGGTCGTCATACATACGCTTGATGCGGAACCCCATGCCCAGGTACGCCGAGCCTTTTTTGTAGTTGACCTCTTCGGTCCAGTAATCCTCTTTCCACTGGTTGCCGGGGATGTAGAACAGGCCGGTGTCCTGGCTGTAAGCCATGGGGTTCCAGTTTTTGCCGCCCAGGAACGGTGGCGAGACTTCCACCGCTTTGCCCTTGGTTTCCCCCGGCAGTGGCTTGGCTGGGCGCTGGCCTGGGTTCTCCACCGGGCGCCCGGTCTTCAGGTCGATATGGCTGGCCCAAGTGATGTTGTCGACGAAGGGGAAGGCGTTCTGCAACTTGCCGTTGCTGCGGTCGACCACGTAGAAAAACCCGTTGCGGTCGGCGTGGCCGGTGGCCTTGACGGATTTGCCGTCCTGGGTTTTGTAGTCGAACAGCACCAACTCGTTGTTGCCGGAAAAATCCCAGGCATCGTTGGGGGTGTGCTGGTAGAACCATTTCACCTCGCCGGTGCTGGGGTCGACGCCGACCTGCCCGGATGTATAGAGGCTGTCGAAGTCGTGGGGGTTGCCGTCCTTGGCAGTGCGCGCCCAGGTATTCCACGGGCCGGGGTTGCCGGCGCCGACGATGATCGTGTTGGTCTCGGCATCGAAGCTCGCGCTTTGCCAAGGTGCGCCGCCGCCGTGGCTCCAGGCCTCGACTTTGCCGGTGGGTGTACTTGGATCATCCGGCCACGACGGCGCCTTCACGTCGCCGGTCGGCGTGCTGTCCTTGCCGTTGAGACGGCCCATATGGCCTTCGACGAAGGGGCGCATCCACACCTCTTCTCCGGTGTCCGGGTCACGCGCATACAACTGGCCGACCACGCCGAATTCATCGCCGGAACTGCCGTGGATCAGCAGCACCTTGCCGCTGACCTTGTCCTTGATCAGCACCGGCGCGCCGGTGAGGGTATAGCCGGCGGCGTGGTCGCCGAATTTCTTGTTCCACACCACTTTGCCGGTGGTTTTGTCGAGGGCGATCAGCCGTGCGTCGAGGGTGCCGAAGTAGATTTTGTCGCCGAAGATCGCCGCGCCGCGGTTGACCACATCGCAGCACGGGCGAATGTTGTCGGGCAGGCGGTGGTTGTAGGTCCACAGGCGTTTGCCGGTCTTGGCGTCGAGGGCGAACACACGGGAATAGGAGCCGGTGACGTAGACCACACCGTCGCTGACGATGGCCTGGGATTCCTGGCCGCGTTGTTTTTCGTCGCCGAACGAATAGGACCAGGCCGGGGTGAGTTTGAACACGTTCTTGTCGTTGACCTTGGCCAACGGGCTCCAGCGCTGGGCGTTGGTGCCCATGCCGTATTGCAGCACGTCCTGGGTGCTCAGGTGGTCATTGGCGATGTCTTCCCAGGTGACCGCGCGGGTCTGGCGTGGCGGTTCCGCGGCAAGGGCGGCGGTGCCCAGGCCCAGGCTGCCGGCCAGCAGTAGGGCCTGCACGGCAAGGCTCAAGGGTGAACGGACGGGTAGCGATCTTATTGTCATGGTTGCAGTTCCCAGTGTCGGTTTTGACCTGCACAGGGTGCGGCGCGCGGCGCTGGCCGGATACGGAAAAACGCCCGCCGTGGCCGGGAAGATTTCCCGCGCCGCCGCTGTTTTAGGCGTGCCCCACAAGCCCTACTACCAAGGGAGGAGGGCGCGACCACCAAAGCAGCATACGGCCCACGCCCCGGGGTTTCTAAGATGGTTGCCAGAGCCTCTGCAATGAGGTGTTGCGTGCAATCCTGAGGGCAAAAACAATGACAACAACACACAATGCCTTGCTCGTCGCCGGTCTGCTGGTCGGTGTGCTTGGTGCCGGGGCCGCCTGGGCCCATGGCAACGTGGTCCCGCAAGCGGTGGAAACCAAAGGCCTGACCTCCATCAAAGATGCCGGCGTGCCGGTCAACGAGGACGGCTGGGCGGCGGTCAACCCCTATCGCAATTCGCCCGAACATGACAAAGCCGTGGAAATCGGCTCGTCCGCCTTCAATCAGAACTGCGCCGCCTGCCACGGCCTGGAAGCCAAATCCGGCGGCATCGCCCCGGACCTGCGCATGCTGGATGTGGGAGAGGCCGGTGATGAATGGTTTGTCGAGCGCGTACGCCATGGCGCGGTGCGCGACGGCCGGGTATACATGCCGAAGATGGCCGACTACCTGAGCCAGGAAGCCTTGTGGGCGGTGCGCACCTACCTGGACAGCGTGCACGTCGAGGAGTGATGCCATGCGCCTGTTTGCCGTGGTGCTGGGCCTGGTCTTGCTGTGCTGCCACACGGCGCAGGCGCAGGTGCGCAGCTATGACCAGATGATCGCCGCCGGCGAAATCAAAGTGGCGGTGTACAAGGACTTTGCTCCCTACAGTTTCGAGGACGGCGCCACCCCCCGAGGCGTGGACGTGGAACTGGCCCAGGCCCTGGCCGAGGCGCTCGGTGTGCGGCTCAAGTTGATCTGGGCGCCGGCCGGCGAAAAGCTCGACGACGACCTGCGCGACTACATCTGGCGCGGCAGCCCCTTGCATCACCATCAGTTGGCCGACCTGATGCTGCGCGCGCCCTACGATCACGACTACGCACAACGGCGCAACGATCAAGGCGAACTGGAAAACGGCCAGGTGGTGATGTTCGGCCCGTACCAGAACGAACAATGGCAGGTGGCCTACGACCGCCGGCGCTTGGATAAGGTCGCCAGCGTGGCGGTGTTCCAGCAGCACCCCATCGGTGTGGAAGTCGACAGCGTGCCATCGTTTTACCTGACCTCGGTGTTCAACGGCCAACTCGCGGCCAGCACCCAGCATTACCCCAGTGTGACCCAGGCGTTTGCGGCGATGCGCGCCGGCAAGGTCGATGCGGTCATGGCCATGCGCGGGGAAATCGACTGGCAGGTGCAGCAGGCCCATGACCCGCAACTGGCGTTGGCGGAAAACGCCTACCCGAACATGGGGCGGCAACGCTGGGAGATCGGCATGGCGGTGCACGAAAGCAATCGCCAGTTGGCCTATGCGGTGGAAGAAGCCCTTGAAGGTCTGATCCGCGACGGCCGTTTGCAGGCGATCTACCGCCACTACGGCCTGCGCTACGAAGTGCCCGACATGTACCAATAGGAGCAGGCGATGAACTGGCGACTGAGCTGCATCCTGGCCTGCTGGCTGCCACTGGCCGCCCATGCCGTGGAGGTCGACCCGGTGCCCTCGGTGATGTGGGCCTTCTACCACAAGCAGCTGCTGGCCGACGCGCCGTTCGTGTTCGACGCGCGGGTCAAACTGCTGGCCCCGCCGTTCGCCGAGGATGCGCGCCAGGTGCCGCTGGAAATCGACGCGCGGGCGTTCAAGGGGCATGTGGTGAGGATCCTGGCCTGGGCCGAGCTGAACCCGCTGCCGAAAATCGTCGATTTCCAGCCCAAGGAAGGGGTGCTGCCGTGGCTGGCGCTGCGCATCCGCATCGAGCAAGCCACGCCGTTGCGCGCCGCGGTCCTTACCGATGACGGCATATGGCATGTGGGGTCGGCGCTGATCGACGCGGCCGGCGGCGGCTGCACCGCGCCCAGTGTGGTGCGCAGCCAGCCGGGCTGGGAAGAGCATCTGGGCGAAGTGCTCGGCGGGCGCTACCCCCGTGGCGAATTCAGCCGCGTGCGCGTGCAAGTGGCGCACCCGATGGACAACGGCCTGGTCAGCGGTATCCCTGAGTTTTTTATCAACCATGGGCAATTGCGTGGCCAGGACGATCAGGTGCTGGCCGAGCTGGAATTGTTCCCGGCGGTCAGCGAGAACCCCAACCTGGCCTTCGACATCGAAGCACCGGGGCCTACTCGCCTGGTGCTGCGCGACAACAGCGGCAATGAGTTCGACGCGGCCATCCCCTGACCAGAAGGAGCGCGGCATGCGCTGGATTCTCTTGTTATGCCTGGGCCTGAGCCTGCCCGCCCTGGCGGACCTGGACTACGCCCTCAAGCCTCGGCTGATCGCCGCCGACACCTGGCTGCTCGAAGGCAGCACCGACAACTTTGCCAAGGCCAATGGCGGCAATATCGTCAACACCGCTTTTATCGTCACCGAGGCCGGCGTGGTGGTGATCGACACCGGGCCGTCGCGGCGCTACGGCGAAGCGCTGCGCCAAGCCATCGCCCAAGTCACCCCCAGGCCGGTGATCCAGGTACTGATCACGCACCATCACCCTGACCACGCCCTGGGCAACCAAGCGTTCAAGGACGTGCCCATCGGCGCCCTGGCCGACACCACGCGCTTACTGCACGAGCAGGGCGACAGCCTGGCGGAAAACCTTTACCGCATGGTCGGCGACTGGATGCGCGGCACCGAAGTGGTATTGCCGACCCAGGCGCTGCAACCCGGTGTATTGAGCGTGGGCCAGCATGACCTGCGCTTGCTGGCGCTGACCGGGCATACCGGCGCCGATCTGGCCATTCTCGACCAGCGCACCGGGGTGCTGTTCACCGGCGACTTGGTGTTCTACCAGCGCGCCCTGACCACGCCGCATAGCCCGGGGCTGGCGGCGTGGCAGGCGGACCTCGACACCCTGCAAGCCTTGCCCTGGAACCTGATCGTGCCCGGCCACGGCCCGGTGGCCGCCGATGCGCAGCCGTTCGCCCAGATGCGCGATTACCTGGGCTGGCTCGATCAACTGCTGCGCGACGGCGCCGCCAACGGCAGCGACATGGCCGAGCTGATCCGCAGCCCCATCCCCGAACGCTTTGCCGCGATCAACCTGAGCCGCTACGAACTGACCCGCAGCGTCAGCCACCTGTACCCGCGCTACGAGCGCGCGCAGATGCAACGGCTGGATACCCGCTACTAAGGAACTAGCAATCTCGATACTGCGGTCAATTGTGACGAACGCCCCTGCGCCCAAGAATCGGCACCAGACCGGGAAAATTTCCCGGGTATAACAAAAAACCGCAGAGGTAGCCGTCATGACCCAACCCGCACGTCGCCAACCCTTCGCCTTGAGTGTGTTGCTCGGTGCCATCCTGTTATCCGGCCAGGCCATGGCCGCCGTGAGCGATCAGGACATTCTCCAGGACCCGAAAAACCCCGGGCAGATCGTCACCAACGGTCTGGGTGTGCAAGGCCAGCGCTACAGCCCGCTGGACACTCTGAATGTGGACAACGTCAAGGACCTGCGCCCGGTCTGGGCGTTCTCCTTCGGCGGCGAGAAACAGCGCGGGCAGCAGGCGCAGCCGATGGTCAAGGACGGGGTGATGTACCTCACCGGTTCCTATTCGCGGGTGTTCGCGGTGGATGCGCGCACCGGCAAGAAACTCTGGCAGTACGATGCGCGTCTGCCGGATGACATCCGCCCCTGCTGCGATGTGATCAACCGTGGGGTGGCGCTGTACGGCGACCTGGTGTTCTTCGGCACCCTGGACGCCAAACTGGTGGCTCTGAATAAAGACACCGGCAAGGTGGTGTGGAGCAAGCGCGTGGCCGACCACAAGGAAGGCTACTCGATCAGCGCCGCGCCGCTGGTGATCAACGGCAAGCTGATCACCGGCGTGGCCGGCGGCGAATTCGGCGTGGTGGGCAAGATCGAAGCCTACGACCCGAAAAACGGCGACCTGCTGTGGACCCGCCCGACGGTCGAAGGCCATATGGGCTATGTGTACAAGGACGGCAAGGCCGTGGAAAACGGCATCTCCGGCGGCGAAGCGGGTAAAACCTGGCCGGGGGACCTGTGGAAAACCGGCGGCGCGGCGCCGTGGCTGGGCGGCTACTACGACCCGGAAACCAACCTGCTGCTGTTCGGCACCGGTAACCCGGCACCGTGGAACTCGCACCTGCGCCCCGGCGACAACCTTTACTCGTCCTCGCGCCTGGCACTCAACCCGGACGACGGCACCATCAAATGGCACTTCCAGAGCACGCCTCACGACGGTTGGGACTATGACGGCGTGAACGAACTGGTGTCGTTCAACTACACCGAGGGCGGCAAGGAAATCAAAGCCGCGGCCACGGCCGACCGCAACGGTTTCTTCTATGTGCTGGACCGTACCAACGGCAAGTTCATCCGCGGCTTCCCGTTTGTCGACAAGATCACCTGGGCCACCGGCCTGGATAAGAACGGCCGGCCGATCTACAACGAAGCCAGCCGCCCCGGCGCGCCGGGCAGTGAAGCCAAGGGCACGTCGGTGTTCGTTGCGCCGGCCTTCCTCGGCGCGAAAAACTGGATGCCGATGGCCTACAACCGCGACACCGGGCTGTTCTATGTGCCGTCCAACGAGTGGGGCATGGACATGTGGAACGAAGGCATCGCCTATAAGAAAGGCGCGGCGTTCCTCGGCGCCGGGTTCACCATCAAACCGTTGAACGAAGACTACATCGGCGTGCTGCGCGCCATCGACCCGGTCAGCGGCAAGGAAGTCTGGCGCCACAAAAACTACGCGCCGTTGTGGGGCGGGGTACTGACCACCAAAGGCAACCTGGTGTTCACCGGCACGCCGGAAGGTTTCCTGCAGGCCTTCAACGCCAAGACCGGCGAGAAAGTCTGGGAATTCCAGACCGGCTCCGGCGTGCTCGGCTCGCCGATTACCTGGGACATGGACGGCGAGCAGTATGTCTCGGTGGTCTCCGGGTGGGGCGGCGCGGTGCCGCTGTGGGGCGGTGAAGTGGCCAAGCGCATCAAGGACTTCAACCAGGGCGGCATGCTCTGGACCTTCAAGTTGCCCAAGGAGCTGGTGGCCAAGCACTAGTTCTACGACCAAATGAGCAGTGCCCTCCTGCCAACGGCGCATTCGCCCGGCGGTGGGGGCACCTTACTATCGGGTGATCGCCTGTTGACCGACAGGCCCGGACCCAGACAGAGGCTTTACTATGATCTACGCACAACCTGGCACCCCTGGCGCCATCGTCAGCTTCAAGCAGCGTTATGGTAATTACATCGGCGGCGAGTTCGTCGCACCGATCAACGGCGAGTACTTCACCAACACCTCGCCGGTCACCGGCCAAGCGATTGCTGAATTCCCGCGCTCCAGCGCCGCCGACATCGATAAAGCCCTGGATGCCGCCCACGCCGCCGCCGATGCCTGGGGCAAGACCTCGGCCCAGGACCGCGCCCTGGTGCTGCTGAAAATCGCCGACCGCATCGAACAAAACCTCGAAGTGCTGGCCGTGGCCGAAACCTGGGACAACGGCAAGGCCGTTCGTGAAACCCTCAACGCCGACGTGCCCCTGGCCGCCGACCATTTCCGTTATTTCGCCGGCTGCATCCGCGCCCAGGAAGGCGGCGCCGCCGAGATCAACGAACACACCGCCGCTTACCACTTCCACGAACCGTTGGGTGTGGTCGGGCAGATCATTCCGTGGAACTTCCCGCTGCTGATGGCCGCGTGGAAACTCGCCCCGGCCCTGGCCGCCGGGAACTGCATCGTGCTCAAGCCGGCCGAGCAGACGCCGCTGTCGATCATGGTGTTCGCCGAACTGATCAATGACCTGCTGCCGCCGGGCGTACTCAATATTGTGCAGGGCTTTGGACGCGAAGCCGGGGAGGCCCTGGCCACCAGCAAACGCATCGCCAAGATCGCCTTTACCGGCTCCACGCCGATTGGCGCGCACATCATGCATGCGGCCGCCGAAAACATCATCCCGTCCACCGTGGAGCTGGGCGGCAAGTCGCCGAACATCTTCTTCGAAGACATCATGCGTGCCGAGCCGCAGTTTATCGAGAAAGCCGCCGAGGGCCTGGTGCTGGCGTTTTTCAACCAGGGCGAAGTGTGCACCTGCCCGTCGCGGGCGCTGGTGCAGGAGTCGATCTACGAGCCGTTTATGGCCGAGGTGATGAAGAAGATCGTCAAGATCAAACGCGGTAACCCGCTCGACACCGAAACCATGGTCGGCGCCCAGGCGTCCGAGCAGCAATACGACAAGATCCTGTCCTACCTCAAGATCGCCCAGGAGGAGGGTGCCGAGCTGCTCACCGGCGGCGCGGCCGAACATCTGAACGGCGACCTGTCCAGCGGCTATTACATCCAGCCGACCCTGCTCAAGGGCCACAACAAGATGCGCGTGTTCCAGGAGGAAATCTTCGGCCCGGTGGTGGGCATCACCACCTTCAAGGACGAAGCCGAAGCCCTGGCCATCGCTAACGACAGCGAATTCGGCCTCGGCGCCGGCCTGTGGACCCGCGACATCAACCGCGCCTACCGCATGGGCCGGGCGATCAAGGCCGGGCGTGTGTGGACCAACTGCTACCACCTCTACCCGGCGCATGCGGCGTTCGGCGGCTACAAAAAGTCGGGTGTGGGGCGTGAGAACCACAAGATGATGCTGGACCACTACCAGCAGACCAAGAACCTGCTGGTGAGCTACGACATCAACCCGTTGGGCTTCTTCTGATCCTCCAATTGCAATGCGACCCAGTGTGGGAGGGGGCTTGCCCCCGATGAGGGAGTGTCAGCTTAAACAGCTGTGACTGACACACCACCATCGGGGGCAAGCCCCCTCCCACAGTTTTGTTTCCTGTACATTCGCGGCAACGGCGGCTGCAAGGTGTGGGGCGCGAGAACCACAAGATAATTGCAATGCGACCCAGTGTGGGAGAGGGCTTGCCCTCGATGAGGGAGTGTCAGCTTAAACAGCTGTGACTGACAGACCACCATCGGGGGGCAAGCCCCCTCCCACAGTTTTGTTCCCTGTACATTCGCGACTAATGCAGTGCGGCATTTACTTCGAAAGTAGCATTCGCCCCCCCCAACCCCCCATGTATTAATGCCTTTACCGGAATCTTCCGGCACAACAAGAGGACTCTCCCATGTGGACCAAACCCGCCTTCACCGACCTGCGTATCGGCTTTGAAGTGACCATGTACTTCGCCAGCCGTTGATTCAACAGCCGGCCAGCCCAGTGCTGGCCGGTGCGCTATTGGGAATGACCCTTTGGTCTGATTGCAAACGCCTGCGGATCGGTTAGTGTGGAGCGCATCTTCCAAAAATAATAAGAACAGGCTTTCCAATGAGCCCAAACCTGAGCCTCCTGCGTAAATTCGTCTCGCCTGAAATCATCTTCGGTGCCGGTTGCCGGCATAACGTTGGCAACTACGCCAAAACCTTCGGTGCGCGCAAGGTGCTGGTGGTCAGCGACCCCGGTGTGATCGCCGCCGGCTGGGTCGCCGATGTGGAAGCCAGCCTGCAGGCCATCGGCATTGACTACTGCCTGTACAGCGCCGTATCGCCCAACCCGCGCGTGGAGGAGGTGATGCTCGGCGCCGAGGTGTACCGGGAAAACCATTGCGACGTGATCGTCGCCATCGGCGGCGGCAGCCCCATGGACTGCGGCAAGGCCATCGGCATCGTGGTGGCCCACGGGCGCAGCATTCTGGACTTCGAAGGCGTGGACACCATCCGCGTGCCCAGCCCACCGCTGATCCTGATCCCTACCACCGCCGGTACCTCGGCGGATGTGTCGCAGTTCGTGATCATTTCCAACCAGCAGGAACGAATGAAGTTCTCCATCGTCAGCAAGGCGGTGGTGCCGGATGTGTCGCTGATCGACCCGGAAACCACCGCCAGCATGGACCCGTTCCTGTCCGCCTGCACCGGTATCGACGCCTTGGTGCATGCCATCGAGGCGTTCGTTTCCACCGGCCATGGCCCGCTCACCGACCCCCATGCCTTGGAGGCCATGCGGTTGATCAACGGCAACCTGGTGCAGATGATCGCCAACCCCACGGACATTGCCCTGCGCGAGAAGATCATGCTCGGCAGCATGCAGGCCGGCCTGGCGTTTTCCAATGCGATCCTTGGCGCGGTGCATGCCATGTCCCATAGCCTCGGCGGCTTTCTCGACCTGCCCCATGGCCTGTGCAACGCGGTGCTGGTCGAGCATGTGGTGGCGTTCAACTACAACTCGGCGCCGGAGCGCTTCAAGGTGATTGCCGAGACCTTCGGCATCGACTGCCGGGGCCTGAACCATCGGCAGATCTGTGGGCGCCTGGTGGAACACCTGATTGCCCTGAAACACGCCATTGGCTTCCATGAAACCCTTGGTCTGCATGGGGTGCGCGTGGCGGATATTCCGTTCCTGTCCCAGCATGCGATGCACGACCCGTGCATCCTCACCAACCCGCGCGAGTCGAGCCAGCGTGACGTCGAGGTCGTGTATGGCGAAGCTCTCTGACGACCAGCAGCGCGCCCTCGCCGGGTTGCTCGGGCTGGGCGACCAGTCGGCGCGCAAGAGCCATTACCCCGAACTGACGGCACGCCTGGACGAACTGGAAGCCGAGCGCCGGCGCTATATCCGCCTCAACGATGAACTGGAACAGCGCGTGGCCGCGCGCACCGATGAATTGCTGGAGGCCAACCGCAACCTGCAACAGCAGATCGCCCAGCGTGAACAGGTGGAACGGCAATTGCGCGATGCCCGCGACGCCGCCGAGGCCGCCAACCGCAGCAAGGACAAATACCTCGCCGCCGCCAGTCACGACCTGCTGCAACCGCTGAACGCCGCGCGCCTGTTGATCGCCACCCTGCGCGAGCGGGCGTTGCCCAGTGTTGAGCAGGTGCTGGTGGAGCGGACTCATCAGGCCCTGGAAGGCGCCGAGGACTTACTCACGGATCTGCTCGATATCTCGCGGCTCGACCAGGCGGCGGTCAAGCCGGACGCGGCGGTGTATCGCCTGGAGGAACTGTTCGCACCGTTGATCTCGGAGTTTCAGTCGGTGGCCCAGGCGGCGGGGCTGAACCTGCGTGCGCGCACCGGGGGGTATGCGATCCATACGGACCTGCGCTTGCTGACGCGGATCTTGCGCAACTTCCTGAGCAACGCCTGCCGCTACACCGACGAAGGCTGCATCCTGCTCGGCGCCCGCCGTCGTGGCGATCGTCTGCGCTTGGAGGTGTGGGACACCGGGCGCGGGATCGCTGCCGACCGGCTGGAGGCGATCTTCCTGGAGTTCAACCAGCTCGATGTCGGCCGCGCGTCGGAACGCAAAGGTGTGGGCTTGGGGCTGGCGATTGTCGAACGCATCGCCGAGATTCTCGGCTACCCGGTGGCGGTGCGGTCATGGCCGGGGCGCGGTTCGATGTTCAGCATCGAGGTGCCCATCAGCGCAGAGATGCCACCCGCGATCAGCCAGTTGCCCACCCTGCCCACCACCGGTAACCCATTGCCGGGGCGGCGTTTGCTGGTGATCGACAATGAGATCAGCATCCTCGACAGCATGCGCGCGCTGCTGGGCCAATGGGGTTGCGACGTGGTCACCGCCACCGACCAGGCCGGCGCATTGCAGGCGCTGCAGGGCAGGGCGCCGGAGTTGATTCTGGCGGACTACCACCTCGACCACGGGGTGGTGGGCTGCCTGGTGGTCAAGCAGTTGCGCGAGCATTTCGGTCACAAGATCCCCGCCGTGATCATCACCGCTGACCGCACCGACCAATGCCGCCGCGCGTTGCGCCGGCTGGATGCACCGTTGCTGAACAAACCGGTCAAGCCCGGAAAGTTGCGCGCGGTACTCAGTCAATTGCTTGCCTAGAAGCTTGATACCTGTCAATACGTCGCAGCTGGCATTGCCCCACTCTTAAGGCCTGATCTAGAGGCCTGGAGTACGCCATGACCGCTGTACCTTTCAAATTGCCCCTGGGCCTGGTGATCGCCGTGCTGGCGATGGCCGGCGTGCTGCTGTTGCCGCTGCCCGCCGACCTGCCGGTGGCCGGGCAGCGCATGCTGGCGATCCTGGTGTTTGCCGTGGTGGTGTGGATCACCGAGGCGGTGTCCTATGAGGCCAGCGCGATCATGATCACCTCGCTCATGGCCTTTCTGCTCGGCACGGCACCCTCGCTGCAAGACCCCACGCACCTGATCGGCTCCAGCCCGGCCATCAGCATGGCGCTCACCGGCTTCGCCAACCCGGCGCTGGCGCTGGTGGCAGGGGCGCTGTTTATCGCGGCGGCCATGACCCATACCGGCCTGGATCGGCGCATCGCCCTGGTAACCCTGAGCCGTATCGGCACCAGCACCCGGCGCATCCTGCTGGGGGCGATCGCGGTGACGATCCTGCTCAGCCTGGTGGTGCCCAGCGCCACGGCGCGCAGTGCCTGTGTGGTGCCGATCATGATGGGGGTGATCGCCGCGTTCGGCGTGGACAAGCGCTCGAATATCGCCGCCGGGATCATGATCGTGGTGGCCCAGGGCACCAGCATCTGGAACGTCGGCATCCAGACCGCTGCGGCGCAGAACCTGCTGACCGTCGGCTTTATGGACAAGATGCTCGGCCAGCGCGTGTCATGGCTCGATTGGCTGATCGCCGGCGCGCCGTGGGCGCTGATCATGTCGGCGGTATTGCTGTTTCTGGTGCTCAAGCTGCTGCCGCCGGAAACCGACAGCATCCCCGGCGGCAAGGAAGCCGTGGCCCAGTCCCTGGTGGACATTGGCCCCATGACCGGCCCGCAGAAACGCTTGCTGGCGGTGTCGGTGCTGCTGCTGTTGGCGTGGGCCACGGAAGGGCGCCTGCATCCTTTCGACACCACCTCGACCACCTATGCCGGGTTGGTGTTCCTGTTGTTGCCGGGCATTGGTGTGATGACCTGGAAAGATGTGCAGTCGCGCATTCCGTGGGGCACGGTGATCGTGTTCGGCGTGGGCATCAGCCTGGGTACGGCGTTGCTGACCACCCAGGCCGGGCAGTGGCTGGGTGCTGCGGTGGTGGCCCACACCGGCTTGGACCAGGTCGGCCCGCTGGGCGTGTTCGCGATCCTTGGCGCGTTCCTGATCCTGATCCACCTGGGCTTTGCCAGCGCCACCGCATTGACCTCGGCGCTATTGCCGATCCTGATTGCGGTGCTGCAAACCCTGCCCGGCGAATTCAGCCGCTTGGGCATGACCCTGTTGCTGGGGTTTGTGATGAGCTACGGGTTTATCCTGCCGATCAACGCGCCGCAGAACATGGTGTGCCTGGGCACCGGCACATTTACCGCGCGCCAGTTTGCCAAGGTGGGGATTCTGGTGACGTTGATCGGGTATGGGCTGATGTTGGTGTTGGCGGCGACTTACTGGAGTTGGCTCGGTTGGATTTGATCTGGAGTCTGCCTCTGGATGCACCTGAGATCCAATGTGGGAGAGGGCTTGCCCCTCCCACTTTCTGACCCTACCCGCTTCAGACCCCCATTCCACCCCAAGATGGCAAGATGAACTCCGCTCAGGTTTACTGTTCTCTGAGTAGAGGTATTACCGACGCCCCCGTCGGGTCATCTAGGTCATTGAATGGACAAATACACCCCCCGCGCCTGGCAACCCCACGAACGCCCGAGCCTGCCCGGTTCGCCGTCGACGCCGTGGCACCCGACCTATAAGCGCTGGCTGTTCGCGATGGTCGGTGTGCTGGTGGCGATCACCGGCGGGTTGGGCAATTCGTTGGTGATCGCTAATCTGCAATACCTGCAAGGCGCACTCGGTGCCACCACCGCGGAAATGGCCTGGCTGCCCGCCGCCTATGTAATGACCAACGTGTGCATGAACCTGCTGCTGGTGAAGTTTCGCCAGCAGTTCGGTTTGCGTGCCTTCACCGAAGTGTTTCTGGTGCTGTATGCGCTGGTGACGTTCGGCCACCTGTTCGTCAACGACCTCAACTCGGCCATCGCCGTACGCGCGGCCCATGGCATGGTCGGTGCGGCCCTCAGCTCGTTGGGCTTGTATTACATGATCCAGGCGTTCCCGGCCAAATGGCGCTTGAAGGCGCTGGTGCTGGGGTTGGGCACCGCGCAATTGGCGCTGCCGCTGGCGCGCTTGTTCTCCGAGGACCTGCTGCAGATTGCCGAATGGCGCGGCCTGTACCTGTTCGAATTGGGCCTGGCGCTGATCTGCCTGGGTTGTGTGTTCCTGCTCAAGCTGCCGCCCGGTGACCGTTTCAAGACCTTTGAAAAACTCGATTTCCTCACCTTCGCCATTCTTTCCAGCGGTGTGGCGCTGCTGTGTGCGGTGCTGTCCCTGGGGCGTATCGACTGGTGGCTGGAAGCGCCGTGGATCGGCATCGCCTCGGCCTGCTCCCTGGTGCTGATCATGGCTGGCCTGGCCATCGAACATAACCGCGCCAACCCGTTGCTGATGACGCGCTGGCTGGGCAGCGGCGTGATGATTCGCCTGGCGCTGGCGGTGATCCTGATTCGTATGGTGCTGTCCGAGCAGTCCACCGGCGCGGTGGGTTTTATGCAGATGCTCAATATGAGCTACGAGCAGATGCACACGCTTTACGTGGTGATGCTGGCCGGGGCGATCAGCGGGCTGGCGATCAGTGCGTTGACCATCAACCCCGCGCACCTGTTGATGCCGCTGGTGATCTCCCTGGCGCTGATGGCAACCGGGTCGGTGATGGACAGCTTTTCCAGCAACCTGACCCGGCCGCAGAACCTGTATGTCAGCCAGTTCCTGCTAGGCTTCGGCGGTACGTTCTTTCTGGGGCCGACCATGGTACTGGGCACCAAAAACGTGCTGGCCAACCCGCGCAACCTGGTGAGTTTTTCGGTGATGTTCGGCATTTGCCAGAACCTCGGCGGGCTGATTGGCGCGGCGTTGCTCGGCACTTTCCAGGTGGTGCGCGAGAAGTTTCACTCCAGCATGATCGTCGAACACCTGACCCTGCTGGACCCCCGCGTGGCCGCGCGGGTGCAGAGCGGCGGTTCGGCCTACGGCGGGCTGGTGGCCGACCCGGAGTTGCGCCACCTCATGGGCATTCGCAGCCTGGCCACAGCGGCCACCCGTGAAGCGAATGTGATGGCCTACAACGATGTGTTTATGCTGATTGCGATCATCGCGATCCTGACCATGCTGTGGATTTTTACCCGCAGCCTATGGCTGATGACGACCACCCAAGCGGCTACTCCTCCCGTTCAACCCAGCGGCGTTACTTCATGACCGAACCCTCGACCACGACCACCACCGCCATTGCTTCAACCCCGGAGGGCAGCACGCCCCCGGGCGCCGTGCCCACCGAGCTGCGCCCATTGCGGGTGCGCATCCTGTCCTCCCTGGGCTTTGCCGCGATTGCCATCGTCGGCGTGTTGATCGTGCTATATGCCTGGCAATTACCGCCGTTCAGCAGTGCGGTGGAAACCACCGAAAATGCCCTGGTGCGCGGTCAGGTGACGATCATTGGCCCGCAGCTCAGCGGCTATGTGTTCGAGGTGCCGGTGCAGGACTTCCAGTACGTCAAGGCCGGCGACCTGCTGGTGCGCCTGGATGACCGCATCTACAAACAGCGCCTCGACCAGGCGCTGGCGCAACTGGCGGTGCAGAAGGCCGCGCTGGCCAATGTGGTGCAGCAACGCAACAGCGCCGAAGCCACGATCAAACTGCGTCAGGCAGCCTTGGCGGACAGCCAGGCCCAGGCGCGCAAAAGCACCGCCGACCTGCGGCGTAACCAAGAACTGATCAGCGATGGCTCGGTGTCCAAGCGCGAGTTGGACGTGACCCGCGCGGCGAATGCCCAGACCCAGGCGGCGGTCGCTCAGGCCCAGGCCAGCCTGGAAATCGCCCGGCAGGATTTGCAGACGGTGATCGTCAATCGCGGCTCCCTGGAGGCCGCCGTGGCCAGTGCCGACGCGGCGGTGGAGCTGGCGCGGATCGACCTGTCCAATACCCGCATCACCGCGCCCCGTGACGGCCAATTGGGCCAAATCGGCGTGCGCCTCGGCGCCTACGTCAACTCCGGCGCGCAACTGATGGCGCTGGTGCCGAAGCAGCTGTGGGTGATCGCCAATATGAAAGAAACCCAGATGGACAATGTGCAGGTCGGCCAGCCAGTGACCTTTACCGTGGATGCGCTGAACCATCGCAAGTTTCACGGCACGGTGCAGCATATTTCCCCGGCCACCGGTTCCGAGTTCAGCCTGTTGCAGGCCGACAATGCCACCGGCAATTTTGTGAAGATTGCCCAGCGCGTGCCGGTGCGGATTACGGTGGACCCGGATCAGGCCGAGAGCGAACGCTTAAGGCCGGGGTTGTCGGTTGTCGTGAGTATCGACACCGCAGGGCGGCTCAAAAACAGCCCGCCCTGAAGGGGCTTGACCAATTGTGGGAGGGGCGGTGCGACGATTCGACTTGCCCCCGTGCAGGGGTTCAATTACAGCATCTATGTCACTGGCCTGCTGCCATCGGGGGCAAGTCCCCTCCTACAATGGGGACGTATTTCAGGCTGAAATCGAGGTGGGTTGATTGGCCTTGTTCCAGCAGCTTCAGGCCCGGCCTGCCCGGCAGGTGATGGGCATTCACCGGATGGCTCACCGGCTCTATGCAAAAGAATCCCAGCCCCGGTGGGCAGTACAGCAGGAAGTAATCGGCCCCCCTGGCCTGGCCTTCCAATACATAGCCCAGCTCCGGCTGTTCGATCCGGCAAGCCCCGTCCCACTGGCAAAAACCGTTGTCCACCAGACGCTCGGGCAGCTCATTGAGCTGCCGGAAATCCCAGTCCGCCGGTATCGATGCCAACCCCGTCGGCAGCTTGGACGCATCACTCAGCCACACCTGCGCGGCCCTGGCCTGCAACCGCGTGCCTGGTCGGCGCGGAAAATAGGGATGTAAGCCCAAGCCGTGCCATGCCGGCTCCTCGGCCAAATGGGTGACGCGCAACGCAAGACTCAGCGTGCCCTCATGCAAGCGCACGCGCTGCTCGGCGCGATAAGCGAAGGGCGTGTCGCACTCCACCGCCAGCAGCACCTCATCCGCTGCCTGGCTCACCACCTGCCACGCCTGCTGCCAGGCAGAGCCGTGGATCGGCAGCGGGTCGGTCAGGCTGTTGGGCTTGAGCGCCAGCCAACCCAGGGGATTGTCGAAGCCGCCGTGAGCAATGCGATTGGACCACGGCGCCAACGGATAGCAGCCCAGCTTGCCCGGCAGGCCGGTCGCAATGGCCTGCTCGTCGTTATGACGCAACAACGGCTGGCCGGTGGCGCGCACGCGCCAATTGACGAGGCTGCCGCCCACCGCCGGATTCAAGCTGAGGTGGGTCAGCGCATCTTCAAGCTCAATCATCACAGCACCACGCTCGGCAGCCACAGCGACAGCGCCGGGATGTAGGTCACGGCCATCAGGATCAGAAACAGCACGGCATAGAAGGGCACCAGCGCTTTTACGGTTTTTTCGATGCTCACCTTGCCCACCGCTGCCCCCACGAACAGCACCGCGCCCACCGGCGGCGTAATCAGGCCAATGCCGAGGTTGACCAGCATAATCATGCCGAAGTGCACCGGGTCGACACCGATGCCGAGCACCACCGGCAGCAGGATCGGCGTGAGGATCAGGATCAGCGGCGCCATGTCCATCACCGTGCCGAGCAACAGCAGCATGATGTTGATGCACATCAGGATCACATAGCGGTTGTCCGACAGGGTCAGGAACAGCGTGGTGATCTTCGCCGGGATCTGCATCAGGGTCATGATGTAGCCGAAGCTGGCGGCAAACGCGATCAGGATCATCACGATGGAAATGGTGCGCACCGTGCGGTGCATCAGCTTGGGCAGCTCGCTCCATTTGTAGTCGCGGTAGATGAACATGGTGACGAAGAATGCCCACAGCACCGCAATCGCGGCCGACTCGGTGGCGGTGAAGATGCCCGAGAGGATACCGCCCAGGATGATCACCATGGCCATCAGGCCCCAGAGCGCGTCGGCGGCGATTTTCAGCGCCTGCTTGAGGGGGATGACTTCGCCCTTGGGGTAGTCGCGCTTCTTGGCGAAGATCAGGCACAGCACCATCAGACACGCGCTCATCAGCAGGCCGGGGACCACGCCGGCCATGAACAATGAGGCGATCGACACCGTGCCGCCGGCCGCCAGGGAGTAGAGCACCGAGTTGTGGCTGGGCGGGGTCAGCAGCGCCTGCACCGAGCCGCTGACGGTAACGGCGGTGGCGAACTCGCGGGGGTAGCCGCGACGTTCCATTTCGGGGATCAGCACCGAGCCCACCGAGGCGGTGTCGGCCACCGACGAACCGGAGATGGCGCCGAAGAAGGTCGAGGCCATGATGTTCACCAGCGACAGGCCGCCGCGCACGAAGCCCACCAGTACCCCGGCGAACGCCACCAGCCGCCGCGACATGCCGCCCTCGGCCATGATTGCCCCGGCGAGCACGAAGAACGGGATCGCCATCAGTGAAAATTTGTTCACGCCGCCGGCCACCTGAATCATCAGGGCCTGGAACGGAATGTCGATCCACCACGCGCCGATCAACGCTGACAGCCCCAGGGCGTAGGCCACCGGCATGCCGATCAGGATCAAGGCGATAAAGGTGCCCAACAGAATCAATGCGTCCATATCAGGCAGCTCCTTCGCTTTCTTCCACCAGGTCGAAGCGCACCACGCGCCGGTTGCTCTGGTCACCGAGCAGGAGTTTTTCCACTACGAATATCAGCGTGAGCAGCCCGCCGATGGGGATCGGCATATAGGTGATCCCCACGCGCAGGGTGGGGATGGCGCTCATGAATTGGTTCCAGGTCGACACGCACAGCTTGGCGCCCCAGACCGTCATAAACAGGCAAATGCTGCCCATCAGCAGTTGCGTGAAAATACCGACGAGGCGGCGTTGGGCGGGAGGCAGGCGGTCGGTGATCATCGCCACCGACATATGGGCGCCGGCGCGGTAGCTGGCGGCGGCGCCGATGAAGGTGAACACCAGCATCAGCAGAATGGCGGTGGGCTCCGGCCAGCTGGAGCCGGTGCCGAGGACGTAGCGGGCAAAGATGCCCCAGGGAATGATCAGCGCGACCCCGAGTACCGCGAGGCCGGCGACCCAGATGCAGGTCATGTAAATGCGGTCGTTGATGCGCAGCAGTAAATTCTTCATGGCGTTCACCGTAACCGGACGCGTCGATGTCGACCGCGCCGGGCCTTGTCAGGGAAGGGGAGGGTTACTGAACGGCGTCGATGCGCTTGATGATGTCGGCGTAGGCCGCGCCGTATTTCGCGCGAATCGGCGCGGTGGCGTCATAGAAGGGTTTTTTGTCGACGGTGATGAATTCCACGCCGGCGGCCTTGAGCTTTTCCTCGCTGCTGGCGGACTTTTTGTCCCACAGCACACGCTCATCGGCCTGGGCGGCCTTGGCGGCATTTTTCACCATCGCCTGTTGCTCAGGGCTGAGCTTGTTCCAGGTGATTTTCGACATCACGATGGGCTCGGGCAGGATCAGGTGCTCGGTGAGGGTGTAGTACTTGGCGTTCTGGAAGTGGTTGTGTTCCAGCATTGTCGGCGGGTTGTTTTCCGCGCCGTCGATCACCCCGGTCTGCAGGGCACTGAAGATCTCGCCGGTGTCCATGGCGATGCCGTTGGCGCCCATGGCATTGAAAGAATCGATGAACAGCGGGTTGCCCTGCACGCGGATCTTCATGCCCTTGAGGTCTTCGATCTTGCGCACCGGTTTCTTGGTGTAGAGGTTGCGCGTGCCGCCGTCCATCCAGGCCAGGGCCACCAGGCCGAACTCGGAGTCGGTGATCTTGGCGAGGATCTCATCGCCGATCTCGCCATCGATGACCTTGCGCATATGCGCCTGGTCGCGGAACACGAATGGCAGGTTGAACACGTTCACGTCCGGCACCACCGGGCCGACGATGCCGAGGCTGACGCGGGTCATCTGCACGGCGCCGACCTGGGCCTGTTCGACCACTTCTTTTTCCGAACCCAGCACGCCGCCGGGGAAGTACTTGAAGGTCAGTTCACCGTTGCTTTGCTGGGTCAGGGCCTTACCCATGTTTTGTTCGGCGACCACGGTGGGGTAGCCGGCGGGGTGAACGTCGGCGAACTTGATTTCCAGCGCCTGGGCGGCGCTGCTGAGAAGAACGCTGAGGGGAAGTGCAGCGGCCAGCAAGGTGCGTTTGAAGTCCATGGGGGTCACTCCTGTCTTGTTATTGTTGTATTCAAGGCACAGCGATGCAGCTAGAGGGCGAAGGTGGGCTCCGGCAATCCGGTGACGCCGGGGTTGAGGGCGAACACGCCGCCGGCGAGCGACTGGGGGCCCTGGTCATCCCGGATCGAGGTGACGAACAAGGTGTCCAGGCGGCTGCCGCCAAAGGCGCACATGGTGGGTTTTTTCACCGGCACGCTCAGGGAGCGGTCCAGGCGACCTGCGGGGGTGAAACGGTGGATCAGACCGGCGTCGTTGGCGCAGATCCAGTAGCAGCCATCGGCATCCACCGCTGCGCCATCCGGACGGCCGAGGTGGTTGTGCATGTCCACAAATACTCGGCGGTTGGACGGCGTGCCGCTGTCGACGTCGTAGTCAAAGGCCCAGATCTGTTGCACCAATGGGTGCGAATCCGAGACGTACATCGTGCGCCCGTCCGGGCTGAACGCCAGGCCGTTAAGGGTGATGAAACCGTCCAGTTGGGCATGGGGCGCGCCGTCACCGGCGTAGCGGTAAAGGATGCCTGCGGCGGCGTTCGCACCCATGTCGAGCACCATGCTGCCGGCCCAGAAACGCCCTTGTCGATCGCAGCGGCCGTCGTTCATGCGCATGTCCGGGCGTGGGTGCTCGACGCCAGCCAGCAGTTGGGTATCTAGATGCCCACCGGCTCGGGGGGTGAGTTGGAAAAAACCGCTCTCCATACCCGCGACCCAACCGCCGGTTTCGGTGCGCGCAATGCAGGCCAGCATGGTGTCGGCATTCCAGCGCTGCACTTCACCGCTCTGGGCGCTCCAGCGTTGCAGGCCGCCGTAGGGGATATCGACCCAGTACAGCGCGTTTTCCTGCGGCACCCATACCGGGCATTCGCCCACGGCATTGCGGGCGTCGACGATTAATTCAGCAGTCATGGCCACTCATTCCCTTGGATTGGTAAACGCTCAGTCGCCAAACGGCCCAGCCGCGCAGAATGCGCCGCCCTGGTAGACCTTGGCCGGGTCGTTGTCGGCCACCGGCGGCTGGGCTTCGACCTGGGCGCGGAACACTTCGGAGTTGTCCTTGGGCACGAAGCCCAAGTGCGCGGCGTAGCGGTTGTCCCACCAGGTGTCGAGGTTGTCCGACATACCGTAGACCACGGTGTGGCCGACGTTGGGCGTGTACAGGGCGCGTTCGAGCAATTGGGTCAGGTCATCGAAGCTCAGCCAGGTGTGCATCATCCGGCGGTTCTGCGGCTCGGGGAACGAGGAGCCGATGCGGATGCTGACGGTTTCGATGCCGTAGCGATCAAAGTAAAAACTCGCCATGTCTTCGCCGTAGGACTTGGACAGGCCGTAGTAGCTGTCCGGGCGGCGCGGGGAGTGGGCGTCGATTTTTTCGTCTTGCTTGTAGAAACCGATCACATGGTTGGAGCTGGCGAAGATCACCCGTTTGACGCCATGGCGACGAGCGGCTTCGTAGATATGAAAAACCCCGCAGATATTCGCGCCGAGGACCTCCTCGAACGGACGCTCCACCGACACGCCGCCAAAATGCAGAATCGCGTCGACGCCTTCAACCAGGTGATGCACGGCCTGTTTGTCGGAAAGGTCGCAGGGCTGCACTTCTTCTTGGGCGTTGGCGGCGGGGGCCATTTCGGCGATGTCCGACAGGCGCAGCACCTGAGCGTAGGGGCGAAGGCGTTCGCGCAGGACTTTGCCCAGGCCGCCGGCGGCACCGGTAAGCAGCAAACGATGGAAGGGAGCTGGGGTGGTGGTGGTGGTCATGGGCATTCCAGATTTTTGTTGTAAGTTGTCGTATGACTATGTCGAAGTATTGTTAGGGAGTCCCTGGTTGTCAACGTCGATTCGGCTCGCCCCGATAGCGGTGGGTCAGCAAAGGCAGTATCGGCTGACCCGCGTCATCGGGGGCAAGTCCCCTCCCACATGGGGTGGGCGTTAGTGTTCAGGCTCGGCAACCTTTAGAGCAACGAGATCGGGTAGCTGATGAATATCCGGTTCTCATCGAACTCGTTGGTGCTGAAATCCCGACGCATCGTGGAGTTGCGCCATTTCACGTTGAGGTTCTTCAGTGCGCCGCTCTGCACGGTGTAGGCCAGTTCCGATTCGCGGCCCCATTCCTTGCCGTCAGTGATCGTTCCTGTGTGCACATTGCTGCCGCTGATATAGCGGTTCATCAAGGTCAGGCCGGGTACGCCGAGTACCGCGAAGTTGAAGTCGTGACGCAGTTGCCAGGATTTTTCCTTGGCGTTGTCATAGCTGGAGTTGTAGCTGTCGTTGGCCAGGGTGCCGCCGCTGGTGCCGTTGACGCGCATCCACACGCTGTCACCGCTGAGTTTCTGCAGGCCCACGTAGAACGTGTTGCCGCCGTACTTGGCCGAGAGCAGGGCAAACGCGGTTTTGTTATCCAGGTCGCCGGCCAGGGCGCTGCCGTCCTCCTTGCCGTTGAAAAAACCGAGGTTGGCGCCCAGGGTCCAGTCGCCCAGCGGTTGGCTGTGGATGAGGTTGACGTATTGCTGTTGGTAGATATCGCTCAGTTCGGCGTACCACAGGCCGACTTGGGTGCGTTTGTCGTTAAAGGTGTATTCGCCGCCGCCGAAGTTGAAGCGGTCCGACTTGAACGCGGTTTTGCCGTTCATGAACATGTCTTCCATGCTCGCGTCGTTGCGTGGGCTGTTGCCGCGAAATTGCCCGCCGTAGAGGGTCAGGCCGGCGATTTCATTGGAGGTGACCTGGCCACCGCGGAAGGTTTGCGGCAGTGAGCGACCATCGTCGGAGCGCAGGATCGGCAGCACCGGCATCCATTCGCCGACTTTCAGTTCGGTCTTCGACAGTTTGGTTTTCAGCGCTACGCCCAAGCGCCCGAAGTTGTCGGCGGGGCGACCGTCGTCGTGGATCGGCAGCAACTGGGTGCCGCCGGTGCCTTTGCCGCCGTCGAGCTTCTGCGAATACAGGCCCAGTACGTCAATTCCGAAGCCGAGAGTGCCTTGGGTGTAACCGGACTTGGCGTCGAGAATGAAGCTCTGCGTCCACTCTTCAGCCTTGCCCTGGGCATTGCCTGGGTTAGTGAAGTTGCGGTTGAAATAAGCGTTGCGCAGGTTGAGCGTGGCCTTGGCGTCGTCGACAAAGCCATCGGCATGCGCGGCGAAGGGTAGGGTGATGCTCAGGCTGCCGAGGCCGACAAGGCCCAGGCGTACGCAACAATTGCGGGCGAATTGACTCACAGTGACGCTCCCTTTCTTTTGTTGTTTTTATTATTTGTCATACGTCGTCGTACAACATTGGGGCGAATATTTGCGGGGTTTTCTTGGAGTGTCAAGCAGAAGTTATACGATGACCAAGGTGCGCAAGGTCAATGTGGAAGGGGGCGGCACGGGTATCAGTGAAAACATCCCTTGAGACTCCTTGTGGTGAGCGGGTTTGTTCTGGTGAGCCTGCTCAGCACAGAGTTATGTGTCAGCCTCTAAGACCTGTGTAGAAACCTATGGCTATCGCAGGCAAGTCGAATCGTCGCACCGCCCCTCCCGCATTTCAGCCAGCCAGGACCATCGGCGGTAAGGTGCCCAGCACCGAAACGGCCCCTACGGCACAAACACCGAGCAGCCACTCCAGCATCACGCTGCCTTTCAAGCTGCCCAGCTGCTGGTCGCCACTACCCAGGCGCAGCCGGTTCAACAATGCCAAGCACAACATACCCAGCACCAGCATCACCTTGATCAATAGAATCAGCGCAAACCCACTGAACAATGGCGTTGGCCACAGTTGCCCGGTGAGCACACGCACGTTGATCAACCCGCTCACCAGCAAACCGGCGACCAGCCCATAGCCGACGCCGCTGAAACGCCTGAGGATCGGCTCCAGCCGGTGACGCTGCGCTTGCCTGAGGATCAGCACCAGCAACAGCAACCCACCCAGCCAGGCGCCGACGCACAACAGATGCACCACTTGGTTGAGGATCAGCAGGCGCCCGCTCAGGCCGTCCAGCATGGCGCCATGGCCCACCGGGGCCAGGGTGGCCAGCAATAGCGCGAGCAGCGGCAGGCGTAGCGCCGGCCAGGGCTTGATCAGGGCGATCACCAGCAGCAGGTTAAGCAGCAGATGCCAGACCCACACCTGGCCGAAGAACGTCTTGCCCAGCACCAGGCCCACGGTACCGGGCTGCAGTGCGGCGTCCCAACTGCCGGCCATGCTTGCGGTAATCAGCAGCAACCAAGCCACGCCGGATACCAGCGCCGTCCAGGCCAGCCCACGGGTGAGGCGCAGCAACGTGCGTTCCAAGGCCGGCTGCGTGTCTTTGCCCAGCAGCCAGGGCCTGAAGGCACAAGCGCCGAACATCAGCAACACCACCATAAAATGCACGAACCGGCACAGCACCAGCAGGGTGGCCATGGGTTATTGGCCGACCTTGAAGCGATAAGTGCCTTCGCTTTTGTGGGTGTCGACGGAGACGGCATGCCACTCGACGGTGTAAGTGCCGGCCGCCAGCGGCGCGGCCGGTGTGACCACCAGGATTTTTTTATTGGCGTCCGGAGTTTCCAAGCCTTTGATGGCGACTTCAGTACCGTCCTTGCTCAGCGAAACCTTGCTGAAAGTGGCCTCGACGCCTTCGCTGAACGTCAGCCGCAGGTCTTTGGGGGCGGTGACGGTGCTGTCCTCTGCCGGGCTGGCGCTTTTCAGGTGGGCGTGGGCAAATGCTGCCGAAGCCCCCAGCAGGGAAGCGAGCAGGGCGACAGCAGTCAGGGCTTTCTTGATCAACATGGTGCAATACCCAATCAAAGAGAGAAGCGCGCAGTGTACGAAGTTTCGAATGCGCCTGTCGCCGCGATCTAGAGCCGATGGTAGTCTTTAGGCCATGTTGTTGTCAGGGAGCCCTTATGGGCAATCACAAGAGTGGCATTCGCCGGGCAAACGTCGAAAAGATCCTGCTGGCGGCGGAGAAAATCTTCGCCGAGAAGGGCTATGGCAGCACCGCCATGGCCGACATCGCCGAAGAAGCGCAACTGCCGCGCTCCAACCTGCATTACTACTTCACCACTAAAAGCGAGCTGTACAGCGCCGTGCTGTTCGACCTGCTGGACGTGTGGAAACAGGACGCCCTGAGCTTTGAAACCTTTGACGACCCACGGGTGGTGCTAAGCAGCTACATCCGCGCCAAGATGCAGCGCTCGCGTACACGGCCGTACGGCTCGAAAGTCTGGGCCAACGAAATTATCCACGGCGCGCCGACCCTGGGTGAGGCGCTGGACGAAAGCCTGTACGACTGGGCCAAGATGAAAGAGGCGAAAATTCGCCAGTGGGTGGAAGACAAACGCATTTTGCCGGTGGAACCGTCGAGCCTGCTGTACATGATCTGGGCTTCGACCCAGCACTACGCCGACTTCGATCACCAAGTGACGATTCTGAATGATCACCAGCCGTTGTCGGACAGGCAATTCGAGAAGGCGATTCAGACGGTGACCAGTGTGATATTGCGGGGGATTGGGTTGGAGCCTTGAGTATCGTGGTGGGGCTTGGGGCCTAATCGGGGGTAGCCCCCTCCCACACTTGACCGCATTCATTCAGACAAACTCGGTCGAATGTGGGAGGGGTCTTGCCCCCGATGAGGCCAGAAGGGCTACACCGCCTCCCTGTACGGATTCCTCGGATCCTGCGTCCAATTCAAAAATGGCTTGCCCGTGTCGATGGGCACCATCTCAATGCAATCGGCCACCGGGCAGGTGATCTGGCACAGGTTGCAGCCCACGCACTCATCATCGATCACTTCGTATTTATGCGTGCCGTCCGCTTGTTTCAGGCTGGCGATGGCCTGGTGCGAGGTGTCTTCGCAAGCGATGTGGCAGCGCCCGCAGCCGATACACGCCGCTTGATCGATCTTGGCGATGACTTGGTAATTGATGTCCAGGTACTTCCAGTCCGTGGTATTGCCCACCGCGCGCCCGGAAAAATCCTGCAGGCTTGTGTAGCCTTGGCTGTCCATCCAGCGCGACAACCCGTCCTTCATCTCTTCGACGATGCGAAACCCATGCAGCATCGCCGCCGTGCACACCTGCACCGCGCCGCAGCCCAGGGCCACGAACTCGGCGGCGTCGCGCCAGGTGCCGATGCCGCCGATGCCGCAGATCGGCAAACCTTGGGTCTGCGGATCGCGGGCGATTTCGGCGACCATGTTCAGGGCGATCGGCTTGACCGCCGAGCCGCAGTACCCGCCGTGGGTACTCTGGGTGCCGACGGTCGGCAGGGCAACCATGTGCTCCAGGTCGACGCTGGTGATGGAGTTGATGGTGTTGATCAGCGACACCGCATCTGCCCCGCCGCGATACGCCGCCCGTGCCGCCACGCGGATGTCGGTGATGTTGGGCGTGAGCTTGACGATCACCGGCAACGAGCAATAGGTCTTGCACCAGCGCGTCACCTGTTCCACATATTCCGGCACCTGGCCCACCGCCGCGCCCATGCCGCGTTCGGGCATGCCATGGGGGCAACCGAAATTCAGCTCGATACCGTCGCAGCCGGTGGCTTCCACCAACGGCAGGATGTTTTTCCACGACGCTTCCACGCAAGGCACCATCAACGACACGATCAGCGCGCGGTCGGGCCAATCCTTTTTCACCTGGGTGATTTCCCGCAGGTTGATTTCCAGGGAGCGGTCGGTGATCAGCTCGATATTGTTGATGCCTAGCACTTCGCGGTTGGCGCCAAAGTGGGCCGAGTAGCGGGACGACACGTTGACTGCCGCCGGGTCCTCGCCCAGGGTTTTCCATACCACACCGCCCCAGCCCGCTTCGAACGCGCGGACCACGTTGTAGGCTTTGTCGGTGGGCGGCGCGGAGGCCAGCCAGAATGGGTTGGGGGCTTTGATACCGGCGAACACAATCGAGAGATCGGCCATTACGCAGCCTCCACATTCAGCATGAGTTGAGCGTGCATGGCCTCGGCGGCCAGCTTGCCATGTTGCACCGCCTGCACGGTGAGGTCCTGACCAAGGCTGACGCAGTCGCCGCCGGCATAGACCCCGGGAATACTGGTGCGCAGGTGCTCGTCGACGAAGATTCGCTCGCCCACCCGGTGCAGTTGTTGAGCCAACGGATCGTGTAGCGCGTCGCCGTCGAAGCCTTGGCCGATGGCTTTGAAGATTGCATCGGCGGCCAGCTCGAACGTCTCGCCGGTAGGTTGCAAGCGGCCGTCGTGCATCTGGGTGCGGGCAAAGCGCATCCCCCGCACACGGCCTTGGTCGTCCAGCAACACTTCTTCGGGCATGGCCCAGGTCAACAGGCGCACCTGGTTGGCCTTGGCGATGTCCTGCTCGTGGCCGGTGGCGCCCATGTCTGCCAGGCCACGGCGGTATACCAGGTTGACGTCGCGGGCGCCGAGGCGGGCCATTTGCACGGCCATGTCGATAGCGGTGTTGCCGGCGCCGAGCACGATGCAGCGGTCGGCCACGGGCAGTTGGGTGAGGTCTTGGGCCTGGCGCAATTCGCGGATGTAATCGGTGGCGGCGAGCAGGCCGGGGGCGTCCTCGTGGGGCAGGCCCAGTTGCTTGCTGGCGGCCAGGCCGAGGCCGAGGAATACCGCGTCGAACTGCTGGTGCAGTTCGCTCAGGGTCAGGTTGGCCCCCAGGCGCTGGCCATGGCGGATCTCGATGCCGCCGATTTGCAGGAGAAAATCCAGTTCCTTCTGGGCGAAGTCGTCCACCAGTTTGTACTTGGCGATCCCATATTCATTCAGGCCGCCGGCCTTTTCCCGCGCTTCGAAAATCACCACATCGTGCCCGTGCATGGCGCTGCGATGAGCACAGGCCAAACCGGCCGGCCCGGCGCCGACCACGGCGATGCGTTTACCGCTGGGCGCGGCGCGCTGGAAGGGGTGTTCGCTGAAGTGGGCGTTGTCCAGCGCATAGCGCTGCAATAGGCCGATCAGCACCGGCGCGCACTCTTCGGCGTTGTTACGGACACAGGCTTGCTGGCACAGGATCTCGGTGGGGCAGACCCGCGCGCAGCTACCGCCGAGGATGTTGGCCGAAAGGATCTTCTGCGCGGCGCCCTGCACATTATCGGTGTGGATATTACGGATGAACGACGGAATATCTATCTCGCTGGGGCACGCGTTCACGCACGGCGCGTCGTAGCAATACAGGCAGCGCGAGGCTTCCAGGTGGGCCTGGCGCGCATTGAGCGGCGGCGCCAGGTCGGTGAAATGGCTGGCGAGGGTCGCGCCATCCTCAACGGGATGGGGGAGATGGGTCAGGGTCTGGATCACGGTGGTGGCCTCACGGTTTTTTTTGGATTGCCTCTAAGTGGGCATTTTTTGTTGCTTGTACTGGCCTTATCGGGGGCAAGCCCCCTCCCACATTTTGATTGTGAATACATTCAAGTGTGGGAGGGGGCTTGTCCCCGATAAAGGTCTCAGCGCTTCACAGCAATTGGCCTGGAATGCTCAGCCCGCTTGCTCAACTGCTCGAACACCGCCGGATACGCCGGCCGCTCCACATAGCGCCCGGCACCGCGCTCGGCGCGCAGGTCGCCATCGGCCCAAACCAACTTGCCCTGGCTGATGGTGTGGCTCGGCACACCGCGCACGGTCTTGCCTTCGAAGATGTTGAAGTCGACCTGTTGGTGGTGAGTCTTGGCGGAAATGGTGCGCGTGCCCTGTGGGTCCCACAGCACCAGATCGGCGTCGGCGCCCACGCGGATCGCGCCTTTGCGGGGGTAGAGGTTGAAGATCTTCGCGGTGTTGGTGGAGGTCAGCGCAACAAACTCCTGCATGGACAGGCGCCCGGTATTGACCCCTTCATCCCACAGCAGCGCCATGCGGTCTTCGATCCCGGCGGTGCCGTTGGGGATTTTGCTGAAGTCGTCGCGCCCGGCGGCTTTTTGCTCGGCGCAGAAGCAGCAGTGGTCGGTGGCGGTGGTGTGCAGGTTGCCGGATTGCAGACCGTGCCAAAGCGCCTCTTGATGCCCGCGTGGACGGAACGGCGGGCTCATCACGTAGCCGGCGGCGGTCTGCCAGTCGGGGTGCTGGTAGACGCTGTCGTCCAGTAACAGATGGCCGGCAAGGACTTCGCCATAGACCGGCTGGCCCTTGCCACGGGCGTAGGTGATCTCATCCAGGGCTTCCCGGGTGGACACATGCACCAGGTACAACGGTGTGCCGATGGTTTCGGCGATACGGATCGCCCGGCTGGCCGCTTCGCCTTCCACCTGGGACGGCCTAGACAGCGGGTGCGCTTCCGGCCCGGTGATGCCCTGGGCCATCAGTTTGCGTTGCAGGTGATACACCAGCTCGCCGTTCTCCGCATGCACGGTGGGGACCGCGCCCAGTTCCAGGCAGCGTTCGAAGCTGGCGACCAGGGTGTCGTCGGCTGCCATGATCGCGTTCTTGTAGGCCATGAAGTGCTTGAAGCTGTTGATGCCGTGGTGGCTGACCAGCTCGGCCATTTCCTCGCGCACCTGTTCGCTCCACCAGGTGATCGCGACATGGAAGCCGTAGTCGGCCGCCGATTTTTCCGCCCAGCCACGCCACTGGTGGAAGGCCTCCAGCAACGACTGCTGCGGGTTGGGAATCACGAAGTCAATGATCGACGTGGTGCCACCGGCCAAACCCGCCGCCGTGCCGCTGAAAAAATCTTCGCTGGCTACAGTGCCCATGAAGGGCAGTTGCATATGGGTGTGGGGGTCGATACCGCCGGGCATCAAGTATTGGCCGCTGCCGTCGAGCACTTCGGTGCCGGCGGGGACGTCCAAGTTAGAGCCAATGGCGCGAATTAGACCGCCTGCGCATAAAACATCGGCGCGGTAACTTTCATCATGGGTAATAACGGTGGCGCCACGGATCAACAGCGACATGTCGAGTTCCTCACAGGCTTGACCGGCTTGTGCCAGTTCTAAGTGTTGTAATGCTACGTGCCGAGGTCAGGTGTTATTCCTGACAGCGGTGACAGGAATAGAAACTAGCCCGAGTTTTTCGATTGGGCAAGGATATTTTTTATAAGCTTATTATGTTAATAAGATATTGATATTTAAGTAAAAAATATTGAAATCACCAAAATGTAGCGGGCGTTCACCATTTTGACGCACTTGACAGGTTTGCAAACTGAGCAACATTTCTTATTGCAAATCAGGCGCTTGAGATATGCCGCTTGACGGGAATGAAAAATGAAAATAATTGTGTTGCACCAGATTGAGTCCGGTTGGTTCGGGCAACTTGCGTAATACCGGGATGAATCCAGCAGCAAGTAACCGGGGCTCAATCGGAAAGTTGATAAACATCAGCACGTTATATAAACGGTGAGGGCGCAGCGGCGGTCAACGGCACGAATATTGAGTGCAGTGGCGGCTGGCCGGGCCTGTGATGTCATGTTGTTTACGAGGTACTCCGGCCATCTCCTGCGTTGCAGGGGGTGAGCAACAATAATTCGAAAAAACCGTGGAGCGGCCATGCAACAGAACAGATCGCAAGTCATTGAGCGCAACGGCCTGTACGAACTCGACGCCGGCCCCGACGTCCTCGACAGCCCTCGCTACAACCACGACATGGCACCGACCAAGGTGCATGAACGAACCTGGAACAAATGGCATATCACCGCGCTGTGGGTCGGCATGTCGATCTGCGTGCCGACGTACACCCTGGGTGGGGTGCTGACGGCGTATTTCGGCTTGTCGGTGGGCGAGGCGCTGATTGCGATCCTGCTGGCCAATATCGTGGTGTTGTTGCCGCTGACCCTCAACGCGTTTCCCGGCACTAAGTACGGCATTCCGTTTCCGGTGCTGCTGCGTTCCTCGTTCGGCATCCTCGGTTCCAACGTGCCGTGCCTGATTCGCGCGCTGGTGGCGTGCGGCTGGTTCGGCATCCAGACTATGTTCGGCGGCCTGGCGATTCACCTGTTCCTGGGCTCGATTTTCGAGGGCTGGAAGGCCCTGGGCGGCACCGGTGAAGTGATCGGGTTCATGATGTTCTGGACCTTGAATCTGTGGGTGGTGCTGCGCGGCGCCGAGTCGATCAAGCGCCTGGAAACCCTGTCGGCGCCGCTGCTGGTGGCGGTGGGCATTGGCTTGTTGGTGTGGGCGATGCCGAATGTGTCCATCAGCGAATTGATGGCGATCCCGCCCAAACGCCCCGAAGGCGCGAGCCTGACCGGTTATTTCATGGCCGGCCTGACTGCGATGGTGGGCTTTTGGGCCACCTTGTCGCTGAACATTCCCGACTTCAGCCGTTATGCCAAGAGCCAGAAGGACCAGATCCTCGGGCAGATTTTCGGCCTGCCGTTGACCATGTTCCTGTTCGCCGCCCTCGGCGTGATCATGACCGCCGCTTCGGTAAAACTGGTGGGGGTGAGTGTGTCTGATCCTGTCACGCTGATCGGCCATATCCAGAGCCCGGTGTGGGTGGCCATTGCCATGGCGCTGATCATCATCGCCACGCTGTCCACCAACACCGCGGCCAACATTGTTTCGCCCACCAACGACTTCCAGAACATCGCGCCCAAACTGATCAACCGCACCACCGCAGTGATCCTCACCGGCCTGGTGGGGCTGGCGCTGATGGCCCATGAACTGCTCAAGAAGCTCGGTTTGATCGTCTCGGATGTGAGCCTGGAGACCGTGTATTCCAACTGGCTGCTGGGCTATTCGAGCCTGCTGGGGCCGATCGCCGGGATCATGGTGGTGGACTATTTCATCACCCGCAAACAACAACTGGACCTGGCCGGCCTGTACCGCGATGACGTGTATCCAGCGTGGAACTGGAGCGGGTTTATCGCCTTTGGTGTGCCGGTGGTGCTGACCTTGCTGGCCTTGGGCAGCGATGCGTTCAGCTGGTTCTACAGCTATGGCTGGTTCACCGGCTCGGCGCTGGGCGGGCTGTTGTATTACGGCCTGAATGCCAAACGCGGGGCCAGCCCGGTGGTCGTCAAAGTCAATTCATAAGAAATACAGCCTGAGGAGATCCCCATGAACGCTGCCGTCGACGTTCTGCAATCGGCCCACCCGCATATCAACCGTGACCGCCTGTGGCAGTCGCTGATGGACCTGGCCAAACTGGGTGCCACGCCCAAGGGCGGCGTGTGTCGCCTGGCCCTTACCGACCTTGATCGCAAGGCCCGCGACCTGTTCGTGCAGTGGTGCGAAGAGGCCGGCTGTACGGTGAGCGTCGACGGCATCGGCAATATTTTTGCCCGTCGCCCAGGGCGCAACCCGGACCTGCCACCGGTGATGACCGGCAGCCATATCGACACCCAGCCTACCGGCGGCAAGTTCGATGGCTGCTTTGGTGTACTGGCCGGCGTGGAAGTGCTGCGTACTCTCAACGACCTCAAGATCGAAACCGAGGCGCCTCTGGAAGTGGTGGTGTGGACCAACGAGGAAGGCTCGCGCTTTCCGCCGTGCATGATGGGCTCCGGGGTGTTCGCCGAGAAATTCACCCTGGCCGATACCCTGGCCAAGGTTGACGCGGAGGGCGTCAGTGTGGGGGAGGCGTTGAACGCGATTGGCTACGCGGGAACACGTCCCGAGAGCGGGCATAAAGTCGGCGCGTATTTCGAGGCGCATATCGAACAAGGGCCGATTCTGGAGGATGAGAAAAAAACCATCGGCGTGGTACTCGGCGCCCTCGGGCAAAAGTGGTTTGACCTGAAACTGCGCGGCGTCGAAGCCCATGCCGGGCCGACACCGATGCACCTGCGCAAGGACGCCCTGGTCGGCGCCGCAGCGGTGGTGGCGGCGGTGAATGCGGCGGCGCTGGGGCATCAACCCCACGCCTGCGGCACCGTCGGTTGCCTGCAGGCTTATCCGGGGTCACGCAACGTCATCCCCGGTGAAGTGCGCATGACTCTGGACTTCCGGCACCTGGAACCGGCGCGTTTGGATTCGATGATTGCCCAGGTGCGCCAGGTGATCGAAGACACCTGCGCCAAACACGGGTTGAGTTTCGAGATGGAACCCACGGCTGACTTTCCGCCGTTGTACTTCGACAAAGGTTGCGTCGAGGCGGTGCGTAACGCGGCGAACGGCCTGGGCCTGTCGAATATGGACATCGTCAGCGGGGCAGGGCACGACGCAATTTTCGTCGCCGAACTGGGCCCGGCGGGGATGATCTTCGTCCCGTGTGAAGGCGGCATCAGCCACAACGAAATCGAGAACGCCGCGCCGGATGATTTGGCGGCGGGGTGTGCGGTGTTGTTGCGGGCCATGCTGGCCGCTTCAGCCGCCATCGCCAGCGGCAAACTCGCGGCTTGAAATGCGGGTAAAAAATGTGGGAGGGAGCAAGCCCCCACATTTGGACTGTGCATGACGTTAAACCCAGATGGCATCCCACAGTGGGTAGTCGCCAATCCGCTCGACCAGACCCGCTCGCAATGGATTAGCCACCACATACCGGGCCATTTTTACCAAGTCATCGTCCTTTCGCAGGGCCCTGTCATGAAAGCTCTCTTGCCAGAGCCGGCCCTTGCGACCACTCACGCCATTGACGGTCCTGGTGCTTTTTGACTTCACCTGGCACATCAAGTCCGCCAGCGAGCCTTTTTTCAGTTCAAGCAACCAATGGAAATGGTCCGGCATGATCACCCATGCCAGAGAGTTGGCCAGCCCTTGGTACTGGGCTAAGCGAAATTGCCAGACCACCAGGCGACCGAGGTGGAAATGGCTGAATATCGGTACGCGTTCGTGGGTATTGGTGGTGATGAGGTAGATGCGGCCCGGCTCGCTGAAGCGGCCGATGCGCAGGCGGTGTGAAGCGGGTAGATCTGCCATTCCTTGGCCTCTCTTTAGATGTGCTTTGAGAGGCTAGATTGGTGAGCAGGAGGTTGAGGGGCAGGCTTTTGGCAGGATGTGTCTGGAAGGCCGCCATCGGGGGCAAGCCCCCTCCCACATTGGTTCGGTGGCGCTTATACATCATGTGTCTAACACAGGATCAGTGTGGAGGGCGGCTTGAATCCGATATTTTATTAGCTGATTCACCACCATCGGGGGTAAGCCCCCTCCCACATTGGTTCGGTGGCGCTTATACATTATGTGTCTAACACAGGATCAGTGTGGAGGGCGGCTTGAACCCGGTATTTCAGTAGCTGATTCACCACCATCGGGGGCAAGCCCCCTGCCACATTGGTTCGGCGGCGCTTATACATTATGTGTCTGACACTGGATTAGTGTGGAGGGCGGCTTGAATCCGATATTTCAGTAGCTGATTCACCGCCATCGGGGGCAAGCCCCCTCCCACATTGGTTCGGTGGCGCTTATACATCATGTGTCTAACACAGGATCAGTGTGGAGGGCGGCTTGAATCCGATATTTTATTAGCTGATTCACCACCATCGGGGGCAAGCCCCCTGCCACATTGGTTCGGCGGCGCTTATACATTATGTGTCTGACACCGGATCAGTGTGGAGGGCGGCTTGAATCCGATATTTCAGTAGCTGATTCACCACCATCGGGGGCAAGCCCCCTCCCACATTGGTTCGGTGGCGCTTATACATTATGTGTCTAACACAGGATCAGTGTGGAGGGCGGCTTGAACCCGGTATTTCAGTAGCTGATTCACCACCATCGGGGGCAAGCCCCCTTCCACATGCGGTTCTGCGGTGTTCATACATCGTGTGTCTGGCGCGGGACCCATGTGGGAGGGGGCTTGCCCCCGATGGCTTTATTTCATTCACAGCATCATTAACTGACATCACCGAGCTGTGCTTGCCCCCGGTCAAGCTCCAGGCTGCCAACCGCCGCCCAGGGCGGTGATCAAGCCGACGCTCGCCTGCAACTGGCGCGTCTGCACTGCCTGCAATGTCCGCTGCGCCTGCAACGCCTCAGTTTGCGCGGTGACCACATCCAGGTAACTCACGGCGCCTGCCTGGTAGCTGTTCATCGCCAATGATTGCGTATGCTGCGCCGCGTCCGCCGCTGCCTGTTCATCCTGCGCTTGCTGCTGCAAGTCCCGCAGTTGCGCCAGGTTGTCTTCCACCTCGCGTACGGCCTTCAACACCTGGCTGCGATACTGCGCCGATGCCTCTTCGAACTCGGCCTTGGCCTGGCGTTCGTTGGCGCTCAAACGTCCACCGTCAAGGATCGGCAGGTTCACCAACGGCCCCAACGCCCAATACCGGTTGCCGGCCGAGAGCAGATTGCCAACGCCTTGGGTCTGCCCGCCGATCAAGCCGGTCAAGCTGAAATCCGGATACCACGCCGCCTTGGCCACGCCGATGTTGGCGTTGGCGGCAAACACCCGGCGCTCTGCTGCGGCGATATCCGGACGACGTTGCAACAGCTGGCTGGGCAGTTGCGAGGGGATTGCCGGCAGGGCAATCAGTTGCGCAGTGGGCGCTAGGGTGAAGTCACTGGCCGCTACACCGATCAATTCTGCGAGCGCATGTTCGATGAGGTTGCGTTGCCCGCGTACGTCATCAAGCTGAGCGCGGGCTTCGAACAGTTGATTCTGGGCGCGGGTCAGGTCCAACTCCGAGGCGATCTGACCTTCGTAGCGGCTGCGGGTCAGTTGCAAGGCTTGGCTGAAATCCTCCAGGGAGCTGTTGAGGATGCGCGCCTGGGCATCCAACCCATTGAGCTGTACGTACAAGATTGCCAACTGGCGTTGCAGGCTCAGGCGCGCCACTGCCAGATCGTCGCCGGACGCCTGGGCCTGGGCGTCACCGGTGGCGACCTGGTTGCGGATTCTGCCCCAGAGATCCAGGTCGTAACTCAATGAAAAACCCGCCGTGTTGCTGTTGTACACCGACGGTTGTGTAGTCCCCCGCAACGGCCGCGAATCCGACTGCCGCTGGCGCAACGGTTGCGCGCTGGCGTTGATCTGTGGGAACAGCCCCGCGTGCAGTTGGCTGGCATATGCCTGGGCCGCATCGAAGTGCGCGAGCGCCGCCGCCAGGTCCGGGTTGGCCTGGAGCAGTTGCTGTTGCAGGTGATCCAGCGTCGCGTCGTGGTAGAGCGTCCACCACTGCGCTGCCAGTTGGTCGTTGGGTTGTGCGCTATGCCACGGGCCTGTGCTGGTCTGTTCGCGGTAATGGGCCGGCAGCTCCAGCGCCGGCGTCGTATAGCCGGGCGCCATGGAGCAGCCTTGCAAGCCCAGCAGCACCAGCGCGGCGAGCGGTTTAAGCCTTGGGCGCATGTGCACCTCCGGCGGCGGCCAGTTGTACCGGGTCGCCTTCGCGCAGGGCGTCGGGCGGGTTGTCCACCACGCGGTCGGCAGCGTTGAGGCCCTGGTCGATCACCAGCCGATCGCCCAGGTCCAGGCCGATATGGATGCTTTGCAGGTGCACATGATTGTGCCCGTCCAGCATCGCCACCTGGGTGCCTTGGGCGCGGAAGATCAGGGCACTGGCGGGGATGCTCACGCCATGGGTGTCCGCCGGGATCGGCAGGGTGGCTTCGGCATAGTCGCCGGGCAGCAGTTCGCCGTTGGGGTTGTCCGCGACAAATTGCGCGAGCAGCGTACCGGAACGCCGATCGATGGCGGTGGAGTCGCCGATCAGCCGCGCCTTGAAGTGCATGCCGGGGTGCTCGGGTACGCTCAACTCGGCTTCCAGGCCCGGATGGATCACTGCGGCGTAGTTCTGCGGCACCGGTACATACAGGCGCAACTGGTGGGTGTCGGCAATGTTGAACAGCTCCGGATCGCTGTCGGTATCGGCCTTGATCAGCTGGCCGATATCGGTATTGCGTGCGGTGATGGTGCCGGCGAACGGCGCGCGCAGGGTCTTGTAGCTTTGCAGTGCCGACAACCGCGCAACGTCTGCAGCGGCGGCCTGGACGTTGGCCTTGGCCGCCGCCGCGTTGGAGGTTTTCTCATCGGCTTCCTGACGCGATACCGAATGGCTGGCCAAGAGGTTTTGCCAGCGCGTCGCGGTGGTCGCTGCCAGGTGTGCATTCGCCTGTTCCTGAACCAATCGCGCATGGGCCTGGGCCAGTTGTTGATCGAGGTCGGGGCTGTCGATTTCGGCCAGCACTTGCCCGGCCTTTACCTGGCTGCCGATGTCGACCTTCCAATCCTTCAGGTAACCGCTGACTCGTGCATGAATCGGTGCGGTGCTCCAGGCTTCCAGGTGCGCGGGCAGGCGCAGGGTGTCGCCGGCGGCATTGTGTTGCGGTTGGAATACGCTGACATGGGGGATGGCAGCGGCCTGTGTCCAGGCGCTGACCGACTGTGCGTGCAGCGTACGGGCGTGCAAGCCGTTGGCGACCAACAGGGCGGCCAGGGTCAGGCCGCCGACACCCAGGAGCATCAGGCGCTTGCGCGAGGGTTTTTGATCAGACGACATGGGGCGTTTCTCCAGCAGTGGCGCGAGTAGGGTGACGACCGTGGACCAGGCTGAAGACCACGGGTACAAACAACAGGGTGGCAGTGGTGGCGAGAATCAGGCCGCCGATCACGGCGCGGCCCAGGGGCGCGTTCTGCTCCTCGGACAGGGCCAGGGGCAGCATGCCGATGATCATCGCCAAGGCGGTCATGCACACCGGCCGGAAACGCGTGTAGCCAGCCTCCAGTGCGGCTTTCAAGGCATCGCCGTGTTCGGCCAGGCGTTCCCGGCAGAAACTCACCACCAGGATCGAGTTGGCGGTGGCTACGCCCATGCACAGGATCGCGCCGGTCAAGGCCGGCACCGACAATGAGGTGCCGCTGAGAAACAGCATCCACACGATCCCCGCCAAGGCCGCCGGCAGGGCGGTGATGATCACGAACGGGTCGACCCACGACTGGAAGTTGACCACGGTCAGCAGATAGATCAGCACCACCGCGCCGAGCAGGCCAAAACTCAGCCCACTGAAAGCTTCATGCAGCGCATCGATCTGCCCATGCAGGCTGATCGTTGCGCCTTTGGGGCGCATGGACGCGGTGTCGTCCAGCACCTTTTGCACGTCACGCGCCACGCCGCCGAGGTCGCGCCCTTGCACATTGGCGTACAGGTCGAGTGTCGGTTGGATGTTGTAGTGGGTCACCACCGCCGGGCTTTGCACGCGGGAGATGCTTGCCACGCCGCCGAGGATCTGCGACTGGCCGTTCGCGCCGGTGACCGGCAAGGCTTCCAGCGACGGCAGGCTGTCCAGCCGATATTGCGGGGTAGCGGCGACGATGGAATAGGACACACCGTTGGCCGGGTTGAGCCAGAACGTCGGCGCAATCTGCGAACTGCCGGCCAATGATGCGACCATGCTGTTGGTTACGTCGCGCTCGGTAATGCCCAGGCCGTTGGCGCGCAGGCGGTCGACATTCACCTGTAACGATGGGTAGCCGGTGGACTGTTGGATGCGCAGATCGGCGATGCCCGGAACGTGTTGCAGGCGGCGTTCCAGCTCCAGCGCGTAGGCGCGGTTTTCGGCGTCGTTGCGCCCGGAGATTTTTACGTCCAGGGGCGCCGGCGCGCCGAAGTTGAGGATCTGGCTGCTGATGTCCGCCGGCAGGAATGCGAAGTGGCTGCCGGGAAAGCTTTGCGGCAAGGCTTCACGCAGTTTTTTCACATAGTCGGCGGTGGGCGCGTGGTGTTTTTTCAGGGTGACTTGGATATCGCCATCCTGCGGCCCGATGGTGCCGCTGCTGCTATAGGCCATATCGATGCCGCTCAGCGGAATGCCGATATTGTCGACGACGGTGTCCAGTTCTTCGGCGGGAATGATTTCGCGAATCCGCGCTTCGATGCGGTCGAAGGCGGCGGCGCTTTCTTCGATGCGCGTACCCAGCGGCAGGCGCACGTGCAGGGCCAGCGCACCGGCATCGGTTGCCGGGAAAAAGTCCTGGCCCAGGCTGGGCAACAGCAGGAACGAGGCGAGTACACAGGCGAGAAAACCCACGATAAAGCGCTTGCGGTTGCCCAGGGCCAGTGTCAGCAAACCATGGTAGGTGTCGCGGATATTCGAGAAGTGGCGCTCGAAACCTTGTTGGAAATTCAGCACGGCCTGCAGCGCGACATTGCGTGGCTTCTGGTGCTGCTCGCCCTCATGGTGGTTGATGAATTCGTCTTCGGGATGGTGCCCTGCGCCCTGTTCCGGTGTGTGCGGTTTGAGCAGAAACATCGCCAGCGTCGGCACCAGGGTGCGCGACAGAATGAACGAACTGGCCATGGCAAAAATCACCGCCAGCGCCATCGGCCGGAACAGATAACCGGCGATGCCTTGCAGCAGAAACATCGGCACGAACACGATGCAGATGCACAGCAGCGAGACGAACGCCGGGCCGACGATTTGCGCGGCGCCATCAAGAATCGCAGCCTTCACCGCCTTGCCTTGTTCCAGGTGCCAATTGATGTTTTCGATGGTCACCGTGGCGTCGTCCACCAGGATCCCCACCGCCAACGCCAGCCCGCCTAAGGTCATGACGTTGAGGGTTTGCCCGGTAACCGCCAGCAGCGCAATGGCTGACAGCACGGCCAGGGGAATCGATACCGCAATGATCAGCGTGGAGCGCCAACTGCCGAGGAACAGCAGGATCATCGCGCTGGTCAGCAGTGCAGCAATGATGCCTTCCTGGGCGACGCTGCCCACCGATTGCTTGACGAACACCGAGGCGTCGCCCAGCAGCGAAGTCTTGAGTGACGGTGGCAGGGTTTCATCGATGCGCGGCAACATCTGGCGGATGCCGTCGATGATCGACAGGGTGGAGATACTGCCGTTTTTCAGCGCCGGCATCAGCACCGCACGATGGCCGTCGACGCGCACGATATTGGTCTGCGGCGGCGAACCGTCGCGCACATGGGCGACCTGGCCGATGGTAATCAGCGCACCGTCGACGGTCTTGATCGGCAGGTTGTTCAGCTCATCGATGGCCTTGGGGCTGTTATTGAGCAGGATTGTGTATTCGTCGGTGCCGAGTTTGGCGGTGCCTACCGGAATGATTTGATTCTGCAAGGCCAGCGCCGTGCCCACGTCCTGGGCCGACAAGCCCTTGGCAGCCAGCGCCTGCGGGTCGAGGTCGAGGGTGATCTGGCGTTGCTTGCCGCCCATCGGGGTCGGCATCGCCAGGCCGGGCAGGGCGCTGAGGGGCAGGCGGATATTGTTCTGCACCAGGTCGCGGATCTTGGCTTCCGACAGTGTCGGGCTGGAAAACGCCATTTGCAGGATGGGCACGGTGGAGGCGCTGTAGTTGAGGATCAGCGGCGGCGTGATGCCGGGCGGCATCTGCTTGAGCACGGTTTGTGATACCGCCGTGACCTGGGCGTTGGCGGTGCGGATATCCACGCCGGGCTGGAAGAAAATCTTGACGATGCCCATGCCGGGCAGCGATTGAGACTCGATGTGTTCGATGTCGTTGACGGTGGTGCTCAGGGAACGTTCGTAGGTGTAGATCACCCGACCGGCCATGGCATCCGGCGACAGACCGTTGTATTGCCAGACCACAGCCACTACGGGAATGCCGATATCCGGAAAAACATCGGTGGGTGTGCGCAGGGCCGCCATCGGCCCGATGATGCAAATGAATATGGCCAGCACGATAAACGTGTACGGCTTGTGCAGTGCGGTCTTTACCAGCCCGAGCATGCGTGGATCTCCAACAGAGCAAGGATTGCAAACCCCGGCAGTCTTGCCCGACCCACCTAACACGCACCTTTCAGCCAGGTGAAGGAACATTTAGGTAAGCGCTGAAGATCGTTTCATAGGCTTTCATTTGTTTCAGGCGTAGCGGCTGCTCAAGCTTGTAGCCCATCGAATGTACGATCCAAGGAGCGCTGCCATGTCACTCAAACCGTTTTTATTGATCCCCGCCCTGAGCGCCGTATTGCTGTTATCGGCCTGTGCCGGGCCGATGCCCAAGGCGGACCCGAGCGAGGCCTGGATCGGCCTTAAAGAGGAGGCGCCCAATGACCTGCTGGCCGAACGTGTAGACGGCAAGCGCGTGGACGATGGACGCTTCTTCGAGGTGACACCGGGTGACCATCGCTTGGACGTGACGCTGTTCGAGGACGAACCCGGTGACGACAATCAGCAAGACTGCCAGGGGCGTGTCGAATACAAGCATTTCAAGGCGGGCGAGCACTACACCTTGGTGGAGTCCAGCCTGGGGATGACCGTACGCGCAACCCTAAAGGATGCACAGGGTCACGAAGTGGCGGCGACACAGGACTTCAATTGCATGCCTGGTTAAGCGTGACGCACCACCGCTTTGTGAGGCTTAGCGGGTTTGACGTGGGGGTGATGGTGCCGACGGGTAATGCGCAACACCCCCCACAACATGGCGCCGGCTACCGCCAGCCAACCGCAGATCAACAGGAAAATCGTTGTTGCAAGGCTCATTTGGGCCTCCTTCGCCCCGCAGGGGGCACACACAGTCTTCTCAATGGACAGTCTAGCTACCTGGCGGTTGCCTGCTATTGACCAATGGTCGTGTCTGTCCAACGAGTTCGCTATATCCAGGCCCGACAGAAACGTGATTGGGCTATGATCAGCGCCCTCACCGACGGCTGATCAAGAGAGTAGAAAAGTGCGGTTACGGTCGAATCTCCCAACGTCCCTGCTGCTGGCCTTCACCCTGGGGCTCACCGCGTGTGCCGGGCACCCCTCAAAACTAGCGGGCCTGCCTGAGCGGGTCGAACTCAATGGCGTGCCGACCTTCCGCAGCGAGGTCTATCAAAGCGGCCCTGCTGCATTAGCCAGCATGCTGTCGCAACAAGGCATTGTGATGACACCGGGGCTGCTGGATAAACCGCTGCATTTGCCGGGCGGCGAGGCAAACCTGGAGCGCACGATGCCGCAATTGGCGCGCGAATATGGGCTGATGGTGTACCCGTTGGAGGCCAAGTTGACCGCCGTGCTGGCGCAGGTGGCCGCGGGTTATCCGGTGATGGCACGCCTCGGCGGCGGGCTCTGGTCCGACGCGCGGTATGTCGTGGTGGTGGGCTTCAATCAGCAAAAGAGCACGGTGTTACTGCGCTCGGGCATGGACCGGCGGCTATTGATGAGCTTCAGCGATTTCGAATCGAAATGGGCCAGTGCCGGACATTGGGCGATCCTCACCCAGCGCCCGAGCCAGTTGCCGGCCAATGTGGATGCGCAGCGCTGGCGCGAGGCGGCCGATGCCACGGCCCAGGCCGGGCAGGAGCGGGCGGCGGCGCAGGCGCTTAAAGTCTTGGCGGATCACCGATAACAATGGGGGCAGGGCGCAGAGCCCCTCCCATCGGTTCTTCGGTGTTATTCAGCGCCGGACCTCGGCGGCATTCGCGCGGTTTTTCAGGTTTTTGTCGGCTTTGTAGCGCAACGCGACATCCGGCACCGCGCCGCCCTTGCCGGTCTCGACCCAACTGCGGATACGGCTGGCGTCGGCGAAGTGGGTGTACTTGCCGAAAGCATCGAGGATCACCAGCGACACCGGTCGGTTGCCCATGCTGGTCACCAGCACCAGGCAATGGCCGGCTTGGTTGGTGAAGCCGGTCTTGGTCAGCTTGATATCCCAGTTGGCGCGGTTGATCAGATGGTCAGTGTTGGAGAAACCCAGGGTGTAGTTGGGCTTGCGGAAGGCTACGGTCTTTTCCTTGGTGGTGCTCAACTGGCTCAACATCGGGTACTTGCGCGCAGCGGCCAACAGCTTGCTCAAGTCGCGAGCGGTGGATACGTTGTGGATCGATAGGCCAGTGGGTTCGACATAGTGGGTGCTGGTCATGCCGAGGGCCTTGGCCTTGGCGTTCATTGCCGCGATAAACGCCGAATAGCCGCCCGGATAGTGGTGGGCCAGGCTGGCGGCGGCACGGTTTTCCGAGGACATCAGGGCGATCAGCAGCATTTCTTTGCGCGGCATTTCGCTGCCGATCTTCACGCGGGAGAACACACCTTTCATTTCTGGCGTATCGGTGATGTTGATATCGATGTACTCGTCCATGTTTTGCTTGGCTTCGAGGACGATCAGGCCGGTCATCAGCTTGCTTACAGACGCAATGGGCACCACCACGTCGGGGTTGCTGGCATAGATGACTTTGTTGGTTTGCAAGTCGACCAGCATGGCGCTGCCGGAAGCGATTTGCAGTTTGGAAGGATCGCGGGGCGCCAGGGCGGTTTCGGCGGCATGCGCGACAGTGCCTGTGAATGCGAAAAATAGGCTGATGATGGAAAGACGAATTTTCACGCGGATGAACTCGCTAAAAAGTAAGAAATACCGTTAGGAAAACGGGTTTTTGATAAATGGCGTTACATTTTAGGAGTATGGATCAGAAACTGTCGAATGTTCTTACAGAACCAGACGAAAGTGCTTAAAAACAAAGAAAAAACAGGTTTTATTCCGGCTAATAAAAAGCCCCGCGATAAGGCGGGGCTTCTTCAGTACATGCGGTTATTAATCGTGCAGGGTTTCCGCGGCGTACAGGGTATTTTCCAGCAGGCAGGCGCGGGTCATTGGGCCGACGCCGCCTGGCACCGGCGTGATCCAGCCGGCGCGGGGCAGGGCGGTGTCGTAGACCACGTCGCCCACCAGCTTGCCGTCTTCCTGGCGATTGATGCCGACGTCGATAACGATTGCACCCTCTTTGATCCACTCACCTTTGACCAGGCCCGGCTTGCCGGCGGCAACCACCACCAGGTCGGCGCGTCCGACGTGGCCGGCGAGGTCCTTGGTGAAACGATGGGTCACGGTCACGGTGCAGCCGGCCAGCAACAGCTCCATGGCCATCGGGCGACCGACGATGTTCGACGCGCCCACCACCACGGCATCGAGACCGTACAGGTCGACACCGGTGCTTTCCAGCAGGGTCATGATGCCTTTGGGGGTGCAGGGGCGCAGCAGCGGGATGCGCTGTGCCAGGCGCCCGACGTTATAAGGATGGAAACCGTCGACGTCCTTGTCCGGGCGAATGCGCTCAAGCAATTTGGACGCGTCCAGGTGATCCGGCAGGGGCAGTTGCAGTAGCACACCGTCTATCGTCGGGTCCTCGTTGAGGCTGTCGATCAGGTCGGTCAGGGCCTGCTGGGTGGTCTGCGCAGGCAGGTCGTAGGCCTTGGAAATAAAGCCGACCTCTTCACAGTCTTTACGCTTGTGCGAGACATAAACCTGAGACGCAGGATCGCTGCCGACCAGGATCACCGCGAGTCCCGGTGTGCGCAGGCCTTGCTGGCTGCGCTCTGCGACCCGTTTGGCGATCTGCTGGCGCAGGCTGGCGGCGATTGATTTGCCGTCGATAAGTTGTGCAGTCATTACGCGTGATTAACCATCGAGAGGGGGAAGAAAAGTGCGCGCATTCTCGCACGCCAAGACGTGAGGGCAAAGGCGCTTGGTCTGCAAATTGCCCTAACTCCTTAAATAAAATGAATTTTTTTCAAAAAAGATTTGACGGGTTTCAGGGCGCTCTATACTATTCGTCGCACTTGTCGGGCACAGCCTAGCACTGGTTAAGAAGGTCGAGCAGAATCACTGTTCTGTAAGGCTGGAAGCACTTAGTTTGTAATCCTCCAAGAGTACAGATTAATAAGGCGCCCGTAGCTCAGCTGGATAGAGCATCCGCCTTCTAAGCGGATGGTCGCAGGTTCGAGTCCTGCCGGGTGCGCCATTAGGCAGCTTTGGCACAAGTAGCGCTATATGGTGGGCGTAGCTCAGTTGGTAGAGCACGGGATTGTGACTCCCGTTGTCGAGGGTTCGATCCCCTTCGTCCACCCCATATTTTGAAAGGCGCCAGATTTTACAGTCTGGCGCCTTTGCTTTAAGAGCTTCAAGCGCGGATGTGGTGGAATTGGTAGACACACTGGATTTAGGTTCCAGCGCCGCAAGGCGTAAGAGTTCGAGTCTCTTCATCCGCACCAATCAAAGCTTTGTTCGATCGTAAGATCGAGCAGGGCTCAACAAAGAAGTGGTTTGGTTTCTTTGTTAACGCAATATGGTGGGCGTAGCTCAGTTGGTAGAGCACGGGATTGTGACTCCCGTTGTCGAGGGTTCGATCCCCTTCGTCCACCCCATATTCGAAAGGCGCCAGATTTAACAGTCTGGCGCCTTTTTTGGTTTTAGCGGTTCGGATCGTGGGCGGCCGTAGCTACCGGGTCGCAGTGTCAGGGATGGAAGTGATGGCCTCTTCTATATATAGAAGAGGCGGCACAGAGCCCTGGCATGATTGGCTGTATTTGTCAGCGGGGCGAGGAGCAGCAGTGCTCTCGTGCCGATAAATTGCCGGCTGTTTGCGAGCATATTTCCAGTAGGGTGACTTCTTGAGTTTGACCCACTAGAATGCATGCCCTTGATTGGGGTCGGAAATGGCCGGCTAACGTCTGTGCAACGAGGAATATCCATGCAAGTTTCTGTTGAAAATACTACTGCTCTCGAGCGCCGCCTGAGCATCACCGTGCCGGCAGAGCGTATCGAGACTGCGGTCAACAAGCGTCTGCAGCAGACTGCCCAGAAGGCCAAGATCGCTGGTTTCCGTCCAGGCAAAGTGCCGATGAGCGAAATCAAGCGTCGTTTTGGTGCCGATGCGCGTCAGGAAGCTGTTGGTGACGTCATTCAGGCTTCTTTCTACGAAGCCGTTGTCGAGCAAAAGCTGAACCCAGCCGGCTCGCCTTCGATCGAGCCTAAGTCCCTGGAAGCAGGCAAGGACCTGGAATACGTAGCCGTATTCGAAGTGTTCCCTGAATTCGAAGTTGCCGGCTTCGAGGGTATCGCTATCGAGCGCCTGAGCGCTGAAGTGGCCGATTCCGATCTGGACAACATGCTGGAAATCCTGCGCAAGCAGAACACCCGTTTTGAAGTGGTCGAGCGTGCCGCCCAGAACGAAGACCAACTGAACATCGATTTCGTTGGCAAGGTTGACGGCGAAGTATTCGCTGGCGGTTCTGCCAAGGGCACTCAACTGGTGTTGGGTTCCAATCGCATGATCCCTGGTTTCGAAGATGGCCTGGTTGGCGCTAAAGCTGGCGAAGAGCGCGTTTTGAACCTGACCTTCCCGGCTGACTATCAGAACCTGGACCTGGCCGGTAAAACCGCCGAGTTCACCGTGACCGTCAACAGCGTTTCCGAGCCTAAGCTGCCAGAGCTGAATGAAGAGTTCTTCGCTCAGTTCGGTATTAAAGAAACCGGCATCGAAGGTTTCCGCGCCGAAGTTCGCAAGAACATGGAGCGTGAGCTGCGCCAGGCCATCAAGTCCAAGGTGAAGAACCAAGTCATGGACGGTCTACTGGCCGCCAACCCGATCGAAGTACCTAAGGCTCTGCTGTCCAATGAAGTGGATCGCCTGCGCGTTCAAGCGGTTCAGCAGTTTGGTGGCAACATCAAGCCTGATCAACTGCCTGCCGAGCTGTTCGAAGAGCAAGCCAAGCGTCGCGTAGTGCTGGGTTTGATCGTGGCTGAAGTGGTCAAGCAATTTGACCTCAAGCCTGACGAAGATCGCGTTCGTGAAATGATCCAGGAGATGGCTTCGGCCTACCAGGAGCCTGAGCAGGTCGTGGCTTGGTACTACAAGAACGACCAGCAACTGAACGAAGTACGTTCGGTTGTGCTGGAAGAACAAGTTGTGGATACTGTTCTGCAGAAGGCTAAGGTGACCGATAAAGCGGTCTCTTACGAAGAAGCAGTCAAACCGGCGGAAGCAGCACAAGCCGACTGATTGTCCAACTCGTTGGAAATACAACCATAAGCCAGCCTCGCGCTGGCTTATGCGTTTTCAAGACATGACTATTTGGGAGTAACTGCAGAGCATGTTCCGTAATTCCTATATTCAGCAGAACTCTGATATCCAGGCCGCCGGCGGCCTGGTCCCGATGGTTGTCGAGCAGTCCGCTCGTGGCGAACGCGCCTACGACATCTACTCGCGCCTGCTCAAGGAGCGAGTGATCTTTCTGGTTGGTCCGGTAGAGGACTACATGGCCAACCTGATTTGCGCGCAACTGCTGTTCCTTGAAGCGGAAAACCCGGACAAGGACATCCATCTTTACATCAACTCGCCGGGTGGTTCGGTGACTGCGGGTATGTCGATCTACGACACCATGCAGTTCATCAAGCCAAACGTGTCGACCACTTGTATCGGCCAGGCGTGCAGCATGGGCGCATTCCTGCTGACTGCGGGTGCTCCGGGCAAACGTTTCTGTCTGCCGAACTCCCGCGTGATGATTCACCAGCCATTGGGTGGTTTCCAAGGTCAGGCGTCGGATATCGAGATCCACGCCAAGGAAATCCTCTTCATCCGCGAGCGTTTGAATACGCTGATGGCCAAGCACAGTGGTCGCACGCTGGAAGAAATCGAGCGTGATACCAACCGTGACAATTTCATGAGTGCGGAAATGGCGCGTGAATACGGGTTGATCGACGCAGTGATTGACCACCGCCCCGCATAATATAAGCCGCTCAAAATAAGGTGGGTCGGCGTAGCCGATCATCGGCGGGCTTGAAAAAGCCCGCATAAGCCTTCATCTTGTGTTGCAAGCCTATCGGATTTGGATCGAACGAATGACTGACACCCGCAACGGCGAGGACAACGGCAAGCTGCTCTATTGCTCCTTCTGTGGCAAAAGCCAGCATGAAGTACGCAAATTGATTGCCGGCCCCTCGGTCTTTATCTGCGACGAGTGCGTCGACCTGTGCAATGACATCATCCGCGAGGAGGTGCAGGAAGCCCAGGCCGAAAGCAGCGCGCATAAATTGCCTTCGCCCAAAGAAATCAGCGGCATTCTTGACCAGTATGTGATCGGTCAAGAGCGCGCCAAGAAGATTCTGGCCGTAGCGGTGTACAACCACTACAAGCGCTTGAATCAACGTGACAAGAAAGGTGAAGAGGTCGAACTCGGCAAGAGCAACATCTTGCTGATCGGTCCTACAGGTTCGGGTAAGACCCTGCTTGCGGAGACCCTCGCTCGCCTGCTGAACGTTCCCTTCACCATCGCTGACGCGACCACCCTCACCGAGGCTGGCTACGTGGGCGAGGACGTCGAGAACATCATTCAGAAATTGCTGCAAAAATGTGATTACGATGTCGAGAAGGCCCAGATGGGTATTGTCTACATCGACGAAATCGACAAGATTTCGCGCAAATCCGACAACCCGTCCATCACTCGGGACGTGTCCGGCGAGGGTGTGCAGCAAGCGCTGTTGAAACTGATTGAAGGCACGGTTGCCTCCGTACCGCCGCAAGGTGGCCGCAAGCACCCGCAGCAGGAATTCCTTCAGGTTGATACGCGTAATATTCTGTTCATCTGTGGCGGTGCGTTCTCCGGTCTGGAAAAGGTTATTCAAAACCGTTCCACCCGTGGCGGCATCGGTTTCAGTGCGGAAGTGCGCAGCAAGGAAGAAGGTAAGAAAGTGGGCGAGTCCCTGCGTGAAGTCGAGCCTGACGATTTGGTCAAGTTCGGTCTGATCCCGGAATTCGTCGGCCGTCTGCCGGTCCTGGCTACGTTGGATGAGCTGGATGAGGCTGCTCTGATTCAGATCCTCACCGAGCCGAAAAACGCCCTGACCAAGCAATACGCCAAGCTTTTCGAAATGGAAGGTGTAGACCTCGAGTTCCGTACCGATGCGCTCAAATCTGTAGCGAAGCGGGCACTGGAGCGTAAGACCGGTGCGCGCGGTTTGCGCTCGATCCTCGAAGGTGTGTTGCTCGACACCATGTATGAAATTCCCTCGCAGTCCGAGGTGAGTAAAGTGGTGATCGACGAAAGCGTTATAGAGGGTAAGTCCAAGCCACTGTATATCTATGAAAACAGTGAGCCGGCTGCCAAGGCTGCGCCAGACGCATAAGCGTTTCGCGGTTTCGGTACAGACAAAGGGGCCTCCAGGGGCCCCTTTGTTTTTTTGTAGGTTCTTACTGCGTTTAACTGCCGGCAATAAGCTTGTTTTTTTTGCATGCAGCCCCCATCTTGGCTTCATGCTTACTTTTGAACTGTCATAGAGGCGAAATCATGAAGACCACCATCGAATTGCCTCTCCTGCCGTTGCGTGATGTTGTCGTCTATCCGCACATGGTTATCCCGCTGTTCGTGGGGCGCGAGAAGTCTATCGAAGCCCTCGAGGCCGCGATGACGGGCGACAAGCAGATCCTGCTGTTGGCCCAGAAAAATCCAGCTGATGATGATCCAGGCGAAGACGCCCTGTATCGGGTCGGCACTGTTGCTACTGTTCTGCAATTGCTCAAACTGCCGGATGGCACCGTCAAGGTGCTGGTGGAAGGCGAGCAACGCGGCGCGGTGGAACGCTTCATGGAGGTGGATGGCCACCTACGTGCCGAGGTGGCGTTGATCGATGAGATTGAGGCCCCGGAGCGCGAGTCTGAAGTGTTCGTACGCAGTCTGCTCTCGCAATTCGAGCAGTATGTACAGTTGGGCAAGAAGGTCCCGGCTGAAGTCCTATCTTCTCTTAATAGCATTGATGAGCCCAGCCGCCTGGTCGATACCATGGCTGCCCATATGGCGCTGAAGATCGAACAGAAGCAGGACATCCTCGAAATCATCGACCTGCCGGCTCGCGTCGAGCATGTGCTGGCGCTGTTGGACGCTGAAATCGACCTGCTGCAGGTTGAAAAGCGCATTCGTGGCCGCGTTAAGAAGCAGATGGAACGCAGCCAGCGTGAGTACTATCTGAATGAGCAGATGAAGGCCATTCAGAAAGAGCTCGGCGACAGCGAGGAAGGCCACAACGAAATCGAAGAGCTGAAAAAGCGCATCGATGCCGCAGGTCTACCTAAAGATGCATTGACCAAAGCCACCGCCGAGCTGAACAAGCTCAAGCAAATGTCGCCGATGTCGGCCGAAGCCACCGTGGTGCGCTCCTACATCGACTGGCTGGTGCAGGTGCCGTGGAAGGCTCAGACCAAGGTGCGCCTGGACCTGGCCCGCGCCGAAGACATTCTCGACGCCGACCACTACGGCCTTGAAGAGGTCAAGGAGCGCATCCTTGAATACCTCGCCGTACAGAAGCGCGTGAAGAAAATCCGCGGGCCGGTGCTGTGCCTGGTCGGGCCGCCTGGCGTGGGCAAGACCTCTCTGGCCGAATCCATCGCCAATGCCACCAACCGTAAATTCGTCCGTATGGCTCTGGGTGGCGTGCGGGATGAGGCGGAAATTCGTGGCCATCGCCGCACCTATATCGGTTCGATGCCAGGAAGATTGATTCAAAAGATGACCAAAGTCGGCGTGCGCAATCCGCTGTTCTTGCTCGATGAAATCGACAAGATGGGCAGCGACATGCGTGGCGATCCGGCCTCGGCCTTGCTCGAGGTTCTCGATCCTGAGCAAAACCACAATTTCAACGACCATTACCTCGAAGTCGATTACGACTTATCCGACGTCATGTTCCTGTGCACCTCCAACTCCATGAATATTCCGCCGGCGCTGCTGGATCGGATGGAGGTGATTCGTCTGCCGGGTTACACCGAAGACGAGAAGATCAACATCGCGGTCAAGTACCTCGCGCCCAAGCAGACATCGGCCAATGGCCTGAAGAAGGGCGAGATTGAGTTCGAGGTCGAAGCGATTCGCGACATCGTGCGTTACTACACCCGCGAGGCCGGTGTGCGGGGGCTTGAGCGCCAGATCGCGAAGATCTGCCGCAAGGCGGTCAAAGAGCATGCTTTGGAAAAACGCTTCGCGGTGAAGGTGACGGCCGACTCCCTTGAGCACTTCCTGGGCGTGCGCAAATTCCGTTACGGGCTGGCTGAGCAGCAGGATCAGGTCGGGCAGGTGACGGGTTTGGCGTGGACTCAAGTGGGGGGTGAGCTGCTGACCATTGAGGCTGCGGTGATCCCTGGCAAGGGCCAGTTGATCAAGACCGGTTCCCTGGGGGATGTGATGGTCGAGTCCATCACCGCCGCGCAGACCGTGGTGCGCAGTCGCGCTCGGAGCCTGGGGATCCCCTTGGACTTCCATGAGAAGCACGACACCCATATCCATATGCCGGAAGGGGCGACCCCGAAGGATGGTCCAAGCGCCGGCGTGGGCATGTGCACCGCGCTGGTGTCGGCATTGACCGGTATTCCGGTACGCGCTGATGTAGCTATGACCGGGGAAATTACTCTGCGTGGTCAAGTATTGGCCATTGGTGGTCTGAAAGAGAAATTGCTTGCCGCGCACCGTGGTGGAATCAAGACCGTGATCATTCCTGAAGAGAATGTTCGCGACTTGAAGGAAATTCCTGACAATATCAAGCAAGATCTTCAGATTAAACCCGTTAAATGGATTGACGAGGTCCTGCAAATTGCGCTGCAATACGCGCCGGAGCCCTTGCCGGATGTGGCCCCGGAGATAGTTGCTAAGGACGAAAAACGAGAGTCTGATTCCAAGGAAAGAATTAGCACGCATTAATGCGAATAAGCCTGGAGGCTTCCTTGACAGCTTTTTAGAGCCCTTGTTATAAAGCGGCTCTTAAGTGTCTGTAGGCCATTCAGCACTGGTTTTTGCTTTCACCAAAAAACTTAGAATCATACTCAATAGATATATAAGGGGACTTAGAGTGAACAAGTCGGAACTGATTGATGCTATCGCTGCATCCGCTGATATCCCGAAAGCTGCTGCTGGCCGTGCGCTGGATGCAGTAATCGAATCCGTCACTGGCGCTCTTAAGGCCGGCGACTCCGTGGTACTGGTAGGCTTCGGTACTTTCTCTGTGACTGACCGCCCAGCTCGCACTGGCCGCAACCCACAGACTGGCAAAGCACTGCAAATCGCTGCTGCCAAGAAACCAGGTTTCAAAGCCGGTAAAGCCCTGAAAGAAGCCGTCAACTAAGTTTCGATCAAGCCTTACCTACCCGGGTCAGACGCAGGTCTGGCCTGGCAGCGGAGCGGCAGCTGACCCACGTATCCATTGGGTCGCCACGCCGGGGGTGTGGGTTCAAACCCCCGTCCGCTCCGCCAGTTACGAGAAGGCGCATCCTCGGATGCGCCTTTCTTCTATCCGGACTCTACCCACGCTCCACGGTTGCCAATTTTTGAAGTTCAACCGTTTCTGGGGGACGCATGCTGCAAAATATCAGGGACAATTCACAAGGCTGGATTGCCAAGACCATTATCGGGATCATCGTCGCATTGATGGCGTTCACCGGTATCGAAGCGATTTTCCAGGCTTCGACCAACACCAAGCAGGACGTGGCCAAGGTCAACGGTGAAACCATCACCCAGACCGAACTGAGCCAGGCCGTCGACATGCAACGGCGCCAGCTGATGCAACAGCTGGGCAAAGATTTCGATGCTTCGCTGCTGGACGAAAAATTGCTGCGCGAGGCGGCCCTCAAGGGTCTTATCGATCGCAAGCTGCTGCTGCAAGGTGCCGCCGATTCCAAGTTTGGCTTCTCTGAAGCCGCGCTGGATCAGGTGATCCTGCAGACACCGGAATTCCAGGTGGATGGCAAATTCAGTCCAGAACGATTTGATCAGGTGATTCGTCAACTGGGCTATACCCGTTTGCAATTCCGTCAGATGCTGACGCAAGAAATGCTTATCGGCCAGGTTCGCGCAGGTATCGCCGGCAGTGGTTTCGTAACCGACGCCGAGGTGCTGGCTTTTGCCCGTCTGGAGAAACAGACCCGCGATTTCGCCACCGTCAACATCAAGGCCAATCCTGCAGCGGTGAAGCTGACCGACGAGGAGGTCAAGGCCTACTACGATCAGCACGCCAAAGAGTTCATGACCCCTGACCAAGTGGTCATCGATTACCTCGAGTTGAAGAAGTCGTCCTTCTTTGATCAGGTCAACGTCAAGGACGATGAGCTGCAGGCGGCTTATCAAAAGGAAATCGCCAACCTCGCTGAACAGCGTCGTGCCGCGCATATCCTGATTGAAGTCAACGACAAGGTCACCGACGCTCAGGCGAAAGCGAAAATCGAAGAAATCCAGGCACGCCTGGCCAAAGGTGAGAAGTTCGAAGCCTTGGCCAAGGAGTTCTCTCAGGACCCTGGTTCGGCCAGCAACGGCGGCGACCTCGGTTTCGCCGGCCCTGGCGTTTACGATCCGGATTTCGAAACCGCCCTGTACGCGTTGAACAAAGACCAGGTCTCGGCACCGGTGCGCACCACCTTTGGTTGGCACTTGATCAAGCTGCTGGGGGTTGAAGCACCTGAGGTGCCGACTTTTGCCAGCCTGAAGGACAAGCTGACCCGCGAGCTGAAGACTCAGCAGGTCGAGCAGCGTTTCGTCGAAGCCACCAAGCAGTTGGAGGATGCGGCGTTCGAAGCGTCCGACCTGGCTCAGCCGGCGTCTGACCTCAAGCTCACTGTGCACACCTCGGCGCCATTTGGCCGTGACGGCGGTGAAGGGGTCGCGGCTAACAGGGCCGTGGTGACCGCCGCATTCAGCCCGGAAGTGCTGGATGAAGGCGCTAACAGTAGCGCCATCGAGCTGGACCCTGAAACCATCATCGTGCTGCGTGCCAAGGAGCACCGCAAACCTGCGCAATTGCCGCTGGAGAGCGTTGTCACGGCAATCCGTGCTCAGATGACCAAGGAGCGCGCCAGCGCGGCGGCCAAGACCCATGCCGACGAGCTGATTGCCAGCCTGCGTGATGGCAAGACCCCGTTGAACCAGCCGATTGACGGTCAGGCGTGGAAAGTTACCGAAGCGGCTACCCGTGGCCAGGAAGGGATTGATCCTGCCGTGCTGCAAGCCTTGTTCCGCATGCCAAAGCCTGCGTCCAAGGACAAGCCGACCTTCACCACCGTGACCCTGGCCGATGGTAGCCTGATGATCGTGCGGTTGAACGGTGTCAACGAAGCAGCTGCCCCATCGGACGAAGAAAAGGCGCAATACCGCCGCTTCCTCGCTTCCCGTGTCGGTCAACAGGACTTCGCGGCTTATCGTAAACAGTTGGAAACCAAGGCTGACATCAAGAAATACTGATGCCGGCTTGAACAAAAAGCCTCCGGCCTGAAAAGTCCGGGGGCTTTTTCATGGGTGTTCGTTCAGGGGGGCGTAGTCAACCTGTGACGTTTTACCGACAGGAATACGCGCGCCTGCCCCCCGTTCTGTTGCACAATACCGCCCAGATCGTTTTCCTCAGGATTATCAATGTCGACATCATTTCACTTGCGCAGCCTCGGGTTGGCGTTGGTGTTGGCGGGCGCCGCGGGCTGCTCGTCACCCAAGACCGCTATTTATGAACATGAGAACTTCGACGATTCCGGCACCTTTTCCCGGGACTACCCAGTCAGCGATGTGGCAGCGTGCGAAGCCGCACGGCGTGCGTTGCTGAGCCAGGGCTACATCATCACCAGCAGCGACCCAAAACTGGTGGTGGGCAACAAGAGCTTCCAGCAGAGTGGCGAAACCCATTTGCAGATCAGTTTCAACGTGGTGTGTGCCGACGACGGCAAAGGCAAGAAACATTCAACGATGTTTGCCAACGCCTTGCAGGACCGCTACGCGCTGAAGAAGGTTAACAACTCGGCGAGCCTGGGAGTGGGGGTGCTGGGTTCGGTGTCGATGCCGATCGGCTCCACCGATGACTCCATGGTCAAGGTCGCCAGTGAAACGGTGTCCGCGCCCAAGTTCTATGAGCGCTACTTTGCGCTGGTGGACGTGTTCCTGCCCCAGGAAGTGAAGAAGGCCGAGCATATTCCGGAGAAGCCGAAGGCTGAACTGGGGGTGCCAGAGCCTAAAACCGAGCCGGCCGCCGAGAAAGTCGAGGCGCCCAAGGATCAGCCAGCTGAGCCTGCCGCCTCGCAACCGCTCGCTCCACCGGCAGAACCCGCGCCGATTGCGCCTCAGGCGGCGCCCGAAGCAGTCCCCGCGCCAGAACCTACGCCGGCTCCCGCGCCGACCAATCCCGACCTGCCCGCGCCGACAGAAGCCATTCCCCCGCTGCCTACGCCTGCACAGTAATCAACACGCTACGGGATCGACGCTGATCCCGTAGCGGCGAGTGCCTCCACTGCCTCCCTGGGCTAAATCACCGACCTGCTGCTACGTTTAATCCTCAAGTGCAGAAACGTCATGGCGCTGACTTTTTTTCGTCATCACGGCACTTTAGGCTGAATATGCGGGTCATTTGCTAAGGCCGCTCTACACCGGCTTTTCTCATCCAAAACAGGGAGCACACCATGGACGATTATCAAGAAGAGCTGTTGGAGTATCAGGCGTTTGAACTGGACCCTTTGGATCCGGCCGACGATGCCACCGAGCTGTAACACCGACCTTAGGCGGAATGCCGCTGACTGCGGCGAAACTCCCCTGGGGTCTGGTTGTTCCATCGCCTGAACGCGCGTTGAAAGGCCTGGGCTGAGGCAAACCCGAGCAAGTAGGCGATTTCGCCGAAGGCCAGTTCCGTATCGCGGATATAGGTCATGGCCAGATCGCGGCGGGTGTCATTGAGAATTGCGCGAAACTGGGTGCCTTCTTCCGCCAGTTTGCGTCGCAGGGTCCAGGTCGGCAGCTTCAAGCGTGCCGCCACTTCTTCCAGGTCGGGTTCCCGACCGCCATTGAGCATAGGCCCGAGCAAACGGGTAATGCGCTCGCTCAGGCTGCGAGTGCGGGTCAACTGCTCCAACTCCCGTTCGCACAATTGCAGCAACAGGTGCCAGGTACTTGGGCAATGTTGCGGGTTGCGCAGGGCCAGGGTGGCTTGGCTCAGACGCAGTTGGTTCAGATCAGCACCGAATTGCACAGGGCTATCGCCCAGCAGGCTATAGCGTTCGCTGTAGTCGGGGGCTTGAAATTCGATCTCGATCCGCTGGGCCTGCACCGGTTGCAGGGCCAGGCTGGACAATTGATGCAGCCAGCCAGCAATGATCGAGTCGACCACAAAGCGGTTGTAGGCGTTATACGGGCTGATGGAGTAGAAGCGCAGCCAAGCGCCTTGGGCGTCCTCGTGAAAGCTCGATTGCCCGCGGTAGTTGGAGCCGTACAGCGGCTCAAAGCGCGTCAACGTGCGTGCGGCCTCGCGCACGGTGGGCGCTTGAGCGGCGGTGACACCGGCGAGTCCAGCCTGGCTCAGACGGCTGAGCTGGCCCATGCGCAGGCCCAGGGCAGGGTCGCCGGTGAGCTGTATGGCGGCGTGGCCCAGACGCATATAGCGGGGGATCGACAACCGCGCGCCGGCTTCGGCCAATCGCGCCGGGTCGAGGCCGTATTGCAGCAGCAGGGGTTGCGGGTCCAGGCCATGGCTGTGCACCGCGTCGGCCAAGGTGTGCACGAAGCCCACCGACAAGTCCCCCAGACGCACTGGTTTCACAGCGTTACAGCCAGATATTCAGCATGCGCGCGCCACGGGCGTCGCCATCGGCGGTGATCTGGCCGTTGCTGCTGAGGAAGCTGTGCCCCGCAGTGCCCAGGTCCCAGAACTGCCCGCGTAGAAATACGCTCATACCGGCGCTGGCCTGGCTGACGGGTTGCTGGCTGATCAGCGTGAGCCGGCGCCAAGCCTCGCCCTCACTGAGTTCCTCGGGCTTGAGGCTGACTTCCGGCGGCGTGGAAACGCTCTTGAAGCCGCGCCATGGCCGGTCCCAGGTCTCGCGGCCAAGCACGAATGCCGGCACGGCGATCAACTGGGCGCCGCTGTCATTGAGTTTGCGGTAATTGTCCGGGTACCAGCTGTCGCTGCCCACCAATATGCCCAGGCGACCCGCCGGCGTGTCCACCACATTGACTACGTTTTCGTCACCTGGTTGGATAAATTCGCGCTCGTCGTAGATCGGGTAGAGCTGGCGCTGGGGATCGCCGATGGGCAAGCCGTCGGCAGCGAATACCACGCTGGCGTTGTACAGGGCGCCGTGCCCGATCTGCAGTTGCCGTTGGCTGATGCTCGGGTTGGGTAGGGCGATGGACCCGGCCACCAGGGTCACGCCGAACTCTTTGGCCAGCCCGCCGAACAGTACCTGATAGTCGCGAGCCATGGCGGGCGCTTTCATGCGCAGGTAGGCGTCGTCCATGCGGTCGGCGCCGGTGGCGCTGATCCAGGCGCGCAGGAACTGCACCGGGTTGCTGATCGACAGCCAGTTCATAGCCTCCTTGAGGTGCAGCGCTTGATAGACTTCGTTCTTTTCGCCGGTGAGCATCAGCCAGGTGCCGATGTGTTCGGGCAGCACCACAATGGTCTTGTCGTTGATCAAGCCTTGGTCGCGGGCGTTTTGCAGATACGCAGCGAGTTTCAGGTGCAGGCGTTCCAGGCTCTGGTAGTCGGCGGGAAACAACTCCGGCTGGATGCCTAGTAGGTTGCCTCGGTCGGCTGGTACGCCTTCGTTGACGGCCAGGGTGATGCGCAGGTCCGACAGGTAATGCGCCACAGGGCGCTCCTGGGTCCAGACCAGATACGCGGTGACGGCGGCAACCAGGGCCAGGGTGACGGTGAACGCTAGAAGTTTACGCATGGGCAACAGACAACAGACCGGGTGCTGGGTTCGGCGTCTAGGGTAGGGCCCATGCCTTGGCTTGCCAAGGGGCGCTGTACATTTGGATCAATAACTTGTCAGTTTCAGTCATTGAGCAGTCGGTAACCGCCTCTTAGTCTGTGGGGCATAAACCGATGGTTGGCCATTCGAGCCGGCCACGTCCCGTGATGACCTGCCGTGGAGCTGTACCATGACCGCCGCTGCTTACCCGCACCTGCTGGCCCCGTTGGACCTGGGCTTTACCACTTTGCGCAACCGTACCCTGATGGGATCGATGCACACCGGCCTGGAAGAAAAACCCGGCGGTTTCGAGCGCATGGCCGCCTATTTCGCCGAGCGCGCCCGGGGTGGCGTGGGTTTGATGGTCACCGGCGGTATTGGCCCCAACGATGAGGGCGGTGTGTACGCCGGCGCGGCCAAACTGACCACCGAGGAAGAAGCGCAGAAGCACAAAATCGTGACCCAAGCGGTGCATGCGGCGGGCGGTAAGATCTGCATGCAGATCCTCCACGCCGGGCGGTATGCCTACAGCCCCAAGCAAGTGGCACCGAGCGCGATCCAGGCGCCGATCAACCCGTTCAAGCCCAAGGAGTTGGACGAGGAAGGCATCGAAAAACAGATCCAGGATTTCGTCACTTGCTCGCGGCTGGCTCAGGTCGCCGAGTACGATGGCGTAGAAATCATGGGCTCTGAAGGCTACTTCATTAACCAGTTCCTCGCCGCGCACACCAACCACCGCACCGACCGTTGGGGCGGCAGCTACGAGAACCGCATGCGCCTGGCCGTGGAAATCGTGCGTCGTGTGCGCGAAGCGGTGGGGCCGAATTTCATTATTATCTTCCGCCTGTCGATGCTCGACCTGGTGGAAGGTGGCAGCACCTGGGAAGAAATCTTGCAACTGGCCAAGGCCATCGAGCAGGCCGGTGCGACCATCATCAACACCGGTATCGGCTGGCACGAAGCACGCATCCCGACCATTGCCACTAAAGTGCCGCGTGGCGCGTTCAGCAAAGTCACCGCCAAGTTGCGCGGCGCGGTACAGATCCCGCTGATCACCACCAACCGCATCAATACCCCGGAGATTGCCGAGCGCATCCTGGCCGAAGGTGATGCCGACATGGTGTCGATGGCGCGGCCGTTCCTTGCCGACCCCGAGTTCGTCAACAAGGCGGCCGCCGGGCGTGCCGATGAGATCAACACCTGCATCGGCTGCAACCAGGCGTGCCTGGATCACACCTTCGGCGGCAAGCTGACCACCTGCCTGGTCAACCCCCGTGCGTGCTACGAAACCGAGCTTAACTACCTGCCGGTCAAACAGATCAAGAAAATTGCCGTGGTCGGTGCCGGCCCCGCCGGTCTGGCGGCGGCGACGGTGGCCGCCGAGCGTGGGCACCAAGTGACCCTGTTCGATGCCGCCAGCGAGATCGGCGGTCAGTTCAATATCGCCAAGCGCGTGCCAGGCAAAGAAGAATTCTTCGAAACCCTGCGCTACTTCAAACGCAAATTGCAGACCACCCATGTCGAGGTGTGCCTCAATACTCGCGTGGACGTTGCGCAACTGGCGGCCGGCGGCTATGACGAAATCATCCTGGCCACCGGCATTGCGCCACGCACCCCGGCTATCCCAGGGATCGATAATCCCAAGGTGCTGAGCTACCTGGACGTGATCCTTGAACGCCAGCCGGTTGGCCAGCGCGTGGCGGTGATCGGCGCCGGCGGCATTGGCTTCGACGTATCGGAGTTCCTAGTGCATCAGGGCGTGTCCACCAGCCTGGACCGTGAGGCGTTCTGGAAGGAATGGGGCATCGACACCCAACTGCAGGCCCGTGGCGGTGTGGCCGGTATCAAGCCCCAGCCCCATGCGCCGGCGCGAGAAGTGTTCCTGCTGCAACGCAAGGCTTCCAAGGTCGGCGATGGCCTGGGCAAGACCACTGGTTGGATCCACCGCACCGGCTTGAAGAACAAGCAGGTGCAGATGCTTAACAGCGTCGAGTACCTGAAGATCGATGACCAAGGCCTGCATATCCGTATCGGTGCCGAGGGCGAGCCGCAGTTGCTGGCGGTGGACAACATCGTCATCTGCGCCGGTCAGGACCCGCTGCGCGACTTGCACGACGGCCTGGTCGCCGCTGGGCAGAACGTGCACCTGATCGGCGGCGCGGACGTGGCGGCCGAGCTGGACGCCAAGCGCGCTATCAACCAAGGCTCGCGCCTCGCCGCCGAGCTGTAATGCCCTGAGCCGGGGCGGTGCTAGACTACCGCCCCGTTTTCCAGGCAGATCCACCCCCATGGGCCCCTTCGATTGGCTTCCCATCGCTCCCCTTGAACCATTGCACCTCGATTGGCTGAACGGCATCGAGCTGGCTGTGCTGCGCCTGGACCGTATAGACCCCCTGATCAGCGGCAACAAGTGGTTCAAACTCACCGAGCATTTGAGGCAGGCAGAGCAGGCCGGTGCCCGTGGCATCATCAGCCTGGGCGGGGCTTACTCCAACCATTTGCATGCCTTGGCGGCAGCGGGTGAGCGCTTTGGTTTCGCCACTGTCGGCCTGTTGCGCGGCCATCCTCAAGACACCCCCACCGTCCTCGACCTGAAAGCCTTTGGCATGCACCTGCATTGGCTGGGCTACGCCGGCTATCGCGCGCGTCACGGGGCGGACTTCTGGTTGCCGTGGCGTGAGCAATACCCGCAGTTGTATCCGGTGCCCGAAGGCGGCGGCGGGCTCCCCGGTGCGCTGGGTTGCGCGGTGCTGGTGGAGCAGGTCCGTGGGCAATTGAGCAAGCTGGGTTGGGACGCTTACGACGCTTGGTGGCTGGCCGCCGGCACGGGGACGACCCTGGCAGGTTTGGCCTTGGCAGAAGCGGGCGCCCACCCGGTGTACGGTGCGATGGCGGTGCCGGATGATCACGGCGTGGCCCAGAATGTGGGGGCGATTGTGGCCGGGGGCTACGAATTGCTGGAGGCCAGCCGCGGTGGGTTCGCCAAGGCCGACGCTGCATTGCTCGACTTTATGCAAACCACCGAACGGGCCACTGGCCTGCCGCTGGAGCCGCTCTATACCGGCAAGGCGCTGTTGGCGTTGAAGCAGCAGATCGAGGCCGGGCGGTTCTCGCCCGGCACGCGTCTGATCTTTGTGCACACCGGTGGCTTGCAGGGCCGTCGCGGGTTCACAGGTTAGCGCGCTTACCCGGCATCATCCGCAGCGCGGTGTTATCGCGAATCACATAGTGGTGCACGATTCCCGCCAGCGCATGCAGGCCGATCAGCCAGTAGCCGATTTTGCCGAACAGCACATGCCAACCTTCGAACTCTTTGGCCAACGCCTTGTTTTCAGCGATCAGCGGTGGCAGCTCAAGACCATAGAACATCACTGAATGCCCTTCGGCGCTGACGATCAGCCAACCGGCAATCGGCATGCCGATCATCAAGGCGTACAGCGCCCAGTGCATCAGTGTGGCCAGCAGGCTCTGCCATGGCGGCGGGGTGGGGATGATCTTTGGCGCGACCCCCAGGCTCCGGGCGAACAGGCGCAGCCACACCAGCACGAACACGGTGAGGCCGAACATAAAGTGCATTTCCACGATCAACGTGCGTGCGCCGCTGCCCTTGGGGAACTGCCCGCGTAGCTCAATGCAGGCGTAAACCACCGCCAGCAGCACCACCATCAACCAGTGCAGCGCAATCGACATGGTGCTGTAGCGCGTATCGGAATTTTTCCACGGCATCGCTGGGATCCTCATTGGTCAGGGCATGCCTTCGTTCTTTTGTGACGAAGTATTTCTACTGTATGCCTGTTTCCAGGGATTTGTCCGCTGCGACAGCGTTGTTTTGACCTCAATCAGTGGCTTTGCGGCATTTCACCGCGGGCCAGGCGTTGGTTGATGTCGGCGATGACCGCCGGCAGGTCGTTAATGGTGTCGATCAGGTAGTGGGGCCGCGAGCCTTCGAACATCGCTTCGATTCGCCTGCGTTCGCTGGCCAGCGTGGCGGCGTCGAGGGCGCGAAATTGCGCATAGGTCAGCCCCAGCGCATTGCCAGAGCAGGTCAGCGCCACGGTCCACATGCCGGCGCGGCGGCCTTCGAGGATGCCCGGTACGGTGTCGTCGACTTTTACGCACGCTGCCACGTCGTCAATGCCCAGGGCGATCACATTCGCCAGGGCCTGGGCGGGCCATGGACGGCCATTGGGTACTTCGTCAGTGGCGACCACATGGTCGGCGACGTAGCCGTTGCGCGCGGCCAGGGCGACCACTTTGTCCATCACCTGCTTGGGGTAGCCGGAGCAGGAGCCGATCTTGATGTTCTGGGCACGCAGTGTGGCGATGGTATCGAGCGCGCCGGGGATCAGCGCCGAATGCTCGGCGATCTTCTCGATCTGCAGGGGCATAAAGCGCTTGTAAATGGCCGTAACGTCGTCATCGGTGGGCGTGCGCCCGAATGCCTGGCGGTAGCGCTCGGCAACCTGCGGCTGATTGCACAGGGTGCGGATGTGGTCCCACTTGCCCATGCCCATCGGGCCCCGGGCTTCGTCGATGGATACCTGCACGCCGAACTCGGCGAAGGCCTCGACAAAAATCTGCGTGGGCGCGAAGGAGCCAAAGTCGACCACGGTGCCGGCCCAATCCAGGATCACGGCCTGGAGTTTGGTGGGGTTTTGATAGTTCATGCGGGTACTCCAGACGCAGAGAGAAGAGGGATGTCCATGGCGCGCAATACCTGGGCGATGGAGGTTACGGCGGCGCGCATGTCGGTAGCGTCGACATGGCCGATGCAGCCGACGCGAAAGGTTTCCACCTGGGTCAATTTGCCGGGGTAGAGGATGAAACCCTTGGCCTTGACCCGTTCGTAGAACTCCTTGAACTGGTAGCGCGAGTGTTGCGGGGCGTGGAAGGTGACGATGATCGGTGCTTGGATCGCCGCCGGTAGGAAGCTGCGCAGGCCCAGCTCGGCCATGCCCTCAAGCAGCGTCTGACAATTGTGCGCGTAGCGCTGATGGCGCGCGGGCTGGCCGCCTTCTTCGTGGTATTGCAGCAGCGCTTCGTGCAGGGCCGCCACCACATGGGTGGGCGGGGTGAAGCGCCATTGGCCGGTTTCGGCCATGTAACGGTGCTGCTCGAAAAGGTCCATCGCCAGGGAGTGGCAGTTGCCTTGAGCAGCGGCCAGCGCTTGTTTATCGAGAAAGACAAAACCCATGCCCGGCACGCCTTCCAGGCACTTGCCTGAGGCCGCTATCAGCGCGTCAAACGGCACTTCGCGGGCATCGATCGGCAGCGCACCGAAGGAACTCATGGCGTCGACGATCAAGCGCTTGCCGTGGCTTTTTACCACCTGGGCGATGGCCGGCAGCGGGTTGAGAATGCCGGTGCTGGTTTCGCAATGGATCAGCGCGACATGGCTAATCGACGGATCGGCGTGCAGCAGGCGGTCCACATCGGCGGCGGTGGTGGGTTCGTCCTCGGCGGTTGCAAAAGTGCTGAATGCACGGCCGAGCACTTCGCATATCTTCGCCAGGCGTTTGCCGTAGGCGCCGTTGATCAGCACCAGCACCTTGCCATCCCGTGGCACCAGGGTGCCGATTGCTGCCTCGACGGCGAAGGTGCCGCTGCCTTGCAAGGGCACGCAGTGGTGGCTGTCGGCGCCATGAATGATTGCCAGCAACCGCGCGCGGACGCTGGCGGTGAGTTGGTTGAAGCGCTCATCCCAGGAACCCCAGTCCACCAGCATGGCCTGGCGGGTGCGGGCAGACGTGGTCAGAGGGCCTGGGGTCAACAGCATCGGCGCGGTAGGGAGCATCGTGGGTTCTCTTCAGCGTTGGGTTGAATCTACGGCGCTTACGTTGCGGTTTGGCGTGATATCAATCAAATTGTTTGTTGTTATGCGAGCTATCAGCGAGGCCGATAAGCATGAACCTGTTTCAACTGCGTGCATTCGATGCCGTGGCCCGCGAGGGCAGCTTTACCCGTGCGGCGGCGCGGCTGTTTATCAGCCAGCCAGCGGTAACCGGGCATATCAAGGCCCTGGAGGAGCACTACCAGATTCCGCTGTTGCGCCGCACGGCGCGGCGGGTCGAGTTGACCGAGGAGGGCGCGCGGCTGGCGGCGATCACCCGGGCGATCTTCGGTCTGGTGGACGAGGCCCAGGCCCTGCTCGAAGCCAATCGCCAGTTACTCAGCGGGCGCCTGGAAGTAGCGGCGGACGGTCCGCACCTGGTCATGCCGATGATCGCCAGCCTGCGCGCGCGGTACCCGGGCATCACCGTCAACCTGCGGCTGGGCAATGCTCAGGAGACCTTGGCCGCGCTGTTGGCCGAGCATGCCGATGTGGCGGTGCTGACCGAGGTGGAACCCCGCCATGGCGTGCATTTGCAGCCCTTGGGCGAATCGCATATCTGCGCCTTGGTCCCGTCCAGCCACCCATGGACGGAACTGCCCAACGGCATCGAGCTGAAGCAACTCGACGAGGTGATCATGGTGCTGCGCGAGCCCAGTTCGATCACCCGCCGCACCTTTGATGCCGCCTGCCAAGCCGCCGCTGTGCAGCCCAAGGTGCTGCTGGAACTGGATAGCCGTGAGGCGGTGACCGAGGCGGTCGCCGCGCAATTGGGCGTCGGCGTGGTGTCGTCGATGGAGGTCAGCCAAGACCCGCGGGTGCGGGCGGTGCCGATCCGCGGCGCCGGGCTACTGAACCGGCACAGCCTCGGTTGCATGGAGCGACGTCGTTCCCTGCGCCTGATCCAAGCGTTTTTCGAGCTGGCGCCGTGACGGTTTTTTGGTGGAACGATGCGTTCTCGCGCTATAAACTCTGCCCCCAAAGCGCCGGCCAGTAGACGTTTCGGCGCGATGGACGAGAAGAGAGCGAGTCATGGGCGCACAGTGGAAAGTCAAACATAAAGAAGCGGCAGCCAATGCCAAAGGCAAAATCTTCGGCAAGCTGGTGAAAGAAATCACCATCGCCGCGCGCAACGGTGCCGACACCGCGACCAACGCCCACCTGCGTCTGGTGGTGGAGCAGGCCAAAAAAGCCTCGATGCCCAAGGAAACCCTGGACCGCGCCATCAAGAAAGGCGCCGGTCTGCTCGGCGAAACCGTGCAATACCACCGCGTGACCTACGAAGGGTTCGCGCCCCATCAGGTGCCGCTGATCGTCGAGTGTGTGACCGATAACATCAACCGCACCGTGGCGGAAATCCGCGTGGCATTCCGCAAAGGCCAACTGGGCGCTTCCGGTTCGGTAGCCTGGGACTTCAACCACGTCGGCCTGATCGAGGCCTCGCCGGACAGCCCGGACGCCGATCCTGAAATGGCCGCCATCGAAGCCGGCGCCCAGGATTTCGAGGACGGCGAAGAAGAGGGCACCACCCTGTTCATCACCGAAACCACCGACCTCGACGCCGTGCAAAAAGCCCTGCCGGAGCAAGGCTTCACCGTGCTATCGGCCAAGCTGGGCTACATCTCGAAGAATCCGGTGAGTGGTTTGACCGACGAGCAGATGGCTGAAGTCGAAGCCTTCCTCGAAGGCTTGGACAACCACGACGACGTGCAGGACATGTTCGTCGGCCTGGCGGGCTGATCGACGGCTGAGCAAGGTGGGAGGGGGCCAGCCCCCTCCCACATTTTGATCCAGGCAGGCAGTGAATATCAAAGGCTGGATGGGCTTGCTCTAACACCCGCCAGCTAAGCGGGCACTGTGTAATTTTCTATCCGAGCTGTTTTGGAGCCCCTCTCTGACATTGCCTTAATTAGTCAAAGTTGCAGATGGCGTGCAGCAACGCCTCGATCTCTTCGAACCCCGGCCGCGCCAGCACGTCCGGCTGACAGCAGCGCGCCTGCAGCGCCACCAGTGCCGCATCTACGGGTTCCCCCTCGATCCGCTCCAGCAATTCCCCCAACAACACCCCGAAGGCCCGCACTTCGATGCGCTGCAATGCCCGGGTTTCCACGGTGTCCGCCACGGCATGGAATGACGCCGCGCCAAAGTCCCCCAGCAAACAATCGCCCGTCGCGTTCCACAGAATATTGTGGGCGTACAGGTCGCCATGGGTGATGCCGTGACGGTGTAGATGCGCCGCCACCGAAGCGATGCCACGGGCTATGCGCAGTGCGACGTCGACGCTCAAGCGGGTGTCGGGCGCGTAGATATCGCGCGTGCAGGACGCCAGGCTGGGCAGGGCGGCCAGGTTGCGGTAGCTCGGCTCGATCAGGTCCATTACCAAGGCGGCCTGGTCATCGGGGTGGCCGACTACGCGACCTTGCACCTTGATCAGGTTGGGATGCCGCCCGGCGGCGATGCACGCCTGCATTTCGTGCAGCGGTGAACCGTCGCTGGTAATCGTGCCTTTGTAGAGCTTGACCGCCACCGGCAGGGCCTGGGGTTTCCACAAGGCTTTGTGGATCACGCCGGAAGCCCCTTCGCCAAGGACATCGGCCAATGCCAATTCGCCCCAGGGAATATTCGGCGTGGTGTCGTCTGCCTGGACTTGCACTGCCATTTCCACTGGGTTGCCGGCATAAGCCAGCCAGGTCAGGCTTGGCAGTGACAGCAGCCAGTCCGGCAGGTGGGTGAGGCGATTGGAGGCGATGCGGATCAGCTCAAGGTTGTGGCACTGAGCCAAGCTGCGTGGCAGTTGCTCCAGTTGATTGCCGGCCAGCATCAGCTTTTGCAGCAATGGCCGTTCACCCAACGCCTCGGGCAACTGGCGAATGCAGTTGTCGGTGAGGATCAGCCAGCGCAGTTGCGGCGGTAGGGCGGCGGCGGGCACTTGGCTGATCCGGTTGGCCTTGAAGCCGATCATGCTCAATTTCGCGCACTGACCCAGGCAGGTCGGCAGTTCGGTGAAGGCGTTATCCGAGCAGAACAGCACGCGCAGGTGCGGCAGGCGATGCAGGTCGTCCGGCAAGCGGCTCAGGGCGTTACCGCTGAGGTTGAGGATTTCCAGGGTGTCGGCCAGTTCGAAGATTTCCCGAGGAAACTCGGTGAGCCCGCAGGAAAGATCCAGGCGCGTGATACCGGCCAATTGGCCGGCCTTGAGTTGGGCGAGGGTAGTCATGAACGGCGCGGTCACTCGGCAAGGGGGCTTAAAGGGCGCTTATGATACCGGGTCGGGCATGGGTTGCGGGTCGACCTGTTGCAATTGGCTCAGGCGGCTGGCGGTGCGGGCCAGGTCGATGGCCTCGCCCGCCAGGCAGTCGGCCAGGGGCTCGGTGCCGATCAGGGTCAGGTGTTTGTCGCGGTCGTAGAGCACGTCCACCAGATTGATGAAGCGTTGTTGTACGGCAATCGGGCACTGCGCCAGGTGGGGCAGGCCGTCGATGATCCAGTGATCGAACGTCTCGCACAGCAAGAGGTAGTCCATCACCGCCGTCAGTTGCTCGCAAAGATCGGCGAAGGTGAAGACGATGGTGCGCGCTTGGTGGTGGCGACATACCAGTTGCCGATTGCCCACCTGCAACTGCTGCGCTGGGCCTTGAGTCGCCGGCAGGCCGAGGGCCGCACGCTGCGCGGCCGTGCCTGGCCACAGGTAGACGCCGGCGGTAAAGCGCTGCGTGGCATGGGCCTGGGGCAGGCTGCGAAAGTCCTGGGGCGAGCTGACTTCCAGCACGTCCATGCGCGCGGCGATCAGGTCGATCACCGGCTTGAAGCGCTCGTGGTACAGCGGGTTGGGCAGCAGTCCTTCGGGCGCGTAGTTGGAGGTGACCAGTACCAGCATGCCGCGCTGGAACAGCGCTTTGAACAATCGGCTGATAAGCATGGCATCGCCGATATCGTGGACGTGGAACTCGTCGAAGCACAGCACCCGGCAGTCTGCCAACAGCTCATCGAGGGTCACGCCCAGCGCGTCATCCTGTTCACGGTGCTGGAACATGCCCCGGTGCAGACGCGCGAAGAAATCGTGGAAATGCACCCGCTGTTTCTCGGCCAGCGGCAGCGCCTGGAAAAAGCCGTCCAACAGCCAGCTCTTACCGCGCCCCACCGGCCCGTGCAGGTACAGGCCACGGGTGGCTTGGCCGTCGAGCAGGTGGCCGGTCTCGCGGGCCATGGCGGCAATCGCTCGGGTTTGCCCGGCGCTGAGGGTGTAGCCCTGCTGTTGGGCTTTGTGCGCAAAAAACTCGGGGATGGAGGCGTCGCTGCGTGGCGCGCGTTGTTTACCAAGCAGGCGACGGATCAAAGTCGGCACGGCCACTGCGGATCACTCTGTGGGTCAAAGGTCGCTCACTTTAGGATGCTCTTCACGTTTTGACCAATCGCGAAGGCGCGCATCGGCCATCTCGAAAACGCATGACCCCCACGACTAGAAGGTCTGCAGCGGCGCCACCGGGTGATCCACCGGGCTGACCACCGCGTAGTTATAGCCGCCACCGGACCAGTACTGCGCTTGTAGCCCATCGGCGGTGCGGCTGCCACGGGGCAGGAAGCCGTTGTCCGGGCCCGGCGGGCGAATGTAGAAACTGATACGCCGCCCTTGCGCGTCCTGGTACAGCACCATGGCAGCGGCGCCTTGATCGGTGGTGAGCAGACGCCCGCTGACCGGCATGAAGCCCGACTGGCTCAAGTCCGGCAAACGCTGGGCCTGTTGGAAGTAACGGTCGAGCCAGGCTTGCATGGTGCCGCTGTCCTGAGCACGGTAGTCGGCGGGCAGGATGCCGTCCTGGGCGAACAGGCGGAACGCCTGCATGGCATCGGCCATGGGTTGCAGCGGCGGTTGAGTCGCCTCGCGGGCCTGCCAGCCGCCCCAGCCGCCGAGGCTCACCGCCACCAGCAACAGCGCTGCCGTGGCCAAGTGGCGACGCGTATTGTGCCGGACGCGCTGGCGGATCAGCGCGGGGTCCAACTGCGGGTTGGCGGGCTGTTGCAGGGCGCCACCCAAGGCTGCGCGCAATGCATGTGCGTCCTGTTGCCAGGCCTGCACTTGGGCCGCCACCTCCGGGTGGGTCGCCAGCCAGGTGTCCAGGGCACGCCGGTCATTCTCAGAAAGCTGATGATCGACGTAGGCATGTAAGTCATGTTCGTTGGGAGGCAGGCTGATCATTTGAGTATCCGCAGAGAAGGGCTGGCAATTTCGCCATCGCTGAGTTGACGCAGGGCCTGGCGCGCCCGTGACAACCGCGACATCACGGTGCCGAGGGGCACGTCGAGAATCTCGGCGACTTCTTTGTAGCTCAAACCTTCCACGGACACCCACAGCAGCAGCGCGCGTTGCTCGGTGTTCAATTGATCGAAGGCTTGCAGGGTCGACTGGGCCATCACGGTGCGTTCGACCGAGGGCTGCACGTCTTCGCGTCCGGTAAAAAAGTCGAGCATGCGCGCATAACGGCGGGTACGGCGCTGGGCATCGAGAAACTGCCGGTAGAGGATCGAGAACAGCCACGCGCGCAGGTCGCCTTCCGGGCGTTTGTCGCCCCAGCGGGTGATTGCACGCTCCAAGGTGGCCTGCACCAGATCGTCGGCGCTGCTGGTGTTGCGCGTCAGGGACACGGCAAAGCGCCGCAGCCGGGGCAGGAGTTCGCGTAGCGGTTCGTCGAGTTCATGCATGGTGGGTCAGTCTAGCCAGTTGTGAGAGTAGACGTTCGCCCGCGTAGGTTATTCCATGCCTACCTGAAAGAAATGTTGCCCTTGTGGGTGCGCCCTCTCTGGATAGCCCACAGGCCTGTAATGCCCCACGCCCGCCTCAATCCAGCCTCGTGACTGCCGGTACAGGATCGGCAGCAATGGCGAGGGCGTATTGATGGCATTACTGACAGGCAAAGCATCTTATTTTCGGCCGGAACTGGCGCACTTGCCGGCGGCGCAGCAAGTGATTTTCGAGCAATGGGGCTGCGGCGCCATTGTTCAGCCGGAATACGGCTGCATTCATCTGGCGATCGAAGCGCACGCCGCGAGGGCGCCTCAGGCTATCGCGGCCGAATGGGCGGGCCAGCGGATCAGTTATGAACAACTCAACCGCCAGGCCAATCGGCTGGCCGCGCGGTTGGTTGAGCGCGGGGTCAAGCAGGGCGATACCGTGGCGTTGTTCGTCGAGCGGTCCATTCCCATGCTGGTGGGCTTGCTGGCGGTATTGAAGGTGGGGGCCGCCTATGTGCCGCAGGATGCGCGGATTGTACCGCCTGTGCAGTTGGCGATGATCCTCGACTCGCTGAGTAGTCCGGTGATTCTGACCCTGTCGAACCTGGCCGAACGCATCCCCGCAGAAGCGGCTCACCGGTGCCTGTGGCTGGACGCATTCCTGGCGGAGGAAGCCGAAGTTGCCCAGGACAACCAACAGGCATTCGCGGTGGTAGAGCCCGACGACCTGTGCTTTGTGCTGTTCACGTCCGGCACCACCGGGCGTCCCAATGGCGTGCGCGTCAGTCACCGCAACCTGTGCAATATCCTGTTGACCGAGCCCGGCTGCATGGGCATGGCCCCGGGCCGCACGGTCGGGCAGGTTCTCAATATCGGCTTTGACATGGCTGCCTGGGAAATCCTCGGTTGCCTGGCCCACGGTGCCACGCTGTTGATCCGTGGCAAGGACATCCCACAGACCGCCGCGCGCTGTCATGTGTTGATTGCCACACCCTCAATCCTGGCGACCTTGAGTCCTCACCAATGCCCCGACCTGCAGACGGTCGCGGTGGCCGGCGAGCCCTGCACGCAGGCCTTGGCCGATCAGTGGGCGGCGCACTGCACGTTCTACAACGGTTGTGGGCCCACCGAAACCACCATCGTCAATACCTTGCACCGGCATGAGTCTGGCGCCTTGCTGACCATCGGCCGGCCAACCCCGAACAACACGGTGTATGTGCTCGACGAACAAGGGCGTGCCTGCGAGCTGGGCCAACCTGGGGAAATGTGGGCCGGTGGGTTGGGCGTCACGGCCGGCTACTTGAACAACCCGGCGTTGACCCAAGAGCGATATCGCCCCGATCCGTTCCTGGGCGGCGACAACCTGATGTTCCGCACCCGCGACCTGGGACGCTGGACGGCGGACGGCCAGCTCGAACACCTGGGGCGCGTGGATGACCAGGTCAAGGTGCGTGGGTTTCGTGTAGAGCTGGATGCAGTGTCCTCGGCCATCGAGGCCGGCGAAGGATGCACGCGGGCTGTCACCCTCAAGCTCGACAGCCGAAGCCTGGTGGCGTTCGTGTCGCCGGCCAGCGCCGATATCGAATCCTGCCGACAGGCGTGTGCGCAACGGCTGGCGTATTACTGCGTGCCGTCGCTGATCGTTGCCTTGGAGCATTTTCCGTTGACCGCCAGGGGCAAGGTCGACAAGGCGTTGCTGTTGCAGTGGGCCGTGGAACGGCAAGGGGAAGCCAGCCATGCTTGATGCCCTGAGCCGTACCGTGGTTCCGCCCAGGCCCGCGCTATGGCGACGCTGGCGGGCGTTGCCGCTGTTTTCCTATTACAACCGCCTCGCCGGGTTGGTGTTGCTGGGTAACGGCACGTTCTTGTGGTGGTGGCCGCGGATTGACGTGCAGGTGCTTTCGCAAATGGTGCTGATCAACCTGTCCCTGGCGATCCTGATTCGTCAGCAGTACGTGATCAATGCCCTGTTCTGGCTGGCGACGCGGGTGCCGATCACTTGGCCACTGCGTATCCGGCGCAGCGCGGCGAAGGTGTATCACCTGGGCGGGTTGCACAGTGGTGCGGCCCTGGCGGCCACGGCTTGGTTTGCGGCGATGATGCAGGCGCAGTGGGTGCAGGTCGAGGTGGTTGCGTCGAGCACATTATGGCTGGGCAGCGCGCTGCTGGGATTGCTGGTGGTGATGGTGATCATGGCCCAGCCGTGGGTGCGTAGCCGGTTTCACAACGCTTTCGAGCGGGTGCACCGCTTTGCGGGCTGGTCCGCATTGGGATTGTTTTGGGCGCTGACGCTGATGGCTTCCTCAGAGCGCCCCACCGATCTGTTACACAATGGCGCGTTCTGGCTGTTGGGGCTGGTGAGTATCAGTATCGTGCTGCCATGGTTGCGCTTGCGCAAAGTTGCGGTGGAGCACATACGGCCTTCGTCCCATGCGGTGATTACGCGGTTCGCCCACACCACGCCGTTTGCCGGTTCATCCACTGCCATCAGCCGGCACCCGCTGTTGGAATGGCACGCGTTTGCCAATATTCCGGCCCCGCGGGAGGCGGGGTTTCGTTTGGTCATCTCCCGGGCCGGGGATTGGACGGGCCGCTTTATCGACGCGTTACCCCGTCATGTGTGGGTCAAGGGCATTACCACCGCGGGAGTGGCCAATGTGGAAACCCTGTTCAAGTCGGTGGTGTACGTCGCCACTGGCAGCGGGATCGGCCCGGTGATGCCGCACGTGTTGGCGCGCAAAGTGCCGATCCAGTTGATCTGGTCGACCCGCAGCCCACGAGCGACCTATGGCGATGCCCTGGTCGACGAGATTCTGCGGGCTCACCCCCAGGCGTTGATCTGGGACACCGCCGAACGCGGCAAACCCGACTTGGTACAACTGGCCTATGGCGCCGTGCAGGCCTGCGGGGCGGAGGCGGTGATCTGTATCGCCAACCAGGCATTGACGCGACATGTGGTGCAAGAGCTTGAAGCCAGGGGCATTGCGGCCTATGGCGCGATTTGGGATTCCTGAAGCGCGGTATGTGAGGTCGTACCGCTGAAAAAAACTACAGTGAAGGGGGAATAAGCCTACGTGGGATTCGTCTCATAGCACTTTCCCCCTGCGGCCCTCGGCCCTGGAGTTTTTTATGCTGGATCACCCATCACCGCCCCGTCCTGCCTTGAGTACCGCAAGCCTGGTGGTGCGTCTTGCTGCCATCGGTGTTGTGGTGGCCGGTTTGGCCGCAGCGTTTGCCTACGTCAATGGCACACTCGACCCACAGCGGCTGCGGCCTAAAACCTTGGTCAATGCCCTGGAAACCAACAACGGCGTGCACCCTGGCTATCGGCGCAACCACGCCAAAGGCGTGTGCGTGGCGGGTTACTTCCAAAGCTCTGCCGAGGCGCGCGCCTATTCGAGTGCCGAGGTGTTCAGCGAGGCCAAAACCCCGTTGATCGGCCGCTTCGCCTTGCCCAGCGGCAACCCGTACGCGCCTGATAGCAGCGTGCCGATCCGTAGTTTTGCCGTGCAGTTCAGCCAGGCCAACGGCCAGCAATGGCGCACCGGCATGAACAGCATGCCGGTGTTCCCGGTGGGCACGCCCGAGGCGTTCTATCAGTTGCTCAAGGCGGGCGCGCCGGACCCAGCCACCGGCAAGCCGAACCCAGCGAACATGCCGGCGTTTTTTGCCGCCCATCCGGAGGCCGCACCGTTCCTGGCATGGGTCAAGACCGCCAAACCGTCGGCCAGTTACGCGACCGAAACCTATAACGGCATCAATGCGTTTTATCTGGTGAACGGGGAGGGCAAGCGTCAAGCCGTGCGCTGGGCGGTGGTGCCCCAAAGCCAAGACGCGGTGGGTGATACCGCCGTCGATGGTTCGGACTTCCTGGAGAAAGACCTGGTGCAGCGACTGGCCGCCGGGCCGCTGCGCTGGCAGTTGAACATGACCCTGGCCAACCCCGGCGACGTGCTGGACGATGCCAGTAAACCCTGGTCCGGCCCCCATACGGTGCTGAACGCCGGTACCCTGGTGGTGCAAAGCAGCCAGCCCCAGGCCGACGGCGACTGCCGCGATATCAACTTCGATCCGTTGATTCTGCCCAGCGGTATTCAAGCCTCCAATGACCCCTTGCTGGCGGCCCGCTCGGCGGCATACGCCAGTTCTTACCTGCGCCGCGCCGGCGAGGTCAGCCCCTTGCACCATGCTCCACAGGAGTCGAAACCATGAAGGCCTCTCCACAACTCTTCGCGCCCTTGGCGCGCCTGCTGCACTGGCTGATGGCGCTGATGGTCATCGCCATGCTGTTTATCGGCGCGGGCTTGGCGGCCTCGGTCTCGGAGCGGCATGCCTGGCTGATCCAACTGCATAAACCGTTGGGTATTGCGATTCTGGCGCTGGTTATCGTCAGGCTGGTGGTGCGCTTTTCCACGCAGCAACCGCCTCTGCCCCAGGACTTGCCGCAGTGGCAAGTGTTGGCAGCAAAGGCATCGCACCTGATGTTGTATGGTTTGATGCTGGCATTGCCGCTGCTGGGCTGGGCGATGATTTCAGCGGCGGGCGACCCGGTGATGCTCAGCAGCTCCGTACGACTACCGGCGCTGGTGGAGGCGAACGCACCGTTGTTCGCGCTGCTGCGTAAGGCCCATGGGTACCTGGCGTACCTGCTGTTTCTCACGGTGTTGGTGCACCTGGCGGCGGCGTTGTTTCATGGGCTGATCCGACGCGATGGTGTATTGCAGAGCATGACCGGCACCAAGGACTGATGCCGGGGCGCGTTGCTGTCAGCGCAACAGGCCGACGATATCGGCGACGCTGCTCAGTACATCCTTGCCCAGCTGTTTCGAGCGCTCGCCCGACCAGCCGGTTTTCGGGTTGGGCGCGTCGTTGTTGTCCTTGAAGGGCATTTCCAAGGTCAGCGACAGGCAATCGTACTTTTGGCCGACCGCATTGCAGGCCAACGTCATGTTGGCTTCGCCCGGCAGGTCGCGGGTGTAGCCATGAGTGGTCTGGAAGTCACGGGTCAAGCCGCTGAGGTGGCTGCGAAAGTGTTTTTCCAGGGCTTCGATGCGCGGCGTGTAGCCTGGGTTGCCTTCGCAGGCAGCGGCGAATACATAGGGGATTTCTTCGTCACCGTGGATATCCAGGAACAGGTCCACGCCGTACTGTTCCATCTGCTGTTGCACGAACAGTACTTCCGGGCTGAGGTCCTGGCTCGCGCTCTGCCACGCGCGGTTGAGGTCCTGGCCCATGGCGTTGGTGCGCAGGTGCCCGTGGAAGGCGCCGTCCGGATTCATATTCGGCACCAGGTACAGGTCAGCCACCGCCAGCAGTTTTTTCAGCTCGGCATCGCCGTCCTGTTGCAATCGTTCGATGATCCCTTCCATAAACCATTCGGCCATGTGTTCGCCCGGATGTTGCTGGGCGATGATCCATACGTTGCGTCGTCCTTCGCCGCCTTTGCCCCGGCGCAGCAACTGAATGTCGCGGCCTTCGACACTCTTGCCGGTGGCCAGCAACTGGGTGCCGGTGTGTTTGAGCGCCTGCTCGATCAAGCCGTCATGACGTTCGCGGCTGTAGGGTTCGAAGTAAGCGAACCAGGCGTGCTTCTCGCGAGTCTCCAGGCTGATGTGCAGGATTTCGCCATCGAAGCGTGTCGGCACGCGGAACCAGTTGACGTGGTCGTAGGAGGCTACGGCGTTGTAGCCGCTCCAGGCATGGGGATATGAAGAGCGCCCGGCATTGCTCAAGCGGAAGGTGTGGGTATGGCCCACATGCATACCCTCGGCCTTGAAGTGAAACCACTGGAAATGCTGGCTGCGTGTGTCGGGTTTGATCGCCAGCAGCAATTGATAGGCATCGCTGGCGTCCAGCACCTGGATATTGCCACTGTCGAAGTCGGTGCTGATTCTGATGGAGGTCAAGGCCACTGTCATAGTCTGGTTGCCTGATTATGAGTATTGTGGCGGCTATATTACACAGGAGTCCGGTAAAGCCTGGATGCAAAATTGTTGCGCAGGGAGGGGGGCATCATCCTTGACGCCGCCGCAGCTTAGAATTTATGAGATTGATTCTCAAGCGCTATTTCCCAAAGATGTGAGCCAGAGCCTTTGGGTAGCTTTCATTCGGCGATGGTCTTTTGCTACCATGCGCGCCATCACGCAACACACAGTCTTCATTAGCCTGAAGCCATGCCAGGGAAACTGGCAAAAAAAAAGACCCGGCCAAAGAGCCGGGTCAAAAACCGTGATTAGCCTGATGAGGAGATATTCCAAGAGTCCGACCTAAGGTCTCTTGGTCTATCGACTGATCTCGCGATCAGCTGGGTTCAATAATAATCATTATCATTTGCAAGTCAAATGTTTTTATCCGTGGGATAGAAATATTTTTCCTTTGCGCCGATCAGCTGTCCGCCTGCGCTTCGCGCACCTGCAACGACCGCTCGACCATCGCCTTCGCCATATCGATCAAATACACCACTGAAAACGCCAGGTCCCGCTGATTACCCTGGTGGTTGCTCGCGGATTCATACGCAGTGGCCGCCGCGCTGCGCAGCAGGTCCGAGGCATGTATCAAGGCTTCTTCCTGACTGATACCTGCTTTGATGGCGAACAACGCCTCGTTCGCCACCGGCGTCGACATCTCTTCTTTCAGGTAGAAATCCAGCGCGCGCTGGGCGGCGCCGCTGCTGCGCAGGTCTTGCAGCTCATCGTTTTCAGCGGGTTCAGGCAGGAGGTACGGGCTCGTCGTCATAAGGGGCAGTACTCTGGGTGGGTGTTGAAAACCTTATGCCTGATAATAGTACGTATCGTATTTATGTCGTTTTATGGATTACTACAAACTGTTTATTGCCCTGAAAAATACCTGACGTATTGTCTGGGCCCATGGATAAATGGATCGCGTTGGTCAGGGCCAACATGAAAGACCGCAAGGTCACGCAAGGTGAACTGGCTGAGCGCTTGGGCATGTCCCAGGGGGGCGTCGGTCATTGGCTCAACAAGCGTCGCGTGCCGAGCCTGGAGGACATGAACCGGGTGCTGGAAGCATTGGGTCTGGGGGATCTGGAAGTGGTGCAGGAAGTGCGCGAGCGTCGCGCCGAACCGGCATTGCCGACGCCACGGCACGCGGCGTTTTTCCGCTACCCCGTCAATGAATGGAGAGGCCTGTGCGAAGCCCGCGAGGAGCGCCCGGCCTATGCTGGCGCGCGCTATGAAACCACGGATTATCACGCCAGGGGCGACGCCTTCTGGCTGCCGGTCACGGGCGATGCCATGACCGCGCCCAGCGGCTTGAGCATCGGCGCAGGCATGATGATCCTGGTAGACCCGGCCGTCAGTGCCGGCCCCGGTAAACTGGTGGTCGCGCAATGGGCCGACAACCCTCACGCGACCTTCCGCCAGTTACGGGAGGAGAGCGGCCAGCTCTACCTGGTGCCGCTCAACCCCACGTACCCTAAACAGCTGTTCACCGAGGCGTGTCGCATCCTCGGTGTAGTGGTGCAGGCCATGGCGAGGTTCTAGTCCGCCGTTTCCAGCTCCACCAGCGTGCAGCCTTCGGCGACCATTTCGCCTTCCTGACAGAACAGCGCCTTGACCACCCCGGCTTCGGGAGCACGGATGCTGTGTTCCATCTTCATCGCTTCGAGCACCACCAGTTGCGTACCGGCCTCGACCGCCTGGCCGGCCTGCACCAGCACCCGCACAATGCTGCCGTTCATGGGCGCCGTCAGGCCACCCTGATGGGATTGGTTGGCTTCCACGGCAGCAATCGGGTCGAACAGGCTGACCCCATGCATTTCACCGTCCCAGCGTACAAACACGCCGCCGTCGTGCCGGACCGCCAGATAGCTGCGACGCACGCCGTCGCGTTCGATGCTCAACTGCTCGCCGTGCAACTGCGTAATGTCTGGCGCCAGGGTCACCAGTCGGTCCTGCCCGTTGCAGCTCAAGTGCAACGAAACCTCAGCGGGCAACCCCGCGCGAAAGCCACGGGTGTCTGCCCACGGGCCGTCGCCGGCGGGCAGGCTGTGCATCAGCGCGGCACCTGCGGCCTGCCAGAAATCATCACTCAGCGCGCCGGTCGGCGGCAGCAATTGTTCCTGATAGCGCGGAATAAACCCGGTATCCAGTTCGGCTGCGGCGAATGCCGGGTGCCCAATAATGCGCCGCAGGAAGCCCAGGTTGGTCTTCAGCCCGCCCACGGCGAATTCGTCGAGCATGCTCAGCAAGCGCAGGCGCGCCTGTTCACGGTCCTCGCCCCAGGCAATCAACTTGCCCAACATCGGATCGTAGAAGGGCGAAACGTTATCCCCCTCACTCACGCCGCTGTCCACGCGGCGCCCAGGGCCGGGGGTGGATTCGCGGTACAGCGCCAAGTGCCCGGTGGCGGGCAGAAAATCATTGGCCGGGTCCTCGGCATACAGACGCACTTCGATGGCATGTCCGATCAAGGGCACCTGTGCCTGGGTGATCGGCAGCGCCTGGCCCTGGGCCACGCGGATCTGCCAGGCCACCAGGTCCAGACCGGTAATCGCTTCGGTGACCGGATGTTCGACCTGCAACCGCGTATTCATCTCCATAAAGAAGAACTCGCCGCGCGCGTCGAGCAAAAACTCCACGGTGCCGGCGCCGACATAGCCGATCGCCTGGGCCGCCCGCACGGCAGCCTCGCCCATGGCACGGCGCTGTTCAGCGCTCAAGCCGGGGGCCGGAGCTTCCTCCACGACCTTCTGATGACGGCGCTGAATCGAGCAATCCCGTTCATTCAGGTACAGGCAGTGCCCGTGCTGGTCGGCGAAAACCTGGATTTCCACATGACGGGGCTTGAGCAGGTATTTCTCCACCAGCATCTGGGCGTTGCCAAATGACGACAACGCCTCGCGTTGGGCAGAGGCCAGGGCGTCGGCCAATTGGCTGACATCCTCGACCACTTTCATGCCTTTGCCGCCGCCGCCGGCCGTGGCCTTGAGCAGCACCGGGTAACCGATGCGGGCACAGGCGTCGCGGAAAGTCTCCAGGTCTTGGGCCTCGCCGTGGTAACCCGGTACCAGGGGCACGCCGGCGGTTTCCATCAACGCTTTGGCTGCGGATTTGCTGCCCATGGCGTCGATGGCAGAGGCGGGCGGGCCGAGGAAGATCAAGCCGGCGGCTTCGATGGCGCGGGCGAACCCGGCGTTTTCCGAGAGAAACCCGTAGCCCGGATGAATCGCCTGGGCGCCGCTGGCCTGGGCGGCGGCGATCAGTTTGTCGATTTGCAGGTAACTGTCACTGGCCTTGCTGCCCCCCAGGTCGACGCAGATATCCGCTTCGCGGCAATGGCGCGCGTCGCGGTCGATGGCGCTGTGCACGGCCACGGTGGTCAGCCCCATGGCCTTGGCGGTGCGCATCACGCGACAGGCGATTTCACCCCGGTTGGCCACCAGTATGCGGGTCAAAGTACTCATGAACGCGGCTCCTGCGCTTGCCAGCTCGGTGGACGTTTTTGCAGGAAAGCGCGTAAGCCTTCCTGGCCCTCGGGGCTGACGCGGATGCGGGCGATGGCGTTTTCGCAGTAGCGGCGCAACGCCGGGGTGAGGGCGCCGTTGCCGACTTCACGCAGCAGATCCTTGCTGGCGCGCATCGCCGCCGGGCTGTTATGCAGCAGGTTGGCTATCCAGTGTTCGACGTGAATCTCCAGCTCGTCCGCCGGGTAGCTTTCAGCCAACAGGCCGATCTCCCGCGCGCGCTGGCCGCCGAAGCGCTCGGCGGTGAGGGCGTAGCGCCGTGCCGCGCGTTCGCCGATGGCTTGCACCACGAACGGGCTGATCACCGCCGGCGCCAGGCCGATGCGCACTTCCGACAGGCAGAACTGCGCATCGTCGGCGCCGATGGCCATGTCGCAGCAACTGATCAAGCCCAGGGCGCCGCCGTAGGCTGCACCTTGCACCACCGCCAGGGTGGGGATTTTCAGCTTGGCCAGGTTGTACATCAGTTCCGCCAGTTCGCGGGCGTCGTCGAGATTGGTGTGGTAATCCAGCTCGGCCGATTGCTGCATCCAGGCCAGGTCGGCCCCGGCGCTGAAATGCTTACCGCGCCCGCGCAGCACCAGGAACCGCAGGGAAGCATCGCCCTGCACCTGGTCGAGGGCGATGATCAGCTCGCGGATCATCTCGGCATTGAACGCGTTGTTCTTGGCTTCACGACTGAGCCACAGCGTGGCAAAGCCACGGCGGTCGGCGATCAGTTCGAGGGTGTTGAAATCGCTCATGGGGTGCTGCTCCATTTACATGCGGAACACGCCGAAGCGGCTCGGCTCGATGGGGGCGTTCAAGGCCGCGGACAGGGCCAGGGCCAGCACGTCGCGGGTCTGCAACGGATCGATCACGCCGTCATCCCACAGGCGCGCGCTGGAATAGTAGGGGTGCCCCTGGGTTTCGTACTGGTCGAGGATCGGCTGCTTGATCGCGGCTTCCTCCTCGGCACTGAACCTGGCGCCCGCGCGTTCGGCCTGCTCGCGCTTGACCTGCACCAGCACGCCGGCCGCCTGTTCGGCGCCCATCACGCCGATACGCGCGTTCGGCCACATCCACAAAAAGCGCGGGTCATAGGCGCGACCGCACATGCCGTAGTTACCGGCACCAAAGCTGCCGCCGATGATCACGGTAAATTTGGGCACCTTGGCGCAGGCCACTGCCGTCACCAGTTTGGCGCCGTGCTTGGCAATGCCGCCGGCCTCGTATTTCTGGCCGACCATAAAGCCGGTGATGTTCTGCAGGAACAGCAGGGGGATGCCGCGCTGGCAGGCCAGTTCAATAAAGTGCGCGCCTTTCTGCGCGGCTTCGGCGAACAGAATTCCGTTGTTGGCCAGGATCGCAATCGGGTAGCCGTGCAGATGGGCGAAACCGCACACCAGCGTGGTGCCGAACAGCGCCTTGAACTCATCGAACACCGAACCGTCCACCAGTCGCGCGATCACTTCGCGTACGTCGAACGGCTGTTTAGGGTCGGCCGGAATCACGCCGTACAACTCTTCGCCGCTGTACAGCGGTGCCACCGGCGTACGTTGCAGCAACTGGCCCTGTTTGTGCCAATTGAGGTTGGCCACGCTGCGGCGGGCCAGGGCCAGGGCGTGTTCATCGCTGTCGGCATAGTGGTCGGCCACGCCCGAAATTTTGCAATGCACATCCGCGCCGCCGAGGTCTTCGGCGCTGACCACTTCCCCGGTGGCGGCCTTCACCAACGGCGGGCCGGCCAGAAAGATCGTGGCCTGCTGGCGCACCATGATGGCTTCGTCGGCCATGGCCGGCACATAGGCGCCGCCGGCGGTGCATGAGCCCATCACCACGGCGATCTGCGGGATGCCTTGGGCGCTCATATTGGCCTGGTTGAAAAAGATCCGCCCAAAGTGCTCGCGGTCGGGAAATACCTCGTCTTGACGCGGCAGGTTGGCGCCGCCGGAGTCCACCAGGTAGATGCACGGCAGGCGATTCTGCTCGGCGATGGTCTGGGCGCGCAGGTGTTTTTTTACGGTCAGCGGGTAGTAGGAGCCACCTTTGACCGTGGCGTCGTTGGCCACAATCATGCACTCCACGCCTTCGACGCGACCGATTCCGGCGATGACGCCGGCCGCGGGCACGTCTTCGCCGTAGACCTGATAGGCGGCGAGTTGGCTGAGTTCAAGAAACGGCGAGCCCGGATCGAGCAGGCGATTGATGCGTTCGCGCGGCAACAGTTTGCCCCGTGAGGTGTGCCGCTCTTGAGCCTTGGCGCCGCCGCCTTGCTGCACGTGAGCGAGCAGAGTGTGCAGGGCGTCGACCTGTTGGCGCATCGCCGCGCTGTTGGCGGCGAACTCCGCCGAGCGCGGGTTGAGCTGGGTGTGCAAGGTGGCCATGGCGCGTGCCCTCAGCGAGTTTCGTTGAACAGTTCGCGACCGATCAGCATCCGCCGGATTTCACTGGTGCCGGCGCCGATTTCATACAGCTTGGCATCGCGCAACAGGCGCCCGGCGGGGAATTCGTTGATGTAGCCGTTGCCGCCGAGAATCTGGATCGCATCCAGGGCCATTTGCGTGGCCCGTTCGGCGCTGTAGAGGATCACCCCGGCGGCGTCCTTGCGGGTGGTCTCGCCACGTTCGCAGGCCTGGGCCACTGCATACAGATAGGCGCGGCTGGCGTTGAGTTGGGTGTACATATCGGCGACTTTGCCCTGGATCAACTGGAACTCGCCGATGCTTTGGCCGAACTGCTTGCGGTCGTGGATGTACGGCACGATCAGGTCCATGCACGCCTGCATGATCCCGGTGGGGCCGCCGGAGAGCACCACGCGCTCATAGTCCAGGCCGCTCATCAGCACTTTCACGCCGCCATTGAGCACGCCGAGGATGTTGTCTTCGGGCACTTCGACGTCATCGAAAAACAGCTCGCAGGTGTTGGAGCCGCGCATGCCCAATTTGTCGAACTTGTTGCTACGGCTAAAGCCCTTCCAGTCGCGCTCGACAATAAACGCGGTGATGCCGTGTGGGCCTTTTTCCAAGTCAGTCTTGGCGTAAATCACATAGGTGTTGGCATCGGGACCGTTGGTGATCCAGGTCTTGCTGCCGTTGAGCACATAGTGGTCGCCGCGCTTGTCGGCGCGCAGCTTCATCGAGACCACATCGGAGCCGGCGTTCGGCTCGCTCATGGCCAAGGCACCGACGTGTTCGCCGCTGATCAGTTTGGGCAGGTACTTGAGCTTCTGTGCGTGGTTACCGTTGCGGTTGATCTGATTCACACAGAGATTGGAGTGAGCGCCGTAGGACAACGCCACGGATGCCGAGCCACGGCTGATTTCTTCCATGGCCACCACATGCGCCAGGTAACCCAGGCCGGCGCCGCCGTACTCTTCCGGAACGGTGATGCCGAGCAGGCCCATGTCACCGAATTTGCGCCACAGGTCGGCGGGGAACAGGTTGTCGCTGTCGATTTGCGCCGCGCGCGGTGCGACCTCTTTGGCCACGAAGGACTGCACCTGGTCGCGCAGCATGTCGATGGTTTCGCCGAGGGCGAAGTTCAGGGACGGGTAACTCATGGACAGGCACCTTAATGTGAGCTTTGTTGTTGTGTGGTCGGCGCGCCAGGGGAGGGCGCTCACCTTTACGTTAACGTAAGCTTGCGTTGTGACGCTGTCAATCGTAGTTTACGTTTACGTCAACCTACAAAAAAGATAACAGGGGTCGTTATGGATCAACTGCATCAGAGCTACAGCCGTGGCTCCCAGGACAAAGCCTTACTGGCCATGACCATCGGCCAGGCCTTCGATCGCACAGTGGCGCAATTCCCCGATGGCGAAGCGCTGGTGGTGCGTCATCAGTCACGGCGCTATACCTGGCGGCAACTGGCCGATACCGTCGACCTGCACGCCCGTGCCTTCCTCGCCTTGGGCCTGCAGACAGGCGACCGCTTGGGCATCTGGGCGCCGAACTGCGCCGAGTGGTTGATCAGCCAGATTGCCAGCGCCAAGCTCGGCGTGATCCTGGTCAATATCAACCCGGCGTACCGCACCAGCGAGCTGGACTACGTGCTCAAACAGTCCGGTTGTCAGTGGCTAGTGTGCGCCGGGGCGTTCAAGGGTTCCGATTACCACGGGATGCTCCAGGAACTGCAACCCGACCTGCGCGGCATCATCAGCCTCGATCCCAGCCCGCCGGCAGGCTTTATGCCCTGGTCGACGCTGGCCGCCCTCGGCGCCGAGGTAACGCCCGAGCAACTGCACCAGCGCCAGGCCAGCCTGCACTTCGATCAAGCCGTTAATATCCAGTACACCTCCGGCACCACCGGGTTCCCCAAGGGGGCCACGCTCAGTCATCACAATATTCTCAATAACGGCTACATGGTCGGTGAGAGCCTGGGCCTGACCGCCCAAGATCGCTTGGTGATCCCGGTGCCGCTGTATCACTGCTTTGGCATGGTGATGGGCAACCTGGGCTGTATCACCCATGGAACCGCCATGATCTACCCGAACGACGGCTTCGACCCATTGCTGACCCTCAGCGCCGTCGCCGAAGAACGCGCCACTGGCCTGTATGGCGTGCCCACCATGTTTATCGCGCTGCTTGATCACCCGCGGCGCGGTGAGTTCGAGCTATCCAGCCTGCGCACCGGCATCATGGCCGGCGCCACGTGCCCCATCGAAGTGATGCGCCGCGTGATCAGCGAGTTGCACATGGGCGAAGTGCAGATCGCCTACGGTATGACCGAAACCAGCCCAGTGTCCTTGCAGACCGGGCCACAGGATGATCTGGAGCGCCGGGTCACCACCGTCGGCCGCACCCAACCGCAGTTGGAAACCAAGATCATCGACATCGATGGCAACACCGTCGCGCGCGGTGAAATCGGCGAGCTGTGCACCCGTGGCTACAGCGTCATGCTCGGCTACTGGAGTAATCCCGAGGCAACCCGCGAGGCCATCGACGAGGCCGGCTGGATGCGCACCGGCGATCTGGCAAGCATGGATGAGCACGGTTATGTGCGCATTGCTGGACGCAATAAGGACATGATCATTCGCGGCGGTGAAAACGTGTACCCGCGCGAGTTGGAGGAGTTTTTCTTCACCCACCCGGCGGTGGCCGATGTGCAGGTGATCGGCATTCCGGATGCGCGCTACGGCGAAGAAATCGTCGCCTGGATCAAACTCCATCCGGGCCACGCGACCGATGAGCTGGATTTGCAGGGCTGGTGCAAGGGTCGCATTGCGCACTTCAAGACGCCTAAGCACTTCAAGTTCGTGGATGAGTTTCCGATGACCGTCACGGGCAAGATCCAGAAATTTCGCATGCGCGAGATCAGCCTCCAGGAATTGAGCACCGAGCGCTGAAACGGGGTGCTGGGCTACCGCGTTCGGCCTGCGCCAGCTGCCTAGAGTGGCGGATTATTCCGCTACTCGAAGGCGATGCCCATGACCGATCTGCTCACTGATCCGCTTGCCCTGCCCGATGTCGATGAGCCAAGCCCCCATGTGGGGCCCATCCAGGACAACACCCCCGCTTGGTATACCGATGCGCTGGCAGGGCGCAAGACCGAATTGGCCAACCTCAAGCTGGTTATCCCGTCCTGGTACACCAACGCCGACTCAACAGCGAAAAACCGATTGAAGGCGGTCCACGACCGCAGCCGGACGTCGTTAAACCAGCTGGATCAATGGTTCAGCCAACTCAAAAGCCCCGCCGACTATGCCGAACCCTTGCTGGTGGCGGCGATTGAAGAGAAGTTCGGCCTACGCCTCGACGTCACGAGCGTGTTCTACGCGCGCAAGATGGAGCAGAGATCGTGCAGCACCGATTCGGAAGAACTGTCGACCACCACCGTGTCGTCAGCGTCGTCGCCGCTGTATTTCTACAAGGGCGTCAGCCTGCTTGAAGCGGCCTTGATGAATTTCACCGAGGACGATGCAAGCAAGCCGATCTGCTTGGATTGTCGTTTGATCACCCGCTATAACTTCCACCAATATTCCAGCGCAAAGAAGCATGCACCCGCGAGTGTCAAGTCGTTCAAACTGTCGATCAAAGCCCACGAATTTGCCGCCCTGTGCCGGACGCTGGACCTGGGGCAGTCGTACTACGAGCATGTGCGCGGCATCATCAACGCCCCGATTCTGGCCAAGCCCCCCGGCGCCCTGACCGGCCAGCTGTACAGCACGTTGATCACCGCGCACCGCAATCAGTTGGAGTTGGCCGCCGAAATTGCCCTGATGCAGGGCCATATCCAGCCCCAGGACCATCGCTTGATCCAGGCGATTCTGATTCAACAGACCGGGCACACATGGGCAGAGGATGACGTCAGCTTTTCGCCCTTGCAGTTGTGCACGGTCGTGATCGAGCAGGTGCTGATCATCGGGCCGGTGGTGTGGCAGCCCCATCCGCGAAATGCCACGATCCTGCCGCGACCGTGCATGGTCTACATCCCCGGCGATCCGCTGCACCCGCTCAAGGCTTACGACAACCTCACCGTCTTCGTCGACCACCTGACCACGCGCCTGTGCCGTGCTGACTACCGTACCTTCTTCAGCCAGTTCGTCCCGCTTTCCCGGCAAGAAGTGTTTTTTACTAAACTCAAGGCACTACTGGACCCCGACGAGGTTTACACCGCCACGCAGAACTTCGATCCGGCGCTCAAAGCCCGGCTTCACCGCCAGGGCACCTACGCACCGCCTTGGCGTGACGTGTGGATCGACAGCGCGCAACAGCGGGTTCGCTCGATCATGGACAACGCTCAGGCGAGCGCCGTGTCCACTCAAGAGGCTACGGACCATGCCGAGAAAGCCTGGCTGTGGTCGTGGGGCAAAAAAATACTGGATGTGCTGAACGTGGCGGCATTTGTGGTGCCGTACCTTGGCGAAGTGATGCTGATAGTTGCGGCGGTGCAAATGGTCGACGACGTGGCAGAAGGCATACAGGCGTGGTCCGAGGGCGATGCGCGCGCGGTCTGGGCGCACTTCTCGGCGGTGGGTCTGAACTTGGCGGGGCTGGCGGTGCCCGCCGCGCTGGCAGCGTTCAAAGAGACCGCTTTTATCAAGCGTTTGGTGCATGTCGACTTCGGCGGGCGCAGCCGTTTATTTGACTTCGATCCGACGCGGTACACCCACTCGATCAGCCTGCCCGCTGAGCTGAAGCCGAACAGCCTGGGCTTGTATGAGCATCAAGGCGCCACGTACCTGCCGTCGACCCACGGCGGTCACTACAAGGTGCAAGCCATCGCCGAGGGAGATTTCAGGCTCGTCCACCCGGATGGCGACGCCCGTTACTGGCCCAGGGTACGCCACAACGGGGCGGGTGCCTGGGTGCATGAATTCGAACAACCCCTGACGTGGGATCGCAAGACCCTGTTGCGACGTCTCGGTCCCAGCGTCGACGCTTTCAGCGACGCTCAATTGGAGCAGGTCCGAGCGCTGAGTGGGGTCACGGATGAGCAATTGCGCCGGGTTTACGTCGATCAGCAATTGCCGCCGCCGCTGTTCAGAGAAGTGCTACGGCGCTTCGAATCTGCCCGTCGCTACCAAGGCTTCATTGACCGCCTGAGCAGTACCGACCCTGCCGTTTTTGGGCGTGTCGACTGGAACTTGCAAATGAGGTTGTTGCTCGACAGCGGCAAGTGGCCTGAAGCCAGGGTGCTGGTCGCCTTGGATGCCGACGGCGATATCGTCTGGCGTTCGGCCGCAGTCGCCCAACGCAGTCAGGTGGTCAAGCTCGATCTGGCCCAAGCGGCGACCCGGGATGGCGTGATTCTGCCGTCGCTGCTGAGCCAATTGAGCGAAGAGCAGATCCGGCACCTGTTGGACGAGCCGGCCGTCGAGCGAGCGCTGCGTTATGAACTGATGCTGACCGGCAGAATTGATTCCGACTTTCTGGCGACGGCCGCCGATAAGGCGTACGCGGATCGCTTGGTTGAACGCATGATGAGCGAGCAGCGCACACCCCAGGCGAGGGCGCTGCGTTACCGCGACCGATTGCGCGAGTTGGCGCAGGACAGCAAAGCCAGGTTGTTTGGCCTTGAAATCGCGGCCGGGGACGTGTCCAGTGAGGCGAATGTGCAACTGCTCCAGCGCGACTTTCCAGGCTTGCCCAAACTGATCGCCGAAGACCTGTTGGCCCACGCCACCGACCAGGAGTTGGCGCGTATGGGCGAAACCTCTCGTGTGCCGTTGCGTTTGGCTGAAGAGGCGCGCCGCTATGGGCAGAAGGTCCGAGCCCTGCGCGCCCATACCGATCTGTTGTTCGATAACGAACTCACCCCGGACAGTGTGCGTCTGGCGCTGCACAAGCTGGCGACGCTGCCGGGTCGTCTTGACGGCGTGGGTCTTGAGTTACGCGCTGACACCTATGACGGTGAATTATTGGACCGCGTCGGGCGTGCTGACGCGCCCAGGCAGTTACGCCTCGTGCGCATCAGCCTCAACGAGTGGAAGCTGTTCAGCGGTCCCGATGACCTGGAGTATTGGCGTTCTGACAAAGATGCTTTCTACACCGCGCTCTGGCGGGTGGGTTACAGCGGGCGCACGGATTGGCGGCAACTGAAAGCCTCCACCCAGGCGTTGAAGGAGCAGCTCGCACAACAGCCCTTGAGCGAAGAGGCCACGCGCCAGGCCCTTGGCTTGCAAGCCATCAAACCGGGGTTCAAGTCGCCTATGCGCCTGGCGGACGGGCGGTTTGGGTACCCGCTTAGCCCGGTGGGCGGCGCGGGGCGGCGGCCGTTTATCTGCACCATGAAAGCCATGTATCTGTACCCGTCGAAGTCACTTGAAGAAGTCGAAGCCCTGTATGGGCTTCAAGGTTTGACTGATGCCCAGGTTCTAGCCCGCCTCAGCAGCCTCGAAGAGGAATACAACCAGCTGAAGCAGACGCTGGACGCCTGGCATCAGGACGCAGAGCCGGGCCACAGCCAAATTCGTCGCAGGGTCGCGGGGACGATTATGGCCGCGTGGCAGCGCCAGTCGCCGCAAGCGTATGCGGCGGATCAAACACCGATTGGCCACATGCTGGATTTATCGGACGAACTGGTGGGTGAACTGCCGCCGATAACGGCGAATATGGATCATGTGGGCAGCCTGGATTTAGGCCGAATGGGGCTGTCGGACGAGTCGCTCCCCTTTCTCAACGCATTCGGCCGCCTGCGCTGGCTGAATATGCGCGAAAACAACCTCACGCAACTGCCGGAGTTCACCCATGGCGGGGCGGGGCTGACCAAGCTCAACCTGAGTCGCAATGACCTGCAACTGACCGACGCCAGTCGTGCGCGCCTCGAAGGGATGCGAGACCTGAAAATCCTCGATCTGTCCGACAATCGCCGCTTGGGCTGGACCGCCGATCTGCGGGGCATGCGCAGCCTCAATCAACTTTATCTGGCCGACACCGGCACCACGACCTTTCCGATGGGGGCCGAGCAATTGACGTCCTTGGCCAGGATCGACCTGCACTCGAACCAGATCACAACCTTGCCCGACTATGCGTATCAGCACTTGGACCGGATCAACGTGCACGAGAACCCGCTGTCGGCGGCCACCCGCGAACGCCTTGGCCTGGAGGCGCCGTTGGATCCGGCGCAGTGGGCCGACCACGTCACGTTGGACGAGGCTCGGACCCTGTGGTTGCGAGAGGTGCCTGCCGCCGAACTGACGCACCGCGCCCGGCTGTGGGACGACGTGAAGGCTTGCCCTGATTCGGCCGCCCTGTTCACGGTCCTGGCCGACACTACCCGCAGCGCCGAATACGCCTCGCCGGTCACCCGCGCCGCATTGACCCAGCGGGTGTGGGACTTGTTGGAGGCCGCCAGTCAAAGCCAGGCCATTCGCGAGTCGCTGTTTGGCATCGCCGATGATCGTGTCACCTGCGGGGATGGCAGTACGGTGGAGTTCATGAACCTTGAGAGTGAGCTGTTGGCGTTGAAGGCGCTTGAGCAGGCGGGGGAAGCGGACAGCGAAGGCTCACTGATCAGCATCGCCCGCCAGTTGTTCCGTCTGACGCTGGTGGACGCCGTGGCTGAACAGGACGTTGCTTCCCGCGGGCCGGGTTTTACCGAGCAGGTCGAAGTGATCCTGGCCTACCGGATCGGGCTGGCGGATAGGCTGGGGCTGCCGATAAACACCCGTGAAATGCTGTTTCCCCAGCAGGCCAATGTGAGCCAGCAAGCCCTCGACAGTGCTTATCGGCAAGTGCTCAGGAACGAAAGTGTTACCGCTGACGAGAGCGCTTTTTTCGTGGGGCGCGAATTCTGGGAGAAACACCTGCGCAGCCGATACCCGCAGGAGCTCCAGGCATTGATGGGCCCGGGTATTGAATTGATCGAGGAAAAAAGCTCGGCGTTGTTCGAGCTTTCGGATGTGCAAGGCGAGCAAGACACGGGGGCGGACCTGGCGGCGCAAGCGGACTGGCAGAGCCGTCATGATGCGGCGGTCGACAGGCTGGCGCGCCTGTTGGGCAAAAGCAAAGACGACATTCTGGTCGATGGCGCCATGCCCAGTGCGTTCTTCGACGGGGAACTCAAGCAACTGGCGGCGGCGCGACAGCAAGAGCAAACACAGGCATTGCAGCGTCTGACTCGAAAGGTGCTGAACAATTTCATGGCCACCGAAGGCACATCGGTGTGAGGAGCCGAACGCCCACAACACGAAGGGGACCCGAAGGTCCCCTTTAATGTGCGTTGCCTGCTCTTTTTTTATTATTGAGGGGCGGTCTATTGTTGTTTTTGGCAACCGTTACCCTTTACCGCTGTTTTTGGCGATCCCCATCCGGGATCAAGAGCAAACGTATTTTTTTGAGCGCTGATCTGCTTCTTCGCAAGCGATCCAACCAGTGGGTAGCTACCTGAAGGTAGTTTTATTTTTCTCTATCCGGTTGCGGGTCTCGGCACGCCGTACCCTGCGAAGCACATCTTCTCCAAAAAAATCTGTTAGCTGCGTCTCTGCCGTGTTGTTTTTGTTATGTCAGAGTCGTTTCGTCTTATTTTTATTAGGTTTGGCGCTTTTTATTCTTGTTATGCCATAGAGATAGCAGAAGCCGTGCCAACTTTTAAAATGTCTTTAAAATCAATGAGTTGATTTTTTTGTAGGAAATGACCGGGGGCAAATACGACAAAATATGTTCCCGTGTTACTCGATGTGTAGGGCTTGGGTAACACATTGTCACAGGCGTGCTACTCACACAGCGTTACGCGCCTTGGCCACCCGCGAACCGCTGGGGCGCCCCAGCACCTGACTGATCTGCCGGCCTGCGAGGATCAAGGCGTCCAAGTCGACCCCGGTGTGAATGCCCAGGCCATTGAGCAGGTACAGCACGTCTTCGGTCGCGACGTTACCGCTGGCGCCCTTGGCATACGGGCAGCCGCCAAGCCCGGCAATAGAGCTGTCGAACACCTGGATGCCTTCCAGCAGCCCGGCGTACACGTTGGCGATGGCCTGGCCATAGGTGTCGTGGAAATGCCCGGCCAACTTGTCCCGTGGCACCTGCGCGCCGACCACTTCAAACAGGCGGCGGGTGGCGCCCGCCGTGCCGGTGCCGATAGTGTCGCCCAACGACACTTCATAACAGCCCATGGCATACAACTCCCGCGCCACTACCGCCACCTGTTCGGCGGCGATCTCGCCTTCATAGGGGCAGCCCAATACACAGGACACATAGCCGCGCACACTGACTCCGTGTTGCTGGGCTGCGGCCATGATGGGCGCGAAACGTTCCAGGCTTTCGCTGATGGAACAGTTGATATTGCGCTGGGAAAATGCCTCGGACGCGGCCGCGAACACCGCCACTTCCTTGACCCCGGCGGCCAGCGCGTCTTCGAAACCGCGCAGGTTCGGTGCCAATGCGCCATAGGTCACGCCGGGTTTGCGCTGGATCTGGGCGAACACCTCGGCGGAGCCGGCCATTTGCGGCACCCACTTGGGCGAAACAAAACTGCCGACTTCGATATAGCTCAAGCCGGCGGCGCTGAGGGCGTCGACCAATTGAACCTTGTCCGCGACGCTGATGGGGTTGGCTTCGTTCTGCAAACCGTCGCGCGGGCCGACTTCAACCAGGCGGACGTGGGAGGGGAGGGTCATGGCGGTCACCTTCTGATCAATCGCCGGCTTGGCGCATGGTTTGGGCCAGGGCCTGGGTGCAACGCTCTTCGGCGGTGTCCAGTTCCAGCTTCATCTGTTCGATATCCAGCAGTTGCTGTTCCAACTGCTCACGGCGCTCGGCGATCTTGGCCAGCATGCTGTTGAGCTGGATGTGGTTGCCGCTGCTGGGGTCATAGAGTTCGATCAATTCGCGGCACTCGGCCAGGGAAAAGCCGATGCGCTTGCCGCGCAGGATCAGCTTGAGGCTGACCTTGTCCCGCGCGCTGTAAATGCGCTCCTGGCCACGCCGCTCAGGGGCCAGCAGGCCCTGTTCTTCATAGAAACGAATGGCGCGGGTGGTGATATCCAGCTCGCGGGCGAGGTCGGAAATACTGTAGGTAGTGCTCATGGCGGCGCTCAAGAAAGTTCTGGCGCTAAGCTAAAGGTAGGTTGACGTGAACGTCAAGGTCCGCTGCGCGGACCATCGGGGGCGAGCCCCCTCCCACAAAGGGCTCCTTGGTAGTCCATTGCACGGGAGGGGCGCTCAAGCTTGTTGTTTGTCGAGCTTCTTTTCGTGGGCGGTGACTTGTTGGCACAGCTCGATCATCTGCTCGCGCATCCAGCGGTTGGCCGGGTCTTGGTCGGTGCTTTCGTGCCAGTACAAGTGGGTTTCCACCGGCGGTACGTCGTTGACCGGCAAGTTGAACCAGTGCAGTTCATGGCGTCGGGCAAAGCGCTCGGGCACGGTCATCACCATGTCGGTCTGCTGCAGCACTTGCGAGGCCATCAGGTAATGCTGGGAGCGCAGGGCGATCTTGCGCTGGATGCCCATTTTGCCCAGCGCCAGGTCGACGTGGCCCAGACCATTGCGACGGCTGGAGATATGGATATGGGTCAGCGACAGGTAGTCGTCCAAGGTGAATTTGTCCTTGCCCGCCATCGGGTGGCCCTTGCGCATGGCGCAGACGTAGCGGTCCTCCATCAGCTTGACGTGACGTACCTGCGGGTCGGTATTGAGCGGCGCGTCCACGGCAAAGTCCAGGCGCCCGGCGGCCAGTTCCTTGGTGGTTTCGCGGCGCTTGGACAGGAAACTCTCGATCACCACCGTGGGCGCCAGGCGGCGCAGGCGCTGGAACAGCGGCGGCAGGATCACCGCCTCGGTAAGGTCGGTCATGCTGATGCGGTAGGTTTTGGCCGCCTGTTGCGGGTTGAAGATGCGGCTTTCCTGCACCGACACCCGCAGCAGCGACAGCGCGTTGCGCACCGGGCCGATGATGTTCTGCGCCATCGGCGTGGGCACCATGCCTTGGGCGGTGCGCACGAACAGCGGGTCGTTGAAGGTCTCGCGCAGGCGGGCCAGAGCGTTGGACACCGCCGGTTGGGTGATGCCGACAATCTGCCCGGCGCGGGTCAGGTTGGCTTCGGTGTAGATCGCGTCAAAGACGATGAAGAGGTTGAGGTCGACCTTGCTCAGATTCATTTCGTTGCGCTCTTATTGTTAGGTGTTCATACGCCGATCATATATCGGTGATGAATGTTAATACACGCCGAGAATAGGCTAGGTAAATTATCAACGCTGTTCTAGCATCGATTGCATGACCTAAACAACCTCTCCAAGAAGGGAGCTGCTCATGGATTTCGCCTATTCGCCCAAGGTTCAGGAACTGCGTGAACGCGTCACTGCGTTCATGGACGCTTACGTTTACCCCGCCGAGCCGGTGTTTGAACGCCAGGTCAGCGAAGGCGACCGTTGGCAGCCCACTGCGATCATGGAAGAGCTCAAAGCCAAGGCTAAAGCCGAGGGCCTGTGGAATTTGTTCTTGCCCGAGTCCGAACTGGGCGCTGGCCTGACCAACCTCGAATACGCGCCCCTGGCGGAAATCATGGGCCGTTCGCTGCTGGGGCCGGAGCCGTTCAACTGCTCGGCGCCGGATACCGGCAATATGGAAGTGCTGGTGCGCTACGCCAATGCCGAACAGAAACAGCGCTGGCTCGAACCACTGCTGCGCGGCGAGATCCGCTCGGCATTCGCCATGACCGAACCGGACGTGGCTTCCTCGGACGCCACCAACATGGCCGCCCGCGCCGAACGCCAGGGCGACGAGTGGGTGATCAACGGCAAGAAATGGTGGACTTCCGGCGCCTGCGATCCACGCTGCAAGATCCTGATCTTTATGGGCCTGAGCAACCCCGATGCGCCGCGTCACCAGCAGCACTCGATGATCCTGGTGCCGGTGGACACCCCCGGGGTGAAAATCCTGCGGCCGCTGCCGGTGTTCGGTTACGACGACGCGCCCCACGGCCATGCCGAAGTGCTGTTCGACAACGTGCGCGTACCTTATGAAAACGTGTTGTTGGGCGAAGGGCGTGGCTTCGAGATTGCCCAGGGGCGCCTTGGCCCGGGCCGTATCCACCACTGCATGCGCTCGATCGGCATGGCCGAGCGCGCGCTGGAACTGATGTGCAAGCGCTCGGTCAGCCGTACCGCATTCGGCAAACCGTTGGCGCGGTTGGGCGGCAATATCGACAAGATCGCCGACTCACGCATGGAAATCGACATGGCGCGCCTGCTGACCCTGAAGGCGGCGTACATGATGGACACCGTGGGTAACAAAGTGGCGAAAAGCGAAATCGCCCAGATCAAAGTGGTGGCGCCGAACGTCGCCCTGAAGGTGATCGACCGCGCGATCCAGATCCACGGCGGTGCCGGGGTGTCCAACGACTTCCCCTTGGCCTACATGTACGCCATGCAGCGCACCCTGCGCCTGGCCGACGGCCCGGACGAAGTGCACCGCGCGGCGATCGGCAAGTTCGAGATCGGCAAGTACGTGCCTCGGGAGTTGATGCGCGGCGGGCAGTAACACCGCAGCGCCTGCATCGGGGGCAAGCCCCCTCCCACCTGTGATTGTGTTTCAGTGTGGGAGGGGGCTTGCCCCCGATAAGGCCAGTGCCAGCAACCCAACACCCAAGCCTCAATACACCCACACCTCCACCCGCCGATTCTTGATCCGCCCCTCATCCGCCGTATTCGCCGCTACCGGCATCTGCGCCCCGAACCCACGGATATCGCGCAGCACCACGCCGCTGCGAACCAGCTCGCGCCGCACCGCCATGGCACGCAGCTTGGACAGCAATGCTGCGCGTTGCGGGTCATTCTTGGCGTCGCCAAAGCCCACCAGCGTGACCTGCTTATTGAGCTTGTCGTGACTTTTCAGGTACGCCACCACCCGTTGCAGGTCCTGGCGTGCCTTGTTGTCGAGGCTGGCGCTGCCTTCTTCGAAGCGAAAATTCACGCTCAAACGCTGGGCGTCGCGGGCTATTGCCTGGTAGTCGTCGGGCATCGTGGGGCGCGGTGTCACGGCCATGGCTTGCACCTGCTGCGCGATAAAGCCGTTGGCCGCCACGATCGCCTGGCCCTTGGGGCTCTGGGTAAAGTCCACCAGCGCATCGGCCCAGGGGTTGCGGTTCGACGGTGGCAAGTAAAAGTACAAACGGCGTGACAGCGGGTAATCCTCGGTGGCGATCAGGCTGTTCAACGGCAGCATCGGTTGCGAGTCACCGTCGACAACCGCCACCGCCTTGGCCTGGCGCACGTAGGGCAGGCCGATAAAGCCGATGCCTTGGGGATCGCCGCTGACCGCGTCGGACAACTGCTCGCTGGATTCGAAACGCTGGGCGCTCGCCACCAACGGCTTACCGCGCAGGCGCAGCACCAGCTCTTTGAAGGTGTCGTAGGTGCCCGACTGATCATCCCGCGCATACACATGGATCGGCCCGCCGACCCCGCCCAACGCCTCCCAGGTGCTGATCTCGCCGTTGAAGATCTGCGCCAGTTGCACGGTGTTCAACGTCGTTAGCGGGTTGCGTGGGTTAAGGATGATGGCCAGGCCATCGATGGCGATCACCTGTTCGGCGTCTGGGCTTTTCAGGTCGCCCAGGGGTTCGAGGTCCACCAGTTCGCTGTCCTTGATGGGTCGGGACGAGGCGGCCAAGTCCGCGCTGGTTTTTTTAAGCGCTGCAAAACCGGTGCTGGAACCATGGGCCGCCACCTCGACGGTCACCGTCTTGCCTTGGCGCGTTTTGCCGACGATCCGCTGTTCATTGGCTCCGTCGGCCGGCTCGCTGTGTACGTCTTGCAAACCCTGCTGCGCCATCAACCCCTTGACCAGTGCCGGGCCCAATGCCGCGCCAATGGTGTTGGAACCTTGGATGCGCAACGCCGGACCATGATCGGGGGCGGGCAGGGGGACGGCCACGGCGGCGAGGGGCAATAGGCAACACAACAGGAACAGAACGCGCAGCGTCATGCCGGCACCTTCTCAAGCCAAAGGGAGTGCCGCGAGATTAAGTCAGTCAGGTTGCATAAATATGACTGACTGACGGCCACGCCCAGATCTGATCGAGCCCCGACAACCCGTCAGCTCAATTCAAGCCAGATCGGCGCATGGTCCGAAGGCTTTTCCAAACCACGCAATTCATAATCCACCCCCGCATCCTTGACCCGATGCAGCAAGCCCGTGGACGCCATGATCACGTCGATGCGCAGGCCGCGCTTGGGCTCATCTTCAAAGCCGCGGCTGCGGTAGTCGAACCAGCTGAAACGGTCGGTCACGTCCGGGTTCAGGTGCCGGAAACTGTCCACCAGGCCCCAGTTTTTCAGGCGCGCCATCCACTCGCGCTCCTCGGGCAGAAAGCTGCATTTGCCGGTCTTGAGCCAACGTTTGGCGTTGTCGGCGCCGATGCCGATGTCGCAGTCTTCCGGGGAAATATTCACGTCGCCCATCACCACCAGTGCCTGGTCGTTGCTGAACTGGCTTTCCAGCAATTGCTGCAGGTCTTCGTAGAAGCGCTGCTTGGCCGGAAATTTGGTGGGGTGGTCGCGGCTTTCGCCTTGGGGGAAGTAGCCATTCATGATGGTGACCGGCTGGCCGTTCTCGTCGGCAAAGGTGCCCCAGATAAAGCGGCGCTGGGCGTCTTCTTCATCGCTGGCAAAGCCTTTATGCACGCTCAACGCTGGCTGACGCGAGAGCAGGGCCACGCCGTAGTGGCCTTTCTGCCCGTGGTAATACACGTGATAGCCAAGGGCTTGCACTTCGGCGAGAGGGAACTGGTCGTCGTGGACCTTGGTTTCCTGCAGGCCGATCACATCCGGTTGATGCTTTTCAATCAGCGCCGCCAACTGATGAGGGCGGGCGCGCAGCCCGTTGATATTGAAGGAGACGATTTTCATGGTCGGCAGTCCGGTCTTGGCAAAAAGGGCGATGCTAGCCGACAAGTCAGACGGGGGCCAGCGTGGCGGTAGGGCAGATGCGCTGCTAATGTCTGGGAACGACTGGAGCTGCGTAGGTTCGTACCCATAAGAACGCCATCCTTTGAGTGGCGCCCACTGAGATTGACTGTATGCCTGAGACTTCGACTGCCATCGCCGACATCCGTGTGCTCAACAGCGGCTATTCCCGCGAAGCCCGTTCCCTGTTGTACCAGGCTTACCGCCACGAACCGACATTCGCCTATATCTTTGAGGCCGAGCGTCCAGGTTATGAACAGCGGGTGCGCGCCACCGTGCGTGAGCTGGTCAAGCAGCACTTCTTCCAGAAGCTGCCGGCCATTGGCCTGTTTGTGAATGACCGTCTGATCGGCATCGCGCTGATCGCGCCGCCGCAACGGCGCCTGGGAATCACCGAGAGCTGGGCCTGGCAATTGCGCATGTGGCTGAGCACCGGGGTGCGCGGCACGCGGCGTTATCTGGATTATCACCATGCCGTGCTGGCGTGCTTGCCCAGTGAGTCGGTGCATATGCTGCCGCTGTTGGGGATTCATCCGCAGTTCCAGGGCAAGCATTACGGTGAGCAGTTGTTGCAGGCGGTGCATAACTGGTGCGCCGAAGACCCGCATTCGTCCGGCGTGGTGCTCGACACGGGCAATTCGCGTTACCTGGAGTTTTATAAACGCCAAGGTTATGAGGAAATCGGTGAAGTGGCAGTGGGGCCGGTGTTGGAGCATGTTTTTTTTCATCCCAACCCTCAGGTATTGCAGGCCGCCACGGCGTGATGCAGATTTTTTCAGAACTTTCCGAGTTCTACGTTTCTCGCCCGCTCGTGTAGCATCCGCGCCTATGAAGTTTCCAGGAAGATTCACCAGCAGCTTGATTCTGCTGTTTACAAGCTGCGGCGCGCTGGCGCAAAGCGAATTGGACGTGCGCATCAAACCCGCCAACGACGCGTTGAAAGCCAATATCGAGGGCTATATCGGCGGCGTGGGCGACCGCGATGAAGAGGCCCTGCTGCGGTTCAGCCGTGGCGCCGAGGAGCAGGCGCGCAAAGCCGCCCAGGCGCTGGGCTTTTATCAACCGCGCATCGACAGCGACGTGCAGGGAGGCAAGAACCCGCGCCTGATCCTCAACATCGACCCTGGCGAACCGGTGCACTTGCGTGATGTGACCATTCGGGTCGAGGGCCCGGCGGCGAACCTCAAAGCGTTTCGCGTACCCGCCAGCGACGACCTTAAATCCGGCGCCATCCTCAACCACGGCCATTACGAAGACGCCAAGCGTTTGATCCAGAACCAGGCCTCGCGCTACGGTTTTTTCAGCGGGCGCTTTACCCGGCAGACACTCGCGGTGGACCCCCAGGCCGGCGTCGCCGATATCGAACTGGTGTATGACAGCGGCCCGCGTTACACCCTCGGCAAGGTCAGTTTCGCCGGCGATACGCCGTTCGACGAAGACCTGCTGCACCGCATGGTGCCGTTCAAAAGCGGCGACCCCTACGACTCCGAGCTTATTGCCGAACTCAACCAGAACTTGCAGGCCAGCGGGTTTTTCGAAGGCGTGCGCGTGGATGCCGCGCCCGCCGCCGCCACCAATGACGTGATCCCGGTGGCCGTGCAGTTGGACACACGCAAGCCGCGCACCATGGGCCTGGGCCTGGGTTACTCCACCGACGTCGGCCCGCGCGGCAAAGCCAACTGGACGCGACATTGGGTCAACCCTCAGGGCCATAGCTATGGCTGGGAAGCCGAGCTGTCGGCGCCGCGGCAGAACGTCGGCCTGTGGTACGACATTCCCCTCGACCCGCCGCTCACCGACAAACTGCGCTTCGCCGGCGGCTACCAGAACGAAGAAATCGCCAACACCGACACCCTGAGTAAATTGCTCACCCTCGGCCCGGAATGGCACAGCAAGCTGCCCAGCGGCTGGACGCGGGTGATCTCGCTCAAATGGCAGCGCGAAGAGTACCGCCTGGGTGACGATTCGGGTCTGAGCAACCTGTTGATGCCGGGCGTCAGTTATTCCTACCTGCGCAGTGACAATCGCATCGACCCGCACCATGGCTATCGCCTGCAATTGGACACCAAGGTGGCCAAGGAAGGGCTGGGTTCAGACACCAATTTGCTGTACGGCACGGCGATGGTCAAAGGCCTGACCACCCTGTGGGACAACCATCGCTTCCTCGCCCGTGCCCAAGTGGGCGGCAGTGCCACCAATGGCTATAAATCAGTGCCGCCGTCGCTGCGTTTTTTTGCCGGTGGCGACCAAAGCGTGCGCGGCTACGAGTACCAGACGTTGTCCCCCGAAAACGACCGCGGCGATCGCATCGGTGGGCGCTACATGGTGGCGCTGAGTGCCGAGTATCAATATTCCATCGCCGAAAAATGGCGGATCGCGACCTTTATCGACCAGGGCAACTCCTTCAACAATCTGGAGCTGCCCAGCCTGAAGACCGGCGTCGGCGTCGGCATCCGCTGGGTCTCGCCGGTCGGGCCGATTCGTCTGGACCTGGCCCATGCCCTGGAAGATCCGGGCGGCGTTCGTTTGCACTTTTCCATGGGGCCTGAGTTGTGATGCGTGGGGTGAAAATAGCCGGGCTGGCCGTGGTGGCCGTCCTCGCCATAGGGGTGCTGACGGGCTGGGCGATACTCAGCACCCAGGCCGGCAGCCGTTGGGCGCTGGCGCGTGTGCCGGGGTTGAGCGTGGAGAATTTCCAGGGCCGTTTGGGCGGCCAATGGCGCGCCGACCATCTGCTCTGGGAGCAGGGCAGCAGCCGCGTCGAACTCCAGGCGCCGACGTTTGCCTGGTCGCCGGCTTGCTTGCTGCGCATGACCTTGTGCATCGACCGACTGGAGGTGGAACAGGTCAGCCTGCAATTTCCCCCCAGTGGCGACGAGAGCAGCGGGCCGATCCAACTGCCGGACTTGAAACTACCGGTAGCCCTGCAATTGGGCGAGGTTCGCGTCGGTCGCCTGTTGTTCAACGGCAGCGAGGAGCTCAAGGGCCTGCAACTGGCGGCGCACTGGACGGCGGCGGGCATGCAGATCGACGCCGTGCACCTGCAGCGCGACGATCTGGTACTGGACCTGAGCGGCTTGTTGCAGCCCAGCGGTGATTGGCCGTTGACCGCCAGCGGCAACCTGAGCCTGCCTTACGCACCCGGCGGTGCGCCGTGGACAGTGGCGCTGAAGGTCGACGGCGATCTGCTCAAAACCCTCAAACTCGACGCCGACAGCAGCGGCTACCTGCCGGCCAAACTCAGCGGCGAACTGCAACCCCTGGCGGAAAACCTGCCCGCCCAATTACACATCACCGCCGATGGCTTCAAGCCCAGCGCTGATTTGCCCGACACCCTGCAGCTCAATCAACTGGACCTTACCGCCAAGGGCGACTTGAGCCGTGGCTACCAACTGCAAGGCAAGGCGGTGTTGCCGGCGGAAAAAGGCCCGGTCGATCTGTTGCTGCAAGGCAAGGTAGACGCCAAAGGCGCGCAGATCGCCGGCCTGGACGTAAATGCCGGCGACAAACAAAGCCTGAAACTCAGCGCCAACCTGGACTGGCAGCAAGGCTTCAGCGCCGATGCCAAAATCGCCTGGCTGGATTTCCCGTGGCATCGCCTGTACCCGGTGATCGACGAGCCCCAGGTGACGTTGCGTACCTTCAATGGCGAGGTTGCTTATAAAGATGGTAATTACCTCGGCAACCTCACGGCCGACCTCGATGGCCCGGCCGGTCCGTTCTCGGTGGTCACGCCGTTCAGCGGCGACCTTACGCAGGTGTTCCTGCCGGAGCTGAAACTGAGCGCCGGTCAGGGCAAGGCCGAAGGTCACTTGAACCTGCAATTCGCCGATGGCATCGCCTGGGACACTGCGCTGGACCTGTCGGCGCTGAACCCGGCGTACTGGGTGGCGGAGTTGCCCGGCACCCTGGCCGGCCCGCTACGCAGCAAGGGCGAATTCAAGAACGAGCAGCTCAAACTCAACGCCGACCTCGACCTCAAAGGCCGCCTGCGCGGGCAAACCGCCGTGCTGGCGGCCAAGGCCGATGGCGCCGGCGAGCAGTGGACCCTGGCCAATCTCGACTTGCGCCTGGGCGACAACCGCATCCAGGGCAGCGGCAGCCTGCAGCAGCGTCTGGCCGGGCAGATCGATATCAAGCTCGCACGCCTGGCCCAGTTGTGGCCGCAGTTGCGCGGTCAAATCAACGGCCGGCTCGACGTGGCGGGTACGCTCAAGGCGCCCCAGGGCAAGCTCGGCCTCAAGGGCCAGCAACTGGCGTTCGCCGACAACCGCCTGCAAGCCCTCAGCCTCGATGCCAGGTTGGATAGCGCCCAGCGCGCGAAAATCGACCTCAAGGGCAGCGGTATCCAAAGCGGTGACACCCAGGTCGGCACGCTTACCGCCAGCGCCCAGGGCGACATCCGCCAGCAAAAGGTCCAGCTCGACCTGGCCGGGCCCCTGGTCAAATTGGCTCTGGCCCTGGACGGTACTCTAGATAAGGGCAACTGGCGCGGGCGTCTGGCCAGCGGCGATGTGCAGGCCGGTGGCCAGGACTGGCGGCTGCAGTCCCCGGCCAAAATCGAACGCCTGGCCGATGGCCGACTGACATTTGCGGCGCACTGCTGGGTCTCCGGAGCATCGAGCCTGTGCGGCGAAGACCAGCGGCTGATGCCCGAGCCGAAGTTGCGCTACCACCTCAAGCAGTTCCCCATCGACAGCCTGGCGGCGTTTTTGCCCAAGGATTTCGCCTGGCAGGGCCGACTCAATGCCGACCTGCAACTGGACCTGCCCGCCAGTGGCCCCAAAGGGGTGGTGTCGGTGGATGCCAGCGGTGGCACCTTGCGCGTCAAGGAGAAGGCCCAGTGGTTGGACTTTCCCTACGACACCCTTAAGCTGGAAACCACTCTCAACCCCCGGCGCATCGACACGCAGCTGAACTTCCATGGCGGCAAACTCGGTGAGTTGCTGTTGCAGGCGCAGATCAATCCATTGCCGAAAAACAAGCCGATCACCGGCCAGTTCAGCCTCATGGGGCTGGATCTGGCCGTGGCGCGGCCATTCGTGCCGATGGTGGAAAAACTCAGCGGCAAGCTCAACGGCAACGGCCGCATCAGCGGTGGCCTGCTGGCACCGCAGGTCAACGGCAGCGTCAACCTGGTGGGCGGCGAAGTGTCCGGGCCCGAACTGCCCATCAGCCTCGAAGGGCTGAATGTGCAGGCGCTGATCGCCGGTGAAAGTGTGCAGTTGAATGGCGGCTGGCGCAGCGGTAAAGCCGGGCAGGGCAGCCTCAAGGGGCAGATCGACTGGGGCCAGGCCCTGGCGGTGGACCTGCACCTGCAAGGCGCGCAACTGCCGGTCACCGTCGAACCCTATGCCGAGCTGGAAGTGGCGCCCGACTTGACGATCAGCCTCAAGAACGACCGGCTGGCCATCGCCGGCAAAGTGCAGATTCCGCGCGGCGATATCACCGTGCGTGAACTGCCGCCGTCGACGGTCACGGTGTCGGATGACACGGTGATCATTGGCAGCCAGACCGAGGAGGGCAAGCCGCCGATGGCCATGGCCATGGATATCGACGTGGTGGTGGGTGAAGACCGGCTGAATTTCTCCGGCTTTGGTCTGACCGCCAAGGTGCAGGGCCAGGTACATATCGGCGATAACCTGGACACTCGGGGCGAGCTATGGCTCAACGACGGCCGCTACCGCGCCTATGGGCAGAAGCTCGACGTGCGGCGTGCACGCCTACTGTTCGCCGGGCCGCTGGACCAGCCGTACCTGGACATCGAGGCGATCCGCAAGACCGACGACGTGACCGCCGGTATTCGCCTGAGCGGTAGCGCCGAGCAGCCTACGACGCAGATCTTCTCGGAACCGGCCATGAGCCAGGAACAGGCGCTGTCCTATCTGGTGCTGGGGCGTCCGCTGAGCACCACCGGCGAAGACAACAATATGCTCGCCCAAGCCGCCCTGGGCCTGGGCCTGATGGGTAGCGCCGGGGTGACCTCGGACATCGCCAACAAGCTCGGCATCCGCGACTTCGACCTCGACACCCAAGGCAGCGGCAACAACACCGCCGTGGTCGCCAGCGGCAAAATCACCGAGAAACTCAGCCTGCGCTATGGGGTTGGGGTATTCGAACCGGCCAACACCATCGCCTTGCGCTACCTGCTGAGCAAAAAGGTCTACCTGGAAGTGGCCAGCGGCGTGGCCAGTTCCTTGGATATCTTCTACAAGCGCGATTTCTAAACCCAACGGGGATAGAAATGTGAGAGGGAGCTTGCTGTGGTGAGCGGTTTTTCTGTAGTGAGCGGGCTTGCCCCGCGCTGGGCTGCGAAGCAGACCCAAACCCAGGCGCCTCGGTGTATCAGCTAAAACCACATCGCGTGGAATGGGGCCGCTTCGCAGCCCAGCGCGGGGCAAGCCCGCTCACCACGGCAAGCCCGCTCACCACAGCAAGCACCCTCACACATTAAGTCTGTCTTTCACCCACCCATCGCCAAACTACCAAGCAACCTAACTATTCCATTTGACTTTCGCTGCCTAGGCAGTAATATCTCGTCACACATTCACTGCCTAGGCAGTAATAAGGTGACTTTCTATGCCGCACTTCACCCCTGACAACTTCCACAACTGCCACCTTGGCCTGTTGCTGGGCCGCGCCGCGATTCTCAAGGACCGCATCATCGACACCCATATGGAACCCCACGGCATCACCGCCGCGCAGTTCAAGGTGTTGATCATCATGGCCCAGTTCGGTGTCGACACCCCGGCGGAGCTATGCCGCAACCTGTCCCTGGACAGCGGCTCGATGACGCGCATGCTCGATCGCCTGGAGCAGAAAGGCTTGCTGTGCCGGCAGCGCTCCGAACAGGACCGGCGCCAGGTGCAACTGGTCCTCACCGCCGACGGCCAGCGCTTGGCGGACATGCTGCCGCACATCGGCGCCGCTGCGCTGAATCAGCTGGCTGGTGTGCTCGAACCTGGCGAGCTGGAAACCCTGGAAAGCATCCTCAAGAAAATTCTGATAGCCGCAGGTGACCCCATCACCCTGCAGCGGGTAGGTAAAGCATGAACACACGCGCCCTATGCCTGGTGCTCATGGCCATGAGCATGGCCGGCTGCGCCAACTACAGCGGCCTCGACACCCAGGGCCAGCGCCTCGATGCCAATACGTTGCAAACCGGCAAGTCCTTGAGTGGGGTGACCCTCTCCAGCGCTGCCTGGCCGAGCGCCGATTGGTGGAAAAGCCTCGGCGACCCGCAGCTCGACGGCCTGATCAACGAAGCCCTGCAAAACAGCCCGGATATGCAAGTAGCCAGCGCCCGTGCGCATCAGGCTCAAGCGGCTGCCTACGCCGCCGACGCCGCGCGCATGCCGACCCTGGATGCCAGCGCCGGTGTGAGCCGTTCGCGCCTGGCCAAAGACCAGGACCCGCGCGGGGAGGGCGATGCCTACTCGACGGTGCGCAACATCGGCGCCAGCTTCAATTACACCTTTGACCTCTGGGGCGGCCAGCGCGCCGCCTGGGAGGCCGCGTTGGGCCAGGCGCGTGCCGCCCAAGTCGATCAACAGGCCGCGCGCCTGACCCTGGCCGCCGATGTGGCCAAGGCCTACAGCGATCTGGGCCAGGCCCACATCGTGCGTGACCTCGCTGAAGAAGACCTCAAGCGCACCCGGCAGATGCTCGAACTGAGCCAGCGTCGCCTGGATTCGGGCATCGACAGCCACTACCAGTACCAGCAAACCGAAAGCCTGGCGGCGAGTTCCGAGTCGCAGTTGATCGATGCGCAAAAACAACTGCAGAGCGCCAAGATCGCCCTGGCGGTGTTGCTCGGTAAAGGCCCGGACCGTGGCGGAGAACTGGCACGCCCGGCCGTGCTCAAGCCCGCCGCTGTGGCGGTGCCTGCGGTGCTGCCCGCCGAGCTGCTGGGCCGGCGCCCCGATCTGATCGCCGCGCGCTGGCGCGTGGAGGCGGCGGGTCGCAATATCGATGCGAGCAAAACCCGCTTCTACCCCAACCTCAATCTCAGCGCCAGCGCCGGCGCCGAGTCGTTGCTGGGCGATGCCATGTTCGGTTCGGCCAGCCGCTTCTTCAATATTGCGCCGACGGTCTCGTTGCCGATCTTCGACGGCGGCCGCCTGCGTGCCGACCTTGACGCCCGCGACGCTGACTACGACCTGGCCGTGGCGCAATACAACAAAACCCTGGTGCAAGCCCTGGGCGATATCGGCAACACCTTGTCGCAACTGCGCGACACCGGTCGGCAGATCCAGGCCCAGCAACACGCTACGGACATTGCCCAGCAGTCCTACGACACGGTGGTCCAGCGCTACGGCTCCGGCATCGGCAGCTACCTGGACGTGCTCAGCATCGAGCAGCAACTGCTGCAGGCCCAGCGTCAGCTGGCGACCCTCAATGCCGGGCAAATCACCCTGTCGATCCAATTGATGCAGGCCCTGGGCGGCGGTTACAGCGCCAGTAATGTCGCGTCGACCACCCCTGCCACCCGCACGGAATAATTCGAGGTATTTGTTATGGCCACTGCCGAACACTCCAACGCCACACCGCAACCGAACACCAACAACAACCCGCGCAAGCGCAAAGTCATGCTGATCGGCCTCGCCTTGATCGTCATCCTGGGCGTGGTCGGCGTGTGGGGTTGGTACGAACTGTACGGGCGCTTCAATGAAAGCACCGACGATGCCTATGTGAATGGCAACGTGGTGGAAATCACCCCGCTGGTCACCGGCACCGTGGTTAGCATCGGCGCCGATGATGGCGACCTGGTGCATGCCGGCCAGGTGCTGGTCAATTTCGACCCGAACGACGCCGCTGTCGGCCTGCAAAGTGCCCAGGCCAATTTGGCGCGCACCGTGCGCCAGGTACGTGGCTTGTACAGCAACGTCGACGGCATGAAAGCCCAGGTCAATGCGCAGAAAGCCGATGTGCAGACTGCTCAGGACAACTACAACCGCCGTAAGACCCTGGCCCAGGGCGGGGCGATTTCCCAGGAAGAACTGTCCCACGCCCGTGACAGCCTGACCGCAGCCAAGAACGCCCTGACCAACCTTGAACAGCAACTCAAAACCACCAACGCCCTGGTGGACGACACGGTGATCAGCTCGCACCCCGACGTGCAGGCCGCCGCCGCGCAACTGCGCCAGGCTTACCTGACCAACGCGCGCAGCACCTTGATCGCGCCGGTCACCGGCTACGTGGCCAAGCGCAGCGTGCAATTGGGCCAGCGCGTGCAACCAGGCACGGCGTTGATGGCGGTGATCCCACTGGACCAGCTGTGGATCGACGCCAACTTCAAGGAAACCCAACTGCGCGATATGCGCATCGGCCAGCCGGTGGACATTGAGTCGGACATCTACGGCAGCGACGTTAAATACAGCGGCACCGTCGACAGCCTCGGCGCCGGAACCGGCAGTGCATTCGCCTTGCTGCCGGCGCAGAACGCCACCGGTAACTGGATCAAAATCGTGCAGCGTGTTCCGGTACGCATCCACATCAACGCCGAAGAACTGGCCAAGCACCCGCTGCGCGTGGGCTTGAGCACGGTGGTCAATGTCGACCTGCATGACCAGAGCGGCCCGGTGCTGGCGCAACAACCGCCGCAGAAGGCGTCGTTCACCACCACGGTGTATGACCAGCAACTGGCCGAGGCCGATGCCATGATCACGCAACTGATCCATGCCAACAGCGTCGCCTCTCCCAAGGCTGCGCAACGCTGATGAGCAAGGAAGCCTCGTTCACGCCGCCCAGCCTGTTGATGTCCACTATTGGCCTGTCGCTGGCGACCTTTATGCAGGTGCTCGATACCACCATCGCCAACGTGGCGTTGCCGACTATCTCCGGCAACCTGGGCGTGAGTTCGGAGCAGGGCACCTGGGTGATCACCTCGTTTGCGGTGAGCAACGCAATTGCCTTGCCGCTCACCGGCTGGTTGAGCCGGCGCTTTGGCGAGGTGAAGCTGTTCCTGTGGGCGACCATGTTGTTTGTATTGGCGTCGTTCCTCTGCGGGATTTCCACCTCGATGCCCGAATTGATCGGGTTTCGGGTACTGCAAGGCTTGGTGGCCGGGCCGTTGTACCCGATGACCCAGACGCTGCTGATCGCGGTGTACCCGCCGGCCAAGCGCGGCATGGCCCTGGCGCTGCTGGCGATGGTCACGGTGGTGGCGCCGATTGCCGGGCCGATCCTCGGCGGTTGGATCACTGACAGTTACAGCTGGCCGTGGATCTTCTTTATCAACGTGCCCATCGGCATCTTTGCGGTGATGGTGGTGCGCTCGCAGTTGAAGAAACGTCCGGTGCACACCAGTTACCAACCCATGGATTACGTCGGGTTGCTCAGCTTGATCGTCGGGGTCGGTGCGTTGCAGATCATCCTCGACAAGGGCAATGACCTGGATTGGTTCGAATCCAATTTCATCATTATCGGCGCGGCGATCTCGGCGATTGCCCTGGCGGTGTTTGTGATCTGGGAAATGACCGACGAGCATCCGGTGGTCAACCTGCGGCTGTTCGCTTACCGTAACTTCCGCATCGGCACCATCGTGTTGATCCTCGGCTATGCCGGTTTCTTCGGCATCAACCTGATCCTGCCGCAGTGGTTGCAGACCCAGATGGGCTACACCGCCACCTGGGCCGGGCTGGCGGTGGCGCCGATCGGTATTCTGCCGGTGCTGATGTCGCCGTTCGTGGGCAAGTACGCGCACAAGTTCGACTTGCGTCTGCTTGCGGGCCTGGCGTTCCTGGCGATTGGCCTGAGCTGCTTTATGCGCGCGGGCTTCACCAATGAAGTGGACTTTACCCATATCGCCCTGGTGCAACTGTTTATGGGGATCGGCGTGGCATTGTTCTTTATGCCGACCCTGAGCATCCTGATGTCCGACCTGCCTCCGCAGCAGATCGCCGACGGTGCCGGGCTCGCCACGTTCCTGCGTACCCTGGGCGGTAGCTTTGCGGCGTCGCTGACCACTTGGATCTGGATCCGCCGCGCCGACCAGCACCATGCGTACATGAGCGAAAGCATGACGCCCTATGACTCGGCCACCCGCGATGCTCTGCAGGCGCTGGGCGGAGCGGGGCAGAAAGCTTATACGCAGTTGGATCACATCCTCACCAGCCAGGCGTACATGATGTCCACCGTGGACTATTTCACGTTGCTGGGCTGGATGTTCATGGCGTTGATGTTGCTGGTGTGGCTGGCCAAGCCGCCGTTTGGTGCCAAGGCAGGGCCGGAAGCGTCCGGCCACTGATTGGCAAAGACTCAAATGCAATCAATTGTGGGAGGGGGCTTGCCCCCCACATTTTGATCTCTATCAGTGGGTTTGAGGATCAGGCGCCAGGCAATGCGAGTTGCGGGTTGACGAAGTCAAACGCCGCCAACTGAAAGCCTTGCTCATCCACCTGCAACGCCCAACCCTGCTTGTCCCAATCCCCGAGCACAATGCGCCGGGCAGCCTGGTCACCGATCTGCAGCTTGTGGATCGCCGGGCGGTGGGTATGGCCGTGCACGAGTGTGCGCACGCCGAAGTGCTGCATGACCCGCGGCACTTCCTCGGGGGTAACATCCACAATGTCATTGGCCTTCATGCGCGTTTGCGCCCGGCTCTCGCTGCGCAGCTTGCGCGCCAGCTTGTGGCGGCTGCCCAAGGGCAGATGGCGCAGGATAAACAGCACAATGGGGTTGCGCAGGATGCGCCGCAGCTTCATATAGCCAAGGTCGCGGGTGCACAGGCTGTCGCCGTGCATCAGCAGCACGGGCTCACCGTGCAGTTGCACCACGCTCGGGTCTTTAAGCAGGGTGGCGCCGGCGGCTTTGCAGAACGCCTTGCCGAGCAAGAAATCGCGGTTGCCGTGCATGATGAAAATCGCGGTGCCGCTGTCGCTCAGTTCACGCAGGTGCGCGCAAATCGAGCGTTGGAATTCGGTCATCCCATCGTCGCCAATCCAGGCTTCGAAGAAGTCCCCCAGAATGTACAACGCCTGGGCACCACGGGCGCGGCCGTGGAGCAGATCCAGAAACGCCCGGGTGATGTCCGGGCGCTCCTCTTCCAGATGCAAATCTGAAATCAGCAATATCACCCAACGATCTCGGCTTTCTCGATGATCACGTCTTCAGCAGGGACGTCCTGGTGGCCAGCCTTAGAGGTGGTGGACACGCCTTTGATCTTGTCGACCACATCGGTGCCTTCGGTGACTTTACCGAACACCGCATAACCCCAGCCCTGTACGTGCTTGCCGCTGTGGTTGAGGAAAGTGTTGTCGGCCACGTTGATGAAGAACTGCGCGGAGGCCGAGTGCGGCTCCATGGTACGGGCCATGGCGACGGTGTACTTGTCGTTGGAGAGGCCGTTGTCCGCTTCGTTCTGGATGCTTGGGCGCTTGTCTTTCTTTTCTTTCATGCCTGGCTCGAAACCGCCGCCCTGGATCATGAAGTTGCCGATGACACGGTGGAAAACGGTGTTTTCGTAGTGGCCGGCTTTAACGTATTCGATGAAGTTGGCGACGGTGATCGGCGCTTTCTCGGCGTTCAGCTCGATGACGATGTCACCGTGGTTGGTGGTCAATTTGACTTGAGTCATGTGCACTACTCTTTTCAGGGAATTCGTGGGTTTGGGCGCGCAGAGCGCCTGACCTGTCTGGCTAAACGGCGGCCAAGGCGCGCAGTTTAGCGTGCCCGGCGGGAATTTCGAGGTGGTTTTTTACCGCCCGTGCATTAAATGCAGCAGTTTTGGGCCACGCTCTGTCAGCGGCTTGACCGCTTCGGCTATGATAAGCCCTTTGTTTTATCTGGCCGCAAACGGCCACGAACCTGTCTGTTCAAGGATCCTATGAGCAAGCCCACTGTCGACCCTACCTCGAATTCCAAGGCCGGACCTGCCGTCCCGGTCAATTTCCTGCGCCCGATCATCCAGGCGGACCTGGATTCGGGCAAGCACACGCAGATCGTCACCCGTTTCCCGCCTGAGCCCAACGGCTACCTGCACATCGGTCACGCCAAGTCGATCTGTGTGAACTTCGGCCTGGCCCAGGAATTCGGCGGCGTCACGCACCTGCGTTTCGACGACACCAACCCGGCCAAGGAAGACCAGGAATACATCGACGCCATCGAAAGCGACGTGAAGTGGCTGGGTTTCGAATGGTCCGGTGAAGTGCGCTATGCCTCGCAGTACTTCGACCAGTTGCACGACTGGGCCGTGGAGTTGATCAAGGCCGGCAAGGCCTACGTCGACGATCTGAGCCCGGAGCAAGCCAAGGAATACCGTGGCACGCTGACCGAACCGGGCAAGAACAGCCCGTTCCGCGACCGTTCGGTGCAAGAGAACCTGGACTGGTTCGCCCGCATGCGCGCCGGTGAGTTCCCGGACGGCGCCCGCGTACTGCGCGCCAAGATCGACATGGCCTCGCCGAACATGAACCTGCGCGACCCGATCATGTACCGCATCCGCCACGCCCATCACCACCAGACCGGCGACAAGTGGTGCATCTACCCCAACTACGACTTCACCCACGGCCAGTCGGACGCCATCGAAGGCATCACTCATTCGATCTGCACCCTTGAGTTCGAGAGCCATCGTCCGCTGTATGAGTGGTTCCTGGACAACCTGCCGGTGCCGGCCCATCCGCGCCAGTACGAGTTCAGCCGCCTGAACCTGAACTACACCATCACCAGCAAGCGCAAGCTCAAGCAGTTGGTGGACGAACAGCACGTCAACGGCTGGGACGATCCGCGTATGTCCACGCTGTCGGGCTTCCGCCGTCGTGGCTACACGCCGGCTTCGATCCGTAACTTCTGCGAAATGGTTGGTACTAACCGCTCCGACGGCGTGGTGGACTACGGCATGCTCGAATTCAGCATCCGCCAGGACCTCGACGCCAACGCGCCGCGCGCCATGTGCGTACTGCGTCCGTTGAAAGTGGTGATCACCAACTACCCGGAAGATAAGGTCGACCACCTCGAACTGCCGCGTCATCCGCAGAACGAAGCCCTCGGCGTGCGCAAGCTGCCGTTCGCCCGGGAAATCTACATCGACCGTGACGACTTCATGGAAGAGCCGCCAAAAGGCTACAAGCGCCTGGAGCCGAACGGCGAAGTGCGCCTGCGCGGCAGCTACGTGATCCGTGCCGACGAAGCGATCAAGGACGCCGACGGCAACATCGTCGAACTGCGTTGCTCGTACGACCCGGACACCCTGGGCAAGAACCCCGAAGGCCGCAAGGTCAAGGGCGTGATCCACTGGGTGCCGGCCGCCGCCAGCATCGAGTGCGAAGTGCGTCTGTACGATCGTCTGTTCCGCTCGCCGAATCCGGAGAAGGCCGAAGACAGCGCCAGTTTCCTCGACAACATCAACCCCGACTCCCTGCAAGTACTCACTGGTTGTCGTGCCGAGCCATCGCTTGGTGACGCACAGCCGGAAGACCGTTTCCAGTTCGAGCGCGAAGGCTACTTCTGCGCGGATATCAAGGACTCGAAACCTGGTGCTCCGGTATTCAACCGTACCGTGACCCTGCGTGATTCGTGGGGCCAGTGATTCTCTAAGGAAGCCGTTGTGCTAACGATCTACAACACACTCAGCAAGACCAAAGAAGTCTTCAAGCCGCTCGATGGCAACAAGGTGCGCATGTACGTGTGCGGCATGACCGTGTACGACTACTGCCACATCGGCCACGGCCGCAGCATGGTGGCCTTCGACCTGGTCACCCGCTGGCTGCGTTTCAGCGGCTATGACCTGACCTACGTGCGTAACATCACCGACATCGACGACAAGATCATCAATCGCGCCAACGAAAACGGCGAGTCGTTCGACGCGTTGACCGAGCGCATGATCGCCGCGATGCACGAGGACGAGGCGCGCCTCAACATCCTCAAACCGGACATGGAACCGCGCGCCACCGACCACATTGCCGGCATGCACGCGATGATCCAGACCCTTATCGACAAGGGTTACGCCTACGCGCCGGGCAATGGCGACGTGTACTACCGCGTGGCCAAGTTCATGGGCTACGGCAAGCTGTCGCGCAAGAAAATCGAAGACCTGCGCATCGGCGCGCGCATCGAAGTCGACGAAGCCAAGCAAGACCCGCTGGACTTCGTGCTGTGGAAAGCCACCAAGCCCGGCGAGCCGAGCTGGGAGTCTCCGTGGGGCGCAGGCCGCCCGGGCTGGCACATCGAATGCTCGGTGATGTCGACCTGCTGCCTGGGCGAGACCTTCGACATTCATGGCGGCGGCAGCGACCTGGAGTTCCCGCACCACGAAAACGAAATCGCCCAGAGCGAAGCCGCCACCGGCAAGACCTACGCCAACGCCTGGATGCACTGCGGCATGATCCGCATCAATGGCGAGAAGATGTCCAAGTCCTTGAACAACTTCTTCACCATCCGCGACGTGCTGGAAAAGTACCACCCGGAAGTGGTGCGTTACCTGCTGGTGTCCAGCCACTACCGCAGCGCCATCAACTACTCGGAAGACAACCTCAAGGACGCCAAGGGCGCCCTGGAGCGGTTCTACCACGCGTTGAAAGGCTTGCCCGCCGTTGCACCTGCCGGCGGCGAAGCCTTCGTGGCACGCTTTACCGAAGTCATGAACGACGACTTCGGCACGCCGGAAGCCTGCGCGGTGCTGTTCGAAATGGTGCGCGAGATCAACCGCCTGCGCGAGAGCGACCTCGACGCGGCGGCAGGCCTGGCGGCACGCTTGAAAGAACTGGCGAGCGTGTTGGGCGTGCTGCAGATGGAAGCCGACGACTTCCTGCAGGCCGGCGCCGAAGGGCGTGTGGATGCGGCTGAAGTGGATGCGTTGATCCAGGCGCGCTTGGCGGCTCGTGCCAGTAAAGACTGGGCGGAATCCGACCGTATCCGCGACCAACTGACCGCGATGGGTGTGGTGTTGGAAGATGGCAAAGGCGGCACGACCTGGCGGTTGGCTGATCAAGCTTGACCGTTGATTGCTGAATAAAAAACGCCCCGACTGGTTCGGGGCTTTTTTTGCACACTGTTTTACTGAGCGGCTCGCACGCCGCAGCCCATGTGTTCCTTGACAAATCCAATCCCATGAACCTGACTTAAACACGGAGAACGTCTACGCGGTTTGCGACGAAACAGTTTTATCTCTTAAAGCGTTTTAATTTCTTCAAGGCATGAAGGATATTGAAATGAATAGGATATGGGCTGTATTGGCGCTGCTGCTGTGGATGCCAGCGTGTTATGCACAGAATCTGTGGCTGCAGCTGCAGAGTCGGCACGAAACCATAGAGGCGGTCGAGGCCTCCCTCGGGGATTATCGCGTCCCCCCCGTTACGCCGGCCACGGCAGCCGTTGAGCGCGGTTGGAATATCGTTGTCGTGGATGCCAGTAACAAGACCCTGTACAGCCGCATGATCGATGACAGCCGTTATCGTCGTGGGGAAGTGTTTGATGAGGTCACGGGGCAGATCAAGCGGGTGAAGGAAACGTTCGTGGCCGAAGGCATGGAAGAGGTATTGCTGCCCTTCGACAGCCAAGTGGCGAGGGTCAGGATTTACCGCATCGACGTCGATAACGCTAGCCCCCCACGTGGCCAGCAAGCGGCTAGACCGGTCGTCGACATGGATCGCCAGGCAATTGAGCGCCTGACCAAACGCGCGTCCTTGCGTGGCGTGCTCGGCGATATCGACAGTGACAAGGTGGTGGTACTCAACCCGGACGGCAGTACTGGAAGAAAGCCCTTGGTCTTCGCCTTTGTCGGCGACGGATACGCCCGTGAAGATATGGACGCGTACCGTGAAGAGGTGAACGCCGCGATCGAGATCATCACGGGCGACGCGGTATTCGCCGGGATCAAGGAACAGGTCGGGTTTTTACGTGTGGATCATGTTTCGCCAGTGTCGGGCCAACCGGATACTGCCGCGATTGAAAGTATGATGAAGCACAGTAATCAGTTGGGGCACGGCATTTATGATGTGTCCATCAAACTGTCGAAGTTCACCTATCATCAGCATGGCGTCGGCGGGATCGCCAGCACCAATAAGATTTATATCTTCAAGACCACACCTGGTCAGCCCGTCGCCCTGTCCGCGATTCCCCATGAGATCGGGCACGCGCTGTTCGGCCTGACGGACGAATACCCTTCCTACGACCCTCCTCAAGACTGTTCCCCCAAGGATTCCCTCTGGCCGAACGTGACTCGGCAGACCGACCGAACAAAAGTCCCGTGGGCCGACTTGATCAAGCCGGATACCCCGGTTCCGACCGACGAGAATGTTGCCGAAGCCGGCGCCATCGGCCTGTACACCATCTACAAGGATTGTCTCTACAACCCCGTACCCCAGGGCATCATGGGTGGCGGCCGCTATGGCACCAAGGGTTATCAGGCAGGGTGGGGCGCGGTCAACGAACGGCACATCCGTAGCGTACTGCAGGCTTATCTGGGGAGCGCGCTGCCGTTGGTGTTCTCGCCATCCGTCGTTATGAAGATCAAGACCGGGGAGCAGCGAGACTATCTGGGGGCGACTGTACGCGACAGCGGTGTGCCCCTGATCCTTGAGGCCGGTTCGACGAGTGTGCCCAATCCTGGGGCTGCGGCGTTCTCTTATCGCTGGACGTTGCCCGCCGAACTCAAGCCTCAGGTCAATGGGCGCTACGCGATGATCGTCCCGCCCGAAACGCCGCAGTTCGCGCAATACCCTGTGCAAGTGGAGATCACCGACACCAAGGCCTCCAACAGCCGTACCGAAACGCTGACGGTGTTCCCGAAGATCCGCATCACAGGGGAAATCATCGGGCCATCCTCCGTGATCGGAGGCACATGGCTGGAATTGACGGCCGCTACCCAGCACCAGGGCGGCAACGACCCATCATTTCACTACGCCTGGACGCTGCCATCCGGCTGGGGCCAACCCATCGGCAATGGGACCCCGACCCTGCGTGTGCTCTCGCCACCCGTGGCGGTGAGCACGTCGGGTACGTTCAGCGTGGTGGTCACGCCGTCCGTGGCACTGCCGGGAACCGAGAACAATCCTTATCCCGACAAGCGCAGCATCAAGGCCGATGCCGTGACCCTGACTACAACCGTGGTAGCCAGGCAACGCGAGCCGGTCGATATCGAGCCCCACGCGAAGATCCAGGGGCCGTCGTCGATCGGTGTCGCGCAGTTGTTCAGCCTGGATGGGTCCGGCTCCGAGATCCCGTATTCACCCACCAGGATGCAATACCGCTGGACAGCCCCTGGGTTTGCGCCGGTCAGTTCTACCGTCATTGCGCCGCAATTCAAAGCGCCGGCAAGCCCCGGCGATTACCCGGTGACCCTCACGGTCACCAACAGTGAGCACCGCAGCAGCGTGGTTACGCGCACGCTTAGGGTCCAGGCAGGGGAGGCGCCGCCCGAGCCGGAGAGGATCGAGGGGCCGCAGACTGTCACATCGGGTGAGGTCGTCACCTTCCGCGCCATCGTCAACCATCCGCAAGATGTTCGCGGTTACAGCTGGGCATTACCTCAGGGGTTTGGCTTCGACCATGGCAACGCGGCACAGATCACGCCAACGGTGCCGACGGTCACGCAGAATACCGGCGGCAGGGTCGGTGTGCTGGTCTATCGGACGGGGTCCGCCAACCCTACCTCGCTCGCCAAGGACATTGTGATCCAGCCAAAGCCCGGTGGCGCGGCGCCCGTGGCGAAGATCACTGGGGCTGCCACGGTGCCGGTAGGTGAAGTACTGGTGATGTCGGCCGTGGGGTCCAGCGGCGATAAGCTGCGCTATACCTGGACCGCGAATGGGTTCTCTCCCGCGACTTACGCCGGCATTGGCCCGATCTTCACGGCACCGACGACGGCAGGCCCGCGCACACTCGTGCTGACCGTCACCGACGCCAGCAATCGCAGCGCGACCGCCAGTCATACGGTCAATGTCACCGCCCGGCCTGGCAGCGACTGCGCGCCGGCATGGGTGGCTGGCAAGGTGTATGCGACGCCGGCGGAGAAGGTGTCCTACGCCGGCTACAACTACGAAGTCGCCCATTGGACTCAGAACGACCGGCCGGACCTGAACTATGTGTTGAGCGGTTCCGCCAAGCCCTGGCGGCGCCTGGGAACCTGCACACCATGAGAGGCTCGCCCATGTTTTTACCGCGCTGACCTCAGCGCTCAGCGCCGGCTGCTGACCTCAGCCGGCACATCATCCCCGGCCATGCGCTTGCGAAACAGCGCCGTGCGGGCTAGCAATACTGTGGTCACCGGCACGGTGATCGACAGCAGAATCGGGATCAACCAGCCATGCAGCACCGGCCCGGATTTGAGCACCGAAAAGTAGATGATCGACGCCAACGCCACGCACCACGCGCCCAATGTCGAGGCCAGGGCCGGTGGGTGCATGCGCTGGAAGAAGTCCTTCATGCGCAGCAGCCCCAATGCGCCAATCAGTGCAAACAGGCTGCTGAGTACCAGCAGCACGCCCACCACGATTTCCATCCATATCGGCATCATTCAATCACCTCTCCACGCAGCAGGAATTTGGCCAGGGCAAACGAGCCCACGAAGCCGAACAGCGCGATCAGCAGCGCCGCTTCGAAGTAGGTGTCACTGGCATAACGAATGCCCAGCACCAGCATCATCAGCATTGCCAGGATGTACAGATAGTCCAGGGCCAGAACCCGGTCTTGGGCCGATGGGCCTTTGAACAGGCGTATCAGGGTCAGCACCATGGCCAGGGAAAACAGGAACAGGCTGAACAGGATCGCGTTGGCGAGCAGGGGGCTCATTCGAAGATCTCCATCAGGGGCCGCTCGTAGGTGGTTTTGAAGTGCTCGATAAACTGCGCTTCATCGTCCAGATCGAACACGTGCAGCAGCAGGATGCTGCGGTCCAGCGCCAGTTCCGACCAAATGGTGCCGGGCACCACGGTGGTGATCATCGACAGCGCCGCCAGGCCGTTGGGGTCACGCAGGTCCAAGGGGATCTTGATAAAGCACGAGCGCGGCGGGCGCGAGCCGCAGGTCAGCACGCCCCAGGCCACTTGCAGGTTGGACACGATCACGTCGCGCCCCACCAGCAGCAACAGGCGCAGAATCACGCCCGGACGGCGGATGCGGATCGGCAGCGGCCGCAACGGCGCCATCATCAGCGGGGCCAGAAAGCCGAGCAACGCGCCGAGCAGCAGATTGCCAGGGCTGACGGACAGGTTCAGCACCAGCCACAGCAGCCACAATGCCAGGGATAGCCACGGGGCAGGGAATAGGCGCTTCATGGTTGCACCTGTGCGGCAGTGGCCTTGGCTTCAGGGCTGGGCTCCGGGCGCGTGGCCATGACGGCCATCACGTACTGCTCGGGGTTGTTCAGACTCTGGGCGGTGGCCTGGGTGTAGCGCATCAGCGGTTCTGCCTTGAAGGTCAGCGCGATGCTCAGCCCCAGTAAAAAGAAGATCGGCAGGCATTCATAGCGACGCAGCAGTGGCGACGGGCGTTCTTCCGGGGTCCAGAAGCGCTGGATGCCCATACGCGCAAACGCGATCAGCGAGGCCAGGCCGGACAGGATCAACAGCACCACCAGGCCCCACGCGGCGGGCCGGATCGGCGCGTCGGCGCTGGCACCGAGGCCCAACGGGTTGACCAGCGCGCTCAACAGGCTGAGCTTGCCGATAAACCCGGACAGCGGCGGCATGCCAATAATCAGCAGGGCGCAGGCCACAAAGCTCAAGCCGAGGAAGGCCATGGTCCAGGGGATCACCTGGCCGATCACGGCTTTCTGCTCGTCGTCCAGGTTCACGCCGGGCCGAGGGTGCAGGGACTCCATGGCTTTGGGCAAGGCGTCGATCTCTTCATCCAGCGGCAGGTCGTTGGCCGAACGCGAACGCTCGATCAGTTCGGCCAACAGGAACAGGGCACTCAAGGCCAGGGTGGAGCTGACCAGATAGAACAACGCGCCAGCGGTCAGGCTCGGTTGGGCGAAGCCTACCGCCGATAGCAGGATCCCAGCCGAGACCAGGATACTCAGGCTCGCCATGCGCTCCAGCCGCTGCGCCGCTACCATCGCCAGCGCCGCGCAGATGATCGTGGCCATGCCGCCGTACACCAGCCAGTCGCCGCCGAACAACGCCGACGCGCCGGCCTGGCCGGAGAACAGCAGGGTCCACAAGCGCAGCACGGTGTACACGCCGACCTTGGTCATGATCGCGAACATCGCCGCCACCGGCGCACTGGCCGAAGAGTAGGCCGGCGCCAACCAGAAGTTCAGCGGCCACATGCCAGCCTTGGCCAGGAACGCGGTGGCGAGGATCGCCGCACCGGCGTGCAGCAGGCCGCGATCGGCCTCGGGCACCAGCGGGATTTTCAGCGCCAGGTCGGCGAAGTTCAGCGTGCCGGTGACGCCGTAGGTCATCGCCGCGCCGATCAGGAACAGCGACGACGCCAACAAGTTGATCGCGATGTAATGCAGCCCCGACGATACCCGCGCGCGGCCGGAGCCATGCAACATCAACCCGTAGGACGCGGCCAGCAGCACCTCGAAAAATACGAACAGGTTGAACAGGTCTGCGGTGAGGAATGCACCGTACAGGCCCATCATCTGGATCTGGAACAGCGCGTGGAAACTGGTGCCGGCGCGGTCCCAGCGTGCCATGGCGAACAGCAGCGCACTGACGCCAATGATTCCGGTGAGCACCAGCATCAGCGCCGACAGTTGATCCACCACCAGCACAATACCGAACGGCACTTGCCAGTTGCCCGGCAGGTACACACCGATGGAGCCGGGGCCGTCTTGCTGCGTCCAGTACAGCAGCAGGATCGCGGTGGCGAGGCCAAGCATGCTGGAAAACAGGTTGATACGCGCCTTGAGTGGCCGGCGTTTCTCGCTGAGCATCAGCATCAGCGCGGCGGTCAGCAACGGCAGCAGGATCGGCGCGACGATCAGTTGGTTCACCCACGTCATTCCTTGGGCTCCCGGCCATCCACATGGTCGGTGCCGGTCAGGCCCCGCGATGCCAACAGCACCACCAGAAACAGCGCGGTCATGGCGAAGCTGATCACGATGGCGGTCAGCACCAGGGCCTGGGGCAGGGGGTCGGTGTAGTGCAATAGGTCCTGCGGCACGCCGTCCTTGATGATCGGCTCCTTGCCGATAAACAGGCTGCCCATGCTGAAAATGAACAGGTTGACCCCGTAGGACAGCAGGCACAGGCCCATCACCACCTGGAAAGTCCGTGGTCGTAGGACCAGCCACACCCCCGACGCCGCCAGGACCCCAATGGCAATTGCGATGACTTCTTCCATCAGGCGGCTCCTTCGGTTGCAGCGACTGCTTTAGGCTGGTTGCTCGGTTTATGCGCACGCACCGATTGGTGGCCGAGGGCGGTGAGCATCAATAGGGTCGAACCGACCACCATGGCGTACACGCCCACATCGAAGAACAACGCGCTGGCGATATGGATATCGCCCAGCACCGGCACGCTCAGATGCAAGGTGTGGGTGGTGAGGAACGGATAGCCGAAGCACAGCGCACCGAGCCCGGTGAGGGTCGCGGAAAACAAACCGAAGCCCATCCAGCGCATCGGCCGCAGGCTCATCTGCGCCTCGACCCACTGGGTGCCGGCCACCATGTACTGCAGGATAAACGCCACCGACATCACCAGGCCCGCGACAAAACCGCCGCCCGGTTGGTTGTGGCCGCGCATAAACAGATAAAACGACACCACCAGCGCAATCGGCAGCAGCAAGCGCACCAGCACCGCCGGCACCATCATAAAACCCAGGGCGGTGTCGCTGGCCTGGCGTGGGTTGACCAGGTCGGTGGCCACGTCCGGCGCCAACTGCCGTTGTTGTGGCGGCAGCTCCATACTTTCCTTGGATGGGCGGAAACGCCGCAGCAGGGCGTAGACCGTCAGCGCCACGGCGCCGAGCACGGTGATTTCGCCCAGGGTATCGAAGCCCCGGAAGTCCACCAGCATCACGTTCACCACATTGCTGCCGCCGCCTTCGGGCAGGGCGCGGCTGAGGTAGAACGAGGAGATATCGTTGGGGGTCTGGCGGGTCAGCATCGCGTAGGACAGCAACGCCATGCCACCACCCACCACGGTGGACAGCAGGAAGTCGCGGACCCGGCGCACCCTGGCCCTGCGCAAGGTATTAGGCAGCGGCGAAACCTCTTCGATCCGCCGTGGCAGCCAGCGCAGGCCGAGCAGGATCAGCACGGTGGTCACCACTTCCACCACCAGTTGGGTCAGGGCCAGGTCCGGCGCCGAGAACCACACGAATGTAATGCAGGTCATCAGCCCGCACACGCTGACCATGGTCAGGGCGGCGAGCCGGTGGTACTTGGCTTGCCAGGCGGCGCCCAGGGCGCAGGCGATCGCCAGCACCCACAGGGTTACGAACACCACCGAACCGGGGATTTTCGGACGGTCGCCCCAACTCAGGCCGCTGTTGAGCATGGGGATCAGGCCGCCGATCACCGCCACCAACACCAGCAGGAACAACTGCGGTTGCAGGCGCTTGGTGCTGATGCGTTTTTCGATCCTGCGCACGCCGCGCATCATCACCACCAGGCTGCGTTCGAAGCCGCGCTTGCCGTTGAAATAACTGATCACCGGCGGGTACTTGAAACGGCCGCGCTTGAGCTGCTTGCGTAGCATCAGGTACAGCACCACACCGCCGGACATCGCCACCAGGCTCATGATCATCGGTGCGTTCCAGCCGTGCCAGATCGCCAGGCTGTACTCGGGCAGCACGCCGCCCACCACCGGCAACGCGGCAGCGGCGAGGATCGAACCGACCATCTGCGCCGGAAAAATCCCCACCAGCAGGCAGGTGAATACCAGCAGCTCCACCGGTGCGCGCATCCAGCGCGGTGGCTCGTGGGGGGTGTGGGGCAGGTTGTTGGGGGGCGGGCCGAAGAATACATCCACGGTAAAACGCAGTGCGTAGGCGACGCTGAAGGTGCCGGCAATGGTGGCGATCACCGGCAATGCGACTTCCACCCATCTTGTCGCCGAGATAAATACGGTTTCGGCGAAGAACATCTCTTTGGACAGGAAACCATTGAGCAACGGCACGCCGGCCATGGACGCACTGGCCACCATCGCCAGGGTCGCGGTGAACGGGATCAGGCGCACCAGGCCGCTGAGTTTGCGGATGTCCCGCGTGCCACTTTCGTGGTCGATGATGCCCGCAGCCATAAACAGCGAGGCTTTAAAAGTGGCGTGGTTGAGGATGTGGAACACGGCGGCCACGGCGGCCAGCGGGCTGTTGAGGCCCAGCAGCAAGGTGATCAGCCCGAGGTGGCTGATGGTGGAATAGGCCAGCAGGCCCTTGAGGTCGTTTTGGAACATGGCGCAGTAAGCGCCGAGGAGGAGGGTGAGGGCGCCGGCACCGCCGACGATCCAGAACCATTCTTCGCTGCCGGACACCGACGGCCACAGGCGGGCCAGCAGGAACACGCCGGCCTTCACCATCGTCGCCGAGTGCAGGTAGGCCGAAACCGGCGTGGGCGCGGCCATGGCGTGGGGCAGCCAGAAATGGAACGGAAACTGCGCACTCTTGCTCAAGGCACCCATCAGCACCAGCGCGAGCATCACCGGGTACAGCGCGTGCGCACGAATCTGATCGCCCGCCGCCAATACCAGGTCAAGGTCGTAGCTGCCGACGATATGCCCCAGCAGCATCACGCCCGCCAGCAGGCACAGACCACCCGCGCCGGTGACCATCAGCGCCATATAGGCACCGCGTCGCGCATCGGCGCGGTGGTGCCAATAGCCGATCAGCAGGAATGAGAACAGGCTGGTCAGCTCCCAGAAGAACACGATCTGGATCAGATTGCCGGAGATCACCAGGCCCAGCATGGCGCCCATAAAGGCCAGGAAAAACGCGAAGAAGCGCGGTACCGGGTCGTCCGGCGACATGTAATAACGCGCATACAGCGACACCAGTGTGCCGATGCCCAGCACCAGCATCGAAAACAGCCAGGCGAAGCCATCCATGCGCAGCACGAAATTTAGCCCGAGGCTGGGCAGCCACATGAATTCTTCGCGAATCACGCCGCCGTAGGCGACCTGGGGGTACAGCAAGGCGACTTGAACGGTGCCGACCAGCGCCACCAGGCCGGCCAGCAGGGATTCGGTATTACGTGCGTTATGCGGCAGCAATGCCGCCAGACAGCTGCCGATAAAAGGCAGAAGCAGTAGAACTATCAGGGACATAGGCTTCTAATCTGCGGGAGTTTGGGATGCATCATACGTGCCGCTTTCTGGATCACCAAACGGCAAGATGTGGCAGGATCCTACAGAGGCAGTTGAAGACGGCTACAAGCGGCAAGCTGCAAGAGAAACAGCCGGCCGCGTATTTCGTACGGCTTGTGGCTGACAGCTTAGACCATCAACCCTGATTTTCCGGTTCAACTTCGGCCTTAGCGTCGACAACGTTCGAGCTGTTCCTCTTCATTTCACTCACAATCACCGCCACCACGATCAGCGCCGCGCCCAGCATGGCAATTGGCGGGAAGCGCTCACCGGCAATCCGCCCGACCACGCCAGCCCACACCGGCTCGCCGGCATAGATCAACGTGGCCCGGGTTGGCGAGACGCTTTGTTGCGCCCAGTTCATCGCCACTTGGATCACCGCGCTGGTCAGGCCCAGGCCCACTGCACTGAACAGCAGCAACCACGAGAACCCCGGGAGCACCTCGCCCATCGGCACCACCATCAGAAATGACAGCAGCGATGCGGTGGCCAGTTGCACCACGGTCACGCGGCGCACGTCCACCTGGCCGGCGAACGCGCTGATCAGGATGATTTCGGCGGCAATCGCGATGGCGCCGATCAAGGTCGCGATTTCCCCGGCGCTGAAATTCAGCGATGCACCCGCCGGGCCGGTCAGCAACATCAGCCCGGCAAACGCCAGCATGATACCCAGGCTCGGCATCAGGCCCGGCCGACGGCCCAGTACCAGCCATTGCAGCAACGGCACGAAGGGCACATACAAAGCGGTAATAAACGCCGATTGGCTGCTGAGGATGGTTTGCAGGCCGATGGTCTGCAACCCGTAGCCGAACATGATCGCTACACCGATAAATACCCCGGCTTTCAACTCGAACAGCGTCAGGTCGCGCAAGGTGCGCAAGGAAAAGAAACCGACCGCAATGGCCGCCGCGGCAAAACGCAGGCCCACGAAAAACATCGGCCCGCTGACGGCCATGGCGTGTTGCACCAGTAAAAAGGTGCCGCCCCAAATCATGGTGATAAACACCAGGATGCACTCGGCTTTGCTGAATCGATGGAAACGCGATGGAGAGTTCGGGGTGGTCATGTGGGCTCGGTCTTGCAAGGAAAAGGCACGGACCGCACAATGCGCCGCACGCTGGGCAGTATACTGCGCACACCCACCCATTGAGCAATATAGTGCACAAAGAAAATCCGCAGCGGGCTTCGGTCCTGCAACACGTCAGCCAGAACGTTCGTCGCCTGCGCCACGCCGCCGACCTCAGCCAAGCTGCGCTTTCGGAAAAGTCCGGGGTCAGCCGGCGCATGCTGGTGGCCATCGAGGCCGGCGAGAAGAACGTCAGCCTGTCGACGCTCGACCGCGTCGCCGAAGCCTTGGGCGTTGCCTTCAGCGACCTGATCCAAGCCCCGGACGTGCGCGACCATAGCCGTATCAACGAGCTGGCCTGGGCCGGCGAAATCGTCGGCAGCAAGGCCGTGTTATTGGCCAAGGCCACCGCGCGGCGCGAGGTCGAGTTGTGGGAATGGCGCTTGGAACCCGGCGATATTTACTCCCCCGACCCCGATTTGGAAGGCTGGAGCGAGCAACTGTTCGTGTTCGAAGGCTTCTTGACCCTGGTGGTGCGCGACCAGGAAAACACCATTGCTGCCGGTGAGTTCTTTATGTTTGCCAGCCATCAACCCCACGCCTATCGCAATGACGGTGAGGTGGCCGTGCGTTTTGTGCGCAACGTGGTGATCTAACTGTTTGCCAGGCAACAGTGGAACCACACTTTGCTGGTTAAACACATCAGCTGGCACCGCATATAGGCAGCAAATCGCTGATTTTATTGGCGATTAAAATCAGGCACGACTCCTGCAATCCCCAGGTCATCCCCATCGGAACCTGGAGTCGGCCCATGTCAGCCCACCCTCTGCACCCTGCCCATATCATCCGCTCGGATGCCGAAGCCATCGAGGTGGCCACGCGTCTGGCCGAACGCTTTGCCGTTGGCGCCAGTGAGCGCGATCGTGAACGCCGCCTGCCGGTGGCCGAACTCGACGAGTTTTCCGCCAGCGGCCTGTGGGGCATCACCGTGCCCAAAGCCTACGGTGGCGCCGAAGTGTCCTATGTGACGGTGGCCGAGGTGATCAAGTTGATCTCCGCCGCCGACCCCTCCCTCGGGCAGATCCCGCAAAACCACCTTGGCGTGGTGGACCTGCTGCTGCACACCGCCAGCGAGGAACAAAAGCGCTATTACTTCGGCAAAATTCTCGCCGGTTATCGTTTCGGCAATGCCTTCTCCGAGGCCAAGAGCAAAAACGCCGGGACCTTCGACACGCAAATCCGCATCGATGGCGACAGTGCGCAGATCAACGGTGAAAAGTTCTATTGCACCGGCGCACTGTTCGCCCACCTGGTGCCCACCGTCGGCAACAACGAGCACGGCCAGGCGCTGATTGCCTTCGTCGAGCGCGACGCCCCAGGGCTGAGTGTGATCGACAGCTGGGACGGCTTCGGCCAGCGCACCACGGCCAGTGGCGGGGTGACCCTCGATGGCGTAACGGTGCCCCTGAGCGCGGTGATACCCGCACACCTGGCCTTCGACCGACCCACTGCCAATGGCCCGATCTCGCAGATCATCCAGGCCGCCGTCGACACCGGCATCGCCGTAGGCGCTTTGGAGCAGGCCAAACTCCACGCACGTCAGGCGCGGCCTTGGATCGACAGCCAGCAGGAGCACGGCTGGCAAGACCCTTTCACGATTGCCGCCATCGGTGACCTGGCGTGGCGCGTGCACGGCACCGAAGCCATTCTCGCCAAGGCCGGCCTGGCCGTGGACCGGGCCCTGGCCGAGCCGAATGAAGACAGCGTCGCTCAAGCTTCGCTGGTGGTGGCCCAGGCCAAAGTGCTGTCGGCGGAAACCGCATTGCTCGCCAGCAGCAAATTGTTCGAACTGGCCGGTACGCGCTCGGTGACGGGCAAGTACAACCTCGACCGGTTCTGGCGCAATGCCCGCACCCACACCCTGCACGACCCGGCCCGCTGGAAATACCACTTGATCGGCAATTTCGTGCTCAACGGCGTGAAGCCTGCACGCCACGCCTGGAACTGAGAGACCTGACCCATGACCACACTGACCCTTGCGCGCCAACTGCTGGACAGCACCCGTCGACATGTCGAACGCAGCGATGACCCCTACGTGATCAGCCGCTTTGGCGATCTGCAGATCCGCGTCGACGTGGCCGCCGCCTTGCTCGAACGGGCCGAGACCCACCCCAGCCCGGTCGCCCGCGCCGAAGCGCAGATCGCTGCGGCCGAAGCACTGATTGCTGCCAGCAACACCGAATTCGAATTGACCGGCCAACGCAGCGAGCTGCCTTCAAGCCTGGATAACCCGCTGCGTCACACCTACCACGCAGTCGGTAACTACCACCTCAACGGAGTGCACTGATGGCCCGTGAAATCCGCCTGAATGCCTTCGACATGAATTGCGTCGGCCACCAATCCCCCGGCCTATGGGCGCACCCGCGCGACCGTTCGTGGCAGTACAAGGACTTGGCGTACTGGACCGACCTGGCAAAAATCCTGGAGCGGGGCAAGTTCGATGGGCTGTTTATCGCCGATGTGCTGGGTATCTACGACGTGTACAACGGCAATGGCGACGCAGCGATTCGCCAGGCTACCCAAGTGCCGGTCAACGATCCGCTGTCGCTGATCGCCCCTATGGCGATGGTCACCGAGCACCTGGGGTTTGGCCTGACGGCCTCGCTGTCGTTCGAACACCCGTACCCGTTCGCGCGCCGGCTTTCGACCCTCGATCACCTGACCCAAGGCCGCATCGGCTGGAACATCGTCACCTCGTACCTGGAAAGCGGGGCCAAGAACCTGGGGCAGAAAGCCCAGACCGAACACGACGCGCGCTATGACTATGCCGAAGAGTACCTGGAGGTTTGCTACAAACTCTGGGAGGGCAGTTGGGAGGAGGGCGCGGTATTGCGTGATCGCGAGCGCCGGATATTCAGCGATCCGAGCAAAATCCATGAGATCCGCCACGTCGGCAAGCACTTCCAGGTGCCCGGCATCCACCTGTGCGAGCCGTCGCCGCAGCGCACGCCGGTGCTGTACCAGGCCGGTGCGTCCAGCCGTGGCAAGCAGTTCGCTGCCGAGCAGGCCGAGTGCGTGTTCGTCGCGGCGCCGTCCAAGGTGCTGCTGAAAAAGACCGTCGCCGATATTCGCCGCCGCGCGGCCGAGGCAGGGCGGGACCCGAAGAAAATCCTGATTTTCAACTTGCAGACGGTGATCGTCGGCGAAACCGACGCCCAGGCCAAAGCCAAGTTCGACGAGTACAAAACCTACGTCAGCTACGAAGGCGCCATGGCGTTGATCTCCGGCTGGACCGGCATCGACTTCAGCCAGTTCAAACCCGACGAACCACTCAAACATGTGCACACCAACGCCATTCAATCGGCGGTGGAAGCCTTCTCCACGGCCGACCCGAACAAGGTCTGGACCCCCAACGAACTGGCCGACTGGGTTGGTATCGGCGGCTTTGGCCCGCTGTTCGTCGGCGGCCCAGAGACCGTGGCTGACCTGTTGCAGGAATGGGTCGAAGAGACCGACGTGGACGGCTTCAACCTGGCCTATGCGTTGACCCACGAAACCTTTATCGACGCCGTCGACTGGCTGGTGCCGGAGTTGCAGAAGCGTGGCGCGTACAAGACCGAATACGCCCAAGGCACGCTGCGCGAGAAGTTGTTTGGTGATGGTGCAAGGTTGGGCTCGAACCACCCCGGCGCGGGCTACCGCAATTTATCTGGGGTACAAAAAACTACTGTGGGAGGGGCGGTGCGACGATTCGACTTGCCCCCGATAGCGGTGGGTCAGTCATGAGTGCTCTAACTGGCCCACCGCCATCGGGGGCAAGTCGAATCCTCGCACCGCCCCTCCCACAATCGTCCTGCGTTGATACACAAATACTCAGCCAGCGGACCACCGCACGCATACCACCCCAATAGGAGCAACCCCCTATGAGCGTGCACGAACCCAAGGCTCTTCTGGAACACCTGCGCCACTGGGCACAACTCACACCGCTGCACATTGCCCTGCGCCACAAGCGTCAGGGCCTGTGGCACGCGTGGCGCTGGATCGACGCCCTGCGCGACGTAGAACGGCTGGCCGATGGTTTGCGCCAGCAAGGTTTGAGCGATCAGTCTCGTTTGGTGCTCAGTGGCGCGTTTGAGCCGAACCTGTTGTTGCTGGCGTTGGCGGCCCAGTCCGTCGGCGGTCAGGTGCTGACGCTTCCCGACAACCTGGAACCCCAGGCGCTGGAACAACAGCTATGGCGTATCCGTCCCAGCCACGTCTACGTGCAAGGTCGCCAGCCCGATTGGGCGTTTACCCAGCGGTTGGACTTTGCCCAACTGCTCGGCCCGGTTGACCCTGCGCAGCACCTGCAGCGTTGGTGGCAACCCACAGCCGAAACCGCGCTGTGGAGCGAGGACAGTACCCAGTGGCAAGACGGTCTGGCGGTGGTGCTGGAGCAATGGCTGCACAGCGGCCACGGCCTGGCCTTCCCGGAGAACCCGGCGTCGGCGCGACGTGATCGCAGTGAAGTCGCGCCCACGGGGCTGCTGTTATCGCCGGCGCGTTTGCAACAGGTGGCCGACGACATCGAAAGCCGCCTTGCGCCCCACGGCACCTGGCGTCGGCGCCTGTGTGAGTGGGCCATCGCGGATGCCCGCAGTGGCCTGCGTCGTGTGCTGAAAAATCGCGTGCGCCGGTTGTTGGGCTTCCAGCGCCTGACGTCTATCTGGCAACCCATCAAGTCCAATGTCGAGCCAACGTGGCTCGCCGAATTCAAACGGAAAAGCGCATGAGCCAAGCCATCCTCCAAGTGCGGGATATTTCGCTGTCGTTCAAAGGGGTCAAGGCGATCAGCGGGCTGTCGTTCGACGTGCAGCGCGGCGAGATATGCGCGTTGATCGGCCCTAACGGCGCCGGCAAAAGTTCGCTGCTCAATGTACTCAACGGCGTATACCGCTTCGATGCCGGCGAGATCATATTCGACGACCAGCATTTCCAGCGCATCGACCCCTTGGGGGCGGCACGCCGGGGTATCGGTCGCACCTTTCAGAACAACGCCTTGTTCAAAAAAATGAGCGTGCTCGACAACCTCCTCACCGGTCTGTCGCGGTATATGCGCAGCACCTTTATCGAGCAGGCCCTGGGCTTACCCCGGGCGCGACGCGAAGCCGAGGCGTTTGGCCTGCGCGGCCAGGGCGTTCTCGAATTTCTAGAGTTGCAAGCCCACCGCGATGTGCTGGTGGGCAATCTGTCCTACGGCCTGCAAAAGCGCGTGGAATTGGGCCGCGCACTGATCGCCGAGCCCAGCCTGTTGTTGCTGGACGAGCCCATGGCCGGCATGAACGCCGAGGAAAAACAGGAAATGGCGCGCTTTGTCGCCGATGTGAACCGCGACCTGGGCACCACGGTGGTGTTGATCGAACACGATATCGGTGTGGTCATGGGCCTGTCCGACCATGTGGTGGTGCTGGACTACGGGCGCAAGGTCGGCGACGGCACGCCCGCCCAAGTACAGGCCAACCCCGAGGTAATCGCGGCCTACCTGGGAGTCGTTCACTGATGACGTTCTTCTTTGAAACCCTGCTCGGCGGCCTGCTCGCCGGCACCCTGTATTCGCTGGTCGCCATCGGCTTCGTGCTGATCTACAAGGCCAGCGGCGTGTTCAATTTTGCCCAGGGCGCGATGCTGCTGTTTGCCGCGCTGACTTTTGTCAGCCTGCATGACCAGGGCGTGCCATTTGCCCTGGCGTTACTGCTGACGGTCATCGTGATGATTGGCGGCGCGTTGCTTATCGAACGGTTGGTCTTGCGGCCGCTGGTGAACCGTTCGCAAATCACCTTGTTCATGGCCACCCTGGGCCTGTCGTTCATTATCGAAGGCTTGGCTCAGGGCCTGATGGGCTCCCAGGTGCGCGCGCTGGATCTCGGGATCGACGACGTGCCGCTGTTTGTCGGGCCGCTGATGCTCAGCCAGTTTGACCTGGTCGCCGCGGCTGCCGCAGGGGTGCTGGTGACGGTGCTGGCGCTGCTGTTCAACAAGACCCGCATCGGCGTGTCGTTGCGGGCGGTGGCGGATGACACCACGGCGGCGCTGTCCATCGGCATCCACCTCAACCGCATCTGGCAGATCGTATGGGCGGTGGCCGGTGTGGTCGGGCTGGTGGCGGGGCTGCTGTGGGGGGCGCGCCAGGGCGTGCAGTTCTCGCTGTCGCTAGTGGTGCTCAAGGCGTTGCCGGTGTTGATCATCGGTGGCTTCACTTCGATTGGCGGGGCGATGGTCGGTGGGCTGATCGTTGGCGCCGCGGAGAACCTCGCCGAGGTGTACATCGGCCCGCTGATCGGCGGCGGCATCACGCCGTGGTTCGCCTATGTCCTGGCCCTGGCCTTCCTGTATATGCGTCCCGCCGGCCTGTTCGGCGAGCGCGCCATCGAGCGAGTCTGAACCTATGTCGATCCCTGTCGTTGAACACGCCGCGCCCTTGTTGCTGATCCAGCGGCGTGCGCCCTGGGGCCTGATCGGCTTGCTGGGCTTGGCCTTTATCGTGGTGCCGCTGTGGGGCAATGATTATTGGCTCAATGCGATTTTGATCCCGTTTCTGGTGTTGTCCCTGGCCGGTCTGGGCCTGAACCTGCTGACCGGCTACACCGGGCAGACCTCGGTGGGCGCTGCGGGCTTCATGGCGGTCGGTGCGTTTGCCACCTATGGCTTTTTACTGCGTTTGCCTGAGTTGGGCCTGCCGGTGGCGTTGCTCGGCGGCGGCGTGATCAGCGCGCTGGTGGGCCTGCTGTTTGGTTTGCCCAGCTCGCGGATCAAGGGGTTCTACCTGATGGTCACTACCCTGGCCGCGCAGTTTTTTCTGGAATGGTTGTTCGTCAAGTTTCCCTGGTTCTACAACTACGGTTCATCCGGCACCATTTCCGCGCCCGCTCTGACGTTGTTCGGCCATGACCTCAACACCCCGTTGGGCCGCTATTGGCTGACCCTGGTCAGCGTGTTGCTGTTGACCTGGACGGCCGTGAACCTGGTGCGCAGCCAGGTGGGGCGCAATTGGATGGCGATCCGCGACATGGACACCGCCGCCGCTGTGATCGGCATTCCGGTGGCGCGCTACAAGCGCCTGGCGTTTGCGGTCAGCTCGTTCTATCTGGGCATCGCCGGGGCGCTGTGGGCCTTCGCTTACCTGGGCACGGCCAGCGCCAGCAGCTTCGATATCAATCGCTCGTTCCAGATTCTGTTCATCATCATTATCGGCGGCATGGGTAGTATCGCCGGCAACTTTGTCGGCGCCGCGTTTATCAGCCTGCTGCCGATTTTCCTCAGCCACGCCGGTCAGGCGCTGTTCGGTGGCGCGGTGGATGCGGGGCAGTTGCAGAACCTGCAGAAAATCATCTTTGGCGTGTTGATCATCGTGTTCCTGATCAAGGAACCCGACGGTTTGATTCGCCTGTTGCACACCCTTCGCGATCGGCTGCGCCAGTGGCCGCTGCGTTTCTAACCTCAAGAGAACTTCCTATGCGTGCATCCTTCAAACAATCCCTGGCCGGCGCCGCGTTAGCCGTGGCTGCGTTCACCACCAGCGTGCCCCCGGCGGTGGCGTCCCCGGACCAGCAATTTATCCCGCTGGCTACTTACCGTGTCGGCGCCTACGCGTCCAGCGGCGTGCAGGTGTGGGCCGGGATGATCGACTATTTGCGCTATATCAACGAGGTCGAGGGTGGCATCAACGGGGTGAAACTGGTGTGGCAGGAATGCGAGACCGAGTGGACCGCCGAGAAAGGCATCGAGTGCTACGAGCGCTTTAAAAACGGTCTGGATGGCGCCCCGGTCGCGGTGTACCAACCCAATGGCGCGCCAGCGGCTTATGCGCTGAGCGAGCGGGCCGAGGTGGATAAGATCCCATTGATCACCCTCGGCTACGGGCGTACCGAGGCCACCGATGGCACCGTATTCCCCTACAACTTCCCGGTGATGCTGACCTTCTACAGCGAGGCATCGAGCCTGGTGAACTACATCGCCGAGCGGGAGGGCGGTTTCGACAAACTCAAGGGCAAGAAGATTGCCACGGTGTACCACGACTCGGCCTACGGACGTGAAACCCTCGGCCCGCTGAAGCTGCTGGCGGAAAAATACGGCTTTGAAAATATCCAGATCCCGGTGGCCGATCCGGGCAACGAACAGTCCGCGCAATGGCGCCAGGTGCGCCAGGCCAACCCGGATTGGGTGTTCCTGCGTACCTGGGGCGTGTCCACGCCGGTGGCGGTGAAGACGGCGGCGCGCTTCGGCTTTCCGGTGGACCATATCATCGGCGATATCTGGGCCAGCTCCAGCGAGGACGTGCTGCCTGCCGGCGCCGCCGCCAAGGGTTACCTGGCGCTGACACCGTACCCGGCGGGGGCGGATTTCGAGATTCACAAACGCCTCAAACAATACGTGCTCGACAAAGGCCACAGCGACCTCAAGGACCTGAAGAACTTCGGCAGCGTCTACTACAACTCCGGCCTGGTGAACGCCGCCGTGGCGGTCGAGGCGATCCGCACCGCCCAGGCCAAGTTCGGCAAGCGTCCGCTCAACGGCGAAGAGGGGCGTTGGGGCCTGGAGCACTTGAACATCGACGATGCGCGCTTGAAAGACATGGGCTACCTGGGCCTGATGCAGAACCTGAAACTGTCGTGCCGCGATCACGAAGGTGGCGGCTCGGCGCGGGTGCAGCAATGGGACGGTGCGAACTGGACGCTGATCAGCGATTGGATCGCCGCCGACCGTGCGCTGCTGCGCCCGCTGATCGACGAGAAGTCCGCCGCGTTCGCCAAGGAAAAAGGCCTGACGCCACGCGCCTGCACCGGGGATGAATAAGCCATGAACCAACCTGCCAGTGTGTCGGCGAGCCCGGCGCTGTTGACTGTCAACGATATCGAGGTGGTCTACGACGGCGCGATCCTGGCGGTGGCCGGGGTGTCACTGAGCGTGCCCAAGGGCGCCATCGTCGCCTTGCTGGGTGCCAATGGCGCCGGCAAGAGTACCACCCTCAAGGCCATTTCCGGGCTGGTGCGCGCCGAGCGCGCCGAGGTCAGCCGGGGGGTGATCGAATATGCCGGTGCGGACCTGGCCGGCATTGATCCCAACCAGCGCGTGCGCCAGGGCATGGTGCATGTGCTGGAGGGCCGCCATGTGTTCGGCCAGCTCAGCGTGGAAGACAACCTGCGCAGCGGCGGCTTTGTGCGGCGTTTGAGCCGCAAGGCCATGGCCCAGGACCTGGAGCGCATTTACACCTGGTTCCCACGGCTCAAGACCAAGCGCCACACCCGCGCCGGGCTGACCTCCGGCGGCGAGCAACAGATGGTCGCCATCGGCCGAGCGTTGATGACCCGTCCTACTTTGGTACTGCTCGACGAGCCGTCCATGGGTTTGGCGCCTATGATCGTGCAGGAGATCTTCGAGATCATTGCGCAGCTCAACCGCGAACAGCAGGTGAGCTTCCTGATCGCCGAGCAGAACATTAACGTCGCGCTCACCTATGCGGCCCATGGCTATGTGCTCGATACTGGGCGCGTGGCCTTGAGCGGCAGTGCCGCTGAACTGCGGGCGCGCGGCGACCTGCATGACATCTACCTGGGTAAACAGTAAGGGCGAACCTGCATGACGGAATCCACCCGCAACGCTGATGTGCTGATCATCGGCGGCGGCCTGAGCGGCACGATGCTGGCCGTACAACTGCTGCGCCTGCCCGGTCGGCGCCAGATCCTGGTGATCGAACCGCGCGCCGAACTGGGTCGGGGCGAGGCTTACAGTGCGGTCGAACTGGGCCACACCCTCAACGGCAACGCCGCGCGCATGAGCGTGGACCCGGACAACCCCGACGACCTCACGCAGTGGCTCACCGAACACATCGCGGCCGGCGGTTGGCCGGAGTCGGCCGAGCAGGCGGTGCCGATCAGCGAGCTGTTCCCGCCGCGCGGGCTATTTGGTGTGTATGCGCAGCAGCGGCTGGCCGAGGCCAAGGCACGCTCGGCGTCCACGGTGGAGCATGTCAGGGCCGAAGTGATCGACGTGCAGGTGGATGCGGATTCAACCCTGCTGACCCTCGATAACGGCCAGCGGTTGCGCGGTAACTTTGCGGTATTGGCTACCGGCATGTTCCCGGCGGCGCGCACGCCGCAGACCCACTCCAGCGGCGTCAACGCGGCGGCGGTCGACCCATGGGACGTGGCGACCATGAGGCGCCTGGATCCACGCTCGACGGTGCTGATTATTGGCTCCGGGTTGACCATGGTGGACGCCGTGGTGTCCCTGGAACAGGCCGGGCATCGCGGGCCCATCGAGATCTTTTCGCGCCATGGCCTGTTGCCCCATGTGCGCCGGCAACCGCCGGCCTGGGACGACTTCCTGGCTGCCGACCCGGCCTTGCGCAGCCCTCGGCAACTGCTGCGCGAACTGCGTCGCCAATGCACCATCGCGCAGGCCCAGGGCATCGACTGGCAAGCGCCGCTGGACACCGTGCGTGTCCATATCGGCCGTCTCTGGAGCCAGGCCAGCGAGCGCGAGAAGCGCCAGTTCGTGCGCCATGTGCGGCCGTGGTGGGAAAGTCATCACCACCGCTCGCCGCCGCTGAGCGCGCAGCTAGTGGCGCGTTTGCATGAGGAGGGGCGGTTGCGTATTCGTGCGGCGTCATTCAAGGGGCTGGTGCCCGCGCAAAGCGGCGTCACCATCGCGGTGCGCCAACGCGGCGAACAGACGCTCACTCAAGTGACGGGCGCGGCGCTGATCAACTCCAGCGGCATCGAATACGACTGGCGCCGCGTAGCCCGGCCCTTGCCGCAGCAGTTGCTCAAGCGCGGGTTGATCCAGCCCGGGCCGTTGGCATTGGGCATCGCAGCGGATGTCTCGGGGGCGGTGCTGGATGCCCAGGGCCAGGTCAGCGCGCGATTGTTCGCCATGGGCCCGCCGTTGCGCGGAATGTGGTGGGAGAGCACGGCAGTGACGGATGTGGCGCTGCAAGCCAAAGCCCTGGCCTCGAAGCTGGCAGCGGTCTAACAGAAGCTGACAAAGGACTAAAAGAAGCTGACAGAGGACTTAATGTGGGAGGGGGCTTGCCCCCGATGGCAGTGTGTCAGTTGGCCAATTCTTGACTGAGCCACCGCTATCGGGGGCAAGCCCCCTCCCACAGTGGTTCTTCATTTATTTTGAGATTTTCACAAGGCCGGGCTTCAGGCCGAACACCTCAACCCCTTGCGCCGTCGACTGGCCGGTGGTGACCTTCACCCGTTCCACCGGTTTATCCATCGCCTCGCGGTACGCCACCGTCATGTCCGGCTCAATCGCCTGGCTGGGAATCACGATTGCCTGTTCATTGTTGTAAGTGACGATGGTCAGCCGCGCACTCATGCCCAACCGCACCCGCTGTAGCTGCTCTGGGGTGAGTGTGGGGATCGACAAGGTCACCGGAAACTGTGCGCTGCCCTGGGTGTCGCTGGCGATGGCCAGGCGCTGACCACGAAGCTGACAGAGGTCTAATAGAAGCTGACAGAGGACTTAATGTGGGAGGGGGCTTGCCCTCGATGGCGGTGTGTCAGTTGGCCAATTCTTGACTGAGCCACAGCTATCGGGGGCAAGCCCCCTCCCACAGTGGATCTGCATTTATTTTGAGATTTTCACAAGGCCGGGTTTCAGGCCGAACACTTCAACCCCTTGCGCCGTCGACTGGCCGGTGGTGACCTTCACCCGTTCCACCGGTTTATCCATCGCCTCGCGGTACGCCACCGTCATGTCCGGCTCAATCGCTTGGCTGGGAATCACGATTGCCTGTTCATTGTTGTAAGTGACGATGGTCAACCGCGCACTCATGCCCAACCGCACCCGCTGTAGCTGCTCTGGGGTGAGTGTGGGGATCGACAAGGTCACCGGAAACTGTGCGCTGCCCTGGGTGTCGCTGGCGATGGCCAGGCCGCTGACCACGAAGCTGACAGAGGTCTAATAGAAGCTGACAAAGGACTTAATGTGGGAGGGGGCTTGACCCCGATGGCGGTGTGTCAGTTGGCCAATTCTTGACTGAGCCACCGCTATCGGGGGCAAGCCCCCTCCCACAGTGGTTCTTCATTTATTTTGAGATTTTCACAAGGCCGGGCTTCAGGCCGAACACCTCAACCCCTTGCGCCGTCGACTGGCCGGTGGTGACCTTCACCCGTTGCACTGGTTTATCCATCGCCTCGCGGTACGCCACCGTCATGTCCGGCTCAATCGCCTGGCTGGGAATCACGATTGCCTGTTCATTGTTGTAAGTGACGATGGTCAGCCGCGCACTCATGCCCAACCGCACCCGCTGTAGCTGCTCTGGGGTGAGTGTGGGGATCGACAAGGTCACCGGAAACTGTGCGCTGCCCTGGGTGTCGCTGGCGATGGCCAGGCCGCTGACCACACTGACGGAGCCCTTCAGCCGTTCGCCGTCGAACCCGTCGCCCATGACTTCCACGGCCTGGCCCTGGTGCAGTTGGTTGATATCCAGCTCCGACACCTTGGCGACGATCTTTAACCGTTCGATATTCGCCAAGCCAAACAGCACCTGGCCCTGGCTGACCTTGCTGCCGGCCTGGATCGGCGCGTTGGCGTTGCCACCACCGGCCGGGGCGTTGTTGCCGGGGGCGGGTACCACGATGCCGGAGAACGGCGCCTTCACCTCTTGGGCTGCAAGCAGGGTGCGCAGGGCTTCGTATTTCACGGTGGCGTTGGTCAGCTCCATATCGGCGATCTGGCGGTATTCGCCCTTGCCCTGTTCCAGCGCCTGTTGCAGTTCGCTGCGGGCCGAAGCGAGGTCCAATTGCTGCTGCTGGGCTTGCTGGCGCAGGTCGTCCAGTTCGTTGCGTGGGATGATGCCGCGTTTGAACAGATTCTCGCTTTCGGTGAGTTTGCGCTGCGTGTTGTCGGCGCTCATCTGCGCGGTGCGCAGGCTGCGGCGGGCGCGGCTGACGGTGGGGCTGCTGTCCCAGTCCTGCATTTCCTGCACGGTGCGCCGGGCCTTGAGTTGGGCGGAGAGGGCATCGCGCAATTGCACTTCGAGGGTGGCCGGGTCCATGCGCAGCAACACCTGGCCGGCCTCGACCCGCTGGCCTTGCTCGACCAGATTGGCCTGCACATTGCCGTCAAACGGCGCGGTGAGCACAAGCGTGGTGTCGGGCTCGATTTTGCCCACCAGGCCGATCTCATGCACCAGCGCGTCGGGCTTGACCGCCAGCCACTGCTCGGGCGTGCCGTCGGGAGCGGAGGCCGGGCTGCGCAGGGCCAGCCCCACGCCGCCCAGCAGCAGGATCAGCACAGCGCCCAGCAGGGCTTTTCGATTAGTAGTCATTGAGGGCAATTTCCCAACTTTCCAGCGTCATGCCCAGGGTCAGATCGAGCTGGGTCTGGGCGTTCAGATAAGCGATCAACGCGTTGAGCTGCGCGTTTTCAGCGTTGCGCAAGTCGGTCTCGAAGCTCAACACCTGGAAGTTGGTGGAGCGCCCGGCGCTGAGTTTTTCCCGTTCGATCTCGATCTTGCGCCGCGACAGCTCCACGGCGCGCTGGGCGATTTCATACTGGCGCCAGCGTGTGCCCAGGTCGCGCACCACATCGTTGACGCTACGCTCCAGCTCTTGGCGGGCGTCGGTGATGCGCACCTGCTGGTCCTCGACATTCACGCGCGCGCGCACTTCGGCCTGGCGGGTGCTGATATCCCCGATGGGGATCTGCACCTGCACGCCGGCATAGCTGTCCCATGTGCGGTTATTGCTGCTGCCGGCGTCGTTATTGTAGGTGTCACGTATCTGGTTTGCGCCGGCCACCAGGTCCACCTGCCAGCGCCCGGAGTCTTTGGCGATCACCAGGTTGAGGTCGGCTTGCTGGCTGCCGAGCAGGGCGGCGAGGTATTCCGGCTGTTGGGTCTGCGCCAGGTTGAACGCCTGGCGCTTGTCGATTTGCATGGGCCGGGCCTCCAGGGCTTCGGTGGCGCGGATCGGCGTGGACAGGTCCAGCGCCAGCAGGCGCAGCAGGGCCAGGCGATTGGTGTCCAGCTGGTTCTGCGCTTCTTCCACGCCCAGTTGCTGGGTGGCGATATCGGCTTCGGTCTGCACGATTTCAAACTCGGCCATGCGCCCGGCGCCGATCAAGGCCCGGTTGACTTCCAGCAAGGTGCCGGAGCGCTTGAGCGCATCCTGCACAATGCTCAATTGTTCCTGAGCGCGCAGCAGCTCGCGGTAGGTGGCGATGATCTGGCTGATGGTCTGCGCAACGGTGGCCTTGAGGTTCAGGCGGTTGGCCTGTTCCGCCAGGCGCGATAGGCGCAGCGGTGCGGTGGTGGCATCCCAGCCGGCACCGCGCAGCAGCGGCTGGATGATCGCCAGGTCCAGGCCATCGCTGCGGTAGCGGCCGGCGCGGTCGGCGTTGTTCAGTTGCTGGGTCCAGGACATGCTCAGGCGCGTGCCGTACTCGCCGAGCAGGCTGCTGGACGGCGTGACATTGGCATTGCGCGCGTTGTCGACCGAACCGCGGGTGCTGCGATAGGAACTGTTGAGGGTCAGCTTGGGGTTGAACACATCTTCGGCGACCCGCAAGTCGAATTTCTGCGCCACCCGTTGCAGGTAAGCGCTGCGGATCGCTGGATTGTTGCGCAGGCCCAGGTACACGGCGTCGCCCAGGGTCAGGTCGGTGATCTGGGCTTTCAGCGAGACGCCTCGGTCGTAGCCGCTGCGGGTGGTGCTGGGCGCCGAGGGTTTGATGACCACGTCGGCCGCCATGCCGGGCAGGCTGATCAGGGCGAGGCACAGCAGCCATCTATTCATCGCGCAGGGCCTCCACCGGCTGCAACCGCGACGCCGAGACCGCCGGGTAAATGCCGAAAAACAGGCCCACCAACAATGTGCTGCCCACCCCCAAGGGCAGGGCGGCGGCCGCCAGGTCGAACACCCAGCCCGATAACCAGGCGTACAACCAGGCGGCGGTCATGCCGAGCACCGCGCCGCACAGGGCGCCGACGGCGGTGAGGGTGACCGCTTCGAGCAAAAACAGATTGCGAATATCTCGCTGCCGCGCGCCCAGCGCCATGCGGATGCCGATTTCGCGGCGGCGCTCCGAGACATTCATCAGCATCACGTTCATCACGCCCACGCCGCCGCCGATCAGGGAAATCGCGCCGAGGGCCAGCAGCAAGTAAGCGAAGGTGCGGCTCTGGCGCGTCATGCCATCGATCATTTGCTGGGGCACCTGGATGTCGACATCGTGCTCGGTGAGTTGGGCGCGCAGGGCGTCGGCCGCGGCCCGGGCCAGGTGTTCCATGTCCTGGCCGACAGCGGCGCGGATGATCAGGTTGTTGATCTGCGGCGCCGCGTAGATGCGCCGCATGCCCTCGGCGGGCAGAAACAGCGACTCGCCGGGCTGCACCGGCATCAGCATCGCCCGTGGCTGGGGCTGCAGCAGGCCCACCACCAGAAACAGGTAGTCGTTGATGCGCACGCGGTCCCCCAGCCGCAAGGGATCCCCCGGCGCGCTCAGGGCCTGGGCAACGTCGGCGCCGATCACGGCGTAGGTTTCGTTGACATCGAAGCCCGACAGGAAGCGGCCGTGTTGCAAGGTCAGGCGCATCGCCGCAGCGACATCCGGCGTGCTACCGACGAAGTTGGCGTTGACGCTGCGCCCATGGAACACAATGGGCCCGCTGAACAGGCTGAGCGCGCCGATATGGGCAATGCCCGGAACGGCCTGGCGCACGGCGTCCAGGTCCAAGTGCGTGCGCATCGGCACGTTAGCGCTGCCCTTGGGGGGGAATTGCACCACCAGGGTGTCGGTGCCCATGTCCTTGAAGATCAAGGCGGCATCCACCGAAGCGTTATGGCCGATATTGATCAGCGCCACCACCGACGAACTGCCGATAACGATGCCCAGCAGCGCCAGCATCGAGCGCTTGCCCAGGGTGCGCAGACTGACGAGGGCTTCATGCAGCAGCTGGCTGAGGCTTTGCTCGACCCGCAGGCTCATAGGCGCCCAACCTCTTGCACCACACCGTTGCGCACCAGGATCTTGCGCTCCAGGCGCTCGGCGATCTGCGGGTCGTGGGTGACGATGACCAGGGTGACCTGCTGTTCGCGGTTGAGGGCCAGCAGCAGGTTCATGATGTCCTGAGCGGTGCCGCTGTCGAGATTGCCGGTGGGTTCGTCGGCGAGGATCACCGACGGGTTGCCCACCAGCGCGCGGGCGATGGCCACGCGTTGGCGCTGGCCGCCGGAAAGATCGGCGGGGCGATGGTGGGCGCGCTCGGCCAGGCCCACCTGTTCGAGCATGCGCAGGGCCTGTTCCACCGAGGCATGGCGCGACACGCCGCGATAGCTCAGGGGCAGGGCGACATTGTCCAGCGCGCTCAGGCGCGGCAGCAGGTTGAAGCTCTGGAATACGAAACCGATCTGCTGATTGCGGATCGCCGCCAGTTCGTCGGGGCTGGCGCTGAAAATATCGTGGCCGGCGAAGTGGTACTGGCCGCAGTTGGGCAGGTCCAGCAGGCCGAGAATGTTGAGCAGGGTACTTTTGCCGGAACCGGAGGCACCGAGAATGCCGCAGCTGTCGCCACGGGCGATGCAGAGGCATACATCGTTGAGAATGGACAGTTCCTGCCCGGCCAATTGATAGCGTTTGCCGATGCCGTGCAAGGAAATCAAGCCTGGGAGCGTGGAGTTGCCTGTCATCTTGACTACGCCTTCAGTCTCGACGGTGCCTGATCCCCAAGCAAAGCGTTGTAACAAATTCGCGGGTGACAGGTACGGGTTACGGACTGGTTTAATTTCTTGTTTTTAAAATATTGTTTGAATACTAACCGCGTTCCCTGGGCTTCGCCAGCCATGGATATAGAGCGGTTTTACCCTTTGAAATGATTTTCCCCACATCCTCAGCAGGTTGCCCCGACGCCTTCAGTCTGCCCTCAAGTAGCCGTCCGGTAAGGTTTTGAATGCCACGGTAAGGTGTCACAGCTTGCTTTCGCACGACGGCCCCGGTATAAAAAATCAAATTATTTTTTAAAACAATATTTCCGTGGGATCCCTAATGGTCGCGAAGAAACTCAGCGCTCCAAACGTTACCAAGACTCGCTTGCTGGATGCGACAGAGGCTCTCTTCATCAAGTACGGATATGACGCGGTTTTGTTACGGCAGATTACCGAGCGTGCCCAGGTCAACCTGGCTGCGGTGAATTACCACTTTGGGGACAAGGATTCCCTGATGAAAACCCTGCTGATGCAGCGCCTGGAACCGCTCAACGAACAGCGTCTGGAATTGTTGGCACGTTGCGAAGCCGAATCCGATGGCCCGCTGGACTGCGACACCTTGCTCGGCGTGCTTTTCGCTCCGGCCATGGGCCTGGAGCGCAGCGACCCGGCCAGTGGAGAAGGGCGCTCGTTCATTCGGTTCCTGGGGCGCGTCTACAGCGATACGTCGCCGTTTATCCAGGAATACCTCAAAGTGCATTACCAACCGGTGTTCCAGCGCTTCTTCGAAGCCTTCGCCCTGGCCTTGCCGGATTTACCGCGCAACGAGCTGGGGGTGCGCCTGCAATTTGCTCTCAAGGCGATCTCTGGGGTGATGGCCGGCACCGAGCTGCGCCTGCTGATGAATTCCATGAGCCTCGGCCGTCCGGCTACCGATGCGGAAGTCATGGCCAAACTGATTACCCTGGTCTCGGCAGCGATCCGTGTACCGCAGCAGAGCCCTGAAGCGGAAACCGCCCTGGCCAAAGTGCTGGACACCCAGCGCGCGATTCGTGAAGAGGCTGCGGCGCCAAGCGCTAAAGCGTCGCGCTGAACGGTAGTTTTTCGAGGCAAAAAAAAAGCCCGCTGGGGCGGCGGGCTTGATGTGCAACATTTGTAACGGATGAGGCTTCACCCTACGTCGCGGGATGTGAATAAAGCGTGAAAAATTTGTAAGAGAAAGTGTGAAGTTGTTGATCACTTCAACGTGACGCCAACGGCTGCCGTTCGTCGCCACTGTCAATTCTGACAGTTACCCACCCCACTCGGATGGGGGTTTGATTCTCCTTGCACAACGCGCCAGTCCTGAGCGCGCTCCCAGCCAGGAGATTCATCATGTCCGACACCCCCCTTGACCCCGAGAACGATTCGATCTCGGGCGGTCTACCCGCCGCGTCGCTTCCAGTGCCCTATCAATCACCCAGCCTGGAACGCCCTGAACCGCGACGAATTGAAGACCTGGATCACCCATATTCGGCCTTCCCCTGGGTCGA